>DPJG01000025.1 GCA_003543135.1 Rheinheimera sp.
GTCCGGATGACCCCGAAATACGCATCTTGCTTGTCGACCAATTGTAGCTCTTCAAACAAATATACATTTCCTAAACGAACGCAACGTTCTATGTAGTCCAGAAAGCCAAGCGTTATCAGTTGTTTATGGACGGGAACTACCCGTTTGCTGCTGTGATTTTTTGTATCAACTTCAGACAAGCTCACATAAATGAGGTCGTCCTGTCTGCGAATATCCCTAAGTTTCAGATCTGCGATCTCGCTTGGTCTCATGAGCATCAGTGCCATTATTTTGGGGAGCCAATAAGCGGCATCTGGATAACCTCGAGCCTCTAAAACATGGGCTGGACGATAACTAAAAATCGATCTTATTTCTGGGGCAGAAAATTGTCGGCGAACAACTTGCTTAGACACTCCGATATCCAACATGAGACCAGAAAAAGGATTTTTTTGGAAATTAACCCGACCTGTTTCACGCGCCCATTCCAGTAGCGAATGAAAAAAACCAACGTATTGATTAACTGTTGAGGGCTGCATTTTCTCCGTCATACGCCGCCCTGTTTTCATCTTGGATAACTGATCACGAAATTTGATCGCCAGTGGTTGGTCACCCAGTTTCGGCTCATCCAAAAACTCAGTAATGAGCCGATTCTCTCCCAAGAGTTGCTTAAATCGGTTAATGAACTGGGCATATTTCGAGAGCGTTTTCTGATCTAGCCCTCGTTTGTCGAACAGAAAATCCTCTGCGATCTGAGGAATTCTGAGATGGGGACATTTTTTCGCATCGAATTCGCGCTCAATCCTGCGCGCGAAATTTGAAAACGAGTGCAATTGCAAGAGCACTGGAGTGTCCCCAATGACTGCGGTTCTGGGTAATTCACCATTTGGGCTGATGGCATTTTTGTCGTACTTTGCAAAGTCGCGAAACTGACGTTTTAAATCAGAAATCAGCCGGTTTAACATCTGGGCATCAGCAGCCAAAACTCTCAGATCAATATTTAAGAGTGCAGCTCCATCCAAAAACTGTTTCAGTTCGTGTTTATGCAAGGAGACATGGCGATCAAAATTCGCTGCTGAATCACCATAGATATCAGCGAATACACAATCCGGTACTGTTTTGAGTTTTGTGATATCCGTGCCGATAAAAATACCGGACATTAACATCGCTCGACAACTCTCGGAGTATTCGTGAAATTTATTCAGCAGAAATTGGTGCAGTCGACTTTTCAACTCAAATACGTTCATTTCATTTTGAGGGAATATGTTCGGGCTTTTACGTCTCGAATCGCCCATCACTTCTGAGATTTGCACGGAAAGTTTACAGTTTGCCATCATCTCCCCCCCAGCTGATTCACTGTATAGATGCACAGTCCACAGCTTAAACTAATCCATATTTATGTCAACAAAGAATTTATTAATCAATTTAATGGATTAATATTACACCACAATCAACCAACTTTTAGGTTGAGAAACCTTGTTTAAATATGAAAAAATATCCATATTAATCAAAATCTTGAGAATGTCATTGTTCGATATATGTGATGACCAGAACTTCTCAGCCGCATGAATAGCATCCAGTGCTTCTAACTAATTCAAATCGTATTCTAATTTAGAATTATGTCTTATAACTTCATAAAAAACCGACACCTAGGGAATAAGATCTTGCAGCATTTGTATTGAACAGAATTCGAATCCGAGGGAGGAATGTTATGAAATTCACTTAGTTTTTAAAGGTATGTCATTCTGCATATTCGGCGTTGTCGAATTTGGAAGGACGCACAAACCAAGCCTCTTGCAACTATGTCAGCTCAAGTCTCTCAGCATGCAAATAGTTCCAACTTCACAGTCCAGTTCGCTAAACAAGCAAGTACGCTAACCATCAAAATTCAAAAAAGTTTTTTACGGGAGTTTTGGTTGGGTGCGATTCTTGGCCGTCTTGCTAGCGCTCTCTTCCACGTTTCCTCGAAGGGTTGTGCCTCACTTATTCCGATTAAATATTACACCACAATTGCATATTCCATTTTGGAATATGCAATTAAATATTACCCTCTAAACAAAAAATAAAAAAATCAATCACATATACATTATCAAGACAAAAAAGAGAAAGTCCAAAAAGATATTTCACAGCTTGATGGCTTCAATTTAGCATTTACCACGTTTGCAACCGTAAACAACTAAACCGAATCGATAAGGACTATTGATGATGAACATATTTGATGCTCTGCAAAAGCTGTTAACAGCAACACCCAAACCAACGGAAATCGCGGAGGTGCCAAAAGAACTAGTCAACAACACAGCTTGTTTGGTCGCAAATGACCCAGTAAATACTGATCAAGCTTCGGAAGAAGATGAATTCGATGCTCTGACGGCTCCATTAACAAACAAAAGCTTGAAGCAGGGTTTTCAGTATCAACTTAACGATGTCGTTTTTCCATTGCCAGGTAAGCTCCAAAAATTACTTGATTGTGTCGATCTGTGCTCTGCTCCAGGATTGGCAGGCGCCTTCTGTAGTGAGCTAGCTCGATACGAGATGCGAATCTTGGAAGAACCGCGCATTATCGCCGCGTTAAATGTATTGGCCATAACAAGATCCAAGCAAGGTCTCTACGAAGGAATGAAATCTAGCTTTTTTTCCATCGTGGCAGCTTTATCGGCTTGCGGAAAAGAACGCCATCAAGCTTTCCAGCAAAAACTCTTTGATGCAATCTCACTGAACGACGTGATCGTAGCGTCGGTAACATCAGGCAAACAAGTTCATGAAGCTCTCGCTTACAATCAAACTCCGGTATTAATTGTCGACGAATGCCACCAACTTTTTAAGGCAGCCACATTCGGCACAGATTTTGGTGCATTAGATACAATGATGTCGATGATGACCGCCAATGTTGCAAAGTTTCCATTTAAAACCCGACGAGAACTTATCGATAGTCTGCGAGCATTAATTGCAAGCCTACAGAAAGATAAATCTCTGATCCCAACTGACAAGGCCATGCTTTCACGTCTGATAGAGTCAGAGAAGAAACTGAGCAGGAATGATTGGCAAAACCCTTATTTTGCGTACGTTGGTTATTCAACGCCGATCAACACAGACTTTATTGTCAATACGCAAAATGTAGATTCGGGGCTGATGGGACGCCCAATTTTCATGCGTGTAGCTGAATATCGGGACGATCTGAATCCCAATAAAGATCTGAATGGTCCAACGGATTCGTTAGTTCAACGTTTCAAAGCCTGCATTAGCAATAATGGGGCGATTGAAATGTCTGCCGAGGCAGCAGAATTGGTTGGCGAGTTCATCCAATATTTTGAAAGTAATCGGAATCATCGAGAATTTGGCGCAATCTACGCCAGAGGGGCTGAGCATGTATTCCGGGTGAGTTCGTTACTGGCTGCCGAGACGCTGGTCATCACCGAAGCAGAGGTGCTTTATGCGGCTAAGTTGTTTTTACGCAGCCTCGCTTCAATTCAGGAAGTAAAATCCGGCAAAAGCAGAAACTTTTTGTTCCAATCAGCACTGGAAACCATTAAAAAGCACGCTGCAGGTAAAAAATTATCAGTTGCAGTGTTGGCTAATAAGCTGATAGCGAGTAATAAGCACATTCGAGCTTATCAGCAAGAAGAACGGGACATTGCCAAAATAATGGTTCAACAGGCAATTGACGAAGGTTTTCTGATACTAGAGAACAAACTTGTTCAGTTAGCGGATGCCGACTCACAGTAGGATCAACAAAATCTGTTGTTTCTATCTGAATAAAAAAACGAGCCTGGATGTAGAGCAACACCAAGCTGCGTTTTACTCTTCTAACAGATACATTTCATTTCCAATGTCTTTGTAGAAACGACTAACACAGATATCCCACCCTAATTTCGATCAAAACAGCCCCCCTCTATGCTGCAGTAACCTGAATAATTACTGTAACGGGGTAAAGCTCACCTCTTGCGATTACTGAGATTACTGCGATTACTGGAGTTAATGATATAACCTGCTTTTTTCAGGTAGGTGCGAGCCCAGGCTAGCCGATAACCAATCTCCGTTTGATTTCCTCTGTCTGGCCTATGGAGTACTGCCGCCACGTCGTCAGCGATACCCTCTTATTTAATAACTTGATCGAGCAATTCTGAATTTGATGCTGAGCCACCCAGTCGGGCTAACGCACGCAGAAGCGGATTCATTAACTGATCGTAGGTCACCGGAAAAACATCTCTTTCGGCAGTAATGGCAGGCATTGCTTATCCTCAAATTTAAAATTCTGGTCACAAACCAAGGACATTCACCCCATCATATCAATACCGTAAGGGTTGGCCGTGGCCAGGCTACTGTAACTGCTGTATTTACAGTAAAAATTAAAAAACGAAATGTTCTTCTATATATTCTTACAGCGTTTACTGCGGTCCATTCCAGTAGTTCCTACCTAGTGAATACCTGTGCATCTGCCTTGGAACAGTAAAGTCGTACCTGTACGCAGCGATTTAGGCTAAAGATGATCGAGCAGTCTATGCCTTTCTGCTCAGCTGAACTGGTCACTTTGTTGAATAGCGTCTTGAAAGTCAGACATACGATATCCTTATCGTAGACCAAAGTTTACTTTGAGCCTTTTTAAAATCCAGCCCCGTAATTCAAGTAAAACTTGTAAAAGCAGTACTGAATCTCTATTATTCACGCATCTCATCTACCATGCGTAGAAGGAGTTACGGCCCCGTCCCTTTCGGGGGGCGCGGCCAGCTTAAATCCCACCAAATAGTCCGTCATCCAGCATTAATTTTGCGAACGCAACCAGCGTTTGTTGAGTTTATTACGCTCATGTTGTTGCTCGACAAAATAAGCAGTCCATGGCAACAGATAATCAATTCTGTCATCCAGTACAACCAGATAACCTTCGGCCTCGCACCACAAATGCACTCTATTGTTTGAACCGCGTTTTTCTGTCCAGATTTTTAAATCTGGCGATTGGTCGTTCTCTATAATTGGCTTTGGCCAGCGCATCCGTTCACACCTGCGTATGTCCGGAATACGTTCAGCTTCATCCATTCCAGTGCTGATCATATGCCAAAAAGTCGCTGATTTGCCATCATACTCTGGATGACGTTTTAACCCCAAACGTCTCCCTTGGAACATCGGTTTACTATCAACAAAATCAGCAGCAAATACTGCATACACTGCCGCAAAATAGCGTTCCCAATTACCTCCATAATCTTCCATAAGCAATAAGGATGGTAGCCAATTTAATGTCATGAAGATGCTCCGCTTCCTTGCCAAATCATCAGGTTAAACTTGTTCTCACGTAGCATTGTATTCAAAGTTAACTTATAGCCACTGCGGTTTTTTATCCGTTCAATTAGCGCAAGCTTGGCCGAATTAGTTGATAAGCCACGATGTAAATAAGAGAGTGCTCCAATCAGAAGGTCTGCTAATTGCAGCTGTTCCACCTCGTGAGATTGCACTCGTTGCACACGCTGGATCATTTTGCGCGAGAAATCGTAAGCGTTGTGGCATAACACATCGTGCAACTTTGCAACCTTTTCATGCCCAAGTGTATCTTTAATATCGATATACACCCGATACTGACAAGTTGGTTCGAATACTACTTTCAATAAGGTAAAGTACATTTTGTAGTACCAGTCGTCATGGTTCTGACCAAATTGCGCGTGGTTTAACAGCGCCTTATCGGGAACCACCACAGCGCGAAAATGCAGGTCATCGTCATCAAAGAAGTAGTCGACTAAATCCAGATAAAATTCTTGCTTCCCTGGGCTTACTTTGGTCCATTTAATTTCAAAATCAGCAGCAAGCCCATGCTTTTGCTTTATTTCCCGGATCCTTGTCGCAATTTCTGTGCGTTTTTCATCAGGACACCAAACCGCCCCTAAAACCATGGCAGTTTGGTTGTCATTCTCTAGGTGACAGGATTCATCACAGTAAAGGTTGTATGTTGTCGTTGTCATAGATTTCTTTTCTTCAAGATTTTTGATGACATCTGAATTTAACGTACTTTCATATCACACGTCGCCAAACGGTCGAGAACGATGCACTGCGAGATTCAGGTTTAGCCGTTGGAGTTTTGATTTTAACCGTCATTGGGAACGGAAAATCGACGCCCAATAACAGGGCTTCCCCCTGTCCCAAAACCGGCAAAAATGACGCCGAACGATGGTCAATGGAGCCTACCGCCTTTTTGACCACTTCTTGGTCTTTCTCGTTGGTTAATCGGTGGACAATCAATGTGCCGATTTGACTGAGCACATCCTCCGGGATGTCCCTCGGACGCTGGGTGGCAATCACTACATTTAAGCCGTACTTTCGTCCTTCTTTGGCGATATTCCCAAAAGCATCAAGTGCAAAACGCGAGGATTCATCACCAATCTGTTTGTTTAAAAATTGGTGGGCTTCATCGATGAATACCAGCAATGGTTGGCCGTGATGAATAGTGCCGATACGTGCACACGCTAGTAATTTTCTGCCAATTGCATTTACAAGAATCTCTCTGGCATTTGCTTCGAACGGAATGGCTGATAGGTCGAGGCGGATTATCTGCCGGGAGTTAATAGCACAGAATTGGTCCATTAACGCAGGAATGGTCAGAAGTGTTCTATCACAATCAATCATCCATTTTAAATGTTGATTGCTGGCCATTGCCTGAATTCTCGAAATCAAATTCATACAATGACCTACGTCATTGTCTGCTCTTCCGCCCCAAAGATCAGGTCGAGGAGCTTGGTTTGTACCGCCGTTCGGCCAAACACATTCCTCAATGATCTGTGAAGCAAGCGAGGTAAAAGACCACGGAATTTGGCTTTCAATACTACTGATACTCCTCACCGCATTTTCAAAACTAGCCTTTTGCTGACCAGATTTTTGAAAGGTATATGAAGAAGTGTTTATGCTTAAACCATGATTGGGCGTTTGATGATACTGGGTAACCACTCTTAAACTTTGAATTGCTGCATCCAGTTTCGGCGCTTGGCTCTGTGCTGACGGTCTTAACAAAGCTCGAATATCTGAATCAGTAAACATCCAGTGTGGATATGTCACCTTGTTGGTTGCATTACCATTCGGATGCTCTCCAACATAAAAACTAGTGCAAGGCAGAGCAGAAAACTCACCTGTTGGGTCCAACAGAAGTACTTTACCACCAGCCTGATGCACGTTTTCAATCAGGTTCGCCATGGTAAAACTTTTACCACCACCAGTAGAACCCAACACGGCGCAGTGCCTGGCAAACAGCTTTTCAGGTGTAACATGGATGGTCACTGACGAATCATGGGGCATTTCAGCTATAGGAAGCTGCAACTCATCTTCTCTAGAATTCAGTGTGCCTTCGGCCAGAATTGACACCAACTTCGGGTGAGCTGCGTAAACTTGCGCGCCAAGTTTTGGATACTGCTTAACCCCTTTGAAGTTATAACCGGTTTCAACATCCACGCTTACCAACAACTGCACCAATCCAATAGGGTTGTTACTGGGTTTACTGTCATCAAAACCGTCAACACTCAGTCTTTCACCACTTTCCAGCCATACCTTGACCACACGCGCCAGAATTGACAGTTGCCCACAATCGATAAACACAAACTCGTTTACTTCGCCAACTGGTAAACGTGTTCCCAAGATCCATGTGTGATCGCCAGTCCCTGCTTTGGTGAGGTTTATTTTGGCTTCAGTGGCCGACACATCCAGCAAGCTACCTACGCGGCGTTTTGTGTCGTGAGGTGAAAACCAGCCTGTGCTCATGGCTGGTTCCCCCTAGCAATTACCTGCTCAAACATATTGAGCAATGTTTCTTCTGGGCTAGGTTTATGCCTGTCCGGCAATAAGCTAACAAAGGTGTCAAAAGTACAATCGACAATCGCTAACCTGGAATCGCCTGCAGTGATGGCATTCATGAACTGAGAGCGAATTTCTGGATTGAATGCACCTTGAGGGTTAAACGGATCTTTGGTTGCTGCCATCACCATAATCTCGGAATTGGTTCGCAACGCCATGGTAATCGCATTGTTGAGATGTTTGTCGTTGAACCCAAACCCAATGCATAACAGCGCAGTTTTGGGCTTTTGCACAGCTTCTAGGAAAGCGGCCATCATATCCAAATAGGGGGAATCGTAAGAACTTTGGTACTTGGTACTGCTTGGGTAAATAAACACCGGCTCCCCAGAAGTTTTATCCGCACCCGTTTGCTTGTATACCCCTGCCGTAGTTCTGACCCAATCAATTGAACCATGCACTTTGTACAGGTGAATGATATTGGGCAGGTACGCACCGCCCTTCTCTGAGGCTTGCGTTCTGTTCACAATGTCGTAGTGAAACCAAGCAGGGTTAAAACGATGCGGTTGAGAGAACTCAAAGCCATCAATGACAATCATGCCGGTATTTGATGCAGCAACTTCAAAGGCCAAGTCGTAATTAGTAGTGAATACCTTTAAACGTTTTTGCTTTGGTGACCGCTTGCCAAGCACGCTAATAAAGCGATTGTGTGCAGGCCATGAATCATGGGGGACCCGGTCGACAAAACTCGTCTCTTTGATGATGTTTTGTTTTGCGGCAATTAAAAACTCTGAAACTTTACGATGGCGTGTTGAACTTAAATTTTTAAGTGGTAGATACGAATCACACAGGGAAAGCAATAGTTCAATATCTTGCCTTTGCAATCCGTCTTGCCAAGTCCCAGCAACATCATCATATTTTACCGAGCGTAACACTTCATCAAATCTGGCTACATCTAAATTACGACAAGATGCCCAAAGGTCGGCCATACTGGGCGCAACCTTTGGTAGGCCTTGCCTATTAAAGGTTAGCGAAGTGCCAGAGCCTGCAAGGACTACAAGATTTTCCGCATCAACAAGTTGATTGAGAAAGCGATTCAATGCTGAAGATGCGAACTCATTTGTTTGAGAGTCAATATCGATCCTAGGCGGCAATCCATTCGCATCTAATTGCTTAAAATCGGATAAAAAAAACGAAACTTCTTTCATACCATCAATCCTTGTAATTGATACTTTTTAAATCATTCCCTGTTCCGCCAAGGCTGATGCTATTTCCACTTGTTTGTTTTGGAATTGCTCAAGCTTTTTGAGCAATTCCTGACATATAACCTGAACATCATTAACTTTTGCTAGGATTCTCAACTGCTCTGACTGCGGTGGCAATGGGATGAGCAAATGTTGGATTTGAATCCTGGATACATTTTTCATTGAGCTGCTTGTACCACCCGCGACTTGAGCATAATAGTGCCTCGAGAGGAGTGAGTTGTTTACAAGGTTTACGTAATTAACAGCAATATGCTCAGTAAACCTAAAACGTATAATTTTATCACTGAGCATTAATTTAGATTGAGCATCAGCAGGTACCACTACAGCACGAGCAACTAATTCTGCGGTGTTAGCACGGGAAATCAAAAAGTCGAAGGGCTTTACTTCAAATTCAACCTTTGGTTCCAAATGAATTGGAAGAGCTTTATTTTCAGTTTCATTGTACGCCCCCCATGTCACAGCACTAACCTTAAGCACTCCCCACTTTCCTGACTCACGTGGATAATTTTCACATTGTGGACTCCAACCAGCTTCAGAACCTAAAGAAAGCTCATCTAACCTGCACCATTCCCACCCATTCGGCAGTTCAAACGGTTTTTCGGCGTCCGTGATTGGGGGGAGTGGTTTTTGTTTTTTGATTTTGCCTGCTTTGACGAGGGCTTCTTTTTCTTTGGCGATGCGTTTTAGGAGTTCGCTGGCTGGCTCGTCGGTTGGGTCTTGTTTGACGAGTTTGCCCATGACTGCGAGTTGCAGGATGGTTTGCTTTAAGGCGTCGATGCTGTATTCGGTGGTGAATAGCGTGTCGAAATGCTCGGATAAGCGCTGCCAGTTGCTGGCCAATTCGCCGGCGTTGGCGCTATCTACCAAGGTTTGTAACAAGGTATCCACCAGCTGGTTATGGGCGTCGATGCTTTGGTAGCTTTGTTGTTCTAGTTGATCGCAAAGTGCCATCAGCTCTTCGACTTTGTCAGCAATTCTAAATTGCTCTTCTAGAGGAGGGAGGGCTATTGGGAAATTACGCAGCATGTTCAATGAAACAAACGCCTGCACGCCTCCTGCCGATTGCTCTTTTAAATGAACAGTCGCGAACTTTAAAAAAGTTAAAAGGAATTCACCACTCAACTTAATTCCCGATATGCATTTAAATAGAGCGACATTTTTTATGCTGAACTGTCGGTCTGTCTTTACAACAACTGGATTGCCAATTGTGCCAATCATGGCCATCAGAACATCACCCTTAGCTACTGATGACCTCTCAGATATTTTTGAATGATCTTCTCCGGATATAAAATTTACATTTTCGAAATCAATCTGATCACACACCAGATTTTTACTAGTCACAAGAGGATATCCGCTGTCTACATATTTAGGTGTGTCGTGGGTTCCGTCACGGACGTCATAGATTTCGCCAAGTCGACTCCAACACCAATTTAAGGGTATGTTGAAAGATCTATCACTTTCATCGACAGGCAGTAATTGCTTATTCTTCTTCAAATCACCGCGTTTAACCAAAGCCTCTCGTCGGTCGATGATCTTTTTTAACAGCTCACTCGCGGGCTCATCATTCGGATCTTGCGGCACCAATTTCCCACGTACCGCCAGCTCTAAAATCAATTCACGCAGCTTTTTAATGCCGGTGAGTTCAATCTTGTTATTGCTGCCACGGCCTGCAGTGCTTTTAGCTGTTTGCGCACTGGTCCAAAGGTCTAAGTGCTGGACAATCAGCTGTTCAGCATCAACTACTTGCTTATCAACAGCCATGCCTTACTCCTTGCCACTCAGTGCAGCTGCCAAAATGGCTTTAAGCTGGTCACGTAGTTGCTGGATGTCGGCTTGTTGCTGTTGATATTGCGCCAATAATTCGTCCGGGCAATGGCTTTGGGTTGCCACTACATGTGGATTTTTGCAGTCGAGGTTAAAGTTGCGGGCGCGAATATCATCGACACTGACTTTCCAGGCCTGAGCGTGTTCGGTGCGGCTGGCAAAGCCATCGCTTTCACTGCCCCACCAGGCGGCTAAGCCCTCTAATTCTTCGACTTTCATCGGCCGGGTTTTGCTGTAGTTTTTGACGCCTTCTGGGTATTGGTGCTCGTAAAACCAAATCTGCTCGGTGGCTTTGCCTTTGGTGAAAAACAGCAGGTTGGTTTTGATGCCGGTATAAGGGTTAAATACACCATTAGGCAGACGGACGATGGTGTGCAGGTTGCACTTGGTCAATAAGTCTTCTTTTAAGCGCGACTTCATGCCCTCGCCAAATAAAAAGCCATCTGGCAGCACCACGGCGGCGCGGCCACCGTCTTTGAGTAAATGAATAATCAGCGCCATAAACAAATCGGCGGTTTCGCGGGTGCGAAAGGCGGCTGGAAAGTTGGTTTCAATGCCGTCTTCTTCCATACCACCAAATGGCGGGTTAGTGACGATGACATCCACCCGTTCACGCGGGCCCCAGCTAATCAGCGGGCGGGCCAGCGTGTTGTCATGGCGAATGTTAAACGGCACTTCAATACCGTGCAAAATCATGTTGGTGGTGGCCAGCATGTGCGGCAATGGTTTTTTCTCCACACCGGCGATGCTTTGCTGAAGCGTTTGTTCGTCTTCTGCGGTTTTTACATAGCGGGCGCGTTTGTGCTCGATGGTGCAGGTTAAAAAGCCGCCGGTACCACAAGCCGGGTCTAGTACTCTGTCGTCCAGTTTTGGGTCAACCATCCGCACCATAAATTCGGTGATGGGGCGTGGTGTGTAAAACTCACCCGCGTTACCGGCGTTTTGTAAATCACGCAGCAGCTGTTCGTACATATCGCCAAACAGGTGACGTTCTTGCGCTTTGTTAAAGTCGATACCTTCCTGGATTTTGTTGATGACCTGGCGCAGTAACTGGCCAGATTTCATGTAGTTGTAGGCATCTTCAAATACGCTTTTAATGACAAAAGCACGGGCGTCTTCGCCTTTTGGCACTAAGGTTTGCAGCGCTGGGAATAAATCGTTATCGACGAAGTCTTTCAGCGTATCACCTGTCATGCCTTCCGGGTTTGCTGCCCAAGTCCGCCAGCGGTATTTTTCTGGAATAGGCGATTGATAGTCGTCCTGCATCAACTCCCATTCTTGTTCTTTGTCATCGTAGATTTTTAAGAACAGCATCCAAACAAGCTGACTTAAGCGCTGCGCGTCACCGTCGACACCCACGTCTTTACGCATGATGTCCTGAATGGATTTGATGGTAGAGCTAATTGACATGAAAACCTCTGTTTAGTGGCCTGCAGCACTGAATGTGGGGAAGCTGCAGGCAAAAACCAGCATCAGCCTTTAGGCGGATTGCTGGTCTGAATACAATTGTTGTTCTAAATCCTGCACGGCTTGCTGGTATGCGGCTTTGCCGCCAAAGGCATTCAGCAGTTCCATGGGGGCGCCCATTTTATCAAAGGGCGGTAACAGCAGGATTTTCATTTCTTCGATATGTTCAATGCCGGTATCGGCATATTTATCAAGCAGGGATTCCAGCACCTGACGGGCCGCGCCTTGATATTTGGTAAAGTAATTGCGCTTTTTCACGCTGTTGGCCCGCTCTCGACGTGTGAGCGGCGGCTGATCGTACACCAAATGGCTAATAAGGTCGAAGGCATCTAAATCCGCACCGTTCTTGGCCTTCACTTCACTGTGCAAGTCTTCCCAAACCACGCCTTGCTCGGCCAAAGTCTGGATGATGTGTTGCTTACGCTCAGCGGCTGTCCAGTGTTTAAAGAAGTCCTGCAATGTTGCGTATTGTTTTTTCACCGTTTGACGGGTGAAGTCGGTCAGTGATTCTGTGATCAACCTGCCATCTGGACCTAAATGCTGTACCCGTTTACCAATGACGGTGAACTGTACGCCTTTGACGTAGAACTTTTTAGCGGGCTCGCCTGGCGGGTCGAGAATAATGGGCGGCTGATATGGTGGTGTGGGTTCTTCAATGCCGCTATTATCAGAGCCATCCCCACCAATAGGTTTTGGCGTATCACCACCGATAATCTCCGGTGGCTCTGGGTCATCCCCGGGTTTTGGTTGATAGATTTGAACCGGATCACCGTCAAAGGCTGGGTCGGCAAAAAGTTCGGTGGCTTTTTTGAAGTCCATAATGGTAAACCAGAGCTTGTCGTAGTCTTCATCAATGCGGGTGCCACGACCGATGATTTGCTTAAACTCGGTCATCGACTGAATGCGCTGGTCCAGCACCACGAGCTTACAGGTTTTAGCATCGACGCCGGTGGTCATTAACTTACTGGTGGTGGCAATCACCGGGTACTTTTCTTCAGGGTTAATGAAATTGTCGAGCTGCGCTTTGCCCTCTTGATCATCGCCTGTGATGCGCATCACATAGCGATTACTCTCTTTCACGCGCTGTGGGTTTAAATTCACCAAGGCCTGACGCATGCGCTCGGCGTGGTCGATGTCATCGCAAAACACGATGGTCTTTTGAAATTCGCCAGTCTTTTGCAGATATTCGGTGATTTGTTTCGCTACCAGATAAGTACGTTCATCAAAAACGATATTACGGTCCATATCCTTTTGGTTGTAGATACGGTCTTCAATCAGATTGCCGTGCTTATCGGTTTGCCCTTTGGTGGGCCGCCAGCCTTGCAGGTCAATATCAAAGTCCATCCGGATAACTTTGTAAGGCGCGAGGAAACCGTCATCAATACCTTGCTTTAACGAGTAGCTGAACACCGGCTCGCCAAAATAATGAATATTGCTGACTTCTTCAGTTTCTTTCGGGGTGGCGGTTAAACCGACATGCGTAGCGGACTTGAAATACTCCAGAATTTCGCGCCAGGCAGAGTCTTCGCGAGCACTGCCACGATGGCATTCGTCGATGATGATTAAATCAAAAAAGTCTGGCGAGAATTCACGGAAGATTTTGTCGGCTTCTTCAGGCCCGGTAATGGCCTGATAGAGCGACAAGTAAATCTCAAAGGCCTTATTGACGGTGCGATTAGTGATTTTGGTCATCGCCGCGCCAAACGGCTTAAAGTCGTTGTTTTTGGTTTGGTCGACCAAGATATTACGGTCAGCTAAAAATAGAATGCGTTTTTTCTGCTTGGATTTCCACAGCCGCCAGATGATTTGAAATGCTGTATACGTTTTACCGGTGCCGGTGGCCATCACCAGCAAAATGCGCTGTTGGCCCTGTGCAACCGCTTCAACCGTGCGGTTTACAGCAACCATTTGGTAATAGCGCGGGCTACGTCCGGTGCCGTCGTCGTAATACGGGGTATCAACTATCGGCTTTGCCGCTTCGCTGATGCCTTTATATTGGCAGTACCACTGCCACAGCTGTGCAGGTGATGGAAATTGGTCGTTGGTTAACTCAGATTCAGTTGCGCCACTTAACCCCGTCTTGTCATGAAACAAGAAACCATCGCCATTGGATGAGAAGACAAACAATACATCCAAGGCTTCGGCGTAGGCCAATGCCTGCTGCATACCGCTGCCAACACTGTGGTTGTTATCTTTGGCTTCAATAACGGCAATGGGTTGGTTCTTTTGGTGGAATAACACGTAGTCAGCACGGCGCTTTTCGCCCCGACTATGCAAGCGTCCACGCACAATGACACGCCCTGCGGTAAAGGTGAGTTCTTCCCGAACTTGCGTTTGCAAATCCCAGCCTGCGGCTTGAATGGCGGGGGTAATGAACTTACTGCAAATGTCTCTTTCGCTTAGCGTTTTTTTGTTCATGCGCGCACTTATCCCTATGATCACTCCCTGATTGTATCGAAATATGCCACTTAGGCAATCTGAATGTTCCAAAGCAGAATATTGCTATTTGTAGATGTACATCGACTTCGTCGGCTTTTGGCACAAAACCCCAATCCGACGAAGTGGTACCTTCCGTGAAAGTGGCGGTTCGATTAACTTGCAACATGAGGTAATGAACGTTTTGAATGAAGTGGTGAATTAAATGAAGTTAACCATCTGACTCGAATCTAATCCGACAGACACCAGCACAGAACTGGTAACTGTCAGATCAAGTCCGAACTAGTACATTTTACTTTGTTTTGTTATGCCAATTGTTCGAGTTTTTTCGCTGCCTTTCTTCCACTGCAGTGATTTTAGGCATCAGGGAATTCAAGAGCCGACGAGCTTCATGCTTAGTCGCTGCGATAACAGATTTCAGTGCCGAGTTTAACTCGTTTATATCTTCGATAAGCTTGTCTCGGATTTGCCGTGCGAGGCCGATGAATGTCTTCAACTGTTCGAGTTCAGTTTTTCTTTGTTGTAACTCCATTTCCAGTTTCTTGTTTTCTTCTTCTGTCGCTTTCAAAGCAAGCTGGTTGTGCTGGAGTTTCTGCAGAACAAAGACTTCTTTTCTAAGATGATCACGGCCAGTGACATTTTTCGAGATCCCACGACGGAATCCAATTTTCTGAAAAACTTCAGCGGCAATATCCTGAAAGCGCGAAAAATGAGGGTTCAGCTGATTTGTTTTCCCATCAATGCCCAGCCCTCTCGTCATTAGGTGGCGAAGAGGTGCAACACCTTTTTTAAAATCGTAGTTATAGAACTGAACGTGAAAATGAATATTTCGCCGCACTTTACCGGAGAGCGGATCCTCAAAACCTTCATCTAAATGCATATCAAAACCAAGCGGTTCAAAACCGAATTCATGTTTTATTTGGTCGGCATAACGTTCGAGCAGATGCGTGAATGCATTCTTCACACGCTCAGAGCCATTTACACGTTCCAAATGAGCATAAAGCGGCTCTGAAAAAATCAATACATGCTCAAAAAGTGCATTAAAATCACTGCGAACTCGTTTTTTGATTGCAGTTTGATGCATCAATTCAACGATCAAGAACGCTTCACTACAGGATGTTGCGTTATGACGGTAGCAACCGAAGTTGTTGTGTGACAAAGAGGAAATTACATTGACTGAATTTGTAAAACCGTTACGGTGCGCGTAGGCATGATCAAGCTTAGGCAATGCCTTGGGGCGCTTTGAGTACTCTGTGCGCACAGCAACAAAGTTCTTCATTGGACCCTCATCTGTCCTGAGTCTTCAGATCTTCCGCCAATTCAAAGCCGCTACAACGTGATAGTTCGACATTTGAAATATTCTTCTGGCAATACAAAAACTGACTGCGATACCTGATCCCAACACAGTATTCCTGGGGGACATCGCCATAACCGGAGAACTCACAGAAGGAGCACATAGTACGAACCTCCTCTTCTATGCAGATAATATTTTCTGCTGAGAGTAAGTGATTTTTACATAGCTGAGCCATTTATATTATCCTGATAGAGCTTTGAAACCAACATCACGACATTTTGAATGTCGCTTTCGTTTTCATACAGTCGTTGAAGACGACTTCTAAGAATTCTTTCATTCCCCCAGAAATCTTCTTTAAGGTCAAAACAATACTGATTGTTACAATACAGTTTGAAAACATGCAGTATTTTTTCAAGCACCATCACGTCATCGTCTGATGGTTGATAGCCAACAAAACGCGATAAATCTCGATTTGAAAGGACATTTGCTCTGGCATCTTGAAGTGATTCCCAATACTCACTAGCGAACAGTTGATGAAAATTCACCTTCTCCCGCATCAAGCGAGCAATCATTATTTCATGATAGATAGATGGGTTCAGAAGTTCTTTCAAGATATACATAATCACCTCACCGTTAATTCAAAAAGATAATACCAGAGGATTTACGGGTGAGATCAAAATTTCACAAACTTCATGAAAAATAAAAAAAATAAAAAAATAAATTTCAAGCGAGAAAAATGATATAATCTAAGGGGATGCTTATTCAATATTATACTACAAAACTAAGATTTTTTATTTCATACTCATTGAATCTCACCAGAACGTAAAATATTACTGATGGTATATTGCCTGCGGATGGGCACACCAGCCAGCCCGAATTCTCATCTAACCACCAGCCCTCTGTGGGAAGATAATCAGCCTCTATAGTTTCCAGGATAAACTCCGTATATGGCAGTTCAACTGCGCTTCTAATTGGCACGATGCGTGATTGCTCAACACAAACGTCGATAGGACAGTACCCTGCCTCCCCGTGTTCATCTGATAGGTTCAGTATTAAACGTAGTACGGAGCCTGATTTGATAGGAATAGCATCCATTGCCAAATCTCTTTGCCAGACTTCCAGGCGAGCAACCTGTGCTCCGGTGATGACACATGTGAATTTCATCTCACTCTCCAGTAAACATATACTTCAGTTCAAGGCAATACACGACGCGGCTCCCACAAAGAATCCAAGCCTGTTTCCGGCTTTTTCTCTCCTTTTTGCTCTCGCAAAAAGCCCACCAGCGCAGCTGGCCTATGAACATAGGCTTTAGTGGGTTAAAACCTATTGCATAGGCAAATAGCGGGAACGGATGTTAAAGCAAGATTTTCACAGCTCATATTTCAGCACTTCGATAGCAGCCTGAAGTGCAGCAAGTTTCGTTGAAACATTCCCCGCATAGACACCCCATGTGATGTCTCCGTCAAGCTCATGGCCCAGAACCTGTTTTGCTATATAAGCTGGTACGCCATGAAGTTTGAATTGACTGGCGACTGTGTATCGGCAGCAGTGAAAATCAACCATGATAAATCTCCGTTTTTCGAGATCTTTATCAATACCTATCCGCGACAATAATGTCCTGTTAAACCACTTTCCAACGCTGGAGCCGATACCGTCCCTCGACTGACGATCAGGACCGCAAGTTAGATCTGGAAATAGTGAAGTATGGCCGTTGAGGCGAACTTGTCCGACATAATCCAGCAATCCTCGTCGGATCAACTCACTATGTATTGGAATGTAGCGGTTTGAGTTTTCAGTTTTTAATCGATGATTTGATAGGTCAAAAAACCAAACGCCATTCTCATTTCGCACATCACGTAACTGAAGGCCTGCGATCTCATTCAATCGCATCCCTGAGTAAAGCGCTATTGCCGGCAACCAGTTTGCTGCGTCACGAAATTCAATCGCTTCCAGTTTGTGCTGAGGTTGATAGGAAAGAATGGCTGATACCTCCCGCTCATCAAAAGCTCTTCGCCGCATCTGAGTTCGAGAGTCCATTTTCAGCAAGGTCCCTGTAAACGGATTTTTTGTGAGTAGCTGACGTTGTTCAACAAGCCAATCACAAAATGTAGACATGTTTGTCAGGTACTTATTCACCGATTTGACGGATAACAGGCCGCCCGTACCGCCCACATTCTTTCTGCCTGATGTCAGAGTGAGAATTCTGCTTTTTACTATCTGCGATTGTGAATGAGTGAGTAACCGCACATCAAATCCAGCCCCGAGCACCTCAGTAAGAAAACCTAATGATGTGCGGTATTGCTGCTGCGCACTCATACCGACCTCGCGGAATTTACTGTCATAAAACTGTTGAACACAGCGCTCCAGGCGCATCTCGGCTCGTTTTGGGGGATTTTTTGATGCTAACTGAGGCGTGGTAACGGAAAGCGGCGTGAGCTGCTGTAGATTGGTTTGGTGGAGGATTTGATTAAGTAGTGTGATCAGAGGATCGAGTTCAACCTGCTGAGGTTTGAGCTGTGCAGTTGAAATCTCACCACCACCTGGGCGTTCGAGTCGAAGAGCTGTGTAGCTGCAGCTTAACAGCTGCAAAAATTGTGTTTTAAACCACGACCTGAATGGAACCCTGTTATGTGTTATGCCCCCCACTCCAACATCAACTACTAGGAATGGATAGCTACTAGCGATACGTTTTAGATGCGTAATAAGGTAACGGGATAATAAAAGTGCATCATCAGGATCAGATGTTTTTAGTGATGCAACGAAGTGATCGTTTGTCTGAGGCTGTTTGGCTAAACGCTCGAACTCCCGAAACCGGACTCGAAAATAGTAATTTTTTGACGCAGGAACTCGGTATAAACAAGAGGAAAAAGACTGCATAGTACCCCCATTGGTGGATGAGGGTTGGGGTAAAATAAAAAACCCCACGATGTCACTTGGAAATATCCAGTAAAATCATGGGGTTATGGTATTGGCGGAGAGAGAGGGATTCGAACCCTCGTTAGGGGTTAACCTAAACACACTTTCCAGGCGTGCGCCTTCAGCCACTCAGCCATCTCTCCGGGACTTGCCACAGCAAGCGCGGCTATACTAGGTAAATTCAGCGCCCGGCGCAACAATAAATTGCTGTTACACCGCTTTTCGCTGGAATTTTCAGCAAAGCCGCTATTTGTGCAACTTTAGGCGTTGCCCTTCACGGCAACTCTGTTGCTTTTGGCAAAACTTAACATCCTATCCAGCGGCAACAAAGCTCTGTCACGAAGTGCTGCGTCGACAAAAATTTCATGGCCGCTTGCGTCCGTCAACGCCTCTTCTATAGCTTTTAAGCCATTCATCGCCATCCAGGGGCAATGCGCGCAGCTGCGGCAAGTGGCGCCATTACCACCTGTTGGCGTTTCAATAAAGGTTTTATCAGGCATCGCCTGCTGCATTTTATAAAAAATGCCTTTATCAGTGGCGACAATAAAAGTGTCGTTGGCCATCGTCTGGCTGGCTTTAATCAACTGACTGGTGGAACCCACAGCGTCGGCTAAATCCACCACAGCAGCAGGCGACTCGGGATGCACCAACACAGCAGCGTCTGGATATTGTTTTTTCAGCTCAATCAGTGCATTGGCTTTAAACTCGTCATGCACAATACAGGCGCCCTGCCATAACAACATATCGGCACCTGTTTGTTTTTGCACATAAGCGCCTAAGTGTTTGTCCGGGCCCCACAGAATTTTTTTGCCTTCACTGTCCAAATGTTCAATCACATCCAGCGCGATGGACGAAGTCACCACCCAATCGGCGCGCGCTTTTACCGCAGCTGAGGTATTGGCATACACCACCACAACACGGTCCGGGTGCGCATCACAAAAAGCAGAGAACTCTTCAGCCGGACAGCCTAAATCCAAAGAACAGGTGGCTTCGAGCGTTGGCATTAAAATAGTTTTTTCCGGGGTCAGAATTTTGGCGGTTTCGCCCATAAACTTCACGCCGGCTACAATCAGTGTTTTTGCCGGATGTTGATTACCAAAACGGGCCATTTCTAATGAGTCTGACACACAACCACCGGTTTCCTCTGCCAGCGCCTGAATTTCCGGGTCGGTGTAATAGTGCGCGACCAGAACTGCATCACGTTCAACCAGTAATTTTTTGATCCGGTCTTTATAAGCTTGTTTGTCGTCAGCGCTTAATGGCAACGGCTTTTTTGGGAAGACATATTCAAGTTCATTAAACTGCAGTGCTTGATTCATGCTGACCATCCAACAATAAAAGGTGGCGCATTATACACGGGTTTTGCAGTGAGAAAAACTATCGGCAAGTGGTGGGTCATGATGGATTCGAACCATCGACCAACGGATTAAAAGTCCGCTGCTCTACCAGCTGAGCTAATGACCCCTGTCGCGGAGGCATATCTTACTTATTTACGCGCTCAGTGCAACTTATATTTGCCAAAAACGCGCATTTGCCATGCCAACTGCTTAATTTCGCAGCACCACAGCAATTCACTGTAGAATAATAAAGCGTTGCCTGCCTGAAATATCAGCAGCATCAATTACAAAGCATGATTACCGCAGCAAAGCCAAAATCGGAAAAATACAATTTCCCCAATAAAAAAGCCCGCTTTAAGCGGGCTTTTTTTGTAAAAACGACTTACATAGTCTCAAGCTTTTTGCGGGCTGTTGCCGCAGGCTTAGATTTTGGAAAACTTTTGACCAGCTGATTGTAATATTTTTTTGCTGCCGCAGATTCGTTCTGTTTTTCCGCCACCATGCCCAGCTTTAATAAAGCATCAGGAACACGGGTGGTGTTTGGATATTGAGTGACAACACGCTCAAAATGGTTTTTCGCTTTGCCTAACTCATTTTTCTGATAATAGAGCTGGCCTAACCAATAATGAGAATTTGAGGTGTAGTCTGAATTCGGATAGTCACGGATAAAACTTTCAAACGCCGGAATAGCCGCAGCGTAGTTGTTATCCTTGATCACATAGTTGATGGCTTGTTCGTAAGCCTGTGCTTCGGTCATAGTTACAGCAGCTGGCGCTGCCGCAACATCCGCAGTAGCAACCTGATCGGCTGCTACAACGGCTGCGGGATTGCCCGCCGGCACGTTAGCCGGAGTTTGTGCCGGCACATTTGCAGAAGACTGCACCTGTGTCGCTGCACCACCCTGGCCACCCATACGGCGGTCAATTTCCTGATAGATATCGCGTTGTTGTTGCAATATCTCTTCTAATTTATAAGAGTGCATTTCAGTTTTGCCGCTTAACTCGCTGACCTCGTCAAGCAAGGTCTGGAGTTGTTGCTGCATCTGAAGTTGTGCAGCAGCACGAGCTTCAACCACACGTTCCAGCGCAGACAGCCGTTCTTCCACAGAACCACTACGACTACTGGATTGCGCGGCATAACTCTTATTGCTGCTGCGACTTAAGTCAGCAACGGGCGCCGGATCAGCTAATACAGCTACTGCAACTAAGGAAAGCGCAGTAATCAGTGACTTTTTAACGTCCATGCACACTCACTAGTAAATTAGTAAACTAAAACAGCGCGACGGTTTTTAGCGAACGCGTCTTCAGTGTTACCAGCGTCAACTGGTTTTTCTTCGCCGTAGCTAACCACTGACATTTGGCCAGCAGCAACACCCAGGTTTTCCAGGTAGCTTTGAACTGACTGAGCACGACGCTCGCCCAGAGCGATGTTGTACTCTGGAGTACCACGGGCGTCAGTGTGACCTTCAACTGTTACAGAAACAGTAGTACGAGCACGCAGGAAAGCAGCGTGAGCGTCCAGTACTGAAGCGAATTCAGGACGGATAGCTGACTTGTCGAAGTCGAAGTAAATAGTGTTTTGCTGACGCAGAGCTTCTAATTGCTGACGCAGTTGTTCTGCATCGCTCATGCCTTGGTCAACAGCTTGAACTGGAGCGTTGGTGTTTGCGTTTGCATCGCCAGCGTCAGTTTCGTTGTTAGAGCTACATGCAGCTAAAGTCAGCACTGGCACTGCTACTAACAAACCTTTTAAAACTTTATTTAAGTTCATGATTTTTTCCTTAGTAAAACGATTAACCAAATTTTTGTGTTTTATAAAAATGGTGACCACGCCGGGGATTTTACTCTCCCATTAGCAGCAGGTAACCTTGCTTTAAAGCGACCATCCATGGATACCAGTGCCAGTACTTGTGACGAACCGTGCAAAGTACTATAAATAATCATTGAGCCGTTAGGCGCAATGCTTGGTGACTCATCCAAATAAGTGCGAGTCAGCACTTGCATTTGACGGGTAGTCCTATCCATGCGCGCAATATTATACTGACCGTTTGTGCGGTTTACCATAACAATTGCTTGGCCGTTAGGTGTAAATTTACCCGCTAAATTCATTTCACCTTCAAAAGTAACACGAGTTGTCGCTTTTGTATTGATATCAACGGAATATAACTGCGGATTTCCGCCCCTTTCTGAAGTAAAAATAATCGACTGACTATCAGGACTCCAGTTAGGCTCGGTATCAATAGCCCGGTGATTTGTCAATTTTGCCAGATTTTTACTGGCAATATCCATCACGTAGATCTCAGTATTGCCATCTTTTGATAAAGTCATCGCCATTTTACGGCCATCCGGTGACCAAACAGGCGCACTGTTGATGCCTTTAAAAGATGTCAGGATACTACGACGGGCAGTGTAAACATCCTGGATATAAATCTGAGATTGTTTGCGTTCAAAAGTAACATAAGCCAATTTAGTTCCGTCCGGTGACCAGGTTGGCGACATTAAAGGCTCTTTGGCACGTAACAGTACCTGCTCGTTCTCACCATCATAATCGGCAACAACTAATTGATAACGATACTCTTGTTTATCACGCACTAATACATAGGCTATTTTGGTGGAAAATGCACCTCTTTCACCAGTCAATTTTTCATAAATTACATCGCTCATACGATGTGCATATTGACGAAACAATTTTCCGGCAATGGTAATTTCGCTTGAATGCAGAATATGATTGTTGCCTGCCACCAAACGACCACTTGAAGTCATCATTGGCTGACCGACACCACCATTTGCTTTGACCACATCAACCAGTTCATAACTAATTGTATAACGATCAAGCCCTACTTCTTTTACTGTGCCCATAACCACAGCTTCAATGCCTGTTTTACTCCAGGCTGCAGCATTAAACTGACTGCTGTTTTGTGGTTGTTGTGGCATCCGCATTACATTCACCGGATTAAACTTACCACTGCGCATTAAATCGGCGGCAACAATCTGGCTGATATTTTGTGTTGGCTGGTTTTGCCCCACAAAAGTAAATGGAACTATGGCTACTGGCCGCGCTGTATCCACACCTTCGGTAATCACAATTTCTAAAGATGCATGACTCTTCAGCGATACAATTGCCATCGCCACTATCGCTGCTTTTCCTATCAACTTGAATATCATTGTCGTATCGTCTCAACTTATTTTTTAAATGGTAACTTCAATTGACGGAACTCCGCGTTCAACTCAGGATCTTCCGGCATTGGGAACCGACCGACCCGGTTGATTGCATTGACCGCAGCATTACAAACGCCAGGGTCACCGCCTTCAACATTCATGTTAATCACAAAACCATTACTGGCGAGGCTCAGTGAAATCACACATTCTTTGCCATTCATGGTGTCGTCAGTAAACCAGCTCTGCCGAACCCGCTCTACAATCATGGCCACATAACGCTGTTTCTCAGTGAGTAACTGCCCCTGCCTTGCCAGACGCCTTGCTTCTTCGGCTTCTTCCGCCAGCTCGTCTTCCATCATCTGCTCTTCAGCCTGACGTTCGAGCTCCTGCTGACGTTTCTTCTCTTCAGCTTTTTTCTTCTTTAACTCTTCTGCTTTTTTCTTTTTCGCTAACTCGTCTTTTTTCTTTTTCTCAAGACGGGCTTTTTCTTCAGCCTTTTTCTTTGCTTCTTCTTTTTTCTTTTTGTCTTGTTCTTTCTTCAGCTTCTCTTGCTCTTTTTTCTTTTTAAGCGCGATATCAGCTTCTTTTTTCTTTTTCTCAGCTTCGAGCTTTTTCTTTACGATCAGCTCTTTTTCCTGCTGCAGTTTTTTCTCTTCCTGCCGTTTTATTTCCGGATCTTCTTTCGGCTCTTCCTTGACCGGTTCAGGTTCTTTTTTCGGCGGCTCTTTTTTCGGTTCCGGTTTCTTTTTTGTTGCCTTGTCTGCTTCTTTGATTTTCGGATCTTCAACCACGCTGGCTTGCAGTGGCGCATTGCTTGCCGAATACAATGGCACAACAATCACTTCATTTTTTTTAAAAAAATTAAAATTGATAAACATTGCCAGAAATAACAGCAGGTGCACCCCTGCCGATATTTGCAGCGCCTTCTTAAACGACGGATCCATGTTATTTGGACTCCACGTCTTCTGTCATCAATCCTACTGCCGGCGCACCAGCTTGTTTCATCAGATTTAGTAAATGAATCACTGCATTGTAATCAACGCGGCCGTCGGCTTTGAGAATCACCTGAGTGCCCGGTTCAATGGTCAGGGTGTCCATCACTTCAGCCTGCAGCTGTTCAGCATTCATTGGCCCCTTTTCAACACCATCTTTTTGGTAATAATACAAACCTGCTTCATCAACAGTGGCCACAATAGGGGTTTTGCCATCTTTCATCTGCTCAATAGGCTCAGCTTTTGATTTTGGCAGCTCTACTTTAACCCCCTGAGTAATGATGGGCGTGGTCACCATAAAAATAATCAGCAACACCAACATCACATCGATATAAGGCACCACGTTTATTTCCGCCACCATGCGGCGTTTCTTGCGCACGTACATTATTGATTGTCTCCGGCACTGACCGCCTGGCGATGCAGGATGTTGGCAAACTCTTCCACAAAGTTGGCATAGGAGTTTTCCAGTTGTTCAACGCGGTGTGAAAATCTGTTGTAGGCGATAACGGCCGGAATAGCGGCAAACAAACCAATGGCGGTCGCGATCAGGGCTTCAGCGATACCAGGCGCCACCATGGCTAAAGTGGCCTGCTGTACCGCACCCAAAGCGATAAATGAATTCATAATACCCCAGACTGTGCCAAACAGACCGATATAAGGGCTGATAGAACCGACAGTGGCCAGAAACGGCAAATGAGTTTCCAGTCGTTCAACTTCACGGGATAAACCAACACGCATCGCGCGCTGAGTGCCTTCCATAACAGCGCTTGGCTGACGTGCATTGGTTTTATGTAAACGGGCAAATTCTTTAAAACCGGCTTTAAACAGAGATTCCATGCCGCTGACATTAGCGCGGGCACTCACTTCGTTATACAGCTTTGATAAATCAATACCAGACCAGAAACGGTCTTCAAATTTCCGGGTGTCTTCGATAGCGGCATTCAGTGCTTTATTGCGCTGGATAATCATGGCCCAGGACACGACTGAAGCTGCGACCAGAATAGCCATCACACATTGCACCACAAAGCTTGCATGAAGGATAAGTTCGAGAATTGAAAGTTGACCAGCCACCAGAAAATACCTCTAAAAAAACGCTGAAATAAAGCAACAAATTTGGGCGCTATGATATGGGACACCGCGCCCTAACTCAACAGCGCAGCACCCGCTATACCGAAAAATAATTCGCCATACTCAGTCCGGCCTGTGCTTTACCTGTCTGTTGAAACAAATGTCGGGCAAAAGTTCATTTTTTACGTTAAAACGGCCTATTTCAGCGATAAAACGGCGAAATCAGTTTTTTATGTCGACAATTGATGAAAAAAATAATTGGAAGTATTCATTTCGGGTTCAGCATAAAGCAGGATGAATTCATATTTATCAAGGCTTGCACAGCAAGCATGACCATTATTCACTATTTATGAATTTTTATTCGCATTACTTTTATTAATGCAAATCGGCAATTTTTCTCGTTTGAAGTAATTATTCTAAATCCTTAAGATACGCAGGTGTTCTGAGCTAGCGCAACGGTGTAATACGAGGGTGTTCACTGTAGTTGAGATCACAGAGTGATTGGAACCCCACTTAAGCGGTTCGGATCGCTCAGCATGTTCCCTGGATTTTTGAAGTTCTACTTCAACTTGTTGCATTGGCCCGCTGCTTAGCGGGCTTTTTTTTATTCAAAAATCAACATCTTGCCCCCGCAGCTAATGTCAGCCGCAGGGGTATGAACTCAGTTGGGTTATTCCTGCGATGTTGCCGGCAAGTCAAAACCAAAATGGGCGTAAGCGTGCTTTGATGCAATACGCCCGCGTGGCGTGCGCTGGATAAAACCCTGCTGAATTAAAAAAGGCTCTATCACATCTTCTATCGTGTCTTTTTCTTCACCTATGGCCGCCGCCAGATTATCCAGGCCCACAGGTCCGCCCATAAATTTTTCGATGATGGCCAGCATCAGCTTGCGATCCATATAGTCAAACCCTTGTGCATCCACATCCACCATCAATAATGCCTGATTGGCAATGTCGGTACTGACCACCCCCTTTGATTTCACCTGGGCAAAATCCCGCACCCTTCGAAGCAGCCTGTTGGCAATTCTTGGTGTGCCCCGCGAGCGACGGGCAATTTCAGTGGCGGCGGGAAGATCCAGCTGCAGGTTCAGAAAATGGGCCGAACGCAGAATAATTTGCGCCAGCTCATCGACTTTATAAAACTCCAGCCTTTGTACTATGCCAAATCTGTCCCGCAGGGGAGAGGTTAAAGCGCCGGCTCTGGTGGTGGCGCCGACCAGGGTAAAAGGCGGTAAATCCAGTTTAATAGAACGTGCAGCCGGACCTTCGCCAATCATAATATCAAGCTGATAGTCTTCCATTGCCGGATATAAAATCTCTTCAACCACCGGACTTAACCGATGAATTTCATCGATAAAAAGTACATCGTTGGGTTCAAGGTTGGTTAAAAGCGCAGCTAAATCACCGGCCTTTTCCAGCACAGGGCCTGAAGTTTGTTTGATATTTACGCCCATTTCGTTGGCAACTATCATCGCCAGCGTGGTTTTGCCTAAACCCGGTGGACCAAAAATGAGCAAGTGATCCAGAGGTTCACTTCTGCCGCGTGCCGCTTCTATAAAAATGGCCATTTGCTCACGCACATGACTTTGGCCTGTGTAATCCGCCAGAGATTTGGGACGAATAGCCCGATCAATAACTTCATCTTCCCGACTGGCCGAAGGGGCTATTAAACGATCTGCTTCTATCATGGCTGGCTACTCAATCGGATCTTGTTGCGATGCAACAAAACGCCTTGGTTAATTCCTGATTAAATCATCGACTTTAACGCAGCTTTGATCAGCTGTTCGCTGCCAAGATCTGCTTTAAATACTTTTTTCACCGCCAATGCGGCTTGTGACTGACTATAACCCAGGGAAATCAGTGCGCTGATCGCATCTGCTTCCGGGCTTTCTTTGAGCTCAAAACTTTGAACTTCATCATCACCCAGCACCAGATGATCAGTGACAGGCGTGGCAACAGACAACCCCCAGTCTTTGAGTTTATCGCGCATTTCCACCAATAAACGTTCGGCGGTTTTTTTACCAACACCAGGTAATTTTACCAAAGTGCTGATGTCATCCTGTTGTACACAACGCACAAACTGACTGGCCGTTAAACCCGACAAAATGGTCAACGCCATTTTAGGGCCTATACCATTTGCTTTAATTAACTGACGGAACAAACTACGCTCCGTTGGATTGGCAAAACCATATAACAGCTGCGCATCTTCCCGGACCACAAAATGGGTATAAATAGTGGCTTCCTGGCCAACAGCCGGCAAGGTATAAAAACTGGTCAGCGGCAACTGCACTTCATACCCTACCCCAGCTACTTCAATCAATAAATCCGGCGCTTGTTTTTCGGCGATAATGCCTCTTAATCGACCAATCATAAAAATCCTGCTGCATAAAAATGCGAATTGCTCTTATTTGCGCTCTGGCAACCGGGCACCGGCAAAAGGCTTACCTTAACCGGCCACGCACTGTTTTACTGGCCTGTCCTGCCATACTGATCAAACTTTGTTGCGTATGACCATGGCACAGTGCCACAGCCAATGCATCCGCAGCATCTGCCTGCGGGCTGGCGGGCAGCTTCAGCAGCGTTTTCACCATATGCTGCACCTGGGTTTTATCGGCAGCTCCTGTACCCACTACAGATTGTTTGACCTGGCGGGCGGAGTATTCAAACACCTCAAGTCCGGCTACTTTAGCAGCGACAATAGCAGCCCCACGGGCCTGGCCAAGCTTTAGCGCTGAATCCGGATTACGCGCCATAAACACCTGCTCTATGGCAAATACTGTTGGCCGGGTTTGTTCAATAATTTGACTGACGCCGTCAAAAATCTGTTTCAGCCGATCCGGCATTTCACCAAGCGTCATCCGGATACAACCACTGGCGATATACTCAAATTTAGAACCTTGCTGCCGGATCACGCCGTAGCCTGTGAGCCGGCTGCCGGGGTCTATACCCAGAATAATATTCAAGCTTATTCCACCAGCGCCAGCACATCATCACTGATGTCGGCATTGTGATAGACGTTTTGCACATCGTCAAAATCTTCAAGCATATCAATCAGCTTGAAAAACTTTACCACAGTGTCAGCGTCTATCTCGGCTTTGGTTGACGGCACTAAACTCACTTCGGCATGTTCCGCCTGTAAACCGGCATGCTCCAAAGCTTCTTTAACATCCAAAAACAGCTCAGGACTGGTGACCACCTCAAAAGAGCCGTCGTCATGCGCCACTACATCATCAGCACCGGCATCCAGCGCTTGTTCCATCAGTTTGTCTTCATTAACACCTGCAGCAAAACTTAATAAACCCTGGCGGGAGAACAAATAAGAAACAGAGCCGTTGGTGCCGAGGTTACCACCATATTTGGTAAAGGCACTGCGCACATCCTGCACTGTGCGTTTATGATTGTCGGTGAGGGTTTCAACAATAATTGCGACCCCATTCGGGCCATAACCTTCGTACACCAGCTCTTCGAAATTTTCGCCACCGTTTTCACCGGCACCACGTTTTACCGCACGCTCAATCACATCCCGCGATAAATTATTCAGCAGCGCTTTGGCAATGGCGGTACGTAATCTCGGGTTACCGTCCGGATCTGCGCCTTGTTTGGCAGCAACTGTCAACTCGCGGATCAGCTTGGTAAATATTTTCACCTTTTTGGCATCCTGACGCGCCTTGCGGTGCTTCATGTTGGCCCATTTACTATGACCTGCCATCTTGATACTCCCTCAATAACAAAACTTGTGATGATCTGCCAGCACAGGCTGATTGCAGAGATAAAAACGGCGACTCGATGTCGCCGTTTTTTGCTGAAGCTGCTGTGGTCAATGCCACAGTGACATGTCGTGGTCGCTGTTATTTGTCAGCTTCAGCTTTGGCAACAACGGCAATCCCCAGATCGGCCAGTTGTTGTGGATTGGCAAAACCAGGTGCGTCTGTCAGCGGACAAGCGGCGGTGGCGGTTTTCGGGAAGGCCATCACATCGCGGATAGAGCTGGCGCCTGTCATCAGCATCACTAAACGGTCCAGGCCAAAAGCCAGACCCGCATGTGGTGGTGCACCATAACGTAAAGCTTCTAATAAGAAACCAAATTTTTCCGCCGCTTCTTCATCACTGATGCCCAATAGCTGGAACACTTTGGCTTGTACTTCAGGCGTGTGAATACGCACAGAACCACCGCCTAATTCAGTACCGTTCAACACCATGTCGTAGGCGTTGGATAATAAGGTGCCAAGCTCCAGCTTGTCGGTGTCAGTCGACAGGAAAGCTGCAGTGTCCAGCGGTGAAGTAAAGGGATGGTGTACAGCGGAATAACTGCCGTCATCGTTTTCTTCAAACATGGGGAAATCAACAACCCACAGCGGTTTCCAGCCAGGCTGAGTGATACCTAAATCTTCACCCAGTTTTAAGCGCAAAGCGCCCATAGCTTCACACACGACTTTGGCCCTGTCAGCACCAAAGAAAATCAGGTCGCCGTTTTGGGCGCCGGTACGCGCTAAAATTTCACTGACGATTTCCGCAGTTAAAAACTTAGCGACTGGCGACTGAATACCTTCCAGACCTTGTGCTACATCGTTCACTTTTAACCAGGCCAGGCCCTTGGCACCATAAATGCCAACAAAAGCGGTGTAAGTGTCGATGTCTTTACGGGAAACTTTTTCCGCTGCGCCAGGTACTTTCAGTGCAACCACACGACCTTTCGGGTCGTTGGCTGGGCCTGAGAATACTTTAAAATCAACGTCTTTGAGTAAATCAGCCACGTCAACAAACTGCATCGGATTGCGTAAATCCGGTTTGTCTGAACCATACAAACGCATGGCTTCAAAATAGGTCATCTGTGGCAGCTTGCCTAAATCCACATCCAGCATCGACTTAAACATCGATACCACCATTTCTTCTGTGACGGCCATCACTTGTTCGGCAGTCATAAAGCTGGTTTCGATATCAATCTGGGTGAATTCCGGCTGACGGTCAGCACGTAAGTCTTCGTCACGGAAACATTTGACGATCTGATAATACCTGTCCATACCGCCCATCATCAGCAGCTGCTTAAACAGCTGAGGTGATTGTGGCAACGCAAAAAACTGGCCTTTATGGGTGCGGCTTGGTACTAGATAATCGCGGGCACCTTCAGGGGTCGCTTTGGTCAGAATTGGCGTTTCGATATCTAAAAAGCCGTTGCTGTCCATAAAGTTACGGACAAAACTGGTGACTTTAGCGCGGAATTTTAATCTGTCGCTCATCACCGGGCGACGGATATCTAAATAACGGTATTTCAGGCGCTGCTCTTCACTGTTGTTCTGGTTAAAGTCCAGTGGCAGGGCCGGTGCTTTGTTCAGTATGGTCAAAGCTGAAGCGTAAACTTCTACTTCACCGGTAGCCATGTCTTTATTCACCTGCGAGTCAGGACGGGCACGCACTGTGCCTGTGATCTGCACACAGAATTCGTTGCGCAGCTCAGCGGCCTGAGCAAACATTTGAGTTAAATCCGGATCAAAAAACACCTGCACCAGACCTTCACGGTCGCGCAGGTCAACAAATATCAGACCACCGAGGTCACGACGACGGTTGATCCAACCGCACAGAGAAACTTGTTGCCCGACATGTTGTGCGTTCAACAGACCGCAATAATGACTACGCATGCACTGATCCTTTCTACCGGTACTTGAGCTTTACGCTGAAAAATGAGCGCCAATTATATAGAAAAGATCTCTAAAGTCACTGCCCTTGATGACTAAAACGATAACAGCCTTTGCCACTTTGTTTAGCGCGGTACATCAGGCCATCGGCAGTCTTCAGCATCTGCTGGCTGTCGATGCCATTGTCCGGATATAAGGCAATGCCGATACTGGCGCCTACTCTTGCGGCACAGGCCGACAACTGCAGCGGGTTGGATAAATGCAGCAAAATTTTTTCTGCAACTATAGCGGCATCGTCTTTATCCAGCAGTCCGGTCAGCATAATGACAAACTCATCACCACCAAAACGCGCAACAGTGTCACTTTTGCGCACACAGTGTTGCAGCACTTCGGCCACCTTTACCAGGAGCTCATCCCCGACATGATGACCATACTGGTCATTCACTTCTTTAAAACCATCTAAATCCAGAAACAACAACGCCAGTTTTTCATGATGCCTTGCATGTTGCAGTAGTGCCTGTGTTAACCGCTCTTCCAGCAGATTACGGTTGGCCAGTTTGGTTAAATCGTCATGCGTGGCCATAAAACGCATTTTTTCTTCCATGTCTCTGCGTAAACCAATTTCGCGGCGCAAAGACATATTCCAGAAGAACACCAGCACTAACAGCACAGCACCAATGCCGACCACCTGCAATACCAGACTGATAACCCTGTCTTCATCAAAACCCTGATGAATTTCTACCGAAAACCAGCGATCGAGAATTTCGCTGCGGTCCGACTCATTCAGTGTTTTTAAACCTTTATCCAGAATTTGCAGAAGTTCAGGCCAGTCTTTGCGCACCGCAAATAAAGATGGATAAGTGGGCATATCCACCGGCAAATGCATCCGCAGATTGCTGTTTTCGGCCTGCCTTAACGCCCGGCCAGAAGAGATGACAGTGTCAACGACAAAATCCACTTCACCACTTTGCAGCATGGCGAGCCCATGCGTCAGATCCTTGCTAAAACGCAGCTGAATGTCCGGATGATTGGCCTGAAAATATTTGACGATTTGATAATCTTGCAACACCGCTATTTTTTTGCCTTTGAGCTGACTCAGTGCTGTGATTTCCATCACAGCGTTATGGCTGATTAACGTCCACTGGAAAGGCCAGAAGTTATGGCTAAAAGCGGCAAATTTACGACGCTCTGGCAAATCCGACATATTGGCAACCAAATCCAGTTTACCGGCGGCAAAATCGGCTTCCAGATCAACCCAATGCTGGTAAGGTACGGCAGTAAAACTGGTACCCAGGCGCTGATTGAGCTTTTGCAAAATATCGTCAGTGACCCCTCTGAACCGCCCGCTTTGATCCACAAACTCCATCGGTGCCCAGTCCGCCATCACACCTACTTTCAGCAACCGGTGTTCAGCAAGCCATTGTTGCTCCTGCGGTGTTAACGGCACCTGCTGGCGAAAGCGTGCAAAATAAGCCAGTTCAGGTGAGGACACCCAGCGTTTTTCAATCGCTTCCAGTTGATCCTGAGTCAGGGCATTAAAACCAAGCCGGATTTTACTGGCCAGCTCATTGTTGCCCTCCCGCACCAGCACCTGCAAACCGGTTTGATATTTGGGGAAATCGAGCATTTGATAACTGTCGGTTTGTTGCAACATCAGGCGCTGTTGCATAATCAGATCAGCCCCAAAAAAACCGGCAATTTCCCTGCGATCCAGCGCCTGTTGCATCTCTTCCAGTTTGTCAAAAGTCATAAATTTCAGCGTGGGATAATCCTGACGTAATGCTTTTTGATAAGCAGCAGCGGCAAAAACGCCAATAGGACTCTGGACCTGATTCAGGTTACTGAACTGCTGATGTTTTGGATAATAAAAAGACGAACTCAGGTTATAAATAGGATAAACACTCTGTACGCCGGCTTTACTGTCCGGCTGGAATGGATAGCCCATATGCACATCCACCCTGCCCTGACTCAGACTGGTTAAACCTGCAGCTGTAGTGTCCGGCACTATGGCGATCGGAATGCCGGTTTTCTCCGACCACAGCCGCCACAAATCAACAAGTAACCCCTGCGGCTGACCATTGCTGGCCATACTCATTAAAGGTTGATTCCCCACCGACATGGCAACCACTATAGTGTCATCGCTGCTGATCCCACTGAGCCAGCGCCGCTGCAGTTTATCGGGTAAGGTTGCCGGCAGTTTGGCGGCTAACAGCTGTATTTCAGTAGCCAGTGCCGCCGATGTTTTCGGCAAAGCATAAGTCAGCTGCATTTTTTCCAGAGGGATCTTTTTAAACAGCGGATACAACTCGCTTAGTTGCTGGATGCGGCCATAACGTGGCGTTAACCTGTCCAGACTGATAAAAGCTTTAATGCGCCCTTCAAGGGCTGCATCAAACATAGCGCTGGTATGGTCAAACTGCTGCAACACGAGATCCGGCTGTTTTTGTCGTATTGTTGCCAGATGACCGGAATTACGCACCACCCCAACTAAATGTGGTAACAGTGCCGGCAGATTATTTACAAAGTTTAAATCGCGGTGGATAAATACATTGCTGTGCACTTCAGCAATAGGGTTCCCCAGCAGATAACTGGCCGCCCGGTCTGGAGTTACCGCCAGGCCACCAATCACGTCTGCTTTGCCGTCTGCCAGTGTCTGATAAATGTCAGTCCAGTCCACGGCAACAAATTCAATACGACGGCCATCCACAGCGGCCAAAGCCCGCCACCAGTCAACGACCAAACCGCCCGGCTGATTCTGGCTGTCCAGATACATATAAGGGAAACTGTCATTACTGATGGCAATACGCAGCGGTTTTGAAGGCTCAGCAGCCTGAACATCCGGCGCAGCAAACAGGCCACACCAAAGAATCAACAACACAAGGCATAACTTCATTATGTTACTCTTCTATGATTCACAGTGCCGGCGCATGCCCGACCGGCATCGCGCTTTTACAGGTGAGAGCTATGTATTATTTAGGTTGCCCGGTTTGGGCTCACACACCATGGCAAGGCAGCCTCTATGCCAAAGATAGCCGATCGGCAGATTTTTTAGCGCAATATTGTCGTTTTTTCAATGCAGTAGAGGGTAACACCACCTTTTACGCCAACCCGGCAGCCGACACCATAACACGCTGGCTGGAGCAGAGCACAAGCGATTTTCGCTTTAATCTGAAGGTGCCCAAGGCTATTAGTCATCAGCAGGGAGGCCCACAATTATTAGCGCAATGGCTTGCGCTGATTAGCCCGTTACGTGAGCGGATTGGCTTTATTCATCTGCAACTGCCGGAGCGTTTTGGCCCCTGGCAGCTTACTGAACTTGTGCCGCTGCTGGAGCTCATCCGGGCGCAACATGCCTGCGCCGTAGAGATCCGCCATCCACAATTTTTTGATAAAGCCGACAACGAAAAAGCGCTGCATCAATTGTTGCGTTCTTATCAGTGTGAACGCCTGAGTTTTGATAGCCGCAGTTTATTTGCGGTGCCTGCGACCACAGCAGCCTTATTGGATGCTCAAAGCAAAAAACCAAGGTTGCCTGTCCATGCGGTGGCGTTAACAGATGCACCGGTGTTTCGTTTTGTTGGCCAGGACGACCTGGCGGCTAACCGGCCTTTTTATCAGCCCTGGCTGAAAAAAATGCTGCAGTGGCTTGGGGAAGGCAAAACCCCTTATGCCTTTTTTCATACACCGGACAACACTCTGGCTCCGGCTCTTGCCCGGCAATTTGCGGCAGATTTACAGCAACTGGGCGGTCCTGCTCATGCCATTCTGGCGCCCTGGCCAGGTGAGCTTGCCAAAGAAGCTGAAACACAGCTGGCTCTTTTTGGTGACTAAGTTCAGGCTGCTTTTTTAGCACCTGACCTGCGCTTTTTCTTTGGCCGCTAACTTACGGTAACAACGCCAAATCGGGTAAACTAACGGCATTTGGCTTAGTTTGCCGTGGATGTATATGCAAAAAGATTCAATTTACGCTGAGCCGCTGGCTCAAATTCAGGACTTCTGTTTTGACGCCACTGTGGCCGAAGTTTTCCCCGATATGATCCAGCGCTCTGTGCCTGGTTATCAAACGATCATTCAGACCATCGGCAAATTAACGGCAAAATATCAGCAGGATAACAGCAACTATTACGACCTTGGTTGCTCTTTGGGCGCCGCCAGCCTTGCCATGCGCCGCCAGCTCAGTGACAGCCAAAGCAACATTGTCGCCATCGACAACAGCCCGGCCATGGTGGAGCGTTGCCAGCGCCATTTACAGTCGTTTCGTTCCGAGGTACCTGTTGAAGTGCTGATGGCCGATATCCGCGATGTTGACATCAATAATGCCGCAGTGGTGGTCAGCAATTTTACTCTGCAGTTTTTACCCAAGCAGCACAGAGACGAGCTGGTGCAGCGGATTTATCAGGGCTTAAAACCGGGCGGAATTTTTATTCTGTCGGAAAAGTTTGTGCAAAACGATGCGCAAACCCATGAGCTGCTGATTGATTTGCACCACGATTTTAAAAGAGCCAATGGCTACAGTGAGCTCGAAATCAGCCAAAAACGCACAGCGCTGGAAAATGTAATGCGCCCGGACACTATCGAAGAGCACCAGCAGCGCTTTAGCAAAGCCGGTTTTGGCAGCAGCACCGTCTGGTTCCAGTGTTTTAATTTCTGCTCTATGGTGGCTATCAAAACTCAGGCAGAGGCCGCATATGCTTAATTTCAATGAGTTTTATGCTGCAATAGCGCAAAACAAACTGGCCGCATGGCTGGACGTGTTACCGGCGCAGTTGTCTGCCTGGAAAAAAGAAGCATTGCACGGCGACTTTAAGCAGTGGCAAAAAGTGCTGGCCAATTTACCAAAAAGCCCAAGTAGCGTGAAAAACATCAGCACTGAAGTCAGTTTTGGCGCGCCGGAGGAACTCAGCGCCGGCGAAAAACAGCGGTTGGAAGTGCTGCTGAAACAACTGATGCCCTGGCGCAAAGGGCCTTTTACATTGCATGGACTGCATATCGACACTGAATGGCGCTCTGACTGGAAATGGGACAGAGTGTTGCCGCATCTGGCACCGCTTCAGCACAGAACTGTACTGGATGTGGGTTGTGGCAGTGGTTATCACTTATGGCGCATGCGCGGCGCCGGTGCAGACTTTGTGGTAGGCATAGACCCAAGCCAGCTGTTTTACAGCCAATTTTGCGCCATTAAACATTTTAACCCGGATCCCAATGTACATTTGCTGCCAATTGGCATTGACGATATGCCCAAATTGCAGGCGTTTGATACGGTGTTTTCCATGGGGGTGCTGTATCACCGCAAATCACCGATAGACTTTTTGCAGCAACTGAAAAATCAGCTGCGCCCTGGTGGTCAGCTGGTGCTGGAAACTCTGGTGGTCGAAGGTGATGAAACCACAGTGCTGGTGCCCGGCGAGCGCTATGCCAAAATGCGTAATGTCTGGTTTATTCCAAGTACCGATGCCCTGCTGGGCTGGCTGGCCAGGGTCGGTTTTCAAGATGCGACAGTAGTTGATTTAAATCACACTTCGCTTGATGAACAACGTAAAACGGCCTGGATGGAAAATGAAAGTCTGGTTGATTTTCTTGATCCGAATGATCATAGTAAAACCATTGAAGGCTATCCGGCGCCTCTGCGTGCCGTTGTTATTGCAACTGCCTGATTGGCAATAGGAAGATTATGCCGTACCGCCCCAAGTCAACACTGGAACAATGGCGCATTCTGCAAGCCGTGGTTGACGCCGGCGGTTACGCTCAGGCGGCCGAATTACTGAATAAAAGCCAGTCCAGCCTGAACCACGCAGTGGCAAAATTACAGTCCCAGCTCGGTGTTGAGCTGCTGCAGGTGATTGGCCGCAAAGCATTTTTAACTGAGGCCGGCGAAGTGATGCTGCGCCGCTCCCGCATTCTGACCGCACAGATTGAAGATTTGGAACTGCTCGCCGCCAGCATTGATATGGGCTGGGAGCCGGAGATCCGCATTGCGGTTGAGCTGGTGTACCCGAAAAAATATTTATATCAGGCGCTGGCAGAGTTTCACCCGCAAAGTCGCGGCAGTCGTATTCAGATCATCGACACCGTTATTACCGGCACCACTGAAGTTATTCTGGAAGCAAAAGCAGATTTAGTTATAGCTGCAAGTGGTGTGATCCCTAAAGGTTATCTCGGAGAGCCGATTTGTGTGACCCGGATGATCCCGGTGGTTGGCAAACAACATGTTCTTGCAGAACATCAGACGCTGGATCTGGATGAACTCAGTCAGCATCTGCAGATTGTGATCCGCGATACAGCCAGCAAACCGATGGACAATATTGGGGGTTGGCTCAAAGCGGAACAACGCTGGACCGTCAGCAACTTTTATGAAGCCATTGAAATTTTAAAAAGTGGCATCGGTTTTTGCTGGTTGCCGGCGCATTTAGTGCAAGATTTAACAGATTCAGGTGAGCTGAAAAGACTGCCGCTGAGTCAAAGTTCCGAGCGGCTGGTTCCCATGTCGCTGCTGACACCCAAAGAAGAAAAACTCGGTCCAGGCGGCCGGCAACTACGTCAGTTGCTGCTTGCTGTGCATGGCAAAGGCGGAAATCCATGATGATCAATACTACTGAATTACAACAACTGATGCTCGACAGTGCCAGCGAAGCTGTGCAATACGCAGCAGAGCAACATCAGCAACACCTTGATTTCAGCAAAGAAAGCGTGCCTTTATTAGACACTATGCTGGTGAAATTACATCTGCAACACAAAAGGGAAGCCATCAGCAAAGAACATCTGTTTACCTTAAGCCATTTATTCGGCGCTTATCTTGGGCAGATTTTCCAGCAAAAAGTGGGCGGCCAGTGGCAACAACTGCAGCTTGGCGACGACAATCCGGTGATTTGCCTCTGCCACAACGGCAAGGAATTTCCATTTGCATCAGTCTGTTACAACAAGATTGTCAACGACGTAGCACTGAGTGTCGACGCTTATCTGACCCAGGCGCTTAATAACGCCACTCAGTAACAAAGCCGGGGAAAAATCAACAGCCCTTGCCATAATCCTTTTGTCTGAACGCAGAACAGGGTAAAATGCGCCGGATTTTTTACCCTGACTTTATTTCAGCCATCGAGGATTACCGTGAGCGAGCAAAAAACTTCGTTAAGTTACAAAGACGCAGGCGTAGACATTGATGCCGGTGAGGCTTTGGTCGACAGGATCAAAGGTGCCGTCAAACGTACGACCCGTAAAGAAGTGATTGGTGGTCTCGGTGGTTTTGGCGCTATGTGCCAGATCCCGGCTGGTTATAAAGAGCCGGTGTTAGTATCGGGCACAGATGGTGTTGGTACTAAATTGCGTCTGGCAATAGATTTAAACCGCCACGACAGCGTTGGTATTGATTTAGTGGCCATGTGTGTCAACGACATCGTAGTGCAAGGCGCTGAACCGTTGTTTTTCCTCGATTATTACGCCACAGGCAAACTGGATGTTGACGTTGCTGCCAGTGTAGTCAATGGTATTGCCAATGGCTGTGAGCTGTCTGGTTGTGCGCTGGTGGGTGGTGAAACGGCCGAAATGCCGGGTATGTACCATGCCGGTGACTACGACATCGCAGGTTTTTGTGTAGGTGTGGTGGAAAAAGCTGACATTATTGACGGCTCTAAAGTAAAAGCCGGTGATCAGATCATCGCCCTCGCCTCTTCAGGCCCACACTCCAATGGTTTTTCACTGATCCGCAAAATTATCGAAGTCAGTGGCCAGACACCAGACACTCTGCTTGAAGGCAAACCTCTGGCCGACCATTTAATGGCGCCAACCCGGATTTATGTAAAAAATCTGCTGAGCCTGATCAAAACTGTACCTGTTCATGCCTTATGCCATATCACCGGTGGTGGTTTCTGGGAAAATATTCCACGGGTACTGCCGGCTAACACCAAAGCTGTCTGTAACGAGCAAAGTTACCAGTGGCCAGCTGTATTTAACTGGTTACAGCAGCAAGGTAATGTCACCCGTCATGAAATGTACCGCACCTTTAACTGTGGTGTTGGCATGATTGTGGTGGTCAGCCCGGACAACCTGAATGCAGCACTGAAATTTCTCAATGATGCCGGCGAAACCGCCTGGCACTTAGGTGAAATTCAGACCGCTGGCGAAGGCGAAGCTCAGGTCATTATTCCTGGTGTGAACGCTTAAGCCTTATGAAATCAATTGTTGTATTGATTTCCGGCAGCGGCTCTAACCTGCAAGCCATTCTGGATGCCTGCAAGACCGGCTTTATTGCCGGTCGTGTCAGCGCTGTAATTTCCAATAAAGCCGGGGTCTATGGCCTGGAGCGCGCGGCGGCTGCTGGTGTGAAAACATTGGTACTTGACCACAAAGCTTATGCCGACAGAACCAGCTACGACAAAGCGCTGATGGCGGCCATTGACGCCGAACAAGCGGATTTAGTGGTACTGGCTGGTTTTATGCGGATTTTAACACCGGAATTTGTCAGCCATTATCAGGGCCGGCTGTTAAATATTCATCCGTCGTTATTGCCCAAATATCAGGGTTTAAACACCCATCAGCGGGCTATTGACGCCGGCGATACCGAACATGGTTGCAGTGTGCACTTTGTTACGGCGGAGCTGGACGGTGGCCCTGTGGTATTGCAGGCCAAAGTACCAGTGTTCAGTGATGATGACGCAGCTGCAGTTGCCGAACGTGTGCACGAACAGGAACACCGGATTTATCCCTTGGTAGTGCGTTGGTTTTGTCAGGACCGTTTACAACACCTTGCAGATAAGGCATTGTTAGACGGCCAGATTTTATCAGCTCACGGATACGCCGACGATGATGATGACAACGAATAAAAAATGGCGCCTGTCGGCGTCTTTTTTTTGCCTGACTGCTTTTTTCCTCACCCCGGTTTTCCTGACCACATTCAGCGCCAATAGCCAGGCAGTGGTAATGGAAGAACAGGTATCGCCTGCCAGCGACAAAGCTGCGCTGCAACCATTTGAAGCCAAATATCTGATTTACCGCTCCGGCAAGCAACATGGCGAAGCCAGCCGTTATCTGCAAACGGACGGTCAGAGCTATGAACTGGGTTATCACAGCAAAATCAGCTGGCTGATTTTTAGTGATGAACGCAATGAACGTTCACGTTTTTATTTGCAGGATGGCCGCATTAAACCCACCCAGTACCTGATGAAGAGATCCGGCACCGGGCCAAGCCGTCATTATGAGCTGAATCTGGATTGGGCCGGCAAAAGCCTGAAGGTTGATAAAAACCAAAAACTGAAAAAAGTGAATTGGAACGACAACTGGCTGGATTTACTCAGTTTTCATAGCCAAATTGTGTTGGATCTGAAGGCCGGTAAAACAGATTTTGTGTACGACGTATTAAACCGCCACGGCGAAACCCGCAATTACAAATATAAAGTAGCCACTGAAGAGTGGTTGTCTTTGCCATTTGGCAAAATTAAAGCCATCCGCATTGAACGTTACGGCCAGAGTCCGGATAAACAGGTGTATGCCTGGGTTGCGCCTGAACTGGATTATTTATTGGTGCGGTTATGGCAATCAGAAGACAACGTAGAGCAGTTTGACGTGCAGCTGCAAAGTTACCAACCTAAATAAAGCTATTGTTATCAAGGGCTGCTGTCTGGCAGCCCTACACCTTTAACACTTAACGCTATAGCGGCATCAGCTCTCCAGCTTTAAATAAACAAGCCTGCCCAGGCGTCATCGCCCGCCAGCTTTCATTGGATGTCAGCGGCAACGTAGCCACTATAGTCACCACATCGTTGGGAGTGGTTTCACGGCTAAAATCAATATCCACATCCACATCAGATAAACAGGCTTTACCAAAAGGCGCACGCCTGGTGATCCAGTGCAATTTGGTGCTGCAATAACAAAACAGATAATCACCGTCCGACAACAACAGGTTAAACACCCCGAGCTGACGCAGGCCATGGCTTAATTTCAGCAAATAGCGAAACAGCTGCTTTTTGCTTTTTGGGCCATTGGGGTATTTATCAGCAAGGGCAGAAAGCAGATAACAAAAAGCCTGTTCGCTGTCGGTCGTGCCAACAGGTTTAAAACGGCCAACCGGCAGTGTTTTATAGTCTTTGAGCTGGCCATTATGGGCATAAGTCCAGTAGCGCCCCCATAACTCCCGGGTAAAAGGATGGGTGTTTTCCAGCGCGACGCGGCCGCGATTGGCCTGACGCACGTGTCCCACCACCACATTACTTTTGATCGGATAGTCACTGACGAGCCGCGCCACTTCAGACTGATGACTGGCCTGTGCATCTTTAAAAGTCGACACCCCTTTCCCCTGATAAAAAGCGATGCCCCAGCCATCTTTATGTGGGCCTGTGTTGCCGCCCCGCTCTTTTAAACCTTTAAAACTAAAACAAATATCTGTCGGTACATTGGCCGACATGCCAAGCAGTTCACACATAACGGTTCTGGATTCTGGTTATCACCTGAAGATGGTGCGAGGTTAGCAGCACAACCCCTGCCTAAACAACCCAAAGCAGGAAGCCAGCGGCAGAAAAAACCTGCTTACGGTGCTATCCGCATAAGTTGACAGCAGATCAACTAGACTGACAAAGGAATCACTTGCATCTTGCGCCGAACCACTTTACCCTTAGCCAGTTAGTGGTCAGACCTCTTATCTGGAGAAACATATGGATTTATTACTCTTTATCATCGGCTTGCTGTTGGCAATCGGTGTACTGGCCTATCACAGAGCCAGTTTAACTCTGTTTACGGCCGCTATTGCGGTTATCCTTGCCGTTGGTACTGTCAGTGATACAGTCGGCTTGATCAGCTGGATTATTTTTGTGGCCATAGCGCTGCCGCTGAATATTGCCAGCATCCGTCAGCAACATATCACCAAACCTTTGCTGAAACTGTACCGCAAAATTATGCCGGAAATGTCGACTACGGAAAAAGAAGCCATCGATGCCGGTACCACCTGGTGGGAAGGCGATTTATTCCGTGGCAACCCGGACTGGCACAAGCTGCATAATTTCCCAAAACCACGCTTAAGTGCAGAAGAGCAGGCATTTTTAGACGGCCCGGTTGAAACTGTATTACGGATGGTTGATGACTGGCATACCACGCATGAGCGTGCTGATTTATCTCCGGAAGTTTACCAATACTTAAAAGATCACGGTTTCTTTGCCATGATCATCAAAAAACAGTACGGTGGTTTAGAGTTTTCTGCTTTTGCCCAGTCCTGTGTACTGCAAAAATTAACCAGTAAAAGCATGGTGTTATCCAGCATCGTTGGTGTACCTAACTCGTTAGGCCCTGGTGAATTATTGCAACACTATGGCACCAAAGAGCAGCAGGACTATTACCTGCCACGCCTGGCCAAAGGTCTGGAAGTTCCTTGTTTTGCTTTAACTTCACCGGAAGCCGGTTCTGATGCTGGCGCTATTCCGGATTTTGGTATTGTTTGTAAAGGTGAGTGGCAGGGCAAAGAAGTGCTGGGTATGCGCTTAACCTGGAACAAACGTTATATCACACTGGCTCCTATCGCTACTGTGCTGGGCCTTGCTTTTAAATTGCAGGACCCGGAAAAATTACTCGGTGATAAAGAAGATTTAGGTATTACCTGTGCCCTGATCCCAACAGATACACCAGGTGTCAAAATTGGCCGTCGTCACTTCCCGCTGAACGTGCCTTTCCAGAATGGTCCAACACAGGGCGACAATATTTTTGTGCCGCTGGACTTTATTATCGGTGGTCCAAAAATGGCCGGTCAGGGCTGGCGTATGCTGGTGGAATGTTTATCAGTAGGCCGTGCTATCACCCTGCCGTCTAACAGCACAGGTGGTATTAAAGCTGTGGCTATGGCCACAGGTGCTTATGCCCGTATCCGTCGTCAGTTCAAACTGCCAATCGGCAAAATGGAAGGTGTGGAAGAAGCAATGGCCCGTATTGGCGGTTATGCCTATATGGCCGATGCGTCAACCACCATGTCGGTGGGTTCTATCGATCTTGGTGAAAAACCTTCTGTGATTTCTGCCATTACCAAATACCATATGACAGAGCGTATGCGTCAGGCCATCATCGATGCGATGGATATTCATGGTGGTAAAGGCATCTGTATGGGCCCGAACAACTATTTAGCCCGTGGATATCAGGGTGCGCCTGTTGCTATTACGGTAGAAGGTGCCAATATTCTGACCCGCAATATGATTATCTACGGTCAGGGCGCGATTCGTTGCCATCCTTATGTACTGGCTGAATTACAGGCGGCACAACTGGAAGACGAACGTGCAGCAGTTACCGCCTTTGATCGTGCCCTCTTTGGCCATATCGGTTTTAGTATCAGTAACTTCTTCCGTACTTTCTGGTTGTCGTTCACCAACGCTGCCTTATCGCATGCGCCGGTGAAAGATGAAACAGCCCGTTACTACAAGCAGATGAACCGCTTCAGTGCTGCTCTGGCACTGATGTCTGATATTGCCATGGCAACTTTAGGCGGAGATTTAAAACGTCGTGAACGTATTTCTGCCCGTTTAGGTGATATTTTGTCGATGCTGTATATCACCTCAACAGTACTGAAAAAATACAACGACGAAGGTCGTCAGGTGCAGGATTTACCACTGGTACAGTGGGCCTGTGAAGACAACCTGGCCAAAGCCCAGCTGGCACTGGACGAGTTATTTGATAACTTCCCAAGCCGTGCTGTAGCAGTGGTATTAAAACGTGTGGTGTTCCCATGGGGCCGCACTTTACGCCGCCCAACTGATGTACTGGATCACAAAGTTGCCCGCATTATGCAAACACCTTGTGAAGCCCGTTCACGTCTTGGCAGCCATCTGTACCTGACACAAGAGCCGAACAACCAGTTAGGTCTGGTTGAAAAAGCGCTGGCTGACATTCTGGCCGCCGAGCCACTGTTTGATAAAGTAGTGCATGCCGCCAACAAACGTCTGCCTTTCTACCGTTTAGGTGAAGTGGCTGATTTAGGCCTGGAACTGGGTGTGTTAAGTCAGGCTGAAGCCGAAAAACTGCGGGTTGCTGAAGCTGGTCGTTTACATGTGATTAACGTAGATGACTTTGATCCTCTGGACTTAGCTGCCGATAAATCCTTGTTTAACAACACTGCTGCTAAACCAGAGCAGGCAGCTTAAACACCATGTCAAAGGCACTGCTGTTCAGAGTTTGCAGCTGAACCCAGCGCTTGAATAAGCAAAGTAAACAACGCCGGCGATATGCCGGCGTTGTTGTTTTAAGGCCCGGCAAACTGCCTGTCCTGATGTTCTGCCAAAGCAATACAATCACCTGCCAAAAACCTTGCTGCCAACTTGCCCTGCCCTGCAATCGCCATCTATGCTGTTACCAAAGTCACGACAAGGAGCGTCCAGTTATGTGGTTTTCATGGCTGAAAAAAACACCTGTGTACCAAATGCACCTAAATGGCAACAACATTCCGGTACGCCAAGGGCAAAGCCTGCTGCAGGCTGCGCTTGAACACAACATCCATATTCAATCCGGATGCAAGGTTGGCAACTGTGGTTTATGCAAATGCCGGCTGCTGGCAGGCAGTGTGCAACCCCTGCCCGATGCTGACAATGCAGCACTGAACGCAACAGAGCAAAATTCCGGCCTGATCCTGGCTTGCCAGAACACGGCGCAAAGTAATTTGTGGTTAGAAATTGCTGAAACAAAAAGACAAAAACGAAACAGAGATGAGCAGCTGGCTTAAATAAGTAATTACGTTGACTAAACAGCCAGAGATGTTGTTGATTTAGTGATTTGGAGACTTCGGGACAATTCTGAATAACTGAGGAAATCAAAGCGTTGGGAAATGGTCGGTGATGCAAGATTCGAACTTGCGACCCCTTGGACCCAAACCAAGTGCGCTACCAAGCTGCGCTAATCACCGACATCGTTACACTACTGCAACGGGGCGCAATATTACAACCCGACCCCGAATGCGTCAAACGTTTTTTTTGCCAATAAATTCGTTTGCTTATATTTTGAACCTTTCGCCACTTTTTTGCTGATAAAGCCAGCAATTTCACTGATTTCAAGCGAATAGGACACAAATAAATCTTTGCGCTTGGCGCATTTGACGCTGCTGTGAGAAAATACGGCAACTTTTAAAAGCTGGATCAGAGGCGCTCAATGGCAGCACAAATTATTGATGGCAAAGCCGTCGCTCAGGCGACAAGGGGACAGGTAGCAATCCGGGTACAACAAAGGTTGGCAGCAGGTAAAAGGGCGCCAGGTTTAGCCGTAGTACTGGTGGGTGCTGATCCCGCTTCTCAGGTCTATGTAGGCAGTAAACGCAAAGCCTGTGAAGAAGTTGGTTTTGTATCTTTTTCATATGATTTGCCCGCTGACACCAAACAACAACAATTAATCGACCTGATTGACCAGCTCAACGCCGACACCGCAGTCGATGGTATTCTGGTGCAACTGCCCTTACCTGCTGGTTTAGACTCCTCTGCTATTCTGGAACGCATTAATCCACTGAAAGATGTTGATGGCTTCCATCCTTACAATATCGGCCGTTTAGCGCAGCGTATGCCTGCCCTGCGCCCTTGCACGCCTAAAGGCATTATCAAGCTGCTGCAAAGCACTGGTGTGCAAATCCGGGGCATGGATGCAGTAGTAGTTGGTGCTTCTAACATCGTTGGCCGCCCAATGGCGCTGGAACTGCTACTGGCAGGCTGCACTACCACGGTTTGTCATAAGTTCACTAAAAATCTGGAACAACAGGTGCGCCGTGCCGATTTATTGGTGGTTGCTGTAGGTAAACCTGAATTTATTCCCGGTGATTGGGTAAAACCTGGAGCTCTGGTCATAGACGTGGGCATTAACCGGCTGGACTCAGGTAAGCTGGTGGGTGATGTGGAATTTGATAAAGCTGTGGAACACGCCCGTTTTATTACGCCAGTGCCTGGTGGTGTTGGCCCTATGACAGTGGCCTGCTTAATTGAAAATACGCTGGAAGCCTGTGAGCAATTTCACGATTTAGTTTAAACACTTAGCAGCGGCCAGCAGCCTTTGATGCTGGTTAAACTGAACTTTCAGTTTAACTCAGCGCAGAAACACCAGAAAACGCTGTTCCCGGCCATAAAAAACGCGACTTGAAGTCGCGTTTTTTATGGTTTAGATCAGACAAACGATAACGGCGATTAACCGCGGCGCCAGCTGGTCACACCATTTTTATCTTCCACAATAATACCTTTAGCCGTTAAAGCAGCCCGCGCTGCATCCGCTGCAGCCCAGTCTTTATTGGCTCTGGCTTCATTACGCTGTGCAATCAGCGCTTCAATTTCAGCCACGTCATCATCAGAGCCACCGGCCTGCAGGAAAGCTTCGGCGTCCCCTTGTAAAATACCCAGCACTTCACCAAGTTTGACCAAAATGGCTGCAAGCTCAGCTGCTTTTTGTGCGTTTTGCTCTTTTTCCTTATTAATATCACGCGCCAGTTCAAATAACACCGGCAAAGCGAGTGCGGTATTAAAGTCATCGTCCATCGCCTGTTTAAACTGCGCCACATAACTGTTATCCAGCGACACTTCTGCAGCTGGTGTGACGCCACGCAGCGCCGTGTATAAACGGCCTAAGGCCGCATGCGCCTGTTGCAGGTTTTCCGCCGAATAGTTCAGCTGGCTGCGATAATGGCTGGAGATCAGGAAATACCGCACCGACTCCCTGTTGTATTCATTTAATACATCTTTGACGGTGAAAAAGTTGCCCAGCGATTTGGACATTTTTTCTTTATCGACCTGCACCATACCTGTGTGGATCCAGGTATTCACATAAGGGGTGTCATGGGCACAGCAAGATTGCGCAATTTCGTTTTCGTGGTGCGGAAACTGTAAGTCAGAGCCACCACCGTGAATATCAAAATGATTGCCCAGATGTTTGGCACTCATGGCAGAACATTCAATATGCCAGCCCGGACGGCCTGCACCCCATGGCGACTGCCAGCTTGGTTCACCTGGCTTGGCCATTTTCCAGAGCACAAAGTCCAGTGGGTCATCCTTGGCCTGATCAATTTCTACTCTGGCGCCCGCTTGCAGCATGTCAAGGTTTTGCTGGCTCAGTTTGCCGTATTGCGGATAAGTACTGACATCAAACAACACATCACCGTCGGCGGCGATATAAGCATGTTTTTTCGCCAGCAAAGTCTGAATTAATTCAATAATTTCGGACATATGTGTTGTTACACGGGGCTCAATATCGGCCGGCAGCAGGTTTAAGGCTTTAAAATCTGCGTGCATAGCTTCAGTGTAACGGGCGGTTAATGCATCACAACTTTCACCATTTTCATTGGCACGTTTGATAATTTTGTCATCAACGTCGGTGATATTGCGGACATAAGTGACGTCATAACCGGAAAAACGCAAATAGCGGTTCATCACGTCAAAAGCTACATAAGTACGGGCGTGCCCCACGTGACAGAAATCATAAATGGTAATACCACAGACATAGAGGCCCACTTTGCCGGGTTGCCTTGGCACAAAAGTCTCTTTTTGGCGGCTCAGGGTATTATAAATCTGTAACATGGGTTTCCTCTGATAAAAATGCTTGCGGCGAAAGGGTGATAGTGTAACACCGGATCTATAGCGCGGCTACGGCCGGCAAGCCCAATTACAGTGCCTTTGGCTTTGTGTTCAGTCACTTCTGCGTTAAACTAGCGCCACTTTTTACTCTCTCAATTCAGAGGACATTCCATGGTCAGCTTACACACCAATTTCGGCGTCATTAAATTGCAGTTATTTGCCGACAAAGCGCCTGCAACTGTTGAAAACTTTAAGAGTTATGTCAGCGAAGGTTTTTACGACGGCACCATTTTCCACCGTGTGATTGATGGTTTTATGATCCAGGGTGGTGGTTTTACTGTGGATATGGACCAAAAAGAAACCAAAGCGCCAATCAAAAACGAAGCCAACAACAAAGTGCCAAACAAAAAAGGCACTATCGCCATGGCTCGCACCAACGACCCACATTCAGCCACTTGTCAGTTTTTTATTAACGTTGCTGACAACAGCTTCCTGAACTTCAGCTCAGAAACTTCTTCTGGCTGGGGTTATTGTGTATTTGGTGAAGTGGTTGAGGGTATGGACGTTATCGACAAAATTAAAGCTGTGGCCACAGGCCGTAAATTTGGTCATGCCGATGTGCCGGTAGAAAACGTTGTTATTGAAAAAGCAGAACTGCATGGCTAAGGGTTTAACCCTCGTTATTGCTGATTTGCATTTAAGCCAGGAACGCCCGGATATTACCGCGGCGTTTTTGCTTTTTTTGCAGCAAAAAGCTGTTCATGCTGATGCACTTTATATCCTCGGTGACTTATTTGAAGTCTGGATTGGTGATGATAACCCCTCACCTTTGCTCAGTCAGGTTGCTGCAGCGCTTCAGCTGTTAAGCAGCCAAGGTGTGCAGTTATATTTTTGCCATGGCAACCGCGATTTTTTGCTGGGCACAGGTTTTGCCAACAGAGCTGGTTTTCAGTTATTAGCTCCGGCCACTGTGGTGGATTTATACGGCACCAAAACACTGCTGATGCACGGCGACAGCCTTTGTACCCTGGATTTGCAATATCAGAAGTTTCGCAAGTGGTGGAACCAACCCTGGTGGCAGTGGCTGATTTTGTCAACGCCACTCTGGTATCGCCAGCATCTGGCGCGCAAAGCCAGGCGTATCAGCAAAGCAGATAAATCCGCCAAAACCGCCATGATTATGGATGTCACCCCGGATGAAGTGCCGAAAGTGATGACGGCTCATCAGGTAAAACACTTAATTCACGGCCATACCCACAGGCCTGCGGTGCATCAGCTGGATTTAGCAGACGGCAGCACGGCTTATCGTTATGTGGTTGGTGACTGGTATCAGCAAAGCTCTTATCTGGAAATTACCCCAGAACACTGGCAGCTGCATTTTGCCGCTTTACCTGAGCTTGACGCTCAAACCAGTGGCTGACCAGTTTTAAACGCAATACCTGCTGCAAGCTAAACAAAAAGGAGCTTTGAAGCTCCTTTTTTGTTTTTGTATCATGCGGTGATGGCAGGCATCACAATAAGTTCGATGTAGTCAGGCTGGCACACCACTGTGAAAACGGAATTCTGTATCAGGCGTCAGAATTAAATCCCGCTCCACCCCGGCAAAAAAGGCAACACGCTCGTCAATAGGTTTTTTGCTGTAACTTTGTGCCAGCTCCAGATAATCGCTGTAGTGCCGCGCTTCAGAACGTAATAACGAAATATAAAACTTTGCCAGTTCGTCATCGAGCAAAGGCGCCAGCGCGGCAAAACGCTCGCAGGAGCGCGCTTCAATAAAAGCACCAATAATCAGCTTGTCGATTAAAGCTTCAGGTTCATAAGTGCGCACATGCGTCAGCATGGCTTTGGCATAACGGCCGGCGGGCATTGGCGTATAAGGAATACCCCGGTTTTTCATCAGTTCTATCACTTGTTCAAAATGATGAATTTCTTCCCGCGCCAGACGGGCCATTTTTGCCAGAATATCGTCGTTGTGAGTGATGTCGCTGATGGAATTAAGCGCTGCTGTTAAAGCACGTTTTTCCAGAAAATCCTGCTCGTGTAAACCGCCCTCTTCCACATCAATACACTGGTAAAAATCCAGATTTGGGATCAGTTGTTTTTTGCCCTTTGGCAAACAATAACGGCGGATCATACTGTGTGCTGTCATGGCGGCTTTTACTTCACAGTTTGCATGATCAATCAATATGGCACTGAGCTGCGCAGCTTCTGCCGCCTTGCTTAACCAGGCTTGTGGTGTCCGGCATGCCAGAAAACCAGCCACAGGTGCAACTAACTCAGCTATTTCTTCAGAAAGGACCACTGCCACAACTTTTACCTCACAAAAAAGACGCGCCATTATAACGACGGCGCAGTCTGGTACCAAGGCAGTTTTTCCTGAAGCTGTGGTTAAACTCAGAAAACAGGTGGATATTCAGGGGCAAACTTGACGGGATAAGCTCCGTTAGCCATAACTTAATTATGAGTGTTGGCTAGTCACTCAGACACCATTAGTTCAGCAGTCGACAAGGATAACTAAAATATGATCTTAAATCACTTATGGGGGCTGTACGCCCACCCGAAAGAAGAATGGCAAACCATCGATGCCCGTCACGAGAGCCTGAGATACAGTTTGATCCATATTTTACTGGTGGCACTGATCCCGTCGGTTTGTGCTTATTTTTCCGCGGTACATATCGGCTGGAGTATAGGGGTTGGCGAACCTATCAGTTTAACGTCCGAAAGTGCGCTGATGCTGGCCGTTGCCATGTATATCGCCCTGATCCTGGGGGTCTTTGCGCTGGCTTATCTGGCGCACTGGATGGCACATACCTTTGGTTCAGAACCGACCTACACCCAAACGCTTGAACTGGCTTCTTATACTTCAACACCACTCTTTATGGTTGGTATTGCCGCGCTGTACCCTGAACTCTGGTTTGTGATGCTGGTGGGTTTAGCCGGTTTATCCTACTCAGTGTATTTATTGTATGTTGGTGTGCCTATTTTGATGCACATCCCGGAAGAGCGTGGTTTTATTTATGCAAGTTCAGTGGTTACCTGCGGCTTAGTGCTGTTGGTTTGCGTGTTAACTGCAACGGCAATTTTATGGAGTTCAGGCTTCCAGCCGGTATTTACCCATTAGCGCATCACTAAAATGCTGCTCGTCACCAATAACAAAGGGAGCCAAGGCTCCCTTTGTTCTGACCAAAATATCTGCTTTTACCGCTGTAGCTTAGTTGCCTTCGTTATAAGTTTCCAGATTGCCGGCCATTAATGCTGCTTTGCCACCTTTTTTGGCGTCATTGCGCGCAGCGTCCAAGCTGTTGAGGTATTCCTGGGTAATGTCATTAGTGACATAAACCCCATCAAATACTGAAGTTTCAAACTTTTTAATATCCGGATTCTGGCTACGCACAGCTTCCACCAAGTCGGTTAACGACTGGAAGATCAGGCCGTCGGCACCAATGATCTTGCAGACACTCTCAGCGTCATGACCATGGGCAATCAACTCATTAGCCGATGGCATATCAATACCATACACGTTCGGGAAACGGATTTCCGGCGCAGCTGAGGCAAAATACACTTTGTTGGCACCGGCTTCGCGTGCCATATCAATAATTTGCTCTGAGGTGGTACCACGCACAATAGAGTCGTCTACCAGCAATACATTCTTGCCTTTAAACTCCTGCCAGATAGCATTGAGTTTGCGTTTCACCGATTTTTTACGCTGGCCCTGACCCGGCATAATAAAAGTACGGCCGATATAACGGTTTTTCACAAAACCCTGGCGATACGGCAGGCCTAACTCAGTGGCAATTTGTAAAGCTGCGTCGTTACTGGTTTCCGGAATTGGGATCACCACATCAATGTCCAGATGCGCCCATTCTTTTTTAATTTTTTCGCCGAGTTTTTTGCCCATAGCCACCCGCGACGCGTATACAGAAACGTTGTCGATAGTGGAGTCCGGACGGGCAAAATACACATACTCAAAAATGCACGGTGTATAAGTTGGGTTTTCCGCACACTGCTGGCTGTACAGCTGACCATCTTCAGTGATGTATACGGCTTCACCAGGTGATACGTCACGCAATACGGTAAAACCATCAGCATCCAGCGCCACACTCTCTGAAGCCACCATATATTCGGTGCCTTTGTCGGTTTCCCTTTTACCCATCACCAACGGACGAATGCCATGTGGGTCACGAAACGCCACCAGACCATGGCCGATGATCAGCGCCACTACAGCGTAACCACCACGCACTTTACGGTGCAGATTCGCCACAGCATTAAAAATGGCATCCGGCATCAGTTGCATGGCACCATCACCTTGCAGTTCATGCGCCAGCGCGTTTAATAACACCTCAGAATCTGAACTGGTGTTGACATGACGGCGTGCCACTTTAAAGAGTTCGTTTTTTACTTCTTCAGCGTTGGTCAGGTTGCCATTGTGGGCCAAAGCCAGACCAAAGGGGCTGTTCACGTAAAAAGGTTGAGCTTCGGCAGTGCTAGAAGAACCTGCCGTTGGGTAACGGACATGTCCAATACCTATGTTACCGGCCAAACGCTCCATATGGCGTTCTTCAAAAACGTCTTTGACCAGACCATTGGCTTTACGCAAGCGCAGCCGGTTTTGATCGACAGTAACAATACCGGCAGCGTCCTGACCGCGATGTTGTAACACGGTTAAGCCGTCATATAAGGCTTGATTGACCGGATATTTACCTACGATACCAACAATACCACACATGGAACCTTACCTCGTCAGCGCTGATGTCTGTTGCATAAAACTGGAATTGTCTTTCAGGTAACTGAAAAACCACTCAATAATAAAATCAAATTCTGGGATCAGGACTGAGGCTTTCCACCAGTCGGATCCGGCTGAAGGCGTAAAAGCGTCCAGAAAAAACAACAGCGCACTGACCACCAGCACCCCACGCAATGCACCAAACAGCAGGCCAAGTAACCTGTCGGTACCACTGAGGCCGGTTGAATGCACCAGCTTACCCACCAGGTAATTAAAAAGACCGCCGAGCAGCAGACAACAAATAAACAAGGCCGCTATAGCCACAGCATTGCGGATCAACAGATTGTCGATGTTGGAGAAAAAAGGCGAAAGATAAGGATAATAATGACTGGCGACAAAAAATGCCGCGATCCAAACGATCAGAGAAATGGCTTCTTTTACAAAACCGCGGATCAGACTGATAACAGTCGATAATCCGATAATTGCCAGAATGGCATAATCAACCCAGACCATGTGCTTCCAAAGGCTGCTCGATGACGGCGCGCATTCTATCAAAAGGCGCGCCGCTTAGGCTAATTATTTTCAACCGGCTGGAACGGAACCACCTTCAGTTTTGGCACATCAGCCAAAGTCTGCAGCTGGCTCAGACTGTTTTCCAGTTTCTCTTTTTTAAGGTCAGGGCCAACCAACACGCTGACCATGGTCTGACCCTGAGCGTTCACCACCTTGCGGCTGAAGGTGGCAAAACCAGCGGCTCTGAGCTTACTTATCAGCGCATTGGCATTGGCCTCTTTGCTAAAAGAGCCAACACGCACCACCCAGGCGGCTTTTGTCAGCGCACTGTCAGCAGGTTTTGCTTTTTCATCTGCCTTCGGCTGTGGTTTTACTGCTGCCTCTTCGACTTTGGCCGGTTCAGCAACAGGTTGCTGCACAGGCTGTGTTTCTACTGCCTTTGGCAGGGGATCGGTCAGCTCTGTTGGTTTAGCTGCTGCGCTGTCGGTGCTGACTGAAGCATAAGTTTGATCAGGTAATGTATCTTGTACACCTTGTGTGCCTGGCTCAGCAGCTGCTGCAGGCTGCGGATCCGGATCTGAATTTTGCTCCTGCGGCAACGCCATGGCTGCAGCTCTGCTGGCATCATGCTGATCCTGCGCAAAAACCTGTTGCTGCGCGACAGATGCAAATTCCGGACGCTCAGGTATCGCTTTAAAATCGTCTTTACTGACCTGTTTCTGGCCATCAAGTAAATCCGGTAAAAAGACGATGGCAGCAATAATTAAAATAGCACTGCCAATCAGACGGTTTCTAAATACAGCTGTCATACATTTCCTTGCGGCCAGAGTGTCAGAAACTGTGACACTGTGACAAATGAACCAAAAATCAATACCAAATCATCAGCAGCAAGCTCGGGTGCCAATGTTGACCATGCATTGTGCATATTTTCATAACAATGTGAAACTGCTGTAGAAGGTAATTGCTGTGCCAGCTGCTGTGCAGTGGCGCCACGTGGCCCGGGTAAAGTCACCAGATGCCACTGATGCACCAAAGGCACAAAGTCCGCCAGACTCTGGCGCATATCTTTATCTTTTAACATGCCTACCAGCGCATGCACTTTGCGATACGCCGGCGCAATTTCACTGAGTTTACCGGCGAGGTACCCCGCCGACTGCGGATTATGCGCCACATCAAGCAACACCGCTGGTGTTTTGCTCAGCCACTGCATGCGCCCTGCCAGCTGAATTTCAGACAACACTTTGGTCACTAAAGCTGCATCCGGTAACAAATTCAGCACTTCGAGACAGGCAAGGCAAGTGGCCATATTCTGCAGCGGTAACGAGGCAAGCGGCAGCGCACTGAAACTTTGATGAACACCGTGAAACGACCAGCTGTTGCCAGCTTCGGTCAACTGATAACGATAATCCCGATTCACCAGCCTGAGTGTGCTGCCAAGTCGGGCTGCTTCGTCAAGCACAGACTGCGGCACAGCCAGATCTCCCACCACTGCTGGTTTGCCGGCACGGAAAATACCAGCCTTTTCCTGGCCGATTTTTTCTCTGGTATCGCCAAGCCAATCCTGATGATCCAAATCTATGGTGGTTAATACACTCAAGTCAGGCTCAATAATATTGGTGGCATCAAGTCTGCCGCCTAAGCCAACTTCAATAATACAAACATCAACCTTGGCTTGTTTTAATACCGAAAAAGCCGCCAGCGTGGTGAATTCAAAATAAGTTAAAGCAGTGTCAGCACGCAGTTGATTCACCTTCGCCAAAGCGCTGGCCCAAAGCTCATCGCTGACATCGATATTGTTGATACGCAGCCGTTCATTAAATTTCAGCAAATGTGGTGAGGTGTAAACACCGACCGAATAGCCCTGGGCTAACAGCAGCTGCTCCAGGCAACGGGCACTGCTGCCCTTGCCATTGGTGCCACCAAGCAGAATTTTAATACCGGGAAGTTGTTGCAGCTGACCACGTTCTGCCACCTGCAGCACCCGCTCCAGGCCCAGTTCGATACGATCAATAGGATGGCTTTGTTCAATAAATGAAAGCCAATCGGCCAGAGTCTGGCACGATTGGCTGGAAGATACCGCTTGAGAGTTCATAACGCCTTAGGCGACGCGATTCTCCGACACCGGAGCTGGCAGCCGCATGAATTTTGCTACTAATCGGGCAATTGTATCGCGCATTTGACGGCGGTCAACAATCATATCGATAGCACCATGATCCAACAAGAACTCACTGCGTTGGAAACCTTCTGGCAATTTTTCGCGAACTGTCTGTTCAATAACCCGCGGGCCGGCAAAACCAATCAGCGCTTTGGGCTCACCTATATTGACATCACCGAGCATAGCTAAACTGGCAGAAACACCACCCATAGTCGGGTCTGTTAATACCGAAATATAAGGCAAACCGGCTTCACTGAGCTTGGCAAGGGCCGCTGAGGTTTTCGCCATTTGCATCAGTGAGAACAAGGCTTCCTGCATCCGTGCACCACCTGAAGCAGAAAAACAGATAAACGGCACTTTATGTTCAAGGGCAAATTCAACACCTTTAACAAACTTGGCGCCGACCACTGAGGCCATAGAGCCACCCATAAAGTTAAACTCAAAGCTGGCCACAACCACCGGCATGCCTTTAAGCGAACCACGCATCACCACCATGGCATCTTTTTCGCCGGTTTCTTTTTGTGCTGCCACAATACGGTCTTTGTATTTTTTTGAATCTTTAAATTTCAGCACGTCCTGAGGTTCTAACTCAGCGGCCATTTCCACACCTGTGTTGGTGTCTAAAAAGCTGGCGAGGCGCTCACGGGCACCAATCCGCATATGGTTGTCACATTTTGGGCAAACACCCAGCTGGCGATCCAGATCGGCCTTATACAACACAGCGTCACAAGCAGTACATTTGGTCCACACCCCTTCCGGAATGTTACGACGTGCCGACGACGAGGTTCTGGGCAGGATTTTTTCTAACCAACTCATAAATATTCCTTAGATCTCACTGTACGATTTTCGCGCACAGATTTAGTGAATTTATGCAAAATTCAGCGAAAATATGGCAAACGGCGGTTATTAAAACACAAAGGTTGCAGAAGCAACATAAAAAACTGGTCTTAGTAGTGCAGGCTGAAACAGGTCTGTCCAGCTAAGCAAAAAATGCAGGGATCCACTGAATTCTGTGGCACTGCCAGACACAAGCCGGCAGTACCCACTGCTTAGTCTGGCAGGAATAAAGGGCCAAGCGCGCCCTGTGGGATTTCAAACTGCGCCGGATAATCCACCGCCACCAGATATAAACCCTCGGCCTTGGCCGTGGCCGCTGCTAAAGTCCTGTCTTTGGCCGCCAACAGCTCCGCAATCCACTCAGGCGGGCGTTTTTTCATCCCCACTTCCAGCAAACTGCCGGTGATATTACGCACCATATGATGCAAAAACGCATTTGCCTTGATATCAATAACAATAAAGTCCTGAAAACGTTCGATATTCAAATGCATGATATTACGAAACGGCGTATTGGACTGACACTGAATGGCGCGAAATGACGAAAAATCCTGCTCACCAAGTAATACAGGTGCCGCCTGTTGCATCAGGCTGACATCAATATCCTGGTGATAATGACTGAGCCCCTGCCCCAGGATGGCCGGACGGTATTTGCGGTTATAAATCACATAACGGTAACGACGGGCTGTTGCCGAAAAACGGGCATGAAAGTCATCAGAAACAGCTTTTGCCCAGCGCACTGCAATACCCACTGGTAAATTGGAATTTGCACCCATGATCCAGCCGCGCATATCACGGCTGGCCTGGGTATCAAAATGAATCACCTGACCCGTACCATGCACACCGGCGTCGGTGCGGCCTGCGCAAAAAATTTCAATGGGTTCATTGGCAACCTGACTGAGCGCACGCTCGAGCTCACCCTGAATACTTTTGACTTCACGTTGACGCTGCCAGCCAAAATAGCCGGTGCCGTCATATTCGATACCCATTGCAATGCGCATGCATACTCCTTTTTTGTCCGGCGCGAGTATAACAAAGCACAACACAATTCCCAAAGTTCTGTCATCAGCTGCAAAAAACAAAGCCGGTGCTGCATCGCAGATCCGGCTTGGTGAGAACTTTCAGGCTGGGTTTAGCTTTTACGCCACTGTCACAACAGCTGTTGTTGTGATGGCAAAACCCACTTTGTTATCTGTGCTTAAAAAGCTCAGGAATTTTGTAGATGAATGGCCTCTTGTTTGACATGAGCCGGCGCGTCTGAAGCCAGAATTTCTTTAATCAGCTGCTGGGCGCTGTCGGTATCACCAATTTCGTTATAAGCACGGATAAGATCAAGCTGACCGGCAAAACCGGCATCAGCCTGGTCGACATCGCCCATTTCATCGGCGGCAATTAAATCTTCAAAATCGGCCAGACCCACATCGATATTCAGACCAGGCGCCATTTCAGCTTCGATATCGTCTTCGGTGGCCGCCAGCAATTTATCAATATGCACATAATCTGGCAGGTCGTGCGCCGGGGGTTGGAGTGTGTCCACTGACTCAGTTGCTTGTGTTTCTGGCTCTGTTAACCCGTCAATCTTATCCGGCACCGACTCGTCATCTGTTAACAGTAAATCAGGCTGCAACTCGTCCAGTGCCTGTAACATCTCGTCAAAATTGGTGTCTTCAAGCTCAGATAATTCACTGAGCAGCACGTTGTCAGCGCTATGTTCTGCCTGCGAAAGCAGCTGCGGCTCAGTCAGTTCTATATCAGTCCGTTGTGGCTCAGCCAGCAGCACATCATCAGGGAAAATATCTGCATCAATCGCCAATTCGTCTTCCAATGCCAGCTCCGGATATTCATCCAGCACCTTGCTAGGCCGTTCGACTGACGAAATAGCATCATAAAGTTTGCTGACAGAATCATCGTCCAACTCTTCCAGATCCGGCATATTCTGCGCCGCAGCAAATGCGCCGGCCTGCTGTAAATCTGCCGCAGTTTCACCGGCAAGCTCTTCATCCAGCAAAATATCATCAGCATTGAAAGTATCGTCGGATTCAGGCTCTGCGGCCGGCAATACTTCTTCTGCCTGCACAGGCTCTTCAACCAGCTCAGACACGCCAGAAAGCGCGGGCTCAATATCAAAAGCACTCTCATCAGCCTCCTGCAGCATCTGACTGATATCCGAGACCGACAACTCAGCTTCATCAAAGTCTTGTTGTGCTTGCTCAAGCGCGGCAGAAGGCAGTTCCAGCTCTGTCAACGCTGCGGCTTGCTGACTCTGCGCCCTGATTTGAGCGACTTCGGTCATAATGTCATCAAGTTCGTTAAAAAGCTCAGATTCATCAGCTTCAAACAGCTCGGTAATGGGCTCTTCTTCGTCTGCTTTTGAAGACTGCTGCAGGTTGCTTTCGTCCGGCAACCGCTCTTCGGCCAGTGACTCGGCAAAAGCATCAAGCTCTGAGCTGTCAAACTGTGGTACTTCAGCTTCGGCTTTGCTGCTGACAGCACTATTGGCCGACAACAAGGCATCAATATCAAAATCATCGGCATCAGCAGCAGGTTCAGACGTTGGCGCAGCAGCTATTGGCGCAACCGGCTCCGCCGCAACAAATTGAGACGGAGCAGCGGCCTGTTGTTGCTGTGATTGCGCAACCAGAGCATCAATATCAAAATCTTCATCCAAATCAATGTTGTCGTTGCTACTGTCTTTATCAGCAGGAATATCCAGCTCAATTTCTTCCAGCAGCTCGTCAAACTCGTCCGCCTGCGCCGCAGCACTTTGTAACGCGTCAGCAGACAAAGGGGTATCCGGCAATAAATCCTCGTCCATCACATCAGCTGCCTGCTGGGCAGCCAGAGCGCTGGCAAAAATAGCATCCGGATCTTCATCGGCACTGCTGGCAACCGGTGTTTCAAACAATGAATCTAAATCGTTGTTCGACAGAATGTTATTGGGGTCAAATTCTGTTTTGGCACTAAAAGACGGTTCATCCTCAGCACTGGCAAATAACGAATTTAAGTCATCACCGGACAAAATATTGTTCGGGTCAAACTCAGTTTTTGCCGTGCTGCTGGCCGGCGTATCAAAAGGCTCGTCCAGCAAATCGTCCAGATCAAAGTCTGTTTTAGTGTTTGCTGTAGGTGTCGGCGAAAAATCATCCAATAAATCATCGTCAGGGAAACTAACCGCTGCTTTGCTGCTGCGAGCCGGTTGATTATCGTCATCAAGCCGGATATCCGATTGCATCCGTTGATTTAATAACGAGTCATCCAGATTAATCAGGCTACTTTCATCAAAGTCCAGACTGTCATCCAAAGGTGGCAAAGGTGAACGGTAATTTGGATCGACCGCAGGTGCAGCTGTGGCGGCGCTTACCACTGCTGCGGCCTTTTGACCACGGCGGCGGATCACCGACACTATCACCAATAACAGGATCACGGCAGGTAACGAGCCCATAATGGCCCAGCCCACCGGACTTGCGGCAAATTTTTGCCAGAACTCGGCAAAATTAAACCCCTCTTCGGCTTTGCGGATCTGTTCGCGTTGTTGCGCCAGCAATTCCGCCTGTTGCTGCAACAACTGTTGCAGCTGCAGCTGAATTTCACTGTCTTTATCCAGCTGACTTTTCACCACAGTCAGCTCTTTCACCACAGTATCCAGCTGATTTTTTAGCTGGGTATTTTCCTGCACTATGGTTTCAACATTAGTCATCGAAGCGCCCAGCCGCTCGCGCAAATCAGACAGTCGTTCTGTTTGCTGGGCTTCAACCCGGCTCAGCTCTTCAGTAATTTCGCGGGTGGCTTTGGCGAGATCATCGGCTTTGGCGGTTTTATCTTCGGGTTTAGCCTGGGCCGCCAGACGGATTTTCTCCGCCCACAGTCTGTCGTCATTTTCCGATTTACGCTGGGCTTCAACGGCATTCACTGCCAGAATTTCACGTAAGCTTGGGATTTCAAGATAAGCCCCTGGTTTTAAATGATTAAAGTTGTCATCTAAAAAGGCATCAGGGTTTTTCTGATAAATGGCATACATCACCTGATACATGTTCAGGCGTGGATCTGGCCTGGCTTGTTCGGCCAGCCGCCACAGGGTGTCACGCGACGACAAAGGCCCCAGCCGTGTGACAACTGGGGCGTCAAATTCTTTAGGTCCACGTAATTTGGCCGTGGTGTCCGCCCAGGCGACCGTCATAAAATTGACAATCAGCAACAGGATCAATAATCGCAGATGATGCATTCCAATATCCTTTACCGCTGCAGTGGCCGTTGAGCCCACTCGAAGATGCGGTGTCATCGCCTCAGCTTTTGAGAATAAAATCTTCACTGCAAGCATTGTTCCACATTCGCTGGCAGTTCAAAGCGCCGATCCTAAACCAGTTTGCCGCACAATGCGATCTGCGCTTTGCTGCAGTGATGCAATTTTATCTGCCGAAACAGCGGAAACTTAACTAAAGACGGGAAATTAATGAACAAACAATAATTTGCCAGGTCGCAGTTCTGGTCATAACAACATCATTCAACATCAATAAAAAAGCTCCCGGTGAGGGAGCTTTTTGCCAACCAATAGTTTGCTTACCAATACTCGCGGGTTACAGATAATCGCGAATGAGATGTTCAGCAATCTGAATACTGTTAGTGGCAGCACCTTTGCGGATATTGTCAGCAACAATCCAAAGATTCAGGCCGTTTTCATAAGACAAGTCTTTGCGCACCCGGCCAACAAACACATCGTCCTGGCCCTGAGCGTTGCCCACCTGAGTTGGGAAATCAGCATTATCTTCCAGCAAGGTCACACCAGGGGCATTGGCAAGCAAGGCTTTGACCTGCTCCACGCTGATTGGATGACGGGTTTCCAGATGTACAGCTTCGGCGTGGCCATAAAACACCGGCACCCGCACCGCAGTGGCGTTTACCGCAATATGGTCATCACCCATAATTTTCTGGGTTTCCCAGTGCATTTTCATTTCTTCTTTGGTGTAACCGTTGTCCAAGAACACATCAATTTGCGGAATGACGTTAAACGCAATCTGACGGCTGAATTTGCCAGTGCTTTCAATAGGACGACCGTTTAACAACTGCGCAGTTTCCTGTGCCAGTGCTTCTACACCCTGCTGACCTGCACCGCTCACCGACTGATAGGTGGCGACGTTAATGCGCGTAATGCCCACCGCATCATGAATAGGTTTTAACGCCACCAGCATCTGAATAGTGGAGCAGTTTGGGTTCGCAATGATGTTGCGGTTGCGATAATCGGCAATAGCATGGGCATTCACTTCAGGCACCACCAGCGGAATATCCGCTTCATAACGGAAGTGTGAGGTGTTGTCGATCACCACACAACCTGCGTCAGCAGCGCGTGGGGCGTAAATGGCCGACACGCTGCCACCTGCGGAGAACAAACCGATTTGGGCTTCTGACCAGTCAAAAGTTTCAGCATCCAGCACTTCAATCTGTTTACCCTTGAAGGTCACAAAACCGCCAGCAGAACGACTACTCGCTAAAGGGATCAACCGTTTCACCGGAAAATCGCGTTGTTCAAGAATTTCAATCAGATGCTGACCGACTAAACCGGTTGCGCCTAATACTGCGACGTCGAATTGCTGCGCCATATCGTCTTTCCTCTTTTACTGGCTGCTAAAACCTAACTGCGTTAAATATTCTGGAATTGCGCCCCTTGGGGTCGCTAACCGCAACGAACTGAATTCACGTCGCGGTGGATAATGTTTTCTGAGCCAGTCAAACCCGTTGCCATTCAGATGATATCTGAATAAAGCGTCATCACGGCGCACATCATATAACATACGGCACAGATTTTGGACATCTGAAAGTCCAAAATTTGCAGAAATTTGCAGCATTTCCATCACAGGAGACGGGCAAAAATGATGCAGGTTATGCTGTGGCTGAATTTTTAATAAACGGCAAAGCGCCTGATACAACATTTCGGTACCTCGGGCCTTGCCTTCGATGCTGTGACCGGCGATATGGGCAGTGGCAATCCGGCAATAAGGCACCAGAGCCTTCAGCACCAAGGGCTCGTTGTCCCAGACATCCAGCACCAGTGGTCTTTGGCTGCCATTTTGTGCAAGCCTTTGAGCCTCAGCAAGCAGCGCCTGATTACAGGTGACTTCACCGCGCGAGGCATTAATAATGGCCACCTCTGGCGCTAACTGCGCCAACGTCTGGCTGTTCAGCAGTTTGAAGGTGGCATGTTCGCCACTTTTTACGAGCGGAACGTGAAAACTTAACGCATCGACCTGTTTGAGCAAGTCTGCAAATGGCGTATGCGCAAAGTCCGACTCAACAGCCGCACGCAGCGGGTCGCATTGCAACACCTTTACCTGCAAAGCCTGTAAAGCTTTGACCAGGCGCGAGCCAATTTGCCCAACACCCACCACACCTATAGTCCATTGCTGCAGCGGTTTTTGTTGTTGCTCGGCCAATAAAAATAAGCTGCTGAGCACGTATTCCACCACCGACTGCGCATTACAGCCTGGCGCGCTGCTAAAATGGATGCCCTGCTGTTGCAAATAAGACTGGTCTATATGGTCAACCCCGATAGTGGCTGTGCCAACAAACTTTAACTTGTTGTTTTGTGACAATAATTCAGCGTTAACTTTGGTAACTGAGCGCACCAGCAACACATCGGCATCAGCCACTTGCGCTGGCGTCAGATTGCGGCCATCCACCAGCTGCACCCGCCCAAGCCCAGCAAAAAAATGCTGCACATAAGGCATATTTTCATCAGCATAAATTTTTAACATCAGCGCTCCTGCCAGAGGTTTTATCGGCGAGCTGTAACCATAGAGATTACAAGTCAGGCCGGCATTCTAAAACGCTGCCAAAAACAAAGCCACCTGTTGGTGGCTTTGTGGTTCCGTTTTGCAGCTTAGACTTAAGAGCAACGTTGTTAACAGCGGTGCAGTTATTAAGCGCGGTATTTTTTATGAACTGCGATATTTTTGCATCACTAAAGTGGCATTGGTGCCGCCAAAACCGAAGCTGTTTGACATCACCGTATTTAAATCGGCCGGACGGGCTTCGGTCACTATGTTCAGACCTTTGGCCGCTTCATCCAACTCGCTGATGTTAATAGATGGCGCAATAAAACCGTGCTCCATCATCAGCAGTGAATAAATGGCTTCATGCACACCGGCAGCGCCTAAGGCGTGGCCTGTCATGGCTTTGGTGGCGCTAATCGCAGGTGATTTACCGGCAAATACTTCCTGAATAGCACCCAGCTCTTTTACATCCCCCACTGGCGTACTGGTACCATGGGTGTTGACGTAGTCTATAGGTGCATTGACACCTTGCATCGCCATTTGCATACAACGCACAGCGCCTTCACCACTTGGTGCCACCATATCGTAACCGTCTGAGGTTGCGCCATAACCGACGATTTCCGCATAAATTTTTGCGCCGCGGGCTAAAGCGTGTTCCAGCTCTTCAATCACCAGAATACCGCCGCCACCACTGATGACAAAACCATCGCGGTTCGCATCATATGTGCGTGACGCAATTTCCGGCGTGTCGTTATATTTGCTCGACAGTGCGCCCATAGCGTCAAATTCCATCGCTAAGGTCCAGTGCACTTCTTCACCACCACCGGCAAAAATAATGTCTTGTTTGCCCAGCTGAATCAGCTCTACCGCATGGCCAATACAATGAGCACTGGTAGCACAGGCTGAACTGATGGAATAGTTCACGCCTTTAATTTTAAATGGTGTGGCTAAACAGGCTGAACAGGTGCTCGACATGGTTTTTGGCACCACATAAGGGCCTACTCTTTTGACGCCTTTTTCGCGCAGAATGTCAGCGGCTTCCACCTGAGTTTTTGATGAAGCACCACCTGAACCTACCACTAAACCGGTGCGGGGATGTGACACCTGCTCTTCGGTTAAACCAGCATCTTCAATGGCTTGTTGCATGGAGATATAAGCAAAAGCGGCAGCGTCGGCCATAAAACGTAAGGCTTTGCGGTCAATCAGCTCGCTGGTGTCGAGTTTGATATTTCCCCAGACTTGCGAACGCAGGCCCAGATCGGCAAATTCCTGTGAATAGGTGATCCCTGAGCGGCCGGCTTTTAATGACGCCAATACTTCCGCCTGATTGTTACCGATGCTGGAGACTATGCCCAATCCGGTGATCACTGCTCTTTTCATTCTGACTCCTGAAGCTGGTCTGAGACCGAAAAACGTTGGATAAAAAATTAACGAAAAACATTGTACGGACTTTTCATGCCGAACTGGTCCAATTTCAGCGCACAGTTGTACACTATTATCCAAACAAATGACAATCAGGTTAAACTGTGGCGTTTTTTTTGAGAGCCCGTTATGCAACCTATTCAAAGCGCCATTATTCATTACAACGAACAGGGAACCCCGGTTTCTGATTTATTTGATGATGTGTATTTTTCCAACGAAAGCGGGCTGGAAGAAACCCAATACGTGTTTCTGCAGCAAAACGGTTTGCCACAACGTTTTTTTAATCACCAGCGCCGTTATTTTCATATTATCGAAACCGGTTTTGGCACCGGACTGAATTTTCTGCTGGCCTGGCAAAATTTCCGTGTGGCACAAAAAGAAGCGCCATCCGTTTGTTGTGAACGTCTGTATTTCAGCACCTTTGAAAAATATCCGCTGAAAAAACAAGATCTGGCCAAAGCGCTCGAGAGCTGGCCGCTGCTGGCTGAACTTGCCGCTTTGTTAGTGTCGCAATATCCGGAGCCTGTAGCTGGTTGTCACCGGCTGCAGTTTGACGAAGGCAGAGTCACGCTCGATTTGTGGCTTGGCGATGTACATGATTCTATGCCACAACTGAGCGCGCAAAACAGCGCCGATGCCTGGTTTTTGGATGGTTTTGCGCCCAGTAAAAACCCGCAGATGTGGCAACCTGAATTATTCAGCCAGATGGCGCGCTTAAGCCAAACCGGCACTACAGTGGCCACTTTTACCAGCGCAGGTCTGGTCCGCCGCAGTTTAGCCGACGTAGGTTTTGCCGTAAAAAAAGTCAAAGGTTATGGCCGCAAACGCGAAATGTGTATTGGTATTTTTCAGCCTGATATTCCATCCCCACCTCAACTGCCAGAACAGCCTGAGCAAGCCGCTGAATCCTCAGCCTCCACCCAAACCGCAGCACAACCGGACTTGATCACTATTGTTGGTGGCGGTCTGGCGGCAATCAGTCTGGCACTGACACTGCACCAGCACGGCCGTCAGGTGAGGTTATTGTGTATGGATGATGCTGTAGCACAACAGGCTTCCCATAACAGACAAGGTGCTTTGTATCCGCAGCTGCAGGCCAGCTGGAGCCCTGTGTCTATGCTGCATGCACTGGCCTTTGGTTTTGCGGCTCGGTTTTACCAGAACCTAAAACAACAATTTGATTTTCCTGCGGATTTTTGTGGAGTGCTCACACTCGCCTGCAATCAGACTCTGACATTGCGCCAACAGAAAATGGCCGCAGAGCCCGCTTATCAGGGTTGTTTATTTCAACAGTTTGATGCAGATCAAGCGTCCGCTGTCGCAGGTTTATCCCTGCCCTTTGCTGGTTTGTATTATCCGGCCGGGGGCTGGATAGCCCCTCAGGCTTTTTGTCAGGCGGCACTGAAGTATTTACAGCAACAAAGCGGTTTTGAAGTTATTTTTGGCTGCAAGGTCAATCGGTTAGAGTGGCAGGCCAACAGCGCAACCTGGCAGCTTGATGCAGAAGATGTGCATCGCCATCAACCACAACTTTTGTATACAAAAAACCTGGTGCTGGCTTGTGGCAGCCAAATCCACAGTTTTGCCCAAACTCAGTTTTTGCCACTGAACCTGGTGCGTGGCCAGGTCAGTCATGTGAGATCCCAGGCTATGGCGCGTTTAAAAACAGTAATTTGCCATCAAGGTTATCTGACGCCAGCGCTGGATGGCTTACATTGTGTCGGCGCTACTTTTGACCGCAGCAGGCAACAAGCACTGCTGCTGGAGAGCGACAACCAAGCCAACCTGGCACTGGTGCAGCAGGTATTACAACAACCGGCCTGGTTTAACGATGCCAAAGTGGAGTCGGCAAAAGCCGGGCTTCGCACTACAGTGCCGGATCATCTGCCGGTTGCAGGCTTTATTGCGCCAGGCCTTCACCTCTTTGGCGGTTTGGGCGCCCGAGGTTTGTTATTTGCACCTTTGCTTGCACAGCAACTGGCGGCACAGTTGTGCAACGAACCCTTGCCCCTTTCGGAAAAGCTTAGTGTGCTGATCCATCCGGCACGGTTTTTAACCAAACAAAAGGCGTCTTTATAAGACGCCTTTTTGATTTGTCTTGTGCGCTTGCGTTGGGTTAAAGCCGGGCCAGCTGGATCACCGCCCTGCGGTTAACCCCCCGCCCTCTTGGCGTGTCGTTCGGTGCCACATGACGTTTTTCGCCAAAACCTTCAGTATCAATTTTGCTTTCCTCAATACCGGCTTCAACAAAAAAGGCTTTTAAGGTCGCCGCTCTTTTACGCGACAATTCTTCGTTGCTCCAGCGCCCGCCATAACTGTCGGTATAGGTATCAATCCGGACCGAAACTATGCTCTTGTCATGCTGCAGATATTCAGCAATTTGTTTTAGCCTTGCTTCTGACTCCCGTGTCAGCTCGTCGCTGTTGGACTGATAGTTCAGCACTGTCATGGCAATATCGTCAAAGGTATAACGTAATAAACCCGCCATACACTGATTAAACTTCTGATAAGGGCCGGCAAACTGCACCGGATTGACCGCAGCTGCAATTTGGTCAAAGGGGCTGTGCCAGTCTGCAAAATAAAAGGTTGGGCTAAAGCCCTGCTCCAGCTCTGTAAGTAAAGTCCAGGCTTCTTTTTTGGCCAAATCACCGTCAAATTGTTTTAGCAAGGTAAAATCGGTGATGGCTTTGGCTTGCTCACCGGCACGCCAGGCCGGCGGCACCGACAATACTTTAGCGAGCCCATAGTCATCCGGCATCCGCGTCATTTTCAGTGCAAATAGTAAATTCAGTTCTTTGCCGGAATGACTGACAAAACTCACCTCGCCAAAATTAGGAATGGTGTGACTGAGTTCACATTGCAGCGCTGTGGCTGTTTTTACTGACCAGTTTGCCTGTTCAATAGTGGCAACATATTGCCGCACGTTTTGCCGCTCAGCCGGCAATGGCGATTGTTCACTGCTGGCCAGAAGCTGCAGGGAACACAGGCTCAGACACAGATAACCAACAAATTTCATTGCACCTCCAGCCTTCACACGCTGTTCTCCAGTTGGGGCATTGCCAGCATTTGCTGGCTGATAAGATTTTTCCTGCAAAGGCTGTGCCGCAACAAGACGACCGGCGTTTTTTTTGGCATACTGCGTGCCCCCATAGTCAGGCTGGTTTGGATATGACACAAACAACATTATTTTCGCAACGATTCCGCGGTTATTATCCTGTAGTTATCGACGTCGAAACCGCAGGCTTTAATGCCCAAACCGATGCGTTACTGGAAATTGCAGCCACACTGCTGACCATGGATGATAATGGCAATCTGTGCATCGACCGCACTTTGCATTTTCATGTAGAGCCTTTTGAAGGCGCAGTACTGAATCCAAGCTCACTGGCTTTTAATGGCATCGACCCCTACAACCCGCTGCGTGGTGCTGTTTCTGAACGCGAAGCGCTGACTGAAATTTTTAAAGCGGTCCGCAAAGCGCAAAAAGACGCTGGTTGCCAGAGATCAGTGATGGTCGCTCATAACTCGGCTTTTGATCAGGGTTTCTTAAATGCAGCTGTTGAACGTAATAATATCAAACGTTCACCCTTTCATGCTTTTGTGTCTTTTGACACTACAACTTTGGCGGCACTGGCGTTAGGTCAGACAGTGCTAGCCAAAGCCTGCAAGGCGGCAGGCATTGCCTTTGATAACAAAGAAGCACACAGCGCCTTGTACGACACTGAGCGCACTGCAGAACTCTTTTGTTACATCGTTAATCGCTGGCACGCCCTTGGTGGCTGGCCTCCACCATTATTTGCCGACGACAACAGCGATGACGAAATCTCAGAACAAGACTCAGATACTGACGCTGCCTGAGACGGGCATGTTATTCAGGTTTTAAGCCTGCAGCAAATCCAGGCTCAGACTAAACCGCATAAAAAAAGCAGCTGACGCTGCTTTTTTTATCAGGCTAACCACAGTGATGACTGAAGCAACAACACTTTATGCTGCTTATTCTGCATCCGGCTTTTTGTATTTAGCCGCAGTTTCTTTAATTAACGGCTGTAATTCACCACGCTGAAACATTTCCAGCATAATGTCACAACCACCAATCAGCTCACCTTCCACCCACAATTGCGGGAAAGTTGGCCAGTTGGCAAATTTTGGTAATTCAGCACGGATATCCGGGTTTTGCAGAATATCGACATACGCAAATTGTTCACCACAAGCGATCAGCGCCTGAGAGGCCTGGGCAGAAAAACCACAGCTTGGGAATTTTGGCGACCCTTTCATAAACAGAATAATTGGGTTATCAGCCAGTTGTTGTTTAATTTTGTCGATAGTTTCCATAAAAACCTCTGCCCTGGGGCACATAAAAAGTTAGCGCATTTTACCAGATGAATTATGGCCGGCCACTTGAGTTTTCAAGTTTTGCCCCAAAAATTAATGCCAGCAGAAAGAGAGCATCAACAGGTGAAGAAACCGGCAAAACCTCAGGTAAAACTTGAGTATTTTAGTCAGGTTTTGTAGTCTACGCGATGCAGAAACCATAAACAATGTCAGTGGAGAATTACAATGGCCTTTGAATTACCAGCATTACCATACGCAAAAGATGCGTTATTACCTCATATCTCCCCAGAAACTCTGGACTACCACCACGGCAAACATCACAACGCTTATGTGGTGAAACTGAACTCTCTGATTGAAGGCACTGCATTTGCTGGTAAATCACTGGAAGATATCATCAAAACTTCAGAAGGCCCGGTATTTAACAACGCCGCCCAGATCTGGAACCACACTTTTTACTGGCACAGCCTGGCTCCAAATGCCGGTGGCGAACCAACAGGTGCTTTAGCTGACGCCATCAACGCCAAATGGGGTTCATTTGCTGCTTTCCAAACTGCTTTTAACGATAAAGCAGTGAACAACTTTGGTTCTAGCTGGACCTGGTTAGTGAAAAAAGCAGACGGCACTCTGGATATCGTCAATACCAGCAACGCCGGTACACCATTAACAGACGCCAGCCTGACGCCTGTTCTGACTGTAGATTTATGGGAACATGCTTATTACATCGATTTCCGTAACGCCCGTCCAACTTACCTGAACGCCTTCTGGGCGCTGGTGAACTGGAAATTTGCCGCCGAAAACTTCGCCAAGTAATTTTTTACTCTGGCGTAACTTCAGGTTGCCAATCATAAAAAACCCGGTTTAAACCGGGTTTTTTATTGCCTTCACCTCTGCTTTTCTTCAGCTACGCTTGTTGCCAATCAGACCAAACTGAAATAACGCTTTATCGAAAATTGCATAAAATTCTGTGAATTAGCCAAGCAAAGCGTAGTTTTACTGTCTAACCTTGAATTACAGCATCAGTTTCAGTCTCAAGTTTCTTTGACAAGGTTGCGGAGGTGCATATGGGCATTTTTGAGCACTATAAGTCTAGGTACGAAGCGGCCAAAGAAGAGGAATACAGCATTTCTGAATTCCTCGCTTTGTGCAAAAACGATAAAAGCTGTTACGCCAGTGCTGCTGAGCGGTTATTGATGGCCATAGGTCAGCCGGAATTTATTGACACAGCACAAGATCCGAAATTAAGCCGGTTATTTTCCAACAGGGTCATTGCCCGTTACCCGGCTTTTTCTGAATTTTACGGCATGGAAGATGCGATAGAACAAATAGTTTCTTATCTGAAACACTCAGCTCAGGGGCTGGAAGAGCGCAAACAAATTTTGTATCTGCTAGGTCCTGTGGGCGGTGGTAAATCATCACTGGCGGAAAAACTCAAATCGCTGATGCAACAGGTGCCGGTGTATTACCTCAAAGGCTCGCCTGTGTATGACCACCCACTTTGCCTGTTTGACGGTCAGGAAGATGGCAATATTCTGGAGCAGGAATACGGCATTCCAAAACGTTATTTAAAAACCATTATGTCGCCCTGGGCCAGTAAAAGACTGCATGAGTTTAACGGGGACATCAGCCAGTTCCGCGTGGTGAAAAAATACCCGTCCATTCTGGATCAAATTGCCATCGCCAAAACTGAACCCGGCGATGAAAACAATCAGGATATCGCCTCTTTGGTCGGTAAAGTGGATATCCGTCAGCTGGAGCATTTTGCACAGAATGACCCGGATGCCTACAGTTACTCCGGCGCTTTGTGCCGTGCCAACCAGGGCATTATGGAATTTGTTGAGATGTTTAAAGCACCTATTAAAGTGCTGCATCCACTGCTCACCGCCACTCAGGAAGGCAATTACAACGGCACTGAAGGTTTAGCCGCCCTGCCCTTTGAAGGCATTATTCTGGCGCACAGTAACGAGTCTGAATGGCAAACCTTTCGCAACAATAAAAACAATGAGGCTTTTTTAGACAGGGTGTATATCGTTAAAGTGCCTTATTGCCTGCGGGTGTCGGAAGAAGTCAAAATTTACGAAAAACTGCTTGAGCACAGCGAGTTAAAAGTAGCACCTTGTGCCCCGGGCACCCTGACTTCGCTGGCGCAGTTTGCCGTGTTATCCCGCTTAAAAATGCCGGAAAACTCCAGCCTGTATTCCAAAATGCGGGTTTATGACGGCGAAAGTTTAAAAGACACAGATCCAAAAGCAAAATCCTATCAGGAATACCGTGACTACGCCGGCGTTGACGAAGGCATGACCGGGCTTTCTACCCGCTTTGCCTTTAAGATTCTGTCCAGGGTCTTTAACTTTGACAGCACTGAAGTGGCCGCCAATCCGGTACATTTATTTTATGTGCTGGAGCAACAAATTGAACGGGAACAATTTCCGGCCGATGTGGCGGAACGTTACCTTGAACATCTCAAAGGTTATCTGATCCCTAAATATGTTGAATTTATTGGCAAAGAAATTCAGACCGCTTATCTGGAGTCCTATTCTGAATATGGCCAGAACATTTTTGACCGTTATGTGATTTATGCTGACTTCTGGATCCAGGATCAGGAATACCGCGATCCGGAAACAGGCCAGTTATTTGACCGCTCCGCCTTAAATGCTGAGCTGGAGAAAATTGAAAAACCGGCAGGCATCAGCAATCCAAAAGATTTCCGCAATGAAATTGTTAATTTTGTGCTGCGTGCCAAAGCCAAAAACAATGGCAAAAATCCAACCTGGACCAGCTATGAAAAACTGCGCACTGTGATCGAGAAAAAAATGTTCTCCAGCACCGAAGAGCTGTTGCCGGTGATTTCATTTAATGCCAAAACCTCGACTGATGATCAGAAAAAACATGATGATTTTGTCGATCGGATGATGGAAAAAGGCTACACCCGCAAACAGGTGCGACTGCTGTCAGAATGGTATCTGCGCGTTCGCAAGTCTCAGTGATGCCAGGGGTTAGCCGGAGGTTTTATGGCGCATTTTATCGATCGACGCCTGAACGGAAAAAACAAAAGTGCGGTGAACCGGCAACGGTTCATCCGCCGTTATAAACAGCAGATTAAACAGGCTGTTTCCGATGCCATCAGTAAACGCAGTGTCACCGATATCGATAGCGGTGAATCTGTGTCTATTCCTGGCCGAGACATTACCGAGCCGTTTTTTCACCAGGGCAAAGGGGGGCACAGAGAAATGATCCATCCGGGCAATGATCAGTTCAGCCCGGGCGACAGGATCAAAAGACCTTTGGGTGGTCAGGGCGGCGGTTCAGGTCAGGGGGACGCCAGTCAGGATGGTGAAGGTGAAGACGAATTTGTATTTTCCATTTCAAAAGACGAATACCTGGATTTATTGTTTGAAGATTTAGAACTGCCAAATCTGAAGAAAAATCAGTTAGATAAGTTGGTGCAATTTAAGAATGTACGCGCTGGTTACCGCTCGGAAGGGGTACCCAGCAATATTGATATTGTCAGGTCGTTGCAAGGTTCGCTGGCCCGTCGTGTTGCCATGAGTGCCGGCAAAAAGAAAGATCTGAAGGCACTGGAGCAACAAATTGCAGAGCTGCAACAAGAAGCTGTGCCGGACGAACACAAGTTGCAGCAACTCAGAGCTGAAGTGGAAGAGCTGAAAAAACGCATCGCCGCCGTGCCTTTTATCGACAGTTTTGATTTGCGTTTTCGCAATTTTGCCAAAAGGCCGGAACCAACCAGCAGAGCTGTGATGTTTTGCCTGATGGACGTATCAGGTTCAATGGATCAAGCCACCAAAGACATGGCCAAACGTTTTTATATTCTGCTTTATATGTTCTTAAGCCGAAGCTACAAAAATGTTGATGTGGTCTATATCCGCCACCACACTCAAGCCAAAGAAGTGGATGAACAGGAGTTTTTTTATTCACAGGAAACGGGCGGCACCATAGTGTCCAGCGCGCTAAAACTGATGGCTGAAATTGTCAAAGAAAGATATGACCCCACTCAGTGGAATATCTACGCAGCTCAGGCGTCGGACGGCGACAACTGGGCCGACGACAGCCCCCAATGTGCCACTATTCTGACCGAAGAATTGCTGCCCTGGGTGCGCTATTACGCTTATATCGAAATTGCACAAAGACCGCATCAAAGCCTGTGGCTGGAATATGAAAAACTGCTGTGCAGCTTTGACAATTTTGCCATTCAGCCTATCCGTCAGGTCAGTGATATTTATCCGGTGTTCCGCGAACTGTTTCGCAAAAGTGTGAACAGGCAATCAGCCTGACATGGTGCCAGCTAATCAGAATGCCTGCGGCCCCGTGCTGCTAAGGAGTGCGCTATGACCGCTAAACGAAAAACCACAGCTGCAACAGTGCAACCGCTGTCTGATGGTCCGGACTGGACTTTTGAACTGCTGCAGCAATATCAGACTGAAATTGAGCGGGTTGCTAAATTTTATCAGCTCGATTATTACCCGAATCAGATTGAAATTATCACCGCCGAACAAATGATGGACGCTTATTCCAGTGTGGGCATGCCTATTGGTTATCACCACTGGTCTTATGGCAAAAAGTTTATACAGACCGAACAAAACTACAAAAGAGGCCATATGGGGCTGGCCTATGAAATTGTCATCAACTCTAATCCCTGTATTGCTTACCTGATGGAAGAAAACACTATCACCATGCAGGCACTGGTGATGGCTCACGCCTGTTACGGGCATAATTCTTTTTTTAAAAACAACTACTTATTTAAAACATGGACAGACGCCTCTTCTATTATCGACTATCTGGTTTTTGCCAAAAAATATATCAGTGACTGTGAAGAAAAATATGGTGTCAGCGAAGTTGAAGATATTCTCGACTCCTGCCATGCCCTGATGAACTACGGTGTTGACCGCTATAAAAGACCGCAGAAAATCTCGATGGATGAAGAGCAGCGCCGGCAAAAAGACAGGGAAAGTTATTTGCAGTCTCAGGTGAATCAGCTTTGGAAAACCATTCCAAACAAAGAGCAGCATGCTGTCACACAAGAGCGTCACTTTCCGGCCGAGCCACAGGAAAACATCCTGTATTTTATTGAAAAAAACGCCCCATTGTTAAAACCCTGGCAGCGCGAGATAGTGCGGATAGTGCGCAAAATTTCACAATATTTTTATCCACAAAAACAAACACAGGTGATGAACGAAGGCTGGGCAACTTTCTGGCATTACACCATTTTGCAGCATCTGTATGGTGAAGGCCTGGTTACCGACAAATTTATGCTGGAAGTACTGCATAACCATACCAATGTGGTGTTTCAGCCCGCCTATAACTCAAAATATTATTCCGGCATCAACCCTTACGCACTTGGTTTTGCCATGTTTACTGATATCCGCCGTATTTGTGAGCAGCCAACAGCCGAGGATAAACAATGGTTTCCGGATATTGCCGGCTCTGACTGGGTGCAAACCTTACACTTTGCAATGCAAAACTTTAAAGATGAAAGTTTTATCAGCCAGTATTTATCTCCAAAAGTAATCCGTGATTTTCACCTTTTTGCCATTGTCGATGATGACAAAGACAACTCACTGGAAGTTGCCGCTATTCATAACAACGAGGGATATCAGAAGATCCGACAAATGCTGTCGGCTCAATATAATTTGAGTAATATCGAACCCAATATTCAGGTGTGGAATGTCGATGTCAGTGGTGACCGCTCACTAACCTTACGTTTTATCCCCAATAACAGGGTACCGCTTGCCGAAAGTTATCCGTCAGTGCTGAAACATCTGCACCGGCTCTGGGGTTTTACCGTCCGGCTTGAGCAACTCAATGACGATAACTCAGTAACTCAACTGATGATGGTGCCGGTGTAAGCTCTGCCTTGCTGTTGTTCACGGCAAGGCTGAGAATGTTTTAAGGCGCAAGCCACCGGGATTTTGCCCAAATCCATAAAAAACACCGCTATTGCGGTGTTTTTTATAGTCTGCTGTATTTGGCTATTGTTGCTTAAGAAGACGCTTTGAGCTGAGCGCTACACAAAGTCACCTGATTGCGGCCATTAGCTTTGGAGGTATACAACGCTTTATCGGCAGCTTCCAACCATTGTCGGTGTTCCAACATATCACTGTGATATTCAGCAATACCAACACTGACTGTCACTTTTAGAATTTGCTGGTTATATTCAATAGCCAGATTTTCTACTGTTTTTCTCAGACGTTCGGCAAAATACATCGCCTGATCTTCAGTGGTGTCTACCAGCAACACCGCAAATTCTTCGCCGCCAAACCGCCCTGCCACATCGGTTTCCCGCAGATTTTTTTTCACCGCCTGCGCGACCGCCTTGATCACCGCATCGCCAGCGGCATGACCAAAGGTGTCGTTGACTCTTTTAAAGTGGTCGATGTCACACATCAGTAAACTGCTGCGATGGCCACTGCGTTTGAGCCGCTTAAACTCATGCATCAGCGCATCTTCCCAATGGCCTCTGTTATTAAGCTCCGTCAGAAAATCAGTTTTTGACAGCTGTTTCAACTGGCCGTTCATCGACTCCAGCTCAAGCCTGCTGACTGCCACGTCTGTGACATCGTAAATAATCATACAAAGGTGGGTCACTAAACCACGCACATCGGTGATTGGGAATATGGTGCTGTTCTGGTACATATAGTCAGCAGAGCCTGTGATGGGCCTGTAGTTGCGGAACTTAAAAATGTAAGGGCGCTGCTCCCAGATAGTAAAAGCGCGGTTTTTCAGCAAAATCACCGGATCACATTTACGTTTTAACCAGCCTTCATCAATTTCAGAAAACAAATCAAACAAATACCTGTCGCGCACCTGGCGTGGTGTTAAACCACTGTGGTTTTCCATAAAACCATTCCAGACCTGAATTTTATAATCGGCAGTCAGCACCACCAGACCCACATCAACGGTCTGGAACATATCTAATAACCAGTGAACTTCGGCAACATCAGAGTTTATTTGTGACATAACTACTCTTCTAACAAAAATTCGACTTTGTAATTCAGCGTTTTAATGCTGTCTTCGGTAAAAAGCAGCAGCAAATCACAATTAATATTGTAGTTTTCGATGCCATAGCTGATTTCAATCGCCAGTGTTCTTTTCCAGCGTTTGGCATTGGCTTTAATCATCTCACTGACCGGCGCATGTTGACCCAGAACCACCGGATGTCCCTGACTGAACGACATATCAATCTGCTCAGCCAGCCCCTTAAGTACAGCTCCTATCAAAATATTGCCAATATCCATTAATAATTCGAGTTCGGCTTTGGTATTGAGTTTGCCTTCGTAATTCATCAGTTTGGCAATATCAACAAAACTGGAATCATTCAGGATAAGCAAAGCTTCACCCGACACCCCGCCCCCGATAAAACCCTGACACACTGCCGAAGTGGTTTCTTTTTGTTCCACCGAAGCGATAGCCATATGCAGTTCACTGACTTCAATGACATTGACATTAGGGATGGGTAACTTAACAAATACTTTAAGAAGCCTTGCCAGCAGATCACCGGCCTGGCCCATAGCCACGTTGGTCAGCTCCTGAAATACATCCCGCAGTACAGGGTCAAGCACAAAACTTTTGCTGGCTTGATTGAGCTCAATGGCTCTTTCCTGCACTTTTTTACTGTCTGACACTGTATGCTGAGCTTCAAACTGCGCCAGAACTTCGGTGAGCTTATCGGCTGCAACAGGTTTACGGATAAAATCCAGAGCACCAAAAGCCATCACCCGCTCGCGGGCTTCGGGCTGTACATCACCGGATACCACAACAACTTTGACCGGTATTTTTTGCTCACCAATTGCCTGCAACACTTCGTAGCCGTCGAGGATCGGCATATTTAAATCAAGGAATAATAAATCGATAGGCTGACGCTTTAAAACTTCCAGAGCTTCCTGACCATGACCGGCAAAATAAATTCTATCCTGCCACTGCGCTGGCAAACTGCGGGCCATTTGTTTGCGTGCCAGATTTGAATCATCACAGATTAATACCGCTGCTACCATTAGACACCTGATTCACGTATTGTTAAATCCAGTGTAGCGCTGAACCTTTGATTGTGCGAATCAAAACAACGGCTTTTTTCCTCAAAATCATCGACATAAGCAATTGTATTTACATTATTTTCAAGGATAACAGGAACAAAAGATGAAAAATTTATCTGCGGCCTTCAAATACAGTGTCTGTTTTGCCCTGATGCTGAATACAGCACTGGCTGCCGACTTAACAGCCAATTTGCCGGTCAGGCTCTCTGAAGTCAAAGCCGGCGACCGACCATTGGAGCTGCAAGGCTCGCCAGCGCAACTGATGCAGCAGGCGCCCGACTTTAAAGTGGCCGATCAAGCATTTAAAGCGGTTAAACTCAGCGATTTTGCCGGGAAAACTGTGTTGCTCAGCGTAGTGCCAAGTATCGACACCGGTGTCTGCTCCATTCAGACGAAAAAATTTAACGAACAAGTCGTGAGCTTGCCTAAAGATGTGGTGCTACTCACTATTTCCACCGATTTACCCTTTGCACAAAAACGTTTTTGCCAAAAAGAACAAGTGGATAAGCTGCGGGTGTTGTCAGACGCTGTCTGGGGTGATTTTGGCAGTAACTATGGTTTAAGAATCAAGGACATGGGCATTCTGACCCGGGCCGTGCTCATTATCGATGCCAAAGGTACTCTGGTGTATCAACAGCTGGTACCGCTGCTGTCACAAGAACCGGATTATCAGGCCGCACTGAATAAACTCAAAGAAATCACCAAAAGCTGATGAACTCTAATGCACAGGCTGAAGCCAGCGCTAAGCCAACTTTGAGCAACTTTGGCCTGTGTTAGAAATTTTGCCCCGCCCTCTTGAAAGCAAAAACAACGCCCCTATTTTATGAAGCAGGATGCCTAAGCAGGGTCCTGTTCTGTGGAATTCACGCGAATACCACCTTGTAAAACAGTTATTTAACTAATTTGCTTCAGAAGAGGAATTGGATATGACAACTTTAGATTTTTCTCCTTTTTATCGTTCATTTATTGGTTTTGATCACCTGGCATCGTTAATGGATGCAGCAGCCCGCAATGAAAAACAGCCGGCTTATCCACCATACAATATTGAAATTACCGGTGAAGATCAGTACCGCATCACCATGGCGGTGGCGGGTTTTGAACAACACGAATTATCACTGGAAACCGAACACAACACCCTGCTGGTGAAAGGGCAAAAAGCCGACAAAACCGAAGGTCGCCGTTTTGTGCATCAGGGCATTGCCGAGCGCAACTTTGAACGTAAATTCCAGCTGTCGGATTATATCCGCGTGACAGGCGCCAATGTGCACAATGGTTTGTTGCATATTGAACTGGTGCGGGAAATTCCGGAAGCGTTAAAACCACGCAAAATTGCTATTGGTCAGGCACAACCCACCACTTTACTGAACCAACAAACCGCTGCTAATTCAGAGCCTGCGGTGCTGACAGTAGCAAGCGGTAGCTAACAAACAGAAATAACGGCCGGGTTTTGTGTTGTTATAACCCGGCTAAAAAATCCATAATTTGCTGATTCACTAACTCCGGCGCTGTCAGCGGTCCCATATGGCCTGTTGGCAGCGTTGTGGTTTGCACCTGAGTTAAACTCTGTGCCAGCAGCTCAGCCACCAATAAGGCAGCCCTTCGGCTATCGGCACCACGCATTAACAACACCGGCATCTGCAGCCTGGCGTAATCGGCCTGAGTGGCGTCTTCACCTATCAATGCGGCAAAATCCTGCGGCACTTTCCATACCTGGGCAGCCATTTGCTGCTGCATTCTGACCGGCAAAAAACGGAAATAATCTTTTTGTTGCCAATAATCGACAAAAAGCCGGGCCGCATCCCAAGCTTCTAGTGTCGGCATCTGCTGCGAGAGCGCTTTAACTTCCGCCGTTAAGGCCAAAGCTTCTGCTGAACTTTCGGCCGCCAGCAGGTGAAAAGCCACAGGCTCAAATAACACCATGGCTTTGACGTTCAGCCTTTGCGTACGCGCCAGATGAAGCGCCACTGCCCCGCCATAAGAGTGTCCTATCAGGATAAGCTCAGCGTTTTTTTGCTCAGGACTTAACAACGCCATAATAGCATCCGCTTCAGCAGCCAAAGACCATTCAGGTGTTGCACTATATGTCAGCGCCTTGTTGCTGCCATAACCTTGTAAGTCGGGTAACCACAGACTGTATTGCTCAGACAATAATGCAGCGAGCGGTAACCACTGTTTATGGCTACTGAGTGAACTGTGCAGCAGCAGTATAGGCGCTCCCTGACCTGTGACCTTCAGCTTTGGCTGCTGCTCTGCCGGAAACACCTGTGACACGGCCATCATTAGAGCACTAAAAATGCGGCGGATGCCAATAAAGCGACAAAAGTAGACACCATGCCAAGAAAGCGTGGCGCCGAAGTGCCCTGGGTTTTATTCAATCCAATGGCATGCAGCACGCGACCAGCCAGCGTCAGGCCACCAATCAGATGCAACTGCCACAGTGGAGCCTGCTGAATTTCCAGCAGCAATAGCAGCACCAACAGCAGCGGCACATACTCGGCAAAGTTGCCATGTACCCGGATGGCTGTGACCAGCGCCGGTTTTTGACCGTCGCCTAAACCAACACGGTTTTTCAAACGTTGGCGGATCACCAGCGCCGCTAGACCCACATAAAATACGGCCAGTGCCGCGGCATAATAAGGAGTGATCAATAAAGTCATACTACCAACCCTGTAATTGTTGTAATGCCAGCTGCGCAAACAGCTGAATATGGCAAGGCGAGTCATTTAACGCCTTGATGTACTGATAACTTTCGCCTCCAGCATGCAGAAAAACTTCGCAGTTTTCTACCGCAATTTCTTCCAGAGTCTCCAGACAATCCGCCGAAAATGCCGGACATAACACCTGTAACTTTTTAATGCCTTTGCCCGGCAATTGCTCAAGCAACTGATCGGTATAAGGTTGCAGCCACTTTTCTTTGCCAACCCTGGATTGAAAACTCACCAGCACCTGCTCAGCATTCAGGCCTAAATCGGCCGCCAGATTGGCTGCGGTTTCTCGGCAATGCCGCTCGTATGGATCACCAAGCCTGACAAAACGCTCCGGAATACCATGAAATGACAATAACAATGCATCAGCCTGGCCATGTTGTTGCCAATGGGCCCGTACTGAGCCCGCCAGTGCCTGACGATAAGTCAATTCGTGATGATAGTTTTTCACCAGCCGGATCTGCGGCAGATCCCGCTGTTGCAGCTGATAGTGCGCCAGCTGATCGGAGATAGCTGCAGTGGTGGTGGCCGAATATTGTGGATAAAGCGGCAACACCACAAAACGCTCAACCCCTTGTGCACGCAGCTCGTCCAGCACAGAACTGATCGAAGGGTTACCGTAGGTCATGGCATATCTGACCTGCACCGGCATGCCAGCCATCATTAAACGGGACGAAAGCGCTGCTGTCTGACGTTCGGTGATCACCCGAAGTGGCGAGCCTTCAGGCCACCAGATCGACTGATACAGTTTGGCCACCCGGCGGCCACGAAAAGGTAAAATAATGCCACGTAAAATGATTTGCCACAGCCAGGCCGGATAATCGACGACCCTTTGGTCGGACAAAAACTGTTTTAAATAACGCTGAATGGCCGGTACCGTTGGCTCATCCGGTGTACCCAGATTAACCAACACCACCGCATATTGAGACAAAGGTAAACTGAGGTGCCTGGATGTCATACAATGGCAATCCCTATAAATCAAACTGTTGCGAAGTTTAACACTATGCAAACTGACAGTGCTGACAAAAATTGCATTGCGCTTTCCGTTATTTCAGGGATAAAAAAACCCACCTGAAGGTGGGTTTTTTTACACAGTGCCGGCTTAAGCCAGCAAAGCAGCCAATTGATTACTGACTGCTTCTACCTGTGCTGTACCGTCTAAATGATGGTATTTGGTCAGCCCCTGTTCGGCCTGGTTACGGTAATAACCCACCAGCGGTTCAGTTTGTTCATGATAAATAGCAAGGCGTTTGCGCACTGTTTCTTCTTTATCATCTTCACGGATCACTAAATCTTCACCTGTAACGTCATCTTTACCCGCTGTTTTTGGCGGGTTGTAGCTGATGTGGTACACACGGCCAGAAGCAGGATGTACACGGCGGCCACTCATCCGCTCCACAATCACATCGTCCGGCACGTCAAACTCAATCACGTGATCCACAGCAACACCATTGTCTTTCATCGCGTCGGCTTGCGGAATAGTACGAGGGAAACCGTCTAACAGGAAACCATTGGCACAATCGGCTTTGGCAATACGCTCTTTTACCAGACCAATAATCAGATCATCAGACACCAGCTGGCCAGCGTCCATCACTTGTTTTGCCGCTAAACCCAGAGGTGTGCCTTCTTTAATGGCAGCACGCAGCATATCGCCGGTCGAAATTTGTGGAATGCCAAACTTATTCATCAGAAACTGTGCCTGAGTTCCCTTACCGGCACCTGGGGCACCCAACAAAATAATACGCATACAAAAAACCTCGAATAGCTGCGGTTTGATCCAATAGTCACAAGCTTTGGATCTTTACACAATGTCCGTCATCAGACAAGAAATTTGTCGCCCAAAGGCTGCTCATCAGATAAGTCAAGCCAACTTTGGTCTTAACCTGTGCAATCACAGTTTTAACAGCATTTTTCATCATAACAAGCTGTTTTTTCATGTTTTGGCTGTGATTTCCCTGATGTTATTAGACCAAAGTGCAGGTAATTCGGGGCATAGCTGGCAGACAAAAAATCAACGGAAAATAATAACTTGTGATAGCGGTTAAAACACAACCAATAGTTTTTATATAAATCAGCTAAATATAATGAATAAAATCATGAATTTAATGCAATCACTATTAAATTCTGCCCCTCCCCATTTAGTTATACCTAAAGAAAATGTCCGCTTGAGCAAAAAAAAAGGATGAGCACAGGGGCTCATCCTTTTTCGCTGCATCACAACAAAGGTTATTTTGCCAGATCTAACAACAAGGCATTTAACCGGCCGACGAAACTAGCCGGGTTTTTCAGGCTGCCACGTTCTGCCAATAAGGCTTGTTCAAACAGCACTTCAGCCCACTGCTTAAAGCGGCTTTCATCCTGCTCATCGGCAATATGTTTGACCAGCTGATGCTCTGGGTTCAGTTCAAAAATGGGCTTAACATCAGGCACTTTCTGACCCACTGATTCCATCAGTTTGATCATCTGAGTGCTCATATCAAACTCATCGGTCACCACACAAGCAGGGCTGTCGGTCAAACGGTGACTGACTTTGACATCTTTTACCTGCTCGCCCAGAGCGGTTTTAAAACGTGCCACCACAGCGGCAAATTGCTGCTCAGTTTCGGCCTGGGCTTTTTTCGTTTCTTCATCATCCAGTTTCGATAGATCCAGCCCGCCTTTGGCCACTGAACGTAACTTTTTGCCGTCAAATTCGGTCAGATGCTGCATCAGCCATTCGTCAATACGATCCGACAACAGCAACACTTCAATGCCTTTTTTGCGCAGTACTTCCAGATGCGGACTGTGTTTGGCCGCTTCATAACTGTCGGCCACCAGGAAATAAATCTCATCCTGGCCTTCTTTCATCCGGCTGACATAAGCTTCCAGCCCAACTTTTTGCTCGCTGCTGTCTTCGTGCGTTGAAGCAAAACGTAATAATTTGGCAATAGTTTCTTTATTGGCAAAGTCTTCGGCCGGGCCTTCTTTCATCACCTGACCAAATTCATTCCAGAAGGTCTGGTATTCAGTTTGATCTTCCGCTTTGGCCATTTTTTCCAGCATTTTCAGCACGCGGCTGGTGCAACCTTTACGCAGGCTCTGGGTCACTTTGGTGTCTTGTAAGATTTCACGAGACACGTTCAGCGGTAAGTCGCTGGAATCCAGTACACCTTTGATAAAACGCAGGTAACTTGGCATAAACTGCTCTGCGTCATCCATGATAAATACACGCTGCACATAAAGTTTCAGGCCATGCCGGGCTTCACGGTTCCATAAATCAAAAGGCGCTTTTTTCGGCACATACAACAAACTGGTGTAGTTGCTGTTGCCTTCCACTTTGTTGTGGCTCCAGCTCAGCGGCTCTGTCCAGTCGTGTGAAATATGCTTATAAAATTCCTGATATTCGTTATCAGACACTTCGGATTTGTCGCGCATCCAAAGGGCTGTGGCTTTGTTCACTGCCTTCCAGTACCCTTCGGTGGCCGGAATTTTCTCGCCGTCTTCACCTTCACGCTCTGGGGTGCCTTCCTGCCACATTTGCACCGGGATAGAGATATGATCTGAGTATTTAGTGACAATACTTTCCACTTTCCACGGGCTTAAAAACTCGGTTTCCGCTTCGCGCAGGTGCAGAATAATGTCGGTACCACGGCTGTCTTTGACAATAGGACTGATGCTGTATTCGCCTTCACCGGCAGATTCCCATTCCACAGCGCTGTCAGCTGGCATGCCGGCTTTGCGGGTACGTACTGTCACTTTGTCAGCCACGATAAAGGCTGAATAAAAGCCCACACCAAACTGACCAATCAGCTGCGAATCTTTGCTGGCTTCACCGGATAATTGTGAGAAAAACTCTTTGGTGCCGGATTTGGCGATGGTGCCTAAGTGGCTGATCACTTCATCGCGTGTCATCCCGATGCCGTTATCACTGATGGTGATGGTTTTGGCGTTATCATCCAGACTGATCCGGACTCTTAACTCACCGTCATTGTCATACAGGCTGCTGTCAGATAAGGCTAAAAAGCGCAGCTTGTCGGCAGCATCTGAGGCGTTGGATACCAGTTCACGCAGGAAAATTTCTTTATTGGAATACAACGAATGGATCATTAACTGCAGCAGTTGTTTCACTTCAGCCTGAAAGCCATGCGTTTGTTTTTGTGTTGTTTCAGTCATGTACCGCTCCTGTTTAACAGTGTGATAGCCAAAGGCGCCACACAATCCGGACTTCAAATGAAAAACCACCGGCCGTTTTGCATCGAATGCAGTTTTTTATTGCGCAGTGTTACGCCAGGCCGGTGAAGTTTTGGGCTGACAGCTATATGGGGGAGGTGAAAAAAACTTTCAAGGGGAAGCCCTGCGTTTTGCAGGGTTTTCCCTCAGCAGAGCGCGACGGCTTTGATGTTCAGAAGCTTAAAAAGGTTTGCGACCACTTAAGGCATAAGACAGGGTGCTGCCGTCAACATATTCCAGCTCACCACCCACAGGCATGCCCTGGGCCAGACGGGATACCTGAATTTGGTGTTTTTTACAAAGCTCAGCAATATAAAAAGCGGTGGCATCCCCTTCAATGGTTGGGTTGGTGGCCAGGATCACTTCCTGGATCGCACCTTGCGCCAATTGGCTTGCCAGTAAGTCCAGCCCCAGCTCAGCCGGGCCTATGCCATCAAGCGGCGATAACTGACCGCCCAGCACAAAATAACGGCCGGAAAAAAGGCCTGTTTGTTCAATGGCGTATAAATCTGCCGCACTGGCAACCACACAAAGCAAAGCACTCTGGCTGCGGCTGTTGTCCTGACAAATAGGACACAGTGGCTCTTCGGCAAAAGTACGGCATTGCTGACAATGACCGACTTTTTCCATGGCATTGGCCAGCACTTTGGCCAGCATCACCCCACCTTCGCGGTTACGTTCCAGTAACTGATACGCCATACGCTGGGCCGATTTAGGCCCAACTGAAGGTAAAACCCGAAGTGCATCAATCAGTTGCTGCACCATGGCTGTATGTTTTGCCATACCGGAACGTCCTTAACTTAACCAGCAACCAGATTAAAACGGCATCTTAAAACCTGGCGGTAATTGCATACCACCGGCCACACCAGCCATTTTTTCTTTGCTGCTTTCTTCAACCCGGCGCACTGCATCGTTAATGGCTGCGGCAATCAGATCTTCCAGCATTTCTTTGTCATCCTGCATCAGACTGTCGTCGATGCTGACTCGGCGCACGTTGTGATTGCCAAGCATCGTCACTTTAACCATGCCGGCACCTGCTTCACCTGTCACTTCCATCCGGGCGATTTCTTCCTGGGCGCGCTGCATTTTTTCCTGCATAGCCTGCGCCTGTTTCATGATATTACCCATGCCACCTTTAAACATAATTGTGCTCTCTTTTGTTTTCAGACCGCGTGCGGCTGTTTGTCTGTTCGCAGCCGCCGAACCGGCACTGCAGTGGACTGCAGGGCTGCACCCTGCGTTATTTATAGTGGCGACACGATAATCAGAATACGCTGAAAATACAAGAGAGCGCCTGCCAAGCGCTGGCTTTGCCAGCACATCGGCTTGACAGGGTTAGCTGACGCTCAGCGTCTCTGCCAATAATTCAGCGCCAAACTGTTGTTGCATCGCCAGCACCAAAGGGTCTTGCGCCAGCAGTTGCTGTACATAGAGCCTGCGGGCGTCATCGATGCGTTGTTGAATGGCCTGCGGACAATCCGGCACTTGTTCAGCAAACTCCACACTGACCAAAAGTTCGGTGCCATAAGAAGCTGATAATACTCTGGCCAGCGTCTGACGGTTTTTTTCGTTGTCCAGATGTCGCTGACTATTGCTGACAGTTAACACTAACTGATTGTCCTGTAGTTTTGGACTTGAGTGCAGCAGGAATAACCGCATCAGGCCGCCGATGGCGAGCTGATCTATACGTGCCGCCCAGCTGTCAACCTGACTGGCAGTGCGAACGGCAAAATTGTGGGCGCCTATCACACCATCAAACTCCATCACCTGCCCCAGGGCTTCGGGCGATAATTCCGGCTGAGCTATGGCTTCGCTTTCAAAATCGGTGTCCTCTGCCACAGGTTGTAAACTTTCCAGCAGAGCATGGCGAATAGGTGCTGCTGTGTTTTGGCTGCTTTGTGCTACGGCCGCTGTTTCTTCGGCGGCCTGATATTGTTGCCAGGCCCAGTCGCCACCGGCGCTGTCAGCCACAGGATCGGGTTCATCTTCAGAATCATCGGTATTGACCATGGCAGCAGCAGGCGCATGGTGACTCAGCGCTTGGGCTTCTTCACTATCCTCATCGACCACAGCTACCGGATTGGTGATCGCCAAAGTATGCTCAGTAGCTAAAGGTTCAGTGGCGAAAGGCTCAGAGGGCACTACCTGAATAGCAGTAGCGGGAAGAGTGCCGGTATCGCTGATAGCAGCGCCAGGCACTGGCGTGAGGGCTGGTTCAGAGACTGCAGCGCCCCCCCATGATGTTGTCGTGACGGGCTGAATTTCTGGGGTTGAGGTTGGGGTTGCAGCGGCGGCAGGTTGTAGCTGTGCTGTTGGCCTTTGCGGCTGAACTTGCGCTGCTGCAGCAGGTGTTGTGACTCGGCTAGCTGCGAACTGCTGAACAACCGGCGCCGGCTGGCGCTCAGACTTTTTTCCGTCATCGGCTCCTGGTAAAGCTGCTGAAAGTCCACGCCTTGCCAGAATGCTGGCAGTCACAGGATCGACCGCTGGTGCTGCTGTGGCTTGAGTTACCGCTGATGCTCCCGGTTGGTCTGCACCAAGATGCTGTGCAGAAAAATTTTCTGCAGCAGCGGCATCACCCTGAGCAGTTTCGGCCTCTGTATTCTGGCTTTGTTGCTGAGCGTTTGTATGATCAGCCGCCTGGCCTGACGCAGCTTGTTGTTGTGTTTGCACCTGCGCTGTCTGCGCCGGAATACCGGCTGCACTTAGCGCTGCCGCTCTGGCACTGTGGGCTGAGTCCTGTACCGGCTCGTTGCCACTGGCCGGCACAAAAGCAATAGCACGCAGCAACGCCATTTCGAGGCCAATACGCTGATCCGGCGCATAAGCTAAATCTTTTTTGCCACTTAACAGCAACTGGTAATACAGCTGGATCATTTCCGCTGAATGGGTTTTGGCCACGGCACGGACAAAAGCCGATTCGGTCAGCGCCAGTTCGGCAGCATTGAGCTGGAACTGACACAAAGCCGCAAGATGCAGCAGCGCCAGCATATCATCCAGCACTGATTGGTATTGGCTGTGCTGGGCTATTAATTGCAGCAAATGTTGTTGCATCGCGGCAAGGTCGCGGTTTAATACATCCTGCAGCAACAGCTCGGCCCAGGATTGTTCCAGTAGGCCCAGCATTTCCCGCACCGGCCCGAGCGCAATCTGGCCATTGGTCTGGGCTATCGCCTGATCAGTTAAACTCAGTGAGTCGCGCAAACTGCCTTTGGCAGCACGTGCCAGCAAGGCCAGTGCTTCGTCTTCGGCCTGAATATGTTCTTGCCCCAGGATATAGGCTAAATGTTGTTTGATCTGGCTTTGGCTTAAGGCTTTTAAACTGAACTGCAAACAACGTGATAACACTGTAATCGGCAGTTTTTGTGGATCTGTGGTCGCCAGTAAAAACTTTACATGAGGTGGCGGTTCTTCCAGCGTTTTAAGCAGTGCATTAAAACTGTGTTTAGACAGCATATGCACTTCGTCGATCAGATAAACCTTATAACGGCCACGGCTGGGCGCATATTGCACATTGTCGAGTAAATCGCGGGTGTCTTCCACTTTAGTGCGGGATGCGGCGTCAATTTCCAGTAAATCAACAAAATAGCCTTTATCAATTTCGACACAGGCACTACAGACACCACAAGGAGTGGCAGTGACTCCTTTTTCGCAGTTTAAGCTTTTGGCAAAAATACGGGCTATGGTGGTTTTACCGACACCCCGGGTGCCGGTAAACAGATAAGCGTGGTGCAGACGATTTTGGGTGAGCGCGTTGATCAAGGCAGCTTTAACATGATCCTGCCCGACCAGCTGGGCAAAATTTTGTGGCCGCCATTTGCGCGCTAACACCTGATAACTCATCTGCCTTCCTTTTATGCCTGAATGCCGGGCGGCGCAATAAGCGCCACCACATCACTTAATGACCGGCAAAATCAATCAGGGCGTATACCTTTAATTGTAATGCCGCCAGACGTTTGTCACCGCCAAGGTCGGGCAGATTCACGACAAAAGCCGCATCAGCCACTTCACCACCTAAACGGCGTACCAACTGGGTTGTGGCATCAATAGTACCACCAGTTGCCAATAAATCGTCAACTAACAATACTTTATCACCAGGTACTATGGCGTCGGTATGAATTTCCAGTGTGTCTTCGCCGTATTCCAGCTGATAACTCTGGGCAATACGCTCACGGGGCAATTTACCTGGCTTGCGCACCGGCACAAAAGCAACACCCAGCGCATAAGCCAGCGGTGCACCAAAAATAAAACCACGGGACTCTGTGCCGATGATCTTGGTAAACCCCTGGTTGGCGTAATGTTGTTTAAAGTTATCAATCACTGCGGCAAAAGCCTGCGGATCCTGCATCAGACTGGTGACATCACGGAATAAAATGCCAGGTTTTGGATAATCCGGCACTGATTTAATCACTTGTTCCAGCATCCGGGTAAATTCTGTAGGGTTATTCATTAAACCATCACTCTCATTATTCAATCGTTATCAGGTCAAAAGTTGTACTGACAAAAAAACCGCCAAACGGCGGTTTTGCTGACTCAGGGTTCACTTAACCGAGAATTTGCAGCCAGCGTAAAATGGGTACCAGACACAGCAGGCCCACAAACACCGCGATAAAACCTAAAAATTGAGCCACACCAAAAGACTCTTTAAAATTCTCGTCTGCCATTGTGTTTTCCCACTGCTAAAGGGCTAAAAGAAAGGCCGATATGGTAATGAATTTTAGTCCGCTTGGAAAGCTCGGATCACGCCTTTTCGTGCAAATTTGCTGAATAATTCAGCGGTGCCAACCTGCAATGCCGCAGGTTCTGCAGCAGGCAATAACTGCTGCAGTTTTGTCAGTACCGCATTGAGTGACAACCTGGGTTCAGTGGCCAGAATTTGCAACGCAGTGGCGCTCAGTTCATTCAGACTGACAAACTTAATTTCATCGGTGTCGTTCCGGTACATCAATAAATAATAAGGTCCGTCGGCCTTAGTTGGCTGAAAATCCGGGCTGATTTGCATCACCGGATACTGATAACACAGCACCAATGCCAATGCAGATAACTGCAGTGGCAGATCTGGCGTGACCGTTGTTAAAGAAGGTGCTGTATCTTCCATGGTGCTGGTCGCCAGATAAAGCTCCAGCCATTCATAATGGGCGAGCTCAATGGCAAATGCCGGATCCTCAGCGCTCAGCCCCTTGCTGCTGAACCATTGAAAAAAGCCGGCGGCAATATCGAGAAAATAAGGGCTTGAAAGTGCGCTCTGCGCAAAAAACTGTCTTAACTTTTGCCGCCACAAAGACGCCGGATAAAGCGACTTTAAGACCGGAAAAGCACTGTTGACAAAATTCTGCACATTATTAAAAAACAGCTGCTGGTATACCGCCATACGTTCAACGCTTATATCGTCAGGCGCAGGATTGGCCGGATCACGGATGGCGGCGGCAAACTGCTGTTGCACTACCTGAAAATCAAGGCTGCTTTTTGTCATCGCCCTGCCCTTTGCTGGCAGGCTTTAATTTGCCAAAGCTCCGCTTCTAACTCCGGCATTGGTGGCAGATTAAAATCACGTTCCAGCACAGTGGCAAAGACCCCATGACAGTCATACGCATGTTGCAGCAACTGCCATACAGGATCACAAACCGCAGTGCCGTGAGTGTCTATTAATAAAGATTCATGCTCAGTGTAATGGCCGGCAATATGACCATAAACAATACGTTCGGAAGGCAAAGCCGCAATAAATTCGTGGGCGTTATACCCATGATTGACGCTGTTCACATAGACATTATTGACGTCCAATAACAAACCACAATCGGCTTGATGCAAGACTTCGAGTGTAAAATCCAGCTCAGACATTTCCTGACCAGGTGCCGCATAATAAGACACGTTCTCCACCACCAGCTGCTGATCCAAAATATCCTGCACCTGCAAAATACGCTCAGCTGTATATCGGGCGGCGGCTAAGGTAAAAGGAATAGGCATTAAGTCATACAGATGACCACCAGCAGAACAATAACTTAAATGTTCGCTGTAGCGCTTGATTTGGTGTTGCTGCAAAAACTGTTTTACCGCTTTGACAAAATCCAGATCCAGCGGATCCGGACTGCCAAGCGATAAACTTAAACCATGACAGGCAAAAGGATATCTTTCGGTCAGGGCACGAAACTGCTTACCCAGCGCCCCGCCAAAAGGTAACCAGTTCTCTGGTGCTACTTCAAAAAAATCAATCACTGCAGATTTTTCCTGGCTAACAGACGCCAGCATTTCGCGCCGCAAGCCCAGGCCAACACCAGACAACTGTGTCATGTTAGTTCATACCACCACATTTCCCTTCGCCACACTTGCCTTCACCACATTTACCTTCTTTGGTTTTGTCGGTGGCTTTATCAGCGGCCTTGTCAGCAGCTTTGTCGGCCATTTTTTCAGCACCGCATTTGCCTTCGCCGCACTTTCCTTCACCACATTTGCCTTCTTTGGCTTTGTCCACTTTGTCGGCGCCACATTTGGCTTCTTTGCTTTTACCGTCGGTTTTTACTTTGTCAGCACCGCAGGACGCTTCAGCGGCCGACAACTGATAACCTGCTGCCAATTCAGTCGCCTGAAAGGTACCGGCGCTGGCTGTGCTGCTGATAGAGCCCAAAACCAGAACACCTACCGCAGAAACAACTTTTTTATGAAGCATGCTCATGTTGATATTCCTTATGATCTGTCGATAAACCCTGATGATAAAACCCAATATCAATGCCAGACAAGCTGTCCGGCAATTACCCTGATAAAGACCCTGCAGTGTGTCGGAAAATTTCAGTGGCCGGAATAATTCTTTGGCGACGTCATCAGGGCTCTACAGAATTAGCACAATAGTGGCGCTTTTTCAGCAAGTTTTGATCTGCATCAGAGCAGCATTTTGCTGCACGCTGCACAATCAGACCATTATTGCCCCCAATCTCATTGAGGTTTGTTATGCCACAGTCTTTGACTCCAATGCTCAGAGCCCAGTTACTGGAAGAAATTCAGCAACAACGTGCTGCTATTTATCAGTATCTGCAACAAGCCGGATACAGCAACCTGCTACTGAAACTTGATAGTCACCCGCTGAGCCACTGGCCTGAATTACTGAATCAGTGGCTCACGCCGGAACTAGAAGCAAAAACCCGGCGACTGGAAGCAATTCAGGCGGCGCTGAGCCAAATGGATATGGGGCTTTATGGTTTATGTTGTGACTGCGACAGCAGAATTGAACGACATTTGTTACAACAGGATCCGGCACGCCAGCGCTGTGCACACTGTGACAAACTATATTCGGCCGCTAAAAAGCAGGCCTGAGATTGTTCCGGAAAAAAAACTCTCAGAACCACAAATGATTTGATCTTGTCACTGTGGTTTGTTTGCCTATTAGCCGCTTATGCATGCTGCATTCAGTCTGGCATTCACGGGACTATTTAACTGCATCCTGTCCCCGCTGCCTGGCTATCAGCTGTTTGGGCTGCATATAGCAGGATAGAAACATTCAACATTAACCTCTGCTTATACACACCTCCATCAAGCGCATAACAATGAACAAGACAGCCCTGCTCCCTGCCGGTTGCCACAGCCGGGTTAGTGACAACTGTCATAAAGCTGATTTGTAAATCAACCGCGAATCCAGACTTTGACATTGAGTACAGGCGGCAACACTTTCAGTACAATCAGGGGGATTTGCTAACAAGCGGCACAGTTGCAGCTGTGTGGGGCGCCGCTCAGTTGGCTGGTGCAACATAAAACAGCGCGTGCAATCTTGAGGTCAGCGACCATTTTTAATGTTCAAGGTTGCACATAGCGCTGTTGGAGAACAAAGCCAGCAGCCCTTTGATGAAAAATCAATTACAAAACACTGTCACTGGCTCAATCAAGCTATTGCTGTAATGGCAGAATCGCTTTTTAAGAACCGTAACGTTGAGTCCAACAGTTCACTGCAACAGTAATCCGCCGATCTGTGCCAAAAAAAGGCGCCACTTCATGCTGCAGGTAGGACGGAAACACAATCAATTGTCCGCCTTTTAATTTGAAGTTATGACTATAGGTATTATAAACACCGGTAAGATTTGCATTGCCGCTGTCCAGATAGGTATTACAGTGCGGCCTTGGATCATGAAATCTTAAAACGCCACTATCAGGTTTACCTTCCACATCTTCCCCAGGGTTCACACAGTACACTGCTGACCAGGACGCCATAGGGTGATTGTGGGTATAAAAATATCCGCCAAATTCGGTGATATGAAACCATGCATCACTAAACAGCTGAATCTTTTGCATTTGCTCATGATCATAACCATTGAGTCGTGCAATAACCCATGCCACTGTCTGTAAGACAAAGAGTCTGAGCTGTTGTACTGCCGGGTCAGGATAATGAAATAAATCAAAATTACTTTCGAACAGATTGTCCTGAACGTAGTTCTGCGGCCGTGGATTTTTGTGTTTAACGCCCTGCGAAACCAACACATCAAAATATTGTTCCAGCTTGATATTTAATTCTTCCGGATTGGGAAAATCAATCACTGCAAAAGGGGTCGCAAACATGGGAAAAACTGAAGGTTCAAATGGTTTATTCATCATCATTCAACTTAAAAACGTCAGTTTAACGGAGACAATTTTATTGATAAAAACAAATAAAAAGCCCCCGTTAGGGGGCTTTTTTTGTTAGCAGTTCAGATTAGAACTTCATGGTCGCTCTTAAATAAACAAAGCGGTCCATGTTTACGTCGTATTCAGTTACAGAGAAGTTGTTGGTAGAAGCTGAGAAGCCATTGTTAAGACCTTCTGGCTTAGGTTCTTTAGCAAACAAGTTCTCAACACCAAATGTTAACTTAGTATTGTAATCACTTAAGTTATAACCCACAGAAATATCGTGGATTACATAAGTCGGCAGACGTTCTGTATAACCATCTGCGCCTGTTACGCCATATGTGTAGCTGTAGAAACCTTTCATAGCGTGAACATAACGGGCGGTGTAGTGAGCGTCCCAATCACCTAACATCCAGTCAACACCGAAGCTACCTTTTAAGCGAGGATAACCAGCGTCACCCCATTGCACGCCTACGTATTCTTCATCATCGATTTCACTGTCAGTGACGTATGAGAAGTCCAGGTAAGTTTTGAAGGTACCAAACGACGTTTCTGGCAGGCGGTATGCCATATAGGTATCGACACCTTGTACGTGTAATGTACCTTGGTTCTGCAGACCGTTGCGTAAGTCTACAACGTTACCGTTTGAGTCGCGGTCAACCAGGCCACAGAATTCTGAGCTTGGGCCACCGGTCGCACAACCAGCCAGGATGATACCAGCACCGATACGTGAAATTGAGTCTTCAACTTCAATGTCATACCAGTCCACTGTCAACTCTGCGCCATCCAACCAGCTTGGGTTGTACACAAAACCGATAGTTTGTGATGTTGAAGTTTCTGGCTTCAGATCTGGAGATGACTGTTGTGTCACACGGATCTGTGGGTTTGACTGACGGTAACCTGCAGGAACACCAGCACAACCAGGAACCTTAGATAAATCTAAAGTGATTGGAGCACCAGCTGCAGTCAGAGTGTTACAAGGGTCAGTTAAACCAGTGTAAGAATCTGAGTTACCAGCAAATAAGTTAGACAGTGACGGAGCACGGTAACCTTCAGCCCAGGTAGAACGAACTAATAAATCTTCGATTGGGCGGAATTCAACACCAACTTTTGCAGTGCTGTTGCTACCGTAAGAGCTGTGGTCAGAGAAACGTACTGCCGGGCTGATTAACAGGTTTTCAAGAACCGGAATTGACACCTCAGCATAAGCTTCGTCCAGACGGAAACCACCAGCTGTTGCATCACGTTGGTTGCCTGATGATTCACCAGTCACAGTCAGCGGATCCGGGTTATCATAGCCAGTTTCTTCACGGCGTTCAAAACCAACAGCTAAGCCCATAAAGCCTGATGGCAGCTCGAACAGTTCGCCTGAAGTGTTAAAGGCGTAGTCTTTTAACTCACTACCAGATGAGGCAATGCTGTCAAAGGTAATGTAATCAAGCATCTGCTGCGTGATTGTACCTGGGCCGCCAAATAAGTTTAATGGCACACAGGCAGTTGACGCATTACAGTTTGCGCCTAAGGCAGAGTTGATACGGGTCAGGTTTAATAAACCTGTTGTTTTTTCATCTTGTGAGTTCTGACCGAAGATGTAGTGAGCATCCCAAGTCCATGATGAATCACCGAAGGCACCTTCTAAACCAACCATACCACGGTAGGTGTTGTCATTTTGGTTATAACGGCGTGGACCAGCTTCCACCATACGGCGTTGCAGTGAGTATGGGTTGTAGGTAGCATAACCAGCAGCTTTCGCGCGTGATGCGTGACCGTACAGAGTCTCTTTGAACGGGTTGTAAATGTTGTTAGCGTGAATATCTACACGGCTAGCTGCTGCACCGAATGCTGCACCCAGAGTTACCGGCATTGGCGCTAATTCTTGCGCAGACTTACGGTTTGTCATGACAAAGTCAGAAACCAAACGCAGGTCGTCAGTCAGGTTGTAGTAACCCTGAACATAAAACGCATTACGGTTCTGTGGAGTCACTAAGTAGTTATCAGGTGCGTAGTTATAGTTGTCACCGTTACCAGCAGCACGCTGACGGAACTTATCCAGACCAGTAGCAGCACCTGTGCCTTCTTTGGTCATTAAGTCATAACGACCAGATGTGGCAGTAGTGGTTTTGTAACCATTGGCGATCATTGCAGCCTGGTTGGCAGCGCTTAAAGTGCTTGCGCTAACGCCTAAACGGGTGTTCATACCAGTTGAGCTGTAACCAACTGAAGACACTTCGCGGTCACCGGCCCAAATTGGCTGTTGTGTGGTGTGAGTAGCATTGAACAGGATACCGCCTTTGTCAGTGCTGGTACCTAAGGTCATTTCAGCTGTGTACTGACGGCCGTCACCTTCACTCATGTTTTCGCCAACATAAGAAGATAATTCAACGCCTTCGAAATCTTTGCGTGTGATGATGTTTACTACACCGGCAATGGCGTCAGAACCATATAACGCAGAGGCGCCGTCTTTTAATACTTCAACACGTTCAATTGCAGAAGTTGGGATTGTGTTTAAGTCAACAGTTGCGCCTAAAGATGAAACCCAACGTCTGCCGTTTACTAAAACCAACAGGCGTTGTGAACCTAAGTTACGCAGGTCCATGTTGGTAGAGCCGTTACCACCGTTGTTAAAAGCGGTGTTTAACGCAGCACCAGCAGCAGGGATCTTTTGCAGAATATCACCGATACTGATTTGACCAGATACGTCGATAGCTTCACGGTCCATAACCAGAATTGGACTTGCGTTTTCGACGTCAGTGCGCTTGATCCGAGAACCAGTCACTTCGATACGTTCAACTTTTTTGGCTTCTTCTTCTTCAGCTGCCATCGTAGTTGCAGAAAAAGCTGCTGTGGTGCCAACTGCACCGAACATTACAGCTAAGCGCACTGCATTAGATATTTTGGTATTTCTAAACATTATCTATCTCCCTGGATCACGTTATCGTGATTTTGTTGTGTAGTAAGTCACGTTCGCAGCCTGCTGCTGACGACTCCGCGCAAGCTGCCGGAGTTGGACTGCCCGATAATAAGGTGATTTTTTTGCGAGGGTCAATCGCTTTTACATAAATTCCTACAAAAAAAGTGCAGATGAATTGAACTTTTTATGTGAGCGATACGCCAACCTGCCGATTTTTTCAGCAACAATGTAAAAAAACCAATCCCCTCGCCATCATTTTCTGGCGGTTCTTCTGATGCATTCAGTATACTTTTTATGAAAAAATGAAAAATATCTGATTTTAAACATGCAGTTAGCTATCGAAAATAACAAATACCAAGGATTCGTACACAAATGAGTACAAAGCTCGGTATCATGCAGAGTCTCACTGCTCTGATCTGTTGCAGAGGTGTCAAAAATCTTATTTGCCTGAGCAGTTTTGCCTTTGTACAATGCCAGAACTGTAAATTTATACAGAGTATTTATGCTCAGCAGCGCCAGCAAAAGCCAGATCAAAGCCATTCACCAACAGATCAAAGCCGCATTGCCCGGTTATCAACCCAGGCCTTCACAAAACAAGCTGGTGGCAGAAATGGCCAATATAGTGGCCGGCAGTTACCACAGTTATGACCGCATTGGCCTGATTGAAGCAGGCACCGGCACAGGTAAATCGCTGGCTTATCTGATGGCGGCTTTGCCTTTGGCGCTGGAGAAGAAAAAAACGCTGATCATCGCCACTGCAACCGTGGCGCTGCAAGAGCAGCTGGTGAATAAAGACCTGCCCTTTTTTCAACAGCATGCGGCTTTACCTTTTGAATTTACCCTGATCAAAGGCCGGCAGCGTTATGCCTGCATCGAAAGGCTGAATCAGCAAATTCAGCAACCTGAACTGCTGCCAGCCTGGCTGGATAAAGCCAGTCCGGCAGATTTGGCCAAACTGGCCACAGCCTGGCAGGAAAGGCGTTGGCTCGGTGATAAAGACAGCCTGCCTTTTGCCGTGCCGGACAAACTCTGGTACAGCATTCAGGCCGACAGTTATTATTGCCATAAACAACACAGGGCTCATCATCACTGCCCTTTTCATCTGGCCAGAGCCGAAATTGACAGCTCACAGGTGCTGGTGGTGAATCACGCTTTACTGCTGGCTGATTTAGCCTCGGGCAACAGCATTTTGCCCAAACCCGAAGACTGCATTTATGTTATTGATGAAGCCCATCATCTGGCCGACAGCGGCCGTGATTTTTTCTCGGGCGATGCGCTGCTCAACTTTGACAGCGCGGCCTGGCAACAACAGAGTGAGCAGCTGTATCAACAGTTGCAAAATCAGCTGCCACAACACAGTGCTATTAAAGAAACCCTGAAGTTGCTGGATTTGTCGCAGGATTTTATCGCTACCATCAAACCACTGCAGCAACAGCTTAAAAAACAGCAACATGACTGGTTTGGTAAAGAACCCCATTATCGTTTTACCGATGCAGTCTTGCCTGAACTGTTTCAGCGTCAGGCCGACACCCTGGCCGAACAAAGCGGAAAATTGCTGTCTTGTATTGAAAAACTGTTTCAGCATCTGCTGGACGCCCAGAAAGACGGCAAGCTAAAAAGTAAACAATTGTTACCGCTGCAACATGAACTACAAAGCCTCGAGCAAAAATATACAGCGCAGCATCAGCTGTGGCAGCTGTGGTCTGTGCCACAACATCCTTATGTCAATCAGGCGCGCTGGTTAAGCCGCCATGAGCAGCAGCTCAGAGCGCATGCCTGCCCACTGTCAGTCAGTTTTCAGCTGGATGATTTGTTATTTAGCAAAGCCCATGCGGTGCTGCTATGTTCAGCCACCCTCACCTCGCTCAATTCCTTTGATTATGCCAAAAGAGAACTGGGGCTGACTGAGCATCCGGGTTTGCAGACTTTACAGGTCAATTCGCCTTTTGCTTATGCCGAACGAGGGGTGATCCATATTCCCAAACTACGGACTGAGCCCACCTCCGATTTATTCACCGACGAATTAATAGAAGTGTTGCCAACATACCTTGATAACAGTCAGGGTAATCTGGTGCTGTTTGCCTCTTACTGGCAAATGGAGCAAGTGGCGGCAGCCCTTCGCAAACAACACTGGACCTTATTGGTGCAGGGGGAAGCCAGCCGTCAGTCACTGCTGGATTTACACAAAATGAAAATTGAAGGTGGTGGCGGCAGCATTTTATTTGGCACCCAAAGTTTTTCCGAAGGACTTGATTTACCGGGGAAACTGCTGACCAATCTGATTATCACTAAACTGCCTTTTGCTGTCCCCACCAGCCCCTTTGAAGAGGCGATGGCCGAAGCTGTAACCAAAAGAGGCGGTAATCCGTTTTTACAACTGACAGTGCCTGCTGCGGCGAAAAAACTGGTGCAATCCTGTGGTAGACTGCTGCGCCAGGAGCAGGACCAGGGCCGGATTGTGATCCTGGACCGGCGTCTGGTCACCAAATCATACGGCAGTGCCATGCTCAAAGCCTTGCCGCCTTTTCGCCAACAGATTGACGGGTAACCATGGAATTTGTACTTGATCCCACAGTCATGCTGCTGCTGTGCAGTGTGGCTTTTCTTGCCGGTTTTATTGACGCTATTGCCGGCGGTGGTGGCCTGCTGACGGTACCGGCTTTGCTGACAGCCGGTTTACCGCCTCATCTGGTGCTGGGCACCAATAAACTGGCAGCCACTTTTGGCTCTTTAACCGCTTCTGTTACTTATTACCGCAAAAAATTGTTTGACCCTTATTACTGGCGCCACGCGCTAATTGCCACGGCCATCGGTGCCTGTATTGGTGTGCTGGTGGTAGACCAAATCAGTAAAAGTACCCTGGAAAAGGTGCTGCCGGTGCTGATCCTCATTGCCGCTATTTATAGTTTATTTGCCAAAGTGCAGGCCGATGATCAGCTGCAGCTGCCCAGAGACACCCCAAAGAACCGCTTAAGCCAAAGATTACAGGGGCTTGGGCTTGGTTTTTACGATGGCATTGCCGGGCCTGGCACCGGGTCGTTCTGGATGGTGTCGACTATGGCGCTTTATAAAATTAATTTGCTGCTCACCAGTGGTGTCGCCCGTTCGATGAATTTTGTCTCCAATGGTTTTGCGCTGGTGACTTTTGCTGTGCTTGGCCATATTCATTATCAGCTGGGTATTGCGATGGGGCTTTGTCTGATGGTTGGCTCTTATTTTGGCGCCCATACCGCCATCCGTTTTGGCAGTAAATTGATTAAACCGCTGTTTATGCTGATGGTGATGGCGATTGCACTGCGGCTGATTTGGCAAACCTGGATCAACCCATGAGCCCCCTTCTGAGCCAACCCGGCCAACTGGCAACACTGGAGCAGCAACTGCTGCAACTGGCCAAACAGGCCAGCCGTATTGATGAAGCAGCACCGGCCTGGCAACGCCGCGACTGGTTTGACTCTGAACTTTTTCAATGTCATTCGCCACAGCTGCTTGATTATGTGCAGGAAGCGATGCAGATATTAAAAAGGCTACAACAAAATTCACCGCAACAAAGTTCTCTGCCCAAAAATCCGCAGCACGGCAGTAGCAGCTATCTACTCATACAACAGCAAAATCAGCAGCGCCTTGCCGTCAAACTGGCAGCCCAAATGCAGGCGCTGGGTCGTGCTTTTGCCTGCCTGGACATCCGAAAACGCGAAAACGGCAAATGGCGTCCGGCCAAAACTGCAAAAACTGAAGCCACAGCACCACAACGCCACAAAGCAGGTCAGCTGCTGGCAGAACTTGGCGGCACCCATCAGGCCTTGTATCAAAAACTCAGCGAAACCCATGAATTTGAGCGCCGGCTGTTACAGATGATCCATGAAGCTGCACAGCAGCAACAAGCACCAGAGCTGCAGCTGGCGTTACACGCAAGGCTTGGTCGCTGTCGCAAAGCTATTAGTCAGCTCGAAGCAGAAATTCAGTGGCTGGAACAAAAAAGAGAACGCTGATGCCCTGGCCTGCCCTGCTTTATCATCCTTGTTACAGCGCGCTGCAACTGCCGCCCAATCACCGTTATCCTATTGGCAAATACCGCGCTTTATATCAGGCACTGCAACAAGCAGAGGTGCCGGCCAGCTGTTTTGATGAGGCGCCGCCAGCCACTGAACAACAACTGGCATTGGTCCATCAGGCGCAATATATCGATTCACTGAAACAGGGCAGCATAGATGCAAAAGCGATGCGCCGTATTGGTTTTCCCTGGTCGCCCGAGCTGTATCAGCGCAGCCTGCAGTCGGTGGGCGGCACTATCAAAACGGCAGAACTTGCTATGGCACAAGGTTTAGCCCTGCATTTAAGCGGCGGTTATCACCATGCTTTTGCCGCTGAAGGCAGCGGTTTTTGTTTATTTAATGATTTGGCGATAGCGGCAAAAGTGCTGCAACAGCAAGGCGTTGATAAAATTCTGATCTTTGATTGTGACGTGCATCAGGGCGATGGCACAGCGCTGATTTTCCAAAAGGACCCGCAGATCATCACCGCCTCTTTACATGGCGATAAAAATTTTCCGGCGCGTAAACAACAGTCCGACTGGGATCTGGCGCTACCCAATGCCACAGACGATGGCGCTTATCTGGAAGCTGTACAGCAAAGCCTGGATTATCTGCTGGCTTTACATCAGCCAGATTTAGTGTTGTACGACGCCGGCGTCGATATTCATCAAAATGACGATTTAGGCCTGCTGCATATCAGCACCGAAGCTGTGCTGGCGCGCGACAGTTACGTGATCAATAGCTGCCGCGACCGCCAGATTGCGCTGGCCGCTGTGATTGGTGGTGGTTATCAGCGTGATTTAACGGCACTGACGGCGGTGCACCTGCAACTTTTTAAAGCAGCTTTTAACAGCAGGCAATTACCCCATCAGATAGATCAAGTACTGACCCAAAGTGCCGCCAGCCGAAGCTGATTTGATCACAACACTTTGACTGACACAAAAAAATAGCCCGGACATAAACCCGGGCTTTTTTTGGTGGTGCCGAACTGCTGGTGTTATCAAGTGCCAATCTCAAACCAGGAGCCAACCCGCAGTATCAGCCACCTGGTGTAAACAGCAGCCAGGCTTAGTGCGCGCCCTAGGCGTTTTCGCTACCTGCAAAATAAAAACCAAGCTGACGTTTCACCGCTGATGGCAACAACGGCAGGCTGGCTTTGGGCACTAAAAAAGTGGCCATATTAAATAAGTCAGTGAAAATACGGTTTTTTTCGGTAGTGCGTTTTAAATATTCGTGGCCTGAAGAGCCGCCGGTGCCTATTTTGGTGCCCAACATACGCTGCACCATCATGGCGTGTTTGTAACGCCAAATCGTAAAATGTTCATCAATTTCGGTCAGGCAAGTCAGTACCTGAAATGGCAGGTTAAATACCGGCTCTTCCTGATACAAACTGATAAAAAGCGCCGCCAGCATAGCGCGCTGACTCAGTCTGAAAGTGCCTTCCTGTTGTAATTGCTGATACTTTTCTGTGTCGAGCAAAGCAGCAAATTTAGCGCGGGTTTTCTCAATTTCATCCAGCTGCATCTGCCGTTCATGCTCAGCGATTTGAATAATAGAACGTACTGTCAGCTCGTCTTCATTAAGCATCTGCGCTGTGGTGTGCTGATACATCTGCCAGAAGCTAAAGTCACCAAACTCCAGAAAGGGCATGCGTTCCAGCCATTTCTCCACCTGTTCAAACAAACTGAGCTGTTGCTCTAAACTTTCCAAAAACAAACGATCTTTTTCATTGAGGCGGCTGTAAAAAGAGTTTTTATCAAAGTCGATGCGATAACCACTTTTTAGTCCCAAGCCAATTTCCAGCATTTTAAACTGCACACTCTGAAAACCTGAGGCCGGCACCAGGTAATCGCGAAACGACATAAAATCCTGTGGTGTCATAGTTTCCATCACACCAATTTGCTGATTCATCAGCTGCTGAATGGTGATGATCCTTTTCAGTTTATGCACCACGCCGGTCAGCTGTTCGTCTTTCACCACATCGGCGGCAAAAACGCTCAGCACTGCTTTTAACTCGTGCAGCACCTGCTTAAACCACAGCTCGTACACCTGGTGCACAATAATAAATAAAGTTTCGTCATGGGCTTCGCTGCCATATTTGGCACTTTCAGTGGCCTGCGCCGTCAGAATTTTATCCAGCTGCAGGTAGTCACCGTAATAACATGGCGTAGTATTTTTTTGCATAACAAGAAGTTCCGGCCTATGGCCTTAATTGCGACCCTGCATTGTAACAGCGGCTTTCCCCTGTTGTCAGCTTTGGGAGCTGTGGCATTTTCAGCCATTAATGTTTATGCTTAGCCGAACAAAAAAACCAGTCCGGTCAAAAGCTTTGACCAGGGAGCAGTGAATGAAACTACATGACGATATCCATAACTATTATGAAAAACTGATGCTGGACCATCTGATGGAACTGGGGCTGAATGAAGAGCATGACAGTGAATATCTGGCCGACTTATGTTGTATTGTGCTGAACCAGCTGCCTTGCAAATATATTCGTTATGAAGTGGATATGGCGTTTTACCTGCCCCAGACTGAACGTTTTGAGATGGTAACCCGCGTCAAGGAAGCTGTTGCTAAAGCGCGCAGTTTTTTAGACAGCCCGGACAATAAAAAAATGCCACAAGCACCACAAGCAACTGACGTTGAAGCCTGAACAATCCCAAAAATCTGAAAAAAACAGCAAGCCTGTGCCGCTGGCGCAGGCGCCCACCGAAGTACAGCTGGCTGTTGATCTGATTATGTTATTGGAACAACAGCAACTGCCTGTGGCTACAGTGCTTGCCGCCCTTGCGATAGTACAAAAAGATTTTCAGCGCCAGCTTGAACTCAACGACAAAGCAGATTAAGCAGATTAAGCAGATTAAGCAGATTAAGCAGATTAAGCAGAAAATTAAAAAGACTAAGCCGACTATTCAAGCGACTTTTTACAAGGGTTACAGAGGAGCTGAGAGATTTGGGTGGTAGCCTTACCAGCCACATCCCGGCACATACGTCATACGCTGCGGCTGCTTCCTTCCGGACCTGACCGGGTTCACGTACTAGTATTGCGGGAGGACCAATAAGGCCACCATAGTGTCGTCAGAACAGCGCTATGTGGCGCTGTGACAATGCGGGCGCATTATGCTTAAAACTTGGCGCCTGTGCAAGGCATTATGCAAATTCAGGATTTTTTGCCTGCATTTGCTGAAAAAACAACCGCATCTGGGCACAATCCTGCTCAAAACTTTCCCCCGGCAGCATCACAGGGCCAAACACCAGTTGTTTGCTGGCAAAATCCAGCCCCAACAGCTGTATCGATACCTGCGCCTGTTTGGCAATTTGCCAGAAACCGGAGCGGTATTGGCTGACTTTACGTCGGGTGCCTTCCGGCGCTACCCCTAAAATCAGCTGCGGCTGCTGTTGAAACTCAGTCACTATTTGTGTGACCACACCATGAGCACTGTCACGACGCACAGGTATACCCCCCCAGCGCAATAACCAACTGCGTAGCGGCCAGACAAAAATACTGTGTTTGCCTAAAAAGGATATTTTTACGCCAAGCGCCAGACTGGCCGCCATCGCCACCACAAAATCCCAGTTGGACGTATGAGGGGCGACAGCTACCACAAACTTGGGCACAGCCGGTAGTTCACCTTTGATTGTCCAGCCAAGTTTGGTTAATAACCAGCGGCCAAAACGCTGCGCTCTGTCGCTTTGATGTCGGGGAGCCGTTGCCGGCAGTTGTGGCCAGTACTGCATCAGTGATTACCTTTTGGCAAGCAGTGGCTGATAAGCCGCCAGCAACAGTTTTAAACGTTGCTGATTTTTCTGGCCCAGCCGGATCATTTGTTTAGCAGCAAGGCCCAGCTGTTCAAGCTCGGCATCAGCAAAAGAATATTGCACTGAATCCAGCACTAACATCGGGCTGTCTGCCACTTCAGGAGAGGCCAGCAACACCTTAATGGCCTGCTGTACTCGGTCGCGGAACTGTTGCTCCGGATAACCCAGCTCCTGATAAGCCGCCTGCATCAGCGGATACAGCTGGTTAAACAAAGCAACCACCTGCTCTTTAGGTGCACTTTCAAGTAGGTCCAGATACAGGTTGTAACGGGCATAGTTGGCACTATCAAGCTGATACTGAGCACCATTTTTTACTACTTTAAAATCCTGTTTTAATCCTTTAAAAATGCCTTGTTGTGGTACCAGCTGACCCTGGGCAATATTGTCAACTTGCACCACAAAACGGCGGATCATCTCTTCATTAACAAAAAGTGCCGCTAAACCCGGTTTCCAGTTCAGCTTTAATAATTCCTGTTGTACCAAAGCGTCTGATTCATCAAGCGCAGGCAGTTGTGGCAATGCTGCAACTTCCTGCTCTGCTGGCAGCGTCTGCCCGTCTACTCCTGCATCAGCAGCCTGAGCGCTGATTTCATCCACAGGTTCTTCTGTGGTCGTTAATACATCTTCCGGCTCTTTAACCGGCTCTGGTTGAGTGTCAGCGGCTGGCGCTGTCACCGCAGTGGCCGGTGTTGGCGCTGGTTCCGGCTCTGGTTTTAATAAATACCAGGCACTGGCGGCAATAATCGCCAACAACACCACAGGTGCCAGCCAGTTATTGTTTTTCGGCTGTTGTTCGGTTTTTTGTTCGCTCATGTTATTTCCCCCATCGCACACTAAAAAGTTGCATTGTTATCTTGTGTTTACTCTACCTGATCCACCGGGTCCTTACCACGACTCTGATAGGCTAAGTGCTTGGTTGTGGTGAAAAAGACCACAAAAAACCACAAAAATTCACAATCAAAAGTGCGGCGTTGCTTTGTCGGATAAAGTCAGTAATAGTTAGCAAATCCCCTTTTGTTGTCAGGTCTTTTTTGCTGTATGACAAACCACAAAACCAATAAAAAAGTTGCCTTGTTACTGACAGGTGGCGGCGCCAGAGCCGCCTATCAGGTTGGTGTACTCAAAGCCATAGCCCAGCAGTATCCACGCAACAGCAAAGTACCTTTTCAGATCATCTGCGGCACTTCTGCTGGCGCCATTAACGGCACCGCTGTGGCCTGTTATGCCAGCTGTTTTCATTTAGGGGTGCGTAAACTGGAATGGGTGTGGAAAAACTTTCACACCAGCCATGTGTATTATTCCGATTATCTGCGTGCCACTTATCATTTGGTGCGGGGTTTTTTGAGTGCTTTTCAGGCCGATTACGCCAATCATAAGCCGGTGTCTTTGCTGGATAACAAACCGCTGAAAATTTTGCTCAATGAACTGCTGGATTTAAAACGGCTGGACCGTAATATTATGGGCGGTTATCTCGACAGTGTGTCTGTGACCACCAGCTGTTACAACAGCGGCGATTCGATTACGTTTTTTCAGTCCAGAGATGCGTCGGAATGGCAAAGGTCGCGCCGCTGCGGCCAGCGCACTTTATTGGGCATCCATCATCTGATGGCCTCGGCCGCTATTCCGCTGGTGATGCCGTCGGTGCGTATTAACCAGCATTATTACGGTGATGGCTCGGTCAATCAGTTGTCGCCACTCAGTGCCCCTATTCATCTGGGCGCCGATAAAATTCTGATCATTGGCCTGGAACAACCGCGTAAATACGATGCCACCCAGCAATTGCCCCATCATCCGAATTTATCCACCATTGCCGGTCATTTACTGGACAGTATTTTTTCTGACACCCTGACCGCCGATCTGGAGCGGATGGAAAGGGTCAATAAAACCATCCGCACCCTGAACGAACATCAGATTCAAAGTGAACTAAAGCCGATCCAGAGCCTTTTAATTAACCCGTCCACCAATTTTAATCAGCTGGCCAGTGAACATTTTTTGGCTTTGCCAATGGCGGTGCGCACCCTATTACGCACTATCGGCATTAAACAACATTCAGATTCGAGTCTCGCCAGTTATCTGCTCTTTGAAAAGTCTTTTACCCGCCGCCTGATTGAACTGGGTTATGAAGATGGCATCCGGCAAATGGACCAAATCATGGCGTTATTAACCCCGGAGCAGAGCTAAACCGGCCGCCCTGGGCATAAATTTGCCGTCAAAAAGTTGTCTGTTGACGGCAATACTGAACAGCTAATAGCTAAGCTGCTGTATTTCATAAGCATTACAGAATGGCACAAAACCTGCTTTGCTCAGTTATCATTCGATCACAGGAGCAAGCTGATGGATATGTTCAGCTTCCACGATATGTCGTTGGACCATGTGCCCAGTTATGCCGGCATTGCCAGTAAGCCCAACTGGTCTGCGCTGACCAATACTGTTGGTCAGGGCCTGGTAGAGCAACTGCAAACCAGCCTGGATCTGGCACAACAATTACAAATTTTTTCCATGGCCGCCGGCAAAATTCTGCCGATCGCCACTTTGGAAATGCACACAGCTGTGGGGATCTTCCGCGCGGCCGGCTCTTATCCGGCCAGTCAGGAATATCGCAGTATGCTGGTGTTAAACGATCAATGCCTGGCCGAGCTGGTGTACCAAAGTGAAAGTAGCTTTACTCCGCTTTTGCAGCGGCGTTTGCTGGAACTGGAAACCCAGTGGTTATTTGCACTGCGTAATGCATTGGTGGTCACCCGCCTGCAACAACTGGCGCTCAGGGATACCTTAACAGGCCTTGGCAATCGTCGGTTTTTTGACGATTCTTTTAGCAAAACAGTGTTGATGGCAGAGCGTAAACAACAAGGTTGTGCGCTGATTTTACTGGATTTGGATAACTTTAAGCCGGTCAATGATAATCACGGTCACCATGCCGGTGATGAAGTTCTACTGGCAGTAGCCGATGCGATGCGCAGCACTTTACGAGTGAGCGACAATTTATTCCGTTTTGGCGGTGATGAATTTGCCGTGTTATTAACAGCTGAAGATGCCCAGAGTGCAGAGCTGGTGGCACACAGGTTAGTCAAAGCCATTAGCCAGCATCATATCTGTGAAAAATTTATGGTGTCGGCCAGTGCCGGTTTAGCACAGCTCAATCCGGGTGAAAGCAGTAAGCTTTTGTTTGCAAGGGCTGATCAGGCGTTATATCAGGCCAAACAAAGTGGCAAAAATGCCGTGCGTCAGGCGCCAGTACAAACCGCAATTTCCGAAGTGGCGGAGCTGATTAAAGCTTAACCGCCGCAGCCTGCAGCAGCCAGCTTTTGGCTTCAGCCGCAGTACAACTACTGGCATAACCCAGCACCCCGACTATCTGCTGCCCGGCAATAACAAGAGGCACAGCGCCACGTTGCCAGGGCGGCACCTGCCACAGCTGCAGCCATTGTTTTAACGGTTTGTGCATGCTGGCACCTGCTGGCTTAAACTTGCGGCTAAAACCACCAAACTCCAGCCTGAGTGGCTCTGTGATGCCAACCGGCAACGGCCAGCAGGCGGAAGATTGCTGCGCTGCACCGATATTTTCCTGCCAGCATAAAATACGGCCATCCTGAAGTTTTAGTTGCTGCCCGGGCTGCAGCCATACAGCAGCATTGTGCTTTTGCTGCAACTGCATCATGGCCAAATCGGCGGCGGTAAACAGATACAACTGCTGCTGATAACGACGCAGTTCAATATCACCAAGCCGGATCAAGGGCTTCGCATCGGCTTTGGCCGCAACCAGATTGTGTATCAGCTCAGCCAGTACGCTGCTTGACGGATTAACACCAAATTGTTGTAAAAAAGCACGCAACAGCAGTTGTTGCACCGGCAACGGATGTTGTTGTAATCCGGCTAAATCCAGCTGCTGCTTTTGTTGCAACCGGGCTAATAAAGGTTGCAGCAGATAATCATTGGCCTGCTGCACCTCACCCAGTAGCTGCATACTGCGGCTGCTGGTTTTAGCAATAGCGGGAAATCTGCTGGTCAGCGCCGGCAGTACATGTAACCGCAAAAAATTACGGTCAAAGGCCGGGTTCTGGTTACTTTCATCCTGTATAAAAGGCACTGCTGCAGCTTCTGCCAGCGCTCTGAGTTCATCACGGCTAAAATCCAGTAAGGGCCGCAGCAACCAGCCCGCGGCAAAAGGTTGCTGTGTTGCTATGCCGGCAAGACCTGCCACACCGCTGCCGCGTTTTAGCGCCAGCAATAAAGTTTCCAGCTGATCATCGGCATGATGGGCGGTACAAAGCGCAGTATCTGAGGTGGACACATAAGACTGCAGCGCCTGATAGCGGGCACTGCGCGCTTTGGCTTCCAGATTTTCACGTCCCTGAATGCTGACGTTTTCCACCAAAAAAGGCAGTTGCAACAAAGCACACTGAGCAGCACAAAAATCGGCCCAGGCGCTGGCATTGGGGCTTAACCCATGATGCACATACACTGCTTTAAGCTCTCGCCCGGCCTGCTGCATTTGCCATTGTTTCAGCAGATACAACAGCACCATTGAATCCAGCCCGCCGCTCAGCGCCAATACCACCTGATGACAACCAAGGGCACTGAGTTTTTGCGTAATGCTGTCTAACATGGGCTGGGCTGTGGCTGGTAATAACATGGATACCCGATAAATAAAAAAGCCGCTGAAAGCGGCTTTTATAACACAAAGTGTGATTTAGCAATAACCAAAGGACATCAGACGTTTATAACGACGGTCCAGTAGCTCAGGCACCGACATTTTGTCCAGTTTGGCTAGATCGCGGATCAGCGCCTGTTTTAAGCTCGCCGCCATCTGCTCGTGAGCACGGTGGGCGCCGCCTAAGGGTTCGGCAATCACTTCATCAATTAAACCAAGCTCTTTAATCCGGGCTGCGGTAATGCCCATGGCATCAGCCGCCAGCGGCGCTTTTTCTGCGCTTTTCCATAAAATGGACGCACAACCTTCCGGTGAAATCACCGAATAGGTGCTGTATTGCAGCATGTTAACCTGATCGCCCACACCAATGGCCAAAGCACCACCTGAACCACCTTCCCCAATCACAGTACAAATCACCGGCACTTTTAAACCGGCCATCACTTTTAAGTTACGGGCAATGGCTTCACTCTGACCACGCTCTTCAGCGCCAATACCAGGATAAGCCCCAGGTGTGTCGATAAAAGTAATAATTGGCATATTAAAACGCTCAGCCATTTCGAACATTCTGAGCGCTTTACGGTAACCTTCAGGGCGTGGCATGCCAAAGTTACGTTTGATTTTTTCGTGAGTGTCGCGGCCTTTCTGATGACCAATCACCATCACAGTACGTTCACCCAAACGGGCAGTACCACAGACAATGGCAGCGTCATTGGCAAAAGCACGGTCGCCGGCCAGTTCGTCAAAATCAGTAAAAATATGTTTGATGTAATCCAGTGTGTAAGGACGCATTGGATGACGGGCTAACTGGGCCACCTGCCAGGCGCCCAGTTCAGCAAAAATCTTTTTGGTCAGTGTCAGGCTTTTTTCTTTAAGCTTGTTCACTTCTTCTTCCAAGCCGAGATCAAAATCTCCGTTACGGCTGACTTTGCGCAGTTCTTCTATTTTTGCTTCAAGTTCCGCAATCGGTTGCTCAAACTCTAAATAATTCAGCATCATCGACTGTCACTACCTACCTAATTAAATTCAAGTTGTATTGTTGCTAATTGTTTTAACTGATGCAACAAAGCGTCTGTGGGTGTCACCCACCATTCTGTGCCCAGTGCCATGGTTATTGCGCCTTCAGGCCGCTGATAACGCAATTGCACCGGTACTGTGCCGGCTTTAAATTCTGCCAGCACCTGCTGTAATCTGGTTAAATAATCCGGTCCTGTCTGCGCCGAATCTACGGTGATAAACAACGACTTCAGACATTTTTCCCTTGCCTCTGTGATCTCAACCACCTCGCGGCCGGTCATTGTAAGGCCACCGCTGAAATCATCAAAGCTGACCTGTCCGGAAATCACCAAAACCTTGTCTTTTTGCAGCAGATGCTCGAAGTTCTCGAACTGTTCGGGGAAAAAACGAACATCTAACCGCGCTGATTTATCGTCCAGCTGCACCAAAGCCCAGCGCCGGCCTTTTTTGTTGATCAGCACCCGTACCGACACCACTAAACCACAGGCTTTGACGGTTTGGTCACGCCGGCCCGGTTGCATTTCCACTAAACGGCAACTGGCATAATGCGGTAGTTCTGCCAGATAACGGTTTATAGGGTGACCTGTTAAATATAAACCGAGCGTTTCACGCTCCCCTTCCAGCCAGACTTCATCCGGCCAAATCGGCACCTGTTTAAAGGCTTTGGCGGCCATTTGTGGTTCAGGCGCCAATAAACCAAATAAATCACTTTGGCCCACAGCTTCGGCTTTGGCATGTTGCTCCGCCGCTTTCATCGCTTCTTCCAGGCTGGCCATAGTGGCAGCTCTGTGCGGCCCGAGTTTATCCATAGCACCGGATAAAATCAGTTTTTCAATCACACGGCGATTGAGTTTTTTCAGGTCAACCTTGGCGCAAAAATCGAATAAATCAACAAAAGGGCCTTTTTGCGTGCGGGCTTCAATAATGGCTTCAATCGGGCCTTCGCCCACGCCTTTTATCGCGCCAATACCATAGACAATATGGCCTTGTTCATTAACAGTGAACTTATATAAACCCTCGTTGACATCAGGCGGAATCAGCTTGAGTTTCATATGCTCACACTCATCCACCAGAGTGACGATTTTATCTGTGTTGTCCATATCGGCCGACATCACCGCCGCCATAAACTCGGCCGGATAATGGGCTTTCATCCATAAGGTTTGATAAGACACCAGCGCATAAGCGGCGGAGTGTGATTTGTTAAAACCGTAACCCGCGAACTTCTCGACCAAATCGAAGATTTTCATCGCAAGTTCTGGGTCCACCCCATTGGCTGCAGCACCGTTCTGGAAGGTGTCCCGCTGTTTGGCCATCTCTTCGGGTTTTTTCTTACCCATAGCACGGCGTAATAAGTCGGCGCCGCCCAGTGAATAACCGGACAGCACCTGCGCTATCTGCATCACCTGCTCCTGATACAGAATAATGCCGTAGGTAGGTTCCAGAATGGGCTTGAGCGATTCGTGCTGCCAGGTGGCATCCGGATAAGAAATGGCTTCGCGGCCACGTTTACGGTCGATAAAGTTATCCACCATGCCCGATTGCAGCGGGCCAGGCCGGAACAGCGCCACCAAAGCTATCATGTCTTCAAAACAGTCCGGTTGCAGACGGCGGATCAGGTCTTTCATACCCCGGGATTCCAGCTGGAACACCGCAGTGGTTTCCGCTTTCATCAGCATGTCGTAACTTTTTTTATCAACCAGCGGAATTTGTGTGATATCTACCAGCGGCTTGCCTTCTTTACGGTGACGCTCGTTCACCATATTGACTGCCCACTGCAAAATAGTCAGGGTCCGAAGGCCTAAAAAGTCGAATTTGACGAGACCGGCATATTCAACGTCGTTTTTATCAAACTGGGTAACAGGGTTATTGCCTTCGCTGTCACAATACACAGGCGCAAAGTCGGTAATTTTGGTCGGCGCTATCACCACACCACCGGCGTGTTTACCGGCGTTACGGGTCACGCCTTCAAGGCGGCGTGCCATATCTATCAGATCTTTAACTTCTGAGTCGGCGGCATACAGCTCCGGCAAGCGTGGCTCTTCAATAAAAGCCTGTTCGAGCGTCATCCCAGGAGTGGGTGGGATCAGTTTAGAAATGCGGTCGACAAAACCATAAGGATGCCCCAGCACCCGGCCCACGTCGCGAATGACCGCTTTGGCCGCCATGGTACCAAAGGTAATAATTTGTGACACAGCCTCACGGCCGTACATGTCAGAGACGTGTTCTATCACCTCGTCGCGTCTGTCCATACAGAAGTCGACGTCAAAGTCGGGCATCGACACCCGCTCCGGGTTCAAAAAGCGCTCAAAGAGTAAGTCGAATTCAAGCGGATCTAAGTCAGTGATTTTCAGCGCATAAGCCACCAGAGAACCGGCGCCTGAGCCCCGGCCCGGGCCCACCGGAATATCGTTATCCTTGGACCACTGGATAAACTCCATCACCACCAGGAAGTAACCGGGGAATCCCATCTGGTTAATCACGTCGAGCTCAATTTGCAAACGTTCGTCGTATTCACCCCGCTTTTGTGCCCGCACTTTCTCATCCGGAAACAGAATTTTTAACCGCTCTTCCAAACCTTCACGCGACTTTAACACCAGAAAATCGGCATCTGTCATGCCCCCTGTCGGGAAAGCCGGCAGGAAATATTCGCCTAAACGGATAGTGACATTACAACGTTTGGCAATTTCAACTGAGTTGGCAAGGGCTTCAGGGATGTCGGCAAAGAGCGCCTGCATTTCTTCCGCAGAACGTAAGTACTGCTGCTCACTGTAATTTTTCGGCCTGCGTTTATCTTCCAGCGTGTAACCGTCGTGAATGGCCACCCTAATTTCATGGGCAGAAAAATCATCCGGTGTTAAAAACACCACTTCATTGGTGGCCACCACCGGCAGGCCGGTGTCTTCTGCCAGCGTCACCGCCTGCTGAATATAAATCTCTTCATCAACCCGGCCGGTGCGAATAAGCTCCAGAAAAAACCGCTCTGGAAAATGCTGCTGATAAAAAGCCACCAGTTGCTCAGTGCTGCTTTTATTGCCTTTGATCAAGGCTTTGCCAAGGGGGCCATCTTTGCCACCCGACAGCACAATTAAGCCAGGGCTGTGCTCTATCAGCCAGTCGTGGTCAATTTGCGGTTTGTCGGCAATATGGCCACGTAAATAAGCTTTGGACAACAACATGGTCAGGTTCTGATAACCTTCGTTATCGCTTGCCAGCACCAGCAAACGACAGGCTTCACCCGGGAATAGCGGATGCTGCACATAAAGATCTGCACCCACTATAGGTTTAATGCCGGCATCGTGAGCCGTGCTGTAAAACCGCACCAAACCACACATATTCATCTGATCAGTCAAAGCCAAGGCAGGCATCAACTGCTTTTTGGCAGCGCCCACTATAGGTTTGATTTTACTTAAGCCGTCCACCATCGAAAAATCGCTGTGTACGCGCAGATGAATAAATCCGGGTTCCATCACATTACCTTTTCCAAACTGCTTTGAAGCACTGACCAGCGCTGTGTACTCAATTGCATCCAAACCTCAGCTGTTGCACACCAGACGCTGTTACAAGTCTGTTTCATGCTGACGTTCAATGGCGTCGCGCACCGGTTTATAACTGCGCCGATGTTCCGCCAGAATACCGTGTTTGGCAATAGCGGCCAGATGTTCGGCCGTTGGATAACCTTTATGGCCGGCAAAATTATATTCAGGATAGAGCTGGTGTAACTGCGTCATTTCAGCATCACGCGCCACTTTGGCCAGAATAGAAGCAGCGCTGATTTCCGGCACCAGACTGTCGCCTTTTACCACAGCACTGCCTTTGTGTTTTAAGCCATCCGGCACTCTGTTGCCGTCAATCAGCACCCATTCTGGCTGAATGTGCAGACCATCCACCGCCCTTTGCATCGCCAGCATAGTGGCATGCAAAATATTGATGTCGTCAATTTCTTCCACTTCTGCCCGGCCCAGGCTCCAGCTTAATGCTTTTTCGCGAATTTCAGCTGCTAATAACAACCGCTTTTTTTCACTGAGCTTTTTTGAATCTGTTAAACCGGCAATGGGTTTATTTGGGTCCAGGATCACTGCAGCTGTCACCACAGCCCCCACCAGCGGGCCACGCCCGACTTCATCCACACCAGCCAATAAACTGACAGCAGGTCTTTGATAATCCGGATTTAAATTTGTATCAGACATGAATAAGCTCCACCACAGCAGCAGCCGCTTTGGCGCTGGCGTCACAACAAATTTGCTGATGAATAGCGCTAAATTCAGCGCGGGTGTTGTCACCTTGTTGGCTCAGCAGCGGAGTCATGGCATCGAGTAAATGTTGTTCTGTCACTTCATGCTGCAAAAATTCCGGCACCAGTGCTTTTTTTGCCAGCAAATTGGGCAGGCTGAAATAATCGACTTTCACCAGACGTTTGGCAATTTGATAAGTCAGCCAGTTGGTTTTATAAGCCACCACCATCGGTGTTTTGGCCAGCATCGCTTCTAAAGTGGCAGTGCCGGAGGCAATAAACACCGCATCTGCGGCTGTTAAGGTTTGTCTTGCCTGCCCCACCAGCAGTGTCAGCTTGAGACTGGGCGCTGTTTCTGCCCAAATGGCATTAAAAATATCGGCTTTGGCCTGGGTCACCATATTACACACCAGCTGCAGCTCTGGGTTTTGCTGTTGCAGCTTGGCGGCAGCACGTAAAAAATCCGGCGCCAGCAATTTAATTTCATTACTTCTGCTACCCGGCATAATGGCCAGCAAAGGCTTATCGGCAGCAAAACCAAGCGCAACTTTTTCAGCGGTTTTATCCGGAGATAAAGGCATCTGGTCAGCCAATGTATGGCCAACAAAGGTACAAGGTACCTGATGCTGGTCGTAAAAGGCTTTTTCAAAAGGCAACAACGCCAGCACCATGTTGGTGGCTGCAGCAATTTTAAAAATACGTTTTTGCCGCCAGGCCCAAACCGAAGGGCTGACATAATGTACGGTTTTAATACCAGCCTGTTTTAATTTCAGCTCCACCGGCAAGTTAAAATCCGGTGCATCAATGCCAATAAACACATCCGGTTTGTGCAGATTAAAATGCGCCAGAATGTCACGGCGCACCTGTAATAACCGTGGCAGCCTGCCCAGCACTTCCACTATGCCCATCACCGCCAGCTCTTCCATATCAAACACCGCCTGAAAACCTTCAGCGCGCATACGTTCACCGCCAATACCGTAAAATTCAGCGTTCGGTAGCCTGAGTTTTAATGCCCGGATAAGATCGGCGCCCAGAATGTCGCCGGAGTGTTCTCCTGCGATCAGCGCAATACGAACTGGCTTTGTAGTTTGCATCAAAATAACACCAGAAATAACGACGGCTTAAGCGCGGACGTTTAAAAAAATGAACGGGATCTTACCCTGCTTTTGCAAGCCAGAGCAAAACATTCAATGCTTTTAGCGAAGTAATACAGCACAAATCAAAACGGCGTCACCAGACGCCGTTTTGATTTCGGGATTGTCATCAGCGTATTCGCTTAACGGATAATACCGCGCGGCGATTGCACAATAAAATCAGTAAAAACTTTAATTTCAGGCAATTGCTCTGCTTTTTCAGCAAGAGCCGCCACAGCGTCATTCACCGTCAGACCCTGACGATACAACACTTTATAAGCGCGTTTTATTTCGAGAATAGCGTCGCTGCTAAAACCACGGCGTTTTAAACCTTCACTGTTAATCCCATGTGGCACTGCGTGCGAGCCATGGGCCATCACGTAAGGCGGCACGTCTTTGACCACAATAGACCCCCCACCGATAAAACTGTGGGCGCCAATATGGCAGAACTGATGTACACCACTCATACCGCCGATAATCACCCAATCGCCCACATGCACATGGCCTGCGGTAGAGGCATTATTGGCAAAAATCACATTGCTGCCAATGACACAATCATGCGCCACATGGGTGTAATTCATAAAGAGGTTATTGCTGCCAATAATGGTGACGCCTTTATCCTGAATGGTACCTCGGTGCACAGTACAACCTTCACGGAAAATATTGTTGTCGCCAATATGCAGTTCAGTGGGTTCGTTTTTGTATTTTTTGTCCTGGCAGGCTTCACCAATACTGGTGAACTGAAAAAAATGATTGCCACGACCAATGGTGGAAGGCCCTTTAATCACCACATGGGATTCAAGGATACAATCGTCGCCCAACGTGACGCCTGCACCAACATAACAAAAAGGCCCAATCCGCACGTTGTGACCAATGCGGGCTCCTGCTTCAATGACAGCGGATGAATGGATCATAATCAGAGTTCTCTTCTTGCACACATCAGTTCAGCTGAACAGACAACCTGGCCATCCACTTTGGCTTCACCGTAGAACTTCCACATATTGCGGCGTTCTTTTAAAAACTTCACTTCCAGCACCAGTTGATCACCAGGCACTACAGGTTTTTTAAAACGGGCTTCATCAATACCGGCAAACAAATACAGTTCGTTTTCAGCGCGCTCTGACACAGTTTTAAAACCCAGAATACCTGTGGCTTGCGCCATGGCTTCCAGAATGAGCACACCAGGAAAAATCGGGAAACCCGGAAAATGACCGGTAAATATAGGTTCATTAATAGAGACGTTTTTAATGGCGGTCAGATATTCGCCCGGCTTGTAATCCAGCACCCGGTCAATTAATAAAAACGGGTAACGGTGTGGCAACAACGCCATAATTTCCTGAACTTCTAAGCTATTTAATGAATTCGTCAAAATGAACCTCTGACTGATTAGAACTGAACATAAAACACAAAACGCAGTGTTATTCTGCGTCTTGTGCTTTTAATTGGGCCAGTTGTTGCTCAACGTCCCGCAGGCGTTGATACATCTGGTCAAGCTGGCGATAACGGGCGTTGTTTTTCCGCCACTCCAGATTCGGACTGGCCGGTACGCCGGAGGAATAAATTCCTTTTTCGGTAATGCCTTTGGTGATCATCGACATACCGGTGATCTGCACCCCATCACAAATCTCAATATGACCTGTAATAGCGCAGGCGCCACCAATAATACAATAACGGCCAATTTTGGTGCTGCCAGCCACCACAGTACAACCGGCAATGGCAGTATGGTCACCTATCTGGGCGTTATGGGCTATTTGTACCTGGTTATCAATAATACAATTGTAGCCAATGATGGTATCTGCCATAGCACCACGGTCGATCGTGGTATTGGCACCAATTTCGGTGTCGTTGCCAATCACTACGCCACCCACTTGTGGGATTTTTAACCACTGACCACGTTCGTTGGCAAACCCAAAACCGTCGGCACCAATCACAGCACCACTATGCACAATACAGCCTTCGCCGATTTTTACACCGTGATAAAGCGTCACTTTGGGCCAGATTTTAGTGCCGGCGCCAATGACAGTGCCTTCACCAATAAAACAGCCGGCGCCTATCTGCACATTGTCACCAATCTCAGCGTTTTTGCTGATCACAGCATAGGCACCAATCTGTGCACTGGCGGCAACCTGAGCTGATGGGTCAATCAAGGCTGTGGCATGCATACCAGTGGCTACCGCAGGTGTGGTATCCAGCAACTGCGCTACTTTGGCAAAAGCCACATAGGGGTCTTTCACCACTAAAGCGTTGACCGGACAAAATTCCAGATCTTCGTCTTTAATCAGCACGGCGCTGGCTGTGCTTTGCTGCAGAAACTTGCGGTATTTGCTATTGGCGAGAAAACTGATATGACCAGTACTGGCTTCTTCAAGTGTGGCAACGGCGCTGATCATCGCAGCGCCGTCTCCATGCAGCTGAGCGCCAAGTTGCTCAGCCAGCTCTGTCAAACTGTAGTCCGACATTATTTCGCTTTACTGACCTGAGCAACCACAGCAGAAGAAATATCGTACTCTGGTTTGGCATACACTGCAGCTTCAGCGTTCAGGATCACGTCGTATTGTTCTTTAGCAGCAATAGCGTCGATAGCGGTTTTTACCAGACCCATTAACTTATTACGTTCTTCGTTCTCACGCTGACGGTAAGATTCTTCTAAAGAACGGGCCATTGGCTCATACTGCTGCTGTTGTTTTTCCATGGTCGCCTGCAGTTCTTTTTTCTGCGCTTCGCTCATGGTTGAACCATCACGCTTATATTTTTCAATATTAAACTTCAGGTCACTTTCCAGCTTTTGCATTTCAGCAAACTTGGCACCAAATTCAGTTTTTAAAGTTTCCTGAACTTTTGCCGCTTGTGGCAGCTGAGAGAACACTGCGCGCACGTTGACAAAACCGACTTTCATTTCTTTTGCAGATACAGCACCAGCCATCAGAACGCTGGCCAGTAATACTGCTGTTTTGGTAAAGCTTGGCTTAAACATAATGTCCTTTTACCTCAAAATAATACTTAAAACGTTGTGCCGATATTAAAGCTGAAGTTTTCCTGCTCGTCGCCATCATATTTTTTGATAATTTTGGCAAGGCTGAAAGTCAGAGGGCCCATTGGCGAAATCCACTGTACAGTTACACCCGCAGAGACCCGAATCATACCCGCATCTGAATAATCCAGCAAACCTGTTTGCAGATAATTTGGATCCTGATATTGGGTTAATTTGGCGTATCTGTTGATGTCAAATTCAGTGTCCCATACGTTACCTGCATCCACAAATAAACTGGTACGGATAGAGTTGGCATAATCTTCTTTGACCAGCGGTGTTGGTGTGATCAGCTCAAGGGTAGCAATCGCCTGAGCATTACCACCAAATGAACGTTGTGACACGCTATAACTGTCAAAATCCGGTGATGTCGGCAGAGAAGCCACTGCACCTACTGTGTAAGGATCCGGTAAGCCCGGGATTCTGTTCACAAAACGGTAGACGGCGCGCGGACCTATCACACGGTTTTCAAAACCACGGAAGTTCTGACCACCGGCGTAGAAGTTGTCGTTAAAGGGTAAGGTATGGTCGTAACCGTCCTTACTGCCATAACCATTGCCATAACCCAGCTCCAGCTTGCTTAAGAAAGACCAGCTATGGTCGTTACTGAGCGGAATATAATTGGCCGCTTCAAAAGCAGTTTTGAAATATTGCAAATCTGAGTTTGGCGTGGTGATTTTGCCACTGAGAGCCAATCTCAGACCATCAGTTGGGAAAGTACCGCGGTTTAACGTACTGCGAACCCAGCTGATCGCCAGATCGTAGTTGGTAAACTCATAAGAATCGTCCGGTTTAGACGGGTCCAGCAACATAGCGCGGAAGTGGCGTAACTGGTCAAATTCCTGGATATAGCTCAGGTCGTTCACACTGATGTTGGTACCAAAATTTAACCTGCTGTATTCATTCACCGGGTAACCAAAGCTGACACCAGCGCCATAACTCTTCTGGTTATAAGCCTCAAGACCGGCTTTGCTACCGTCAAAATCGGAATAAAACACCGAACCACCGAGGCTGATGCCATCAAGCGTAAAATACGGGTCTGTGTAGCTCAGATTGATCGACTTCTGGTATTTGTTGGTATTAAAACTGATACCGGCAGAATTACCTGTACCCAAGAAGCTTTGTTGTTCCACACCAAGCTGGAACGCCAGGCCCTGGTAACTACCAAATGACACACCGGCGTTAAAGCTGCCTGAGGGCCGCTCTTTAATGGTGAAAGTCACATCCACTTTGTCATCTGAACCCGGCACATCTTTGGTTTCAAATTCTACTTTTTCGATATAAGGCAGACGTTGCACCCAAAGCTTTGAACTTTCCAGCGTGTCATTGGACAGCCAGGCGCCTTCCATTTGCCGGATTTCACGACGAATGACTTCATCTTTGGTCGAGGCATTGCCTTTGACCGAAATACGGTTCACATAAACCCGCTTGCCTGGATCGACGTTGATGGTTAACGCCACTTCTTTAGTGTCGTCATTAATATTGGTACTGGTGCGCACTTTTGAGTTGGCATAACCAAAACTGGCCAGTACCTTGGCAATACTTTCTTCGGTATAAGTCACCAGAGCGCCGTTATACAACTGACCACTTTTCAGTGGCAGCAGCGCTTTGATAAATTCATCCTGACCAATCAGATCACCGACAAAATCGACGCCGGTGATGGTGTATTGTTCACCCTCTTTCACTTGCAAGGTGACATAAACCGATTCTTTATCCGGGCTTACAGCAACCGTATTGGCTTCGATATCAAAACGCAGGTAACCACGATCCAGATAAAAACTGCGGATTTTTTCCAGATCGCCTTTTAAGGTTTCTTTCTGGTAACGGTCAGACGACATAAAACGCCACCAGGGTAAGTCCACCAGCGACTCGGTATTTTTCAGGATGTCTTTATCAGAAAACAGTTCGTTACCGACGATATTGATTTGGCGGACTGACGCAGCATCACCTTCCTTAAATTCCAGTTTCAGGTTTACCCTGTTACGAGGCAGATAGGTCAGTTTGATATCAACTTTGGCGTTATATTTACCCACGCCGTGATAAAACTCAGTTAAACCGTTTTCAATTTCACGGATCAGGGTTTTATCCAGCTGTTCGCCCACAATAATTTTCTGGTTGGTCAGGCTGTCGTTTAGCTGCTCTTCTTTAATGTCTTTGTTGCCATCAAATTCAATGGCGTTGATAGTCGGACGTTCTTTTACCCGGTAAATGACGGTTTGACCGTCACGGTACACCGAAATTTCGTCAAAATGGCCGGCAGCATATAACGACTTTACGCCTTTAGACAGCGCGTAATCTGACACTGTATCGCCGATATTAAATGGCAGGTTATTCAGGGCCGCGCCTAATGCCACGCGTTGTAAGCCTTCTACCTGAATGTCTTTTACCGTAAATGATTGTTCAGCGAGCACCGAGTTGCTGGCAGAGGCCAGCAACATCGCAGCTACTAATCGTTTAATTGTCATTGTTTTGGACTACTTATGATTAGTTTATTACAAACGAGAAATATCGTTGAGCAGCGCAATTCCCATTAACATCAGCAGAACGAAGGCTCCGATTTTAAAACCTGTCTCCTGCGCTTTCTCAGAGACCGGCCTGCCGGTGAGAAGTTCCACCACAAGATACATTAAATGGCCGCCATCCAAAATAGGCAGCGGCAGTAAATTTACCACCCCAAGGTTCACACTGATGAGTGCCAGGAAAGATAAAAATGCAATAAAACCAAGGTCGGCGCTGTTACCTGCCCCCTGAGCAATCGAGATAGGCCCGCTTAAATGCTTCACCGACACATCGCCAAACAGCAGTTTTTCTACCATCGAAAAGCTCAGCCGTATCAATTGCCATGTGCGCACCACACCTTGCCATACCGCATCGACCGGGCCATAACGCTGTTCAAAAAACATTGAATCTTCAAGCGGCTGCACCTTAGGTGCTACTCCTAAAAAGCCCTGATGAAAGCCATCACTGGTTTCACGGCTCTCTGGTGTCACCTCAAGCTCGAGCATACTGCCATCGCGCTCAATCAGCATAGGCACAGCTTTACCCGGGTTATTCTGGATAATCTGTACCAGCTCGTTCCAGTTTTTTAACCGCACTGCAGCTGCGGCAATAAACTTATCGCCTGGCTGTAAACCGGCTTTGGCAGCCGCTGAGTTTTCAGATAAGTTGCCTACTTCCAACAGCGGCACCGCTTGTTTTGGCATCAGCCCCAGGCTTTGGAAAATAGAATCTTTATCAGGGTTAAACTGCCACTGGGTTAAATCCAGCTGATACTCACTGCGGCTGTCACTATCAAGCGGCTTGACGGTGACAGTCACCGCATCATGGCCAATCTGACCAATCAGCATCAGGCTCACCGCCTGCCAGTCGCGCACTTCTTCATCGTTAATAGCCACAATTTGCTGGTTGGCAGGCAACTGCGCCGCCGCAGCAATCGAGTTAGGCGTCACATCGGCTACCACAGGTTTTAACGTCGGCACCCCAATGATATACATCAGTGCCAGCACCAGAATGGCAAAAATAAAGTTGGCCATAGGACCGGCAGCAATAACAGCCATGCGCTGCAGCACTGTTTTATTGTTAAAGGCTAAATCTGAAAACTCCGGTAATACTGGGTCGATCCGCTCGTCGAGCATCCGCACATAACCGCCAAGCGGAATGGCCGCTACCACAAATTCTGTACCCTGTTTATCACGCCAGCTGTACAGAGTTTTGCCAAAACCTATCGAAAACTTTTTCACCAGAATGCCGTTTTTGCGCGCCACCCAGAAATGGCCAAATTCGTGCACTGTCACCAGCAAACCCAACGCCACCACAAAAGCAAATAAATTCCAGATAAAATCAGTCACGACGATAAACTCCCAAGCTCAGTGCTGGTAAAACGACGGGCTTCCTGATCAAGCGCCAGAATATCTTCAAGCGACAGCGCGCTGTGGCCGGCAAATCGGCCAAGTGCTCTGGCATTCAACCGCGCAATGTCGGTAAAACGAACTTGCCCCTGCAAAAATGCTTCAACCGCAATTTCGTTGGCGGCGTTCAGTGCAGTTGTTGCGCCCTGCCCATGGCGGCAGGCATCGATGGCCAGCTGCAAACAGGGGTAACGTGCCGGATCGGGTTGAGTAAAAGTAAAATCAGCCACTTCAAAAAAATTCAGCGGTTTTACCTTGCTGGCAATACGCTCAGGGAAGGCTAAAGCATGGGCAATAGGGGTGCGCATATCTGGATTACCCAGCTGCGCCAGCACAGAGCCGTCACTGTATTGCACCATCGAATGGATAATACTTTGTGGATGGATCACCACCTGAATATCGTCGGCACTGCAGTTAAATAACCAGCGGGCTTCGATAAATTCCAGGCCTTTATTCATCATAGTGGCGCTGTCGACCGAAATTTTCCGGCCCATACTCCAGTTCGGATGAGCAACAGCCTGCGCCGGTGTAATGGCGTCAAAGTCAGTCAGCGGCGTTTGCCGGAACGGACCACCACTGCCAGTCAGCAGAATTTTGGCAATACCGGCAGCGGCTAAATTACTCTGATAACAGCTGCGCTGAATAGCTGCAGGCAGACACTGGAAAATGGCGTTATGTTCACTGTCGATTGGCAGCAAGGTGGCCTGATGTTGTTTCACGGCGTTAATAAACAACTCACCGCTCATCACCAGCGCTTCTTTATTGGCCAGCAGCACTGTTTTACCCTGCTTCACTGCGGCAAGCGTCGGCAATAAACCGGCAGCCCCCACAATAGCGGCCATCACAATATCGGTCTGGACATGCGCTGCCAGATCGGCAAAAGCCTGTGCCCCATAGAGCACCTGAGTTAAGCTGCCAGCAGCTTTGAGTTGTTGCTGTAATGCTGCTGCATCCGTCGCATCCAGCACTGCGGCATACTGCGGCTTAAACTGCAGACACTGTTGCAATAATTTATCAATCTGCCGCCCGGCGGTCAGCGCAAATACGGCAAAACGTTCCGGATGCTGCGCTATCACATCTAAGGTGCTGCAGCCAATAGAACCGGTCGAACCTAAAATGACTACCTGACGCGACATTAAAACCGACCTAATAAAGCAACAAAAAGCGCAAACAAAGGTGCCGTTGCCGTCAGACTGTCAATGCGGTCCAGAATGCCACCATGACCCGGGAAAATACTGCCGCTGTCCTTGAGGCCCGCCACCCTTTTAAACATACTTTCGGATAAATCGCCAAACACCGACAGTAAAGTTAATAACAAGGCAGCCAGATACCAGTACAGTACACCTTCCGGCCATTGCATGGTGGCAGCCACTGCAGTGACAAACAGCATCACAAAAGTCAGCCCACCCAGCATGCCTTCCAGCGTTTTACCCGGGCTCACGTCCGGCATCAGTTTGCGTTTACCAAAAGGTTTGCCCACCACATAACCGCCAACATCGGCCGCCCAGACCAAACCTAACAAGGCGAAAATCAGCCAGGCACCGGTAAAGGTTGATTGTTCGTAGTTCACATGACGCAGCAGCCATAAAGCGGCAAAGCTGGGCACTAACGTCAGCCAGCCCATCAAGGCTTTCAGCAATTTATTGTGTTGCCATACATTTTTGCTGCGACTAAAACTCAGCACCAGCAACACCGCCAGCAACCACCAGCCGATTCCGGTCCAGAGCAGCGCCTGTGCCGCACCATTGCTTTGCACAGGCCAGTACAGGTTCAGGGGCAAGGCCTGATAACAAATCAGATACCAAAGCGCCGAGCCAAACGCAAAACTGCTTTTATGCACCAGGCTACTCCAGCCACAAAAAGCCGCCCATTCCCAGGCGGCAATCACAAAAGCTGCGCCCAGAAACAGCGCAAAGCCAACAGGTGGCAAATAAAACACTGCACAAAGCGCCAGCGGCGCCAGGATCAGTGCTGTGATCAGACGTTGTTTAAACAAACTTATTGTCCTTCTGTGGAGCCTGCCGCCAGCTCACGGATTTGTGCGCCGGTGCAGCCAAAACGGCGCTCACGGCGGACAAAACTGGCAATAGCATCAGCAAACACCTGGTCGTCAAAATCCGGCCACAAGGTGTCAAGAAAACATAATTCGGCATAAGCGGCCTGCCACAACAAAAAGTTGCTGATGCGGATGTCGCCGCCGGTGCGGATCATTAAATCAAGTTCAGGCTGGTCGTGCATCTGAATATGCTGACTCAGCAGTTGTTCGGTAATATCAGCAGCTTTTAAGGTGCCACTCTCAACCTGTTGCGCCAGCTGCTGCGCCGCATTGGCAATATCCCAGCGCCCGCCATAATTGGCCGCCACATTCAGCGTTAAACCTGTGTTGCCGGCAGTCAGCGCCTGGGCTTTGGCAATACTTTCTTGCAATCCCGGGCTAAAGCGCGACAAGTCACCAATAATATTCAGCCGCACCTGATTTTTGTGCAGCACTTTGACTTCCTGCTGCAGCACAAATAAAAATAACTGCATCAGACTGGAGACTTCATCTTCAGGACGGCGCCAGTTTTCACTGGAAAATGCAAATAACGTCAGCGAAGGAATGCCTAATTTACGGCAAAAACTCACGGCTTTACGTACAGCGTCAACGCCCTTTTTATGGCCCCAGACCCGCGGTTTTCCCTGGCGCTCGGCCCAGCGGCCGTTACCATCCATAATAATTCCGACATGTTGTGGCAAAGCGCTGTTAAACGCTTGTGTCTCTTCTGTCATCAATGCCTGCCAAATCTGCTGTTATAAATAATTTACCCGAACAAAAAAGCGCCGCGAAGTGGAGCTGCACGGCGCTTTGTTTACAAAGCAATGGCTGGAATTAAACTTCCATTAATTCTTTTTCTTTGGCTGCCAGTACTTCGTCGACTTTTTTTACCCATACGTCGGTGATTTTCTGAATTTCTTCAGCAGCACGACGTTCATCATCTTCACTGATTTCTTTTTCTTTTAACAGCGCTTTTAAATCAGCGTTGGCGTCACGGCGAATGTTACGCACTGCAACACGGGCACCTTCAGCTTCACCACGCACAACTTTGACCAGGTCGCGACGACGTTCTTCGGTCAGCGGTGGCAATGGCACACGAATAGAAGTACCGGCACCAATTGGGTTTAAACCAAGGTCTGATTGCAGAATGGCTTTTTCTACCGCCTGGATCATTGAACGGTCAAATACAGTGATCATCAGAGTGCGGGCATCTTCAGAAGACACGTTGGCAACCTGACGCAGTGGTGTGTCAGCACCATAATAAGACACCGAAATACCATCAAGCAGGCTTGGATGGGCGCGGCCGGTACGGATTTTAGATAATTGGTTTTTCAGCGCTTCCACGCTTTTTTCCATCCGGACTTTACTGTCTTTTAAAATATCGTTAATCACCTGATTCTTCCTTTGTGTTGTAAAGGGCACAGCGAACCGTGCCCGGGCAGGATGGCGGCTAGTTTACTGCAAATTTTCGGCGTGGTCGATTACCGTGCCTTCGCTCTCGCCCATAATGACGCGTTTTAACGCACCAGGCTTATTCATATTAAACACGCGGATTTGCATATTGTGATCACGTGCCAGTGTAAATGCGGCTAAGTCCATCACTTTCAGTTCTTTATCCAGCACTTCGTCATAAGTCAGCTGACTGTATAAAGTGGCTGCAGGGTCTTTCACCGGGTCTGCTGAATATACACCGTCAACTTTGGTGGCTTTTAAAACACAGTCGGCTTCAATTTCAATACCACGTAAGCAAGCGGCTGAATCTGTTGTAAAAAATGGGTTACCTGTGCCGGCAGAAAAAATAACCACCCGGCCAGATTTGAGTAAGCTGATGGCTTCTGCCCAGCTGTAGTTGTCACACACGCCGTTTAGTGGGAAAGCACTCATCAGACGGGCGTTGACAAAAGCACGGTGCAGCGCGTCGCGCATCGCCAGACCGTTCATCACAGTAGCCAGCATCCCCATGTGGTCACCAACAACGCGGTTCATGCCAGCTTTGGCCAGACCTTCACCACGGAAAATATTGCCACCGCCAATCACAATACCAACCTGCACACCCAATTCAACCAGCTCTTTAATTTCCTGTGCCATGCGGTCTAATACTTTGGGGTCGATACCAAAGCCTTCATCCCCCATCAGGGCTTCACCGCTCAGTTTTAATAAAATTCTTCTGTAGGTTGGTTTTGGACTTGTGCTCATGAGATCCCCATCAGGCCGGATTGAAAATTCATCTGTATACATGGTTGCGCTATCCTTGTTGGCAGTCCCACCTTTGCAGGTTTGACTGCGCCAGTCCGCAGCAACTAAAGCGCTGCAGTGCAGGCTCAGCGGCTTTGCAGCCTCAGACAAACGTGACCGGTATTGTACCGGAGCGCTTGCTTCAATTTTGCCGAAACCTCTGGTTTCGCAACTTTCAATTATAAAAAAACCGCGACTGGCAAAGCCAAAGTCGCGGTTATTTTAGCGGGTTTTAGCCATTAGCTAAAGCTCGCATTATTTTTTAGCAGCAGCAATTTGTGCAGCTACTTCAGCTGCAAAGTCTGTTTCTGCTTTTTCGATGCCTTCGCCTACTTCTAAACGAATGAAGCTAACAGCTTTAGCACCGTGTTGCTTCAGGAAGTCACCAGTCGTGATGTTAGGATCCTTAACAAAAGCCTGACCAGTTAAAGAAACTTCACCGGTGAACTTTGTCATACGACCCGCAACCATCTTCTCAGCGATTTCTTTTGGCTTGCCGCTGTTGATAGCGATTTCGATCTGGATTTCCTGCTCTTTAGCAACCACTTCAGCTGGTACTGACTCAGGCGTCAGGAATGAAGGGTTGTTGGCAGCAACGTGCATAGCAACGTCTTTCGCGATATCTTCGTTACCGCCTTCCAGTACGACTAACACGCCGATACGGCCTGAGTGCGTGTACTGACCAATCACGTCACCCTGAGCTACAGAGATACGACGGATATTGATGTTTTCACCAATTTTGGTCACCAGTGCAGCACGGGCTTCTTCAACAGTAGCGTCGCCCAGCTTGGCAGCTGACAGCTCTTCTACAGTGAACAGTTTGTTGGCGTGAGCCAGGTCAGCAGCAGCGTTGGCAAAAGCCAGGAAGCTGGCGTCACGGCCTACGAAGTCTGTTTCACAGTTAAATTCGATGGCAACAGCATAACCACCGCCAACGCGTGTGATCACAGTACCTTCAGCAGCGATACGGCCAGCTTTCTTGGCAGCTTTGGCCTGACCGTTTTTACGCATTAATTCGATTGCGCCTTCGATGTCACCTGCAGTTTCTTCTAACGCTTTTTTGCAGTCCATCATGCCAGCGCCAGTGCGCTCGCGTAATTCTTTTACCAAACCGGCAGTTACAGCCATGGGAAATTCCTCGTTTCAATCAGGTTGAACAAACAGGGGCCGTAGCCCCTGTCCAGATTAAAAGGTGATTGCAGACTGCAGATGACAGTCTGCATACAGCTGTATTACTCAGCTGCAACGAAGTTGTCGGCTTCAGCCTGAACTTCGATGTTTTTATCACGGCCTTCAACGATAGCTGCGTTGATAGCACTCAGGTACAGTTGGATAGCGCGGATAGCGTCATCGTTACCTGGGACAACAAAGTCAACACCTTTTGGATCAGAGTTGGTATCAACGATAGAAACAACTGGGATACCCAGGTTGTTTGCTTCTTTGATAGCGATGTGTTCGTGGTCTGCGTCGATCACAAACAGAGCATCAGGCAAGCCGCCCATGTCTTTGATACCGCCTAAGCTCTTCTCCAGCTTTTCCATCTCGCGGGTACGGTCTAAAGCTTCTTTTTTGGTCAGCTTGTCGAAAGTACCGTCCTGGCTTTGTGATTCCAGGTCTTTCAAGCGCTTGATAGATTGACGAACTGTTTTCCAGTTAGTCAGCATGCCACCTAACCAGCGGTGGTTTACATAGTACTGATCAGATTGCAGAGCTGCTTCTTTGATCGCTTCTGAAGCTGCGCGCTTGGTACCAACAAACAGGATTTTGCCTTTTTTAGCAGCAACTGACTGAATGAAAGCCAGAGCGTCGTTCATCATTGGAACAGTTTTTTCCAGGTTGATGATATGAACGCGGTTACGGGCGCCGAAAATGAATGGCTTCATTTTTGGGTTCCAGTAACGGGTTTGGTGACCAAAATGTACGCCCGCCTGGAGCATATCGCGCATTGAAACTTTTGCCATCAGAGTATTTCCTTTTTGGGGGGTTAGGCCTCCATACACCCCATAAATCCGACCAATTTTCATTGGCACCCCGGCTTATGTGACGATGTATGTGTGTTATTTAATTAAGGTTGATTTGCAAATCCGGTGTTTCATTTGCAGTATTTTCGAAAAAAACCACAAGCTATTTGCCAAATTGCGGCGCGCTTTATACCATAGGCGCCCCATAAACACAATGTATTGTGTAGTTTTGCAGCAGAGAGAGATGGCATGGCGGCGAACATTAAGACCCCGGAACAGATTGAAAAAATGCGTGTTGCAGGCCGTTTGGCAGCTGAAGTGCTTGAAATGATTGAGCCTCATGTCAAAGCGGGTATCAGCACCGGCGAACTGGACCGGATTTGTCATGACTATATCGTCAATGTGCAACAGGCCATCCCTGCCCCACTGAATTACCACGGTTTCCCCAAGTCCATTTGTACTTCGGTCAACCATGTGATTTGTCATGGTATTCCGGCCGACGACAAGCTGCTCAAAGACGGCGACATCGTCAATATCGATATCACAGTGATTAAAGATGGTTACCACGGTGATACCTCAAAAATGTTTGTGATTGGCAAACCCAGTATTCTGGCCGAGCGGCTGATCCGTGTCACTCAGGAGTGTTTGTATCTGGGCCTGAAAAAAGTGAAAAACGGCTGCCGGTTAGGTGACATTGGCCACGCTATTCAGGTGCACGCGGAAAAACACAATTATTCGATAGTGCGTGAATATTGTGGCCACGGCATTGGCGCTGTGTTTCATGAAGATCCACAGGTATTGCATTATGGCCGCCCTGGCACTGGTGAAGTACTCAAAACCGGCATGTGTTTAACGGTAGAGCCGATGATTAATGCCGGTGATCGTCACAGCAAATTGTTAAAAGACGGCTGGACGGTTGTGACGAAAGATCGTAGTTTATCTGCTCAGTTTGAACACACTATCTTAGTGACAGACACGGGCTGTGAAATCCTGACTTTGCGCAAGGATGACACTATCGACAGAATTCTGACGGCCGAATAACACGCCGGCAGCTCCTGACCGGACTGCGGCCATGAAGCTTCAACAAGCTGGCCGCAGCGATCAGCAAGGGTAACAAGTTATGAGCACGGCGCTCGCTTTTGATCAGACTATACCGGGCCACTTTACCCTCGACAGTTATAAAAAATACTTCAGCGACTTTCTCGACTGGCTGAAAATTGCCGCCGACAGCCACACTGTGGCCAGTCTGGTGCGCGCCCGTGCCCGTTTTATTGACGAAGTGCTGCAAGCTTTATGGCAACACTTTGATTTAGCATCACAATCACAGCTCAGCCTGATTGCCGTTGGCGGTTATGGCCGTGGCGAGTTGCACCCCTTTTCTGATGTGGATTTGCTGATCCTGACCGGCAGCAAGTTAAATAAAGCGCAGCAGGACAATATCGGTCTTTTTATTACCATGTTGTGGGATTTACGTCTTGAAGTAGGCCACAGCGTGCGCACCATCAAAGAATCTTTAAGCCTTGGCCGCGACGATATCACCATTGCCACCAACCTGATGGAAATGCGTTACCTCTGTGGCAATGCCGCCTTATTTAACGAGCTGCAACAGGAAGTTGGCAAAGATAACTTCTGGCCCAGTAAAGACTTTTTTCAGGCCAAACGCCACGAACAACAAGGCCGTCATGCGCAGTACCATGGCACTGCCTATAACCTTGAACCCAATTTAAAAGCCAACCCCGGTGGTTTACGGGATATTCAGACCATCGGCTGGGTGGCCAAAAAACACTTCCGTACCCGCACCATGCACGAGCTGGTGGCGCATCAGTATCTGACTGAAGATGAATACCAGGAACTGATGGAATGTGAAGCCTATTTATGGCAAATGCGTTTTGCTTTGCATTTAGAAGCGGGCCGCAACGAAAACCGCATTTTGTTTGATTATCAGCCCTCCGTTGCCCGTCGCCTCGGTTTTGGTGATGACGGTAAAGCCTCGGTTGAGCGCATGATGAAAAGGTTTTTCCTGACAGTACAAAGGGTCAGTGAACTGAACGACATGCTGCTGCAACACTTTGAAGGCAGCATTTTAAAAAGCCACAGCAAGTTTAAGGTGCTACCGCTGGATGACTCTTTTGAGATTCAGGGCCATCTAATTTCTGCCACCGACAAAGCGGTGTTTGCCAGACGCGAAAATATTCTGAAGCTGTTCTGGCACATTGCCAATCACAGCCAGATTGACGGCATTCACTCAGAAACCATCCGCTTGCTGCGCCAGGTGCGGCGCCGTTTAATGGGTGATTTACAGGATTATGCCGGTTGCCGCCAGCTGTTTATGGCCATTATGCGTCACCCCAAAGGCATGGACAGAGCCATTACCCTGATGCACCGTCACGGTATTCTGGCCGCGTATTTACCGCAGTGGCGCAATATTGTGGGCCAGATGCAGTTTGATTTATTTCACGCTTACACTGTGGATGAGCATACCCACAGGGTGCTGAAAAACCTGCACAGGTACAGCGAGCCCGAGTTTGCCACTGAGTTTCCGCTTTGCACCGACATCGTGAAACGGCTGGAAAAACCAGAGCTGTTGTATTTAGCCGGTATTTTCCACGATATTGCCAAAGGCCGCGGTGGTGATCACTCAGATTTGGGCGCTATGGACGCGCGCGAATTTGGCAAACTGCATAAACTCAGCGAATTTGATACCAAACTCATTGTCTGGCTGGTCGAACAACATTTATTAATGTCGGTGACAGCGCAGCGTCGTGATATTCACGACCCTTCGGTCATTGCCGAATTTGCTGAAAAAGTGCGCGACGAAACCCGGCTGAACTATCTGTATTGTTTAACTTTGGCCGATATCCGCGCCACCAACGATAACCTTTGGAATGACTGGAAAGGTTCATTACTGCGTGAGTTGTATTTAGGCACACAAAAGGCGTTTCGCCGGGGTCTGGAAAAACCGATGGATTTGCGCGATCAAATCCGCGAACACCAGACTGAAGCTTTACGTTTATTAGCCGACAGCGGTTTTAGCGAAGCACAAATCAGCCCCTTGTGGAGCAAGTTTAAAGCCGACTATTTTGCCCGTTATAACCCAAGGCTGATTGCCTGGCATACTGAACATCTGCTGCAACATACTGATTTTACTAAACCATTGGTGTTAATCAGCCCCACCGCAATGCGTGGTGGCACCCAGATCTTTGTTTATACCGCCGACCAGCCGAACCTGTTTGCCCGGATGGTGGCCGCGCTTGACAGCAAAAAAGTCAGTATTTACGACGCCCAGATCATGACCAATAAAGATGGGTACGCCATGGATACCTTTGTGGTGCTGGAGCAAAACGGCGCCGCTGTCACTTCGGCTTCGCGTATTAGCAGCATTAAAAAAGCGCTGGAAACTTATATCAGCAACCAGCTGCCGCCGGAGCGCAATAAAGCCAGACCGAATAAACAGTTAAAAGCGTTTCATGTGCCGCCCAAAGTGGTGTTTTTACCAGGTAAAAACAAACAGCGCACTATGCTGGAGCTGGCCGCTTTAGACACGCCGGGTTTATTGGCCGATATCGGTCAGGTATTTGCCCAGTGTGAAATTAATATTCACGCCGCCAAAATCACCACCATTGGTGAGCGTGCCGAAGACTTTTTTATGATTTCCACCCGCCAGGACGAGGCGCTGAGCAGCGAGCAACAAAGCCAGCTGCGCCGCGTGCTGGTGGAACAACTTACCCATGCAACAGAGGGCTAACGCACCATCATGGCTGATTTAAAAAGCATTATCGAAAGCGCATTTGAAGACAGAATGAACATCACTCCTGCTACTGTCAGTGATGACGTAAAAACCGCAGTTGCTGCTGCTATTGCGCTCTTGGACAGCGGTCAGGCACGGGTTGCGGAAAAAATTGCCGGAGAATGGGTGACACACCAATGGTTAAAAAAGGCGGTGTTATTGTCGTTTCGTATTAACGACAACCAGGTGATGAATGGCGCTGAAAATACCTTTTTTGACAAAGTGCCAATGAAATTTGCCGACTATACCCACGAGCGTTTTGTCGCTGAAGGCATGCGTGTAGTACCACCAGCTGCAGTGCGTAAAGGCAGTTTTATCGGCAAAAACGTGGTGTTGATGCCAAGTTACGTCAATATTGGCGCTTATGTGGGCGAAGGCACTATGGTCGACACCTGGGCCACTGTGGGTTCATGCGCCCAGATTGGTAAAAACGTACATTTATCCGGTGGTGTTGGCATTGGGGGTGTGTTAGAGCCGCTGCAGGCCAACCCAACCATTATTGAAGACAACTGTTTTATCGGCGCCCGCTCTGAAGTGGTGGAAGGCGTGATTATCGAAGAAGGCGCTGTGTTGTCGATGGGCGTCTATATCAGCCAGTCCACCCGCATTTACGACCGTGAAACCGGTGAAATCACTTACGGCCGCGTGCCAGCTGGTGCTGTAGTGGTACCTGGTTCAATCCCAAGCAAAGACGGCTCACACAGTCTGTACGCCGCAATTATTGTGAAAAAAGTCGACGCTCAGACCCGTGCCAAAGTAGGTATCAACGCCCTGCTGCGTAGTGTGGAATAACAATCTCTGAGCCAGGCACTGACAGCATTCACAATGCCTGTTTAGCATAAAAAAACCCGGCTTACGCCGGGTTTTTGCTTATAGGGAGATTTAGCTTGCAGGCTTAGAAACGGCCGTCCAGGCCGAGACGAACATAACGTGGCGTTTGCCAGGTGTAGTCAGCACCGTACCATGGGTTATAGGTACCAGCTGAACGACGTGCTTCATAGTGCTCGTTCTGGGAAGTACTTTCCTGAATATTCAGAATGTTAAAGACGTTTACGCTAACGCCCATTTCAACACCTGAAATTTCGAAGTTGTACCGTGCCGACAAGTCAATATTGAAGTTCCATGGCGTACGGCCAGCGGTACCGCGAGGCACTTTACGGAACTGACGTTCTGCCGTGTCACACTTGCCGTTGGCATTGGTGTCTGGACAACCAGTCACCAGATAGAAAGTATCACCATAGCTGCCGTACAGTTTAGAGTCTGAGCTTGGGTAACCCTGACCAAACATACTTAACGGACGACCACTGGACAAGGTTGAGTTCAGACCTACCACTAAGTCTTCAGTGATATCGTAGCTACCGAAGAACTTAAATACGTGACGACGGTCGTTGGCCTGATAACCATCAGCACCATCCATAAGAGCCGGGAAGTCGAAGTCCTGCGTAATACCGGCGTCAGCCTGGTTAATATCAGACTTCACCGCACCTTCAAAGTTACCAGTGCTGCGGGACCAGGTGTAAATTAAGTCCCAGCGCAGAGCTTCACCACGGAAACCAACCTGGCTTTGTAAGGCAACGTATTCGTTCTCTGCCTCAGGTAACGCCATATCTTCCGGGCTATAGGTGGTTAATGAACCTGGATCAGGGATGTTGTCTTCATCATCATCGCTGTACCAGCTGCCTGGTTTACCCGGGTTGACCAGAGTACAGAAGTGCTGGTTCGCTACAGGACCACAGAAGTCGTCCAGCGCCGCGCCAACAAAACGGTAGGTACCGCGGATAGAACCGTAATACTCTTCAGTAATTTGCGTTTCATAACCCAACACCCACTCTTCTTTGTAGAATGGATCTGCTTCCTGCGCCTGGAACAAGGCCACACTTGGCATTGCTGATGAGGTTGAGTTCACGACCTGAGAGTTTGCCACTGAACCATTGACTGGTGTAGCACCTGTAGGTGCGCCAGTTACCGGATCAAAGCCCGTGAAATAATAATGGGTTGTCGTGTCATCTACACCAGAGGCAGCACGGTAGTTGGTGTTGTTAGGAACCGGCAGATAATAACGGCCCCAAGTACCAAAAATTTTCGACTCGCCTGCCCCTGTCGGGTCATAGCTAAAGCCAAGACGTGGTGCAACATCAGTTTTTAAGTCAACAAAGTCAATGCCGGTAGCACCAGTGTTGACAAAGTGGTCCTGACGTACGCCGATGTTCAGCGTCAGCTGTTCGGTTGGCTGATACTGATCTTCGATATACCAAGCGGTCAGATCACTACCAAAAGAACCACCGCCGATGAAAATACGATCTTCAACCAGATCAACAGGACTGCCTGTGGTGTTTGTCCACAGGGTACCGTTGTTCCCCTGAATAATGTCACCAGGCTGCTTGGTTACGTAGGTGTAGTTATGGCCACCCACTGGCGCTGTAGTTTTACGGGATTGGCGATCCTGCTTGTCGTAACCAAACTTCAGCAAGTGGTTACCGTGGAATTCACCCAAAGCCCATTCAAAGTCCAGGCGGGTTTGTTCATTGTCATCATAGTCGTCACCGATAGAACCACCGGCACCACAACCTGTGATTGGGTTCGGCACGCCACGGCCGTCAGAAACAATAGGACAATCTACGACTGAAGGTGTAGTGCCATATTGGGTTTTGATCTTACCGTGCATCAGGTTAACGGTGAAATCGTCAGTGATATTACCCACATAACTCAGACTGGCAGCTTCACCACCACGTTCGTTCAGGAAGTCACCTTGTTTGGCGCCAATCACACCGCTATTCGGGTTGTAAGCATAACGGGTTTCTTCAGAGTCAGTGCGATCCGAATAGGCAAACACACTTAAACGGTGACCGTCTGCAATATCCCAGTCAATTTTGGTACCCCAGAACAGGTTATCACCGCCTGAAGATTCGTTGACACGATATCTGTTGTCTGCATCGTAAGGTAAACGACCGCTGGTATCAGCCCATTTAGAGCTTTTATCCCGTGGGTTCACAATGGCATAAATAAAAAGTTTATCTTCAATCAGTGCACCACTGGCTGAAAAACTGATATCAGACTCGCTGAACTCATCTGCAGTTGTATCTTTAAACACCTGACCTAAGCGTACGCCTGTACCATAAGACTTCTTACCTTCAGAACGTAATGAAGACGGTTGGGTGTTGGCAGTAAATGCAAATTCCCACTCGTTAGTACCAGATTTCGTTACTGCGTTTAATACACCACCTGTGGTGCGGCCGTACATGGCAGAATAACCACCGGTTTTTACCTGGAATTCTTTGTAAAATTCAAATGGTACTGAACCACAACCTAAACCCTGACGAGTATTGGTTACTTCCAGGCCGTTGATATAACATGAGTTTTCAGAAATTGACGAACCACCGAATGACGCAAAACCGGCTCCACCGGACGCACCAAACTTAGAGTCACCTAATACAACACCTGGTGCCAGTAACGAAACGGCTGTGATGTTGCGGGCTATTGGCATTTTATCGAACTCAACTTCACCCAGTACCAGACCAGAGTCTGTGCTGGTCACATCCACAGCGCGAATCCGGGCGCCGGTCACCTGGATCACTTCAGTGTCACTGGACGCCTGAGCAATTTCAAACTGAGCAACAGCGTTTGAACCTAAAGACAAGCGTACCTCGTCTTTGGCCACAACTTTACCGGCATTGACCACTTCAACAACATAAGCACCAATAGGTAACTGACTTAGACGGAAGTTACCTGAAGCATCTACTGCAACTTCACGCTTAAAGCCGGTTTTAGGATCAGTGACCTGAACTTTGTAACCTGCGGCAGATTGCACGCCCGAGATTTTACCGATGATATTTGAGGTATCAGCTGCATAAGCTGATGCTGACATCCCAAGCACTGCAGAAACTGCAATTGCGGCGAGGGACCGCTTAAAACCTGATGTTCCACACGTAGATTTCATTATTATTCTCCAAATTGTTGTTTTGGACGGCTTTTTTTGTGCCGCCTCAAAACCACTATAAACACAGCGAGGATATTTTGTATACAGAGAATGTGATAAGCGGACGCAAAATTCTGACAGGTCGGTGCAGCTAAAAAATAATCAGGTTAACCGGCTGATCATAGTGAAAAAATAATGCGGGATTTGACAAAAATCTGTCATTTTTTCTGTGGTGTTGTGGCTTGTTTGCGTAAGTTCCACAGCACTCTGCACAAAAAACACGCAGAGCCTGTGTAACTGTAATAAAACACTCTAGAGAAGCTGCTGTATTTATCGGTCAGCTTCGGTATGACATAACAACGGAAGAGCAGCAGCATCACAATCCGACCACAACTGCTGATAAAAATCCTCATCGACGGGCCAGCCAAAACCGGCGAACAAAGCAGATATGTCATCGATGCCTGCATCAATTTGCATCACTTCACCACTGATGGGGTGCAAAAACTCCAGTCTTTTTGCCACCAGCAATAAACGGTTATTACCAAAATGTTCAGCAAACAATTTGTTGTGTTTGCCATCACCATGGCTGGTGTCACCCACTATAGGGTGAAACAAATGGGCAAGATGGCGCCTGAGCTGATGTTTACGGCCGGTTTGTGGTTGTAGTGCCACCAGACTATAACGGGCTGCCGGGTAACGTCCTACCGCTATCGGCAATTCCACCTGCGCCAGCGGCCAAATCGCAGTGCGTGCATCCTGCGCCACTTTATCCTGCCGCGCTTTTTTATCGGCTACTTTATCCAGCTGCTCTTTCAGCGCATAGTCCAGCAGCAAGGGGGCTTTGACATAACCGCGCACCACCGCCAGATAAAACTTGCGCCAACTTTCCTGCTGATGCTGCTCTGTTAATAAACGGGCTACTTCAGACGATAGGGCAAACAGCAACACACCGGAGGTTGGCCGGTCGAGCCGGTGCACCGGAAACACATGTTGCCCCAGTTGATCCCTGAGCGTTTGCATCACAAAACGGGTTTCATGTTTGTCCAGAAAGGAACGGTGTACCAGCATACCGGCCGGTTTATCCACAGCCACCAGATAAGGGTCCTGATATAAAATTTTCAGTTGCACTGGCTCTGCAGCAGCAAGCTCAACATCTGGCACTTTGTTGTATCCTTTTGCCACTTAATAACTGGTCTAAATCAGCGATACGGTTAATCAGCTTTAGCTTCTCTTCGGTGACTGGGGCAAAGGCTTCTTCGGCGATAGGACAAACCGCAATACTCACCGGCAAAGGCAAACGCCCTTCCACCAAAGCCCCCATACGCGGGATAAAAATAAATTGCAGCCAATGTTCCAGCGGCATAGTGTCACAACAAAACGGCGCCTGACTGGCCAGCGCTTCGGCCGAAGGCGGCACTACACTCCATAATTGCAGATTTTTGAGTTCAATTTCGATTTGGCTTAATAGCACGGCAACTTGTTGATGCATCAGCAGCCCCTTCGCAGTTTTTTTGGCGCACGTATTTTTTTTCCGGCGCACATACTAGCACGGCTTGCAAATCCTTGCCGCCAACCTCATCATCCGGGTTCAAACGGAGAAAAATAATGAGTTCAGTCGCTGTATTAATAGGCTTGATGTTAATTGCCTACATTTTTCTGCTGCAACGCCGTCAGGATGAAAGAGCAACAGCCCTTGCCAAACAATTGTGCCAGCAACAACAAATTCAGTTTTTAGATTGTGCCAGGGTCAGTCACAAACTGGTGAAAAAGGACGGTCACCGGGTGCTTCGAACTTTGTATCTGGTGGAATTTAGCGGTGATGGCGAAAGCCGGTATCAGGCACAGTTGTGGCTGAAAGGCTTAAGACTGGCCGCTTTTGAACTGCCAGCCTTTAAAACCTGAGTGATGCTAATTATGGGGCTGAGTGTTTAGGCAGCTGCTGTAATTTGGCGGCAAGCTGTCCGGTTAAAAAATCTTTGTACATCACCCAATCACCGAGCAGGCTGTACCATGGATACTGAAAAGTCGCGGGTTTATTGTGCTCAATAAAAAAGTGGCCAACCCAGGCAAAACCATAACCTGCCAGCGGCAACAACCAGACAAAGTGCCACAGACCGCTGTAACTCAACCAGCCCAGCAACAGCAGCACCACAGTGCTGCCGGCATAATGTAAAGCACGGCACAGCGGCTTGCTGTGCTCAGCTAAATAATAGGGATAAAACTCAGCAAAACTTCGAAACTGCTGCATTTGACTCAGGCTCTTTGTTGTCTTGATCGAAACAGCAATGTACCGCTGACCGTCTGAAAGTCAAGCCGGGCCACCTGCTGATAATCATCCTGATGAAAAAGCGGCAAATATTTATCCAGGGTAACAAAAACACCAATGCCTTCTGAGCTGGCATCCTGATCTACCCAGTGATCTATCGCCTGTAAAAAGGTGCGCATGGCTGCAGGGTGATGGTAACTGGGATTGCGCGCCAGAAAGGCCAGCATATGGTAGTTTTTAGCCGGCATAGCCGCATGTATTTTTTGCTCTTTTTCCAGCATTTGCCGGGTCGACAACAAACCTGCGGTTAATAACATTTTTAACCGCCAGTGCCAGAATCTGTCACCTGTCAGCTCAGAAGCAGGCGTGGTAATACAGGCCACCCCTAATAACTGCTCACCCTGCAATAACCCCAGAATAGGTTGACCGGCCTGCCAGAACGCGGCCAGATCTTCCCGGATGGCCGAACGCAGCCTTTTTTCATAATCAGGCGTTTCAGCACGGAAAATTTGCATAAAGAGCGGATCGTCATGATAGGCCATATACAAAATGGATGCGGCCAGCTTGAGTTGCTCGGCATTTAACACTTCAACTTTTAAACTTTGATCGGTTGGATTTTCCAGCGCAGAAATATCGCTCATCTTGCCTTTTCCTTTTTTATCATCAGTGGCTTATCCACCATAGCAGGCAATAGCAAGAGCGCAAATCAGGTCCATAAACAACAAAACCGGCCAGAGGCCGGTTTTGTGTTCAAGCGGGAAAATTACAGCTGCTGATACGCTTTATCACCCCAGCCAACTAATAAACCACGTTGGAAAATCAGCGCGGTACATTCGTCTTTGGTGGTCACGCCGTCACCATGGCTGCGGTGGGTGCGGTAAAACAACACTTCCACTGTGTCGCCGTTTTTCTGGAACGACTCGGTAAAATCCGGGGTTCCCAGGCTGTTACGCACTGAAGCTGCATCCACACCTGTTTTTAACTGACTGATATAGTTTTGGTTGGTTTGCTGGACTTTTTTGGTTTTGCTCCAGTTGTCATCGTCATTGTCATCATGCCCTACTGCAATCACACAGCCGGATAATAAAGAAGTTAAAGTGGCCGCAGCGAATAATTTCATCAGAGAGTTCATAAAAAAGATCCTTATTAAATACTTACTTAAAAAAGAATGGGAGAATTGTTTTCGCCATGGCATAAGCAAACCAAATGCCAATAAAACTTACCATTAAAAACAATAAGTTATCAATTAGGTGCTCGCTATCCATTTGTAACAAGTGGTAAATTAAACCACTTTTTAGCAAAAACGACTGAACCATGACAGCTTTGTATTCTCTGGTATGCCAGATTGCCGCCACATTGCAGCAGGAAGGCAAAACCCCAAGCCTGGCGCTGGTGCGCGCCCGTGCCGGCAAAGGTGTGGCCGCACCTGAACTGTTCAGCGCTTACCAGCAATGGCGGGCAAATCCGCCGGCTGCCCTGCCCGATGCTGCACAACCAGACAACAATCTGTTACAACAAGAGGCATTGCCTGCAGCAGAAACTGTTGATCTTGCTGTGCTGCAACAAGACATCCGCCGCCTGGAGCAAAAACTTGACCAGGCGCTGTTGTTGTTACAACAACTACAGGATAAAAGCTGATGTGGGTGGCTGAACTCAGATTTCGTATTATTGCCGACACCAGTTACCCGGCCGCTGAAGCTGCGGTGCGGGCATATCTGGAATGCCTTATTTTTCAGGGGCAGATACTGGGTCGCGAGTTTCCGACTTATCTGGCGCAGGATGAATTTGTCAGCCGGCTGATTTTACCTGCGCCTGATGCACTGCAAAAACAACACCATAGCCAAAGAGGGCTTGCGGCATTACAGGCGCTTGGCAGTGCCGGCCTTGCTTATCCTCAGATGGCAGTGCTTGGCGAAGATCTGATGTCCAACCATACCGATCCTTGCAAAACACCGGCGGCTTATATCCTTTATTGCCGTTTTGGCCACAGTAATTCAGTGCTTTATTGTGCTGAACATTTTGCCCCTGTACCGCTTTATCAGTTGAAGGCCACCTCAGCACAGGACCATGAAGATTTGATCCGCTGGCAGCTGCAATATCAGGCGCTGGATGAAATTCAGATGCAGGAAAAAAGAGTGCTGGATAATACCGCTGAACGCAGCTTACAAAGGCTGCACAGTAAGCTGAATCAGCAAGGGCGGACTTTTACCAGGAAGCTGGAGCAGTCGTTGCAACGACCGGTTTATTACGCACTTTATAGTGGCAGCAGTAAAGACTGCAGTCAGGAAGCGGATAAACTGTGCCCTGGCTGCGGCAAAGCCTGGGCACTGAAAACACCGCTACATCAGCTGTTTGATTTCCAGTGTGAACCTTGCCGGTTGTTAAGCAACATTGCCTGGCAATGCCAATAACATCAGGCCGGCCAACTGTTGTGACAGCGCCTGCCGGTTTTTATGCCGGCAAGCTCAGGCTCTGTAAAAATTCAGTTAAAGAGCCGGCCAGCTTTTCCTTTACTTCACAGCCCACCCGCTCAAGATACACCTCACCTGTGCTGTTGAGCACAGACAACAACAAATCTTCATCGTCGGTTACGGCAAAAAAGATGGTGACTTGTTGTTTTAACCGTCTTTTCATCAGCACATGACCAATAATATTTTGTTGCAACCGCTCAGTGTCGGCCTGATGCCAGGGCATTAACAGCTCAACAGGCCCACGCTGATGCTGCAGCTTTAAACCACCGCCAAAAGCCACGTTGTAATAAGCTTTGATGTCCGGATGTAATTCAAGCTCAAGCCCATGCTCCAGGCCGCTAAAATCAATAGGATTTTGTACAAACACCGGCCACCAGGCGACTTGCTCATTGACCACCTCACCATACTGACAAGGGGAAGTTTGCTCAGGTTCGGCATAAGCCCACCATTGCTGGCCATTCGATTCGGCAACTTGCCGGGATTTTTTTAATAAATCGCTCAATTGCAGCGCAACTTCAGACATAACAGCCCAATATCCTGTGATAAAATTGCCGCATTCTAACCGGTTCGAGCTTGCCATGACAAAACCTGATGAATCTTTACTCGCCCATTTAAGCCTGGGCAAAACCACAGCTTATACCGACCAGTACGACGCCGGCCTGCTACAACCCGTACCACGTCAGCTCGGCCGCGATGCCATTGGCCTGGCTGCCGGCACCGAACCTTTGCCATTTTATGGTCAGGATATCTGGCATGCCTACGAGCTATCCTGGCTCAATCATAAAGGCAAACCTATGGTGGCACTGGCCACTTTTGTGGTGCCGGTGATTTCGGCCAATCTGATTGAGTCCAAGTCTTTTAAGTTGTATCTGAACAGCCTGAACCAAACCCGTTTTGTAGATATCAGCCAGCTGTATCAAACGCTGGTGCGCGATTTATCGGCTTGTGCCGGTGCCAAAGTTGAAGTGACTATTCATCATGTCAATGAACTGATCGCGTTTCAGCCCACCTGGATCCAGGGGCGATGCCTGGATGATCTGGATATTGAAGTGCAGCAGTATGAATTTGACCCGGAACTGTTAAAACTGGCAGGCCCTGCACATCAGGTGGAAGAAAAATTACATTCCCATTTATTAAAATCCAATTGTCTCATTACCTCACAACCGGATTGGGCCAGTGTATTTATTCATTACCGGGGCGCGGCCATCGATCACGAAAGTTTATTGCGTTATCTGATCAGCTTTCGCCATCACAATGAATTTCATGAACAATGTGTTGAGCGCATTTATCTGGATATTCAGCGCCGCTGCCAGCCGGAATTTCTTGCTGTGTATGCCTGTTATACCCGAAGAGGCGGGCTGGATATTAACCCACTGCGCAGCAGCGAGCCTTATACGCCACCTAATATCCGTTTAACCCGACAATAACATCGTCGGTAAAGCTGATAAAAAAGGCCGCATTTTCGGCCTTTTTTATTCTGAACAGCTAAGCTGTTGATACTAAATAATTTTTCCTTCAGGGTTTTAGCTCAGCGTTTTGCCTTGCTATCAGCACCATCAGTAAGCGGCACACCAAGCCAGGCCTGGTGGTATAACTTCTGCTGACGGCTTGGTTTTTTCACTGGCACAATTTTACCGGGTTCAGCCGGTAAAGCGCCTAAGGTCACAGTTTTATCCAGCAACCGGCCCTGCCGGAACAGTGTTAACGTCAGCTTTTCACCTGGTTTAAAATCTTTGAGCCTGTCAGTCAGTGCCGATTTTAACTGCAACCGGTTTACAGCGATGACTTCGTCCTCTGAAGTTAAACCCGCTTGCCAGGCCGGACCGTCACGCTCCACTTTACTGAGCTTTTCGACCCCGGCATTAAAGCTGCCGGTTACACCTAACCAGGCCTGTTGTTTGTCGGCTGTTTTATACTCAAGACCAGCGTCTGCCAACAAGGCTGCGGCATCCAGTTGTAGCGGGCTTTCAACCTGCTGTTGCCAGAATTCAGTCAGGGGTTTGCCGGTTAAATCCAGCGCAATTTGTTGTACGTCAGCGGCAGTAAAAGCCGTGGTTTTGCCAAAACGCTGATACAACTCATTATGCAGGGTGCGGTAATTGGCTTTGAGGCCGGAGTGGCGCAATAAATGTTGATCCAGCAGCCAGCTGACCAGATACCCTTCAGAGTAGATATTCACACTAAAGTTATCGGCATGATCGCCCGACAGACTGATCCAACTGTCAAAACTGCTTTGCGCCACCGACTGCACTTTAGCGCCGGGTAAACGGGCAAACTTCTCCAGTCGTTTGGCTAAGTCTTCATAAAACTCGGCCGGGGTCATTAAACCGGCACGCAACAGCAGCTGATTCTGGAAATAGCTGGTGGAACCTTCCGAAATCCATAACAGCTCAGTGTAGTTCGGCGCTAAATAATCATAAGGCACCAGTTCTGCCGGGCGATAAGCTTTGACGTTCCAGGTGTGCACCAGCTCGTGGGCGGCAGTACCTAAAAACTCCAGATAATGTTTGCGACTGGCAAAACTGAATCTGTCACGCTGGATCACCGTTGAATTTAAATGTTCAGTCGCACCACGGGCGCCTGAAGTCGCATGAATAATAAAGAGGTAGTTCTGATAAGGATAACCCTGCCAGATGCTGGGGGCCTGCGCCACCAGCTTTTGTAAATCAGTCACTATTTGTTTCGAATCGTAATTTCCTTCGCCCCAAAACACCACTTCGTAATTGCGGTTATCAACCACAAAACTAAAAGACTGGTGGATACCCGTTTCTATCGGCGAGTCAGACAACACGTCATAGTTTGCCGCTTTAAACTGATGTGGATTGTCACCACGTGGCATACCCGAAGTGCTGCGCCAGTTGGCCGGCACCTGCAGCTGCACTGTAGAAGGTTGCGAGCGCAGCTCATCGCTGAACATCAGATAAGCGCTCGGATTGATATAGGCGTGGGTTTCATCAATATGGCGGCTACGCTCACCCAGCTGATTGGCGTATATCTGATAACTGACTTCAATGTCACCCGCAGCGGGTAGCTCCAGTAACCAGCTGCTTTTTTCTTTTTTGCGAAACTTCAGCAGCTGACCTTGTTGATCACGGGCCTGAAATAATCGCACCCCATTGGCTAAATCCAGGATCTGATATTTGCCGGTTCGCCATGCCGGCAGTTTAAGCTCAACCACGCCGGGCGTGGTTACTTTAAATTTCATTTGCACTTCGGCCAGATGATGTTCCGGCTGACTGATGTTGATCTGATAATAGGTTTGAGCCTTGACTGCTGCGCCATACAGCAACATCAGCACCCACCAGCTTTTTAATATAACTTTCATAACAACTCCTCTGAACTTGGGCCCAACCTAAGCCAAATTCAGCGACGACGCCAGCGCTTTGCGGTCAAAGTGTACACTTTTGCTTTCAGAATCCCTGAAAGTCACACTGAAACATTACAACTCAACTTTTACTTTCGTTTCGAAATATGGTTAACTAAGCAGCGTTGATGCCAGACACATCAACCCCAACCGAATAAACAGGACAGCTGCAATGACAACCCTGACCTCTGTAGAAGAACAATCCTGGTTACCCTACTACCTGACCAGGAAATAAAATAAAAGTCCCACTCAGGACAGAAAAAACGGCAGGCGTTGAACCTGCCGTTTTTTATCGGCTAATTTTGTCGCTTTCCGATAAAACGACTGCGCTTTTGCCTTTATTAACGATATACTTAGCGCAAACGTCACTCGCTTCTAGCCAGGAAAACGTCAGTAGTGGACTCAGACAACAATCTCAAAATCCAACTTGCCTCAGCGTTAAAAGCCCGCAAACAGCTCGAAGATACTTATGAAGGTCAGTTTAAAATTCTGACCAACTTTGTGTCTCGTCTGTCGTTGGTCAGCAAGGGGATTGATGTTGACCTTGACAACAAACTGGCCAGACTGCGGCAGGAGCTGGCCAAAGGCATTGATCTGGAAAAGATCCTGCCTTTTATTGATGCCACCACCGAACAGCTGAAACTGCTGGAAGCCAAACAGCAACAAGAAGTTAAAAAAGCCCAGCTGAGCCTAACCGAAGCCGGAAAACTACTTCAGAAACAACGGGGTTTGCCAGATCAGCTCAGAAGGGATTTACGTGAACTGCTGAGCAAAGTAGATGAACCCAGCCCCAGTGTAAATGCCTTTTTGCCACATTTAACCCATTTAACTGAGTTGTATCAGTCGGCACTTTCTGCCAAGCATGATCTGGATCACCAGACCACAGCTGCACCTGCGGAAACTGACCGTTATGACGCTATCTGCCGGCAAATTTCGGTGGAATTAACCAACCTGCTCAGCGAGCTGGCCTTTGAAGGCCAATATGCCAAATCGATTGAGGCCATTCGTTTAAGCCTGCTGACTGAACTTAATATTGAAAAACTGCTGGAAGCCTGCCTGCAGACTATCGAAATTATTATTTCCAGCATTAATGACGAGCGGCAGTCAGCCCAGCACTTTTTATTAAAACTGAATGAAGCACTGACCAGTGTGCAACATTCGTTGGTGTCATCGCTGACCAGCAGCCATGACATTAAACAAAAAATGCAGGCGCTGAATGAACAAATTGAGCGCCAGATAGATTTACTGAGTAAAGAAACCAAATCGGCTACTTCGCTGGAACAGCTGCAGACGATGGTCAGTAGCAAACTGGGTGTGATCACCAACTCGCTCAAAGACAAAGAACAACTGGAGCGGCAGGAACGTGAATTAATGCTGCAGGCGCTGAACAGCATGGCCGAAAGGTTAAAAGAGCTGGAAGAAGAGGCTAATCAGTTTAAAAAACGTCTGGCCGAACAAAAATTCCGCAGCCTGCAGGATGCGCTGACCGAATTGCCAAACCGAGCCGCCTTTGATGAACGTTATGAGCTTGAAGTGAAAAGAGCCAAACGCTCAGGCAGGCCACTGACCATAGTGCTGGCTGATGTTGATCACTTTAAGAGCATTAACGACAACTATGGCCACAGCGCCGGCGACAAAACCTTAAAAGTGATTGCCAAAGCATTAAAACAAAGCCTGCGGGAAACCGATTTTATCGCCCGTTACGGCGGTGAAGAATTTATTCTGTTATTCCCGGAAACAGATATCAAAGATTTAGTGAGTCCACTGAATAGCATCCGGGAAAAAATTAAACGTATCCCCTTTAAATTTAAAGATAAAAACGTACCTATCACTATTTCATTCGGCGCCACTGAACTTCGCAGCGCTGACACCAACCGTGAGGCTTTTGACAGAGCGGACGAAGCTTTGTACGACGCCAAACGCAGTGGCCGCGACAAAGTGGTGTTCCGCGATTAAACCAGCATAACAGGGCTGCCGCCAGGCCGGCCCCTCTTTGGGTCGCTGGCGCCAAGGCTCAGACGACAAGGAGAGACTGATGCATGTACAACTGAACCCACTGGGTGCGATGGATTTGTTATCGCAACTGGAAGTGGATCAACTGAAACAAAATTCCAATAGCGAAACCTTCCGCCTGTTCAGAAACTGCTGTTTAGCCGTATTAAACGTCGGCAGCCACACCGACAGTTCAGCTGAAATTTATCAGCAATTTCAAGATTTTGCAGTGAACCTGATCGCCCGGGAGCGCGGTATTAAAATTGAGTTATTTAACCCGCCGGCCAATGCCTTTGTTGATGGGCAAATTATCAAAGGTATTCACGAACATTTGTTTGCGGTATTGCGAGACATTCTGTTTTATCACACTCAGCTGGGTTTTGATCAAAACCGGCTGGACTTACACAACAGCGACCATATCACCCACACTGTGTTTGACATACTACGCAACGCCCGTGTGATCAGCTCAGCCGTCGAACCCAATATGATCGTATGCTGGGGCGGCCATTCTATTAATGAAGTGGAATATAAATACACCAAAGAAGTGGGTTATGAGCTGGGATTACGCGGCCTTGATATCTGCACAGGTTGTGGCCCTGGCGCGATGAAAGGCCCGATGAAAGGCGCCACTATCGGCCACAGTAAACAACGCATCCGCCATGGCCGTTATCTGGGTCTGACCGAACCCAGCATTATTGCCGCCGAACCACCAAACCCTATTGTCAATGAACTGGTGATTTTGCCCGATATTGAAAAACGGCTGGAAGCTTTTATCCGTACCGCCCATGGCATTATTATTTTCCCGGGCGGCGCCGGCACTGCCGAAGAGTTGCTGTATCTTCTGGGCATCATGTTGCATGACGACAATAAGGATCAGGTGCTGCCGGTGATCCTGACCGGACCTAAACAAAGTGAAGCTTATTTCCGGGAACTGCAGGCCTTTATTGCAAAAACCCTCGGTGAAAAAGCACTGAGTCTGTTTGAAGTTATTGTGGATAACCCGCCACTGGTCGCGCAAAAACTGAAGCAAGGTTGTGCCGATGTGCGCGCTTATCGGAAGGCTACAGGTGATGCTTATCACTTTAACTGGTCTTTAAAAATTGACAGCGATTTTCAACATCCTTTTGCGCCGACCCATCAGAATATGGCATCACTGGATCTGCATCTGGAGCAGGACAAAGCAAAACTGGCAGCCAATCTGCGCCGGGCTTTCTCCGGTATAGTGGCAGGTAATGTCAAAGATGAAGGCATTAAAGCCATCACTCAACATGGACCTTTTGTATTGTCCGGTGAGCCTGAGCTGATGCATCTGATGGACAATTTGCTGGAGGCTTTTGTGGCACAAGGGCGGATGAAATTGCCGGGCAGTAAATATACACCTTGTTATAAAATTGCCCGCTGACGGCTGTTGGTCGTTTCCAGGCTGCATTGTGCGGTATTGCTCAGACAAAGCGCCACGGGGCAGTTAACATCAACCAAAGCCTGCTTTCTGGCAGGCTTTTTGTATTGTTTTTCAGATAAACCCGGCCGCACATTGTTTGCACTGTTGCAGCGTCAAAAATTTGTTGTGCACAAAACCAAATCGCGGTGCACAAAACGGAGCTTTTTTTATGAACAAACGGATCTGGTGGATCCTCGCCCTTGCGATACCGCTGTACCCGCTGTTGACCTGGCTGGTGCTGACGTTTTATCAGGACGACCCGTCGAAAATGATCTGGAACGACAGAGAAGCTTATAACCAGAAATATATCAGCCAACTCAATGCACAAACTGAACTGACACAACCTCAGTTGATTGAAAAACTGGGTGGCCCTGATATTACCGAAGCCAAAAAAGTTGGCGATGATGTGTACCAGCTGATGTATTACCGCACCAAAAGAGACATTTCCGACGGCATTACCACCCGGCAAGAATGCACCGCCTTGTTATTTAAAAATCAAAAGCTGATTGCATTAGCCGAGTCCGCCGTCAGTCTCTATCAGCAGGCAACAGATACTGATGCATAAAGACTGCACCGCGCTGTTACAGCTGTACCAATATCTGGATCGCTATTATCAGCAGTCTGCCAAACCGCAACTGTCGGATAAAGCCGTGCTGCTGGCCGAACAACTGGCCAGTGAGTTTTGCAAACTGCACCAGCTGCAACCCAGGTTAATGCAAAGCCAGCTTTCACTGACTGTGGCAGGTTACAGCCTGACCAGTCAGTTGGCGTTGAAACAAGCGGTGTTGTTAAATCAGCTTGGAAGTGCAGCCAAATGGCCACAATCACTTTGCGAAGAGCTGGTGGCTGTGGTTTTTTACCGTTTAACCGGCGTTCATCAGCTGCTACAGAACAATGAACACAGCACCACAGAGCTGATGTTCAACGCCGGTTTATTCAGCCTCAAAGCGGCCGGCAACAGTTTTTCTTACCGGCACTGGCGGCGGTTATTGCGCGACAGCAGTCTGAGTTCGCAGCAAAAAGCCCTCTGGCAACAAACCCCTTACGCCGACGCCATCCGTTTTTGCAGCCTGCTCAGTGCTCAGATCACCCCAACACAGCAACAGCTGGTGCTGGGCCTGGATAACGCATTACAGCGACTGCTGCAACAGCCGTATCAGGCTGCTGACTTATATTTTGCCAACCTGCTGGCAAGCAGGGGCGGTGAATTACATCTGATTGGACGTTTTTGCAGTGACGGTATAGGTGAAGTGGCACTGATCAGCCAAACCACACCAGAGCACAAGGCTTATGTGCTTGATCTTGCAAGTAAAAAACTCAAGCCTGAACCCAGTCAACTGTATGATCAGGGCATGAAGCTACTGCCCCCCACCCGGCTGCCAGACAATCAGTGGCTGGAGCTTTTTATCGGCCAATGCGCCGAGCCTGAGCTGGTCCCGGTATTCAGTTTGGCTGAACTGCAGCAACTGAATCCAAATCAATCAGTACGCCAGCAAGTTGCCTGGCTGCAGACTCAACCACAACTTGCGACAGCACTTTGTGCCCAGGCAAGTTTACTAACCAGACAACAACTGCCGGTGCGAGACCCGGCGCATGCTGTTGCACTGGTGGGCGCAGATAATCTGCCGTTCTTACTCAAAATCTGCTGGCTGGAACAACAACAATCAGATTGCCGTCAACCTTATGCCCACTGGTTTACTCAGTTGCAGCACTGCCTGGCCGCCTGCTTTAGCTTGCTGGCAAAAGCCAGTAACGAGCTTGAACTTTCCCCGCTGCAAGCACAGTTGCTTGCTGGCAGTTTTTGTTTGGTGATGATGCAGGAAGATCATTGCCGTTGGTATCCACTGCAGCAATCCAATCAGACGACGCCTCTGGCGTTATTTAGTCATCAGACCAGTTGGCAGCTGAATGATTTTCCGCGTCAGGTCAGCCAGCTGGTCGCCAGTCTGGGTTTTAACCGCTTATGGCAGGATGCGGTGCTCTGTTATCGCGAACCTCTGCCGATGCAAGGTAGCTATAGTCAGCAACAATGTGCTAACGCCTTGATTCAATTAGGCTGGACTTTAGCAGAATCCATTTTTTATCCGCAAACTGCACCGACGGCTGAGCAGCTGCTCACACAAAAATCTGCCGTCAAAGCATTGGATTTAGCCAATTTATCGATGGCGCAGTGGCAACAGCAGGTACTCGAACTACATCAGTGTTATTGGCCGCTGGCCCCCATTTTGTAGTTTTCTTTCATCACTTTTAGTTATTTTCGGTATTAATTTGCTGTATGGCTCACAAAGACCCATCAACTGGAAACGAATAACGAAAAATGCTATAGTCGCGCCGTTTCCGATGTTGCCAAAAGCAGTGTGGTCCCACAGCGGATCCAACTGTCACCAACATCCTTTCCCCTGCTTGCCACATTTAAGGAACCCGCATGAGTTCACAAACTATTACCGTCATTAAAGGCGATGGCATTGGCCCAAGTATTGTTGATGCTGCTTTAGCTGTGCTGGATAAAGCCGGCTGTAACTTTAACTATGAATTTGTTGATGCCGGTTTAACGGCGCTGGAAAAAACCGGTGACTTATTGCCACAAGCTACACTGGACGCTATTGCCCGCAATAAAATCACGTTAAAAGGCCCACTGACGACGCCTGTTGGCGAAGGTTTTACTTCTATTAACGTCACTTTACGCAAGAAATTTAACCTGTACTCCAACGTGCGCCCGGTCATTTCGTTTAAAGGCACCAAAGCCCGTTACGACAATATCGACATCATCACAGTGCGTGAAAACACTGAAGGTATGTATTCAGGCGCTGGTCAGGTGGTGAAAAACGAAGGTGAACTGGCTGAAGCCATGAGTGTGGTTACCCGTGAAGGTTCTGAGCGTATTGTTGAATTTGCGTTTGAACTGGCGCGCCGCGAAAACCGCAAAAAAGTCACCATTGTGCACAAAGCCAATATCCTGAAGTCGACTTCTGGTTTATTCCTGAAAACAGCGCGGGAAGTGGCCGCCCGTTATCCGGATATCCAGGCTGTTGAGATGATTGTTGATAACGCCTGTATGCAGCTGGTAATGAACCCGCAGCAGTTTGATGTGATTGTCACCACCAACCTGTTTGGCGATATTTTGTCTGACTTGTGTGCAGGTTTAGTCGGTGGTTTAGGCATGGCACCAGGTGCCAATATCGGCAAAGATTGCGCCGTATTTGAAGCTGTGCACGGCAGCGCCCCTGATATCGCCGGTAAAAACCTGGCCAACCCAAGTTCAGTGATCCTGGCATCAATCCAGATGCTGGAATACCTGGGCATGCAGGATAAAGCGAAAAAAATCCTCGCGGCTTTAACAGATGTGATTGCCACCGGCGATCGCACCACCCGCGATTTAGGCGGCACCCACGGTACCACCGATTTCACGGCAGCAGTGCTGGAACGTCTGTAATCAGCTTTGTATAAAGCCCAGGGCAGCGCTTAAAATTTCAGCAGCTGTTTTAATGGCTCCATGTTAAAAACCGCAGTCAAACACTGCGGTTTTTTTATGGCCGCGCATGGCGAGCTTTCAGCCAGTGTTTTAGCGCCTGATTTTTTATCGCAAATATAGTGAAACAAAACACTGATTCAGCTCAATTTTGCTTTTTTTTGCTATGGTATGCTGAAAGCCCGAAAAACTGTATTTGCAGAGGATGTGCCTGATGGAGTGGTTTGCCAGCCTGTATACCAGTATCGAACGTACTTTTTTCCATAGTTTAAGCCGTAAAATAGCAGGTAATATCGGCTTTTTAATGGTGATTTTCTGGTTAGCCCTGTATTTTGCCTACCCGGCGGACGGCCATGCCGGCACTGTCTGGTGGACAACTTTAGTGCTTGGCAGCGGCGCTTTTATTTTTACTATTTTTTACCTGATGTACCTGATAGTGCGTCCGGTACAGGCGCTGGTGAAAGCGCTGCATGAAGCCAACCGCAAGGGTACAGATCTGGAGCACAGATTACCAGCTTTTACCTATGATGAATTCCGCAGTTTATCGGAAGAATATAATCAGTTTGTCAGTCAGCTGGGTCAGCTGCTCACCGGCTTGCACCAGCAGGCACAGCATACCCATCAGATCAATGAGCAGGTGAGTTCGGCCGTCAAAACCACCCGCCATCACCTGCAGGATACCGAACAGCGCAGCGAAAAGATCCGCAGTGAAAGTGACCATGTCCTGGATCATCTGGCCAGTATTGTCAGCAATAGTGATCAAATGAATCAGGTGGCACAAACCACAGTACAAAAAGCCGCCAATGCCAGTCAGGGCATGAGCACTTTATCAAAACAACTCAGTGGCATTGTCAGTTTACTGGAAACCTTTGGCGCCACAGTACAGGGTTTACAACAAAACTCTGAAAATGTAAGGCAAATTCTGCAAATGGTAGAGAACTTCTCCGATCAAACAAACTTACTTGCGCTGAATGCTGCAATAGAGGCAGCACGGGCCGGTGAAGCTGGCCGTGGTTTTGCGGTGGTGGCCGATGAGGTACGTTCGCTGGCCGCCAAGGTGAATGACGCCACCCGGCAGATCTCCGGTTTTCTGAATGATATGGAGCGCCTGGTGCGGGAAACCAAAACCGAAACCGAGCGGCTTAATGAACAGGCCAAAGGCGCGCAGCAGGATATCAGCAGCACCAGCGACGATTTTATTCAATTGCAACAACAATTGGATCAGGCGCAGCAAGGTGTGTTGCATATCACCAGCTCAGTGCTTGACCTGGAAAAACGTTATCAGCAAACCCACCAGCATCTGACCGCAATAGAACAAGGCACCACTGATGCTTATCAGCAAATGTCAGCCATTGAAAGCGCCGGTCAGACACTGTTGCAGGCCACAGCCGAAACCCAACAGCAACTTGGGCGTTTTGGCCATCGCCAGCCTTCAGCCAGAGCGCGCTGAGGATAACGCATTCACCAGCTGCAATACACCGGGGTGCGTCAGTTTGCGCTCCGGTGAAATGGCATAAAACACTTCCCGAATCGCATCACTACGCCCTATCACCTGTACTTCGTATTGCTGGCAAATTTTCTGTTCTATCTGTGTAGGTGCCGAAAATATACCAAGTCCTTGTTGGCCAAAGGCCTTCATCATGGCACTGTCGTCAAATTCAGCAACTATTTGTGGGGCTATGCCCTGTTGCTCAAACCAGGCATCCAGCCGCTGCCGGATAATAGATCTTTTACTTTGCAACAACATCGGCTGCTGATGTAAACAAGCGGGAAATTGCCGCTGCGACAATTTTGATAACAACGCGGGGCTGGCAAAAAAGCTGGTGCCGGATTCGGTGATTTCGTGGTTATAGGCTTTAATGGAACTGCCAGGCGACAGCGGCTCGTCTGTTAACACTAAATCCAGTTTATTCACCGCCAACTCTGCCAATAAGGCACTTTGTTCACCTTCACGACAAATCAGCCGAAGCTGAGCCGGTAATGAAAATACGGGTTTGAGCAATTCATAAATGAAAGCCTTGGGCAACACATCGGTTATACCAACGGTAAAAGTTTGCCACTGTGTCACTGTATGGTGTTTCAATACTGAGCGCAGTTCATCGCCCAGCTGGAATATATCTTCGGCATAACCAAAGGTGACCCGCCCCATTTCAGTCAGCGACCATTTTTTGCCAGTCCGGTTAAACAAAGCACTGCCGGTGCTGTGCTCGAGCGCACTGATTTGGCCGCTGATGGTTTGTGGTGTGATATGCAGCTGCTCACTGATACGCGCAATGCTGCCCTCCCTGGCCACCAGATAAAAATAATACAGCTGGTTAAAGTTAACAGGTGTCATCTTAAAACTTCGGTTTTAACGAACTTAATTTTAGTTATATTCGATTTTACCTTAGAAATCCAGCAAGGTATAAATATTCGTAATTCTGCAAGTACCAGATGAGTTGAAGATTCTGGTGCTTATTTCATCACAACCTGAGGGCATGACTATGGATACACTGCATCGTCAAAGTTACAGCGGTCAGCTTTCCGCCATCGAAACCAACAAAGTTTTACGTAACACCTATACCCTGTTGGCCATGACACTGGCGTTCAGCGCCTTTGCCGCTGCCATCAGCAGCAGTCTGAACCTGCCACATCCTGGCCTTATCATCACGCTGGTGGGTTATTTTGGTTTGCTGTTTTTTACCACCAAATTCCGTAACAGTGCACTTGGCCTGTTAGGTGTGTTTGGCTTGACCGGTTTTATGGGTTACACCCTGGGGCCTATCATCAACCGTTATCTGGCGATGCCAAATGGCGGCGAAATTGTGACGCTGGCCATGGCGGGCACTGCCACGATTTTCTTTGCACTTTCTGCTTATGCGCTGGTGAAAAAAACCAACTTCAGTTTTATGGGCAGTTTTTTAACTGTCGGCATTCTGGTGGCTTTTCTGGCGGGTTTAGGCGCGGTGTTTTTTGAAATTGCGGCTTTGAGTCTGGCGGTTTCTGCAATGTTTGTGTTGCTGATGTCGGGCATGATCTTATGGCAAACCAGCGAGATTGTGCATGGTGGTGAAACCAACTACATCATGGCAACCGTCAGTTTGTTTGTATCGATCTTTAACTTGTTTACCAGTTTGTTGCAGTTACTCGGTTTTATGAATAGTGACGAGTAACGCAACCTGAAGTTTCCATGTTGTTGTTTTATTGCTGATGTTCCCAGCACCCTTGAGCGAATTACAAATCCGCTCTTTGCCCCCGGTTGACGGGGGCTTTTTTTTGGCCGCGTTTTCACTGGCTCAGGCTTACAACAACTTTTGCAAATAATAACGCTCACCGTCCAGCGGATATTGCTGCTGGGTAAATACCAGCTGATAACCCAGTTGCTGATAAAAAGGCCGAGCCTGAAAATCGAGCGTATCAAGCAGCACAAAACGACAACCACGGTTTTTGGCAATAGCTTCAGCTTCCTGCATCAGGCGTTTACCATACCCCTGACCACGACACTGCTCCGCCACCCACAAATAATCCACCATCAGCCAGTTGCCAAAAGTCCGGCCCGACAAACCGGCCAGCAACTCACCGTTTTCTGCCGTTATTTTTAAACCAAGCGGCTGACGTAAAGATGCATCCCAGTGTCTGGCATTAAAACTGACAATTTGCTCTTTTACTGCCTCCGCAAACTCCGGTGAGTTGTCGGTTTTGATTTGCACTGACATCCACTTCACTCCAAAAATACTCAATAAAAACGCTGGCAGCTCCGGCAGTTAAAGTAAGCAGCGCTTGCTGAACATTAAAACCAGAAAATAACTGCTGGGAAATTTACCGGCTAAGCTACTGAAAGCACAGCCTAATAATTAATTTTTTTGATAAATGTCTGTTTAATTAAACAATCTTTTAGAAATAACGTTTGACGCCCTGTTTAAAAGCTATACAATGGCCGCAGTTTGAAAGTCAGTACCATATTTATGCACACCGAACAGTTACTGTTGTATTAGTACGTCCTGTATTCATAAGTCATAGCACCACTTCCAGCACCACCGCCTGAAACCAGGCATATTAATCAAATAGATACAGGATATTTATCATGTCTAACACAACTACCGGTACAGTAAAATGGTTCAACGAAACTAAAGGTTTCGGTTTCATCGAACAAGCTTCAGGCCCAGACGTTTTTGCTCACTTCAGCGCTATTTCAAGCACTGGCTTCAAAACTCTGCAAGAAGGCCAACGTGTTTCTTTCACAGTATCTCAGGGCCAGAAAGGTCCTCAGGCTGAGAACATCGTAGTTCTGTAATAGAACTGTGATTTGGTAAGCTAAGCCTTACCAGCAAAATCAGGGCAACTCTTCGGATGTTGCCCTTTTTTATGTCCACGGAAGGACGGTATGCCGCTGTTACATGCATCACGCTTTCACTGTACAGCGATGTCCAGGGAATGGATAAAATAAATGGGGTCAGAGTTTTGCTCTGACCCCATTTATTTTCAGCTTTGCCTTCGGGCTGTTTATTTTTCATCAAATGCAGCCTGATGCTGCGAACACACAGGATTAAATTGTGAACAATTTAACATTTGCCAGTCTGGCTCTCCCTCAAGCGCTGGTCGACAATCTGACTGGTATGGGTTACACCGAAATGACACCGATTCAGGCGGCTTCACTGCCTGAAATTCTCAGCGGTAAAGACGTGATTGGTCAGGGGAAAACAGGCTCTGGCAAAACAGCTGCTTTTGGTTTAGGCATTCTGGCCAAATTAAACGTCAAACGTTTTAGGGTACAAAGTTTAGTGCTTTGCCCTACACGCGAGTTGGCCGATCAGGTTGCCACTGAAATCCGCAAACTGGGTCGCAGCATTCATAACATTAAAGTACTGACTTTATGTGGTGGTGTGCCTTTTGGCCCGCAGCTGGGCAGCCTGGAACACGGCGCTCATATTATTGTCGGCACACCGGGCCGGGTGGAAGAACATTTAAATAAAGGCTCGTTAAAACTGGACGATTTAACCACTCTGGTATTGGACGAAGCCGACCGTATGCTGGAAATGGGTTTTCAGCCAGCGCTCGATGCCATAGTGGCCTTTGCTCCAAAGCAGCGGCAAACGCTGTTATTCAGTGCCACTTATCCAAAACAAATTGAAGCCATGGCTGCAGCCCTGATGCAACAGCCACAGCTTATCAAGGTAGAGTCGAGCCACAGCAACCTCAGCATCAGTCAGCACTTTTTTAAAGTGAACTCCAACGCTGATCGCCTGCAATCGGTGAAACTGTTGTTATTGGCCCATAAACCTGTCAGCTCAGTGGTGTTTTGTAATACCCGCAAAGAAACCCAGGAAGTGGCGGACGCACTGGATGATGCTGGTTTTAGCGTGCAGGCACTACATGGTGATTTAGAGCAGCGCGACCGCGACCAGACCCTGGTGCGTTTTGCCAACAAATCTGTGTCTGTGCTGGTGGCAACAGATGTTGCGGCCCGAGGTCTGGATATCGACGCGCTGGACGCCGTCATTAACTACCAGTTGGCGCATGATGTTGACACTCACACCCACCGTATTGGCCGCACTGGTCGTGCCGGCAGCTCTGGTATTGCCTGTAGTTTATTCAGCGAGCAAGACGGTTTTAAAATAGCCTTGCTGGAAGATTTGCTCGGCCCTATCAAGGCCGAAACACTGCCGGATGCAAGTGTATTAACACAAGCACCAGCCAGACCGCCGATGGTCAGTCTGTGGATTGACGCTGGCAAAAGACAAAAACTGCGCGCCGGCGACATTCTGGGAGCCTTAACCGCCGATCAACAATTAGGCCGTGACCATATTGGCAAAATCAGTTTATTTGACGACTGGGCTTATGTGGCAGTGCGCAGTGACATTGTCAAAATTGCACTTGGCATGTTTAACAAAGGCATTAAAGGGCGCAATATCCGCGTGAAGCAAGTGAGTTAACAAACTCCTCCTGTAATGATGGCGGTTTTATCAGAAACCGCCTGCTTGCGGGCAAAATCACCATTTATTGGTGAAATAGTTGATCCCCACCCCCTGTAATACATATTAAGCAACTGATTTAAAACAAAAATAAATATGGTATTGATGTTGCTAACACTGGTTATCAAACAACAATCTGCATCAGTGTTTCATCAATATAAGGGGCTTACCATGGAGTTACTCAGACTTATCTTTAATATTTGCTGGTTTGTGATGGGGGGTCTGTTGATGGGGCTGGCCTGGTGGTTAGCCGGCATTCTGTGTTTTATCAGCATTATTGGCATTCCGTTTGGCCGCAGCTGTTTTGTCATTGGCCAATTGGCGTTCTGGCCTTTTGGTCAGGAAAGTATCAACAGACGTTATTTGCAAAAATACGATGATATTGGCACCGGTGGTTTTGGCCTGTTAGGCAATATTCTCTGGTTTATCTTTGCCGGATTCTGGCTGGCCTTGGGTCACCTGCTGCATGCAGTGGCTTGTTTTATCACTATTATTGGCATTCCGTTTGGGCTGCAACATCTGAAACTGGCAATGCTGACGTTAAGCCCTATTGGCCAGACCATCATATCAAAGACGGTATAAACAAAGTCTGCTCATTTACTGAGTCCGGCGCTGCTTTGATGCTGCAGCGCCTGACCCAGCAAGGCAAAATAATCCAGCCAGCAGCGCTGCAGTTGTTCACTTAACACTGTGGCCGGATATAAACCCGCTTTGGCCGCCGGCCCTTTTAAACAACCCGATACCAAAAAACTGTTTTTCAGCTGCTGCCGCTCCAGCATCTGTTCAAAAGCGCGCGCGGCCATTTCTTCGGGCATAGCGTAATAATATTGTTGCTGCATCTGGTCATAACGGCGGCAATGGCGGAAAAACTCACTTTCATCAAGGCCGGTTTCATCCAGATACAACAACTGAAATGCCCTGGCTAAATAGTCATTCAGCCGGTGCGGCACATAACTGTCGTGCTTTAACCACAAGGCGCTGGCAAAACTCTGCGCTTTGGCATCAGCAAACATTTTCCCGGCAATATAATGGTCAAAAGCGTGAAACCACTCATGCGCCAGACTGCCACCACCGGCATTTTTCGCCAGCGCCAGAATACGGCCCTGCGGCTGATAATAAGCACAGCTGCCCGGCCGGCCGCCAATACCAAAAGTGAGCGACAGACTTTCATTGAGCGAAATCACCTGAGCTGGCACCGCCAGTAACAATTGCAGATCACAAAGGGCATCAAAAAACAGATTGGCGGCAATTTGCTGTTCAGCCGGCGTGACCCAACGGCCAATACAGATACTCTGAAAACCAAAAATTTTTACTATATCGCCAAAGCTGACGTCTGCCCCACTGCGATGAGGTGGGCCATTACGAAAATAGGGCCGCGACAGCCTGCTGTGCCCTGCACTCTGTTCTGTCCTTGTAATTGCAGAACTTTTGCCGCTCATCACAGCATCAGTTAAGGCAATTTCAACTGACGGCCACCATCAAGCGCCAGCACCCGGCCGGTAATGTAACGGCTTTGCAGCAGATACTGAATGGTTGCCAACACTTCGCCTGCGCCTGGTTCAATGCCCAGCAGCGATTTTGCCAGCGCTTTTTGTTTGTACTCGTCATCATCGCCCTGATTAAACATCAACAGCGCCGGTGCTATGGCATTGACTTTAATGTGAGGAGCCAGCAAGCGTGCCTCTGAGAACGTCAGATTCTCGAGCGCTGCTTTGGAAGCGGCATAAGCCTGATGTTTTTCGCTGCCAACAGTGGCAACAAAATCACTGATCTGAATAATATCGGCGGCGCCTCCGCCTGTGCACTGTGCTTGTAATAACGGCAATAAGGCCCGGTTCAGTAAATAAGGCGCTCTGGCATGAATGGCCATCATGGCATCAAACACCTGCGCGTCCTGCAGCAGTTGCTGGCTCAGGTTATCAGGCTGTAACGGCAGATCTTTATTCCAGTCAGACGCATTGTGGATAATGGCGCGAAGCCTCGGCGTATGTTGCCGGACTGCAGTCACCAGCTGACACAGGCTTTCCAGCTGGGTTAAATCTGCCTGCAGACAAATCACACCGGCTTGTTCCAGTGCATCAATACTTGAGTGTCTGGTGCGGTAGCTGATGATCAGCTGATAACCTTGCTGCTGCAATTGTTCAGTACAATACAGGCCAACACGCTGGGCGCCGCCTGTCAAAAAAATCACTTCTTTCATCCGGTACTCCGAAAGCTTGTTGCTGTGGTTATTGTGCCATAAGCGGGCGGCAAACTGCTTTAGCCTTTGTATTGGCTGGGGCAATAAGCGCGGTGAATGTCCGGATGGCGTAGCTGAAGATGTTTGGTCAGCCTGCCCTGCACCCGCGCGCGCCAGCGTTTAAAAGCGCTTTTACTAAGAGCGTGGCGCATCAATAGCCGAAGCCTGGGTTCATTCAGGCCATACAGCGCCTCGATGGCTTCAAATGGGGTGCGATCTTCCCAGGCCATTTCAATAATACGGCTCAGATCTGCGGCGGAAAAATCTTCAGGGCGGCACATCTGCCTGGTTTCTGTTGCAAGGTTCATCTACGGGGAAAGGTTCGTTGCTGGTGGAACAGATAACAATTACGGTTTGGTGGCAACAGAGGATCAGTAAGGGACAAATAACAGAACAGGACTTAGTTTGAGCCAGAGAACAGCTGCCTGTACAGCTGCTCTCTGATTCAGTATTGATGTGCAGCTTTTAGCCTGGCATTTTTGCCCAGGCAGCACACCAGCCGTTGTTATTGACCAGTTTACCCGGGAATATATTACATGGCCGCCATTCTGCTTTGGCATCGCCTTTGATTTGCATGCAGTTGCCGCAAGTTGAACCTTCTACTGTAGATTTATGCACATATTTCATTGCCACTGCCAGCGGGTCATCCAGCTTCACCTGCTCTTCAGCAAATACCCGCAGGCTAGTGCCGCCCATAGTGACGCCAATCAGGGTGGCGGTAGAAAGTTTCAGAAAATTGCGACGGTCGAGTTGACTCATGGTGTTGCTCCTGTTGTTTTTGATCTTGCCAGCAGTTCTACGTCTGCCGCTTCAGTATGGATGATTATCCACAGTTCGAAAGCGGAAGTTTTTGATCCGGCGCATAAAAACCCAGCCAGCGCGGTAAAAAATCAGATAAACACCAGCAACAACAGCTGCAGGCAAGCGCTGTTTCCTCTGTTCAAAGCACCAGTACGGCATAACACCCGGTAGCAGTTGTGTTGTGCGGCTTTATCGGCGGTTTTTACCCGGCAACAACAGCACAAGACTTAACAATAACAACAGCGGCACCAGCACCAGCTGATTAAACACATCAGCCTCCATCCTAAGATTTAACCAGAGCACGGCGCTCCACTGCAGCAGCAGCGCCAGTCCATGCCAGAATGTCAGTTTCATACCAAACTCCTTATTGCTGCATTTATCGCCAGCTACTTTACAAGCAACAGATTAGCGCCTACAGTGGCATTAATGACATTAAAAAGGCGAATAAAGACAAAATGCAACAAGTGGTGATTCTGATCTATCCAGGGGTGTGTCTGGGCCAGGTTTGTGGTATGCAGGACTATTTCCGCTTTTGTAACGATCTGGCAAAACACCAGAACCCGGACGCCGCCGCCTTGTATCAGGTGCAACTGATGCACATCGCCGGTGTTACTGAGTACCGCGATGGAATGCTGAGTCTGCATTGCCAACCCTTGTCGCTGGATGACGCTGATCTGGTGCTGATCCCCGGCAGTTATGCCCATAGCGCCGAGGCCTTACAAGGCATCGCCGAACTCTTTGCCCAACAAAAAGCCATGCTGCAGGCTGCCCACCACAGGGCCGTGCCTATTGCCGCCAGCTGTAATGGCAGCTTTGCACTGGCCGCCACCGGGTTGCTCAATGACAAAAGCGCCACCACCTGCTGGTTTCTGGCCGATTTTTTCCGGGAGCTGTACCCTGAAGTGACCTTGACTGTGGATGCCAAAATTCAGCAAGCAGATGGCCTTTATACCGCTGGTGCCACCAGCGCTTATCTTGAATTGTGCTTGTACCTGACCCAAATTCAGCAAGGTGCCCGTTTTAGTCAGCAAATGGCGAAAATTATGCTGACCGATCCACAATGTGCATCCCAGGCTCCTTATTTAACGCTACAACAATTGCTGCCGCATCAGGACGATAAAATTGCTCAGGTGCAACAATATCTGCGTCGTCATCTTGCTGAAAATATTGAGCTTGCTGCCCTGGCCGATCATTTTGCGATGACGCCCAGAACTTTATTAAGACGCTTTAAACAAAGCACCGGTGACACCCCTATGGCTTATTTACAAAAATTGCGTATTGAAAAAGCCAAATTGCTGCTTGAAAGCAGTTTATTGCCGGTGGAGCAGCTACTGCCCGTGGTGGGATATGAAGATGTGTCGTCGTTTCGCAAATTATTTCAGCAATACACCAGCCTGACGCCTAAAGCGTATCGCGAGCGTTTTTATCTGGCAGAAAAACACTGACAGACTCAGTGTTCGCTGAAGGCAAAACCATTACGGCCATTGGCTTTGGCCTGATACAGGGCATTGTCAGCGCGGCGCAGCATGCTGTCATAGTCGGCTTTGCTGGCTTCATCCACACAACAAATGCCGATACTGATACTGACATGATCAGTGGCCTGATTAAACTGATGCGGCAACGCCGCCTGGCGGAACAACAACAGCAACTGACTGGCGATAGCGCTGGCTCCCGCCGCATTGGTATCTGGCAAAATGGCAATAAATTCTTCACCACCGTAGCGGGCCACTAAGTCGCTGCCGCGGTTAATACCCTGCTGTAATAAAGCAGCAACCCGCACCAGCGTATCATCGCCGGCCTTATGACCATAGTGGTCGTTGTAGGCTTTAAAACAATCCACATCAATCATCAGCAAGGTCAGTGGCCACTGCTGACGCTGTGCCTGCACCAGTGCCTGATGGAACTGCTGCTCAAAGGCCCGGCGGTTGGCAAGGCCGGTTAAACTGTCGGTATAAGACAGCTGCTGTAATTCCTGCTGCTGCGCGGCAACTGTACTGGCAAAATAAGCAAAAGAGCGGGCAATAGCAGCAATTTCATCATGACCTTCAATCTGATGAGCGGCGGCTTTCCCCTGCACCTGCAACAATACGTTGTGATTAAGCTGCTCCAGCCGTCGCACCACGCGCCGATGGATCAGCGCAATGGCCACCAGTAAAAACACAATGACCAATAAAGCGCCGGACAAAATCTGTCTGTTGTCTTGCTGTAACTGCTGCTGAATTTGCGCAGCGTCAGCAAGTACAGTGCCACTGATGTCATAAGCACTGTTTTCGGCAAGGCGGGCGTAGTCCAGTACCAGATTACGCACAAAATTGCCACGCCCTGTGGCACGGCCACCAATAGCAAGCTGTTGCTCGCGCAGTGGCAACAAACCTTCACTTTCCAGCAATAAAGAACGCAACTGCAGATCGGACTGTTCCGCCAACTCCAGTTGATTAGCTGGTAAGACGGCTCTGGCCTGACGCAGTCGTAACATTTGTTGCTCAATTTGTTGCTTTAGCTGACGCAGCTGCATCACACGGTTTGAATCACTGGCCTTGCCCGACAAAGTAACCACAGCGGCAAACTCCAGCAACCACTGGCTATGGCGCTCTTCGTCGGCCAGCGCCAGTTTGCTGGTATACAGCTGCACCTGTTCATACAACTGATAAATCTGCTGCTGGCTACTCTGTACTTTACTCTGTAACTCCAGCCGCTCCGACATCAGCTGATTCAGGTTGTCGATTTCTTCGGTCAGCGCCACCAGCTGGGCATTCTGATAAAAACCGGTTTGCCATTCTTTGGTCAGGCTTTGCAGCCCCTGTAGGTTCAGCTGAATGTCCTGATACAGATTATGCCGCACCGCCTGACTGGGCGAGCGGCTTAAGGCTTCGGTTAAGTAAAGTAACTGATTGATCTGGCTATAAACCTTGCTCGATTGCACCACAGCGGGAATGGCTGAACCCGTAATGTTCTGCAACAAGTTCTGAAAACTGCCGAGTCGGTTTTGCACCAGCACCGCCATGGCAATGAACAGCAGCAACACCAGAAGCGAGGTTAAACTCAGCATCATGGTGATGGAATAACGGCGGCGAACCGGCGTTGGCTTCAGACTGTTCATGGCATCGTCCGCCCTACATCGACCAGCCGACCTTCAATCACCGGCGCTACCTGCTGCTGTTGTTTGATGTAATCCACCACCACTTCGGCCACCAGTTTGTTCATCTGATTCGGATAATTCTGTTGTGGCAACTCGGTCAGCATTTTGTAACCGTCACCACCACCTGCCATATAATCAAAAGTCGCCAATGAGTATTTTTTATTTAAATCCAGTGTTTTGCCTTGTAAGGTCACCTCCAGCACCCGCTCGCCCACCGGCTTGCGGCTGTCGTAGCGCACCTGCATGCCGGACACATGGGCAAAACGGCCACGCAATAATTCCAGTTCGCTAAAAGAGTTTTCCAGCGCCGCCAGCAACTGCTGACCGCTGATTTGCAATAACACCACCTGATTGCGGTACGGCAGCTCCATGGCGATATCTTTGCGGGTGAGAGTGGCCCCCGCTTTATACTGTTTTTCGCCCCTGATATTGCCGGAATTTAACATGGCAATGTCGGCACCGGCATGCAGCCGCACGGCATCGGCTATCAGATTGCCAAAGGCATTTTCTTCACTGCGCACCGCGCGTCTGCTGGTGTCGAGCGCAACCTGGGTCAGGCCAATTTTTTCACCAAGCAGCTGCTCCAGTCTGGCGCTGTGATTTTTCACCACACTCAGCACCTTAGGTTCAGGTGCAAAATTTTTCAGCAGCACAATATTGGGTTGAACCTGCAAAGTGGCAGGATCCGACTTTTGCCAGCTTAAATCCAGCACCGCCACTTCCGACGATGCCATCAGATTGATGTGGCGTGGCGAAGATGGTGCTTTTACATTAGAGGTCAGGCGGAATAACTCGTTTTTACGTAACGCCAGATCAATCAGCTGTTGTGACAATAAAGGCTCGATAAAATCAAAATTGGCGCTGTATAGCAGCACTATCAGCTCTGCACCGGCCTGACGTAACAATATCGACTGCTCGCGCACTGCTGTTTTGGCATCAAAAATCATCACCCTTTTCAGCGGATATTGTTCCTGCGCCGCTGGTGATAACACCGCAATGACACCAATTTTGATATCGCCCTGCTGCACCAGCACGCCGCTTTCCAGTCCATCGAGATTGGCGCCAGTGATAGGGTCATATAAGTTACTGGCGACCAGTGGGAATGAAGCTTCATAACTGCGCTGCGACAATTCATCTTCGTAAAAACTAAATTCCCTTTTCGCCACCCCCATAGCATCGGGTTCCAGTAAATTCAGCAAGTCAATAATATGAGCGCCCCGGTCGAAGGACGACAATGTGCTGGGGCCTAAACTGTCGCCGCCAAACAGAAAAAACAGCGGCACCGGCTCACGCCGGTATTGTTTGAGTAAAGTAGCTAACTCGGCATAATCGCCATGTTCGGTTTCAGCAATACGGGGAATTTCAGAAGTAAACACCAGCCGCGCCTGACGCTGTTCACTGCTATTGGTGTCGTTGCCATGGCCTGCCAAAACGGACCCGAGCGGCAAGTAACAGCACAACAGCAACAGTTTAAGCCAGCAGGAGTTGTTGCCAGATTTGCGCTTTTTTGATTTCACTTTATATCGACCTCTGCCACTGCCGTTTTGGCCACTGCCGGAAGGATGCAATAGCGCCGCGGGCGCTGCTTTAGTATGCCGACAATGCGCCGGCCATGGCAAAAGGTTTTCTGCCCTTTACGACCAAAGTTGCAGTAAAACCGTAACTTAACTTCAGTGTACGTCAAAAAACCGCTTTATGTTATCCAAGTGCCAGCTTCGTTTTAGCACCAGCGCCAAGCCTGTTTCTTGTTGCTCTGGCAACAATAATCATTGCCTCGCCGAAAATTTATGCTATAAATGAAAGCGCTTTCAGACAATAAAAATATGACAAATCAACACAACAAGCCAGGTAAAACGCCATTTGAGCAATGATGAGTGCGCTACTATCTGGCCCATATGAAAAATAAACCAGTTTAAACAAGGATTTGACCTGATGACGCCCAAATTCCCTGCCACCAGGCGACCACTTTCTGCACTTGGCAGCCTGCTGTTTGTTGCTGTTGCTGCTTGTCAGCCTGCAGCAGAAAACGCCGGCAATCAGCAAAACCCGACGGAGGCTGAGCCAGTGACAGCCCAAAGCCCGGCAACGGACCTGAACCTGTGGCCAGCCTTAACACCGGCTGTTGCCAGCAACCCTGAGCTGGAAGCAAGGCTTGAAAAAATATTAAGCAGCATGACACTGGAGCAAAAAATTGCCCAGATGATCCAGCCGGAGATCCGCGATATTACTGTCGCCGATATGCGCAAATACGGCTTTGGCTCTTATCTGAATGGCGGCGGATCTTTCCCGGATGGCAATAAACAGGCCACGCCACAAGACTGGATCAAACTGGCCGAAGCCATGTATCAGGCCTCCATTGACGATGCTGAAGACGGCTCCACCATCCCCACTTTCTGGGGCACAGACGCTGTGCACGGCCATAACAATGTGATTGGCGCTACTTTGTTCCCGCACAATATTGGCCTAGGCGCCGCCCGTGATGAACAACTGATTGAAAAAATTGCCCGCGCCACTGCCCGCGAAGTGATGGTAACCGGTATTGACTGGGTGTTTGCGCCTACTGTGGCTGTGGTAAGGGACGATCGCTGGGGCAGAAGCTACGAAGGTTATTCTGAAGATCCGGAAATTGTACGCTCGTACGCCGGTGCCATAGTGCGCGGTTTACAGGGCGCCACCACCGACAAAGATTTTCTGGGTGCTGAGCGTGTGGTCAGCACTGTCAAACACTTTATTGGAGATGGCGGCACTGAAGGGGGTGTTGATCAAGGCAATAACACCGCCAGTGAAGCCGATTTAGTGCGGTTACATGCCCAGGGTTATGTCGGCGGTCTTGCTGCCGGCGCCCAAACCGTGATGGCGTCCTTTAACAGCTGGCATGGCGTAAAAAACCACGGCAATTCTTATCTGTTAACCGATGTACTGAAAACCAGAATGGGTTTTGATGGTTTAGTGGTGGGTGACTGGAACGGCCATGGTCAAATTCCGGGCTGCAGCAATGAAAATTGTGCAGCGGCCGCCAAAGCGGGTTTAGATGTGTATATGGTGCCCACCGCCGCCTGGAAACCTTTATACAAAAACCTGATAGCCCAGACCAAAGCCGGTGAAATTCCACAAAGCCGCATTGACGATGCAGTGCGGCGTATTTTGCGGGTGAAACTGCGTGCCGGCCTTTTTGATAAACCAAGCCCGGCCAACCGGCCTTTGTCGGGTAAAACCGAGCTGATAGGCTCGGCAGAGCACAGAGCTATTGCCAGAGAAGCAGTGCAAAAGTCACTGGTGCTTTTGAAAAACAACAATATGTTGCCGCTGAGCCCAAAACAAAAAGTGCTGGTAACAGGCCCTGGTGCCGACAATATTGGTATGCAAAGTGGCGGCTGGACCATTACCTGGCAAGGCACCGGCAATCAGAACAGCGATTTCCCGGGCGGCAGCTCCATTTACAAAGGCATTGAGCAGCAGGTACAAGCAGCCGGAGGTTCGGTTGAACTGAGCAGCGATGGCAGTTATCAGCAAAAACCTGATGTGGCCATCGTCGTTTACGGTGAACAACCTTACGCTGAAGGCAATGGCGACATCAACAATCTGGAATATCAGCGTGGCAATAAAACAGATTTGGCGATGCTGAAAAAACTCAAAGCCGATGGCATCAAAGTGGTGTCGCTTTTTATCAGCGGCCGGCCGCTTTGGGTAAACCCGGAAATCAACCAGTCTGATGCTTTTGTCGCCATTTGGTTACCGGGCAGCGAAGGTGCGGCCATTGCCCCTGTGTTATTCCAGAGTGCCGACGGCAAAATACAACAGGATTTTCACGGCAAGCTGAGTTTTTCCTGGCCACAAAGCCCGAATCAAACCAGCGTCAACCGCGGTGATGACAACTATCAGCCACTGTTCCCTTATGGTTATGGCCTGAGTTACCAACAAAACCAACAGAGCACAGCGGATTTAGCGGCCAACCAATTGCCGGAACAGATCAGCGATGCAACCGCCGCCCTGGAGCCGCTGGTGCTGTTTAACCGCGACCTGAAAGCGCCCTGGCAGCTGATATTACAAAGTGGCCCACAAAACGCCGCTGTCAGCAGCAGCCAGCAAAAGCTGGGAGCCGTCAGCATCCGCAGTTTTGATTACCAGGTGCAGGAAGACGCCCGCGAGCTGGTATTTAGTGAAGCAGCCGCCAGCAGCAACGCAGGTATTGCCATTATCAGCAGCTTCCCGCGCGACTTACGCGCCTACCGCGAACAGCCGTCGGTGTTAAGCCTGACACTCAAACGCGACAGCAAAGTACCGGACACAGTGCTGGTTGCCATGGCCTGCAATGAAAAGTGCAGTGCAACGCAGAATATCAGCAAAGCTTTAGCTGCAATGCCTGAAGGCAGCTGGCAACAGCTGCACCTGGATCTGGCATGTTTTGCTAACCAAGGTGTTGATTTTGCTCAAATTGGCAATGTGCTGACATTAGAATCCCAGGGCGCTTTAACGGTCAGTTTCCACCAGCTGCAAATTCAGCCGGTTACCAAACTTGCTACTGATGCAGTAGTGATGGCCTGTGAGTAGGCTGTTGCTGCCCGGAGTGCAGGGCACAGCGCTTTGATTTTAAAAACGACGCTTTTTAGCGTCGTTTTTTGTGCTTGTTGATGCCAGCGGCATGACATGGCGCCGATACCTAGGTTCACCCCACGGACAGCTTCTTTCTAACTTACTGGGAGTATTGGTTTATTTTATGCCTGCGGCATGGCGCGAATGCGGGGTCTCGCCCCCGCATTCGCGCCATGCCGCAGGCAACAAAACAACAAAGAACTCATAACTAGCCAA
>DPJG01000018.1 GCA_003543135.1 Rheinheimera sp.
GCGGGATCGAACCGCTGACCTCTTGCATGCCATGCAAGCGCTCTCCCAGCTGAGCTATAGCCCCACACCATATTGTCAGCACACACTTAATCGCTTAACTGCGTTGCTTCACAAGACGAGGCGCATTCTATGAGGCATACCTATATGTGTCAATACTTTTTTCCAAAGCAGAATCTGTTCGGGCATTTTTTAAACATGACGGCGAAAATGCGCGCAAAAACAGTAGCATCGGTGCATTTTTCTGCACAAATCAACCATTGTTGTCATCGACAAATTTGCCGGATTTTTGCCCCCGCTGTGATATGATTCAGCTGTTTTTGACTGTGTAAATTTGCTGCACAGTTTGTTAAGTTGCCGCAACCTTAGGGATAGTCATTGATGTACGAAGCGTATTACGGATTTCACGACCGGCCATTTCAACTCACGCCAAATCCGCAATGGTTTTTTGCCAGCAAGTTGCATAAACGTGCCCTCGCCTACCTGCAATACGGCTTAAGCCAGGGTGAAGGTTTTATTGTGATCACCGGCGATGTGGGGACTGGAAAAACCACTATAGCCAATCAGCTGCTCGGCAAATTGGATCATCAGCGTATTATTGCCAGACAAATTGTCAGCTCTAAGCTCAGCCCGGACGACTTGCTGCGCATGATAGCTTCAGTATTTCAGCTGAGCGTCAAAGACAATAATAAAGCAGCTTACCTTGAAGCCATTTCTAACTACTTAAGCCAATTACACCAGCAGAATAAAAGAGCTTTGTTGATCGTGGATGAAGCGCAGAACCTGCCACTGGAATCGGTGGAAGAGCTTCGCATGTTGTCCAATTTTCAGCTGGCAGGTAAACCTTTGCTGCAAAGTTTTTTACTTGGGCAAAATGAGCTGAACGCCATTATTCAGTCGCCCCAGATGGAACAGTTCAGGCAACGGATTATTGCTTCATCCAATTTATCGGCGTTAACGCCCGAAGACTGCCAGGCCTATATTGAATATCGTATTGCTCAGGCGGGCGTAAGTCGCCCGCTGCTCGATACGGCTTGTTATGCGCTTATTCATCAGTTTAGCCAGGGTATTCCACGCAAAATCAATAATCTGATGGACAGAGTTTTACTCTTTGGTTTTTTAGAAGACAAAAACATACTGACAGCACAGGATGTACAGGATGTTATTCAGGAGATCCGTGGTGAAGTTGCGCAGCAGGCGCCACAGCAAGTACTTCCCACAACAACAGCTGTGGCTACGCCAATGAACAGTACAACAAACACGGCTTCGCAGCCGCAAAACCCTTATCATGCCATGCTGAGTGAATTGTCGGGTCTGCTCGATAGTTCACTGGAGCATAAAATTAAGATGGCCAAAGAACTGGATATATTACTGAACCAGCAGCATCAGCAAGTGATGAAAAAACTGGATAAAGACAACAACTAAGCCGATCAGACAAAAAACAAAAAGGCAGCTAAGGCTGCCTTTTTGTTTTTTGTCTGCTGTGTCAGAAATTGAATTTAATATCAAAAGACAATCTGTTTTCCTGATAATCCAGTTCTCGCCCCTGGTAATCAATTTCTGTGTGGCGCGCTGTCAATCCCGCTGTTAGCTGAGGATTAATCTTGCGGTTAAAACTCAGTGAGTTACTGGCTTGTGTGCCTTGTCTGTTACCAAACCTATTACCAAGGCCATCATCACCATCAAATTTAAGTTTTGAATAAGACGAGGTGGCTGTCAGGCTGTTGCGTTTGGATAATTGCCAATTTGCATTCAATGAAGCCGTTCTATCCTGTAGTTCAGCATCCTGCTCCAGATAAATATCCCGACGTTCACCCAGTTGTAGCTGCAACTTTAACCGGCTGAAAGCATACCCCAGGTTGTAATTCACAGCACGTCTGACAACCAAAGCGTCGTTTAAGTCTTCACCAGGCAGCTGGATATTATAATAACGTTCACCAGGTTGAGGCCGGTATTGTGCAGTGGGTGGCTGAAAACAACTGGCTAAACCGGGCGTTACCCCTGGCGGACATACAAACAAACCAAACTCAGCGTCAGCAGCATTTAATGCCAGTAACGAGTTCACAGTATCGGAAACCTGCACCGCCATCGTTAAGCGTTTTAAGCTATAACTGCCTGAAAGCTCAGCACTTCGGCCAAAAAACCTTCGATCCAGGCTGCCGCTTAACTTTGTTCGCCTTGATGGCTGAAAATTAAACTGAGTCCCAAGGTACTCACTTTCACCGAGAAAGTTATTTATTTTGTTGTACGTGACATTCCACCAGGATCTATCAGAGATATTCCACTCAAAGCCGCCACCGACACTCTGGAAGCTACGGTAATTGGCAAACTGCGGGTTGGTTGACACAAGACCACTGTTACTCTCAAAACTGCCCTGCGCTATCATGGCAACACGCCAGAAGAACGGCACCCCAATGACCCCATTGCCGCGTCTGTTGTAAAGATCTTCACCCAGTTCACGGCTGGTTTTCAGACCATTAGCCCGAAAACCATAAAAAAACTTACTGGCACGGCTACGCGACTTAATTTCAGCACTGCCACTGAGGATTTCGTTATCGATGCCGGTGTCAGCAAAAGGGTCATCATCAAACAGCACGGAAACACTTCTGTCAGTACTGGCTTTGCTGGCATTCACATCAACAAAACCGTTCAGCCAGATATAAGGGTCAAACCTGTAACCAGCACCAAAGTCTCTGGTCTGCACTTTGGCCATATCGCCACCGGCGGTAATTTCGTCTACATAGCGCGATACATTGGACGTTGCAGCACGATAAGACTGGCCTGCCCCTAAACGCAAAGACAATTGATCGCTCAGTAAGCTGGCTCTGTTGGTCAGACGAAAGTCGGTATAACTTTCGTTTTTCCGTTGTTCATCCCGATAAATAACCGCTTTTTGTTCAACATTAAATGCTGATTGCAACCAGGAATTATCGTAAGTCAGGCTCACACCGGGGGCCAGAGTTTGTGCCAGGCCCCGGTCAGTGCCGTTGTCTGCAGCTTTAAGCCGGTATGCATGTGTTTCCAGTGTCAGGCTCGGGATCACATCCACAGCACTGAACGCTGGTGTGCTCAAAATCAGTAAAGGCAGGGACAATACCCCACCTATCCTGACCGAACGCACTTTGTTATTCCGCATAATATCCATAACCGTAGCCATATCCTTTATCACGACTGTAATATGCCTTGTTGATCACAAAACCAACCGCCAGCTCTTTTGGCAATAAACTCAATGCTTTATCCAGCTCATTCAGTTTGGTTTTGTTTTCTTCCAGCACCACAACGGCCTGACCACACATACCAGCCATTACACAAGTTTCGTTGACACCAAGCAGAGGCGGTGCATCAAAAATCACGATCCGATCCGGATAACGGGATGCAAACTCCTGCACCAGTTCCATCATCTTGTCACTGGCCAACAGTTCAGTAGATAAATGATGGGGTTTACCTGCGGTAATAATCTTCAGACGCTCAACATTGGTACTGTACATAATGTCAGAGACATCAACATCATTTGAACTCAGATAGTCGGTTAAACCAAGCTGGGTTGAAATCTCCAGCGTACGCGCCACATTCGGGCGCAGCACATCGGCATCCACCAGCAGCACGGTTTTATCCTGCTCCAGTGCAATACTGAGCGCCAGATTCACTGAGGTAAAAGTTTTCCCTTCACCCGGCCTGCTGCTGGTCACCAGTATCAGATTCGGATGATGTAAGGTTTTGCTTAAACTGCCAAAAGCGTTATTGATAAGCTTTCGTTTAATCACCCGGAATTCTTCGTAAATGAGCCGGCGCTCTGTGGCCATGGACACAAAATTGCGCTCGCTGAGGCTGGCAAGGTCGATATTCAACATCAGTTTTGGCGCTGTGGCACTATCAGCCTGAGCGCCACTATCAGCCACAGTGGCCACCGACTGTGCAGTCTCTGATTGTGAGCTTGCAGCAACAGACGGTGTCACTTCCGATGCAGTCGCCGCTGATGCAGTCTCCTGTGACGCGCTTAAAGGCGCGGCATTATCAACTGTTGTAGCCTTTTCAGCCACAGGTTCGGCTGTTGCCGGGTTCATCGCCCCCAGTTTATCCAGAGCTTTTTCTATTGTGCTCATAACAACCGTCCCAATAATTGTTTGGCGGTAAAACCAAATACCATTTCATTGGTTATCAACAGACAATAGCTGAACAACAACATGCCGCTTAAACCAAGGAAATACACCAAATGTTTTTTGTTCTGCCGCAACAAAGCAGCTTTTTGTGTATGTGACACCAGACCAAATACCGGGAAATCGGAAATAGTCTTCAGCTGTAAGGCACTGGTCACCACAGGTTGCAATTGACTGCGGGCAAAGGCCATAAAGACGCCGGCCGCAATACCCCCCAATAACACCAGAGTATAAAACAGTACCCGCGGTGGTCCGGACGGCTTCATCGGCACATGAGGTGGTTCAATAATTTTAAACTGAACGTCCTGCTGTGATTCATCGGCTTTTTGAGATAAATCAATCGCTTCGCGTCTGCTTAACAACTCTTCATATTTGGCTTTGGTAATTTCATAATCACGGTTTAAGCCGGTGAATTTCGCTTCAATGTCCGGGATAGTGTTGCGCTGGGATTCAAGCTGCGCCAGTTTTTCCGAATAATTGCGCACCCGTACGCTGACGGATGCCATTTCATTTTCCAGACGCGCTACATTCAGCTTCAATTCCTGATACACCTGATTCTGACTCAGACTGCTGCTGGAACCGGGCGACGTTGCCGCTGCTTGCTCCAACTGTGCGATATCAGCGTTACGAAGTTCCTGCAAAGTTTCGATCAGTTTTTTTGTTTCAACCACATCAGGGTGTGCTTCTGTGTAGCGAATCAGCAGAGCATCCATCTGGTTTTGCAATGCGCGGATCCGCTCATCATATTGTGAACTGAATCCGGCCGGTGCCCCCGTGCTGTAGTCAAACATCACCGGATCTTCACCTTCAAGCTGACGGCGTGCCGAAGCGAGCTGACCTTCAAGCTCACGCATTTGCAATTGCGCTTCTTCCAGCCGTTGTTTTTCCGCTTCAATACGGGCGTAAAAGCCGGTATCAGCAGTAGGACCTGTTAACAGCTCGTTTTTCTTAAACTCTGATAACCTGGCTTCAGCAGCTTCCAGCCGGCTTTCATATTCTTTAATCTGGCTGTCAAGAAACTCTGCGGTCTTTTTGTTATCAGCAGCGGCGTTACCCACCCTGCTTTCAACAAAAATATTTAATGTTTCCTGCACCAGCCGTTTTGCCAGTTGGGGTGACGCATTGGCATAAGAAATCACGTAAATGTTTTCCCGGCCGGCAGATGACAACTTAATGTTCTTCTGCAGTCCATCAATCAGATTTTCATAGGATTGGCGGTCAGAAACTGTCACATCCAAATCTGTTGCCATGGCAATTTTTTCCAGATTTGGCCGGCTTAACAAGGTTCTGGCCATCAGTTGAATTTCTTCATCCGGATTGGTTCTGATAGTCAGGCCCTGCAGCGCAGGGTCCAGAATAGAGCGGGTTTCTACATATAACTTGGTGTTGGCTTCATAAGTAGGTGGCATATTAAACACCACCAACCAGCCAATTGGACAAATCACCCAGGCGGTGATCACAATATAGCGGCGCCTTAACCAAACTCCCTGTAAATAGATAAGCAACATCTCTATTGCAAGGTTTAATTCCTTCATCGAACTACTCCAGCGACTACTATCAGAACCAGGCTTCCGGAATAATTACGATGTCACCAGGCAACATATCTACGTTGGCGGAAATATCACCTTCGCGGATCAAATCGTCGAGTTTCACTTCATAACTGACCTGTTTACCATTCACGGTACGAACCAGTTTGGCACTGTTACCACTGGCAAACTCAGTTAAACCGCCTGAGGCGATCATTAAATCAAGCAACGTCATATATTGACGGTAAGGATAAGCCTGAGGCTGAGCAGCTGCACCAATCACACGAACCTGCTCGCTGTACGGCCCGACAAAACCATTTACTGATACTGTCACTACAGGGTCGCGGATAAACTTAGATAAGATGGTTTCCATTTCGCGCGCCAGCTGGGTTGGCGTTTTACCGGCAACAGCTATGTCTTCAACTAAAGATGTGGTGATTTGACCATCCGGGCGCACGATAAAAGAGCCCGACAACTCCGGGTTGCGCCAGACGAAGATGTTAACAGTGTCATTGGGGCCAATCAGGTATTTGTAGTCGGTGACCGCAGTGGTCATAGAATTGTGAACTGTGGCAGGTGCTAACTGATTACTGCTACACCCCTGCAGCACCAGCATCGCGCCGATGGCGAAGATTTGAGCCAAAACTAACTTTGCATTCATATATTGCGTCCTTATTGCTAATGCGTTTGTAATATAACCGAATTTTACAACGATGTGGCTGCAGACATAAAAAATTAATTTCAGTTTTATTCACACAAGCGTATACTTCTCCAGCAAATTCACTTAGTCAAGTGGACAAATTTTAAAACTGAAATTGTTGTTTCAGACTCAGGAAGAAGTGTGAATGAATAAGGCTGTTCGTTTCGGAAAAAATACGCTGGCTGATAAGTTGTTTTTACTCGGGGAAATGTTGTTATTACTCGTTTCCAGCCTGCTCGCCTCGTACATCTACTCTTTTTTTCAGCCGGTTGACCAGGAACTGGCTGCCATTAACGCTGTCCTTTTCACCGGCAGTGTGATGTTGTGTGCGCTTTCTGTTGGCCTATATGATCAAAAACTGCGTGAAGACACAGGCGGTGTTTTTAAACGCGTTGTTATCACTTTGATTCTGGCTGGTATTTTGCTGGAAGTAGTAATTTTCAGCATTGTGCCTTCTTTGCACTTAGGCCTGACTTACAGCCTGACAGCTTCTTTATTGTCAATGGTTACCCTCACCTCTTTTCGCATGTTGTTCCAGTATCATGACATTACCAAAATCAGCCGCCGTAAAGTAATGATATTAGGTTCAGGTGAACGGGCTTCAATTATTGAACGACGTATGCGTCGTAACGTCGATAAAAGAAACTTTGAAGTACATGGTTTTGTATTCATTGATGGCGACCAGCCTGGTCACATCCCGGAAGCAAGAACGATACATTTTGATTACAAAAATGATTTGTACGAATATGCCTGTGAGCATGAAATTGAACAATTAGTCATCGCCTGTGATGAAAGACGCAATATGTTACCTGTAGAACATTTATTCAAATGTAAAACCAGAGGCATAGATGTTATCGAGATCCTAGACTTTATTGAGCAGGAAACCGGTCAGATTGCTGTCAACCTGATTTATCCCAGCTGGGTCATTTACTCCAATGGTTTTGAAATGAATCATCGTTTTAAAACCAGTCTGGACCACCGCTTAAACGCCCTGCTGGCAATTTGTGTATTACTGGTTGTTTGGCCGCTGATGCTGATCACCGCCCTTGCCATTTACCTTGATGATGGCCGTCGCACCGGCACCCCTGTGTTATATAAACAAATCCGTATTGGCATCGATGGCAAGCCGTTTCATATTCTTAAATTTCGCAGTATGAGAGCCGACGCGGAAAAAAATGGCGCTAAATGGGCCACAGTGAATGACGACCGTGTCACCAAAATTGGTGGTTTTATCCGCAAATACCGCATCGATGAGCTGCCACAGCTGTTTAACATTATTGTGGGTGATATGGGGTTTGTTGGCCCAAGACCGGAACGTCCAGAGTTTGTGGAAAAACTGGTCAAAGAAATTCCTTATTACAACCAGCGCCACAACGTAAAGCCAGGCTTAACAGGCTGGGCGCAGCTGAAGTATCCTTATGGCTCTACCACTGAAGATGCGCAGGAAAAACTCAAGTTTGATTTGTATTACATCAAACACCGTACCCTGCTGCTTGATCTGGTTATTCTGATCCGTACCGTCGAGATTGTACTTTTTGGCAAAGGGCGTTAAATCGATGACATTGTTGCCAAAATTAAACGCCTTAACGGTGGACGTAGAAGACTATTTCCATGTTGCCGCTTTTGAAAACAATATCAAACCTGCCGACTGGCATGGCATGCAGCCAAGGGTTGATCGCAACACCCGCCAACTGCTGGATCAGTTTGACCGTAATGGTGCCAAGGCCACCTTCTTTTTCCTTGGCTGGGTCGCAGAACGTTTTCCGGAACTGGTCAAAGAAGTTAAACGCCGTGGTCATGAAGTGGCAAGTCATGGTTATGCCCATACCCGGGTGCATCAGCAAAGCCAGGCCGAATTTACCGCTGATATAGTCAAAGCTAAAGACATTCTGGAACAACTGACCGGTGAAGCGGTGATTGGTTATCGTGCACCCAGTTTTTCGATTAATAAACAAAGTGAATGGGCTTTTGACATTCTTAAGCAGGCCGGCCATTTATACAGTTCCAGCACTTATCCGGTCAAACACGATTTATACGGGGTGCCGGACTGGCCACAACAGCCTTATCTGCGTCCGGAAGGCATTTGGGAAATCCCGATGCCAACCCTGACCATGTATGGTCGGCAGTTACCTATTGCCGGTGGTGGATATTTCCGCTTAATGCCTTATTGGCTCAGCAAGAAGCTTATCAGTAAGTTTTTACATAACGACGAAATGCCTTATATGTTCTATTTCCACCCCTGGGAAATAGACCCTGCACAGCCCAGGGTCGCTGGCGCTGGTCGCAAATCCAGGTTCCGCCATTATGTCAATCTGGACAAAATGGAACATAAACTGGATCGCCTGCTGACAGACTTTCAATGGGGCAGTCTGGGTCAGGTGTATCAGGAAACACTAAAGCGCTGAAATAAATCAATAAAAAACACAACTAAAGGATTTAGATGTATCAGATCAACACTTTAGCCCTGGATGATCCAAAGCGCAGTGCATGGGATGCCTTTGTTGACCAACACCAGGACGGTACTTTTTTTCATCTTTGTGGCTGGCAACTGGTGTTGCAGCAAAGTATGGGCCACCCAACCTACTATTTATATGCCACCGAGCATGATGAAATTGTTGGTGTGCTGCCGCTGGCCTGGGTAAAAAGTAAACTTTTTGGCAATGCCCTGGTTTCAACCCCCTTCTGTGTTTATGGCGGCGCTGTTGGCGCGCCTGAAGTACGACGTGCACTGGAACAAAAGGCCGTTGAAATTGGCCGTGAGCTAGGTGTTGATCATGTTGAACTGCGCTATCGCGATCCCCAGGACAACGACTGGTTAACCCGAAGCCAGCACGCCACTTTCGGCTGTGAGCTGGCAGAAGATGATGCGGCCATTCTGGCCGGTATTAAAAAGAATCAGCGGGCACTGATCCGCAAAGCCCTGCAAACAGAGATGAGCTGGCACCTCGACAGCGATAATCAGGACTTTTACGCTATTTATTCCGAAAGCCTGCGCAATCTCGGTACGCCGGTGTTCAGTAAGCAGCTGATAGACGCACTACAGCAGGTATTCCCTACCCAAACTGAAATTCTGACCATCAGAAACGGCCACGAAGCTGTGTCATCGGTGTTTAATTTTTATTATAAAAATCAGGTGCTGCCCTACTACGGTGGCGGTAAACCCTCGGCGCGAGAGCTGAAAAGTAATGACCTGATGTATTACCAACTGATGTGTCACGCTAAAAAAGATAAAAACTGTACTTTTTATGATTTTGGCCGCAGTAAACTGGACTCCGGCGCATATAGTTATAAAAAGCATTGGGGCATGCAACATCAGTTATTGCATTATCAGTTTAAGCTGATTAATGCGACCGAACTTTCCAACCTCAGCCCAAACAACCCGAAATACCAGCTGTTTATTAAGATGTGGCAAAAGCTGCCGCTGGCCGTGAGCCGCTGGCTGGGCCCCAAACTTGCGCATTATCTGGGGTAAAAAATGGCAAAACCGAAGATCCTTTATCTGTGCCACCGCATTCCTTATCCGCCGAATAAAGGCGATAAGATCCGTTCTTTTAATGTGCTCAAGGCTCTGGCGGAACACTTTGAGGTGTATCTGGGTTGTTTTGTCGATGACGAATACGACTGGCAATATCAGGACAGACTCACCAGCTGGTGTTCAGAATATAAGTGCCTGCCACAACATAAAACGCTGGCCAAGCTGAAAGGTTTAACGTCATTTTTAACCGGCAAGTCAATTACCGAACCCTATTATTTTGATGCCAGAATGCAACTTTGGGTTGATGAAACTATTAAAAAACATCAAATAACAAAGGTATTTATTTTCTCATCTGCAATGGCGCAATACGTTGATCAAGCAAAATATAGCCATTTACATCGGGTGATCGATTTTGTGGATGTGGATTCGGATAAATGGCGACAGTATGCCCAATCACATCAGGGACTGATGAAATGGGTGTATCAGCGTGAACATCACAAACTGCAGCAGGCCGAACAAAAATACTGTGAACGCTTTAACCACAGCGTGTTTGTATCCCCGGATGAAGCGGCGTTATTCCGCTCTCTGATGCCGTCCGCTTGCAGTGAGAAAATTACCCATCTGCTCAATGGTGTTGATGTTGATTTTTTTGCTCCTGAACAGGCAGCTACAGTCACAGCCACCGAAGTTCCGTTAAACAGACGCTACCTGGTATTTACCGGCGCCATGGACTATTGGGCGAACGTGGACGCGGTACGCTGGTTTGCCGATGAAGTCTGGCCGGCGTTAGTTGCAACACAGCCGGACTTGCATTTTATTATTGCCGGCGGTAATCCTACTGCAGAAGTAAAAGCCTTAGCACTAAAACACAATATTGTTGTAACAGGACGGGTCAAAGATGTCCGTCCTTATATCCAGCATGCATTATTTGTGGTGGCTCCGCTTCGCATCGCCCGTGGTATTCAAAACAAAGTGCTTGAAGCCATGTCGCTGAATAAAGCCGTTGTTGCGACAGACATGGCGATGGAAGGTATTAACGCACCACAATCGCCCTGGCTGCGTCAGACAGACAGTGCAGAAACCTTTATCGCTTACTGTATGGATTTATTACAAAATCCGGTTGATGACATAGGGGCAAGGCAATGGGTTATCGAAAACTTTACCTGGCAAGCCACATTGGCACCATTGCAACAGCTGGTTACTGAAGCATGAAGCTATCTGCCATCAGCAAGACATCATGGGGTTTGCTTGCAGCTGCGCTGATGCTGTGGGTTTTGCTGTTCTGGCCAACCCTGGTGCAGCTGGAATCTGTCTGGCAGGGTTCTGATACCTATAGCCACGCCTATTTTATTCCGCTGATTGTTTTGTGGTTATTGCACCGTGGTCAGGCGGGCAGCTCTGAACTTCCCAAAGCCGACTGGCGTCCGCTTATTTTGCTGCTCCCCCTGCTGTTTTTGTGGCTGATCGGATTTGCATCAGATACCGGGGCTCTGGCCCAGCTTGCAGCCATTGTTTGCCTGCAATTGATTTTGATTGGCTGGATGGGCTTGAACCTGGCTAAACATCACCAGTTTGCCGTTTTTTATCTGATTTTTATGCTGCCCTTCGGCGAAGAATTACACCCCTTATTGCAGAATATCACCGCCGATTTATCGGTGTGGTTTTTACATCTTGCGGCAATTCCGGTGTTTCGCGAAGGTTTATACCTGACCACCCCGGTTGGCCACTTTGAAGTGGCAGTCGCCTGCTCAGGTCTGCGTTTTTTAATTACCTCGCTGGCCATCGGCACTCTGTATGCCCATCTCACCTATCAGAGTTTCTGGCGGCAACTGTTATTTTTAGTGGCGCTGATATTATTTTCCGTGCTGGCCAATGGTCTGCGTGCCTTTTTGCTGATCTACATCGCTGAACAAACCAATATGGCCTATGGCTTTGGTGATGACCATTATGTTTACGGCTGGCTGGTGTTTGGTCTGGTGCTGCTGATCATGTTTTGGCTCGGCGGTAAATTCAGCGACTTCCCAACAGAGAGCAGCGGGCAAACCACAGCAGTGCACGCCACTGACAACCCAATTTTGCATCAGACACAGTCACCACAAACCAGTGCTATTGCCCAGGGTTTTACGCTGTTGCAGTTTTGCTATCTGGCAGCACTTTTTGCCGGTTTTATGTTGTGGCGTCAGAGTCTGCCATTGGCAACAGTACCTGCCACGCCCGCTGCAGCATTAATTGCAGCTGATGCAGTGTCTGCAGCCGATTCAGACTGGGGTATTGACTTTGTCGCCAGCCAAAAACAGAGTTTATTAAAAACCGCTGACGGCTTTGAGTTTTACCGCGCAGAGTATGCTCACCGCCAGCAACAGGGTGAACTGGTGAGCTGGAGCAACAAACTGTTTAAAGATAAACACTGGACCATTACAGCCCGGCGTCCATGGCAACATAACGGCTTAGAAGCAGAAGTGATCACGCTGAAAAGTCTGGGTGGCAATAGCCGTACCCTGCTTTATTGGTATCAGGTCGGCGACCAGACGACGGTCAGCAGCTGGCGGGTAAAACTGGCACAAACTGTTGCGTTACTGAGTGGTAGCTCTGCTGTCGGCCAGTTTAATGCGGTGTCGGTGAATGCAGAACTAAGCCTGGATGATCAAAATCTGCACCAGGCGGTGCAAAGGTTACAGCAGTGGGAAACAGCCCATGGCGGATAATGCTCTGCTGTCTTGGCAGCCTGGCGCCGCGAACAACAGCCTGCAGCCATTGCATATAGTGCATTATGTGTGGGGCTTTCATACCGGTGGCCTGGAAAATGGTGTGGTCAATCTCATCAATCATTTACCTCAGGGTTTATACCGCCACAGCATCATTTGCCAGAAAGGTTATGATCCGGCTTTTTTCGCCCGCATCCGCAGCCCCAACGTCGCCATTTTTGATATTGCCAAACAGGATGGCACTGATCTCGCGCTGTTCTGGCGTTTAGCCAAACTGCTACGGCAGTTAAAACCTGATGTTTTTCACAGTCGTAACCTTAGTACCATGGAAGGCCAGCTTATCGCCGCGCTGTTGCGTATTCCGTTACGGGTGCATGGTGAACATGGCTGGGACGTCAGCGATCTCGGTGGCACCAACCGGCGTTATCAGAAGTTGCGTCGGTTGTTAAAAGGTTTTGTGCACCAGTTTGTCGCCCTGTCATCCGAAGCAGAGCATTATTTAACGGCTGTAATTGGTGTTTCGCAGAAGCAAGTACACCGTATTTGTAATGGCGTTGACCTGAGCCGCTTTGATAAAAACAACCTTGAGCAAAACCCTGATCTAAACAATGCACAGACACTGCCCTGGCACTTTGAAAAGTCACAATTTGTATTTGGCACTGTCGGCCGCATGGCTGCAGTGAAAAACCAACAATTATTACTCGAAGCTTTTATTCTGCTTTGCCAACGTTACCCGGATAGAGCCGCAGAGTTAGGTTTATTGCTGGTTGGCGACGGCGCACTGCGACAGAATCTTGAACAAAGAGCCATTGCTGCCAAGCTGCAGCATGCGGTGATTTTTGCAGGCAACAGCAATAATGTTCCCTTAATGCTCAGTCAAATGCAGGTGTTTGTGTTGCCTTCTTTAGCCGAAGGCATCTCCAATACCATTCTTGAAGCTATGGCCAGCGGCTTGCCGGTTATCGCCTCCAGAGTTGGCGGCAATCCGGAATTATTGTTGCCTGAACATCACAGCAGTCATTTGTTCGAAAGTAACAATGTGGAACAACTTGCCGATTGTATGGCACTTTATATAAAACAGCCTGAACGGTATCCCGAAGACAGTGTTTTGGTGAAAAAACACTGCCAAAACAACTTTAGTCTCGATAGCATGGTGCAACGCTACCATCAGCTTTATCAGTCAGTCAGTAACAAGGATCTTATTTAACATGTGTGGAATCGCTGGCATTTATTTTCCGACTAGCCAACAACAACCCGATGCCGACACCTTAAGGCAGATGAACGACAGCCAGTTGCATCGGGGTCCGGACGCCGGCGATTATTTTTTTGCGCCCGGTGTTGGCCTGGCGCACCGCCGTTTATCTATTATCGACCTTGATGGCAGCCCACAGCCAATGCGCACTCCGGACAACAGTGTTTGTGTGGTATTTAACGGTGAAATTTATAACTTTAAAGAGCTGCGTACTGAGCTGCAAGCCAAGGGTTATCAGTTTATCAGCCAGGGCGACACCGAAACTATTCTGCATGCCTGGCGTGAATGGGGTGTGGATTGTGTACACCATTTACGCGGCATGTTTGCTATTGGTATTTGGGATGCAAAAACCCAAAGCCTGTTTTTGGCCCGTGACCGGCTCGGCGTAAAACCGATGTTTTACAGTTTATTGCCAGGCAATGAGTTTATTTTTGGCTCTGAGTTAAAAGTATTAAAGCAGCATCCGAAATTTGACCGCACACTGCGCCATACCGCCATTGAAGACTATTTCACTTTTGGTTATGTGCCTGAACCTTATACCATTTATCAGCATTGTTTTAAGCTTGAACCAGGTTACCGCATGTTGTTAACCCCTGGCATGACCAGCCTGCCAGAGCCGGAGCAATATTGGGATATTCCGACAGAGTGGAGTAAAGATGTCACCTCAACAGAAGCCCAAAACGAACTGGTAACCCGGTTTAAAGAAGCCGTTGGCATCCGGATGGTGGCAGATGTGCCGCTTGGCGCCTTTTTATCCGGCGGAGTCGACTCATCTGCCGTTGTTGCCATGATGTCGCAGTTACAAAGCGAGCCGGTGAACACCTGCGCCATTGGTTTTGACGTGCCCACTTTTAACGAAACCGAATTTGCCCAGATGGTGGCCGACCGTTACCACACCAATCACAGTGTGCAGGTGGTCAGTCAAAACGATTTTGAGCTGATTGATATGCTGCCGTCGCTCTATGACGAGCCTTATGCCGACAGCTCGGCGATGCCAACTTACCGGGTTTGCCAGATGGCGCGCAAAAAAGTAACAGTTGCGCTTTCCGGTGATGGTGGTGACGAAGTTTTTGCCGGTTACCGTCGTTACAATATGCATTTACATGAAGATAAAGTGCGCAACCTGTTGCCACTTGGCCTGCGTAAAGCCATTTTTACCCCACTTGGCAAGTTGTACCCAAAACTTGATTGGGCGCCGAAATTTCTGCGTGCCAAAACCACTTTTCAGTCGATGGCGATGGACTCGGTTGAGGGGTATCACAACTCTATCTCTATTTTGCGCGCTGACGAGCGTGAAAAGCTGTTTTCCGCTGACTTTAAACAAAAGCTCAATGGGTACAATTCGCTGCAAGTATTCCGCCGTTATCAGAAAAACACTCAAGCGTTAGACCCGTTAAAAACGGTGCAATACCTTGATTTAAAAACTTATTTAGTGGGCGATATCTTAACCAAAGTCGACCGTGCTTCAATGGCGCATTCGCTGGAAGTAAGGGTGCCCTTTTTAGATCATAAGTTTATCGAATGGGCCTTTAAGCTGGAATCCAGCGCCAACCTGCAAAATGGTGTTGGTAAATTCAGTCTGAAAAAACTGATGGAACCTCATCTGCCGCATGATGTGTTGTACCGCAAAAAAATGGGCTTTTCAGTACCATTAGCCGACTGGTTCCGTGGTCCGCTGCAACAAAAGTTACAAGACTGCGTGCTGTCAGAGCGTATGCTCAGCTGTGGCATTTTTGACCCTGCCCAGTTAAAACGTTTAGTAAAAGATCATATCAGCGGTTTAAAAGACAACAGCGCATCACTCTGGACCCTGATGATGTTTGATGGCTTTTTAAGGTTGGAATAAGGCATATCTCTATGAAAATTCTGCACTTATTCGACCATTCAATTCCGCTGCACAGTGGCTACACCTTCCGCTCACGCGCTATTTTGCAGCAACAAGCCAATATGGGTTTTCAGACCTGTCATGTCACCAGCCCTAAGCAAGGTGAAAGTCAGAACGATAAAGAAACGGTGGATGGTTTAACTTTTTACCGCACCAAAGCACCAAATGGCCTTTTCAGCAAAATCCCGGTGCTAAACCAGCTGGCGTTAATTCCGGCGATGAAAAAACGTTTGCTGGAAGTCATTGCATTGGAAAAACCTGATGTGATCCATGCGCACTCCCCTGCACTGAATGGTATGGCGGCCCTGCTTGCCGGCAAAGCAGCCGGTATTCCGGTAGTGTATGAAGTTCGGGCTTTTTGGGAGGATGCTGCAGTTGATCACGGCACCTGTAAAGAAGGTGACTTACGCTATCGCCTGACCAAAGCCATGGAAACCTATGTGCTCAAAGGTGCAGACGCTGTTACCACCATTTGTGAAGGTTTACGCAAAGATATGGTCGCGCGCGGCATAGCAGCCGATAAAATTACGCCTATCCCTAATGCAGTTAATGTCGAACAGTTTCAGTTGATTAACCAGAAAGACCAGCAGCTGGCAGAAAAACTTGGCCTGCAAGGTAAAAAAGTGCTGGGTTTTCTCGGGTCTTTTTATGCTTATGAAGGGCTGGATTTATTGGTAGCGGCAATGCCGGCCATTTTAAAGCAGGTGCCGGACGCTGTGTTATTGCTGGTCGGTGGTGGCCCACAGCAACAAGCGCTCGAGCAACAGATTCGCGAGCTTGGGCTGGAGCAGCATGTGATCATGCCTGGCCGGGTGCCACACAGCGTGGTGAACAGTTATTACAGTCTGGTCGATTTACTGGTTTATCCGCGTAAATCCATGCGTTTGACTGAACTGGTCACCCCATTAAAACCGCTGGAGGCGATGGCTCAGGGCAAGGTGCTGCTGGCGTCCAATGTCGGTGGTCATCACGAATTGATTGAACATGGTAAAACCGGTTGGTTATTTCAAAGTGACGATGTGGCGGCGTTAAGCAATGCGGCTGCAGAGCTGTTAAATGCCACCGAACAATGGCCGCAAATTCGGCAAAATGGCCGCAACTTTGTGGAAAATGTCCGGAATTGGCAACAATCCTGTAGCCCTTATCTGAACATCTATCAGAGACTCTGCCATGCAAAATGAGCTCGCTGGCCTGCGCATTTGTTTAATTGGCCCCATACCTCCGCCTGCCGGCGGTATGGCCAATCAAACACGCCAGCTGAAATTATTACTGGAGCAGGAAGGTGCAGTTGTGAACATGGTTGCGGTGAACGCGCCTTATCAACCTGCTGTTATCGGCAAAGTACCCGGGCTTAGAGCTGTATTTCGTCTTGTTCCTTATCTGTTGGCTTTATACCGCAATATCGGCAATAACGATGTCTGCCATTTAATGGCCAACTCCGGCTGGTCCTGGCATTTATTTGCAGCTCCGGCTATCTGGATTGCCCATTGGCGCAAAAAACCTATGGTGATGAATTATCGTGGTGGCCATGCCAAACAGTTTTTCGAAGGTGCCTGGTCTGTGGTTGGCCCCTCGGTGCGCCGTTGTAGTGCTGTAGTGGTGCCTTCGGCCTATTTACGCCGTGTGTTTGCTGAATTTGCCACTGATGCAGTTGTGATACCCAATGTGCTGGAACAAAAACGCTTTTATCCGGCCGCTGATTTAAATGCCAAACTCACAGTGATCCCGGTAAAACCTCATCTTATTGTGACGCGTAATCTTGAAGCTATTTACGACATTGCCACCGCAGTTCGTGCTTTTGCCCTGCTCAAAACCAGCTTACCTCAGGCAACATTATCGGTGGCAGGTTCTGGCCCGGAAGAACATGCACTTAAAGCTCTTTGCCAGGAATTAAAAATCAGCGATTCAGTGCATTTTCTCGGCCGGCTCGATGCCGACCAGATGGCTGAGCTGTATCGCAGTGCTGATTTAATGCTCAATACCAGTTTGGTGGATAACAGCCCTAATTCGGTTATCGAAGCGCTGGCTTGTGGCATACCGGTATTAACCAGTAATGTCGGTGGTATTCCGGATTTAGTCTCTGACGGTGTGGATGCAGTGCTATTGCCACCCGGTGATGCAACACTTTTTAGCCAACACGCCGTCGAAGTCTTAACCAACAGCAGGCTGCGTCAACAGCTGGTAGAAAATGGCCTGGCAAAAACTGCCCGTTTTGCCTGGTCAAGTGTCAGCCAGGCACTGCTTCATACATACCAGACAGCCATCAGCTCCCGCAATCAGGCAGGTTCACAATGAGCACTTCTTTATATACAAAGCTGGTAGCCGGGCTATTGTTCCCCCTTCACGAATGGTTAAAAAAACACCACACCGTGAAAGAGTTTAAGCGCCTGGAACAAAGCCAGTGGCAAAGCAGCAGTGACATTGCCAGCATTCAGTCACAAAGACTACAGGCGTTTATTCAAAGCATTTACCAGCATGTGCCCTATTATCGCGAACTGTTTAAAAAACTTTCGTTAACACCGGCTGACATCCGCACTGCTGCTGACTTAACTAAACTGCCATTTTTAACCAAAGATGTGATCCGCAACCATTTTGAGCACTTTAAAGCCGACAATGCCGGCCCGCTGAAACGCTTTAATACCGGCGGCTCCAGCGGTCAGCCATTGGTATTTTTGCTGGGGAACGAGCGTGTTTCTCATGATGTGGCGGCAAAATGGCGCGCCACCCGCTGGTGGAATGTAGATATAGGTGATAAAGAAATTGTGGCCTGGGGCTCCCCTATTGAACTCACCAAACAAGACAAGATTAAAATCTGGCGCGATAAACTATTTCGCTCCACCCTTATTCCGGCCTTTGATTTAACCGAAACAAAGCTCCTTGATTTTATTAAACAAATACAAGACACCAAACCAACAATGCTGTTTGGTTACCCTTCAGTGTTTCACCTGATTGCACAAAGCGCCGTTAAACATCAGATTGATTTAACCGGTCTTGGCATTCAGGTTGTGTTTGTTACATCAGAACGCCTTTACCCCTACCAGCGTGAACTGATTGAGCAGGTATTTAATGCCCCCGTTGCCAATGGTTACGGCGGCCGCGATGCCGGTTTTATTGCCCACCAATGCCCGGCAGGCGGCATGCATATCAGCGCGGAAGACATAGTGGTAGAAATTGTTGACCGCGAAGGCAAACCGGTCGAAAAAGGTGTACAGGGGGAAATTGTGGTCACTCACCTCGCCACCTCCGAGTTCCCTTTTGTTCGCTACCGCACCGGCGATATTGCGGCTTTATCCACCCAATGTTGCAGTTGTGGCCGTGGCTTGCCTTTGCTGGAACAACTTGAAGGCCGCTCGACCGATTTTGTGGTGGCAGCCAATGGCACCATGATGCACGGTCTGGCGCTGATTTATATTCTGCGCGACATTCCGGCCATCGACGGTTTTAAAATTACCCAGCACAGCCTGCTGCATAGCCAGGTGCAAATTGTCACTGCTAACAACAAGCTGCCAGCTGAAACTGAAGCTGTCATTCAGCAGCAATTTAAACAGCGTTTAGGCCAGGACGTACATATAGATATTGAGTATGTTGCTGAAATTGCACCAGAAAAGTCTGGCAAATACCGTTATGTCATTAGCAAGGTTGTGCCGTTATGATTGACCAGCTGTATTTACTGGCCGTTGTCGTCGCCGTGATTTACCTGTTTCGCTGGTCAGCGAATAAGGATGACAACTAATGCGCGATATTCTGCTGGTCGCCTTCTTTTTTATGGCCATTTATTATTCCTTTAAAAAACCCTATATCGGCGTTTCCGCCTGGATTTGGATAGCCCTAACAGCCCCCACCAAATGGGCCTTTGGGTTCTCTACCAGCCTGCGAATGAATTTTACGATAGTTATTGTTACTTTAATGTCTTATCTGATTGTGTTTAAAGATAAGAAATTTTCTATCGGTAGTGTTGGTTTTTTTATTATTTTATTTTTATTGATGTGTTTTATTTCGACAATGGCACAAAACACCATTCATGCCTCTGACGTAAATGCAGAGTATATTGAACATGTCAAAACAGCTTTATTATTTGTTTTTACCGCACTCATTCTTCGAACTAAGCACCAGTTGATTACTTTTGTCTGGTGTATTGTATTGTCAATTTCGTCTTATGCCGGTATGGAAGCCGTAAAATTTTTACTATCCGGCGGAGGCCACCAGATAGTTGGCCGTGCTGGTGTTATTATTGATCGTAACGACTTGGCTGTAGCCATTAATATGTGCTTGCCTCTGGTTTTCTTTCTGATTTATGTCACTGAAAATACTTTAGTGAAAAAAGGCTTATGGATCCTCGCCATTCTGAATATAGTTGCAGTAGTCGGCACTTATTCACGCGGTGGCTTTATTGGTTTAAGTATTATTGCATTTGCCGCTTGGTTAAAAAGCGATAAAAAAGTGATTTGGGCCATTTTGGCCTTCACCTTTTTACCTTTTTTATATAGCCAAACCCCGGAAGAATGGCGTGAACGGCAGAACACAGTCAGCACTGCAGCGACCGAAGACAGCTCTTTTATTGGCAGACTCTGGGCATGGAAAATATCAACGTTAATTGCACTGGATGATCCTCTGACCGGAGCTGGTTACAAAGCTGTGACGGACCCAATTTTATGGCGTTATTATGCCCCCTTTACCCCAAACTTCGGCCCACTGGAAACCCCCCCTATCCCAGCTGATTTGGCGCCCAAAGCTGCCCATAATATTTATTTTCAGGTGCTTGGCGATCACGGTTTTATCGGTTTACTTTTGTTTATCATTGTTCTCTGCAAGTGCTTTTTTACTAATAGAGCAAATCAGCGCAAAGCTAAAAATCTTGGTTTAGGCTGGCTAGAGAATTTTTGCAGTGCGCTCAACGTGTCAATTATTGGATATTGTATTACCGGGATGAACGTTAGCCTGGCTTATTTTGATTTGATTTACGCTGTATTTGGTTTGGTGGTGGTATGTAATATTATCCTTGCCAATACAACACAAACAACGGCTGTAGTTGCAAAAACCTAACCGTTGTTCGCTACGAACCCCCCCGCCGTAAAGGCGTTTTGGTGTTCTTTTTTACTTTATACACAGGCAAATAAACATGAGTTATTCAGCTATCTACCTCAGCATTCTCGGCATTTTTTGTTTTATTGCTTCTTTTTCCAGCAAGGCTTTTGATGTGGTATTAACAGAAGTTGAGTTCGGCCAGTTACACCGGGCATGTCAGATGTTTTACGCCAGTACAGGCACTGGCCGTAAACTTGGTTTTAGTGGTCGTTTCGGCGCCGAGGAGCTTAAACAAGCCAATATTGAAGCTGAAAAAGTGGGTGGTGCCTGGCACTACTGTGCTGGTTTGGTGTTCTTAAAACGCGCCCAACAAACCGGCGATGATAAAAAACAAATAGCCAACTATCAAAAAGCTTTGCAAGAAATCAGTTTTACCGCCCGCAAAGTACAGCCAGAAAACCCTTTTTATGGTGAAGTTCAGCTGAACCTCGCTCGAACGCTGTTTTTCCTGAATGATTTTGACAAAAGCAGCACTATTTTACGAAATTTAATGGTGGTGAATCCAGGCTATTTGCCTGCTTATATTGAATTGGCACGGCAGCATGATAAAAAAGGTAAAACGCAGGAAGCTATTGCCATTTTAAATTCAGCTGATGACAAATATAAACAAACTTCGGCCGACTTAAATTATTTTATAGGTATTTATTATTTTAAAACCAAAGATTATGAAAAGGCCAAACAACACGCCAAAGTGGCTTATGCCCGAGGTTACCCGCTGCCCGGTCTGCGACGGATGTTAAAAGAGAAAGGTCATCAGATTTAAGTTTTGCCGGTTGTTTTCAGACCTTTTATGGAATTTTTATGTCATCGTCAATAAACACAGCCCGTCAGGCATTTAAGTGGACTTTGTATCTGCGGGCTATGTCGCAGGTCGCGACCTGGCTGATTTCGCTGATAGTTATCCGGTATCTGACACCTGCTGATTACGGCATAGTGGCATTAACCGAAATTATTTTTATGTTAGTGATGTTATTTTGCTCTGCCGGTTTGGGTGATGTGGTGATCCAGCGCACTGACGCGGACGAGCAATTTAATAAAAAAGTGCTGAGTTTGTTATTGCTGCTTACCGCAGTAATGTGTTCGTTATTGTTAATTTCAGCACCATATCTCGCGCAGTATTACAATCAACCCGACCTCACGCTGGTATTGCGTTTAAGTGCATTGGTGTTTATGTTCACCCCCTGGCTGGTGTTGTCATCCAGCATTCTTGCTAAAAATATGGATTTTAAATCCCGCGGCAAAATAGACCTTTATGCCGCCGTTAGCACTGCATTATTATCTTTATTGTTGGCTTATAACGGCTTTGGTTTTTGGTCACTGATTATCTCTAGCCTGCTGAATATTCTGCTCAGAACTTTGGGTTACAACCTGCTTTTGAAAAAACTCTATCTGCCCGCTTTTGAGCTCGGCGGCATGTGGTCGCCACTGAAGTTTGGCCTGACAGTGGCTGCCACCAGTTTGCTGTTTGGTTTATTTATGAAAGTGGATATTCTGGTAATTGCCAATCAAATTGACAGCCAAACTTTAGGTTATTATGCACTTGCCATGCATCTGGCCTTACTGCCTATGGTTAAAATTATGCCGCTGGTGAACGAAGTTGCTTATCCGATGTACGCCAATATCAAACACAATCCGACCGAGTGCCGCCGCATTTTTAGTTATATGCTGCGCCTGATTTGTTTTGCTGTTTTCCCGCTGTTTTATATTTTCAGTGCTGTAGCACCAGAATTGGTGGCACTTTTACTTGGTAAACAATGGCTGCCAGCTGTTATAGCTTTACAAATAATTCTGCTGACGGTGCCATTTCGGATAGTCAGCAATTTATTTTCGCCGCTGTTAAAGGCGCTTGGCCACCCGCAAACCGGTTTGCAGCATGTCAGCTTTTCTTGTGTGGTGGTGGCTTTGTTATTTTATTTTGCTGCCCCTTATGGTTTACAAGGCCTGGCTTTGGCCTGGTTGATTGCCACACCGCTAATTCTGGCTTTTGCGCTGAATTTATGTACCCGCAGAGCAGATATTCCTTTTTTTATGTTAATTGCAACAATGCTGCGCCCAGCTTTGGTTGCAGCTTTAACCTTAGGGGCGCTGTATTGGTTGTCAGTTTACCTGCCTGCCGACTGGCATAAGCTAGTGTTATTATTGCTAAAATCTTTTGCCGGTGCCGTGCTTTACCTTTTATTATCCTGGGTATTTAACCGCGCTCAACTACTGGAAGCTGCAAAGTTCAGACTTTGATTTATGGATAGCTATGAAACTGTATTATTTTAAAGATCCGCATGGAAATTTTGGTGACGATTTAAATCCATGGTTATTTGGCCAGTTATTCCCGGAGCTGCTGGACGACAATGAACAAGACCTGCTGGTTGGTGTCGGCACTTTATTAAACCACCGTATTCCAACCGCCAATAAGGTCACGGTATTTGGTTCTGGTCACGGTTATGGTCAACTACCGGCCATCAATGACAACTGGACATTCAGTTGTGTACGTGGACCTCGGACTGCTAAAGCACTGGGTCTGAGTGCTGAAACCGCCATTACCGATGCGGCTATGTTGACACCGTTGTTTTTTAATGAGTCATTGGAAAAACGTTACCAAACTTCTTATATGCCACATTGCCACAGTGCTTTGCTTGGCGACTGGCAATATCTGTGCACTCAGGCCGGTGTTCATTTTATTGACCCAAGGCAACCATTTTTGCAGGTATTTAAAGAGATCAAACAAAGTAAACATCTGATCACCGAAGCCATGCACGGCGCCATACTGGCCGATGCTTTTCGTGTTCCCTGGACGCCAGCAAAAGCTTATCCGCATATTTCCGAATTTAAATGGCAAGACTGGTTAGATTCAGTTGCAGTCACAGCTGAATTTAACTTTTTGCCGGCGGTGTACCGGGGTGATGAACTTTTTGGTTTAAAAGACACCTTTAAGCATAAAATCAAACGTTTATTATATAAAACGCCGTTATGGCAACACCACTGGCAGGAAGCACCTATTGCCCGCTCCAGTCAACAGGTTGTAGATAGCTGTGCTTCAGCCTTACAGCAGCTGGCGGCAAAACAGCAGATGTTTTTAAGTGCAGACCAGCTGTTACAACACAACACAGAGCGTTTATTGGCAAAAGCCACAGCGCTGCGGAGCCGCCATGCAGGCTAATGTTTTGTGTCCCAAAGTCAGCGTGGTGATGCCCTGCTACAATAACGCAGCTTATGTCCGTCAGGCCGTTGATAGTGTATTACAGCAGGACTACCCCAATATTGAACTCATTGTGGTGGATGACGGCTCAACAGATAACAGCCTGGAAGTGCTGGCCAGTTATGGTGATCGCATCAGGGTGATTGTTCAACCCAATCAGGGGCCTGCAGCTGCACGCAATAACGGTATTCGCCATGCCACTGGTGACTATATTGCTTTTCTTGACAGCGACGACTTATGGTTGCCGGGTAAACTCAGCGCCCAGCTGGAGTTTTTGCAAACAAATCCGGATTTTATTGCTTGTTTTTGCAGCTGGTCGGTATGGGACGGTAACGAGATACCGGCGTTTAACCAGCCGACAGCAGAGCAACGACTGGAACTACAAAAAGATAAATCAGGCTGGTTGTATCTGCCGTTGTTGGATGATTCAGTGATCCATACCATCAGTGTGGTAATTAAAAAACAAATTATGGATAGCGTCGGTTTTTTTAACGAAGACTACAGGGTTGGTGAAGATCACGATTATTGGCTGCGTTTATCCCGAGTTGGCAAAATTGCCAAACTCAAAACCCTGTACGCGTTATACCGGGCCAATCAACAAAGCACCACCAACAAAGTTCATGCAAAAAACTTCAGTTTATTGGTGCTACAAGCTGCGGTTGATAACTATGGTTTATGCGACCCAGAGGGGAAATGCCTGCCTGAATCGGTTTACCAGCAATATGTCGCCAGACGCCACTTTATGTATGGCTATCAGAGTTTCTGGGCCGGTCATAAAGATAAAGCTTTAGTAGCTTTTCGCGCTTGCCTACCGCATTCAACGTACCGGCTGAAATCTTTCATATATCTGACTATTTGTCAGTTTGACTTTATTTATCACTTTGTAATCAGTCGCAGAGCCTGACACCGATTCTACCGGTGATCTTCCGCCCTTGAATTTAACTGAAACCGAACATAGTTAAAGATGTTTGCCATGATTGCCGCCATTGTGTTTATTGCAAAACCCAGCGTCCGAGAAAAACCTTGTTGCCAAAACCGTTTTAATTTTTCTTCCACCAGATAATGAATTGAATAAGACAGTAAAATTACAAAACTGAACACCAAAAAATACACAATTAACTTATTCTCTTCAGTTGCAAATATACTGATCAGCATATAACCCAGATGAGCATGAATTAAATAAAGTGGATAAGTTAAGGCGCCAACCAGTTTTGAATAAGGCAACACGATATCTTGCATTTTGGGAGTGTTCTGTAATAAAAAAATCAAAAAGAAAACACAAACAATAGCCCCAATGACCCAAGGTGAAAAGTAAAAACCCTTGTTATGACTGACTACAGCAGCCTCACCTGTGGAAAACTCCACACACAAAACAAAAGCCAACGCTAGTGACAACCAGACTATCGGTGTCTTGTTATGTTTAAGTAGTGCAAAAATAGCACCTGCCGAAAAATAACAATAATATCCACCCAGGTAAGGGTATGAATCCAGGTGAGCTAAAGTTGCAGCACAGATGATAAATGGCCAACACAAAAAAATCTGCTTTAAATACTTTTGCATACCAAGCAGCAACAACGTGGCAATGGCGGCATAAAAAGTAATCTCATAAACTAAAGTCCAATACACACCATCAACATGTGGCACCCAGATAAACGAATGGAGCATTGTCATGTTCCAAGCCACCTGAGAGAGCTGTACCGACATCAGCTCACCACCAAAAAATGCCGCCATGGTCGAGGTTAGAATAACCGCAAACCAATATGCCGGGTATAAACGCACAGCACGGGAGACCACAAAATGCGCTGCAGCCCTGTGATTGGCAGAAAAGAAAATGACGTAACCGCTGATCATAAAAAACAATTCAACGCCCAGATAACCATAGCGGCTGAACTCAATAACAGGTTCGATATAGCTGACAGAACTTATTTTACCGTTAGAGATCCCATTAAAACTGTAGTGATACAACACCACCATGACAGCTGCAATAAAGCGCGCATAATCAAGAATAGCTAACCGCTTCAATATAAATCACCACAATCATGAATAAAAACAAGCTTCTGAATAACGAAGGGAAAACTACTATATAAAACCCAAACGCCGCAACTAAAATTACAATTGCAGTAAATTCAATTCAAAATAGCTCAATTAAAAATTACTTTCATGCAATATAGGGTGCGCATTCTAACTGTAAAACAGCATCCAAACAACGCATAACCTTGAGCATTTTCATTATTAATTTGTAATTTCGTTTATACTTTATTTTTATGACACAAATACTAAAATGCCCGCACTACAAAACCTGCAACAATTTGAATAGCCAATGCGACAACGAAAACTACGCTATTTCAGGGCTAAAGCTATGCAAATCAACGGAAAAAAGGTAACTTAGCGGCAGTAAAAACTTTGAAGGGAAGACTAAGTTTGTATGTGGATCCAAAGCCTTAAGCCGACTGAAAACTTCAGCAGTTCTGCCCTTACAGGCCACGTTGTTGAATTTACGCTGACAACCGAATCCGGGAACCAGACATTCAGCTTTTATCATAAAAACCCGTTACAGCAATATGAAACTGCCGACGCTGTTTTATTGGTGTTAGGAAGGGTGCGGCGCTATGGTGAAGATTACCCAATATCAACCAATTTAGATTGGTTGCTGCAACTATTACTGGCACAACAGGCTGACTATTACAGCCAACTGGCAGGTTTTTTTAGCTTGGTGCTGCTTAATAAACGCGACGGCTCGCTGTTATTACTCAACGACCATGTCGCTTCGGTGCCGCTGTATTACCATATTCCTGACGCCCCTGACGTACAGCAGAATCAGACGCAGCAACAAAACATTTGGGTCAGCGACCATTTAAAACACCCTGCGGCCATAAAAGCGCCGCTAAATCCGCAGGCCATTTTTAACTATTTCTTTTTTCACTGCATTCCATCAGCCACCACTATTTTTGAGCAGACGCAAAAGCTCGAACCTGCTACCGCAGTGCAACTTGCTGCCAGTGGCAAACTGCAACAGCAAGAGCTGTATCAACCAGCGTATCCGGAAACTCAACTGAGCGAAACGCAGCTGCAGCAGCATTGCCGCGATGCCATCAGCAAAGCGGTACAACGAAATCTGGCGCCGGATAATGCCGCGTTTTTAAGTGGTGGCCTCGACAGCTCAACGGTCAGTGGTTATTTATGTAAAAACCAGCCAGGTGCCCGTACTTTCTCCATTGGGTTTGACGCCAAAGGCTACGATGAAACCGAGTATGCCTTAATTACCGCCAAACACTTTGGCAGTAACCACCATGTGCACTATCTGCAACCTAATGAAATAGTTGAAAACTTTGTCGAAGTTGCCGGTTATTTTGACGAACCTTTTGGTAACTCATCGGCCATGGCGGCTTTTATCTGCGCCAAAATCGCCAAACAGCATGGTGTAAAAGTGATGTTGGCTGGTGATGGTGGTGATGAAATATTTGCCGGCAACGAACGTTATGCCAAACAAAAAGTGTTTGAAGTGTATCAAGAGGTACCTGGTTTTATCCGCTCACCGCTAGAGTTGTTATTAAAAACGCCGCTGGCCAAATTACCTGTGCTGAATAAAGCCAAAAGTTATGTCGACCAGGCCAATGTGCCACTACCCGACCGGCTCGACAGCTACAACTTTTTAAACCGTTTTGCCTTAGAAGATATGTTCTGCGCTGAGTTTTTAGCAAAGGTTGACGCTAATGCACCGGCACAGGCCAAACGTGACCGTTATGGCTCCTGCAAGTCTGCCGATCCGGTTGAACGAATGATGTACCTCGACTGGAAATTTACCTTAGCCGACAATGACTTTGTCAAAGTTAGCTCTATGTGCCACAAAGCCGGCGTTGAAGTGCGTTATCCGCTGTTTGAAAAAGAAGTGGTGGATTTTAGCTGTGAAGTGCCAACTGCACTGAAGCTGCCAGGTAAAAAACTGCGTGATTTTTATAAAAACAGTTTCCGTGGTTTTTTGCCGGATGAAACCCTGGCTAAAAGCAAACACGGTTTTGGTTTGCCTTTTGGCGTTTGGATGAAAGAACAGCCAGCGCTACAGGCACTTACTGTGCAAAGCCTGAACCAGCTCAAAGGGCGCAACATTGTCAAAGCTGAGTTTATTGATGAAGCCTTGAAAATTTACCAGAGTGGGCATTCAGGTTATTACGGCGAGCTGATTTGGATCATGGTGATCCTCGAGTTGTGGCTGGAACAGCTGGGAGCCACACACTGATGCTGCACGCCTTTTTAAAAGTGGCAGGTCAGCTGCTTGGTCGCGGCAAGCTTTCTATTCTGATTTACCATCAGGTAGTACCAACACGGGACCCAATGCGCCCCAGTGAGCCAACGGCGGCAGAATTTGACTGGCAAATGCAGCTATTGGCGCGTTATTTTACGCCGCTCTCGCTTGACGAAGCCGTGCAGCGTTTGGCTTCAGGTACACTGCCTGCCAATGCGGTTTGTGTCACTTTTGATGATGGTTACCTGAATAACCTGACAGTGGCACAACCTATTCTGGCCAGATATAACATTCCAGCCACTGTGTATGTGGCGACTGCGTTTCGAAATGGCGACAATATGTGGAATGACCGCATTCAGGATTTATGCGCCGACCCAAACCGCTTTGTGCTTAAAACCAGCGAAGCTGAAATTCAGCTTGGCGACTGGCCAAGCCGGATAACCGCGGCGCAACAGTTATTAAAAAAACTGAAATATTTGCCAGTTGCCGAAAGGCTGCAGGCTGTGGATGAGCTGTACAGGCTTAATCAGGCGGATGAATACACGTCACGTATGATGAACGACAGTCAGCTGCAACAGCTGTCCGCTTTGGGGGTCACTATTGGCGCTCATACCCATAACCACCCTATTTTAAAAAGTCTGGATGCCAAAGCCCAACAGGCAGAAATTGCGCAAAGCAAAACTTTGCTTGAACAAATGCTGCACAAGCCAATTGAGCATTTTGCCTACCCCAATGGCGTGGAAGGCCGTGATTTTGATGATGTGGCAGTGCAATGGGTGGCAGCAGCTGGTTTTAAGTCAGCCGTGATGACCAACTGGGGTTATTCCACAGCCGCAACATCTCCGCTGCGTTTAAAGCGGTTTACGCCCTGGGATCAACATCCGCTGAAATTTCATCTGCGATTAATTAAAAATTACCTGTCATGAGCGGATATCATCTTCAGCGTTGGCACATTAAAGCAGCAGACGCTATTGAAGCTGCTGACTTTGCCCAATGGCAACAGCTGGTTGATAAACATCATGCCGGCAATCTGATGTTAAGTGCGCTTTTTGTCAGCCAGTTGTTAGAGACCTTTAGCACCCAACATTACCTTGCCACCTGCACTTTGGGGCCCGAAGTGCAGCTGATGTTGGTATTGCAAAAACGCCGCGCCGGCATCTGGGAGCTGGCGCAATTATCGCAGGCACAATCTGCTCTGGTGGTAGGCGCTCAGCACATTCAACCTGATCTTGGTGCCTTATTAACTGCCTTGCCGGGCCTGGTATTAAGGCTGGATTTTTTCTGTTTAGATCCCCTCGATCACAAGGGATTAATTGATGTGCTTTCAAACCATTCAATTGAGAATGTTCACGAAAATATACGTATTAACTGCAAAGGTGATATTGACGAATATTGGCATCAACGTAGCAGAAAACTACGCCAGAACATTAACCGCTACCAAAACAGAATAAAAAATGAAGGTTATGATTTAGAGTACTTTTTCTACACTGAGGCTCGTGACATCCAACCTGCGGTTGACAGGTATGGAATGCTGGAAAGTAGAGGCTGGAAAGGAAAGCTTGGTACAGCTCTGCACCCCTGCAACAAGCAAGGATTGTTTTACCAGGAATACCTGGTGGCGCTCGCAGCACAAGGTCAGGCACTTGTAGTTGAGATGTATCTAAACCAATCCTTAATTGCATCAAGACTTTGTTGTTTTAACTCCAATATTTTAATTTTCCTTAAAACAACCTTTGATGAAGACTTAAAAGCTTATGCCCCTGGCCGTTTATTATTGGCTGAAGTGATTAAATATGTGATGGAGCATAAAACCGCTGCTGTTATCGACTTCTATACCCATGCCACTGAAGAACAAATGGACTGGGCTACTGACGTCAGACCTATGTACAAAGGCAGCTTTTATCGCCACCCGATACTGAAAAAACTGGATCTGTTATTCACCGGCCTGAAAAGGCGTTTGCTATGAACGCCATGCTAAAAACCGACTATCAAAGCGTAAAAGCGCTGCAGCTTTTTTCAGAGCATAACTCTTTGTTTGTACAGCCCGAGTGGTTTTACCTGTTTGAACGATCCATTGGCGGAGCCGGAGAACCACGATGGTTTATCCATCAACCGGACTCAGCGCAAGATGCGTTGTGTTTTCCAGCGTTAGCACTGCCAGTCGGCCGGCTGGGTGGCAAACAATTACAAAGTATGAGTAACTATTACAGCCCTTATTTTGATTTGATGGCGTGTAAGCCCTACTCTGAACAGCAACTATTGCAGCTTTTTGGCAGTTTTCAGGCTGATTTTGCCAGCTACGACACCATCAATATTGTGCCTTGCCAATCAGACAAAGCCGCACTTTGGTCCAAAGCGCTAAAACACATTGGGTTTCACAGCCATATTTATCAGCATTCAATGAACTGGTATCACCCGGATATTCAGGATATTGAAGACTTTTGGGCAAAAAGACCCAGCCGTTTACGCCATACCCTGCAACGAAAAAAAGAAAAAATGCAAAAGTCGGGTCAGTACCGTTGCCACATTTTTACTACAGGCTGCCGGCAAGAGTTGATTCGGCTACTGATTGACTACCATCACTGTTACCGTAATAGCTGGAAAAATATTGAGCCAAACCCCGGCTTTATTGACGCCATTGCCGAGCTTGCCTGGCAACAGGGTAAATTGCGGCTTGGAATTATTTATCATTTAAACACACCGGTCGCAGGTCAAATCTGGTTTAGCGAAGGCAACACCGCCAGCATTTTTAAGCTGGCCCATGATAAGGCTTATACCAAACACAGTGTGGGAACAGTGTTAACAGCCGCACTGGCCGAGCATGTGATAGTGCAGGACAAAATTTCCTGTCTGGATTTTTTAACAGGTGACGATGACTATAAACGCGACTGGATGACACATAAAAGACCACTTTATGGTGTACATGGCAGCAACCTGAAAAGTTTTTTGGGTTTATCTTCAGCTCTGCAAAATGAGTTTTCCAGGCTTAGACAACTGATTAAAAAACCAAACCTTGAATAGCAGCCGCTCTCTTTAACCGCTGGAATCTTCCGAATTCCTATTTGCTAAACACCTGAATAATTTGCTGGATATCTGCTGCTGTTAAATCCTGATGACAAGGGATCTGAATAAGCCGGTTGCGATAATCCAAACTGACACTGCAGCTTGTCGGCGCCAGCTCTTCCCAGCGGAACACTTGTAAACCTCTTTTTCTCAACAGGTCAAAACTGCTGCTGTCGTTTAACAAAAAGGGCACAACATAAGGAGCGCTGTGTTCAGGCAACTGCGGCCACAATAAACGGCCCAGCGGTGAATAAGCCAGCCCGGCCATCAGCTTTTGGCTGTTTTGTTGCCTTCGCGCCAGCACTGCATTCAGATCGGTGTGATAAAACTGCCATTGGGTTAAACGATAACAATGCTGTTCTTTGTCTATTTGTCTCAGATAACGAAAGGAGTTTTTATTGCTCTGCTCTTTGCTATGAACCGCAATTGCCTCTGCCACTGATGCAGCTGCACTGGTTTCAATTTTAACGGCGGGCAGCAGCTGTTGCTGCTCTGCACTTTTCTGTTGCCAGCCCGATAACATCGTTTTTAGCAGGTTTTTTAATTCAAGGCGCAGTGGCACCACATTTAACCTGGCTGGCTGCGCCGCTTTTAACCGCATAACGCCACCGTCCGAACTTGCGATAAATTTTTTGATGCTACAAATCGCAGCGTCGGCCACCAGTGCAGGCTGAAGAAATGACTGTAAATCATGGGCACAATCGTCAAAAGTGACCAGGCCCTGAGCCGAAAGCCAGGCGAGTTGCGAATTGACTTCTGCTGCGTTACCAAAATAACGCACCAATAAACAGTGGGTGGTTTTTACTGTGATGAGTTTTTTTAAGTTTGCTAAATCTACTGTGAGATCAGCTTGTAGCGGGTAAAACTCTATTTGATAACCGGCAGCAATAAAAGGCTCGACCAATGCCGGGCAATGATAGGCAGGCAATAAAATAACGTTGTCACCGGGCTTTTTCAGCTGCAGCGCGGCAAAATACAAAGCGCCGCGGCCGCTTCTGAAAAATTGTAAGCCCAGTTGCCGCAGGCTGTTGTGAGCAAACAAGGCCAACGAATAAAAAGGTTGTTGTGGTTCTACTTTCAAAATTGCCGGCGGGTAGTTTTGGGCATTTGCCAGGGGGAACGAAAATTCAATCCTTTGCATTACAACACTCCAACAGGGATCACAACGGCAACAGAACGGCTTTGTTTGCTCAGCCTACTGCATTTAACACGCTGAACATTATCATAATATCGTGTATATTGCTGCCTTGCTGGTGGGTGGCATTTATTCAAATTTATATCATGGCAAAACAGGAACTGTAGCTAACACTATGGCCAATTCTATGGAAAGTACTTTTATCACACTGGCAGAGCACAGCATTTATCTGCGTTGCCGTTTAAATGCCAAACAATCACCAACTGCTACCTTGTTTTTGTCGCCTTTTGCCGAAGAGATGAATAAATCCAGACATCTCAGTGCTCAGCTGATGAACGCGCTATTTCAACAAGGGCAAGACAGCTTTTTACCTGATCCATTTGGTACCGGTGACAGTTCTGCGGATCTCGATAGCGCATCAGCGGCACTCTGGCGACAGGATTTATTGCTGTTGATACAGCTACTGAAAGACCGGGGTTACCAAAGCCTCAATCTGCTAGCTTCACGCTATGGCGCCCTACAACTAATTGATTTATTGGCAACAGAAGCCCTACCACTGCCGGTAAATAAAATACTGTTATGGCAACCTTATTTGCAAAGCAGCACTTTTTTACAGCAGTTTTTCCGCTTAAAAATTGCCGAACAAATGGCAACAGGCAATAAAACAACACAAAAAGAGCTGGAATATCAATTGAGTACAGGTGAGGTAGTGGAAATTGCCGGTTACCCTATTACACAAAATTTTGTCAGCAGTATTTATGCACTCAAAGATGTAACTGCCCTACCCGCACTTTATCAACAAACGCCGTTGTTGTGGCTGGAAACCTCCATGTTGCCCAATATCAGTCCTGTTTGTGAAAAAGGTATGGGCTTGTTGTCGCAATATTTTGCCGCAGAGTTTGCGCAGCTACAGGGGCCGGCCTGGTGGAATGCCACAGAGCTGGTGCAAAGCCCGGAGCTGATTGCCCGTAGTGTCGAATTTTTAACAGGCAAAACAGCATGACAGAACAAGCCATTCAATTTCAGAGCCTTTCGCAAACAACGCAACAGCAACAAACTTTGGTGGGCATTTTAAGCCCGGCCGCTGGCAGCACCGGGTTACTCATTGTGGTTGGTGGCCCACAATACCGAATTGGCAGCCACCGGCAGTTTGTCAAAATATGCCGCGCAGCTGCAGCGCAAAACATTCCGGCTTTTCGGTTTGACGTCAGCGGCATGGGTGACAGCTCAGGCGAGCCAACGCCTTTTTATCAGCAAAGCGCTGATATTCATGCTGCTATCAATCAATTTTTTAGCCTGCAACCCCAGTTAACTTCTGTGGTGCTCTGGGGCTTATGTGATGGCGCCAGCGCAATTTTACTGGCTCTGAGGCAACAACCAGATCCAAGAGTGACCGGACTGGTGTTATTAAACCCCTGGGTGCGCCAGCAACAAAGTTATGCCAAAACCATGGTGAAACACTATTACCTGAAGCGTTTAACCAACAAAGAGTTCTGGCAAAAATTATTCTCCGGCAACTTTAAAGTGCTGCAAAGCGTGAAGTCGTTATGGCAAAACCTGCAACAGGCCAACAGCAAAGCGGTCAGTGTCAGCAATACTCCTGAAGCAAGTAACGAGCAAAATTACGTGCTGCATATGCAGCAAAGCTGGTCGAAGCTGCAGGCAAAGGTGTGTGTGATCACCAGCGGTGAAGACTTAACAGCACAGGAGTTTCTGGATTTATGCCAGCAACAGCCAGAGTGGCAACAGTTACTGCAACAGGCAGAGCACCATCATTTGCCCGGTGCTAACCACACTTTTTCAACAGAAGCCTGGCGGCAACAGGTGCAGCAGATAAGTTGTACTTTTGTGTTAAACCAGACAAAAGTTTAAATAGCAGATAAAAAAACAGCATCTGATTGATGCTGTTTTTCACCGGGTGACTTCAAAAGTTTCTTAACAGCCGCGGCTTTGCTTCACCTTTTAACAATATCCAGGCTGTTTTGTTGTTGCCGTTGCACCAGCTCAGATGCCCAGCGCTGCAGCAATAGTGTTGCTCTCTGGGCATCGTCACCTTCCAGTGTGTCATAAGAACTACAGCGCTGCTGCTCGACAAAACACACCATTCTGGATTCAAACTTTAAGGTGGTTAAAGTACCTTGTTGTCCAGCCAAACCAATTTGATTGGGTCTTGCCAAGCCCCCCACATACATAAATGGAGGCGCTGCCACTTGTTGCTGTGGGGTGCCATTAACCAGACCTAAAACAATACTGCGAAAATCACTTAAGCTGACCGGCCCTGGTGGCAGGCTATTCGCTTTGTTAGACACCAGAAAAGTTGCATTCTGATGGTAATTAATCAGATGTCCATGTCCTAAAAACCCTTCGTCATACAATTCTTCACCATGATCTGAAGTGACAAACAACAGGGTGTTTTGCCACACCCCCAACTGTTTCAGTTTTGCCACCAAGGCGCCTAACTGTTGGTCTGAATGCGCAACAACGTTCCAATAAGTCTCAGCAACCAAATCTTTGTTTTTAATTGAAATATCATCGCGTTTTATCGGCTTTTTAATCAGGTTAAGCGCCACATCAGGGTGATGATACGGAAAATGCGGTGACTGAAAATTAAAATATAAAAACACCGGTTGTTGCCACTGCCGCGCCTCACTGAAGTGACTGTCAAATGCTTTTAACAGATGTTGTTCGTCAACCAGCAAAGAACCTTTGGCGGCAAAACTGAAAGCACGTTTGTCTTTTAAGGTTTCGGCATCAACATAAATATCGGCATTCTGTTTCATCCGCACCGTGGCAGAAATATCACCAAAACTTTCCGGCTGACCGGAAAAAACGCCAATTTTGTAGCCATTTTTCTTGAAATCATCAAATAAAGACGGAGATAGCATGTCGGGTAATAACTCTCCGCTAAACAATGATTTTAACGAATAAGTAGTAAAACCAACATGACTAAAGTTCGGAGACGCCAGACTACCCCCCTGTACCAGCGCTTCCAGATGAGGCGCCACAGGTTTGCCATGGAGCCGCTTGCCAATCACATCACTGCGGGTACTTTCAATAACAACCACAACCACATGGGGAGGTGCCGCTGAAAATTTGTTGTTTACCGCAAGCGGAGTTAACTTTTCCAACTGCAACTTAGCGTTAAAACCACCAATACTGATACTGTTGTCGGCGTGAAGCTCGATGGAATAAGGATAACTATCACCATCAAAGGGCGCTTTATCATACAGGTGATGAAACAGGCCATATCCGTCCGCATCAAAATCTGTTGCCGCATTCAGCAATACCGAGCCAGTCTGATAAGCCAGTGTTTTACTCAAACCATGCTGGGTGTCGCCAGCCACTCTGGGTACCATAAAAGCACAAACAATAAAGGAGGCACTGATTGCAACAACAGGCAATAACAACCCCCGCTCCTGTCTTTTGGCTCCACTATGCAAGCGTTGTTTTAGCAAACGCCAGCACAACAGATTGATCAGCAGCATGATGACAATAACAAACAAACTGACGGCAACTTCATTAAAAACAAACAGCAGCGCATCAACAACACTACCGCCACCAAGATTTTTCACCAAAGTAAAACTTAGCGCATCACTAAAATAACTATGCAGCTGAAACTTAACCGTCAGCAGCAGAATTGTGGTTTGTAGCATTAACAAACTGAAAATAACTGCGCTGGTCCAACGGGGCAGTTTCAGAGTGAGAAAACGGGCAAAACTCCACAGCAAGATGGCGAACAAACCTTGCGCCAGCAAATAGGCCAGAACAAACCAAAGTTGCTCTCTCAGGCTGTCAACAACAATAGAACTGCCAAAACCTCCGGTGAAAACACCAAACTTACGGTTGATTAAAAATATCTCTAAAGCAGAAACAAACAACAGGGTAATAATAATGATTACATCGTCAATATGTGAAAAGAACCAGGATTTTATTCTATTCATGATCAGGCAACATCCTTAACTGACAAGCCGGATGATGACAGCTTTGCTAAAGGATCGGCAGCTTAAGATTATTACTACAGAATATAATCAGAACAACAGGCTAAAAAGCTGTTTCTATTTAAAATACAACCTATCCGCTTGGGTATAACAAATGAAACCGGCTATAAAGACGCCGGCAGATAAAACTATCGCTAATAAATATAAACCAGCACTGTTGAAATGACAGTTCGCCAATGCTAATAAATGAAAAAAACTGACACAGTTACAACTGATTAATACTTCATTTTCTCCTTATTATTCTCAGAAAGTAATATTCAAAATAATACAGAAATACCGACAACACGAAGGTAATGCTTAAAAAGATAAGAGTGTAGAAATAAATCATAAACCAGCGTCCGTCAGCCAATGCCCACTCAAACATTGGGGTTCGGCAAAACCCATTCACCAGGAAAATTTGCAATGAAATTTGACCGATAAAAAGTACCGCTTTTTCAATGAAACTGCCTTGTGTCAGGCAATTTTTAAGATAAACAAATAATGCTAAAAACAGCAGACCGGCGGTAATATGGGTAAACACAAAAAACACTTCAAAAAAGTTGCCCAGCACAAACACTATCAAACAACAGAGCAACAGGCTTTTGCTTAGTTCAAACTGTGGATTACAGGCCAGGTAGATGCCAAAACAGATCACAGGTAAATGCGGTAACACAGTGTAATAGATACCAAAAGGCACCAAATCTGCCGAATAGCCTGCCAGAATTCCGACGGCCGAAATAGCCAGCAGCGCAAGATTGCCATAACGTTGGTGCAGACTGCTCAGTAAAGGAAACAACAGATAAAACTGAAATATAAAGGGGATAAACCACCAGGGACCAACGGGCTCCAGTTCATAACCCGGAATAAAAGAAGATAATAACAACAGTTTCAGTGCGATGGCTGGTAGCTCCAGCCTGGCAACACTGAAGTCATCTTGCAGCAATAACCATAAAACTCTTAAACATAACCAGGCGAGAATAGCCAGCAAAAATGCCGGGTATATTTTTTTCATTCTGGAAACAACAAAACGGCCGTAATATTGCTTCGCGTTGTAATGACTTAACGTTAAACCATAAGCACTGATAATAATAAAAACCTGAACACCAAAATGCCCCAGATAAGAAAAAACGCCCTGAACAATCATCTCCGGGGTTTTATAAAAAATCTCTATAAACTGATCAAAAAACACCCGTTGATAAGTAAATTCATTTTGGCTTGGGGTAGGAAACGAATGCAAAAAATTGTGTAACGCTATCATCAGAATGGCAAAACACTTAAAAATCTGCACATCCTTTAATGTCAGCTCGCCAGGTTTCATTCCGTATTATCCTTCATCGCAGTTAAACAGCATCTGTAAATATGCTCATGTTTCACAAAGCAAGACGACATAGTTGTACAACAGTGAACTACCAGTGAGCGAACAATCCCAATAAAACGACCTTTATCACATAAGCACAAAAATAGAACAAGAAAACATCAACTGGTATGAGTAACCTGCTTTTGATCATCCATCCGTCCAAACCAGCTTAGCGCAAATATAAAAGCGGCAACTGCCAGATAATAATTTATGGCCAATTGTTGTATTGGCACATAGTTATTTCTGTCCGGACTTAATAAAAACTGCAAGGCACTAAAGTTTTGATTGTATTTGTAAATGTTGCTTTCAAGTGCCATGGAAATTAATGAGAACGAAAAATAAGCAACAGTAAGCAGCAGTGTTCCCCGCGTCAGTATGATTCTCAGGTTAAATTCTCTGAGCAAATGGCTAAGCCAGTGGCTGCATAACAACAGACTCTGTAGCCATAACCACAAGAGTATTGAACCATACCAAACGCCGCCTTCTTTGAGCAGTTCGGTGATATTGTCGGTGATGGCATAGCTAACCACAATCAAATGCCATATCAGCAGCGCAAAAGGCCAGAGCACTATCCATAACGGCAGCAATAGCCTTTTATATCCATAATCCAGGATAGCGTTCAGCAGCAATGGCAGTTGCAGCATTAATAAAAAAGCCGAAAAACGTAACGCCATCTCAAGTGCAGGAAAGAATGCCCAGTGCGAGGCACCCACTATGTCTTGCAACACCTCAAGCGGCACCGCCAGATATAACATCCAATAAAATAGCTGGCTATGCACAAAAAGCAGGAGCAGCAACTTTAACAGGCCAGGCTTTTGCCGGTGCTGCAGCCAGAGGGACCAAAAACTAAAACAAAAGAAAAACGCCGCAGCAACCATCAGCGCCTGCCCCGGTTGTCCGGCACCGACCAGCTCACGGATGTTATACGGAATAAACGACTGACGCCCCAGATACACAAAAACAGCAACGGTTAGCACTAATTTCACTGCAGCAATGAAGTAATAACGATACGACAGCAGAACCGGCGTTGTCGCAGTCTCTGGCTCTGTCGGTTGTTGTTTTTTTATAAAAAACCGCCCCACCACAAAAGCCAGGCCCATTGCCACAACGGCAATGAGCACATCGGTCAGATTTGAATACTTGCCTGGCAAAAAGACCTGTCCAAGCTCAATCAGTACAATCTGACACAGCACCAGCAACAGCGCTGCCATCAGCCAGAATCTGTTTAAATGCAGTCGCAGCATGGCCAGCAACCAACCCAAAGGCGCAAATAACAGACTCTTTTGCAGAACAGTGGTCACTGCGGTTAACAGGCTATCGCGAAACAATTCGGTAAAAGGCATGCTGAACCATTGTTCAAAGGCGATTTTGGCTTTGAGATGGGCAGTAGAAAAATTAAAGGGGAACCAGAACAGTAACAACAAAACACAGCTCCAGACTGCCCAGGCCGCAAAGATAAAAACAACTGACGACGATTTCTCAGCCCAGTCGCCGGTCATTTGTGCCGTTTTTGGCGGCGCTGTACCAGCCAGTTGTTCTTGCCGTTGTACCTTCATCAGCTTTAATGCGGTGGCCGCCAAAAATGCATAAATCACATCGCTCATGTCTGTGGTTCTCGACATCACAAAAAGCTGGATGATCTCTGTAACAACCGAATACAAGGCGACATAAAGCACAGCGGGCTGGTGCACTTTGCTTGCCCTTAACACAAAATAAGCAAGCGGCAGCCACACCACTACATCGGATATTACGGCATAACTGATTTCAAACCAGGAACCGCCTTTATACTGAAAAGGCAACAACAGAATTTTGCCGGCTTTCCATTTATCGTAAATCCCTTCAGGGTTCAGCGTAAGATCAAGCGGCAGCAGGTTATATACAAAAAAAACAACAGCATAGAGTATGGCGAGCCGGTACCAGACAGATCCACTGTTTACTTCATGGCTTAAACGGCTTAATAAAGGCCAGATAGTCTGACCGGACTGATGCCATAGCAGCAGCCCCAATACAGCACCAATGCCCTGAGCCACCACATCATAAGGCGAAGCAACCCTGCCACTGAACATCAGTTGCCCGAGTTCAACAACAAATGCCAACAGCAGGCAGTAGAGCACAATAACCGGGTATCGAAGTGGAAAAGGTTTTAACTGCTGCAGCCAGGCAGAAGCAAAAAAAGCCAGAGGTATCGTCAGCAGCACGTTGGTGGCAAAATCAACACCACTGAATGAAGTACCTTCTTGTTGCCATAACTGCAGAAACTGTTGCCAGGCCTGCGCTAAATCAGTGCCCGACAAAGTAAAAGGCAGCCAGCTCCCGTAGACGATAAATAAACTACATAGCAATGTCAGCGTAAAAGCCAGTGTTTTTGAACCTGAAAAATCCAGTTGTATCACTTGCGGCTCCTGCATTTGCTGTATATCAACATCCTGTTGTGCTGGCTGTTTAGCTTTAGATAAATCCCTGTTATAACAGTATTTCCGCCACTGCCGGGTGTCCAAGGAAATCCTGTGGACTGGCCGTTGCGCCATAAGCGCCAGACTGATACACCACCACCCAGTCGCCCACTTCGGCTTTAGGCAACTCCATCCTGTCGGCAAGAATATCCAGTGGTGTACAAAGCGGACCGACCACTGTCACCAGCTCTGTGTCACTTTGGCCCATCCGGTTGGCGATGGCCACCGGATAGTTCTTGCGAATAACCTGACCAAAGTTGCCGGAGTTGGATAAATGATGATGCAGACCGCCGTTACACACCAGATAAGTGGTACCACGCGACTGTTTTTTATCCAGCACTTTACAGGCATATAAACCTGCTTCAGCCACCAGAAAACGGCCAAGCTCAATCACCAGCTCAATACCAGCCAGTTGCTGCTGATATTGTTCGGTGAGCGCTGCTAATGAAGCGCCAACAGCGGCAATATCCAGCCGTTTTTCGCCGGCAAAATATGGAATACCCAAACCGCCACCGAGGTTAATCACTTCTGGTTGATAAGGACAAGCTGCAGTGAGTTTGACGGCCAGCGCAAAAGTGAGCTGATGGGCTTCAATCAGTGATTCAGCTTTTAAGTTTTGAGAACCACAAAAAATATGAAAACCACGAAGCTTCACCGCATAAGCGGAGAAATCTGCTAATAAATCAAAAACCTGCTCTTCATCAATACCAAAGGGTTTGGCACCACCGGCCATTTTCATACCGGACGATTTCAGTTCAAAAGAAGGGTTGACGCGAAGCGCCACCTGCGGCGTTTTACCTGCCGCAAGGCCAAGGGCGTGAATACGATTGAGCTCCCCCACCGATTCCACATGTAAAGTAACACCAAGTTCGATGGCAGAGCGCAGCTCAGCGTCGCCTTTGCCAGGGCCTGCAAAGCTGATGTCTTTGGCCGGCATACCGGTTTGAATAGCCAGCAGCATTTCTTTTTGTGAAGCCACATCAAAACCATCCACCAAATCCCGTAAATGGTTGACTACAGGCCAATAAGGGTTGGCTTTCACCGCATAATGTAAATGAATACGTGACGGCATAAACTGGCGAAACTTCTGTACCTGAGCGCTGATCACCTTGCGGTCGTAAGCGTAAAACACCTCTTTACCAAGCGCCTGACTGATTTGAGTCATGCTCATGCCACCAAGCAGCAGCTGCTGCCCTTCTACGGCAAACTGGTTCATCACTTCATGTTGAGGCATGGCTGGCGCATTCACAGATTTTGTCCTTCAGAAAAATAATGCTGGTATTCACCAGAGAGTAATTTACGGTCAATTTTGCCATTGGCATTTTTCGGCAGGCTGTCTTTTTGCAGTAACACTTTGGGCACCATAAAAGATGGCAGCGCTTTTTTCAGCTGTAACAACCAGGCATTGGTATCGACCTGCTGCTGATGTTGCATCGCCACTAACACTACAATAGCCTGATCCAGCTCTGGGTGCGGAATGCCAAGCGCGGCCACATCAACAATGGCCGGGTCCAGCGCATAAACGGCTTCTTCCACTTCAGTGGGGCTGACCCTGTTGCCCAGGGTTTTGATCATTTCATCGCGCCGGCCGACAAAATACAAAAAGCCTTCTTCATCGTATTTCACCGTATCGCCCGACCACACCGCCATTGGTGCCAGCAGTGCACCTTTTGGCATGACCGGGTCAAATTTAAAACGTTCCGCGGTTTTTTCCGGTGAGTTCCAATAGCCTAAACTCACCAACGGCCCACGGTGCACCAGCTCGCCCGGCTCATTCGGGCCGCATAAAGAACCGTCTTCGCGCACCACCACAATTTCTGCATTCGGAATAGCTTTGCCCATCGAACCTCTTTTACGGGGTAAATCGGCCGGTGGTAAATAAGTGGAACGGAAGGCTTCGGTTAAACCATACATCAGATAAGGCGCGGCTTTTCTAAAAATACCCTGCAACTGGGTTAGCAATGCATCCGGCATAGCACCACCAGAGTTGGTGATATAACGCACTGAATCTGCTGAACCTTCTGGCCACTTGGCTTTGGCAAGCTGCGCCCAGAGCGGCGGTACTGCGGCAAGGCCTGTCACCTGATGCTGTTCTATCGCCCGCACCACATCCTGCACCAGGAAAAAGTCCAGCAGCACCACAGTGGCGCCGGTTAAAAACGCAGTGGTAATCTGGCTTAAACCATAATCAAAACTCAGTGGCAATAATGCCAGAATCACATCTTCTGGTTTGTTCTCAAGATAGCTGGAGACACTTTGCGCCCCCACTATCATATTGCGGTGTGTGAGCACCACTCCTTTAGGTTTACCTGTACTGCCTGAGGTATACAAAATGGCGGCCATATCGGCATCTGTCGGCGCCACCCGCTCGTTCAGTTCAGCTTGTGCTGAATCATTTTGATGAAAAGCTGCAATATGCAAATGGCCCTGCTGCTGTACAAAATCCGCCGCTACATCCACCAGTAATACAGTATGCAGGTCTTCACATAAAGCTAAAGACTCCGCTAACACCTCAAAACGGTCTTTGCTGGTGACTAAAATCCGCACGTTACAGTCTTGTAAAATGTGTTGCACTTGCAATGGCTTTAAAGCTGGATTTACCGGCACAAAAACGCCGCCACAACGCGAAGTGGCAAAAAAGCTGCTGACAGTTTCAAATTGTTTGGGCAAATAAACCGCAAGGCGCTGGTGCCGGCTCAGGCCAGCCTGAATAAAACGGCCCGCTGCAGCTGCAGTTATTTCTGAAAACTCAGAATAAGTGACTGATTCTTTTTTAAATTTTAATGCAGTTTGCGCCGGAAACTGCAAAGCGCCTTTAAGCACTATATCGTGGAGGTTACTAATCATATGACCCTGAAGACAATTCACATTTAATCCCTTTGTGTGCAATAATAAATCACTTTAAACAGAAAGCCGACAGTATTTTACCGACAGATTTCATTTGTTCGATGTAAAAGCAGCTTATGTCAGTGATTTGTTGATATTAACGCCGTAATCAAGGATCGACCCATGACACATCAGTTACTTACCGATATTCTCAATTCTGTTTTGCAAATTAATAAAAATTATCAGACCGACACCGGTTTATTGGGTGCTATTGCCGAATTTGATTCTATGGCGGTGATTGGTGTGATCACTGCATTGGAAGAACAGTTAGGTATTCATGTGGATGACGATGAAATTTCCGCTGAAGTTTTTGAAACTTTTGGCTCACTGTTGGCATTTATTGAAACCAAACAAGCCTGAAACCCAGGCCTTGTCAGGCCTTGACACAATTCCCGTAGATTTAAGGATAATCACTCAGCAAAGCTGAGTTAACCCGGAGTGTAGTTTTATGAAAAAAACCAGCCTGCTCGCCACCGCCGTTATGCTGGCCCTGCTTAGTGGATGCAGTAAAAAAGACAGTGCAGAGCATTATGCCGACGCGCAAAAGTTCTTGCAAAACAATAACTACCCTTCCGCCATGATTGAATTAAAATCTGCGGTGCAACAAGACCCGGAAAACAAAGAATACCGGCTGGCGCTTGGCAAAGTGCATCTGAAAACCGGTGATGTGCTGGCTGCAGCCAAAGAGCTGGACCGTGCTTTGTCGTTGGGCGCCAGCAAAGAAGTTGTGGCCGTACCGCTGTTTAAAAGTTATTACGCCGCCAAAGACAACAAACCTATTCTTGAACTTTTTGCCAACGACAAAGATATCAGTGAGGCTCAGCACGACTACCTGAACTTATACCGTGCGCTGGTGGAACTGGAATCTGGCAATAAAGACCAGGCTCTCAGCTTGTTTGATGAACTGGCGCAACAACAGCGTAATGCCGATGTTGCCGCCATCGCTCAAAGTTATTTGCAAATTGCCGCTGAAAAACTGGATGTTGCCTTAACGCTGATTGCTCAGGTAACAGAATCCAGCCCACTGTACAGCGAAGCACTGCTTGTAAAAGCACGACTGCAACAGTCGCTCGGTCAACACGCGCCTGCTGTAGAAAGTTTCAGGTTATATAACACCCTGATGCCGCGTGATTTTATCGCAAGGCTAATGTTAAGTCAGAGCCTGGTTGAGCTGGAAAAATTTGATGAAGCCGATACTGAGCTGGCTCTCATCCTTAAAGGTTACCCAAATCAACCACTGGCTAACTACTTAAAAGCTGTGAGTCTGTACGAGAAAAAAGAATATAACCAGGCCAAAGACCATGCCGAGCGCGCTATTAATGCCGGCATGAAAGACAGCAGTACCCGCTTATTGGCTGCGTTAAGTGCGATTAATCTCGACTTACCAGGTCAAGCGCTGGCGCATCTGGATGCCATTAAAAATTTATTGTCGGCCAATCCTGAATTAGAAACTCTGTACGCCAGCCTATTGCTGGAAGCTGGCCGCGCCGACGAAGTGAGCGCCAATTTAATCAAAAAAGACATTACCAATGCCGATTATAAAATGATTGCGGCAACCTCTTATCAGCTGCTGAAACAAGGCTCTTTAACAGCCGCGCAGCAACTGATTGAAAAATATGATCAAACCAAACCAACCGATAACGCCACCCGCACCATTATGGCCACTGTGAAGTTGGGTGTCGAAAGCTTGCGCGAACAAGGAGTATCGGAACTCGAGGATGTTCTGGCCGCTGATCCAACACAGGACAAAACCAGAATTATTCTGGCGCAAACCTATATCCGTTTAGGTCAATTTGATAAAGCCCGCGCTCTTGCTGATCAATGGCTGAAAGATGAAAAGTCTGCCCTTTTAGCCTACAACCTCAAAGGTTATGTCGATTTACTGCAGAACAACAATCAAAGCGCGACCGAAATGCTGGCAAAAGCCGAAGCCATCAATGCAAATAACCCATTTACGCTGATGCTGCAGGCAATGGTTGCTATCAAAGAAAAAGATTTGGCCAGATCCGCTCTGTTGCTGGAAAAAGCAATGCAGGCAGACCCTACCTATGTACCTGCCCTGTCGCAATATTATGCAGTGAGCAAATCGCAAAATGAAGCAGGCAAAGCCGTAGCGCGCGCCGAGCAAATGCTTAAAGCCAATCCTGATAACAACGGTATTCGTTTGACTGCTGCAGCCATTTATCTGGCAGAGCAAAACGCAGCAGCGACTGTAGCCACTCTGACTGATGCTGCTGCCAAGTTTACAGACAAACCGCCGATGTACTGGGCTTTACTGTTAAATGCGCATGCAGAACTGAAGAACAAACAACAGGTACTGACGGTTGCACGCGAATGGGTGCAACAGAATCCTGACTCTGTTGATGCAGAACTGTCTTATGCCAATGCTCTGGCGCAAAACGGTGAAATGGCCCGTGCTATTGAGATTGTAGATAAACATCTAAAGACAAAACCTGGTAATCCGGTACTACTCAGAAGTAAAGCTTCTTATCAGGCTGATCTGAAAGATTATAAAGGCGCATTAGCGACTATTGCCTTACTGGGTGAAGAAGAAAATAACAAACCCAATGTGCTGTATCTCAAAGGCCGGCTGCTGACTCAAGCAGGTGAAACCAGCAAAGCAATGGCTGCATTTGAGCAAAGTTATCAGCAAGAACCGAATCCAGCCGCGTTAGCTGCACTGGCAGAGCTGACCGCCTCGCAAAAATCCCTGGCAGCAGCTGCCGCCATGGTAAAACAACATATGGATACTCATGGAGAGAACCCGACGCTACAGGGGCTATACGCCAACTATATGCTGGCTGAAAAACCGGAAGAGTCGTTAAAAACTTATCAGCAACTGCTCAGCAAAAATGCCAATGACTATGTTGTTTTAAACAACTATGCCTGGTTATTAGCTGAACAAGGCAATACAGATGAAGCGGCTGTGCACATTGAAAAAGCACTGAAGCTGGCACCTCGTCATCCGGATGTACTGGATACTCAAGGGAAAATTTTATTAAAACAAGGCAAATTGGCTGAGGCGCAAGCGGCTTTTGAAACATCACTTGAAATTCGCCCCAACAATGTCGATGTGAAGCTGCACCATGCTGAAGCACTGATTAAAAATGGTCAGAAAAACAAGGCATTGGCACAGTTAAGCACCATTGAAAATGCAGATGAAACTCAGCTCAAGCGCAAAGCTGAGCTGGAGGCCGAGGCACAATAAACTAAACGCCTGACACTGGCTCCATACAAAAGCTGCCCATGAATGGCAGCTTTTTTATTGGTAACTGAATTTCTTGCTGACCCGATTTACATCGAACACCTGAAAGAGCGACGCTTTTACAAGCGATAAATTTCGCTTAAGTAGCAGCTTAAGCTGGGTGGTTTCATCTTTCGTCTGGCCTGCCAAGACGATGCGGGTAAGTTATCTTTACTGCCTAATCATTCAGGTCTTAAATTTGGAGTAAAGGTCAGCAATAATATAAAAATGAACTGCAGCCCACATCTGACAACACAACAATATATCTGATACTGCACTATGTGAGCTTTTTGCGCAATATCGGCAAAAAGCAGCTGCAGTATGCTTTACCTATTCACAACTTGGTTTCTGTTTTACGTAACAACAGCACCACGGTAGCTGCCATAGCCCGATACATTTTTTTTTGATTTTTCGAGTTGTAACCTTGTTTGTTTCACAAAGTTCACTTGAAACACTGAAAATTATAAGTTTTAGGAAAATGCTCAATCTACCGGATATTATCTGAAGTCATTTATTAGCGTTACTATGCACAAAAAATAAAGAATACAGCATTCTAAAAAGCTTCTATGCCTGCCAATCTAAAAATATGCGTCATGCATCAATCTACAAATTGATATTGCATCATTTTATCAAAGGTAAAAATATACAAAGGGTAACTATTGGTTTATTAAACCATTTTTGCTGAAATTATATCGATCAATAAACAACCACCCTTAACCTGTTGGTTATTTGTGAAACTTCAATGACAGTAAAAAGCCACCCCCATAGGAGGTGGCTTTGCAAAAGGCCCCCTGGAAGGGGGATAGTTTAGCGTGGCTCCATATCCAACATCATTTGCCGCTCTTCGTCGTCACGAGCTACTTTGTCCTGATGCCGGACATATCGCCTGATGCTCTCTTCGTTCGCGCCCACTGAATCTACAAAATAGCCGCGCTGCCAAAAGTGATTTCCCTGTAGTGGTTGCAGTATCTAGCATGGGTTTTCTTTAAGCATAGCCCCAGAGCCGATCACCACCTCCATAGGAGGTGGTTTTAAATTGACAATAAAAAAACCGGCTGACGCCGGTTTTTTTATTCTTTGGCTTATTAAGCCTGTTTTCTGCGGCTTAAACCTAAGCCCAGTAAACCTAAACCTAAGATAGCGATTGAAGTTGGCTCTGGAACATTAAATGCCAATGAACCGTCGTGCAATGCACGGGCTAAAGTGAAAGTTTTAGTCACTGGGTCATAGCCTGTTACTGCAGGTAACGCAGCTACGTTTTGGTCAACTATAAACTGGAAGTTTTGTTGCTGGCCAACCGATGCCAAAGCATCGTGGATATCACGGAATGACTGATTAATACCACCAAACTTTGTATTAAAAATATCACCTGCAATAACACCGTTAATGCTTTGCGCTGAGTTAAAGTTTGTCAGGTAACCATTCAGGATAGTAGCACTTGGAATGTTACCACCATTGGTCACGTTCATATCGAACAAACGAGTGAAACAGTTAATGTTGTTTGCAGCAGCACAAGCACCAACGTTGGTAGTTGCGTAGAAAGAGATGGTACCACCAACCCAATTTACACCACCAAAGCCATCAATCACACCGCTCAGGTTGTTGAAACCAAAGCTTAACTCCCAACCATTTTTATAGCCATTATTGCTTGGCCCAAATGCGCCAAACTCTTGTGGTAAGAATGAGCTGATTGAGTTATTACCGTACTGATTAATAAAGTTGTTAAAGCCAGAACCTAACAGACCACCAGATGAAGTAATGACATCACCAGCGTCGATAGTACCGTTACCATTCGAGTCAAACACTTTTGACCATGAGTTGTAGTTAAACTGGAGTTCATCTAACCAACCAGTAGTTGTTGTACCTGCTGCAGTGTTTGCATTCCCACCATAATCTGCGCCGATATTAAGGTAGATTGGCTGAGCTACCACTGGAGCTGCTAATAATGCACCTACGAGGGCTAAAGCTTTAAATTTCATATTTTACTCTCCTGTAAATCCGGGGCGTCGTATCTGTGTCTGTCTTTCCAAATAAAGCAACATGCATGCCACATTATATCTCATTGTTTTTATTGAGATTTATTAAAATATAAAACCTAGATGAAAAAAATCCTGACAGTACTTTTCTTAATATGAACCTGTTTTTCATTTAACTTTTTCTAAAAATTATCGCCAAAACACCTGCCCGTTCCGGCAACTACAATCAAATCTGCATCACAGGAAAAGAACACCGTACCTTGGGTTCTGAATTTGCGGGAAGGGTCAGGAAAGGTTAGTGTGGTTAGAGAACAAAAAAGCCAAACTTCAGTTTGGCTTTTTTGTTTTTTGCTCACAGGTGAAACTGTTTCAGTTCATTTGCAGAATTTTTTTAAGCCGCCAGAACATGTATTTCTGTAATGGATTGTTGTTTCCGAATGGGCGCCAGGTCTTTATCAGCTTGTTACGGTATGCATCAAAGTGCAGCCCTCTTGGCGCACAAATCACTTCGCCTCTTTTCAGGACAATTTTCAGCACGTTAGTGCAAAGCACACCTGCGGCTAAAGAGATCCCCATGCAGGTTGATGGAACTTTCTTTTTGAAGAAGTTAACAGAACTGCGCTCAACCAGATAATGACGTTGTTGTACTGAAGGTGAAACACCAATCACAAAACGCATGATATTGTCGCTGAAAATCTGTTGTTTTTGCGCTTCGCTTGCACCTGCAGGGGTATCCTGCATACAAAAATACTCTTCGAAGGTCATTTCACCAGGCATAAATACCAGCATCGCCGTGCCCATCCCCATCGGGGCGGCCGTAATACATGGAATGCCTTTTTCGTAACAACGCTGAAAAACCTTTCTTCTTATTTCCAGCGCAAAAATATCGAGACTATCAATGTAAACCGAGACACCGTCTAAAAACTCTTCGATATTAGCTTCGCTGATCCCGGTGTTGAAGTTACGGATCTGGGCTTCAGGGTTGATATTGCGCAGCGTTTGTTCCATCACTTCAGCTTTAGGCAAACCTAAGGTCAGCATAGATGCACCAGCCTGGCGGTTAAAATTTGGCACATCGTAGGTGTCTAAATCAGAAATATTAAAACGTGATATCCCTAGTCTGGCACACACGATAGCATGGTCACCTCCAACACCACCGAGGCCACCAATGGCAACTTTGGTATTACGTAAAATTTGTTGTTCTTCTGCCGTGACCCAGCCGATATTTCTGGAGAAGGCTTCGTTGTAATCAAATTTATATTCTGCCACCACACCACTCCATTTTGGTTATCCACCACAGTTACACTATCGCTAGTACAGCACCAAAATAACCATCTTCAGATCCAGCTTTTTCCGTTTCGGTATGGAATAGATCGTACTCTACTGCTTCAAGCAACTTTAGATAACCAGAACTCATTGATTTTTTTAAAGTTCTTGAGTCTATGTAATATGGAGCTCTTTGACCATGAAATTCTATGGTATCGCCGATTTTTATAAAATTAATACCAACAAAACTTAAGCTACGGGCCAGTCTAGGCTCCATCATCACAAAGGTGTGATACCGTTTTGTTTTGTAGGACATCGCTGCTGCAGCCATATAAAGGCATATAGCAATATAAGGGAAACATCTGAGCTCAGTTGCTGAAAACACTGTTTCATCAATTGCACCCGTTGCAACACCGGCAAATTTATCAATCTGACGTTTACGGAATGCGGCCGGAACTGCCAGACGGGACATTTCACAAATTTCGTTTCTGGCAAAGTTCTTCGGATGCAGTTTGGGGTCTGTCACTGCATGCAGACAAAACTTTTCCATCGGCAATAACTGGTCATCACTTGCCGATGTAATCAGTCTGACCGTACCTGCCAGCTGATCAGAGCTCAGATGGCGGATGAAACAGTGGATAGCTCTGGGATCAAATTCATCGAACTCTTCATATCCCTGGCGCACGTCTTCAAAATGAAGTTCTTCACAATAGACCTGATGCCTGAGCTTATAAACCTCTCGCCTTAGATCATCAGACTTTGCAATCTGTGGTTTTAAATACATCGAAAAATGCTCGGAAATGGAGTTTGCTTCATTACTGGCCAGCGAAGAAATTGCCTTTTTAACAATACCACCGATGATTGGCTTATCCACTAAGCTCTTCAGCTGTTTCATAAAATTCCCCGTTTATAGAAAGCCCAGTTACAACTGTAAATTAACTGAACCTGTTTATACTACAAAACATTCAGACATTATGATTTATCGTACTGCAGTTTCAAAAATATAATTCTTCAACTTGATTGGGATCACTGAAAACGCCGTGATATAGCCAATTTCGTATAGCCGCTCTTTTTCTTCACTGGTCATGTCAAACTTCACTGATGAAATATTGCCGGTATTGATAACAATCGTATTATGCCAATACTGAGCATGCACATACTCACGCGACATCGCATTCATAAAAGTTTGGATCAACATCAGTACATAGGACACCAGCGGCAAAAATCGGCGTTTTGGTACGGGCCTGTGTTCACTCTCACTTTTTAACCGAAAGCAAATGACAGGAACGCCATGGTTAGACCAATCCTGATGTAATGCATCCTCCGCCAGAATAACTCCATCAGCCATCACATGATTTTCAAACGTCTTGAAAGAAAACAACAAGGGAATAGACATGGAGTACCGAACCGCAACAGAAACTTTTAAATCCGGTGTATTTTTCCTATTAAATACAACAGGACCACCACCATTAATATCTGTTGCCAGAACGTGTAAGTCCAGTTTCATGTCGCTGAAAGTTTGACCTTCCAACTGATTATCTATCCATTGTTCAAAAATGTCACCACTGGAAAGTCCACCTGTACGCAAAAGGTTTAACAATGAGAATCCGCGAAACTGTTTAAAATCAGTTTCCAGCGCTAACATTTTCATTTCTTTCATTGTCTTACCTGAAGCAAGCAATGCAGCAACTATACTGCCCCCGGAAACTCCGACCACATGCTTAAAGCCTAAATTAAGCTCAGCTAAAGCACTCAGAATACCAATGTAGCAGGGTAAACGGGTTCCCCCGCCAGAAAAAATAGGAACAATTTCTTTGGTTGTGAGGTCTGTGTACAACGACACCATGAAGTCCTCTGTTGCAAACGCTGCCTGACAGTCTGCATTAGTATGATCGAATTTACTAAAGTTGCGAATTTCATTTCCAGCCTTGAACACTGCAGTTACACTGTTACAACCTCTGTTTGGCTGAGCTGGAAAGGACAAAACATGATACGGATCATTCTGTTATTTTTTCTGTTTCTTACTTCGGAAATAACTGCGGCAGAACTAAGCGATCTGATACCTAAGGTGAAACCCGCTGTGGTAGCAATCGCCCTTTATAACCCAACATCAGCTCCAAGGCTTAAGCTTATCGGCAGTGGTTTTGCGGTTGCGCCAGGGAACAGAATAGCGACAAACTTTCATGTGGTTGAAAAATTGCCTGACATCAGCAAAAACGAAAGCTACGTCGTGTTGTCGGGGCATGGCAGTCAGCCACAAATGCATCAGATTAAGCATATTCGCTCAAACCGGGAGCACGATCTGGCTTTACTCGAAATTGCTGCCACTTTGCCTTACATGGATTTAGCCGACGAACAAGTTATTGCCGAAGGCACTGAAGTAGCGTTTACCGGCTATCCCATAACCGCAGTTCTTGGACTCTACCCAGCCACGCACAGGGCTATTATCAGCGCTGTAACACCTATTGCGATACCAGCAGACCACTCGACTGCACTTAACCCCAGAACGTTACGCCAGTTGCAACAACCTTTTCCGGTTTACCAGCTTGACGGCACTGCTTATCCGGGCAATAGCGGCAGTGCTCTATACCGGCAATCCGATGGTAAAGTGGTCGCCGTAATTAATATGGTGTTGGTGAAAGCAAGCCGCGAAGCTGTACTCAGCGATCCCAGTGGCATTACATTTGCTATCCCGGTTAAACATTTAAAACAGCTGATGGCGCAGAATAATGACTGACGTTTTTGTCCCTGTAACGCTTGAATTTGGCCGTTATGGCTTTTGGTTCGCAGGTTTAGGTTACTTGTTGTTCTGGGCATTATTACTAACCGTCAAAACCAATAATGCCCAGAAAATACTACTGAGTATCTATACCCTGGTGTGCATCGGCTGGGCTTATATCAACAGCAACACAGAAATACTGCCATTTAGTAGCCACGCGTCCTTTATTCTGGAAAATCTGCAGAAATATAGTTTGGCGCTATTTTTATTTGCCGCTTTAAGCCGCTCTGAGCAAAAACTCAGCCAACTGCTGTGGCAACCTAAACTGCGTTTTGTGCTGGCAACTTTTGTTATCTGGCTTGCTACAGGTTTTTTTGTAAGCACACAAATGCAGTTATTAGCGGCACTTATTCTGACTGTCATTCTGTTGGCCATGGTAGAAGCAATATATCGCCAGGCCGGTATTCAGAAATGGCAGTTTAAGCCGCTGGTTATCGCTGTGGCCGGCAGTGTGTTATTTGATTTTTACCTGTTGGCTGAAGCAGCCTTACTCGGCGAAGTAAACCGTCAAACCTGGCAAGCGCGTGGGTATGTGCATGTGATGATGCTGCCCTTTCTGGTGGTTGCAGTTAAACGTATCAAGTCGTGGGGTATTAATGTTTATGTGTCTCGCGATATTGTACTGCAAAGTTCAATGGTATTAGGCGCCGGCATTTACCTGTGTATCTTAGCAGTGGTTGGTTATTATCTGAGTTATTTTGGTGGTGACTGGACCACCCTGCTGCAGGTGGTTTTTATTGTCAGCGGCTGTGTGGTGTTGTCAGTTTTATTGTTTTCAAACAGCATCAGACGTAAATCCAAAGTCTTCATTGAAAAGCATTTTTTCGCCAATACCTTTGACTATCGACTGAAATGGGTGGAATTAAGCCGTCAGTTAAAACAAATTGAAATTGTTGATCAGAATGCGCCACAGGTATGTCTGCAGGCCTGGTGTCAGGCCATTGGATACAGTCATGGCGCTTTAATTAAATTTGCTCAGGACGAAACTCCAATACTGTTAGCCCATACACTTGCATATCAACCAGAGTCACAACTATTGCAATTAACACAGGCCTATCAGCGCGAATTTAACCATAAATACTGGCTGCTGGATTTTAGCGATACACAAGATGAACATGTAAATAAGCTGCTGTCAGAAACCGGATTAACTCAGAACAATTCTTTGTTACTGGTTCCTATTCAACAAAACAGCCGCCTTTGGGGCTGCTGCCTGTTAAAACCTGAAGTGAATGAAAAACTGAAACTGAACTGGGAACTACGCGATTATATGAGCGCAGTCTCAGAGCAAATCAGCAGTTATTTATTTATGAGTGAAGCCAGTAAAGAACTGTCTGAAAATGCTCAATTTGTTGCATTTAGTCGCATGTCAGCTTTTGTAGTTCATGATTTAAAAAACATTAAAGCTCAGATAGATATGTTGTTGAAAAATGCTGAGCGGCATCGCGATAATCCTGAATTTATTGACGACGCTTTTACCACCATAGAAGCAATGCAACAACGTCTGCACAATATGTTGTCGCAACTGACCAACAAACAAGCCGGTACTGAGCGCTTAGCCAGGGTGAAAGTAGGCGCCATGCTAAGCACCCTGCTCGCGCAACGTTGCCAGACCCACACTCCGGTACCAACACTACAGATCATACGTGATTGTGAACTGCTGATTGACTCGGAGCGCTTTTCAAACGTGATCTTTCATTTGGTTGATAATGCACAACAGGCAACGCCAGAACTGGGATCTGTTACCCTGACGCTTGATTGTCATGATCAGTTTATGCAACTTGAAATCTCGGATACCGGCTGTGGCATGAGTGAGGAGTTTATCCGGGAGCGGCTTTTTAAACCCTTCGATACCACAAAAGGAAACGCCGGTATGGGCATAGGTGCCTATGATGCGCAAAGTTTTATTGTACAAAATGGCGGGCGCTTAATGGTACAAAGTAAGCTTACGATTGGCTCTACCTTTACCATCCGGCTTCCATTAAACTAAGCGAAATTTTTACACGGAACGTGATATGAAAACATTGTTAGCTATTGATGACGACCTGGGTATTCAGAAACAATTAAAATGGAGTTTAACTGACTACGAAGTTGTATTTGCCGATGACCGAGTATCTGCACTGCAACAAGTGCGTCGCTACGAGCCTGCCGTGGTCACATTGGATTTGGGGTTACCGCCGGATCCAACCAATGCTTCAGAAGGTCTCGCCTGCCTGACTGAAATTCTGCATCACAATCCTGATACAAAAGTTATTGTAATTACCGGCAGCACTGATACAGAACATGCTCTGCAGGCTGTTGCACTTGGCGCTTACGATTACTATCAAAAACCTATTGATGTCGATGTTTTAAATATCATCGTTGGCCGTGCATTCCGTCTTGCTGAACTGGAAGCAGAAAACCGGGCCCTGAAAGCGGCAAACTACAAAAGTCAGGATATTATCGGCAACAGCGAAGCCATTCAAAAAGCCTGTCGGATGGTGGAAAAAATTGCACCTACCGAAATTACTACTTTGTTACTGGGTGAAAGTGGCACCGGTAAAGAAGTGTTTGCCCGCTCTATCCACAAACAAAGCCCCAGAGCAAGTAAACCTTTTGTTGCCATTAACTGTGCTTCAATCCCAGATAACCTGCTGGAAAGTGAACTCTTTGGTTATGAAAAAGGCGCTTTTACCGGTGCACACAAAACTACACTAGGCAAAATCGAAACCGCCAATGGCGGCACCTTGATGCTTGATGAAATTGGCGATATGCCACTTGCACTTCAAGCCAAAATGTTACGTTTTTTACAGGAGCGGGTTATTGAACGTGTCGGTGGGCGCAACGAAATTGAAGTTGATGTCAGGGTTATATGTGCAACACACCGCAATTTGGCTGAAATGGTTGCGGAGCAAAGTTTCCGTGAAGACTTGTTCTACCGCGTCAGTGAAATCACCTTAAACATCCCGCCATTGCGTAACAGAGGACAGGACATTATCGTTATTGCAAAATCGCTATTGCAGAAATTCAATAACGAATTTAATACTAATATTCAAGGTTTTACAGAAGATGCCATTAACGCCATGTTAGGTCATCGCTGGCCCGGCAATATTCGTGAATTACAAAATAAATTAAAATCCGCCGTCATTATGGCTGATAATAAATTTATTACTGCCGAGGATCTTGGCTTACAGGCCGATGTTGAGGGTAAATTCGCTCCATTAACCTTAAGAAAGGTGCGTGAGCAAGCAGAAACCCAGGCAATACGTCATGCCTACAACTTATCCAACGGTAACTTGTCAAAAACTGCTGATTTACTCGGTGTTACCCGCCCCACCCTGTATGCGCTGATTGATAAATACAAGATGCTGGATTTGCGTAATTCGCTCGGTGATAGTGATTCGTCGGTACCAAATACTGAAGAGCTTTGATTACAGAGCTACAATTCGCTTTTCATTCCTTAATGTGGCATTGCCTGATAAAAAACCACAGCAATGTCACAAAAGAGTAATAGTGTGGATTTCAAAACATTTTAGTTCACTAGATGTTGTTCATACCGCCATAGCTGGTTGTTTAAAACCTGGCAATAAAAAATCCGCCCTCTATAGAAATTGGCTTTGTGTTGTCCTAAAAAGTGGCGATTTTAGGACAACACCAACTCAGCTTCTTCTTGCCATTCCTCTGTATTGGTGCCGCACATATCGCCTCTTGCTGGCTTCGTAATTCTTAGCCAGAAAATGATTAGCCTCAGTTTATTCTTTCTCAGATACGGAAGTTTACCGTACATCAGTAACGCAATCTTTGCCGTTCCCCCCTTATGAAGCTTGAGAACAAAAGCGCCGGTGATACATTATTCACCAAATGAACATGAGCCATGTTGTACTTTAAGCTGCAATACTTCGCAGGCCAATTTTGTACTGTCAACATGAATACAACGTCAGATTTTCTTGTACACTTTAACTTTCAGTCTTTTAAATCGGTACTTTGGTATCAAAACCATATTGGATTAAAACCGTCAGAACACATGCGATGTTTATTGATATCAACTGGTGTTAATTACCTCTTTTGACTCTGCGAACATCAAAACGGCGATTAGCACTGCTAGAACTGTACAGATAAAGACTTTGTGGATGAGATACAGATATTGAAGCGACTGGTTTAGCACCTAAAATAAAAAACCCGCCGAAGCGGGTTTTTTTTTACTGGTGTATTACAGAGTAATGCCTTTTTTACTTGCCCTTTCTCTGATGTAAGGACCCCAGCTGTTGGCAACTTTCTCTTGTCCGTTGGCGCGAGCCAACTCGACATGACGGTAAGCTTCTTTCAGCTTAGACTGGTAGAAATATGCTTCGATCAGAGCGGTATGCACCTTACCCTTATCTTTCACACCAACTTCCAGAGCTTTTTGCAGTGCAGAAATAGCCTCTGGTTGTTTACCAGCCATTAAATAAGACAAACCTTGGCGACGGTATGTTTCACCATCGTTTTCCAGCTTGGCCAATTCACCGTAGTAAAAAGCTGCTTTATCAAAGTCACGGGATGAATTATAAGAACTAGCAATACTGCTCAGTACGCTACGGTCTTTCTTCAACAACCCGGCTTTCATATGCTTTTCAAGCAATGCTGCGGCACGGTGTGGAATGTTATTGTTGTTGTACAGGTTAGCCAACAACTTAATTTCATTCTCCGTTTTCAGATAACCTTGTTTATAAGCCAGATCTACAGCGGCCAAAGCCTTACCGTATTGTTCATCCAGATTATAGAAGTTACCTAACTGTACCCACCACTGCTTATCATCCGGGAATACAACAACCATGGTTTCAAGCACTTCGATCGCTTTTTTGATCTGCTTGTTTTCATAGTATGCACCCAGCTTCATGATGTAAGGATCCTTTTTAGGAGTCTTCATCAGAGCAATAGCGGCATCTGCCGGCGCAATAACTTTATTGTACTGTTTCATTTCGTAATAACAGTTCGCAATACGCATATAAACATCCGGATTGGTTTCACCCGTGAAATCCATCCATTTGTTATAGTTGTTTAATGCTTCCTGGTATTTTTTAGCACCTAAGTTCAAGTCGGCAATAGTACGGTACAATTGTGCCTGGTCGTTAAAGCTTAATACATCAAGTTTTGCAGCTTGTGTCAGCATGTTTAACGATTTTGCAGGATCTTTTTCCGCGTACAATGTGCCTAAAAACTTATATAAATATGCTTTATCGAAAGCTGCTGTTGGTTCGATACCACTCAACACCGCAATAGCTTCAGAGATTTGGTCTGCACTGTAGAGCTCATAAGCTTTACCTATTGCTTTACCAACCTTTTCACCAACGGCCTGAGATTTCCTTGCTTTTCGTTCAGCTATTTTCGCCGGATCCGGCGCAGCAAATGCTGAATTGATAGGCAATGAAATAGCACCAATCGTTGCAAATACAACCAAAGCTGATGTCAGTTTATTCAATTTCATGATTAACCCCCAGCTTGATCAAGATTGAAATCAAGTTGTACTTTTTGGCCTGTTTGCTTCAAAGCTTTACCGTTTTCAATCTTCGGTGAATATTTCCAACGTTTCAGCGCACGAATCGCCTCACGGTCAAATACACGCTTAGGTTGAGCATCGATAACTTCGATTTCATCAACACTACCGTCTTCCATAATAGAAAAACGTAACTGTACCCAACCGTTAATACCGTCACGAGCAGCCTGAACCGGATATTTGGGTTCAATACGTACTATCGGTGTTGCATCACCATCACGCATCATCGCTGCTGACGGATCACCTAAACCAGTGCTGACACCACCAACATCTACACTTGGAGCATTAAAGCCAATGCTGCTTGAATCATTTGTATTTGATTCAGATACGATCTGCTGCTTTGGCGGCTCTGGCGGCGGTGGCGGCGGTGGTGGCGGCACCCGCGTCCGCGTCTGAGCTTTTGACTCAGGCGGCTGCGAGTTTATCTCAATAACGATATTATCCTTTTTAGCATTGGTGAATGTACCATCCCCACCTACAAGGAATGCCATCAATACGTACAGGAAAAACGTTATTACCGCACCAATAATAAGTGAAAGTAATAACCTTGCCATATTACTTATTCTCCGCTGCGATCGAGATTTTATCGATACCAGCTATCTTGATCTGATCCATTACAGAAACCACAACACCATGCTTCGCTTCTTTATCAGCCTGGATAATTACGGTGTCTGTTGGTGATTCAGCAAGCAGCTTTTCGATAGTAGCGCCAACACGTTCCACATCAACAGCACGTTTATCTAACCAAATTTCACCGTTTGCACGGATTGCAACGAAGATGGTTGCAGATGGTTTGGATTGTTGTTTTGTTGCTTTCGGACGGTTTACGTCAATACCAGCTTCCTTCACGAACGACGTCGTTACAATGAAGAAGATCAGCATGATGAATACAACGTCCAGCATTGGCGTTAAGTCAATTGCTGCCTCTTCGGCTTCACGTTTAGTTCTACGTGCCATAAATTACTCTCTATCAATGATGCGGCAAGCTGTCAGTCAATTCATGAACTGCTGACTTGACTTTACCTTCCAATTTGGACGTTACAAATACGCCAGATAATGCTGCAACCATACCGGCCATAGTCGGGATTGTTGCCATAGAAATACCTGCCGCCATCAGTCTTGGGTTACCGGTACCTTGCACCGCCATAATTTCGAATACAGCGATCATACCGGTCACAGTGCCTAACAAACCAACCATCGGACATACTGCAACCAAAGTCTTGATTACATTCACCCTTTCGTTCAGTTTGGTCGACGCCTCTGAAACCCACGCATCACGAATTTTATGCGCATACCATGAGGTTGTATCACTTCGTGCATTCCAGTCTGCGATGATTCTGTCACGCAATACCGGATATTCACGACTAATAAACCAAAAGCGCTCAATGATTAAAACCCACATCACAAAGAGCACGAAGGCGACAACATAAAGAACATCGCCGCCGGTAGCGATAAAATCCCTGACAGATTCCCAAAGCTCTATCAGGCTATGCATTACGCTTTCTCCTTCTCCGCATGAGCAGCGATGATGCCAGCGCTTTGCTCATCCAGAATGTGCAGGACTGAGTTTGATTTAGTTTGTAACATAGAGTGGATAAACAGCAACGGCAGAGCACATAACAGACCTTGTACAGTTGTTACTAACGCCATTGAAATCTGACCAGCCATAATTTTCGGGTCGCCAGTTCCGTACAGTGTGATTACCTGGAACGCACCGATCATACCGATTACTGTACCTAACAGACCCAGTAACGGACCTACAGCAGCGATCAGTTTGATAATACCGATACCTTTTTCGATAGACGGAGTTTCACGCATGATAGCTTCGTCAAGTTTCAGCTCTAAGTTTTCAACGTCAGCAGACTTGTTGTCGTGGTAAACCTTCAGGATACGACCCAACGGGTTGTTCGTATTTGGGTTTGACAGGTTTTTCAGCTGAGCATTGATTTTTGCAGAAGCAGAAGTCAGAGCTAAGTAACGAACAGCACTGATTAACAGACCGATAATCAGTAACGCAGTGATTACATAACCTGGCACGCCACCTTGGTGGAACTGTTCAGACAATGTAGCTTCTTGTGTCTTCAGACGTAATAAAGCACCACCAGTTGGGTCCACATAAACCGGAGTCACCTGGCCAGCTGGCGCCGATGCGAAGTTCTGTGATGCAGACAGGATGTGCGAGTCTGGTTGTTTTGCTAACGGCTGCATTTCTTTAGTGTCAGCGTTATACACCAGGTAACCGTTGTCAGAAATCAGGTTAAATGAACCAACACGAACTACGTTTGCAGTTGCTTTGTTGCCGTCTAAAGACACAACTTCGCCTGAGAACTTAGAAACTTTAGCTGACTCAGTCATTTCAGTTTGCAGAGCAATCCACAGCTCTTCTAACTCATTGATTGTAGGCAGTTCTTTAGCTACAGATAATTTCTGCAGTAATTCTTCACGGCCTTTGTATTGAGCGCTGATGTTCGACGTTGCGATAGCACCGATAGTTTCAGTGGCTGAACCACGAACGATACCAAACATCTCACCTAAAGTACCCTGAGCTGTTTGCAACTCTTGTTCTTTAGCGGCCAGTTTGCCTTCATTGTCAGCAAACTGCTGAGTTAAAGACTTACCACGGGCTTCTTCTGCAGCAAAAGCAGCTTTTGCTTTGTTTAACAGAGCTTGTTTATCAGCACGGTCAGACAAAAACTCTTGTTCGCGAGCCTGGTCAATTTTACCTTCAGACAAACGGTCTTTTTTAACCTGTTCTAACAGTTGATCTAATTTCGCAGTATCTGCAGCAGCAGTTAAACATACGCCAGCAGACATAGTCATCGCAGCTGCAATTACTAAACCTTTAAACACTTTCTTCATTTATTCTTACTCCGCTGCTAACACTGGAAGTTTTAACAATTCTGGGGCAGCTTGTTTGCCAGCTACACGAATCGCAAACTTGGTAGATTCCAGGTATTCCTGACCCAGAGCTTCCCACTGACCTGATGCTTTGTTGTACATCCAGGCTTGTTTTTCGTCCAGAGATTGAGCTAAAAGCGCTACACGACCTACGTATACGTAGTTCACAGTTAATTCATTGCCATCAACTGTCAGTTTGTCGGTATAAGTTACCAGTGAAGTACCCAGATCTTTCTCGATTTGGTAAGCTTCCAGAACCAGTCGATACATTTCTGACGTGTTCATTGCAGAGTTACCCATATAATCGCGCAGGCGCTGTACGCGAGCCAGGCGATTTGTCAGGTCAATCGGCATATCTGCTTTGATGAAGGCTTCCAGTGTATCCACCATTTTGTACATTAATGGCACGATACCTTGTTTGGTACCTTCAATAGTACCGATTTGCTTGTCTAAAGAAGCCAGCGACTCGTTTTGATCAGCAACCAGTTTAGCAACGTGGTCGTTGTAAACTTTCAGGTTTTCGGTTTGTTCAACCAGAGCGCGATAATCAGCCAGCAGTTCTTGCGACTGATCATAAATATTGTTGATTTTTTCCTGAGACTGAGCTGAAGCATTTGCAGTTTGTGCGTGTGCTTTTTGCAACTCAGCCAAAGTAGTTGCTGACGCAACTCCACTTACGAGAGTGAAGGCACCAACGAATGCTGATGCGATCAGGCTTTTACGGATGTTATTGTTAGACATAGTTCCCAACCAATAATTGCTGATTAACGTAACCTGTATAGTGAAGGTCTGTTTTGTAATAAAACATGACCTGGTTAGAGGGTAAACCGCCCGCATCATTGCAGCAAAACCTAGGGTTGTCAATATAACGGCAACCCCGTTCGCAAATGTTTTGCAACAAATTCTGCTTGCATTTTTACCCTGAATTACTGTTTAAATATTTGCGTATTAAATTTTAAACAGTCATTCATTTTTCCGCTTATTTAATGTTCGGCGTTAGTTTTCCCGACTCATATAACTTCACCATTTTCTCTAAAGAAATGGCTTTGATTTTTGACGCCTGGCCAGCTGCCCCAAAGGCCTGGTAGCGGTCTTTACAAATTTCTGTCATTGCGATGACAGAAGCCTGCAAATACTTGCGCGGATCAAACTCTGCCGGATGCTGCGCCATAAAACGGCGGATTGCACCGGTAGAAGCTAAACGTAAATCTGTGTCGATGTTGATTTTACGTACGCCGTGTTTGATCCCTTCCTGAATTTGTTCCACCGGAACACCATAAGTTTCTGGAATTTTGCCGCCAAACTCGTTAATAACAGCAAGCCACTCCTGTGGCACCGAGCTGGAGCCATGCATCACGAGGTGAGTGTCCGGAATGCGGGCGTGAATTTCTTTAATCCGGTCAATTGCCAGAATATCACCTGTCGGTGGACGGCTGAATTTGTATGCGCCATGTGAAGTACCACAGGCAATAGCTAAAGCATCGACGCCGGTTGCTTTGACAAACTGCGCAGCTTCTTCCGGGTCGGTCAGCATCTGGTCGTGGCTTAACACACAATCGGCACCAATACCGTCTTCTTCACCGGCAGCGCCTGTTTCCAGACTGCCAAGGCAACCTAACTCCCCTTCGACTGACACACCACCAGCGTGCGCCATTTCGACCACCCGACGGGTTACATCAACGTTGTATGCATAATCTGTGGGAGTTTTACCATCAGTGCCCAGCGAGCCATCCATCATCACAGATGAAAAACCAAGTTGAATGGCCTGTAAACAGATGGCTGGCGAAGTACCATGATCCTGATGCATTACCACAGGGATGTGCGGGAATTCTTCAATTGCCGCAAGGATCAGATGGCGTAAAAATGGTGCACCGGCATACTTGCGGGCGCCGGCAGAGGCCTGCACTATCACCGGACTATCGGTGGCATCGGCTGCCATCATAATAGCGCGCATCTGTTCTAAGTTGTTGACGTTAAAGGCTGGTACTGCGTAACCAAATTCCGCCGCATGATCCAGCATCTGACGTAACGATATTAAAGCCATAGTTGTCTCTCTTTACAGTAGGGTAACAGGTGATGCAGCAGGTCAAAGGTCTTCGTCTTTGCAAAGTGCCAGATATTTCTGGTCATGATGTTTGACACTGCTGATTATTTATCAATGTTTTTACATAGTTTTTGCGCGTTGCTCAAGAATTTCAACAGCAGGCAACACCTTACCTTCTAAAAACTCGAGGAAAGCACCACCGCCGGTCGAAATATACGAAATTTGCTCTGCAACACCGTATTTATCAATGGCCGCTAAAGTGTCACCACCACCGGCAATGGAAAAAGCATCACTTTGCGCAATAGCTTCGGCAATCGCTTTGGTGCCGGCTGCAAACTGGTCAAATTCAAACACACCAACTGGGCCATTCCAAACAATAGTGCCGGCCGTTTTCAGGATATCAACCAACGCAGCTGTGCTGTCTGGGCCTATATCAAAAATCATATCGTCAGCAGCCACCGCGCTGACTGGTTTTAACTCAGCCACAGCATCTTCGCTAAAAGCTTTGCCTGTCACCACATCTGTTGGCACCGGAATATTACCGCCATTGGCCTTAGCAGCTGCCATCAAGCGTTGTGCTTCCGGAATTAAATCGTTTTCACACAGCGACTTACCAACATTGGCGCCTGTTGCTGCAATGAAGGTATTAGCAATACCACCACCAACCACCAGCTGGTCAACCACAGTTGATAAAGACTCAAGCACTGTCAGTTTAGTCGAAACTTTAGAACCGCCAACAATAGCCACCAAAGGACGTTTTGGATTTTTTAATGCAGCGGCTAAAGCGTCAAGTTCGGCTGCCAGTAAAGGACCGGCGCAAGCGATTGGCGCAAAACGCGCGACACCATGGGTGGTGGCCTGAGCACGGTGCGCAGTACCAAAAGCGTCCATCACGAAGACGTCACATAAAGCAGCCAGCTTGCGCGACAGAGCTTCGTCGTTTTTGCCTTCGCCTTTGTTAAAACGCACGTTTTCAAATACCACGACTTCGCCGTCTGCCAGTTCAATACCGTTCAGGTAATCTGCAGCTAAACGCACCGGCGCTTTTAATGCCGATTTTAAATAATCAACCACCGGCTGCATCGAAAACTCAGCGTCGTATACCCCTTCTTCCGGTCGACCCAGGTGTGAACACACCATCACTTTCGCGCCTTTGGCCAGTGCCAGCTCGATAGTTGGCAAAGCTGCGCGTAAACGGGCATCCGACGTGACCTTGCCGTTTTTCACCGGCACATTCAGATCTTCCCGGATTAGCACGCGTTTACCGGCTAAATCCAGGTCGGCCATCTTAATTACTGACATGACAAACTCCTTGTGAAAAATGGGTAGATTCTGATTGCATCATGGCGATTGCGGTGTCGATCATCCGATTGGCAAAACCCCACTCGTTGTCACACCACACCAGACACTTCACCAGCCTTTTATGACTGACTCTGGTCTGTGAGCCATCCACAATGCAGGAATGTGGATCGTGATTAAAATCGACCGACACCAAAGGCTCTTCGGTATAGTCAAGAATTTGCGGTAACAGCTGATGTTTAGCGCGTTGCAAAGCAGCGTTCACTGCAGCAACAGTCACGTCCTGATGTAAAGTGACACTTAAATCCATCGCCGTGACATTCAGGGTGGGCACCCGCACCGCAATGGCTTCAAAACGCCCGGCCAGATGCGGCATAATGCGTTCAATACCGCGGGCAAGTTTGGTATCCACCGGGATAATAGACTGACTGGCGGCTCTGGTACGGCGTAAATCCGGATGATAAGCATCTATCACTTGCTGATCGTGCATGGAAGCGTGAATTGTGGTGATAGTGCCACTTTCGACACCAAAGGCATCATCGAGCACACTCAGCACCGGCACTATGCAGTTGGTGGTGCAGGAGCCGGCTGAAACCACCCGCATCGTTGGCGTCAGCTGCTGATGATTCACCCCAAATATCACTGTGGCATCAATATCCTGCCCTGCCGGGTGTGAAAACAACACTTTTTTGGCGCCTGCTGTTAAATGCAACATCGCGTCGGCACGACTGGAAAAAACACCGGTACATTCAAGCACCACATCAATGTTAAGCTCAGCCCAGGGTAAGTCCGCCGGATTTTCCTTGTGGAATAAAGCGATAGGCTCGCCGGCAACCAGCAAACTTTGGTTTTGTAGTTCCACCGGAAAATGAAAACGGCCATGGGAACTGTCATATTTCAGCAAATGCGCCATGCCTGGAGCGTCTGCCAGTTCGTTAATGGCGACCACCCGGATCTGTTGCTCCAGCTTATTTTCATAAATGGCCCGCAAGATATTGCGGCCAATGCGGCCAAAACCGTTGATTGCAACTCGAATTGTCATGCTGTTCCGAAATTCAGTTAAAGCAAAGGGGCAAAATGCCCCTTTTATTGGTTGGGATTAACCCAATAACTCTTCGGCCGCAGCCAGTACTTTGGCAGTGGTGATACCAAAATACTCAAACAGCTGCTCGGCTGGCGCAGACTCACCAAAACCTGTCATGCCAATAATTTTACCGTTCAGACCAACATACTTGTACCAGCTGTCGACAATACCGGCTTCAACAGCAACACGTTTGGTGACTGTGGATGGTAATACCGCTTCGCGGTAAGCGGCGTCCTGCGCTTCAAACACATCTGTTGACGGCATTGACACCACACGCACTTTTTTACCTTTGGCAGCTAACTGAGCTGCAGCCTGAACTGCCAGCTCCACTTCTGAACCTGTGGCAATAAAAATCAGCTCTGGCGTGCCGGCACAATCCACCAGCACATAACCACCGCGACGGATATTGGCCAGCTGCTCAGCAGTACGCGGCTGTTGTACCAGATTCTGCCGGGTGAAAATTAATGTGGTTGGACCTTCAGTGCGTTCAATGGCAGCTTGCCATGCCACTGCAGACTCCACCTGGTCACACGGGCGCCAGTTCATCAGGTTTGGTGTAACACGAAGTGAAGCCAATTGCTCAACCGGCTGGTGCGTTGGGCCATCTTCACCCAAACCAATTGAATCGTGGGTGTACACAAAAATCACCCGTTGTTTCATTAATGCGGCCATGCGCACCGCATTACGGGCGTATTCCATAAACATCAGGAAAGTAGCGCCGTATGGGATAAAACCACCGTGCAGTGCAATACCATTCATGATGGCCGACATACCAAACTCACGGACACCGTAATACAGGTAATTTCCGCTGGCGTCTTCATTGCTCACACCTTTGCTGCCTGACCAGAGTGTCAGGTTAGAACCCGCCAAATCGGCAGAACCGCCCAGCATTTCCGGCAATAAAGGACCAAAAGCGTTTAATGCATTTTGTGATGCTTTGCGGCTGGCAATCACTGCAGGTGTTGCCTGCAATTGTGCAATATAAGCATCAGATTTTTCGCGCCAGTCAGCTGGTAATTCGCCGGCTAAACGACGTGACAACTCAGCGGCAAGCTCAGGATATGCGGCGGCATAAGCGGCAAATTGTTGTTGCCAGCTTTGTTGTGCAGCAGCACCTTTGGCTTTTGCGCTCCAGCCTTCATAGATGTCGGCCGGAATTTCAAATGGCGCATGTTCCCATTGTAAAAACTCGCGGGAGGCGGCAATTTCGGCATCACCCAATGGCGCACCGTGGCAATCGTGGCTACCGGATTTATTCGGTGAGCCATAACCAATAATGGTTTTACAACAGATTAATGTTGGTTTGTCGGTAACAGCACGGGCTTCATCAATGGCAGCACGAATTGCTTCTGAATCGTGACCGTCGACATTACGCACCACATGCCAGCCGTAGGCTTCAAACCGGGCTGGGGTATCGTCGGTGAACCAGCCTTCTACATGACCGTCAATCGAAATGCCATTGTCATCCCAGAACGCAACCAGTTTGCCCAGGCCCAAAGTACCGGCTAAAGAACAGGCTTCATGGGACACCCCTTCCATTAAACAGCCGTCACCTAAAAAGGTGTAAGTATGATGGTCAACTATGGCATGGCCAGGACGGTTAAATTGAGCCGCCAATGCTTTTTCAGCAATCGCCATACCCACAGCATTGGTAATACCCTGACCTAAAGGACCAGTGGTGGTCTCTACACCTGGCGCATAACCATACTCAGGGTGACCCGGGGTTTTGGAATGCAACTGACGGAACTGTTTTAAGTCGTCAATTGATAAATCGTAACCAGATAAATGCAACAGAGAGTACAACAGCATAGAGCCGTGGCCGTTGGAGAGGATAAATCGGTCACGATTAGGCCAGCCCGGATCCTGTGGATTGTGGTTTAAATAATCCCGCCACAATACTTCGGCGATATCCGCCATGCCCATAGGTGCACCAGGGTGACCCGATTTGGCTTTTTGTACTGCGTCCATGCTCAGGGCACGGATGGCGTTGGCGAGTTGTTTACGAGATGGCATTGTCACTCCTGCTACTATTGTCAGATCATTATCCGGATATGGTGTACTTCACGCAGTGTTGCTCTGACGGCAAATAATTGTGCTGCGCTGTTTTTTTACATGGTGGCATTAGTTCGGCGGTATTTTCCCAGAGCCACCGGCCGTTGGCAAATTTTAATCTTCAAACAGCAGTTTATTCGCAATACTTTTGATCCGGTTTTGCAATAAGGCGTATAGTGACAGCATGAAAGACGTCCGGGCGGCAGAAAGTGCTGGCAATGGCATTTTACTTTCTCTAGAATACGCAGCCCAAAATTCCAGCGCCTGGCGCATTAACAACCAACTTGTGGAACACGTTACATGGCACAACACATTTTTACCTCTGAATCTGTTTCTGAAGGACATCCGGATAAAATCGCTGACCAGATTTCTGACGCGGTACTGGACGCCATTCTGGAGCAAGATCCAAAAGCCCGTGTCGCCTGCGAAACTTTCGTTAAGACCGGTATGGTGCTGGTTGGCGGTGAAATCACAACTTCGGCCTGGGTAGATATTGAAGAATTAACCCGCAGCACAATCCGCGACATCGGTTATGTGCACTCTGACATGGGCTTTGATGCCAATTCATGCGCTGTATTAAGTGCTATTGGTAAACAATCTCCTGATATTAACCAGGGTGTTGATAAAAAAGACCCTCGTGATCAGGGCGCCGGTGACCAGGGTTTAATGTTTGGTTATGCCAGCAATGAAACTGACGTTTTAATGCCAGCACCTATTACCTATTCTCACCGTTTGGTACAACAACAGGCCAAAGTGCGTAAAGATGGCACCCTGCCATGGTTACGTCCTGATGCAAAATCTCAGCTGTCTTTTATTTATGAAAACGGCAAGCCTGTGGGTATTGATGCTGTGGTACTGTCAACGCAGCACTGCGACACTATCTCTACGCCGGATTTGCGTGAAGCTGTGATGGAGCACATTATCAAGCCTGTGCTGCCAGCTGAATGGTTAAGCAAAAACACCAAGTTTTTTATTAACCCAACAGGCCGTTTTGTCATCGGCGGCCCTATGGGCGACTGTGGCTTAACCGGCCGTAAAATCATCGTGGATAGCTACGGTGGTATGGCGCGTCACGGTGGTGGTGCTTTCTCTGGTAAAGACCCGTCTAAAGTTGACCGTTCAGCCGCTTACGCTGCCCGTTATGTGGCAAAAAATATCGTGGCTGCAGGCCTGGCCGAACGCTGTGAAATTCAGGTGTCTTACGCCATTGGTGTGGCTGAACCTACTTCAATCAGCCTGGAAACTTTTGGTACCAGTAAACTCGAAGAGCATCAGTTAATTGCGCTGATTCGCCGTCATTTTGATCTGCGCCCTTATGGCCTGATTGAAATGCTGCAACTGGAGCGTCCAATTTACCGTGCGACTGCAGCTTATGGTCACTTTGGCCGTAACGAGTTCCCATGGGAGCAAACAGATAAAGCACAAGCGCTGCGCGCCGACGCCGGTCTGTAATCAACCGCACTTTGTTGCTTGATAAAAAGGAGAGCCCAGGCTCTCCTTTTTATTAAGTTGGTTTGTTCGCCTGACGATGTTCATTGCCTGGTCAACTGAAGTGTTTCCCTGATAAAGCGCCAGCTGCAACTCAGACGTCACGCAGCCGCATCAAGCCAACGATGCACCACAAGCCATTCACAAATGACAGTTTTTTGTTGCGTTCAGCCCCAGATATTTTTATAACTGAGGCCGGAAAAATAACAAGCACTGACTTCTGCAGCACCACTTAAAAGGAAAAAATATGTCTGCACCAACTTCACCTGCCACTGAGCCCTCTCGCAATAGCTGGCTTGACCGTAGCCTCAATACCATAGAACGTGTTGGCAATAAACTGCCCGACCCTGCGGTGCTTTTTGCATTATTTATGCTGGCCGTCTGGGTGATTTCCTGGGCTTTATCCAGCGTCAGCTTTAGTGAAATAGACCCAAGAACAGGTCAACCCATTCAGATCATCAACTTACTGGATGGCAGCGCCTTTACCGGTTTTATGGCAAAAATGGTCAGCACCTTTGTCAGTTTCCCACCTTTGGGTGTGGTGCTGGTGGCTATGCTGGGTTTAGGGGTGGCGGAATATACCGGTTTTATTAATGCCGGCTTACGTTCTATTTTATCTTTCACCCCTAAAATGCTGCTGACACCTGTATTGGTTGCTGTGGGTATTTTAAGCCATGTCGCTGTTGATGCAGGTTACGTGCTGGTGATCCCGCTTGGCGCTGTGATTTTTTATGCGGCCGGCCGTCATCCGCTGGCAGGCATCGCTGCCGCTTTTGCCGGTGTGTCCGGTGGTTTTTCCGCATCTTTATTTGTGCCAAGCAGCCTGGATCCGCTGCTTGCCGGCCTAACCCAGGCTTCAGCGCGTTTATCTGCTGATCCTGCTGCTGCCAGCCTGGTGATCAACCCGCTGAATAATTACTTTTTTACCACTGCTTCTGCGTTTTTAATTATTCTGATCGGCTGGTTTTTAACCGACAAAGTGATTGAACCCCGCCTTAAGGCGACTGTAGTAGACGGCGACCCAGCCAGCCTGCCAACGATGGAAGATTTAACAGCACAAGAGCGCAAAGGTTTACGTTTTGCCATGCTGGCCATGTTGCTGACAGCAGCAGCACTGATTGTATCTGCTTCAATGGAAGGCTCAGCCTGGCGCGGCACAGACGGTACTTTAACCCACAGCACTGCCCCATTAATGCAATCTATAGTGGCGCTTATTCTGGTGTTCTTTTTAGTGCCAGGTGTGGTCTATGGTTATGTCGCAGGCACTGTAAAAAATCACCGTGATGTGATTCAGGGCATGAGTAAAGCCATGAGTGGTATGGGTTATTACATTGTGATGGCGTTTTTCTGCGCCCAGTTTATTTATGCTTTTGGCCAGTCGAACCTAGGCGCCCTGTTTGCTATTAAAGGTGCCAATGCGTTAAAAGAAATGGCGCTGCCGATGGGTGTTACCTTGATGGGCATAGTGTTGTTAACTGCAATGGTAAACTTACTGGTGGGCTCAGCCTCGGCCAAATGGGCGCTGATTGGTGCTGTCATGGTGCCAATGCTGATGCAACTGGGGGTTTCACCGGATCTGACCCAGGCCGCTTACCGGGTGGGCGATTCGTCAACCAATATAATTACACCACTGATGCCCTATTTCCCGCTGATAGTGGTGTTTTGTCAGAAATATGTGAAGTCGACTGGTATCGGTACCCTGATAGCCTTAATGCTCCCGTTCTCAGTGACGTTGCTGGTGCTTTGGACTGCCTTCCTGCTCGGTTTCTGGGCGCTCGACTTGCCTCTTGGCATAGGCTCAAGTTACAGCTTCCCGGCTAATAACGGCTAAATTTGCTCTGCAAAAAACAGGCGCTTAAAGCGCCTGTTTTATTTTGTGCTGAAAAAAGCGGATGGCTGTTAGCGCTGATCACCCTGCCAGCGGAATAACCAGGCCGATAACGACAAAAACAGCACTGCCATAGCACTCAGTACGCTCAGCGGGTAATGTAAGTCCGCTAAAGTCGCGCCATCCGTCATAATGGCACGGGCAGCCGCCACTAAATGGGTCAGCGGCAATAAATCCGCCAGCCACTGCAACACCTTGGGTGCCCCTTCCAGGCTAAACCAGACGCCGGATAAAATCATCATCGGCCAGCTGGCCATATTCAGTAAACCACCGGTCAGCTCTTCAGAGCGGGAACGACTGGCAATCAATAAACCCAACGAAATCATCGCCATGGCACCCAGCACTGTCACCACCAATAAATCGGTATAACTCCCCAGCATCACAAAATCAAACATCAGATCACAACCGACATAAATCAGCGTGGCGATCAGCAGCACTATCAACAGACGCGACAGCACCTGGGCGCTGACAAACTCCAGTGCCGTCAGCGGTGTTGCCTGCAAACGTTTTAATACGGAGTTTTTCCGGTAACGCACTAGCACGTACCCCACCCCAAATAAGCAACTGAACATCATATTCATACCAAGAATACCGGGCAGCGCCCAGTCAACATAACGGATCTGGCGGCCACTCACCGTCTCTTTGCTGGCATCCGGCAGTTGTTGCAGCAGCAGCTTTTCGGCCAGATAACCTTTGGCAGAATTGTCATTGAGCCAATACCTTTTGCCGGAAAAATCCACCAGTAAATCCAGCTGATGATGCTGCAGTTTTTTCAGCGCCTGCCCTAAATCGGCATAAGGCACAAACTCCAGATAGCGGGTTTGCAAAAATGGCTGGCTCTGCATATCAATAGTGGCCGCCTGTTGCAACACCCCAAGCTTAAACTCGGCTTTATTGCTGTTGCCAAACATCACAGCAAAACCCACCACCAGCAGCACAGGGAATATTAAATTCCAGGCAAGTGCTGATTTGTCGCGCCAGAACTCCAGATTACGGGCTTTGAGGACAGCAAAAAAACGTCGCAAATGCATGATAAAACTCCACTTAATAAACGGCTTGTCCGACAATGACACTGCAACTCTATAGGCCAATCACCTAAGCAGCACGTCCTAGTTCAACATCAGCATCAAGCTTTTTTGCTTTTTGCTCTGGGCTGTACACTGATGTTTCAGGCCGACAGACTATGGCCGGTCAGCTTTAAAAACAAATCATCCAGATTGGCTGATTTAATCAACAGTCCTTCCAGTGAAATGCCTTGTGACAGCAGCATAGTCAGCGTTTTTTCAATGTCAGGGCTACTGATTTGCAAATAACCACCACTGCGGCTCAGGCTGGCGTCAGCGGGCAAATCAGGCTGCTGCCCGCGGTCCGGCAATCTTATCAGTGCACCGCTAAAATGCTGATTTAACAAAGCTTGTGGTGTATCAAGCGCAATAATGCGGCCTTTATCCATGATGAGAATTTCATCACAAAGCTGCTCGGCTTCATCCATGTAATGGGTGGTCAGAATAATGGTGCGGCCCTGCTGCTTAATTTGCCTAATCAACTGCCAGAAATTGCGTCTGGCATGGGGGTCAAGCCCGGTGGTTGGTTCGTCCAGGAAGATGATTTGCGGGTTGTTCACCAGTGCTAACGCCAGCAGCAGCCGCTGACGTTGACCACCGGACAATTTACGGTGATCCCTGTGCAATAATTCGGTTAAATCACATAACTGAATCAACTGCTGCAGATCGGCCGGCTGGTCGTAAAATGCGGCAAAAAGCTCCAGTGTTTCTTTGACCGTTAAAAAGTCCTGCAGCGCCGTTTGCTGAAACTGCACCCCCAACTGACTAAAGTGCTCTTTGCCGGCTTTATGGCCATGATAAAAAATATCGCCGCTGTCGGCACTGACCAGCCCTTCGAGCATCTCAATGGTGGTGGTTTTGCCTGCGCCATTCGGCCCCAGCAAACCAAAACAACAACCTTGTTGCACGCTGAAACTGATGCCGTCGACTGCCTTCACCTCGGCATAATGTTTTTTCAGATCACGCACTTCCAACACAACTTTCATGATCGGCCTCACTGGCGCATTTTCCCGGACTTATGTTATACCCTTCAGAGCGCCTGCCTGCTACCATAGCACTTTTATTTTGCCGGAGCCTGTATGCGCATCCCAAGAATTTACCAGCCTGGCACGCTCAAGCCGGGAACTGAAACTGAACTTGCCGAAGACGCCGCCAACCATGTTGGCCGGGTGCTTCGGATGCAAGCTGGCGCCGAACTGCAATTGTTTAATGGCGATGGTTTGAATTACCAGGCGCAAATCATTGAAAGCGGCAAAAAACAGGTGCGGGTGAAAGTCATCTCCAGCCAGTCAAATCCGGTGGAGTCGCCGCTGCGTATTCATTTAGGTCAGGGCATTTCACGGGGCGACCGGATGGATTTTGCCATTCAAAAAGCAGTGGAGCTTGGTGTCACCGAAATTACGCCGCTTTTTACCGAACGATGTGGCGTTAAACTGGATGCCGAGCGGCTGCAAAAACGTACTGACCAGTGGCAAAAAATTGCGATCAGCGCCTGTGAACAAAGTGGCCGCAGTGTAGTGCCAACAGTGCATCCGGCACTTTCTCTGGACAAATGGCTGGCGCAGCCAACAAATGAATTGAAGTTGACCTTGGATCCCTGGGCCAAAGACACCATTAAGACCTTAACACCTGTGACGGCAGTGCGGCTGGTGATAGGCCCTGAAGGTGGTTTTAGTGACCATGAAGTGGCACAGACCAGCAACGCCGGTTTTGTTGCAGTGCAGCTCGGCCCAAGGGTGCTTCGCACCGAAACGGCAGCATTAACCGCCATCAGCGCCTTGCAGCTGCAGATGGGTGATTTAGCCTGACAACCTTTTTCAGAAGGAACAGATTTTGTTAAAACTCGGCATTGTAATGGACCCGATTTCGGCCATTAATATTAAAAAAGACTCCAGTTTTGCCATGTTGTTGCAAGCGCAGGCCCGTGGTTATCAACTGCACTATATGGAAATGGCCGACTTGTATCTGCTGGACGGCCAGGCCAGAGCCAGCACAAAACTCCTGAGCGTGGAGCAAAACCCGCACAGCTGGTATCAGTTTTTTGGTCAGCAGGATATTGCGCTGTCAGAGCTTGACGTCATTCTGATGCGAAAAGATCCACCTTTTGACACCGAATATATCTACGCTACTTATATTCTGGAGCGAGCGGAAGACGAAGGCACTTTAATTGTCAACAAACCGCAGAGCCTGCGGGACGCCAATGAAAAACTCTATACCAGCTGGTTTGCCGAGCATACGCCAAAAACTCTGGTGAGCCGCGACGCAGCAAGGCTTAAAGCCTTTTACCAGCAAGAACAGGATGTCATTTTAAAACCACTGGATGGCATGGGCGGCGCTTCTATTTTCCGGTTAAAACCAGACGATGCCAACGTCAGTGTCATTATTGAAACCTTGACCGGGCACGGCAGCAGATATGCCATGGCACAACGTTTTATTCCGGCCATTAAAGATGGTGATAAAAGAGTGCTGGTGGTGAATGGCGAGCCTGTACCCTACTGCCTGGCACGTATTCCGGCCAGTGGTGAAACCCGCGGTAATTTAGCTGCTGGCGGCCGTGGTGAAGCAAGGCCTTTATCGGAAAGTGATTGGGCTATTGCCCGTGCTGTAGGACCCACCTTAAAAGCCAAAGGTCTGATTTTTGTCGGACTGGACATTATCGGCGACAAACTGACCGAAATTAATGTCACCAGTCCAACCTGTATCCGGGAAATTGAAGCTGCCTTCCCTGTCAGCATTACCGGAATGCTGTTTGACCAGATTGAACAAATCCTGGCTGCTAAAAAAGCCTGACTGGAGTAACTGATGACTGAGACTCTGCAAAGTTTGCAAAACCATCTGCTGATCGCCATGCCGTCGCTGGACGACCCGATGTTTGGCCGCAGTGTCACGTACATCTGCGAGCATAATGCTGAAGGCGCCATGGGCATTGTGGTGAATCATCCGATGCCACTGAAAGTGGCTGAGCTATTAAAGCAACTGGATATTCAGTTTGATGCAAAAAGCAAAGCGGCCGATGCCCAGGTGTGCGCCGGCGGTCCGGTGCAGCATGACAGAGGTTTTGTGCTGCACACGCCCAAAGCCGGTTTTGCCAGCAGTCTGCAACTGACCGATGAGCTGATGGTCACCACCTCCAAAGACATTCTGGAGCAGCTCACCTCAGACAACGCACCGGAAAAGTTTATTCTGGCGCTGGGCTATGCCGGATGGAGCGCCGGTCAGCTGGAGCAGGAACTGGCCGATAATTCCTGGCTGGTGGTGCCGGCCGACAATCAAATTATTTTCGACTTATGCCATGCCGAAAAATGGCAGGGAGCCACCCAGAAACTGGGGATCCAGGCATGGCAATTAAGTGCTGATGCAGGACACGCCTGATGAGTGACAGCGGCAATATTTTAGCTTTTGACTATGGTTTAAAGAGTATCGGTGTTGCAGTGGGCCAACGCCTGACCGGCAGTGCCTGCACCCTTAAAGCGCTGAAGGCACAGGACGGTATACCAGACTGGAGCCAGATAGAAAAACTGCTGGCCGAATGGCAACCTGCCTTTGTCGTAGTGGGTTTACCACTGAATATGGACGGTACTGAGCAGCCTTTTACCGCCAGAGTGCATAAGTTCTGCAACAGATTGCATGGCCGTTTTGGTGTAAAAGTGCTGACTCAGGACGAACGTTTAACCACGGTCGACGCCCGTGCCGATTTATTCGCTCAGGGTGGTTTTAAAAAACTCAGTAAAGATGCTGTAGATTGCTGGTCGGCCAAATTGATACTGGAGAGCTTCTTTGACAATCATCCTGCCTGACGACGGTTTTTCCCCAACACTGGATCACGGCGACGGCACTGTACCTTTGGGTTATTACCGCCATTACAAAGGTCAGCTGTACCAGCTGACCGCTATTGCTACTCATAGTGAAGAGCTCCAGCCTTATGCGGTGTACCGGGCCTTGTATGGCAATTATGATCTTTGGGTCAGACCTCTTCAGATGTTTACCGAAAATGTCAGTATTCAGGGTGAAGAAGTGGCCAGATTTCAGTTTATTGGTACTGAAAAACCAGAAGGTGTGTAAGCGCTGTTCAGCAACATGCTGATTTGCGAAATGATGTTTTTGTTTAGTGTAGTTTTACATCAGGCTGATTACAAAGCACCAACAGATCACAGTAAAAAGGCAGCCGAAGCTGCCTTTTTTATGCCTGAAATTTTTAGTGATCGTCAGGTTTGGTTAAACCATCCACAGTGACATTACTAAGGAAACCTGCACCCGAAGTTTCGTTATTGCGCAGTTTAATCATCAGACGTAAGTCATTCGGTGAATCAGCGTGGTGCAGCGCATCGGCGTAGCTGATTTGATTGCGCTGATACAAATCGTACAGCGCCTGGTCAAAAGTTTGCATACCAAGCTCACGTGATTTACTCATCACCGCTTTAATTTCGTCAATTTCACCTTTTTTAATTAAATCAGCTACTAAGGGCGAATTGAGCAGCACTTCAATAGCAGCAATACGGCGGGTACCGTCCGGTGTTGGGATCAGTTGCTGCGCCACTATGGCTCGCAGGTTTAATGACAAATCAAACAACAACTTACCGTGTTTTTCTTTGGGTACCAGGTGCATGATACGGTCAATCGCCTGGTTGGCGTTGTTGGCGTGTAAGGTGGCAATACATAAGTGGCCGGTTTCAGCAAAAGACAACGCATATTCCATCGTGTCCTGACTGCGGATCTCACCAATCAGAATAACATCAGGCGCCTGACGTAACGAGCTTTTCAGCGCCGCATCAAAGGACTCGGTATCAATACCGACTTCACGCTGGGTGATCAGGCTTTTTTGGTGATCGTGCACAAATTCAATCGGATCTTCGATGGTTAAAATATGACCCCGGGCATTTTTATTCCGATAGCCAATCAGCGCAGCCAAAGAGGTTGATTTACCCGTGCCTGTACCACCGACAAAAAGCACCAGACCCCTTTTGGACATAATGATTTCTTTTAAAATCGGCGGTAAACCCAAATCATCGGCATTGGGAATAGTGGTTACAATACGGCGCACCACCATACCGGCCTGATCACGCTGAAAAAATGCGGACACCCGGAAGCGACCCGCTTCATTGGCCACCGCAAAGTTACACTCTTTGTGGGTCAGATATTCGTTTTTTTGTTTTTCGTTCATCGCTGCCAGCACAATCTGTAGCGAATCCTCCGGTGTTAACGGTGTATCATCAATCGGCAGTAATTCACCGTTAATTTTCGCCGCCACCGGCATGCCAGCGGTCACAAACATATCAGATGCCTTGGCATCCACCATTTTTTGCAACAGTTTAACCAGATCCATCATCACAGCTCCTAAATCCGGCCCATAGCACCAAAGGCGTTTTTATCCTGCGCTTTGGCAAGAGCGTCCTGCTTGGTAATGAGGCCACGGTTTACCAGATTGAGTAAACACTGATCCATAGTCTGCATGCCATGCGCGGCACCGGTTTGAATAACCGAATACATCTGGGCAATTTTGTCTTCACGGATAAGGTTACGAATGGCAGGTAAACCCACCATAATTTCGTGAGCCGCAACCCGGCCCCCACCCACTTTCTTCAGCAGGGTTTGTGAAATAACAGCTCTGAGCGATTCCGACAACATAGAACGCACCATGGCTTTTTCTTCACCAGGGAATACGTCGATTATACGGTCAATGGTTTTAGGCGCTGAGGTGGTGTGCAGGGTGCCAAACACTAAGTGACCGGTTTCCGCCGCAGTCATGGCAAGGCGAATGGTTTCCAAATCCCGCAATTCACCGACCAGAATCACATCAGGGTCTTCCCGCAGTGCTGAGCGCAGCGCGTTGGAAAAACTTAAAGTATCACGGTGCACTTCCCGCTGGTTCACCAACGAAAGTTTATTGTGGTGCACAAATTCGATGGGATCTTCAATGGTCAGAATATGGTCGTGTCTGGTGGTATTGATGTAATCCACCATGGCCGCCAGTGTGGTAGATTTACCCGAACCTGTCGGCCCTGTGACCAGCACTAAACCACGTGGGTTCTCGGCGATAGTTCTGAACACTTCAGGTGTGCCTAAATCATCCAGACTTAATACTTCACTGGGGATGGTACGAAATACCGCTGCAGCACCTCGGTTTTGCACAAAAGCGTTAACACGAAAACGTGCCAGGCCCGGCACTTCAAATGAAAAATCCGACTCTAACCGTTCTTCGTATTCTTTACGCTGCTTATCGGTCATAATGTCGTACACCAGCGCATGGACATCTTTATGCGTCAGCGGCGGAATGTTCAGACGGCGTACGTCACCATCCACCCTGATCAGCGGCGGCACGCCGGCTGACAAGTGTAAATCCGAAGCTTTGTGTTGTACGCTAAAAGCTAATAATTCGGTGATATCCATGACAAAATGTACTCCTGTTTGCCAGAAATGAATGAAAAAACCACGATAAGTCAGGCTTTAATGGATAACAACATAGCAGAACGACTGAATTCAGCCTACCGCCAGATGGCAGAAATTCGGCAGAAAAACCTCTCAGTAAACCCAACTGCACAATTAATCGCCGTTAGTAAAACCAAACCGGCTGCCATGCTACTGGCTGCCTATCAGGCCGGGCAAAAAGCTTTTGGCGAAAACTATGTGCAGGAGCTGGTACAAAAAGCCACTGAACTTGGCCATCTTACTGATATAGAATGGCATTTTATTGGCCCTATTCAGTCAAACAAAACCCGCGACATCGCCCGTTTTGCCCACTGGGTACATAGCGTAGACCGGCTGAAAATTGCTGAGCGTTTATCAGCGCAGCGCCCTTTGGACATGGCCCCCCTCAAGGTGCTGATTCAGGTGAATATTAGCGGTGAAGCCAGCAAAGCCGGTGTGATGCCACAAGATGTGCTTGCACTTGCCCGGCAAATTACCGCTTTGCCGCAGCTTAAACTTTGTGGTTTGATGGCCATTCCGGCACCGGCCGTAGAGCACGACAACAGCGCAGCCTTTGCCGCCATGGCGCAGCTGTCCAAAACACTGCAACAGGAATGTCCAGAGGCAACAGAGTTGTCGATCGGCATGTCAGACGACTGGCAACAAGCCCTTATATACGGGGCAACTATGATAAGATTAGGCACAGCCATTTTTGGCGCGCGGGAAACGCATCTTTATGAATGAAAATACCATCGCATTTATTGGCGCCGGCAATATGGCGCGTGCTGTTATTGCAGCCCTGGTGAAACAAGGTTATCCAACAGCAAATATCATCGCTACCAATCCAACCATGCCAAAGTTAGCAGCACTGGCCACTGATTTTGGCATTGAAGTGACCACCGACATCATCAAAGCCGTTAAACTGGCCGATGTCATTGTGCTTTGTGTAAAACCACAAATCATGGCTGAGGTATGTCAGGCGTTATTGGCCGGCGCACCGGAAATTCACGAAAAATTATTTGTCACAGTAGCCGCAGGTTTACCCGTCGCCCATTACCAACGCTGGCTGGGAGATGAAGTACGACTGGTGCGTGCGATGCCAAACACCCCGGCGCAGGTGGGATTAGGTGTGACAGGTTTATTCCCGCACCGCTTGTCTAATTATGAAAAGTCATTTGTTGATCAATTATTTACCGGTTGTGGCCTGAGCTGCTGGCTGCAGCAGGAAAGCCAAATCAACGACATTATTGCCGTGACCGGCAGTGCACCTGCTTATTTTTTCTATTTTATGCAGGCGATAGAACAGACAGCACAGCAACTTGGTTTTGCCCCCGCCGAGGCCCGCGCTATGGTAGCGCAAACCGCATTGGGCGCGGCCACACTTGCCGCACAGTCTGAACTGAGTTTTGCTGCGCTTAGAGAGCAGGTCACCAGTAAAGGCGGCACCACGCATCAGGCAATCGAAACATTCCGCGAGGGCCAGCTGGAAGCTTTAGTCGAAAAAGCCATGAAAGCAGCCATTGCCAGAGCTGAAGAAATGGCCAAAACCCTGTAACAGGTGGATTACCGCCTGAAATATTTGAATTTTGTCATAATCACCAGTCATCAATTGAAAACCTGTGCCGGTAACCACATAAAGTCCGGCACCGGCCTATGAACAGGAATATCGCATGAACGAAGCGTTTTTCTTTTTAATCAGTACCTTGTTTAATCTGTATTTGATGGTCGTATTGCTGCGGTTATGGCTGCAAAGCGCCAGAGCAGATTTCTACAATCCGCTTAGTCAATTTGTGGTCAAAGCCACCAATCCGTTGTTGATACCGATGCGCAGAATTATCCCGAGTATCGGCAAACTGGATACATCGTCACTGGTACTTGCTCTGCTGGTCGCCACCGGCAAGGTGCTGACGATGCAACTGTTGTTATCCGGCGGCGTCAGTGCCGGCACCACCTTGTTTGGTGCCATTGCAGTGCTCATTAAAGAGGCTTTCAGTTTATTATTCTGGGTGGTGGTGATCCGTGCCATTTTAAGCTGGTTCAGTCAGGGCCGTAATCCTATGGAGCATTTACTGCATCAACTAACCGAACCGCTGTTAAACCCAATCCGTCGGGTGATCCCGCCTGTTGGTGGTCTGGATTTGTCGGTGCTGGTGCTTTTGGTCGCGCTGCAATTTCTGGAAATTCTGGTGCAGAGCCTGCTTAAAGGCTTGTTGTGACAGCACTCAGTTATCGCGGCGACGATTTGCTGATACAGCTTTATGTGCAGCCCAAAGCCAGCCGCGATCAGATCATCGGTTTACATGGCGACGAAATAAAACTGGCCATCACGGCACCGCCTGTTGATGGCAAAGCCAATGCTCATGTACTGAAGTTGTTGGCTAAACTTTTTGGTGTCAGTAAAAGCCAGATTGAATTGCTTAAAGGTGAGCTCAGCCGCCATAAACAGGTGCTTGTTAAAGCGCCTTTTCAGCTGCCGCCTGAGCTTGTTTCCATTGCTTTGAAGGAGCATTAAACATGAAATTATTCACTGCTATGCTGCCAGCACTGCTGCTATTTGCCGCTGTGGCGAGCCCGGTTCAGGCCGAGCAAAAAAAACAACTGGGCCCCTGGGATGTACATTATATTGCCATGCCATCAACCTTGATTGAACCTGCCATTGCCAGTACCTACAAAATTGAACGCAGTAAATTTAACGGTCTGGTGAATATTTCGGTGTTAAACAGCAGCGATCAGAAAGCGCAGCAAGTGACACTGTCCGGCAGCGCAAAAAATCTGTTAGGTCAGCAAAAAACGTTGAATTTTACCCAGGTGGTTGAAGGCGAAGCTATTTATTACCTGGCACAGCTTCCCTATCGCAACGAAGAGCGGCTGAGTTTTGTTATTGATATCCGTCAAGGCAATCAAAACCAGCAGCTGAAGTTTGAACATACCTTTTATGTCGAATAAAGGCCGCAGGCATTGGCTTGACCAATAAACGACCGGCAGCAATCTCATATCAGCCGGCAGCGATGCCGGCTGATACCTTGGATCTGAAAATACTAATGAAACAAAAAATTGTGCTTGCAACCGGCAATGCCGGCAAAGTCGCTGAGCTCAGTCACATGCTCGCGCCCTGGGGCTGTGAAGTGGTCACCCAAAGCTCCCTTGGCGTCACTGATGCTGAAGAAACAGGTTTAACCTTTATTGAAAATGCCATTTTAAAAGCCCGTAATGCCGCCGCTATCACAGGTTTACCGGCAATTGCCGACGACTCAGGCCTGGCGGTGGACGCGCTTGGTGGCGCCCCTGGGATTTATTCTGCCCGTTTTGCCGGCTCTGGCGCCACAGATGCAGATAACATCAAACTTCTGCTGGAGAAACTTGCTGCAGTGCCGGCAGAGTCGCGTCAGGCGCAGTTTCATTGTGTGCTGGTGTATTTGCGCCACGCTGGCGATCCTACACCGCTGGTAAGTCACGGTATCTGGGCCGGCGAAATTGCTTTTGAGCCAAAGGGCAACCATGGTTTTGGCTATGATCCGGTGTTCTGGTTGCCTGAACTTGGCAAAACCGCCGCACAGCTTGAAAAAGCGCACAAACAGCAGCTCAGCCACAGAGGCAAAGCCCTGGCGTTATTACAACAACAATGGCAACAACGGAGTGGCCAATGAGCCAAATGCAGCAGCAATCCACTGCCTCGTTGCAACAGTCGGCTTCAGCGCTGGGATTACCGCCGCTGTCGTTGTATATCCATATTCCCTGGTGCATTCAGAAATGCCCTTATTGCGACTTTAATTCACACGCCGTCAAACAAGGCATACCAGAGCAGGAATACATCAGCCATCTGCTCTCTGATTTGGATGCAGATGTTGATTATGTGCAAGGCCGTGAACTGCAAAGCATTTTTATTGGTGGTGGCACGCCAAGCGTATTCAGCGCAGAAGGCATTGAGGCCATTTTGCAGGGGGTACGGCAGCGCATCAGTTTTGCCAGCGATATTGAAATCACCATGGAAGCCAACCCGGGCACTGTGGAAGCTGAACGTTTTGCCGGTTATGTCAAAGCAGGGGTCAACCGCTTTTCAATTGGGGTGCAAAGTTTTCAAAATGAAAAACTGAGCCGCCTTGGCCGTATTCACCAGGGTGATGAAGCCAAAAACGCAGCCCGTCTTGCCAGTGAACTGATAACACACAGCAGCTTACAAAGTTTTAATCTCGATTTAATGCACGGTTTGCCCGAGCAAAGTATTCAGGATGCCTTGTACGATTTACAACAGGCGATCGAACTGAACCCACCGCACCTATCCTGGTATCAGCTGACCATTGAGCCCAATACCGCTTTTGCCTCTAAACCCCCTGTGCTGCCGCAAGACGATATTCTGTGGGACATTCAGGAGCAAGGCCATGCGCTGTTAACGGCAGCCGGTTATCAGCAGTACGAAACTTCAGCTTATGCCAAAACAGGTTATCAGTGCCGGCATAATCTGAACTACTGGCGGTTTGGCGATTATCTGGGTATTGGTTGTGGTGCTCATGGCAAAATTACCCTGCCACAGCAAGGGCATATTATCCGTACCGTCAAAGTGAAACATCCCAAAGGTTATATGGACTTAACCAAGGCCTATCTTGACAGCAGCACTGTGGTGAGTGCTGACGATTTACCCTTTGAGTTTTTCATGAACAGGTTCAGATTACTGGAACCCTGCCCTTTGCAAGAATTTACCGCATATACCGGGCTTTCTGTCGCAACAGTTACCGCCCCCCTTGCACGGGCCGAACAATTAGGATTAGTTAGCCTGCAACACCAGAGCGCACAGATCACGGGCCAGGGCGTTCGTTATCTGAATGATTTGCTGGAATTATTTTTATAAATGCTGTTTGTGTTTGCCATAGCGCCAGACAAACATCATCCACTTTTAACAACAAACTATTGATCAAAAAGAAGAATCCAAGATGCAACTAAGCAAATCAACACTGGCACTGGCGGTTACACTGGCATTGCTGGGAGCCTGTTCACCGGCCGAACAAAAAACAACACCAACGGCAGCAACAGCGGCTGCACCACAAAGCACTGCTGCAACACAAAGCGAAAGTGAAAAATTGAATGCTTTTTTTGAAGAAGCATTTATGGCGCAGGTGCAGCTGAGCCCAACCAGTCTGACCGGCCTTGGCATCAAACAAGACTATGACAAATGGGATGCCTTCACCGACGAACAGGCTGACAAAGAACTGGCGTTGATAAAAGCACAGCTTGAGCAGTTAAAAAGCTTTAACTTTGAGGCGCTGGATGCACAAAGCAAGTTAAGTTATCAGCTGTTTAAACAGCAGCTTGAAGATGAAATTGCCGACGACAAATGGCGGTTATACAACTATCCGATCAACCAGATGTACGGTTACCACTCTATGGTGCCTTCGCTGCTGATCAATCAGCACAGCATCGACAACGAATCGGATGCCAAAGCTTATATCGCGCGCTTAAACGGCATTTTACCTTTGTTCCAGCAAGTCACAGTGCAGCTGGACAAAAGAGCTGAACTTGGCATTATTCCGCCAAAATTTGTATTTCCGCATGCTATCAGCGCCAGTAAAAACGTGATCACAGGCGCACCTTTTAGTGAAGGTGCAGACAGCACTTTACTGGAAGATTTCCGCGGTAAAGTCAATAAACTGAGCATTGATGAAGCCGCCAAACAACTGCTGATCAAAGAAGCTGAAGTGGCGCTGGTCAGCAGCGTTAAACCTGCTTATGAGCATTTGATCAACCACCTGATCACACTTGAAACCAAAGCTGGCACCGATGATGGCGTCTGGCGTTTTAAAGACGGTAGCGATTTTTATAACAACGCGCTTAAACGCACTACCACCACCAACATGACTGCGGATCAAATTCATGAGCTTGGGCTTTCAGAAGTAGCGCGTATTCATGCTGAAATGAACGCCATTATGCAAAAGGTTGGTTTTAAAGGTGATTTGCAGGCGTTTTTTGCCTTTATGCGTGAAGATGCGCAGTTTTACTACCCGGACAATGCCGAGGGGAAAGCGGCTTATTTAGCTGAAGCCACCCGTGTCATTGACGTAATGAAAGGCAAGCTGGACGAGCTGTTCCTGGTCAAGCCCAAAGCCGATATGGTGGTCAAAGCAGTAGAGCCTTTCCGCGAACAATCGGCAGGTAAAGCTTTTTATGAACAGCCATCAATGGACGGCTCACGCCCAGGTATTTATTACGCCAACCTGTACCGGATGAAAGGCATGCCCAAATATGAACTGGAAGCTTTGGCCTACCATGAAGGCATTCCGGGTCACCATATGCAAATTGCCATTTCACAGGAGCTGGAAAACGTACCTAAGTTCCGCCGTTTTGGTGGTTACACCGCTTATATCGAAGGCTGGGGTTTATACACTGAGTTATTGCCAAAAGAAATTGGCATGTATCAGGACCCTTACTCTGACTTTGGCCGTTTAGCGATGGAACTGTGGCGTGCCTGCCGTCTGGTGGTTGACACCGGTATTCATGCGAAAAAATGGACCCGTGAAGAAGCTATTGCTTATCTGGCTAAGAACACACCAAACGCCGCTTCAGAGCAGGTAAACGCTATTGAACGTTATATTGTGATGCCATCCCAGGCCACAGCTTACAAAATCGGCATGATCAAAATTGTTGAGCTGCGCGAAAAAGCCAAAACAGCACTGGGTGACAAATTTGATATCCGCGAATTCCATGACGTGGTGCTGAAAAACGGCGCTGTGCCACTGGATGTGCTGGAAATGCTGGTTGACGACTATATCAAGGCCAAACAGGCATAAAACTGATTTGGCTTGTCTTATACAAAACGCCGCTTTATGCGGCGTTTTTTTATTTGCAGAAACAGATGAAGCCACTGTGTCATGCCCGTTAAACGCCGCCGGTGAAAATGCATAAAAGCTGGCCAGAATAAAAGCAAACCGCTGTCTGGCATTGGAATAAACTTGCATCAAAAGCACGCTATTGCGTATGCTCCGGCTAAACAACCTATTGGAAATTCAGATGATTACTCTTCATCTTTATGAGCCGGAGAGCCAACAATGGCGTAATGGCGATCGCAGTTTGCTGAATTTACCTTTGCATGGTGATCAAAAGCTTTGGGTGAACTTATCCAACGCCAGTTATCTGGAACAACAGCAATTATTAAAGGATTTTGGCATTCATCCGGAAATTGCCGAAGACTATCTGCGTGAACGCCACCCACCCAAACTGGAAAGTTTTGATGGTTTTACCTTAATGATTCTGCGCGCGTACGCCGGTAAAGATTTTCGTGATTATCCGGGGCACGCCCAGCTCAGTCTGTTATTTTCCAATCAGGTGCTGTTGTATAAGTGTCAGCTGCCGGAGCAGGATTACCCCTATGCGCTGCCATCCTTTGACGTCAACAAACCTATGATGCCTATTACCGACTGGATCAAACATTATATCCATGCGGTTTCGGCCAGTTATCTGGAAAAACTGATCAACTTTGAAGATGAACTCAGCGAGTTTGAAGATGCCATGTTGCATCACGGTGACGACCATAAAATGTCGCAAATTATGCGTTATCGCTCTGTATTCAGGAAACTGGACCGCAACCTGGCTTATCAAAAAGAAATGTTTGCCGATTTGTTGCTGCAGGAGCGCGAGCATTTATTAAAAACCCAGTTCCAGCAAGTGGAACTACGTGATTTTTATGAAAAATTCGAACGCCTGCACAGTATGACCCAAATGTATTATGACCAGCTTGGTGATTTGGTCAGCGGTTATATGTCCACCTCCAACCATCAGATTAACGAAAGAATGAAACTGCTGACCATGGTATCGGCCGTTTTTATTCCGCTGACTTTTATTGTTGGGGTTTATGGCATGAACTTCGATAATATGCCAGAACTGCACATAGAATCGGGTTATTACTGGACTCTGGCTGGCATGGCGGTTCTGGCGCTTGCCATGATGCTGGGTTTTAAAATTAAACGCTGGTGGTAACGCTTTCTGGCTGCTGTTTGCCTTCGGCATATTCTCCAAAAAAAATCGCAAAAATGTCGTTGAATTGACTATAAAACAACAGGCTGGCTGCGGTATTATCGCGCCTCTTTTTATCACCGGTTTGGCGTTCGCCAAAATGCGGGTTGCACGGGGTGGGCATGGCTGAAAATCAACTGCTGGATATCAAAGAAATCGTCCGCGATAGCTTCGACGAGCAGGAAGTTGAACAGCTTGGCCTGAAACTCAGTGCGCTGGAACCGGAAGAAATTGCTGTTGCGCTGGAAGCTATGCCGCTGGAGCAACGGATCAGCACCTGGCAAAGCCTGCATGCCGACGAACAAATCCACGCCCTGACCTACATGCGCGACGACGCGCGTGAGAACATCTTTAAACAACTGAATGACGCTGAACTGTCAGCGCTGGTTGAGCGGCTGGACGTTGACGATCTGATTGAGATGCTGGACGAGCTGCCGGCCGCTGTGTATCAGGAAGCCTGTTCTAAACTCGATGCCAGCGAAAAACTCTGGCTGGCCACCGCGCTTGCCTATACCGACGAACAGTGTGGCCGTTATGCCGACCACGACGTTTTAACCATCCGCAATAACGCCAAAGTGCGTGATGCCATCCGCCTGTTTAAAAAACTCAATGAAGACGCTGAATATCACGATGCCCTGATGGTGGTTGATCGCACCGGTCGTTATGTTGGGTTATTACTTGCCACCAATATTTTGGGCCAGCCCAGCCATTTGCCTTTGGTTGAGTTTATCGACAAAGACGCCCCTGTGGTGGAAGGTGTGATGGATTTGGATCAGGGCTCGGACATCGTAGCGCGCTCAGGTTATACCGCCCTTGCGGTCATTGATGATGAAGGCAAACTGCTTGGCCGTATTTCCATCGGTGAAGCGCTGGAGAACGTGCGCCGTAGCCTGGAAAGCCAGTTTATGCATACCGCAGGTTTAGACGAAACCGAAGACTTGTTCTCGCCAGTACTCAGTAGCGCCAAACGTCGTGCTGTCTGGCTTGGCATTAATTTATTGACTGCCTTTTTAGCCGCCTGGACCATCGGCCTGTTTGAAGCCACCTTGCAACAGGTGGTGGCACTTGCGGTACTGATGCCAATTGTGGCCAGTATGGGCGGTATTGCCGGCAGTCAGACCTTAACCCTGATCATCCGCGGTCTGGCGCTTGGCCAGCTTACCCCACAAACCTACTGGACTTTATTGCGTAAAGAGCTTGGCGTTGGCCTGCTCAATGGCTTGCTGTGGGCTGCGGTGATAGCTGTCGTCACTTACTTCTGGTTTGGCGATATGATCATCGGCACTGTGATTGGGCTTGCCATTATTATCAATATTCTGGTGGCCGCAGCTTCAGGTGTGGTGATCCCGGTGTGGCTTGAAAAAGCCAAAATAGACCCCGCGCTGTCAGGTTCGGTGATTTTAACCACCATCACCGATGTGATAGGCTTTTTTGTTTTCCTCGGGCTTGGCACCCTGCTGCTGTTACCCTGACGGTCAGATTTAAAAAAACATCAGAAAACCAATAGCTTTGCTGTTAATTCACCATAGCATCACTACAATATCAGCTGGAAAACGTCAGGCTGACAACACCCCGGAGTCTGCATGAAGATCGCTTTGTTATCACGCAACGCTGAGCTCTATTCCAGCAAAAGGCTGGTGGAGGCCGCAGTCGCACGCGGCCATCAGGTGGACGTGATAGATCCCATTTTGTGTTACATGAATATCAACCACAATGCCTTGTCTATTCATTATCGGGGTGAAGCTTTAACAGGTTATGACGCTGTGATCCCCCGTATTGGTGCTTCTATTACCTTTTACGGCAGTGCTGTGCTGCGCCAGTTTGAAATGATGAATGTGTATTGTCTGAATAACGCCGCCGCTATTGGCCGTGCCCGCGACAAGCTGAATTCTTTGCAGTTGTTGGCGCGGGACGGCATTGGCTTGCCAATCACAGGTTTTGCCGATAAACCCGGTGATATTCCCGATTTAATTGAAATGGTGGGCGGCGCACCACTGGTGATTAAACTGCTCGAAGGCACTCAGGGTATAGGTGTAGTGCTGGCCGAAACCCGTACCGCCGCCGAAAGTGTCATCGAAGCTTTTATGGGGCTGAACGCCAATATTCTGGTGCAGGAATATATCCGCGAAGCCAAAGGCGCTGATATCCGCTGTTTTGTCATTGGCAATAAAGTGGTAGCTGCAATGAAACGTCAGGCCAAAGAAGGGGAATTTCGCTCCAATTTACACAGAGGCGGCACCGCCACCAAAGTCAAACTCAGTAAAGCCGAGCGACAAACTGCCATCAAGGCGGCCCGTTGTATGGGACTGAACGTTGCAGGTGTGGATATTCTGCGCTCCAATAATGGCCCTGTGGTGATGGAAGTAAACAGCTCACCCGGCCTTGAAGGCATTGAAGCGGCCAGTGAAGTGGATGTGGCCGACGCAATGATTGAGTATCTGGAGCAACAGGTGTTGCGAGCACAACAAAAAATGATGGATAAAAGCTGATGACTGAATCCGATCTGACCCGGGCAAGTTCACTACCACTGGCTGAACCTTTTGAGTTTGGCGACAGCATCATTGCCCCAGGCAGCAGAGCTGTGGTGGATATTCCTTTTGGCAAGCTGTACACCCACACTGAGCTCAATATCGGCGCCCATGTGATTCACGGTAAAAAACCAGGGCCAGTGCTGCTAATTACCGCCGCTTTGCATGGTGATGAAATTAATGGCGTAGAAATTTGTCGTCGCTTGTTAAAACTTCCAAAAATTAACAGCTTACGCGGCACTTTGGTGGTAGTACCCATCGTCAATACTTATGGGTTTGTGCAGCAGTCCCGTTATTTACCCGACAGACGCGACTTAAACCGCAGTTTTCCCGGCAGCGAAAAAGGCTCTCTGGGCAGCCGAATGGCCTGGCAATTTACCGATCGCATTCTAAAAAAATGCACCCATGTGATTGATTTACACACGGGCGCCATTCACCGTTCGAACCTGCCGCAGGTACGCGCCACTTCCCGGGACAAAGTGTCGTTAAAAATGGCAGAGAGTTTTAACGCGCCCATTATTATCAAAGCCGCCAGCCGCGACGGCACTATGCGCGGCACTGCTAATAATCTCGGAATTCCGATTATTTTGTATGAAGCCGGTGAAGCACTCAGGTTTGACGAACAGTCGATCAAAATTGGCGTGCGGGGCATAGTGAATGTGATGCATAGCCTTGGCATGTTGCGCTCGGTGCGCAAACAGGACAAAACCCAGTCGTTATTCTCGAAAAAAAGTAGCTGGGTGCGGGCAGAGCACGACGGCATTGCCCGTTATTATTTTGGCCTGGGTCAAAAGGTCGAAACCGGCGATGTACTGGCGCATATTTATTCACCCTACTCCGACTTCGAAGTGGCGGTTACTGCGACTTTCAGCGGCATTATTATCGGTCGCAATAACTTGCCGCTGATCAACGAAGGTGAGGCTTTATTTCATATTGCTGAAGTCAGTGCGCTGGATGAAGCGGAAAAAACCATTGATGCTATCAGTGACGAAGTGGATAGCGCCATGCCGGCAGTCTTGGGTGGTGAGTTTGGTTTAGTATAACGACCCGCTTCCACCTTGTGGCATCAGACAGCGATTGCCCTGATGCCAGGCTTGGCTTGTGCCGTTATTTGGCTATCACCACATCATAATCTTTTAACTTGGGTACCTGCTGCTGTAGCTCAGTTTCAATCTCATCCAGTTCACGCAGACGCTGACAAAACAACGCAGATTTTTCTTCCAGTTCTTCGGCTTTGGCATCCAGACCCAGATTAATTTTGCTGATGAGCTGCTCCACACTTTGCCAGTCCTGACTTTCACTGCGTTCAAAGTTGTCATCGGTCTGGCGTAAGGCATCACGCAAAGCGCCCCAAACCGCGCCTACGGTATTTTTTGCCAGCGCCGTCAGGTTGTCTTTAAGCTCACCATGTAAAAATGCATCCATCTCATTCAGGCTTTGAGGTGCCAGATAAAAATGTTCACCACTTCGCACAAAACGCGACATCAGCTGATAGGTGGTTTCGCGCACCAGCGCCTGCCATTCTTCCTGCTGAGTTTCGTTGCCGACACCAATCAACATGCCCTCAATAGCTGATAAACCAAGCTCAACACTATCAACGGCGATGGCCACCACCTGAGGCACAAATTTGCGCATCCCCTGGCTGTATTGCGAAAGCAGCGCTGTATTTTCAGGTGACAAGGTGATCCACTGCCCCTGAATAAATAACTGTTGGTCCTGATTGATCTGAAACTGGGTTCTGTCATCGGTCAACACGCGGATTTGATCCGGTGAAATCAGAATGCCATGGCGAAATGCCATCTGACATTCACTGGCAGAAGCAACAGCGGACAAAAAAAGCAGAATAAAGCAGCAGACAAATTGCAATTGCTACCCCGGCAGCGACGAATTAAAACAACTGCTTTGCAGCATAACAAAAAGCCGGCGCAGAAGCACCGGCTGACGTCGCAGCAGACGCTGCATTGGTCTTTCAGTTCAGGGCCAGAGTTACAACAATGGATCCAGCTTCAGCGCCGCATCAACAATCTTAATTAAACTCGGACCATGCTCTCTTTTGGTGGATAAACGCTCAGTGCCAAGCAGCACTTCAACACCGGCATATAATTGTTGTTTTACTAGTATCGCCGCTTCCCCCATCAGGGTCAGTTTTTGTTGTTCCAGCCGTTTAATATCTTCAATTAAAGCAACAGCCACTGCTTTTTGCGCTTCAAACTCTTCAATAAAAGCATTGATATGCTCATTGGTGGCATCAGATTTTTCCAGCTTTTTCAGCTCATCGATGCCTTGTTTAATTTGTTCCATCTCAAGTTTGATAGCCGCCACGTTCTGGCGCAATGCCTGCTGTTTTTCAACAACCGGGTCAATACGGCGATTTAGATCCAGCTTCAGCGAACTTTCCGAAGGCGAACCCAGCACACCGGCTTTGATGCCCAAATCCAGATAAAAACTGCCGCCAACGACCTTACCGGTCAATTTATCTTCCGGGCCTGCCACCACCATCCTGGCGGACACTTTGCAATGATTAATTTGTTTACTGGCGTGAAAATCACCTTCCGCATTAATCTCGGCATATTGCGCTAAGGTACAACGGATATCGCCTTTGGCTTTCACTACAGTACTGAACAGCTCTTCGTCACTGTCTTCACTGCTGAGCTGGTGACCAATCACAGAGCCACCGATAGACACATCACCACCGGCTTCGATCAGAGCACCTTCCATAGTGCCTTTGATAAATACGTTACCACCGGCTATGACTTTCATACTTTCGGTCACGTCACCGTTAACGATCACCGCGCCTTTAAACTGAATATGGCCGGTGGATAAATCAACTTTTTTAACGGAGTAGACTTCGTCAACAGCTGCACCGGCTTCCAGCACCCGTGGCATCCCATCGCGGCTGGCCAATAATAAGTCCGGATCAGATGGGCTGACTTCTGCGCCCTCGCCCGGTTTCCATTCTAATGGCTGACCAGGTGGTGCCAGCGTAATTTCACCGCGTACGTTAATGCCGTCCACGCCTTTGGTGGGGGGTAAACGCCGCACCACAGGCTGACCAGCGACCACAGCCGGGATCACGCCAAAGTCGCGTAAATCAACCCTGCCCTGGCTCAGTACCACAGGCTTATTGCTGCGCGCAGCCATGCCTTCAACCAGAGGCTCAAAGCGGGCGTTTAAGCCAGGCTCCATCATCCGGCCAATAGCAATCACCTGACTGGTGACAGTGCCGGGTTCGGCCCTGCTGGCGGCTGTCACTAACTGAACTATCTGCTCTTTTTGAAAACCAAAATGAATACCATAATCCTGCGCTGCTTTGACTAAATCATTGGCAGAAACGGGATTGCCTCCCCAGGCGGCAGTGACAGAGGCCGTTGCCGTCATGGCATCAGCTGAAATTTCAAGTTTGAGTTCGGCATTTTTGCGCAGCGCAATTTTGCGCTGTATACGGGAGCCGTCGGGGCGTTTTTGCAGTTTAATGTCAGACTGAACCACCTGATAATCAGCCATCAGCTGGTTTATTTGTTCGGTCAGCACAAAACAGCGGCCGTAACCCGCAGCATTTAATGCATCCAGCACCTGAGCACCGGATAAGGGCAACAATGAAACAGCGATCTCCACAAGGATGGCGTCGTCATTTCGGCTAAATTGCATGCGGATAGAGTTCACAGCCAGATCACATCTATAACTTAGATTGCTTGATACTGAAACAAATTTTCAGCGTAAAGGCAAGCCCTGTACCACAACAGGGCATGACGGCGGTTATCTCAGATGTAATTTTCCTGGTGAACCCGGATAAATAAATCGGTGCCGGCTTTGCTGTAATCAATCTTGTATTCTTTATTATTCAGCGCCTGAACAAACAACAAAGTTTTGTTTTCGCCAAATACATCAGAACTACCGATATCCACCAAATCCATATATCTTTCTTTGGCTTCAGCGCGACTGGATGGCACTTCTTCGGTAAAAAGTTTTACACCTGTGCGCGATACAATGACCACAGGATCATGGTCGTCGTTGATCAGTATCAGATCCAGCTTTTTCTGTTTGTGGATAATCGTATTGCGGCCGCTAACCAGAAAGGGTCTTTCATAATTACTCATAGGATGATTCACCATTTTGTGCCTGCTTAATGCTGGCATTATGATACAGCAGGAAAAATGTGTCTAGGTTGCTGTTTTTTTCAGATAGATCAATCGGCTTTGATTAACTGTGCGGCAAAACTCAGCAGCTTCTACCGGTAACACTGTGGTCGGAATAAAAAGCTCTGCCCCCAATAACATCGCCAGATGTTGCATGCGCCCGGCGAACATTGCCTGCACCCCATAATAACGCGCTTTGCCGGTATTAAACTCTGTGTGATGTGCCAACATGCTGCTGGCGCAGGTTCCGTCCGGACAATCTGAAGCCAGCGCAGCCAGCAGCAGATGACGTTGCTCCATCAATAATTTAACGGCAAGACGAGGAGGTAACTGCTGCAAAAAACTATCATAATCAGTGACTTTAAAGCCGACATAAGCTGTTTCGCCCTTGCCGGTCAGTTCGGCAACTCTGGCATATAAAAACGCCTGCCAAGGCAATAACCAGCTCCCTCTGCGGTGATGGTATCTCACCCCCTCAGCACAAAGCTCTACCGCATAAAAAGGTTCAGTGCTTTTGGCATAACCCAAAAAAATACCGGCAGACAACAGCAAAAATAACAGCACCCAGCCGGTAGACGAAGTCAGTTCAGGCGCCAGCGCCAGCAATAACATCAACAACAACAGTACCGCAGCGGAAGATATCAATAAGGGTATACCGCCCCTGGCACTTTGATCCCGATATAAATACCGCATTTGCTTTCCTAGAGATCAAGGTAATACCAAGTGAATATGGTCATCAGAATAGTCCACACCAGATAAAAACGAATCATCCGGCATCGTTCACAAGGTTTATCTGCCATTATTCACTCCATCTATACGACCAACGCCTGCGCAGCTGCGATAACTTCAACATCCAGGGCGAATGTATTTCCATACAATACCCCAGATTAAATTTTACTGATATACAACGGAGTCAAAGTGCCAAAAACTCAAAACCGTCTGATTTGGATATTATTAGCAGCACTCTGCGGCTTTCTTGGTTATTTAGTAATTTCCGCCCAGGATGATGGTCCGGCCAAAAGAGCTGGCGGCTCTCAGGATAATAATGTCCGCACCGCAAAAGTGGTCATGGCGCCACTCAGTCGCGAAGTCAAAGCGCTGGGGACTGCCCTTGCGTACGACTCGGCAAAAATTGTCAGTGCAACCAGCGATTACCTGACCCTGCTGCAAATTCGCGAAGGAACACAGGTGAAAAAAGGCGAAATTATTGCTCAGCTTAATGACACTGAAGAAAAAGCCAGAGTCAACGAGCTGGCAGCATTATTAGCCGAGCAAAAGCGCCAGCTTGCCCGCTTAAAAAACTTAACTCAGACCCAGGCCAGCGCCATTTCATTATTGGATGAACAACAAGCCAAGGTAAATGCCACTCAGGCGCAGCTGGATGCAGTGCAGGCCAGATTAAGTGAAATGGTGATCCGTGCGCCTTTTGACGGGTTAATTGGCTTACGTCAGGTCAGCGAAGGCGCATTTATCAGTGCTGGTACAGTGCTGACCACGCTGGATGACATTTCTACTATCCGCGTTGAATTTAATGTGGCAGAACGTTATCTGGCCAATTTAACGCCTGGTCTTGCCCTTCGTATCACCAACGTGGCTTATGGTAAAGAAGTGTTCAACGGTGAAATTAAAGCACTGGATCCAAGAATCGACCCGGTAACCCGCTCTATCAAAGTGCATGGTGTGGTCGCCAATCAGGCGCTGAAACTGCGCCCTGGCATGCTGCTGACAGTGCAGGTAGAACTGGCACAAAGCCAGGTATTACAAATTCCGGAAAAAGCCATAGTCCCGCTGCAAAACAAACATTATGTGTTTGTGGTAGATGCAGAAAACAAAGTTTCACAGCGTGAAGTTGAGCTGGGTGAGCGTATACCAGGCAGTGTCGAGGTGTTATCAGGTTTGGCCGAAGGTGATGAAATTGTCACTGAAGGCACACAAAAACTGCGTCCTGGTGTGACTATCAGCCGCATGGAGCAATAATCATGTGGTTATCTGACGTCTCGGTAAAAAGGCCGGTATTTGCCACTGTGGTCAATCTGGTGCTGGTGATTTTTGGTGTGGTTTGCTTCAGCATGCTGCCACTGCGCGAATTCCCGGACATCGATTCACCCGTTGTCACCATCAGCACCGACTACCCTGGTGCTTCTGCTGAAATTGTTGAATCTAAAATCACCCAGCCGATCGAAGACATGATCAGCGGCGTGGAAGGTATTAAAAACATCAGCTCCAACAGCAGGGTTGGCCGCTCCAATGTCACTATTGAATTTAATATCAACAGGGATATCGACGCCGCAGCAAACGACGTGCGCGAGCGTATTTCCAGGGTGATGGACAATCTGCCGGATCAGGCGAGACCACCGGAAGTGTTCAAAGCCAACAGCGACGATGACACCATTGCCTGGTTTTTACTCAGCAGTGAAAACATGACCAATCTGGAACTCACCGATTACGCCGACCGTTTTATTACCGAGCGTTTTTCCGTGGTCGACGGTGTTGCCCGCCTGCAAATTGGCGGTGAACGTAAATACGCGATGCGGATGTGGCTGGATAAAGACGCCATGGCGTCCCGCGGCGTCACAGTACAGGACATTGAAAACGTACTACGTAATGAAAACGTCGAACTGCCGGCCGGTAATATTAAATCTCAGGACCGCGACTTTATTGTGCGGGTGGTGCGGACTTATAAAACCCAACAAGACTTTAACCGCCTGGTGGTGAAAAAAGGCGACAATAACTATCTGGTGCGCTTAGGCGAAGTGGCAGAAGTGGTGCTGGCTTCAGAAAACGAAGAAAGCGAATTTCGAAGCGACGGTAAAAACGTACTGGGGATCGGCATTATCAAACAGTCCAAAGCCAATACGCTGGATGTAGTAAAAGCCGCCCGGGCAGAAGCTGAGCGGATCAAAGCCACTCTCCCACCGGGAACAACAATTGAACCTGGTTACGACTCGTCTGTTTTTATCGCCGAATCTATCCGTGAGGTTTACAACACTCTTGGCATAGCGCTGGTGCTGGTGGTGGTGGTCATTTTTTCTTTCCTTGGCAACCTGCGCGCCACTTTTATTCCGGCCGTCACAGTGCCTGTGGCGTTGATCAGTGCTTTTACTGTGCTTTACGCGCTGGATTTTTCCATCAACCTGCTGACTTTATTGGCAATGGTACTGGCGATTGGCCTGGTAGTGGATGACTCCATTGTGGTGCTTGAGAACATTTACCGGCGTATCGAGCAAGGTGAACATCCACTGTTGGCATCCTACAAAGGCGCACGGGAAGTTGGTTTTGCGGTAGTTGCCACCACTCTGGTACTGATTTCAGTTTTTGTGCCGCTGGTGTTTATGCAAGGGGATTTGGGTAAACTTTTCACTGAATTTGCCCTGGCCGTTGCCGCCGCAGTGGCCTTCTCTGCAGTGGCTGCTTTAACGCTGACGCCGATGCTCTGCAGCAAAATGCTGAAACACGATAAAAGAGAAAGTGCCTTTAGCGCATTGATCCATAAAGTGTTTAATAAAATTGAACATGGTTATCGCCGTCAGCTGCAACAGGTCACAGTGCAAAAATGGCCAACGATGCTGTTGCTGCTGTTGTGTTTTGTCGCCAGTGCTTATTTGTTAAAACTGATCCCACAAGAGCTGGCACCTGCTGAAGACAGAGGCACCTTTTTTGTGATGATGAGCCCGGTGGAAGGTGCCAGTTATCAGAGCAACAGCAAAAACATGAAGCTGATAGAAGACATTCTGCTGCCCTACTACGAAAAAGGTGAGTTAAACCGGCTGCTGATCCGGGTGCCTGGTTTTGGCAACACGGGCGGTATGGCAATAGTCGGCAGCGAAAACTGGCATAACGGCCAGCGCCGCACCGCTGAGCTGTTGCCGGAAATTGCCGGCAAACTCAATGCCCTGCCCGACGTGCGTGCTTTTATTAACCAGCGCAGCGGTTTAAGCGGTGGCCGTGGTGGTGGTGGCCGGCCGGTACAGTTTGTCATGCAGGGCAATACCTACGATGAACTGGCCAAATGGCGTGACATAGTGCTGAAAAAAGCCCAGCAAAACCCGAATTTGCTGATGCTTGATCACGACTACAAAGAAACAGTGCCGCAGGTGCTGGTGGAAATTAACAGTGAAAGGGCCGCCGATTTGGGTATTTCAGTCGGCGTAGTCGGCCGCGCACTGGAAGCGATGCTGGGTGGACGTCGTGTTACCACTTTCCTTGACCGGGGCAAAGAATACGACGTGATTCTGGAAGGCGCAGATGATGACTTCAGTAAACCCGGCAATATTTCCAACGTTTATGTGCGCTCCAGCGGCTCTAACGAGCTTATTCCACTGGACAACCTGGTGACGCTGACCGAAGAAGCCACTTCGTCAACGCTGAACAGGTACAACAGAATGCGCGCCATCACTATCTCTGCCAACCTGGCACCGGGTTACAGTCTGGGTGAAGCCCTGACCTTCCTGGAAGAAACAGTACGCAGTGAAATTGATGGCAATGTGGGTATTGAATACAAAGGTGAATCGCTGATGTTTAAAGACAGCGGCGAATCGACCATTTTGATTTTTGCGCTGGCGCTGATCATTACCTATCTGGTACTGGCGGCACAGTTCGAAAGTTTTATTCACCCGCTGGTGATTATGCTGACTGTGCCACTTGGCCTGGCAGGTGCTTTGGGCGGTTTGTATCTGGCTGGTATGACACTGAACATCTACAGTCAGATTGGTCTGGTGATGATTATCGGGCTGGTGGCGAAAAACGGTATTTTAATTGTTGAATTTGCCAACCAGCTGCGAGATTCAGGTGTTGAATTTATGCAGGCAATTGAGCAGGCGTCAGTGCAACGTTTCCGCCCTATTGCCATGACCGCCTTCACCACAGTGATGAGCAGTATTCCGCTGATTATTACCTCGGGTCCTGGCTCTGAAAGCCGGATGGTGATTGGTATGGTCATTTGTGCCGGTGTTGGTTTTGCCACTCTACTGACCTTGTACGTGGTGCCTGTGGCTTATGTGGCACTGGCGCGCAACACCCGTTCGCCTGAGAGTATCAGCAACGAACTGCAAGCACTGCAGCAGGCTTCAGACACTCAACAATCATCATAAAGTGCTGAGTTTGATTTGACCAAAAAACGGCAGGGGAAACCTGCCGTTTTTTATTTTTTCAGACAGTGTTTATTCCCGGCGTTACAACGTAAAAAACACAGAACCCAACCAAAGACTGGATATATTTCAGGCACAAACTATGCTGTTTTACAGGAGTACATTTTCAGGATAACAGGGATGGCTTTTATACCGCTGAACCGGGTGCACTGGCTTTACTGGCTGGCGTTATTATGGTGTTGTGTATATCTGCTGCTGACACTGAGCTGGTGGCAACAATATAAACATCAGGAACTTCAGCTTCAACAAACCGCGGCATTGCTTCCCTGTGTTGAACCTGTGCAAACGCTTATCCGCAACCTGCAAACCGAACGAGGCCTGAGCGCAGGCCAGGTAACACCATCCCTTCCCTATAAACCTGCACTACAAATCCAATATTTGTTAACCGATGCAGCCTGGCGTGATCTGACAGTGGCATTAGAACAACAGACAGCACCAGCACAATCAGTACTTATGAAAGTCTTAGCGCAAAATCCGTTACCGGCGCTGCGCCAACAGGTGCTTTATAACGGTTTGGAATCGACTCCGGTCGATGGGGCCATCATTATTAAGGCTTACAGCGCTGTGATCAAACCACTGCTGCAATATGTTCAGCAGTTACAACTGGACGGAGATATGCCCTGGCAGCAACACAGCAACGCTATCAGCCAACTGACGGAAATGATTGAACGTTCTGGCCTGGAACGGGCCATGTTGCATATGGCCATGGCAGAGCAGGAAATGAGTGCGGCCAGGTATCAGAACTATGTGTTTGTGATGAACGAACTTCGGGATCATCAAAGCGCTTTTGAGCAGCGCAGTCCTTCGGCTGTGCTGCAACATTGGCAACAATGGCAGCAACAACAGCACTATCAGCAATTGACAGAAGTGCGGGAACAGGCTTTGAACCAGCAATTTTCAGTACCTCCGGCTTTGTGGTTTTCACTGTCGAGCACAAATATCAACCAGCTGTACCAGCTGCAACAGGACCTTCAGCTCCAGCTACAGCAAGACCTGACTGAAGGCCGGCAAACAAGGCTGGAAGCGATGCAGCAACTGCAGTTACATCAACAATATATGCTGCTATTGCTGCTGCTTATCTTGTGGCGGATGCATCGACTGAACATCATTACAGCCAAAGAGCGACCACAACCTAAATCAACCGTGAGTTTTCAGCAGCAAATCGGCCAGGGTTAACAAGAGGGCGCTGTTCCGGCAGTTCGTCGACTTTAGGCTGTGTGATGCTGCCGGAATAGAACGACAAGCTCTTGTTGTGATATGAATTTCATTGTGCTGTCCGTGCCTTGATAATGATTTTTTGTTAGACTGCCAGCCATCTTCAGCCTACTGAAAAACCAGCCATGACACGCGTCGCCTACTTTACACCTCAAATGCCTCAAAGCGTTTTTTGCCTGCGGACTGCTTATGTCCACTGAAACTGTGCTGGGTTGTCAGCAACTGAGTTTTTGCTGGCAAGGTGACTGGACCTTAGAACCGCTGAGTTTTGAACTCTGCGCTGGTGAGCGGTTGGGTGTGATTGGCCCCAATGGCGCAGGTAAATCCACTTTACTAAAACTACTGGCAGGTTTATGCCTACCATCATCAGGCACAGTGCTGCTGCAGGGTAAAGCCTTAACCCAATACAGCAGAACGGAAAAAGCCAGACAGCTGGCGTTATTGTCGCAGGAAAACGAACAAGCTCAGGCCATGACTGTGGCAGAGCTGATGTTACTTGGCCTGCTGCCACATAAAAAGCTCTGGCAAGCCAATAGTCAGGCCGATCTGAACCTGCTGCAGCAATGTCTGGACCAGGTTGGCCTGAGTCACAAACAGCATCAGCTGCTGAGCAGCCTATCCGGCGGCGAATTACAACGTGCCCAGCTTGGCCGGGTATTGATGCAGGGCGCCAAACTCATTTTGCTGGACGAGCCAACCAATCATCTGGATATCCAATATCAGCATCTGTTGTTGCAACTGATTGCTTCTTTGCCCCTGAGCCTGATCGCCAGTTTTCATGATTTAAACCTGGCAGCAAGTTATTGTGACCGCTTGCTGCTGTTACATCAGGGCAAAGTGATGGCGCTTGGCACACCACAACAGGTGCTGACTGCACCTTTGATCAGCGCCGTATTCGGCCGGCCTTGCCTGGTGGATGAAAACCCATTTGACGGTAAACCACGCCTGACTTTTGCACCCGGAGTTTGTGCATGAAGAGCGCTCAGTTGCCGCAGCGTTGGTTATTGTTATTTTTGCTCGCTCTGGGTAGTTTTTTGTTTTGTTTAAATACCGGCAGCGTCAGTTTGCAGTGGCAGGAACTTTGGTGGTGTTTTACCGGCAAATGCACAGATCCGATGCAATGGCAGCTGTTATGGCAGCTGCGTCTGCCGCGTTTATTGCTGGGTTTTGTCGCTGGTGCTGGCCTGGCGTTAAGTGGCGCTTTATTACAACATTTAAGCCGTAATCCACTGGCCGATCCTTATTTGTTTGGTGTGATTGCCGGCGCAGGCCTGGGGGCTACTGTCGCCAGCCTGTATTTTCCAGCCTCACTGATAGCGCTGCCACTGGCAGCTTTTGTCGGCGCCCTGCTGGCCATTGCGCTGGTACTGGCATTGGCACTGCTGGCGCGCTGGCAGCAGCTTGATCATTTTATTCTGGCCGGTGTGGCTGTGAGTTTTTTATTCAGTGCAGCTACTGCACTGCTTTTGTATCAGCACGACCCTTTTGCCGCCAACAGAGTGATGTTCTGGCTGATGGGCAGTCTGTCACGGGCCAGTTATCAGCCACTGTGGTTTATTTTGCCCTGCCTGTTGTTGTGCCTGCTGCTTTCGGTGTTATTCCGCCGCCAGCTCGACGCCATGTTATGGTCGGATCAAACGGCATTAAGTCTGGGCGTACCGGTGCAACCCTTGCGGTTGTTATTTTTACTGCTGACAGCAGCCCTGACCGCCAGTATTGTTGCTTATTGTGGTGGTATTGGTTTTGTCGGACTGATGGTGCCCCATCTGGTGCGGATGCTGCTAGGCTCTCAGGCGCTGAGCCTTTTTGTCGGCAGCTGCCTTTGTGGTGGCATTTTTCTGATCTGGGTGGACGCCGGCGCCCGTACCCTAATGCCCAGTCAGGAATTACCACTTGGGGTCATTACCTCTGCCTGTGGCAGCCTGTTTTTTTTATTGTTATTAAGCCGCAGACGCGGTTAAGAGCCAAATGATGACCGGAACCGACTCTAACAACACTATACAGCAGTCAGCAGCTGCAGACAGCGGTAGCGATACTGAACAAAAAGCGCAGCGCCATCAGCAGCGCCAGCAAAAACTCAAAGAAAAAGTCGATGAGCGAATTGCCGCAGCCACTCAGGATAAAGGCCTGCTGCTGGTGATCACCGGCAATGGCAAAGGTAAATCCACCGCTGGATTTGGTATGGTGTGCCGCACTGTTGGCCATGGTATGCGTGCTGCAGTCGCTCAGTTTATTAAAGGCAGCTGGGCCTGTGGCGAACGTGATTTATTACAAAGCCATGGTGTCCCTTTTGCCGTGATGGCCACAGGTTTTACCTGGGAGACACAAAACCGTGCGCTGGATATGGCGGCTGCACAAGCCGTCTGGCAACAAGCCAAACAATATCTGCAGGATCCGGCCATTCATCTGGTGCTGCTGGACGAGCTGACCTATATGCTGACCTACGACTATATTGTGTTGGATGAGGTGCTTGATGCCCTAAATAAACGCCCGCAGGGCCAGCACGTGGTGATCACAGGCCGAGGTTGTCATCGCCGCCTGATTGAACTGGCCGATACTGTCAGTGAAGTGCAGTCGGTTAAACATGCTTTTGACGCCGGCATCAGAGTACAACAAGGCATTGACTGGTGAGGTCGATGACAAGCACTGTTGCAGTCCAAGCATCCAGACCGCAAGCCTTGCTCAGGCTTCGGGCTTTGTTCAGACGTGCTTTGTTCAGACAACCAGCTTTATTGCAGGCATTAGTACTAACGCTGCTGTTGATTGTTTACCCGGCAGCCGCCAAGACCACAACAGCCGCCGCCGTAACAACAAAACCCACTTCGCAGTTAAAGCTGATAGTACTGGCGCCGGATCTGGTGGAACTTTTGTATAGCCTGGGCGCCGGTGAACAAATTATTGCCGCCAGCGAACATGCCGACTACCCGGAAGCAGCACGGGCTTTGCCAAGAGTTGGCAATTATGCCGGTTTATCGCTGGAGAAAATTATCAGCCTGCAACCTGATCTGGTGTTGTACTGGCAAAGTGGCACGCCGGCTGCCGATATTGAGCGGTTACAACAGCTTGGCTTAAAGCTCGAAAGTTTTGAAAGCAAAACACTGGATGATATAGCGCTGCATTTACTCAGGCTCGGCGAATTAACCGGACGTCAGCAACAGGCAGCGCAGCTTGCCGGGCAATTTCATGCTGAACTTCAGGCATTAAAAACAAAATACAGTCAGCAGCAACAGCTCGCCGTATTTTACGAAATCTGGGACAACCCACTGTCAAGCATTGGCCCTTCCGCCTGGCCGGCACAACATCTGGCCATTTGTGGGGCCCGTAACGTGCTGCCTGATGGCCCAAATCCTTACCCGCAGGTCAGTGCCGAGCAGGTATTAAAGGCTAACCCCTGGCTAATTATTCAGCCGGTCTCAGAAAATGAACCCCGTACTTTATTTAACTGGCAGGCATTTTCGTCAGTAAAAGCAGTTGAATATCAACAATTTGCCAAGCCTAACAGCGATTTATTACACAGAGCAAGCTTAAGAACCCTCGGCGGTGTGCGTGAGCTTTGCCAATTAATTGAAAAAAGCCGGCAATTTTATGCTCAAGTTTTGCCAGGGGCCGGCCGATAAGCTGGCTATAGTGTAACTAAACCCAACAAGGCGGCCCGACATGAAGATCCAACCCAATATTGCAAGCAACGCCAGTGGTAATGACGTTATTAAAAATGACAAAGCTGATAAATCCAAAGAATCGGCGCAGGCAGAACTGAGCCGTCCGGCCACAGGCGCAGAAATGTCGCGCGCCAACCGGCAGGAGCTGAATCAGACTATTTTGCAAAGTCAGCTTGATATCAGCTTAAAATCCGACAACAAATCTCTGGGTTTGTTGTACCGCACTGTGCTGAACGCAGTGAATAAAAACCTGAAAAACGATGGTGAAAAACCACCTTTGCCGGAGCAGGCCTCAGACAGAGCCACAGAAGCACGCAACAAAGATAAACCCGGTGTTGGCAATAATCCTTATGCCCAGGATCAGGATACCTCGCCACAGGCAACGGCAGATCGGATAGTGGCTTTTGCCACCAATTTTTATCAGCAGTTCCGCGAGCAGAACAAAGACTTATCGGAAGAAGATGCCCTGAGCCAATTTATGGAAAAAATTGGCGGTGGTATTGATCAGGGTTTTGCCGAAGCCAGAGAAGTACTTGACGGCATGGGACAGTTACAGGGCAAAGTAAAAGAAGATATCGATAGCACCTATTCACTGATCCAACAGGGTTTAACCAGCTTTAAAGAGCTGACGCTGGAAAAAGCCAAAGAGAACAGCACACCGGCCACGCCTGAGCCAATCAGTAACAATCAGACCAACTGAAGAAAACGACCTTCAGCTACCAATAAAAATGCCGCATGAATGCGGCATTTTTATTGGTTTGATTACGCAGCTGAGCTGCATGCTGTTATCGTCCACCCCACTTGGCTGCCTGGTTACAAGCAGCATATGGGCAAGCCGGCAAACCAGGCCTTTAACGACAGACATATGTGGCCAGCGCTTTTTGCACCGCCATAATATTGCCGTCTTTATTAAAAGTTTTACTGATGGGCTGCTCTGTGCTGCTTAACCAGATTTTTAAATCCGATTCCAGATCAAAATGGCCTTTGGTTTCGGCCGCAAAACGCACCACAGAGCGGTAAGGCACCGACATATATTCTTTTTTTGAGCCGGTCAGCCCTTGTTTATCAATAAAAATCAGCCGCTTATTGGTAAAAACAATCAGGTCACGGATGATTTTAAAAACCTGCTCCAGTTTTTCGCCTTCGGCGAGAATACTGGCTAACTCCTGTTCCACATCGGCAACATCAATTTCGGCTGCATTGCCTAATAAACCACTGAGGATCCCCATGTTTTTGCTCCTGCTTTTTTTGTGAAAAAGCCAGCATAGAGATCCCACCGCTTTGCAGCAAGCTTTAGTTCGACCTGCTGCCACAGCGTAAATACTGCGGCTAATTCAGCACAACCTGACCGGCTAAAATGGCAAGATTGAACCATCCCAATGCAGCAACTTGCCATGCTGCTCTGGTTGTAGCGCTGTCGCAACCTGCCATAACCGTGCCGCGGTTTGGGCTGGCGTTTGTAGCTGCGATGGCGGGATATTGCGTAAAAAAGGTGATGACAGCAAAGATTCTGTGGTGCCCGGATGCAGCGCAGCCACAAGAGCCGGCGCTTTGAGCCTGCTAAGTTCAATCGACAAGGTTTTCACCAGCATATTCAGCGCCGCCTTGGCACTGCGATAGCTGTACCAGCCACCTAAGCTGTTATCGCTGATGCTGCCGACTTTGGCGCTCAGTACCAATACCCGACAGGGATGCTGTTGCAAATAACCAAACAAAGCCTGCAGGTGTACAGCCGGCAACAGATAATTGACCCACCAACTGTGCATGGCAGCTTGTTCATCCAGCTGACGGATGGTTTTTTCGGCTTTTAACCTGTCTTGCTGTAAAACACCATGGCAAATAAAAATGTCTGTGGGCTGAAATTGCCGGCAAAAATCGGCAACTACAGTATTTAACACAGCAGCAGCTTCACCTTGCTGGAGCTCGAGCACTAACCAGTCGTCCACCATCACGCTTTCGGGTGCTGGCGAGCGGCTGACGCCGGCAACTAAAGCGCCCTGCTGCTTTGCATACATCAGCAAACCCTGGCCTATGGCGCTATTGGCGCCAAGCACTAATAAACGTCTTTGTTGCATCTGGTGATATTCCTGGCTGCTCACTTAATTCAAAGCGGCTGATGTCGGCTGTGTTGTTTAACATCTTTTATGTGTTTTGAAGCTGTTGGTTCAGATGTGGTGCGCTTTGCCAAGCAGTTTACAGGCGGCCTCTACACCGGATAACCAGGCGTTTTCCACCCGACCGCCCAGAGTCCAGTCACCACAAAGCGCCAGCTGCATTTTTTTATCAAATAACACACCGCAGGGTGGAATATCGCTGTTGTAACTGGCATACAACCAGCGATGACAAAGTGCCGCCGCTACCTGCACCTCTGTACCCAACACACGGCTTAGCTCAGCAGCGGCCAGCGCACTGATTTGCTCCGGCATGGTCTCAAGCTCAGCGGCACTGCAGTCTTCCGATAAATGCACCAGCCATTGCTCAGGCGCCTGTGCCGTATCCTGCTGCAATCTGGCACTGTGCCGGCCTGGTTTAGCCGATTGTTGGGCTATCCAGCGCGTATTGCCATCCCGCACAAAAATACCCTGTGCCTGATGATGGGTGGCACTGGCCAATTCAAGTAACACGGCCCAGCAGGGTAACAAGGCCTGCTCCGGAATTTGCAGTGACAAAGGCGCGCCTTCCAGCAATTGTTTGGCCTGAGCCGGCGGACAAGTCAGCAGCAGCGCATCAAAACCACCAAAACATTCACCTTGTTCAGAGCACAGCTGCCACTGCCCTGTACTCTGACTGCTGACATTACTGCAGATGTAACTGAGCTCGTTAATTTTGCAGCCAGTGTACATTGTGGCGCCTTCAAACTCCCCGGCCAGCATCTGATGCATGGTTGAAGTCCCGATATAGCGGATTTCATCATCGGGTGAAGGGCTTAACTGACCGTGCTGATACTGATAAGGCACAAATTCCCAGCGCTGCACTAAACCTTGTGACTGCCATTGTTGCACCTGCGCCAAAAACGCCTGGCTGCGGGCGGTAAAATACTGCGCGCCAAAGTCAAAACTGCCGGCCAAAGCCCTTTTGCTGCTAACGCGCCCGCCCGGCCCCCGCGCTTTTTCAAACACAGTGACTGAAGCACCTTGTGCTGTCAGCGCTTTGCAAGCGGCTGCGGCGCTGACTCCGGCTCCGATAATCGCAATCTTCACGCCTTGCTCCTGATTGGCTATTTAAGGCTTACGCCTGTGGTTCTGAACCGTATTGAAAGTGACTGCGTATCACACTGCTGCCTTTGATTATATTGGCATCGGCTTGCTGCAGGACACTGCATTTGACTTGCCAATGCACTGTGCCGGGCCAAAACGCCTGTTGGTGATAGCAGATAATCTGATTAGACTACGACAAAATAAAAACTGCAGATCAAATCTTTCAGCGCAGGAAAAAACATGACAACACAAACCATCACCCTCGCCGCCGGTTGTTTCTGGTGTGTTGAAGCCGCTTTTAACATGCTTAAAGGCGTGCAGCAAGCCACCAGCGGTTATATGGGCGGCCATAGTTTAAATCCCAGTTACCGGGATATTTGCAGCGGCAACACCGGTCATGCTGAAGTGGTACAACTGCAGTTTGACGCCGAGCAGATTTCACTGGAGACAATCTTAGAGCTGTTTTTTTTCCTGCACGACCCGACCAGCCTGAACCGTCAGGGCAATGATGTTGGCACGCAATACCGCTCGGCGATTTTTTATGCTGATGAAGTACAGCTTGAAAGTGCCAAAGCCGCCATCAGCAAGCTTGAACAACAAGGCGTATATCAGCAACCTATAGTCACCTCACTGGAAAAACTCAGCACTTTTTATCCGGCGGAAACTTACCATCAGGGTTATGCGCTGGCCAATCCACAGCAGCCTTATTGCCAGTTTCTGGTGTTGCCTAAACTGGCGAAATTCCGCCAGCAATTTGCACCTTTGTTAAAGGCCTGAGACGCAACCGGATCGGCTGCAACCGGCTTTGTTGTCGCTGCCAAAAAAAGCCGGAACCATAGGGTTCCGGCTTTAGTTTTGCTTTTCGCTGATGTGTCGCTGATGTTTAGCGCAAGGCAGCGTTAAAACGCCAGCATTTGTACACCCAGCACAAACTCCAGCCCGGCCTGACGATAACCCAGGTTGGTCTGATAAGTTTTATCAAACAGGTTGTCGACCTTGGCACGAAGGGTGATGCCAGGTTGCCACTGATAAGCCACACCAACGCTCCAAATCAGGTAACTGCCAAGCTCGGGTTGCAGCTTGCCCTGCCAGTCTTTGCCGGAGAATGAGCGGCTTTGATACAAAGCTTCGGTGCTAAAAGTCCAGTCCTGATAACTTTTGCTGTTGAGCCAGCTGACTTTATGCGCCGGACGTTTTACCAGCTTCAGGCCGGTTTTTTCATCTTTACCATCAAGATAACCGTAACTAAACCGCTGCTCAAAATCGTCGATAGCAAAAGCGGCGCTCAGTTCCGCCCCCTGAATACTGGCCAGCAGCACATTGGTGTTTTGCTGACCCCGCTGGATCAGATTGGTTAAGTCGCGATCAAACAGCACCAAATCCAACTGAAGAGCCTGAAGCTGATAATTCAGCCCTAACTCACGGGATAACGACTCTTCCGGTTTTAACAGCGGATTCCCGTATTTTGGCCAGTATAAGTCGTTGAAGGTCGGTACTTTAAAAGCCGTGCCCTGACTAAAACGGGCAATCAAATCAGTGCTCAGATGATAACCGGCGCTAAACTGGTAAGTGTTTTTATTGCCATAGCTGGTGAAGTTGTCGTGGCGCACAGCACCATCAAACAAATATTGATTGTTATCAAAAGCAAAACCGGCAAACACACTCTGGTTGTTGCGACTATCGGCCGAATAATTCGGCGCATTTTTCAGCACCTGCTCCTGATACCAGCTGGCACCTGACAATAAGGTCCAATCGGTGGATAAGGTGTAACTGAGCTGATAGGCCGCTTCATCTCTTTTGGTTTTAAACAACGACTCCGGGCTTTGCAGGCCATAACTGATGTCGCTGTCGACACTGTGCGCCAGTTTCAGCTGATGTGATAACGGGCCCTGACTCAGGCTCCAGTCCAGCTGATGCGAGTCTTGCTGCGTATCGGCTCTGTCACCACCGTAGTCGCTGTCAAATTCGTAATAACCGTCGTTTAGTTGTGACTGCCAGCGCCACAAACCCAGACTGCTTTGCAGCTCTGCACCGGCATTAAGGTAACTTTGTTCAAAACCATCATCATCCGGATCACCGCCTATTTTGGCAGAAAAACCGTCGCCCATCGCAGTGCCAAGGCTGCCAAATAAGGTCAGGTCGCCGTTTTTCTGACTACCGGACAAGCCCACTTCCGCCAGCTTATTGCTGCCTAACGTGGCGTTAAACTCGGTTTTGTCGCCCTGATGGCTGGTAATGGCAATAACCCCCCCTAAAGCATCAGAGCCATACCAGGCGGCCTTGGGGCCTCTGATAATTTCGATTTTTTCAATTAATGCCACCGGCACCATCGCCAGCGACTGATAACCCAAAGTCGCGGAGCCAATACGCACACCGTCTAATAACACCAGGGTATGACCACTACTGCCACCGCGGATAAACACACTGCTGTTTTGGCCACGACCACCGTCCCGCGCCACACTGACACCGGCCACTTGCTGTAATAACGCAGGTAAATCACGCACCTGGCGGCGGATAATTTCATCCCTGTTGATCACAGTGACGCTGCTTAAGGTTTCGGCCACAGCTTTTGCATGGCGATTGGCATAAATGCTGATGTGTTCAAGCTCTGCCTCTTCAGCCTTGGCCTGGACGGCTTTAGTTTGAACGGACTTGGTTTGAACAGCTTTGGTTTGAACGGGGTTGGCTTGTGCAGCAACGGCAAAAGAGCCGACCACAGCCAGGGTCAGTACAGATAACTTCAACATGAAAACTCCAGATGACACGCCCACCGCGTGTTGTTGGGTGAATGAATTTTCAGGCCGGTCTCCGGGCTGCAGCATCCGGGCTGGTATGGCTTAAAGCCAATACTCACCCAGCTCGTCTTATACCTTCCCATCCAAAGACAGTGGCAGTGAAAGACAAACAGCAAAATTGCTGATGATGTTACCGTTGCGGGGGCAGCTCTGGTGTTTCACCAGATTCCCGTTTCACTGTTGCAAGCCAAGCTTCAACAGCACCTGAAAAACGCGGCCACAGTGTAGCGGCCGCTGTTGGATTGTCAATAGAAATCCAGATGGCTACTCCCAAGGCGTTCAGCCAGCCCGGGATGGGCGGAGGATTTTTTAATCGCGAAAGTTCTGATACTGGAATGGCTGGCCTAAGTCGGCCTGACGAATCAGCGCGATGGCTTCTTGCAAATCATCACGTTTTTTACCGGACACCCGCACTTCATCACCCTGAATAGCGGCTTGTACCTTGGATTTGCTCTCTTTGATCAGTTTGACAATTTTACGCGCCATATCCTGATCAATGCCTTGTTTTAACGACAATAACTGGCTGTAGGTTTTACCCGAATGCACCACATCTTCTTCTTTAAAAGAGCGCACATCAAGGTTACGTTTTACCGCCTTAGCGAGAAAAATTTCTTTCATTTGTTGCAGCTGAAACTCAGCTTCGGCACTCATGCTGACTTGTTTATCTTTTAATTCGAACTTGGCGTTAATACCACGAAAATCAAAACGGGTGTCCAGCTCACGGTTGGCGTTGTCCACCGCGTTCAATACTTCCTGCAAATCAACTTTAGAAACAATATCAAATGAAGGCATCGGGGCTCTCCTTAAAATTCAATCAGATCCGGCCCAAAAGCGGCACCAGCAGATGCGCGCCCTGGCTCCTGCTCATCGCCTGTTGCAATGAGCTCTGGTAATGGTGCGCTGGATTATAGCGAAAATGGTCGTATAATCCGAGCCTTGGCGTTTTTCTTCTGCGGGATTTTTTATGTTGGTAAGCCGTCCCTGGTTTTTTCGTCTGTTGTTTTTGCTTGCGCTGATTGTGTGCAGTTACGGATTTTTAAAAGACGTCAGCGGCCTGCCCTCAAGCTGGATGCCCAATGACAAACTGATGCATGGTCTGATATTCCTGATGTTGATGTTGCTGTGGCAACTTAGTTTTTATCGTCGTGTGCTCGCGGGTTTGTTATTGCTTGGTATTTACGGCGGCGCCATTGAACTGGCGCAGCACTTTTTCACCACCAGATTTGGTGATTGGTGGGATTTTCTGGCCGACCTTGGCGGTCTGGCACTGGCGCTGCTGTTATGGCAATTGCCGCTGTGGCGCCGTTTTCAACAGGCTCCAGCAGAAGGAACCCGCTGATGTCAGCGCCCTGGCTGGTGGTGGGTAAAGGCGCTATTGGTTTATTGGCGGCCAGCAGATGGTTACTCAGCGCCCAGAGCGTTTTGTTGTGGCAAAAAACACCACAGCCACTGAGTTATCGTTTTAGTGCCGGTGGCCGCGACTTTGCCATGCAGCTGCAAAATGCCAGCCAGGGCCCTTTTAGCAAAGTGCTGGTGCCGGTGAAAGCCTATGACGTTGTTGCTGTGGTGCACACTTTATTACCGCATTTAGCTGACGAGGCGCAGCTGGTGCTTTGCCATAATGGTATGGGCACGCTGGAGCCTGTTGCGGTTTTACTCAAACCCGGCCAGGGACTTTGGTTTGCCAGCACCAGCCATGGCGCTTATAAACCTCATGCACTGCACATTATTCACAGTGGACAGGGAAATACCATATTGGCGCCCTGTAATGACGCCGCCCGCAATTGCACAGCGCCGATAGCGGCTGAACTCACCCAAGCATTGTCGCCACTGACACAGGTCGACGACATTCAGCCCTATTTATGGCAAAAGCTTGCGGTCAATAGTGTGATTAATCCACTGACTGCTTTACATCAATGCCGCAATGGTGAATTAAACCAACCTCAGTATCAGGCGCAGATCAAACTTTTGCTGGCTGAGTTTGTGCAAGTGGCGGCTGCCTGTGGGCAGCTTTTTAGCGGGGACAGGCTGTATCAGCTGGTGCAACAAGTGCAGAGCAATACAGCACAAAACTTTTCTTCGATGTTACAGGATGTTAGCGCGGGCCGACGCACCGAGCTTGGTGCTATTACCGGCTATTTATTGCAGCAGGCAGCAGCACATCAGCTGGCAATGCCGGAGCATCAGGCGCTTTATCAGGCGCTGGCGGCAAAGCTCGCGCCCTGGCAGTTGTAACAACAGCCCGTTATCACCACAGACTGTTGTGACAAAACGCTGTTATTTGTCTTTTTTATACACAGCCACGTTTTGATAACCCTGCTCTTTAAGTAGCAGCGCCTGTAAGCGGCTCATCACACCACGGTCACAATACAGATAATATTGTTTGTCTTTGGCAAGCTCGGCAAAATCCGAGGCAATTTTATAAAACGGCAGCTCCAGCACCTGATGGCTATCCAGTTGCAGCGGGTTGCGCTCAGCTTCATCCGGTGCACGCACATCAATCACCACAGCCCCTTCAGGTAACACAGCTTCAGTGTCGATGGTGGCCACCTGCTGGCCGGCCTGATATTCCACAGTGCGGATATCCAGTACCTTGGCGTCCTGACTGACTTTTTCCAAAATACTAAAATCAAAACGTGCTTCGGCAGCGTTGACATCGGCCAGCACTGCATTAATGGTCGGGCTTTTGGAGATCACACCACAATATTCCGGCATGGTTTTGGCGAGATCTTCCACGCCAATAGCCCGGGCTATATCAATAATGTCCTGTTTGTCCTGATACACCAAAGGGCGCAGGATCAGCATCTCAGTGACCCGGTCAATGACGTTTAAATTGACGATGGTTTGACTGGCCACCTGACCAATACTTTCGCCTGTCACCACAGCTTTAATATTCAGGCTGTCGGCGACTGTGGTTGCAGCCCGCATCATCATACGTTTGAGCACAACGCCCATCAGGCCGTTGTCAATTTTTTCCAGAATTTCAGTCACCACAGGGGCAAAATCAACAGAAACAAACTTCACCTTGTGCGACAAACTATATTTTTGCCACAGGTAAAAGGCCATCTGCCGCACCCCGGTTTCATGGGCGGCTCCACCTAAATTAAAAAACAAATAATGGGTGCGAAGCCCTTTACGGATCATCAGATAACTGGCCACTGCCGAATCAAAACCACCAGAAATCAACGACAAAACATCACCCTGGGACGGCAGCGGGAAACCGCCCATGCCCTGATAAGCACGGCGCACAATAATGAGTTTTTCTTTGCGTATTTCCACCTGGACTGTCACGTCCGGCTGCTTTAACTTCACCTGTGCTGTTGGAATATGCTGATTGAGCCCACCGCCGATATAACGTTCGGCTTCAATTGAAGAAAATTCGTGATTGCCCTGACGGCGCACCCGCACACAAAAGGTTTTGCCATGTAGCTGGTCACGGTACACCGCCAGCACCTGCTCAAAAATATCGTGTAGTGAACTGAACTCAGATGACTGCATCTGGGCAAACTGCACTATGCCGGGAATACATTGCAGCTGTTCGGCCATTTTTTGCGCAAGCAGCTCATCGCCTTGTGGCGACATTACAGTTAAATGGTCATACAGATTACGCACCACAATGGACGGGTCCAGTTGCAGCAGAATGGTTTTCAGATTTTGTTCCAGCAGCATGGTCTGGCGCTTACGCACCGACTTACTTTTAATGGAGATTTCAGGGTGTAACTTAACAATAAATTCAATCATAACTGTGCTGCCGGCAAAAAACTGGCGCGCATTATAACGCCATTGCTTAAAAACGGCAGAGATTTGTCTAAGGTGCTGCCCGGCGCTGGGTCTAAAACAACAAGAGGCAGCACATCAAAAGGATGTGCTGCCGTGCTCAGTTTTGTTTTGGCTGGGCCGGTTGACTGGCTGGTGGCGTCTGGGGCTGTAACTGAATAGGCGCCGACTCTTTGGCTTTCCCCTGCATAATAGAAATTTCTACCCTGCGGTTACGCTTGCGGTTGGCTTCAGTGTCATTGGGCACCAGAGGTCTGGTGTCGGCATGCCCAACCACCACAAGGCGGTCTTTTTCCAGGCCAGTGCCTGCCAATAACTCAGTGGCCACTGATACTGCGCGTTTTGCTGACAACTCCCAGTTATTGCTGTTTAACTCGTCCGACACCTGATCGTTATCGGTATGACCAGACACGGTAATTTCACCCGGAATGTCTTTTAAAATCACGCCAATTTGCTGCACTATAGGTTTAAAACGCGGCTGCAAAAAAGTGGATCCGGACGGAAATGAGCCGTTTTCACGAATACGGATAATAATTTGCTGCCCAAGCGACTCCAGCTCTACAGCGCCGTCCTGAATTTGCTGCTCCATCTGCTCCGCAATTTTTTTCACCATTTCGTTCACCTGTTCCTGCATCATCGCAGTTTCGGTTTCCGGTTGGGCCTGGCTTTGTTCATCCGGACTGTCACTTAAACCGCCGGTTTTGTCTTCCCTTTGTTCCTGCCGCCCGCCGGCAGAATCTTCCTCACCTGCTTCAAATTCCAGGGTTTGTTGCGTCATATCCACGGTTTGTTGTTGTAGCGTGTCTATTGGCGTTGGATCGGGCCGGCCAGGTCTGAACTCCATGGCAATGACACTGGTGCCTTTGGGAATGTCTTTGACTTCAATTTTATTTTGTACACCAAAAGCAAAAGCCATGGAACCGGCCAGCTGTTTGAACTTTTGCACGTCCATCTCGGAAAAAGACAGCAACAACACAAAAAAGCACATTAACAAAGACATTAAGTCGGCAAAGGTACCCATGTAAGCGGGCAATCCCGGCGGTGGACATTTAGGACAGTCAGCCATATCCGCTCCTACTCTGCTTCAGCTTTGGCTTCGCGTTTTGCCGCCATTAAATAATTGCGCAGCACCCCTTCAATCACTTTTGGGTTCTGACCGTCCTGAATGCCCATAATGGCGTCCAGAATCAACTGATTATTGATTTTTTCCTCTTCGTTGCGGATGGCCATTTTGTCGGCCAACGGGATACAGAGGCAGTTCGCTAAAATTGCACCATATAAGGTTGTTAACAAAGCAACGGCCATGGCGGGGCCTATCGCTTTAGGGTCTGACATATTGGCCAACATCGCCACCAGGCCCACCAGAGTACCGATCATGCCCATTGCCGGCCCCAGGTCACCCATGTTTTTGAAAATAGAGATATACAGGCCGTGGCGGTTGTAGGTCAGGTCAATATCTTTTTCCAGAGTACCACGCACTACATCGGCATCATGGCCGTCAACCAGCATATTGATGCCTTTTTGCATAAAAGGATTGGGAATTTCCGCTTCTTCCAGCGCTAAAAAACCACCTTTTCGGGCGGAATCAGCCAACTGCACAGCTTTTTCTATCAGCTCTTCGGGTGCTTCACTTTTAAACATAAAAGCTTTTCCGGCGGCCTTAAAGGAACCACCAAGCTGCCCAAAGGTAAATTTCATAATGACTACAGTGATGGTGCCGCCAAAAACGATCACGATGGAGACAAAATCGTAAAACATCACCAGATTGCCGGCAGCAGCCAGGTACATAGCCCAGACCATCATGCCAATAGTGGCAACTAAACCTATGACGGTTGCTAAATCCACATCGAATCTCCCGAAAGGTACAAACCAAATATCAGTTTTATCTTAGCTTATAGTTAGTTATCGACCAATAGCAGTAAATGCTTAAAAATATTTAAGTTGTCACCCAAATTTAGTTGCCGCCACCGCCATTCTGATTGACCATAGCCAAGCTCTGAGGTAACTTTGCGCACACTTTTAAAAAGGCCGGATTATGAGTAAAAAGCAAGCAAATCCACAGCAATTTGAGCAGATGATCGCCGAGCTGGAGACTATTGTGCAGCAGCTGGAACAAGGTGATTTGTCGCTCGATGATTCGCTGCAACAATTTGAACGGGGTGTTGCCCTGGCCCGCGCCAGCCAGCAACAACTTCAGACTGCAGAACAAAAAGTACAAATGCTGCTGCAACAAAACAACAGCGAGCAGCTGGTTGCCTTTACCCCGGCCGCAGGAGAATAACGTGGCTTTAACCCTGTTACCGCTCTACCAGCAAAGGGTGGAGCAAAAAATGACAGCTTTATTGCAGTCCAGAGTCAACACTGACGCTGAATTGTTACAGGCCATGCAATACAGCCTGTTGTCCGGTGGCAAAAGAATACGGCCTTTTCTGGTGTACAGCTGTGGCCAGATGCTGGGCGCTTCACTGGATGATTTGGATGCACCGGCCATGGCGCTGGAGTGTCTGCATACTTACTCATTGATCCACGACGACTTACCGGCGATGGACAACGACGACTTACGCCGCGGTCGTCCTACCTGCCATAAAGCATTTAACGAAGCCACCGCAATTCTGGCCGGCGACGCGCTGCAGGCCATTGCCTTTGAAGTACTGGCAGCTCATCCTTATCAGCAGGTGGATTTTAGAGAGCGGCTGCAGCTGGTACAGCAACTGGCACTGCATTCTGGTTATAACGGTATGTGTGGTGGTCAGTCGATAGACCTTGCCCATACCAACAAAGCCATGACAGTTGAAGCGCTTGAAGCCATGCATCAACTGAAAACAGGCGCATTAATTGAATCAGCAGTACAGATGGCCTGGTTATGCAGCCCCAAACGCGATGAAGCTGAACTGGCCGCACTGGTGAAATATGCCAGAGCTTTGGGCCTGGCATTTCAGGTACAGGACGATATTCTCGACATCGAAGGTGACACCGCCACTCTGGGTAAACCCCAGGGCTCGGATCAACAAGCCAATAAAGCCACTTATCCGGCTTTGCTTGGTTTAGAAGTTGCCAAAGCCAAGGCGCAGCAACTCTTTGCACAAGCCAAAGATGCGCTTTCTGTGTTACCTTATGACACCCAACAACTCAGCGCATTTGCCCATTACGTAATTGCACGCAGCTTTTGACCAAGGTTTTAGTTTATGGCGCCCGATATTCTTGATTACCCACTGTTAGCCAAAGCCAATCTGCCGGCAGAGTTGCGCCAGTTGCCACAAGAGCAGCTTGCCAAACTGAGCCATGAGTTGCGTGACTATTTATTAAAATCGGTCAGTCAAAGTAGTGGCCATTTTGCTTCGGGCCTTGGCACTATTGAGCTGACAGTTGCCCTGCATTATGTCTATAACACACCTTTTGACCGCTTGATCTGGGATGTAGGCCATCAGGCTTATCCACATAAAATTCTGACTGGCCGGCGCGACCGCATGCCGACCATCCGTCAGTTAAACGGTTTACATCCATTTCCATGCCGTGAAGAAAGTGAATACGACACTTTAACCGTTGGTCATTCCAGCACCTCCATCAGCGCGGCTTTGGGGATGGCCATTGCCGCCAAAGCAGAACAGAAAAACCGCAAAGTAGTGGCCGTGATTGGGGATGGTGCCATTACCGCCGGTATGGCGTTTGAAGCGCTGAATCATGCCGGTGAAGTCAAACCCGACATGCTGGTGATTTTAAACGACAACGAAATGTCGATTTCCGAAAACGTCGGCGCGTTAAACCGTTATTTTGCCCGGATTTTATCGGGTAACTTTTATACCAGCCTGCGTGAAGGCGGCAAAAAGATTTTAAGCGGCACGCCGCTGCATGAACTGGCCAGCCGCGCCGAAGAACATTTTAAAGGCATGGTGACTCCAGGTACTTTTTTTGAAGAGCTGGGGTTTAACTACATAGGCCCCATTGATGGCCATGACGTAGTGACGCTGGTCGACACCATCCGTAATATGCGTCAGCTCAAAGGCCCGCAATTGCTGCATGTAGTGACGAAAAAAGGCAAAGGGTACGCCCCCGCCGAGCAGGACCCTATTGGTTATCATGCCGTCAGCAAATTTGACCCAAGTAGCCAGGGCACACCGGCGAAAAAAGCCGGCAAGCCGAATTTTTCCAATATTTTTGGCAACTGGGTCTGTGATATGGCGGCGCTGGATCCCAAGTTGCAGGCTATTACACCAGCCATGCGCGAAGGTTCAGATTTAGTCCGTTTTTCCAAGACTTATCCTGACAGATATTTTGATGTTGCTATTGCCGAACAACATGCAGTGACTTTAGCCGCAGGTATGGCCATTGACGGTTTAAAACCTGTGGTTGCTATTTATTCCAGCTTTTTACAACGCGGTTATGATCAGCTTATTCATGATGTCGCACTGCAAAATCTCGATGTGCTCTTTGCCATCGACCGCGCCGGCATTGTTGGTGCCGATGGCGCCACCCATCAGGGCGCTTTTGACTTAAGTTATATGCGGGCTATCCCGAATATGCTGATCATGGCGCCTTCGGATGAAAATGAATGTCGTCAGATGCTGTACACAGGCTATATGCATAAAGGCCCGGCTGCAGTACGTTATCCGCGTGGTTATGCCAACGGCACAGAAGCACAAAACAACATGACTTTGCTGCCTGTAGGCCAGAGCCGCACTGTGCGCCAGGGCAAAAACATCGCCATTCTTGCTTTTGGCCCTTTACTACATCAAGCCATGGCCGCTGCTGAAACACTGGATGCTACTCTGGTCGATATGCGTTTTGTCAAACCTTTGGATTTACCACTGCTGCAGCAACTGGCCACTAACCACCAGACACTGGTGACGCTGGAAGACAACGCTATCGCAGGTGGTGCCGGCTCTGCGGTCAATGAAGCTGTGGCAGCACTGCGCTTGCCTTATGCGCTGTTAAATCTGGGTTTACCGGACCAGTTTATCCGCCATGGCTCGCAGGAAGAGTTGTATGCAGAGCTTGGTCTGGACAGCACCGGTATTCTGTCGCGTATTCAGCAGTTTATTGCGCCACAGTCTGCATAAAGCCGACTAAAACAACACGCAATTTGCCAAAAAGCCCGGTTTTGAACCGGGCTTTTTTATCTTTGCGGATCATCAACCACTGTAAATTCTGTGATAGACGTTTTATCGCTGCTCTGCCTTGAAGCTGCTCCGCTGCTGCGCCAGCCAGGCACTTTGCCAGTTTAAGGATTGGCTTTGCCCACCTTGCACAACGTTAAATCAAACCAGGCAACACTGCCGGCCAGGAATTTCTCTACCTGAGCTTCAATATGGTTGCTGTCTTCAAACTCAAAAGCATCCACCTGCTGGTCAAACAAAATAGTTGCCACCCCATTACGCCCGGCATGTTTAACATGAAACAGCGCCAACTCAGCCAGTTGCAATGACACTTCCCAGCCGATGAGCTGACCGCCTAACAAATCCAGCGGATACAAAGCATAACCAATAGAGCAATTGAGCCGCACTGCCCTGCCATCCGGCAGTAAAAACGACTCCAGCGCCACCAGCTCGTTTAACCGAAGCGCAAACTCCTTGACCAGATCCTGCGGCACGTCTCTGAGCACCAGCATAAATTCTTCACCGGCGTACCGCACCACATAATCCGAGCCCCGGGTTTCACGAATAAGCAAGCCACTGATTTGCTGCAGTACACTGTCGCCGGCACTGTTGCCATATTTGTCATTGATATGCTTAAAGTTATCCAAATCCAGATGAATAAGTGCAATACATTTGTTTTGCGCCAGCATCGACTCGCGGTTGCGCTGATAATGCTCTATGTCCTTGGGCAACTGTTCAAACATAAAACGGCGGTTACGAAGGCCGGTTAACGGATCTTTATGGGTCAACTGCGACAGTTGCTCATTGAGTTCATTGAGTTTGGTATTGCTGTTTTCCAGCTCCTGCGTGCGTTGTTTCACCAGTTTGGTTAAAGACGCTTCCCTAAGCTGGTTATTGCGCCGGCCAAGCCAGAACAAACCATACAGAATGATCAAAGCCAACAACAGCCAAAGTCCACGATAAATAATGGTTTCGTCAAAACGTTTAGGGATCACCAACTCGAGTTCGGTGTTCTGCGCCAACTCCCAGCTTTGGGTACTTTGCCGGCTTTGCAGCTGGAACTGATAACTGCCAGGCGGCAGGTTGGTGTAAATAGCTTCACGTCTGCTGCCGACATAATGCCAGCCGGCATCAAAACCTTTGAGCTGATAACGGAACTCCAGCGCTGTTGGTGTTAAAAAATCAACAGCCGTGTAACGTAACGTTAAATTGCGCTCGTCGGTGGCCATCACCTGGCGGCTCTGCGCAGGCTGCACTTCATAACTGCGCTGCTGCGACACGACCTGCTGCAGCATTGGTCTGCTGGTGCTGCTTGGGCCACCTTTAAAGTTTAATGGCACCGACACCAGGCCTTTTAAGGTGGGGTAATACAGCTGCTGATCCAGCATTGCCACTTTGCTATGACCCGTGCCGTTACAACAACGGCCAGGTGCGGTCCCAAGCTGGCGATCGTAAGGTGTTAACACCTGTTCAAATAACGATTTGCTCTGATCGTTACGTACCAGATCGGCCGGATGAAAACGGAAAATCCCTTTGAGGGTACTGGCCCAGACATAACCCGACTGGATATCGTCATACAAACTGACAATAGGTTCAAAGGGCAAACCATTGGCGGTATCAAACTGCAGCCATTTTCCGTCAAACTGGCGGATAAACAAACCGTCGTCGATGGTCGAGGCGAGCAAGGTTCCGTCTTTGCGCCACAACAAACTGCTGACATAAGCGTTGTACAGCGGGCTGCCAAGGCCTATGCGCAACAATTTACCGCCCTGATACTGAAAACCACCTCTGGTGGTGCCTATCAAAAGTTTATCGCCCTGATCGGCAATATAGGTAATAACGGTCGATTCCAGCTCGTTATTGGCGGCAAAAACTTTGAGCTCACCGTTCTGATACTGATAAATACCGGCACTAGTGCCAAGCCAGAATCCACCGGCTAATCTGGGTTTTACGACCCTGGCCTTGACACCCTGTAACTGTGGATCCAGCGGCTTCAGCTCACCACTTTGTGCGTTCAGCCGGTACACGCCGCTGTCGCTGGCCAGCAGCCAACTACTGCCATCCTGCTCCATATCCTGCACTGTGCCAAGACTGATGTTGTTGTTTAGCGGGATTGTGGAAAACTGCTGACTTGCATCAAGAAAACCCAAGCCTTGCTGTAACGCCAGCAGCAAACGGCCGTCGTCGGTTGCAGCCACACTGCGCACCACATCGTCCGGCTGATTCTTGCCGACAATTCGGTTTATTTTACCTCTGGATGCCCGGTAAATACCGTCGCCAAAACTACCAAGCCAGACATTTTGCTGCCGGTCCTGATAAATGTCGGTAAATAAAGTGGAACTGCCAAGCTCATCACGGCTGATCACCTGCCACTCCTGCCCCTGATGGCGGTGGAACAACTCGCTGTAACCTGATACCCAGTCGCCTTGCTGTTTATCATGAAACAACTTGTACACCGCTTTGGAATCGCGCTGTGGCAAAGGGCAACGATGAAACTGCTGATCGGCTGCCACGTGGTAATAACCCTGCTCGCTGGCCAAATGCAGGCTGTTATGCTCCCATAACAAGTCATACACCGGATGTTGGGCTAAGTCCGGCGGGAGCGTCAGTTTATCCAGCTGCCCTGCCCTGGAGATTTTATATAAAAATTTACTGCTGCTGATCCAGACATCGGTTGGCGTCACTTCCAGCTGATTGACCTGCTCTTTAACCTGCTCTACCCGGCTGATTTTGCCTTCTTTCACACGAAACAGATTGTCTGCGGCCACCCAGATTTCATCCGGAGCCACTTCTACAATGGCGGTCACTTCGCCCAGGATCGGATAACGGTCAAACTTCAGGGTGGCGCTGTTAACACCGGATAAGCCTGAGCGGGTGCCCACCCAGATATAACCATTGCTGTCGGTTAATAAGCGGGTAATGGTATTACTGACCAGATGGCGGTTGGCCTGTGAGGTAAAAACATCAAAACTATTGCCGTCAAAACGGTTCAGGCCGGTTAAGGTGCCTATCCATAAATAACCCTGCTGATCCTGGGTCACAGCCCGCACTGAGTTATTGGATAAGCCATCAGCGGCAGTCCACTGTTTAATGTCGTAATCGTAGATAGACTGCGGCTGTTGCGCCTTGAGACTTGCGGAGAAAAAAAACAGTAATAACAAAAACAAAGAGGCAGAATTCATAACGACCTGCAACAGGTTAACCGGTTTTTACAATTGAAGCGGTAACCATACACTATGAAGCAGCAGGCAGGCCAGCACTCCGGCGACAATATCATCCATCATCACACCTAAACCGCCGTGTAAATTGCGGTCAAACCAACGGATTGGCCAGGGTTTGAGGATATCCAACAGGCGGAATAACACAAAAGCGACCAGCACATTTTGCAGGTTAAAAGGCACAGCCCAAAGGGTGATGGCAAAACCGACAATTTCATCAAACACAATGGAGCCATGATCTTCAGCGCCAATATCACGGCTGACTACTTCACACAGATACACACCGAGCAGCGCAGTGGCAACAATAGCAACGCCAGCCCAGAGCGGCGATATCAGCGCCAGCAGCCACACCAGCGGCAACGCCGCTAAAGTACCAAAGGTGCCCGGCGCTTTGGGCGACAGGCCACTGCCAAACCCCAGCGCCAGCCAATGTTGCCATTTATGCAGCAAAAACGGATGTGCTTTCATTAAAAGTGCTGGTATCCCTGATGCGTGTAGACAAAAGGTTGATCCCCCTGGCGCAGTTCCAGTTTTCCGGCCACACCGGTAATACGGCCAATGCAGGTTACAGGCACACCATAAGGGGATAACAACACTTCCAGTGAGCCCCTTTTGTCTTCCGGCACGGTAAACAACAGTTCGTAATCTTCACCACCGGATAAAGCACACTGAAGCGCTTGTTGCCAGTCACAACTGTCTTTCAGTGCCTGCGACATCGGGATCTTATTCACGTCCACAGTGGCACCCACTTTCGACCTTTTCAGAATATGCGGCAAGTCACCACATAAACCGTCAGAAATATCCATAGCACTGCTGGCAATAGTGCGAAGCGCCTGACCCAAGGCCACCCGGGCTGTTGGATAATGAAAACGCTGCAGAATATGGGCACGGTGTTTTTTACTGACTTCCACCTGATCCTGCACCAGTTTTAACCCCAAAGCAGCATCGCCCAGGGTACCGGTAACATAAATATAATCACCCACTTTAGCGCCGGCACGGGTTAAGGCTTTGCCTTTAGGCACCAAACCTTTGGCAATCACCGTCAGGGTCAGCGGGCCACGGGTGGTATCACCGCCAATCAGCTGGCAATTGTAATAATCTGCGGTTTCGCTTAAACCTTCGGCAAAAGCCTGCAGCCAGGCGTTATCGACTTGCGGCAAACTAATGGCCAGCGACAACCAGCAAGGCTCGGCGCCCATGGCCGCCAAATCACTGACATTCACCGCCACCAGCTTATGACCAAGGGCACGCGGGTCTACATCAGGGAAAAAATGCACACCTTGCACCATAGTGTCTGTGGTCACCACCAGATCAAAGCCGTCGCGGATTTGCACTACTGCGCCATCGTCACCCACACCAAGGACAACGTCGGCTCTGCTGCGGCCTGCCTGACTAAAACATTCGGAAATGAGTTCAAATTCGCCCATAAAAAAGCCGACTTTCGCCGGCTCTCCATCAATTTGGTCGCAGTAGCTTTACTGCTTTATCGAGGATGCCGTTGACGAACTTGTGACTGTCGTCGGCGGCGAAGGCTTTGGCGAGCTCAATCGCCTCATTGATGACCACCTTGTAAGGCACATCCAGGCGGAACTTCAGCTCATAAGCCGACACACGCAAAATCGCTTTTTCCACCAGATCAATTTCTTCAAAAGGACGGTCGATAAAAGGTTTGACCGCTTCATCCAGCACGGCATAGTTCACAGCTACACCACGCAGAATGTCCTGAAAATAACCTACATCCAGATGTTTAGTGTTCTGCTCCAGCAGTAATTGCTGTTCAATATCGCCAATTGGGTTTTTGCTGACCTGCCAGCTGTAAACTCCCTGGACTGCCAGCGAACGGGACTGGCGACGTGCGTTTGGTTTCATCAAAAAATCCTAGATTTGTGCTAACACATTAACCATTTCAAGGGCAGACATAGCAGCTTCGCCACCTTTGTTACCCATTTTGGTGCCAGCACGTTCAATCGCCTGCTCAATGCTTTCAACTGTCAGTACACCAAAAGCAACCGGCAGATTGTGTTGCATCGACACCTGAGCAATGCCTTTAACACATTCACCGGCGACATATTCAAAATGCGGCGTGCCGCCACGGATCACAGCACCTAACGCAATCACAGCGTCGTATTTGCCGCTTTGCGCCACTTTTTGTACGGCCAGTGGCAGCTCAAAAGCACCAGGGATCCGCACGACGGTAATATCGCTGTCGGCAACATCGCCCACCCGTTTTAAGGTATCAACTGCACCTTCCAGCAGACTCTCCACGATAAAGCTATTAAAACGTGCCACCACAATGGCAAACTTTTTACCTTTGGCAGCTAAACCAGCTTCAATCACTTGCATGGGTAATCCTCGTTATTGTTAAACCTTGCTGTAAAACAAGGGCATGGCCGTTGATAGCCAACATCATTTCATACGGATGGTAAAAAAGGCCGCATATGATAACACAACAACGGCCTCATCCGACTAGTGTTTCTTTGTATTCACAGCACAAATCGCTGTTATTCCGAAACGTAATCCACCACATCCAGGCCAAAACCAGACAGCGCATGGTAACGTTTTGGCTGGCTTAATAAACGCATTTTACGCACCCCCAGGCTGGCCAGAATTTGTGAACCCACGCCCACATTACGTGAAGTGCCTTTCCAGGGCGCACTGACCGGTTTTTCACCTTTGTCTTCAGCTTCAAACGCCTGCACTGTGGCCATCAGCTCTTCGGTGCTCTCGTGTTTGCCCAAAAGCACCAGCACACCGCCTTCGGCATTGATACGTTTCATCGCACTGTGCAGCGAAAAACTGCGGTTGGCTGCACGATCTGCCAGCAATAAATCACTGAAGGTATTGTGTAAATGCACCCGGACTAACGTAGGTTGCTCAGGGTTGATCTCACCTTTGACCAGTGCAAAGTGGATTTGATTGTCGATGGTGTCACGAAAGGTCACCAAGTCAAACTCACCCACGGCTGTCGGTAATTTACAGCTAGCCACTTTTTCAATAGTGGTTTCGTTCAGGTTACGGTATTCAATTAAATCTGCGATGGTGCCAATTTTAATGCCGTGTTTGGCAGCAAATTTTTCAAGGTCTGGCCGGCGCGCCATAGTGCCGTCGTCATTCAGTATTTCGACTATCACTGAGGCTGGCTCTAAACCAGCCAGCCTGGCTAAATCGCAGCCTGCTTCAGTGTGACCGGCGCGCACCAGTACACCACCATCCTGTGCCATCAGTGGGAAAATATGACCAGGCTGCACTATATCGCTGGCTTTAGCATCACGGGCTACTGCTGCTTTGACAGTGCGGGCACGGTCAGCCGCTGAAATGCCGGTGGTCACACCTTCTGCCGCTTCAATCGATAACGTAAAAGCGGTGGCAAACTGTGATTTGTTCTTGTCCACCATCAGGCTCAGGTTCAGCTGCTTACAACGGTCGCGGGTTAAGGTCAGACAAATCAGGCCGCGGCCATAAGTGGCCATAAAGTTGATGGCGTCCGGGGTGACATAATCGGCCGCCATCACTAAATCACCTTCGTTTTCACGGTCTTCGTCATCCATCAGAATGACCATTTTACCGTTACGAATATCTTCAATAATTTCAGCAGGCGTATTTAATTGCATAACTCACCTAAGAGGGTTTTCACCCTGTTGTTGGCTCAGATTGTAGGCTCAGAGGAAGCCGCGTTGTTGTAACAGTTCCAGACTCACGCCGGATTTGGCCGGTGTAGCAGCGCCGGTGATTAATCGTTCCAGATAACGGGCCAGCAAATCGACTTCCAGATGCACTTTGCTGCCCGCTTCGAGCTGCTCTAACGTGGTTTGCTGCGCCGTATGCGGCACTATGGTTAAACGAAATTCGTCTGCCAGCAGCTCGTTCACGGTCAGACTCACGCCATCGACAGTGATAGAACCTTTTTCAGCAATATAACGGGCAAGCTCTGGCGGTGTTTTTATAAAAATTTGCCAGGCACGGCCGCTTTTTTCAATTCGGCTGACACTGCTGTCACCGTCAACATGACCGCCGACCAGATGACCGCCGAGGCGGGTGGTTGGCAACAGTGCTTTTTCCAGATTCAGCCGCTGACCGGTTTTGTAGCGGCCAAACAAAGTCCGCTTCAGTGTTTCCGTGGATAAATCAGCACTGAACCAATCAGCACCAAAAGCCGTGACTGTCAGGCAAACACCATTGCTGGCAATACTGTCACCCAGTTTGACATCGGAAAAATCCAGCGTCTGGCTCTGAATTTTCACGCTGACATCCCCGCCCTTGGGCGTTATCTGCAGCAAAGTGCCGGTAGCCTCAATAATTCCGGTAAACATTGTTATTGTCCTTTCACTTTGGCGCGTAAACGAAGATCCTCGCCAAACTGTTGAATATCAAACCAATTGAGCCTTAGCGCCTGTGACATTTCTGTCAGTTCAGCAAACTGCAACATAGGCCGCGCATCCGGGCCAAGTAACAAGGGCGCCTGATAAAGCACCAGCTCATCCACCAGTTGCTGTTGCCACAAACTGCTGGCTAATTGTGCACCAGCCTCAACCCACAACAAATTTACCGGCAAAGTAGCAATAAAAACCATCACTGCTGCCAGGTCAAAGCGGCCGTCTGCGCCTAAAGTAATGCCGTGACGCTGTACCTTCGCCCCGGCTGGCAACTTTAACTCTGGCCAGTTGTTGTGCTGCTGATGCAACAAGATGATGTTGCCCCCCTGCAAAAACAAGGGTTCAACACCTGTTAAACGACATTTCTGATCAAGAATGATCCGAAGCGGCTGGCGCAGGCTGCCGTTTTCCAGCGGCGTGATGGTGTCGGCACGCACATTTAGCAGCGCCTCATCACAAAGCACGGTCTCGGCAGTTGATAAAATAGCGCAGCTTTGTGCCCGCAAATGCTGCACATCAGCGCGGGCTTCATCGCCTGTCAGCCATTTGCTGGCACCATTTTTCAGTGCAGTCCTGCCATCAATACTGGCAGCGAGTTTTAGCTGTACATAAGGACGCTGATATTGCATTTTGTGCAAAAAACCAGGATTGAGCGCACGGGCTTGTGCTTCGAGTAAACCGGTGTGCACCTCAATGCCCGCCTGTTGTAACAGCGTAATACCACGCCCGGCGACCGCAGGATTTGGATCTGTCATCGCCACCACCACACGGCTGATACCAGCCTCAATAAGCGCTAAGGCGCAAGGCGGGGTGCGGCCATAATGACTGCAGGGCTCCAGCGTGACATAACAAGTAGCGCCTCTGGCATTCTCGCCGGCTTCACGCAGCGCAAACACTTCGGCATGTGGGCCACCGGCCTGACGATGATAACCTTCACCTATCACCTGGTCTTCTTTGACCAGCACAGCGCCAACGTTTGGATTAGGGGATGTGGTATAACGACCAAGGGCGGCAAGTTCTAGCGCCCTTTGCATAAACTTTTCATCAGCTGCAGTAAACATCCGTTAATCATCCCCCAGTCTGGCAATTTCTTCACCAAACTCGCGGATATCCTTAAAGGAGCGATACACAGAGGCAAAGCGCACGTAAGCCACTTTGTCCAATTTTACCAGCCCGTCCATGATCAGCTGACCAATCAGTTCACTCTGCACTTCCCGCTCGCCTGTGGCGCGCAGTTGTGACTCAATTTTGCTGATCAAAAGCTCAACCTGTTCGGTTGGCACCGGGCGTTTTTCTAAAGAACGTTGTAAACCACTGCGCAACTTATCTTCGTTATAAGGTTCGCGTGAGCCATCTCTTTTAATAATGCGGGGCATCACCAGCTCAGCGGTTTCAAAAGTGGTAAAACGTTCATGACAGGCGCCACATTCCCGACGCCTTCTCACCTGATGGCCATCAGCAACCAGGCGGGAATCAATCACTTTGGTGTCGTCTGCACGGCAGAATGGACAAAACACAGGGCATTCCTTAAAAAAATGGCCGCAATTGCGGCCATATTATCACTTTTTAACCTCGGCTTGCCAAATCAGCCGTAAACCGGGAAACGGGCACAAAGTTCAGTCACCTGACCTTTCACACGTTCAACTACGCCTTCATCACCCATATTGTCCAGTACATCACAGATGTAGTTGGCAACCAGACGGGATTCGATTTCACCAAAACCACGACGGGTAATAGCTGGCGTACCAATACGTAAACCTGAAGTCACAAAAGGAGAACGTGGGTCATTTGGCACTGAGTTTTTATTCACTGTGATATGAGCACGGCCAAGCGCCGCGTCAGCATCTTTACCTGTGATGTTTTTGTCAATTAAATCAAGCAGGAACAGATGGTTCTGCGTACCACCAGACACAATTTTGTAACCACGGGCTTTAAACTCGTCGCACATAGCTACAGCGTTTTTCAGCACTTGTTGTTGATACAGTTTAAATTCAGGCTGTAATGCTTCTTTAAAAGCCACAGCTTTGGCGGCAATTACGTGCATCAGCGGGCCACCCTGGCCACCAGGGAATACGGCTGAATTGAGCTTTTTCTCAATTTCTTCGTTTTTACGCGCCAGAATTAAACCACCACGCGGGCCTGCCAGCGTTTTATGCGTAGTAGTGGTGACAACGTCAGCCACTGAAATTGGGTTTGGATATAAACCTGCTGCCACTAAACCAGCAACGTGCGCCATATCCACCATCAGGTAAGCGCCCACTTTGTCGGCGATGTCACGGAAACGCTGCCAATCCACAATGCCGGAATAAGCAGAAAAACCAGCGATGATGAGTTTTGGCTTATGCTCAAGGGCTAAAGCTTCTGCCTGGTCGTAATCAATAACACCAGTTTCCGGATGCAGGCCATATTGCACTGCTTTGTACAATTTACCTGAAGCACTGACCGAAGCGCCGTGTGTTAAGTGACCACCGTGGGCCAGGCTCATGCCTAAAATAGTGTCGCCGGCATTTAATAAAGCAAGGAATACCGCCGAGTTGGCTTGAGAACCTGAATGCGGCTGCACGTTGGCGTAATCAGCACCAAACAGCTCTTTTGCACGGGCAATAGCTAAATCTTCGGCAATATCAACAAACTCACAACCGCCGTAATAGCGTTTGTGCGGGTAACCTTCGGCATATTTGTTGGTCAGTTGCGAACCCTGCGCTTCCAGCACCCGAGGGCTGCAATAGTTTTCAGAGGCGATCAGTTCAATATGCTGTTCCTGACGTTGCGTTTCGTCGGAAATGGCTTTGGCTAATTCCGGGTCAAAACCGGCAATGGTCATATCACGCTTTAACATGCTTACTCCTGCGGCGGCACAAAGGCTTTTTAAGTTGTGGATCAACGGACTAAAAAACTGGGCGCCATCATACATCGAATTACGCTGGCTTGCACTGTTAAAGTGGCCGTCCATCCATCCAATTCGCATTAGATTAACTAATACGTCACAGCGTCGGGTCAAATCCATCATCTGAAAATGGATAAATTTCAGTGGCTTATTTTTTTGTCTTGACAGTTTTATAAATCAGCACAAAATAACTGTATGCATATACAGACATCTAAAAGTTGTGGCTCAGAATGCGTAAAATCATTCATATCGACATGGACTGTTTTTTTGCCGCTGTTGAAATGCGCGATAACCCGGCATGGCGGCATATTCCGCTGGCAATTGGCGGTAGCCGCAGCGAACGAGGAGTGATCAGCACCTGTAACTACCCTGCCCGCGCTTTTGGCGTCAGGTCTGCGATGCCAACAGGCCAAGCGTTCAAACTTTGCCCGCAACTGAAGCTGGTGCCGGGAAATATGGAAAAATATAAGATGGTCAGCACGCAACTTCAGGCCATTTTCCATAGATACACCGATAAAGTAGAACCGTTATCGCTGGATGAGGCTTACCTGGATGTGTCTGACAGCAAACTGTTTTCAGGTTCAGCAACGCTGATTGCAGAAGATATCAGGCGTACTATTTTTCATGAAACCGGCTTAACAGCCTCAGCCGGAGTAGCGCCAAACAAATTCCTGGCCAAAATTGCCAGTGATGAAAATAAACCCGACGGCCTTTTTGTGCTGCCGCCTGACAAAGTAACAGCTTTTGTTGAACACCTACCGCTGCGCAAAATTCCCGGGGTTGGGCAAAAAACCGCGGAAAGGCTGGCTAAGTTAGGGCTTCACTTGTGCCGTGATATTCAGCAAATGAGCTTACCAATACTCATTAAAGAGTTTGGCAGTTTTGCCGAGGTGTTGATTGAGCGCAGTAAGGGTAATGACTTGCGTGAAGTTCAAACTGAGCGTGAGCGTAAATCTATCGCTGTGGAACACACTTTTAGTCGGGATCTACAACAAGAGTTACAAGGTAAGCAATGGTTGCACACGCTGTATGAAAAACTACATAAAAGAGTCTTACGTTGTGATGCCAAGAACCATATCCAGAAAATTGGCATCAAACTGAAGTTTCAGGATTTTCGCCAGACCACTATCGAAAGACAACATCATCAACTGGATTTACCTTTGCTGGAACAACTGCTGTCAGAAGCCTGGCAACGGGGAGAAGGTAAAGCGGTCAGATTAGTCGGGGTTCATGTCGGGTTAAAATCACCGGCACAACAAGCGCAACTTGATTTGCACTGGGAATAGTTGGTTTCGCTCCTTTGACCTACCCGCATTATTCTTTTACTGATAAAACAACTGGTTATCCACAAGACGCACTTTAAACAAGTACTGGTTTTAGCTGGGGAGATGCCTGAATTTGCCACATATTCAAAACTACTGCGTTTTACGTAAATAACAGCCAACAAAAAGCCGGCTACTTGAGCCGGCTCTTTACAGAAACTTTGACTATATATTGCTATTAAGCAACTACAGTTACGTTCTCAGCCTGAGGACCTTTTTGGCCTTCAGTTACTTCGAAAGTCACTTTCTGACCTTCTACCAGAGTACGACGACCAGTACCGTTGATAGCGCGGAAGTGAACGAAAACGTCTTTGCCGCCTTCACGCTCGATGAAACCAAAACCTTTATCTTCGTTGAACCACTTAACGGTACCGGAAATTAATTGTGACATAACATTCTCTTACTTTAACTAGATTTGCCATACAACTGGCGACTTAAATATTACCGGCCACGTTCGAGCTAGTACATATTACAACCCCATTATCAGTGAACCTCATAACCGGGTCAATAGGTATTGCTGTTCGAGCAGAAAATAAATTCCCTGCATTCTGACCGCACCCATTGCTTGTAAGACAGGCTTAACAAACAATATGTTGCTACCATACTCGTCTGTTTTTTGAGCTGATAACTTCTCGAGTGTAGCACCATTTAATGAATAAAAAACAAACACCTTTGATTATTTTTGTTTTTTCTTCATTGGTGCTGAACCATCATCCCCACCCTGGAAAAACTTCGGCGACTTTTTAGCTACAGTTGCGTTTGTGGATGAAGTTATTGTTGCCGCATCTTTTTTGCGTTTTGGCTTTGCTGGAGCAACCTTTTTAGCAGCAGGTGCCGCTTGTTTTGCCTTAGCACCATCAAATTTAGCAGGCAATGTTTCAACCACAGCAATCTCTAATGGCCGGCGTAAAAACTGCTCAATACGGACAAAACTATCCCAGTCTTTTGGTCCGACCAAAGACAGGGCTTTGCCCTGTTGTCCCGCCCGCCCGGTACGGCCAATACGGTGTACATATTCTTCAGGATGTTTAGGCATATCAAAATTGATCACATGAGAAACCTGCAACAAATCCAGGCCGCGGGATGCAACGTCAGTAGTGACTAAAATCTGATATTTGTTCGTGGCAAACGCCTGCATTACAGTGTTGCGCTGTGCCTGAGTTAATTTGCCGTTCAGACCCACAGCCGCAAAACCAGCCTGTTGTACCACAAGCGCTAATCTGTCGGTATCTTCTCTTGTTGCAGTAAATACAATCAGTTGTTTGATTTGTTCTGTCGCCAGAAAGTGCTTCAGCAAGGCTTCTTTATGCGTCAGATTGTCAGCGAAATAACATAGTTGCTGAATATCTTTGTGCGGATCATAACCTGCACCAAGTGCAACCCGGTATGGGTCTTTTAATAATGATAATGCCAGTTCGTTGACATCTGCGTGATCGAGAGTTGCCGAAAACATTAATGTCTGACGCAATCTGTGATTGGCCGCTTTATGGATGGCAGTTAACTGTGGCATAAAACCCAAATCCAGCATCCGATCGGCTTCATCCAGGATCAGCATTTCAAGCCCCTGGATAAAAAAGCTTTTATGCTCAAGATGGTCGGCAAGACGGCCAGGTGTTGCCACTATAATATCGGGCTGACGCTTTAACAGTTTTTCCTGATCGTTAAAGTTTTCACCACCAACAATAAAAGCACTGCTCAGGCGGGTGTTGGCCACAAAAAGACGCAACTGCGCATAAATTTGTGAAGCAAGTTCACGGGTGGGCGCCAGAATCAAAGCTCTGGCGTCTTTTTGTGACAAAGGCCGGCTTTTTAACAGGCGCTGCATCATTGGCAGCAAATATGCCAGCGTTTTACCTGACCCGGTTTTTGACGAAACAATTAAGTCTTTACCGACCATCACCGCAGGCACAGCTTCCTGCTGGATAGGCGTTGGCTGGGTAAAACCCAGATGTTCGATAGAACGGAGGATCCGTGGGTCAAGTTTTAAATCGCGAAATGGCAAAGCAGACTCTCTTTATGAATAAAAAAACATGCATAGCATAACCGAAATGCAGATACCTCGTCAGCATTTGTACCGGCACTGCGCCACTTTGCAACTTGCAGAGAACATGAAACAATAAAGCCCTCTCCGGATTTTTAGGATAATGACCATGAGTAAATCTCTGCAGGAACAGCTACTCAAGGCTGGCCTGGGTAATGCAAAAAAACTCAATGCCATCAAAAAAGAAAAACACAAAGAGCGGGTTCAAGCCGGTAAAAACGGTGTTGTAGTGAATGAAGCCGCAATTCTTGCCGAACAAAGCAGGCAGGCTCAGATTGCCAAAGATCAGGAACTGAACCGGCAAAAAACTGAAGCTCTCGCTAAAAAAGCACTGGCCGCTCAGGTGAAACAAATTGTTGAGTTAAACAGCCTGCCGCATAAAGGTGAAATTGCCTTTAACTTTACCGACGGTACTCTGGTGAAGCGTATTTACGTCAGTGAAAAAGTACAACAGCAACTGGTCAAAGGTTTAATTGCCATCGCTAAAGTGGCTGAACAGTATCACCTGATCCCTATCCAGATCGCAGAAAAAGTGCAACAGCGCTTGCCTGAAGCTGTATTGGTGCTCAACCAGCAGGATGAACAGCTGCCGGAAGACGACCCTTATGCCGACTTTAAGATCCCTGATGATTTAATGTGGTAAGCACAAGGTTTGAACCAGCACGGAGATGCAGCTCTGAATCACCATAAAAAGAAGATCACTGTGTTGTCTTGGCTGTTATTGGCCCTGGCCGGCACTGTGTCAACATTGCTCAGCGTTATAAATAACAACTTTCAACTGGTATTTGCACTGTCAGCCGTTATTTCCTGGGTACTGCTGAGCTGGATCTGGTCTGACAAAAAATTTTATCAGCAGCCCTTTTATCGCTGGAGCTGGTATCTGACCTGTCTGCTGTTCTTGATAACTGTCTCTGCCGTTCTCTATCAGTTCTGGGCCAGTGGGGGACTCTGAGCATGTCGGATTATCTGCTGCAAAGTGCCACTATTGACGATTGCCTGGCCCTGAGCCGCTGTTTTGATAGCGCAGCGGCACTTAGTCAATGGGGTGGCGAGGGTTTTGTTTACCCGGTGAATAAACTGCAGTTTTTGCATCAGTTACACAAACCCGATACTGAAAGTTATCAGCTCAGTCAGCAGGGTACAGCTCTCGGCTTTGGTCAGATTTGTGATCGTTTTGGCAAACACCATCTGGCGCGCTTGCTGGTGTTACCACAATACCGTGGCAAACAACTGAGTTATGTGTTGCTGCTGTCCTTAATGGCAAGGGCATTACAACAAAACCCCAGACTTGATTTTTCATTGTTTGTGTTTAAACACAACCAGCTGGCCGCACATTGTTATCAGCAACTGGGTTTTGTTGAACAACCACAGCCGGGCAGCAGTCATCCGGATTTACGATTTATGCAGCTGAATAATCAACAAGCCAAAACCCTGCTTAGCACCAATCAATGGCAGTTAAAAGCAACAGCCTCAGGATCTTTGGTGCATTGTGTAAAAGAGTCACAGATGCAGGAGGCTTCTCATGCCCATTTGGATTGACGCTGACGCCTGCCCCAAGGTATGCCGCGATATGTTATGCCGCGCCAGCGAACGCACAGCAACAGCACTGATTTTTGTGTCAAACCACCCTATTCCATTGCCCAAAAGTCCGTTAATTAAGGCCGTACATGTGCCCTCTGGTTTTGATGTTGCCGACAATAAAATTGCCGCCGACATTTTGCCCAATGACTTGTTAATCACCCAGGATATTCCGCTGGCAGCCGCAGCTATTGCCAAAGGTGCTTTGGTGATCACTCCCAGAGGCGACGTGCTTGATAAAAATAATATTGGTGAGCGTCTGACACTGCGTAATTTTCAGGAAGAGCTGCGCGGCAGTGGTATGCTCAGTGGCGGCCCGGCAGCTTTGGACAATAAAGACAAACAAAAATTTGGTAATGCGCTGGATAAGTATTTAAGTAGCAAGCGTTAAGCTCACACTATCCCATCGCACCGCTGGCAACGACTCTTCAAGCAAAAGGACAACAGCCTGTTAACTCTGTTGCCTTGCACTTACCCCTTTAACAGCAGGGTTAAAACTATTGGTGAGCTGCCATTTGGGTTTAATTGGTGTCAGCGGCAAGGTTCTTTTGCGGGCAACCAGCACATAAGCTGAACCAAAATAATGTAAATGATGCTCTGCCCACAGTTTAAAGGCGGGTAAATTGTTTTTCTCCGACAACATACTGCTGCAAAACAGCCGCTGTTCGTACAAAACCTCAAACCCAAGCAAATGTAGCCAGTCTTTCACCCTCGCCATACTAAAAAAACGTCCTGTCCAGGGTAAACGATGTTGCAGGCCGGGCCAGAGTTTTAACAGCCCGCAGAGACTCACAGGATTAACGCCGCTTAACAGCAGATAGCCGTCCGGCATCAACACCCGGTGAGCTTCACGGATCACATGATGTGGATCTTGTGTATATTCCAGACAATGTGCCAGCAATACGGCATCCACTGCATGTTCGATAAAGGGCAGATCATCAGGATCGGCCATGACAGTGGCGAGTTCAGCTTGAGTTGCCAGCCTGATCTGGTGCTTAATGCTGCAGGCACTGGTATCAAGGGCACTACTCAGATCGCCAACTTTTAACAAGTGGTAACCAAAGATCCGCGGCCACCACAAGTTAAACTGCGCTTCGAGCTGCTGCGAAAGTGCCTTGCCACTGGCAAAATCAGTCCAGCGCAGCGGCACTGTGGCAGGGATATGTCGGCTTAATGCAGGTTTCATCGTGCTGGCGCCCTTATTACCAAACCAGGTGAATTACAAAATAATCTAAAGAGATCAATCAGATGTACCATATCACTGCCATAGCTGCATTTAAAGATAACTATATCTGGTGCTTGCATCATCAGGGCAAAGCTGTACTGGTCGACCCGGGTGACGCCGAACTGGTCACTGCTTTTTTAACAGCTCATCAGCTGGAGCCTGTGGCCATTCTGGTCACGCATCATCACTGGGATCATGTGGACGGCATTCCTGCTTTGCAACAACACTGGCCTGAGTTAGCAGTGTATATCAGTGCCGGTGAGCGCGACAAAACCAGGCATCAGTTAAAAAATTGCCATATTGTCAGTGATACGATGCAGTTTGTGGTGCAAGAGCTGCAATTAACTTTTAGCGTGTTGGCGGTGCCTGGCCATACGTTGAGCCATGTTGCTTATTTTTGTCAGCTTCAGGCACAAGAGCCGGTGCTTTTTTGTGGCGACACGCTGTTTAGCGCTGGTTGTGGCCGCTTATTTGAAGGTACACATCAACAAATGTACCAGTCACTTGGAAAAATCAACACACTGCAAGGCAACACACAAATTTATTGCACCCACGAATATACCCTGGCCAATCTGCAATTTGCTAAGGAAGTGGAACCAGACAACAACGCCATAGTCGAACACCGGGTCTGGTGTGAAACCAGGCGTGCTGCCAATCAGCCAACATTACCAACCAGTCTTGAGAAAGAGCGGCAAATTAATCCTTATTTGCGCTGTGAAATTCCGGCATTACAACAGCGTTGGCAGCAACAGAACGGCGCTGACTTATTCCGTTTTTTAAGGTTATGGAAAGATCGGTACTAAGCCAAACTTGCATTCACCTCAAGAGCAGGTAACATACCGATCTTTTTGTCGCAGCCTGGTTGCGGGGAACAAGGCGGTATTTGCAGTGGCCGGCGCCACAGTTAACTTGCATTAAAAATGGTAGCTCGCTGATGGTTGTGTTTAAAAAAATTCTGTTGATGTTGATGGTGCTGACTCTGCTCAGTTGTGCGGCCCGCCCTGTGTCTACTTCGTCGCAACAGCCGCAACAAGATATGACCCTATCAGATACAGCCACTGCGGATAACACAACACCAGCAGAGCCGGCGATTTCAGATGATTATTCTGCCGCAGCACCACAGTATCAACTTTCTCAGTTTGACACCGTCTGGCAACGGATTGGCCATCAGGTCAAAATTAAAGTGCCGGACAATGCGGACATCCGCGCACAACGCGCATTTTACAAAAGGCATCAAAAACTGCTGGATGAAGTGTCCAGAAGAGCAGAACCTTTTTTATATCACATAGTGCTTGAACTGGAAAAACGCAAGATGCCGGTTGAACTGGCATTATTGCCGATAGTCGAAAGTTCCTTTAATCCACTGGCGCAAGCTGGCGCCCCGGCAGGCTTATGGCAGATGGTGCCGCAAACAGCGCGAAACTTTGGCCTCAAACGCAATGAATGGTATGACGGTCGTAAAGATCCGATTGCATCCACCGCCGCCACCCTGGATTACCTGCAATATCTGTATCAGCTGTTAGGCCAGGACTGGCTCAATGCCGTTGCAGGATACAATTCGGGCGAAGGTACTATCGAAAGAGCTATCCGACGCAATCAGCAAGCTGGCAAGCCTATTGATTTTTGGTCGCTGAACCTGCCCAGAAAATCTACTATCTATATGCCAAAATGGCTGGCACTGATTGATTTGGTGCAAAAACCTGAACAATACGATGTGCGTTGGGGTTATATTGCCAACAAACCCAGCATAGGTTTTGCCAGCATCAAAGGTCCGGTGGACATGGCTCAGGCAGCCAGTCTGGCCGGCTTATCTTTAATTGAACTTCGGAAACTCAATCCGGCTTTTCGAAAAAGCACCACTGCGCCTGGCGGTCCTTATTCACTGGTGTTACCGCTGGATAAAGTTGACTCCTTTAACCGCCAGAGTGAACAACTCAAACTACAAAAAATTTCAGTAACAACAGACAGTTACACTGTAAAATCCGGTGACAGTCTGGGCAGCATTGCCAAACGCTATCAGATCACTGTTGCTGCGCTTCGAAAAGCCAATCAACTCAGCTCAGACCAACTGAAAATAGGCCAAAAACTGGCTTTGCCCGGCGCTGCATTTTCATCAGGTTCTTTTGCAGCTTCAGGCAATCAGCACAATGAAAAAGCCAGTAGCAAAAAACCGTCGCAGCAGCGCTCTTATCAGGTAAAAACCGGGGATAATCTGTGGGATTTAAGCCGGGAGTTCAAAGTGGATTTAATGGAGCTGGCCAGACTGAATAAGTTAACCAAAAGCTCCGCATTAAAACCCGGACAAAAGATTTTGATCCCGACAACAGCGAAAATCAGTCAGGCCAAAAACAGTAAGAGTAAAGACAAAAACGAAAACACAGCCCGTTATACCGTTAAAAGTGGTGATTCGCTGGATAAAATAGCCAGAAAACACAAAGTGAAAGTCGCAGATTTAATGCGCTGGAATGCGCTGCAAGCGCACAGTACCTTACAACCGGGGCAAAAACTGAAAGTTTCAGGTGTATGATCTCAACCAAGCAGGTTGCTTTTGCTGGGCTAAGTTTGTCCGCCAGATAAAGTGCGCGAGCTCAATTTGATGACCATGAGTGGATGTTAAAGCAGAGCTTTATCACTGTGTTTAAACACCAGCATAGGTTTATCACATAGCGCTAAAATATCTGAAAACCTGACCGGCGGACCAAATCGCAAAACTAAACTTTTAGTCTGACTTCGCCTTTTTTACCGGGATGTTCATTTTGTAATTGCAAAGCCGGTAATAGCCCCCAACATATCAGCATCACAGGCGCCAGCCAGATATACCACGGCATGCCGGGATGATCATAACTATGCCACCAGATGGTCAGGGCGGCGGCAAGTTGCAATAAAAGCCCCACACAACCAAAATAAAACAAGGTGGCATTGAGCCATTTTTTGGGTAATACAACTTTCATAATTCAGGCTCCGTCACCTGCTGTTGTAAACGACAAAAGGTGTCAGTCAGTTTAAACTGAGCTAGTGCATGCCAGCAGGGGGTTGGTAAACTCTCATCCTGTTGCTGACGACGAAACATCAGCACATAAGAACTCAGATGCAAAATGGTTTGTAATAAACCAGGCTCTGCGACTTCATTTAAGCTAAGCCGGTACATCACGGCGTCACATATATCCTGATCAAATCCCCACAACAACAACAAATAAGCACTGATCAGGCAGTGATCAGGGATCCCGTCCTGAAACATATCTTCTTCAGTTAAACGTTGCAGCTGCAGTGGCATGGCCGACAATAACACCAAAGGCCCCAGCACCTGTAATAAGCCGGCTAAAAACGCTTTGTCGGCAAGAGACGCGCCTCCCTGCTGGGTTTTGGCCAGCTGACTTGCCATGCCGGCCAGTTCAAAAGATTCGTGTAATAGCTGCTGATGCAAATCTGCGCGGATCTTGCCTTCATACTGACTATGCAACTGCACGGCAAAAGCCACGGCTTTAATGAGGGAGCGGCCTAAACGTACCACCACTTCGGCCAAATCGACGGTCTGGCGGCTAAACCCCAGATAGGCAGAGTTAGCTATTTGTACCAGCTTCGCTGCCAATGGCGCTTCGCGGGCAATAGCCGTAGCCAGTGCGTGCGTGCTGCTGTTCGCATCATCTAACAACTGGAGCAGTGTATGATAGTGATTCTGCTGCACCGGCAGCGAATAAATCTGGCCGAGCTGATAACGGCTATGCGCAGTAAAATTGCCACTGTACAGCTGCTGCACCCGCAAAAACAGCTGGATAAATTGCTGATCGCTGACCGGCGACGACAGCAAGATCTGTGCAGCATGGTTGGTCGCCAATAATAAGGTGTCGGTGTTTTTATCCGACAACAGCACCCGCACTGTTGCCGGACTATGGCGACAACAAAAATCCAGCAGCAAATCGCCACTGTCTTCGGGCTGTAGCCATTCGGTCAGCACTAATGTGACGGTCTCTGTTTTCAGTAATTGCCGGGCGCTTTTGGCATCGGCAACATAATGACAAACCCATTCAGGCAGGGACTGTTGCAGCAAATGTCTAAGAGAAGCCTGCGCCAGCGGATCCGGCACTACCAGGATGGCTACAAAAGCCTGAGTGGGTTCTTGATTCACTACGAAACTCCGGCAAAGGCGGGACTCTTTTTATTGTAGCCAACTTGAACTGACAATGCGGAGGAAGAGTCTGCGCTGCAACAACAACTTTGCTGATGTTGTAACACAGAGTCTGTGGCTGATGCCAGCCTGTTTTACCACTACGGATTTTGCGCGAATGCAGCGGCCATCAGCTGTCATCGGCCGCTGCCAATTTGACTTTTACTGCGCGTCAGGTTGTTGCTCAGGTGAGGCTTTGATAAAAGCAGGCAACGAGGTGCAGTGCTGATAAATCCGTTTTAAGGTTGGATATGCTGATAAATCCAGACTAAAACGCACCGCGTTATACATCTGTGGCACCAGGCAAATATCCGCCCAGGTGACTTCATCACCAAAACAACAGCTGCCTGCGGTTTTCTGGATACGCAACTCCAGCGCTTGTAAACCTTGCTGCAACCAATGTTGGATCCAGTGCAGTTTTTGTTGTTCACTGAGACCTAGTGGCCCGGTGAGATACTGCAGCACCCGCAGATTGTTTAGTGGATGAATGTCACAGGCAATATCGAGCGCCACAGCCCGCACCTGCATCGCCTGCTTTAAATCTTTAGGCAATAAGGCCGGTGTTGGGTGTAACGCTTCCAAATATTCCAGAATGGCCAGCGACTGATTCAGTTTTAAATCTCCATCCACCAGCACGGGCACCAGTTGCGCCGGATTCAGCGCCTGATAATCGGCACTACGCTGCTCGCCACCTTCTCTTAATAAATGCACATAACGGGTATCGGGCTGCAAGCCCTTTAAAGCCAGGGCAATACGCACCCGGTAGGCTGCCGATGAACGCCAGTAACTGTAAAATTCCATAACATGCTCCTGCAATAAAAACCGCACATAACAAAAAGCTACCCATCTAGAGTAGCTTTTTGTCTGCATTATTGATCTTTGTGTTTCAGCGGCCTGGCTGATAAGCCACAACTTGTTGATCAATAGCACCAAAAACACTCTGCCCCTGCTCGTCCAGCACTTCAATGCGGATGCGATCACCAAACTTCATAAAAGCTGTGGCTGGTTTACCATCCCGAATGGTTTCAATCATCCGCACTTCTGCAATACAGCTGTAGCCAACACCACCTTCGTCAATCGAAGTGCCATAGTCAGTGCCCTGCTTGTTCGACACTGTACCAGAACCAATAATAGCGCCTGCTCCCAGGTTACGTGTTTTGGCAGCATGCGCCACCAACTGACCAAAGTTAAAGGTCATATCCACACCGGCATTGGGCTTACCAAAAAGTTTGCCGTTTAAATGCGACACCAGAGGTAAATGCAGTTTAGCGTCATGCCAGTGCTGACCCAACTCGTCCGGGGTCACAGCAACAGGGCTAAAGGCCGAAGCCGGTTTAGACTGGAAAAAACCAAAACCTTTAGCCAGTTCATTTGGAATAAGACCACGCAATGACACATCGTTGACCAGCATCACCAGACGAATTTGACTGGCGGCCTGCTCCGGCGTGCATGCCATTGGCACATCACCGGTGATCACTGCAACTTCACCTTCAAAATCAATGCCGTAGTCTTCAGATACCACTTCAATCTGATCACGCGGACCAATAAAGTCGTCTGAACCGCCTTGGTACATCAGCGGATCTGTCCAGAAACTTGGTGGCATTTCAGAGTTACGGGCACGGCGTACCAGCTCAACATGGTTCACATAAGCACTGCCATCGGCCCACTGATAAGCGCGGGGTAAAGGTGACTCACAATCGGCTTCGTCAAACACAAACTCGTTTTGCACTGAGCCCTGGTTCAGGCCCTGATAAACTTCGGCCAGAGCAGGCGCCAGGCTTGACCAGTGGTCCAGCGCATATTGCAAAGTGGCAGCAAGATGCGGCACCGCCACTGCTTTTTTTAAATCGCGGCTAACCACCACCAACTGACCATCACGACTGCCATTTTTCAGACTGGCTAATTTCATAACTTACATTTCCTATCAATTCTATTGTGTTGCAGCCTGAATGATGCAATTCAGGCCGCATGATGCATCAGGTTGCAGGTTTTACTTTCCAGCTATTCACATAATCCGGATTTTCCGTCGCTTCAGCCGCAGGACCAACTTCCAGCGCGTCGCGCGTGTCCAGCATCACCGCCACTTCGTCGGTAAACTTTTTCCGGTACTCAAGGCCAGCCTGGAAGGCCTTTGGATGTGGACCATGGGTAAAACCGGCCGGATGGAAAGTCACCATACCGCGTTCGATATTGTCGCGGCTGAAGAAGTCGCCGGCATGATAAAACAGCACTTCATCATAATCGTCATTGTTATGATAAAACGGCACTTTTAACGCACCTGGGTCACTTTCAATCGGCCTTGGCACAAAGGTACAAACCACAAAACGCTGGGCCACAAAAGTAGTGTGCGCTGATGGCGGCAAATGGTATCTGTGACTCATTAATGGCCGGATATCCCGCCAGTTAATCCGCATCACCGATAAATCACCGTGCCAGCCAATCGCATCCAAGGGGTTAAAGGGGAAAGTCACTGTCGAGATTTTATTATGGCGTTTGATCTGAACCTTGGTTTCCACTTCGCTGTACTGGGCTTTAAACGCATCGTCAATTTTTGGTGTATCCAGCATAGCCGCATCAAAAATGGCGTGATTACCCACCAGGCCTTTTTCCGGCAGCTGATATGAATCATTGGTCGCTTCAATCATCAGCACAAACAATGGCTCATTTGGTACCAGGCGCCACATGGTCGACCTTGGGATCACCACATAGTCACCATCACGCAAAGTTAAATGGCCATAATCACAATAAAACTCGGCACTGCCTTCGTGAATAAACAGCAGATCGTCACCATCGGCATTACGCACCAAATAATCCATCGGTTCGCTGATACGCCAGGTGCGCATTTTACAATGGGCATTGTGAAGTAGATCTGGGACTAACCACGGCGAATTGCTTTGATCTTCACCAATCTGGTTAAAGTTAAACAGCCGTGGCCGCAATGGACCCTGCCAGTCACTCCAGCCGGTTGGCGCATGGGTATGATGCAAATGTGACGCCGGGCCAAAAAAGCCACTGCGACCGGTTTCGCGTTCATAAATCGCCTGCTCAGGGAAGTCGGCATGCGCCTGACGCGACACATTGCCTTCTTTAATCGGAAAGGACGCCCACTTACGCATCTGCCAGTACTCCACGACGGATTTGGTCTTCTTCGATAGATTCAAACAAGGCTTTGAAGTTACCTTCGCCAAAACCTTCATTGCCTTTACGCTGGATAATTTCGAAGAACACCGGACCAATCACAGTTTTGGTAAAGATCTGCAACAAAATACCGTCTTTTTCCGGCGCGCCGTCGATCAGAATACGCAGCTCACGCAGCATGTCCACATCTTCGCCATGACCCACAACGCGGCTGTTTACTTTGTTGTAATAAGTGTCTGGTGTTGGCATAAAGTCCATACCACGTTCACGCAAAGTCCGTACTGTTTTGTAGATATCTTCAGTGGTTAATGCAATGTGCTGGATACCTTCGCCTTTGTATTCACGGATAAATTCTTCAATTTGTGATTTATCGTCTGAAGACTCGTTGATTGGAATACGGATTTTGCCACAAGGCGCAGTCATAGCGCGCGACACTAAACCGGTCAGCTTGCCTTCGATATCAAAATAACGGATCTCGCGGAAGTTACCGATTTTTTCATAAAAACCAGCCCACAGATTCATATTGCCGCGACGCACGTTGTGCGTTAAATGGTCCAGCACTTCCAGGCCAACACCATGTGCCGACATGTCGGTCTGCCAGTTGTCGTAAAATTTAAAGTCGATGTCATACACCGAGCTTTGACCGTAACGGTCCACAAAATACAGAAGACTTGAACCAATGCCATACACAGCCGGAATATTCAGCTCCATCGGGCCAATCTGGTTTTTGTACTCTTTAGCACCATTGGCAACTGCATGTTTCAGCGCTGCAGCGGCGTCTTTTACACGAAATGCCATAGCACAAACACTTGGGCCATGCTCACGGGCAAAAGCTTCAGCCTGAGAATTAGGTTCGGCGTTGATTATAAAATTGATATCACCTTGTTTATACAACCAGGCTTGTTTTGAACGATGCTGGGCAACTTCAGTAAAACCGAGCGAGGCAAATAGTTGTTTTAACTTGTTGATGCCTTCTGCGTCTGCAGCAGTGTATTCAACAAACTCAAAACCGTCGGTTCCTAAAGGGTTAATAGGATCAAACATCAGCATACTCCAAAGATAAGGTCTTGTTTTATCCTTATATCTTGAAGCTATCCGCTAAAAATGGAAGGGTTCGGCTGCAGATGGGTAAAAGCGGCAAAAACAGCTGTTTTGTACGCTTTGCTATACGAAATACCGACTTTCCCGAAATCAGTAAAAAAAACGCCGGAATCATGGGATCCCGGCGCCATCAGAGTACAGATTACCGCACAAAGCGTAATTAAATTTTTACACTCTTCCGGTTAATACCGTATTCGCGCAGTTTATTAGCCACAGCAGTATGGCTAAGCCCGAGTTTTTTCGCCAATTGCCGTGAACTTGGATAAGCCGGGAATAGTTTACGTAGCAAATTGGCTTCAAAACGTTTCACCGCTTCATCCAGGGTGCCATCAAAATCTTTTTCCAGATAACCAAAGTCATTGGTGTAGCTCGGCAGCTGCAGTTGTTCTTTATCCAGTTCATACCCTTCAAGCAAGGTCACAGCACGATACAACGCGTTTTCCAGCTGGCGCACATTGCCAGGCCATGGGTATTGCTGAATAAACTGCGCACAGTCCTCGGTTAAACGTGGTGCTTTACGACCCAACCTGGCAGAAAAACGACTGATAAAAGCTTCCGCCAGCGGCAGAATATCCTGTTTGCGCTCCCGAAGCGGTGGTAAGGCCAGGGTTAACACGTTCAGCCGGTAATACAAGTCTTCGCGGAAAGTGCCTTCCTGCACCATACCGGGTAAATCTTTTTGCGTGGTACAAATCACCCGCACGTCAACCCGCACTTCGTTTTCATCGGCAATACGGCGGAAGCTGCCATCCTGCAAAAACCTTAACAACTTGGTTTGCAGCTCACGGGACATTTCCCCTACTTCATCCAAAAACACTGTGCCTTTATTGGCCTGTTCAAAAATGCCTTTTTTGCCTTCAACAGTGCCGGGGAAGGCATTCGGGCCATAGCCAAAAAGCTCAGACTCAGCGACATTGTCGGGCATAGCAGCGCAGTTCACCGCTAAAAAAGGCTTACCCGCTCTGCTGCTGGCAGCATGGCAGGCTCTGGCCAACAGTTCTTTACCAGTGCCGGTTTCACCCACAATCAGAATAGGGGCATCAAGCTGCGCCATTTTTTTCGCTTCGCGCACCACCCGGCGCATCACATTGCTGGTGGCCTGCAGGTTGTTAAAACTTTCCTGATCACCTTTTTTAAACACCACCATCTGCTCGCCTAACCGGCTTTCAGATTTTAAGTTGATCACTGCACCTGCCAGAATTTCATGACCAGATTCATCTGGCACCATCACCGGCAGAATATCGGCAATAAATCTTTTGCCATGAAGCTCCAACCGGCGGGTTTGCGCCAGCACATCGTCACTTTCCAGCCAGCGTAAAAAGTTAAAGCCTTTGACCATATTCATCAGCGACTGTCCGGCCACGTCGGCTTCATTCACCGACAAAGCTTGTAATGCGGCTTCATTAATAATGGTGACATTGGCTTTGGTGTCGATGGCAATCACACCGTCGGGCAGGGTTTTGAGCAACGTAGATAATTCGTTATGTTCACGCTCAGAAGGTAAAAATGCGGTGGTTTTTACATCCTCAACGCCAGGAATACGGCGAATTTTTGCCATAAGCTCCTGAAATTTTTCAAAATCAACGGTTGGGAAAGCGACATACATCCGCCCGAGAACAGGGTCAACTTCGATGCCGCGTAAATCGATCTGATAATGCACCAGAATATTCAGGACTTCCTGCGCTATGCCAAGCCGGTCCTGGCAGTGGATTTCTAAACGCATTGCCTCTCACACCTTTTGCTGATGGGGTTACTTCATGATACGGCATACTGCGCAAGGCAGACCAGTATTTTTGTAAACTATTGTGAACAATTTCCTTTAGACAATAAAAAAGCTGCCGTAGCAGCTTTAGTGATCAGTGAAAAAGGCTTTAGTCAGCCAATAGCTGGTCGGTTTTGGCGGCACAGATAAAGTCGTTTTTGTGCAGACCTTTGATTGAATGCGACCACCAGGTGACAGTCAACTTGCCCCATTCCAGCAGTAATGCCGGGTGGTGGCCTTCCTCTTCTGCCATTTGCGCCACTTTGTTGTGAAATGCCCATGCCTGTTTAAAGTTTTTAAACTTGTAGCTGCGCTCTAGTTGCAAAATGCCATCACGCACGACCGGCACCCAGTCTGGTAACTGACGCATCAGTTCCGGCAATTCGGCGTCAGACACTTTTGGCGCATCAGCGCGGCAGGCTTCACATTTCATTACAGCTAATTCAGTCATGGTGGTTCTCTGTTGTCCTTGTTAATCTTGCTATTACCGGCGCTTAGCTGGCTTTTTTCTGTTTGGGTTCAAATTTAGGCGCATGCATACCAAGGGCTCTTGCCTGTTGCACCAACGCCATCAGATCCAACTGAGCTATGTCGAATAAGTCTCGGATCTTATTAATTTTAAAATAAATAGGTTGCATGATATCGATGCGGTACGGCGTTCTGAGCACGTCAATGACATCCAGTGTTTTACGCTCTGGTATATCAGAATGCATGGCATATTGGGTTTCGCCAGGAGAGGATAAAATACCACCGCCATAAATACGCAGGCCATCGTCGGTTTGTAATAAACCAAACTCTATGGTGAACCAGTACAGACGTGCCAGATAGACCCTGTCTTCTTTGCTCGCAGCCAGGCCTAACTTGCCATAGATATGGGTAAATTCAGCAAAATCCGGATGGGTTAACATGGCGCAATGGCCAAAAATTTCGTGGAAAATATCCGGCTCCTGCAAATAATCAAATTCTTCTTTGCTGCGGATAAAAGTTGCTACCGGAAATTTTTTATTGGCCAGCAATTCAAAAAAGCGGTCGAAGCTGATGAGTGCCGGCACCTCAGCACATTCCCACCCTGTGGTGGCACGCAGGACCTTGCTCACTTCTTCCAGTTGCGGGATGCGGTCTGTGGGTAAATTAAGTTTTTCCAGACCCGCCATATATTCATCGCAGGCTTTGCCTTTAATGCAGGACAACTGACGGTTGATCAGCGCACTCCAGATTTCATTTTCTTCGTCCGACCAGGCGATAAAACCATTGGCGTCCGATTGTTTTGACACATATTTGCTCATGTTACGACCTGTTGATTCTGCTCTGCCCAAGACTCTGATGGTGGGCTTTGATGGCCGGATCCTAGATGATTGGGATCCGGCTGTTAATCGTTGGTGATGAAATCGGCACTGCAGCTTTGTAATTATTTTTTTACAGCAATCTCAGAGCAGAAATATATACCATTGATTAATAATGATTATTTCTGCTGTTGCTGCATCTTTACCAAGGCCTGTTCCAGGTCGGCAATAATGTCTTCCACATGTTCAAGGCCTACCGAAATGCGAATCAGCCCATCGCTGATGCCCGCCGCCTGACGCTCTTCAGCAGTGTAAGGACTGTGAGTCATAGACGCCGGATGTTGAATGAGCGACTCCGCATCCCCCAGACTGACCGCCAGGCTCAACAGCTGACATTGATTGATAAAATAACGGCCATCGTCGAGGCTGCCGTTCAGTTCAAAGGCAAGAACGCCACCTGCAGCTTTCATTTGTTTACCGATAAAACGATGCCCGGGATGCTCGGGTAATCCAGGGTAATACACCTGGTCGATTGCCGGATGTTTGGCCAGATATTCCGCCACACGCTGCGCATTAGCGCAGTGACGCTCCATCCGTACCGACAAAGTTTTTAAACCGCGGATAATCAACCAGGCATCATGCGGACTGATGGTTGCGCCCATATCCTTGAGCGTGGTCAGTTTAATGGTCTGAATTTTTTCTGCATCGGACACAATAATACCGGCCACCAAATCACCATGACCGTTCAGATATTTAGTGGCGCTGTGCAGTACTATGTCGATGCCAAAACGCGCTGGTTGCTGCAATAAAGGCGTCAGGAATGTGTTGTCAATTACCGATATAATGCCGTGTTTTTTACAAAAACTGCCTAAAAACTCCAGGTCCAGCACCACCAGATTCGGGTTGATTGGCGTTTCAGCAAATAACATTTTAGTGTTTGGCTTCAGTGCAGCAGCCACTGCGGCATGGTCGGTCATATCGACAAAACTGACTTCAATGCCATAACGGGCAAACTGATGATTAAAAAGCGCAAAACTGCAACCATAAATGGCTTTACTGGCAATCAGGTGATCACCCTGCTGCAAAAACGCCATAGTGGCAGCGGCCACTGCGCCCATGCCGGTGGCAGTGGCCGCTGCATCCTGCATGCCCTCAAGGGCGGCAACTTTTAACTCCAGCTCGCGGGTGGTGGGGTTGCCAAGCCGGGTGTAGATAAAACCCGGCTCTTCACCGGCAAAGCGTGCAGCGCCCTGCTCGGCACTGTCAAACACAAAAGTGGAGGTTTGGTATAAAGGGGTGGCCAGTGCGCCATATTGGGCGTCTTTGACTTTACCGGCATGGATACATTGGGTTTCTGCGTGCTTAAACTGCTGTTGACTGCTCATAACAAAAAATACTGCCTTAGATGATTTATTTTTAATCAAAGCAAATTAGTTATATAGAGCACAAGGCATGCAGACATCTGTCTGTCTGCATTTACAGCAAATCCAATGGTGAAAAATGCGCTGATGTAAAAATTAGTTTGCAGTTGTCCCTGGTTTGAGTTTTTTCAATAAATCGCTGGCAATTTGGCGCAGCAACATGGGCTCTGTGGTTTTGGCCGGTAAAGGTCTGAGCTCTTGCTGGGCAAAACGACCAAGCCGAGCCACCAATATAGCTGCCAGAACGCCCTGCCCCAGCCGTGCCGATAACTTTCCGGTAAGTTCAGCGCCGAGTAAATCACTACCAACATCAATGGCCATCTCACTGGCGCCGGTAAAAAACAACGTTTTAATACATTTTTTAATCATGCGCAGACTGCGCAGCTTGCCCATCGGAGCGCCATATAACAACGAAATTTCTCTGAGCATCAAACTGCCACGCCACAACACCAGCAGCATATCAGCAAGCGCAAAGGGACTCAGCGCCACTGCAACACCGGTTTGCATCGCAGCCTGACGGATTTGTTGTTCTACCCTACTGTCTAGAGGCGTCAGCACAGTAGTGTCAAACAGTTTCAGCACTTCGGCATCACTAAACTCGGCTTTGTGCTGCTGCTTAAACTGTTGCCACAAAGGGTCGATAAAAGCTTGTTGCTGCATACTTTGCTGGATCTGCTGACACATAGGCATGGCTTCACCAAACTGCACTGACTGTTCCAGCCGCTGTGTTGCCATACGCCATTGTTGTCGTTGCTGCAAAGTGCGGCCAAGCCGCCACTGCTGATAACCAAAACGGGCCAGCAGTGCGGTGCTGAAAAAGGTCAGTGCCGACACCAGACTGCCTTGTAATAATCCGGCTTGCCAGCTGTCGGCGACAAAAGTGCCCCACTGCCATAGCGCCAGCACACTGAGGCTTGCCAGGGCGCCACCCCACCAAAACAACTGTTGTTTTGAGGTTTTTTGTAGTTCACTGCGGTCTGGCGCTGCGGTTTCAGTGGCAAAATCGGCTTGCTCAAACTGTTGTGCCGGCGCCAAAGCCTGCTGCTCAGGCGCTTTTGCCTGCAGCGCACTAAAAGCGGCTTCATCAAATAACACGGCTTTTTTTAGTTCGGTCATGTCATATGGTCTCCAATCAGAAACTCCAGCGCCTGATCCAGACGTAGATGCGGCAACACCTGTTGTGGCATTGGCCTTGGTAAAAAAGCCGGAAAAGCAAACTGGTGATGCGCAAATAACAAGGGTGACGGCATAGACCAGGGCACTTCACCGGGGAACAACGTTATAGTTTCACCACTGTGAGCGGCAATGCCCCGCAAACAAGGCTGCGTGCCTTCTGGCGTCTGTACCTGCCCAAATTCACTACACACCACAGCCGACAGCGCCATTGCCTCAGACTGACAATATTGATAACGGCTATCCTGCAGCGGCTGTTGCAGCAACTGCTGCAGCAATAAGGTCAGATTTTTATGTTGCTCCGGTGTCAGCTGATCGGCCTTGCTGGCGGCAAATAACACCTTACTGATGCGCGGTTTAAACAAACGCCGCCACCAGCCAGTCGGACCATATTGGAAACTTTGCAGAATCAGCATTAAGGCCTGCTGCAGTTCCTGCAATACGTCATAACCGGCGTTTAAAGCAGATAAACAATCCACCAGCACCACCTGATGGTCAATGCCGGCGAAATATCGTTGATAAAACGGTGTGATCACCAGTTTTTGATAGCTGATGTAATGTTGCTGCAACCGGCTTAATAATTTTGATGGCTGCTGCAACTGCGACGGCAATAACGGCAATAACTGCAACAGCGGCGTGCCAGCAAGCTCGCCGGGTAACAACAGCCGGCCAGGCTGCAACAGGCAAGCATGACTCTCGCTGCGAAATTTCTGCAATAACTCACTGTATTTATTGGTAAGTTGTTGTAACTGCTGTTCGGAGTCATCGTTGAGATCGAGCTGTGCCAAATCAGCGGCAAACTCAGCGCCAAGTTCAGCCCTGTGTGGTTTTTCAAACAATTGCCAGCTGAACTGGCACCAGCTTTGGTAATCCTGCGACAACATCGGCAAATCCAGCAGCCATTCGCCGGGATAATCCACCACATCCAGTTGCAACGAACGATAATCCGTGAGCTGTGCTGCCAGACCACCGGCAGCTTTATAACGCAGGTTCAGCGACAACTGGCTCCAGCTGCTGGTCGAAGCGGGCCACTGCCCTTGTTGTAACTGCAGCAGATTGCTTTCATAAGGAAAACGGGGGGTTTGCATGTTTTGCAAACTATCAATGCGGCCGCCGAGATATCGTTGTTGGATAAATGGCGAGAAAAACGGCAGTTGTACTGAGGCGACAGGTGCTGTTAACTGATTTACCAGGCTGGTAATAAAAGCTGTTTTGCCAGCACCTGATAAACCTGTAACACCGAGCCTGAGATGACGATTAAAGACACGTTTGGTAAATTGTTGACTTTGCTGCTGGAACTCTTGCCAGATCTGCATCTGCCCTCCCGATGCCGCCAGATGGGAGCCACCCGAAGGTGGCTGTCAGAGCCGGTTAAACTCGCGGTTTAACTGGTATTTACTTGAAGTTACATAACGCTCCATCACACGCAGTCTTTGCTCAATATGGTCAAACTGCTGCTGCAAATGGTTCAGCGCTTGTTTTGGTGCTTCACCCCGTTGCCAGATCCGGGTTTTCACTTCGACCGGTCTGTCTACTTTTGGCACAGGAGGCGTACCTTTCCGGGCCTCCGCCACCGATTTTTTCTCCAGCACTATCCAACCGACAAAATACAACACTGGTAAAAAGCTGCCAAAACCAAGCAACACAGATGCCAGTGCCACCACCCGGACTAACCACAGCTCCCAGCCAAAGTAGTCGGCGATACCGGCGCAGACGCCGGCGATTTTGCCGTTGCGGTCATCCCGCAACAATTCTTTTTTAACTGTGCTCATGCTCACGTCTCCAGTTTGGCGACTCTGCGTCCAGAATGGCTTCCAGCGTTTTAATACGGTCGGCCATTTTTTCCGCTTTGCTCGACAGGTCATTGAGCTGCGCCAACTCACTGTCTGACAAACCTTCAGACATTTTGTTTTTGCTGCGATAGTGCATGATGACCCAGATTGGTGCCACAAAGATCATAAACAGGATCAGTGGTATACCAATAAACTCGTTAATTTCCATGTTGGTACTCCCAAACGCCTGATAATCAGGCGTTATTGTCGTTATTCAGTTTTGCTTTTAATGCAGCCAGTTCTGAGTCAATTTTGTCCTGAGCGGCCAGCTCGGCAAATTCATCACGCAAGGTTTTTTTACCTAAGTCGTAAGATTCAACCTGAGCTTCCAGTGTGTCAATTTTTTGCTCATAACGCTCGAACTTATACATTGCATCGTTTAAGCGGTTGCTGTCTAACGATTTTTTAACTTCTAATCTTGAAGCCACTGTTTTTTGGCGCATCAGCATCGATTTCTGACGGGCTTTTGCATCAGCCAGTTTTTCCTGCAGCTGTGCGACTTCGTCCTGTAATTTGCTGACATGCGCATCCAGATTGGCGATATCTGCAGTCACTGCAGTGGCCTGATCTGCTGCTTTTTGTTTTTCCACCAGTGCAGAGCGGGCTAAATCATCACGATTTTTAGACAAAGCCAGTTCAGCTTTTGCCTGCCAGTCGGCAACTTCTTCTTCCAGGCGGTTCACCACACGTTGCAGTTCTTTTTTCTCAGCGATGGTTTTAGCTGAGGTTGAACGCACTTCAACCAGTGTGTCCTCCATTTCCTGAATAATTAAGCGCACCATTTTTTCCGGATCTTCCGCTTTATCTAATAAAGCGTTGATGTTTGAATTCACGATGTCTGAAAAGCGAGAGAAAATACCCATGATAGTTACCTCATTAATTGTCGGTGTTTTACGCTTTTACTTATTCAGGTTTCTTGCCAACTTGCAAAAAACTTTTATCTTATTGTTTTTATTGTATTTTAATTATTTTTTAATAGTTCTTCTGAAAAAGTTCATTTTGAAATAGACTACTAATTAGCAAATTTAACCAATTAGTAGCAGGGATATGGCCAGGTCACTTCAACAGGACAATCTTATTGGACAAGCCAACAGTTTTTTAAACGTGTTGGATCAGGTTTCACAAATAGCACCGCTGAATAAACCCGTATTAATCATTGGCGAGCGCGGCACAGGTAAAGAGCTGATCGCTGCCCGTTTACACTATTTATCCCAGCGCTGGGATCAATCTTATCTGACACTAAACTGCGCTTCTCTGAATGAAAACTTATTGGAAAGTGAGTTATTTGGTCACGAGGCCGGTGCTTTTACCGGCGCCAGTAAAAGGCATGAAGGCCGGTTCGAAAGAGCCAACTTTGGCACCCTGTTTTTGGATGAGCTGGCGAACACACCTGGCCTGGTACAGGAAAAACTGCTGCGGGTGATTGAATATGGTGAATTTGAGCGGGTTGGCGGCAGCAGGCCTATTAAGGTTGATGTACGGCTGATTTGTGCCACCAACGAAGACTTACCCGGCATGGCTGAACGCGGCGAGTTTCGCGCCGACTTACTGGACAGGCTTGCCTTTGACGTGATCACCCTGCCACCGATGCGCGAACGGCGCGAAGATATTCTGCTTTTAGCTGAACATTTTGCCATTAACATGGCACGGGAGCTTAATTTTGAGCTTTTCAGCGGTTTTACCGAAAAAGCCAAACGTATGCTGCTGGACTACGACTGGCCGGGCAATGTGCGTGAGCTGAAAAATGTGGTGGAACGTAGTGTCTATCGCAGCAACAACCCTTATGTACCGGTGCATCAGATTTTATTTGACCCTTTTGAATCGCCGTTCAGACCCCTCAGTAGAGTCAGAACCAATGACAGAGTCAGCACTGCCAGCGAAACTGTGGCAGTAGCCAAAACGCCTGCATCCATGGATAATGCGCCGCCGCCAAACCGCGAGCAGGCGCCAGCACAAAATGTGATTGATTTTTCGCAAAGCCAGGACTTTAAACAGCTGTCAGAACAGTTTGAAGTGACGCTCATTAAACAGGCGCTGGCGGCTTGTCAGTACAATCAGAAAAAAACGGCAGAAGCACTGAACCTGACTTATCATCAGCTGCGTGGTTATATGAAAAAATACAAACTGTTAGACAGCCAACAATGAATATTTACCAGCGTCTGACTTTAGTCTGCCTGACGACCCTGCTCACCAACGCTTGTCAGCCAGATCCTCATGATACTGGCGGTGCCGGTCTGGTGTATTGTGTTGAGGGCTCACCCGAAAGCTTTAACCCGCAATTGGTTACCTCTGGCACTACTATTGATGCCATCAGCCAGCATTTGTATGACAGGTTGCTGGATATTAACGCCCAAACCGGTGAATTGCTGCCGGGTTTGGCCACCGGCTGGCTGGTCAGCAACGACGGCTTAAGTTATAGGTTTCAGCTGCGGGAAAACGTGGTTTTTCACCACACTGAGTATTTTAAGCCCAGCCGCACACTTAATGCCGATGATGTTGTTTTTACCTTTAACCGTATTTTGTTGCCAGAGCATCCATTTCATCAGACCGCCACTGAATATCCTTATTTTGACAGTATGGAATGGCGCCAGCTGGTGGCTGAAGTCAAGGCGATTTCCCCGTACGAAGTTGAGTTTCGTCTGAATAAACCTGACAGTTCGTTTTTGTCGACTCTGGCAACAGACTTTGCCGCTGTGTTGTCGGCCGAATATGGCGCTAAGCTTCAGGCAGAAAATAAACTGCCAGATCTTGACCATCTGCCCGTAGGCACAGGACCCTTTTTGTTCCGGCACTACCAAAAAGATGTCTTAATTCGTTATTTCCGCCATCCACAGCATTGGCGCCAGGGCTCTAATCTGCAACAACTGGTGATTGATATAGTGCCGGACAGCACCAAAAGAGTGGCCAAATTATTAACCCATGAATGTGATGTGGCACCTATTCCACGACTGGCAGAGCTGGAACTATTGTCAAAGCGTCAGGATTTTGTGGTCGATGTGCAAACCAGTATGAACGTGGGTTATTGGGCTTTTAACACACAAAAACCACCGCTGAATAATGTAAAAGTGCGTCAGGCACTGGCCCTGGCTGTGAATAAACAGAATATTCTGCAGGCGGTGTATTTTGGTCAGGCCGAACAGGCTGATTCCTTATTGCCTCCCAATTCATGGGCTTATCAAAAACCGCAGCTCACCGAAGCCTACAACCCGGAAAAAGCCAAAGTGCTGCTGGCAGAAGCGGGTTTTGCCAAAGGATTTAGTCTGGATATCTGGGCTATGCCGGTGCAAAGGTTGTATAACCCCAATGCACTAAAAATGGCGGAACTGATGCAGGCCGATCTGGCGCAGATTGGGGTCAAAGCCCGGATCGTTTCTTATGAATGGAACACCTTCAGACGCAAACTGACTCAGGCTGAACATGACTCAGTGTTGATTGGCTGGTCGGCCGACAATGCCGATCCGGATAACTTCTTACGGCCATTATTAAGCTGTGCTGCAGCAGTGTCTGGCAGTAACAGAGCCAACTGGTGTGACGAACATTTTGACAATCTGCTGCAACAAGCGGTGAATACCGCAGATCTAAATGAACGGCGGGCCTTTTATCTGCAGGCACAGCAGTATCAGGCGCAGCAGATGCCGCTGATGCCTATTGCCCATTCCAAGCGTTTTCAGGTGCGCAGCAGCAATGTCAGCGGCGTTGCCATTAACCCTTATGGCGGCGTTAATTTTGCAATGGCAGGAAAACACTGATGATTTTACATTACCTGTTCAGGCGTTTGTTTTTACTTGCTTTTGTGTTTGTGGCACTGACCATTTTTGCCTTTAGCCTCAGTTATTTGTTCCCGGGTGATGTGCTGTCTAATTTCACCGGCCTTCGCAATATCAGTCCGGCGGATGAAGTGATGTTGACTCGCCAGCTGGGGCTTGATCAGAATTATCTGCAGCAGTACCTGTTATTTGTGCAACGTCTGCTGCAGGGAGACTGGGCTTTATCTTTTTCCAGCCAGCAAAATGTGTTAACCGAGATGTTGCAGGTGATGCCGGCAACCCTTGAGCTGGCCGCTTATGCGCTGTTTTTGTCTTTGCTGGTCGGTATACCGCTTGGCATTGTCGCTGCAGTTCGCAAAGACAAATGGCTGGATAAAGTGATTTCCACTTTGGCGCTGATTGGTTTTTCTGTGCCTATTTTCTGGTGGGCATTGCTGTTGATCATGGTGTTTTCACTCAGCCTTGGCTGGTTGCCGACCTCTGGCCGGCTTGGTGTGTTGTATGAAATTCCGACTGTGACGGGTTTTATGTTGCCGGATATTTTATTGTCCGAGCAGAGTTACCGGCAGCAAGCGTTCATTGATGCCATCCGTCATATGTTATTGCCGTCCGTGGTGCTGGCCACTTATCCAACCACTGTGATGATCCGTTTTACCCGGGATTCGATGCTGGATGTGCTGGAGCAAAACTATATAAAAACTGCGCGGGCCAAAGGCTTAACCAGGCTGCAGGTACTGTATACCCACGGTCTTCGCAACGCGCTGCTGCCGGTCACCCGCCAGGTGGGCCTGCAATTTAGCACCCTGATCACCCTGGCGATGATCACCGAAGTGATTTTCTCCTGGCCTGGCATTGGCCGCTGGCTTATCGACAGTATTTATCAACGTAACTTCCCGGCGATCCAGGGGGGAGTGCTGCTGGTGTCTTCTTTGGTGATCCTGGTCAATATGCTGACCGAAATTATGCACACCCTGTTTAACCCTCTGGCCAGGAAGTTCTGATATGAAAAAACTCCGGCTCTATTACGAGGAACACAACAAAGGCCCGCTAAAGTTATTGTGGAAGCACTTTGCACCACAACATTTTGCGTTTTTTGGCCTGGTGTTATTAGTTATTTTGCTGGCACTTGCGGTGCTGACGCCTTTTTTAACACCCCATGACCCTTACCTGCAGAATTCTCAGCTGTTGCTGCTGCCACCATCCTGGCAGGACTCAGGTATGGTGTCTTATCCGCTGGGTACCGATGATTTGGGCCGTGACCTGATGTCAAGACTGATGCTGGGAGCCAGTTACACTTTTGGCCTGGCTATTCTGGCGGTGTTGGGGTCCTTGTTGGTCGGGCTGGTGCTTGGCGCGCTTTCCGGTATGAGCAAAGGGGTTAAATCGAGTATTTTTAACCACTTATTAGATTTAGCACTGACGATTCCTTCGTTATTGCTTGCTATCGTTATCGTTGCTGTGCTGGGGCCTGGGTTACTCAATACCATCTGGGCCATTATGCTGGCGCTGCTGCCACAATTTATTCATGGTGTGCGCAACGCTATAGCACAGCAGCTGAAACAGGATTATGTCACGGCTTACCGGCTGGATGGTGCCAATCAGCGGCAACTGCTGTTTTCCGTGATCTTACCAAACACCTGGGAGCAACTGGTGCTGATGGGTACTATGGCGCTTTCCACCGCAGTGCTGGATATAGCGGCGCTTGGCTTTCTTGGCATTGGCGCTCAGTCACCGACAGCCGAATGGGGGGCGATGATCGCCGATTCCCTCGACTCTATCTATCTGGCACCCTGGACAGTTGCCCTGCCCGGTTTATTGATATTTGTCACTGTGCTGGCAGTGAATCTGGTTGGGGACGGCCTGCGGGTTGCAATGAAAAAACGGCGGGAAAACTGATGCAATTATTGGATATCCGCAATTTAACGCTGGAGCTGGAAACACCGGATGGTTTGGTACGCGCTGTTGACCGAGTGAATCTGTCGCTGCGCGAAGGTGAGATCCGTGGTTTGGTTGGCGAGTCTGGTTCAGGTAAGAGCCTGATAGCCAAAGCCATTATGGGCGTGTTGCATCAACGCTGGAAAATATCGGCTGATCGTTTTCACTGGTGTGGTCAGGATTTACTCAGGTTATCTTACGACGAACAACGACGCATTATCAGCCGTGATATAGCGATGATTTATCAGGAGCCAAGCCGCAGCATGGATCCAACCTCTCCTATTGGAGAACAGTTGGCTGAAGCTATCCCGGATCATCAGCTCGAAGGTGTGTCCTGGTGGCAGCGTGGTTATGCCCGTAATAAAAGAGCCATTGCGTTATTACACAAAGTGGGGATCCGCGACCATGCGGCAGTGCTCAACAGCTACCCTTATCAGTTGTCCGAAGGTGTTTGTCAGAAAATCATGATTGCGATGGCGATTGCCAAAAGCCCAAAACTACTGATAGCAGATGAACCGACAACTGCGCTGGAAAGCACCACTCAGGCGCAGCTATTCAGGCTGCTTGCCAGTTTTAATCAGCTTAAAGGCACCTCTATTTTGCTGATCAGCCACGAGCTTGAAACTGTAGCGCGCAATACCGACACTCTGAGTGTGTTGTATTGTGGTCAGCTGGTGGAGGCCGGCGACACCGCTACCTTGCTAAAACATCCGTTGCACCCTTATACCCATGCGCTGATTAAAAGTGTGCCTGAGTTCCAGCCTGAGCTTGGTTTTAAACAACAGCTATATGCTCTGCATGGCAGTATTCCAACACTACAACATTTACCTATTGGCTGCCGGCTTGGGCCACGTTGCCCAAATGCGCGCAAAGAGTGTGTGAAAACACCAGTGCTGGAGCGGTTACAAAACCATTATTACAGTTGCCATTTTCCGATGCAGGAGCAAGCAGATGAGTGATCAGGTAAAAAGCGGTGATCTGATCAAGGTCAGTCATCTGAGTAAAAGTTACCAAAAAGCACTGGGACTGTTCCGGCATAAAACCATTCAGGCATTAAGTGATATCAGTTTTACCCTAAAAGCAGGTGAAACTCTGGCCGTGGTCGGTGAAACCGGCTCTGGTAAAAGTACCTTAGCCAAACTACTGGTGGGTATTGAACAACCGGACAGCGGTGAAATTGCGCTGGCTGGTAAGGTGGTGAACTGCCGGGATTTTCATAAAACCAACCATCAAATTCGTTATATTTTTCAGGATGCTGCCCGCTCCCTGAATCCAAATCAGAAGATATCCGACATTCTGCATGATGTTTTAAAATACAGCACTGTGCTCAGTGAAGAACAACGGGAGCAGAAAATTTCCGACACCCTGAAGTTATTGGGTCTGCTGAACGAGCATGGTAACTATTATCCGCATATGTTTTCCGGCGGACAGCTACAACGGGTGGCGCTGGCAAGGGCCTTGATCCTGGATCCGAAAATCCTGATCCTCGATGAAGCGCTGACCGCACTGGACCCTTCCCTACGCGCACAGATCGTCAATTTATTGCTGGAGCTGCAGCAGAACACCGGCCTGGCTTATTTGCTGGTGACCAATCAGCTGAGACTGGTCCGCCATATAGCGGATCAGACCCTGGTGTTACATCAGGGGCAGAGCCTGGATTATGGCCCGACTAACGAGGTATTTGCCAACCCGCAACATGACTACAGCCGCAAACTGATCAACAGCTTGCAATATTAACTGTGCAGGGAAAGCTGCTTTAGTTACACAGTTAAAAAAACCGCCAAATGGCGGTTTTTTTAACTTCATATGGCTTTTCAGCTTATAAGTCTTCGCTGGTCATAGCTGGCAGTTTACGCACAATTTCTGCCTGCGCTTTTAACGCCTGCTGTACGGCACCAAAATGCGACTGACCCATTTGCTGCGCAAACTGCTGCAGCTCGGCAGTAGCTGGTTCAGCTGTGGTGGCAACCTCGGTCACTTTAGTCACTAACACCAGTGCAACATCACCAGAGCTCAACTCTGCAACCCCTACCGACATCGGCTTGGCTTCAACAGGTTTTGCCAGCTCAAAGGCTTTGGTACGGATTTGTGCATCTAAAGCACCGCCAAAACGTGGTGTGGCAGCCGACACTTCCAGTTTTAAGCCATCCGCAGTTAACTGGGCACGTAAATCTTTACCTTCGTTAAACACTGCCAGCAACGATTCTGCTTTGGCTTTAGCCTGCTTGCTGCTCTCAGCGGCCGTCACAGCTTTAACCACTTCGGCTTTTACTTCGTCAAAAGATTTGGTTTTGGCACTCTGATGTTCTACCAGACGAGCCACCACCACATGATCATCACTCAATGTAATGACATCACTGTTGGTGCCTGAAGCAATAAATTCCTCGTTAAAGACTTTATCCAGGAATGCCGGCACAGCAAAAGGCGCTTTGGCAGTCTCACGAGAGAACAACGGCAGCTCTTGTACCTTGCCATTCACAGCTGTTGCAGCCTCATCCAGATTGTCCGCCACTTCAAAACTGACTTCAGCCAGTTTTTGTTGTAGTTCAGCAAACTTCTCGGCAGCTTTTTCTTTTTGCACTGTTTCTTTAATTGCAGCCTGAACTTCGGCCAGAGGCTTCACTTGTGCAGCTTCAATTTCAGTCAGTTTGATAATGTGATAGCCAAAAGAAGTTTTAACAACAGGACTCACATCACCTACTTTTGCCAGCGCATAAGCAGCTGCTTCAAATTCAGCTTCCATTACACCTTTGCTGATAAAATCCAGATCACCACCGTTTTCAGCTGACACAGTATCCGCAGAATTGGCTTTGGCAACCTCAGCAAAATCAGCACCAGCCTGAATATCTTTTAACAGCGTTTCAGCTTTGGCTTTTACTGCGGCATCTTCTTCGGCAGCTTCGAGCAGAATATGAGAAACGCGACGACGCTCTTCAGTCTGATATCTGTCTTTGTTTGCTTCGTAATAAGCAGTGACGTCGGCTTCAGACACTTCAATGGCTTTTGCCAGGTCGCTGCTTTTCAGCTCGACATATTGCAGTGAAACCTGTTCTGGTGTGGCATATGCGGCCTGATTCAGCTGATAATACTCATTCAGCTTTTCATCGGTGATTTCTACCTTGGCAGCAAAATCACTGGCTTTAATAGTCACATATTCAATATCACGATTCTGTTGTTGTAACGTCATCAGCGTTTTTAACTCGCCCGGCAGCGCAAACTCAGAACCTGCCAGACCCACCATCAGCTGATTGCGGGAAAATTGTTCACGCAGAATGTCACCAAACTGGTTTGGCGTCAGGTTGTTTTGGCGTAACAACGCGTTGTAACGTTCGTTATTAAATACACCATCGACCTGAAACTCGGTCATTTCAGTAATGGTTTTTTTCAACAGGGCGTCGCTGATTTTTAATCCAAGCGCGTCTGCCTGCTGTTTCATCAGGGTTTCGTCAATTAAACGTTCTAACACTGAATTACGGAAATTATTCATGTACTCAGGATCGGCAGCCAGCGAAGAAAACATATCGCCAAACTGTTGCTGCATTCTGGCACGTTCGTTCTGATAACTTTGTTCAAACTTCTCGCGGCTGATTTCTTCGCCATTTACCACAGCAACAGACTGATCGCTGTTGTTCGCAAAATAGCTGCTCACGCCTGATACGGCGAATGTCAGGATCACCAGGCCCAGAATGACCTGAGCAACAATCCCTTTTGAACCTTCTCTGATCTTTTCTAACATGCTTGCTTCATCTCTTTTAACGGCAATGACGGGCTTAAAAAAAAGGCGCATCTTAACAGATGCGCCTTTTTTATAGAAGCTGTAACGGAACTGTCGATATGCGCGCTAAGGTTTTAACTCACTTATCATTTCAGCTTGTCATACAAGCCTTACTGTTCTTTTAGCTTAGCTACTGTACCAGCGCGCCGGTACAGCATTCAGGTTTTAGTTAACGCTGTCTTTTAACGCTTTGCCTGGCTTGAAAGAAGGGATCTTCGCAGAAGCGATTTGGATCGTCTCGCCAGTTTGTGGGTTACGGCCAGTACGGGCTGCACGCTCACGCACTGCAAAAGTACCAAAACCAACCAGCGCAACTGAGTCACCTTCCTTTAAAGCTTCAGTAACGGCTTCGATGAACGCGTCAAGAGAACGACCCGCTGCCGCTTTAGAAATGTCTGCACCAGCAGCAATTTTGTCGATAAGTTGAGACTTGTTCACAATATCATCCCCTTCAATTGTTATTATTTTCTACAACCAGATTGTAAATACATTCTTGTAATGTCGGCTTTGTTATATCAAGCATCGGAAATGCTTGCAAGCACAAATACAATGGACTTGAAAATTTCTTGGTGTCTCGCCAGCCCTTGTCACACAAGGGCTGGAACGAAACTGCCCCTAAATTAGCACAGCCTGAGCGTTTGAAAAGCCCCTAAACCACATTTTTTTGGCTTTTTTTAGCTTTTACGCTGGTTTTTTCCACATTTAACACGGACATACCCGTTGGTGGTTCCTGTAACGCCAACTCCAGCACTTCATCAATCCACTTCACCGGACAAATTTCGATATCCCCTTTGACGTTATCCGGAATATCTTTTAAATCCCGAACGTTATCGTGAGGAATTAAAACGCGTTTAATTCCGCCCCGATGTGCTGCCAATAATTTTTCTTTTAAGCCACCTATTGGTAACACTTCGCCCCGCAGGGTAATTTCACCTGTCATGGCCACATCCGCGCGCACGGGATTGCCTGTTAAGGCTGACACCAATGCTGTGACCATCGCAATACCTGCACTTGGACCATCTTTTGGCGTGGCGCCTTCCGGCACATGGATGTGAATGTCGCGTTTTTCGTAAAAATCTTCGTTGATGCGCAGAGTTTCAGCACGGCTTCTGACTACAGTCATCGCCGCCTGAATCGACTCTTTCATCACATCACCGAGCGAACCTGTGTGAGTCAGTTTACCTTTACCCACCACAGCAGCAGCTTCAATGGTCAGTAAATCGCCGCCCACTGAAGTCCAGGCCAGGCCTGTCACCTGACCAATACGGTTGCTATCTTCCGCTTTGCCGTAATCAAAGCGCTGCACACCGAGGAATTCCTCGAGATTAGCCTGATTGACCACCACTTTTTTACCACTCTTACCAAGCAGAATTTGTTTGACGGCTTTGCGGCATAACTTCGAAATTTCACGCTCTAAGCTACGCACCCCGGCTTCGCGGGTGTAATAACGGATAATGCCGATAATGGCGCTATCTTCAATGGTCAGCTCGCCTTTTTTCAGGCCGTTGCGTTCAATTTGTTTATTGATCAAATGCTGTTTGGCGATATTCAGTTTTTCATCTTCGGTGTAACCCGACAAACGAATCACTTCCATCCGATCCAATAAAGCTTCCGGAATATTCAGACTGTTACTGGTGGCAAAAAACATCACGTCTGATAAGTCATAATCGACTTCCAGGTAATGGTCGCTAAAAGCTGAGTTTTGCTCAGGATCCAGCACTTCCAATAAGGCTGCCGCAGGGTCACCACGGAAGTCTGATGCCATTTTGTCAATTTCATCGAGTAAAAACAGCGGGTTGCGAACACCAACCTTTGCCATTTTCTGGATGATTTTACCTGGCATAGACCCTATATAGGTGCGGCGATGACCACGGATTTCCGCTTCATCGCGCACGCCGCCCAAGGCCATCCGCACATATTTGCGGCCTGTTGCTTTGGCGACAGATTGACCCAGTGAGGTTTTACCCACACCCGGTGGGCCAACCAGACACAAAATTGGCCCTTTGAGTTTATTGACCCGCTGTTGTACCGCCAGATATTCCAGAATGCGTTCTTTGACTTTATCCAGGCCGTAATGGTCGGCGTTCAGAATTTCTTCGGCCAGCGCCAGGTTCTTTTTCACCTTGGAGCGTTGTTTCCATGGCACCTGGGTTAACCAATCGATATAAGAACGCACCACTGTGGCTTCTGCCGACATTGGTGACATCATTTTCAGTTTACTGAGTTCTGCTGTCGCTTTGTTTTTAGCTTCTTCCGGCATCTGCGCCGCTTCAATCTTACGGCTGATGGCTTCAAACTCGTCCGGCGTGTCGTCGAGCTCGCCCAGCTCGCGCTGGATGGCTTTCATCTGCTCGTTCAGATAATACTCACGCTGGCTTTTTTCCATTTGTTTTTTGACACGACCACGGATGCGACGCTCAACCTGCAGAATGTCAATTTCGCTTTCCATCATCGCCATCAGGAATTCAAGACGTTCTGTCACGTCGATGATTTCCAGCACTTTTTGTTTGTCTTCAACCTTGAGCGGCATATGAGCAGCCATGGTATCGGCCAGGCGAGCTGCGTCATCAATACCAGATAATGCCGTTAAAACTTCAGGCGGAATTTTTTTATTCAGCTTGATATAACCTTCAAACTGATTGACCGCAGAGCGCAGGAACACTTCCTGTTCACGACTGTCCATTTCCGGCGTTGGAATGACTTCCACATTCGCCATAAACAGATTGTCGGTTTCGGTAAAATCGACCAATCGGGCGCGACGGCCGCCCTCGACCAGCACTTTGACAGTGCCATCCGGCAATTTTAGTAACTGTAAAATAGTGGCGACTGTACCTACACGGAATAAATCAGCTTCGGCCGGATCGTCCAGCGTTGCATCTTTTTGCGCGACCAGGAAAATTTGTTTTTCGTTGTCCATGGCGGCATCAAGACATTTAATAGATTTCGCCCGCCCGACAAACAATGGGATCACCATGTGGGGATAGACGACAACGTCACGTAACGCCAAAACCGGCATGTGCAAACGTTCGACTGTTGCTTCTGTCATTTAGTCTCTCTCGAATTAATTACTGCAGGCGTGATTAACAAAGTATATGGGGGCGCTCATTGTGACTTCAATGCACAGTTTAAAAAAAGCATGGAAAACATCTGTGTTTTCAGCCAACTGCCCAGCTACTGAGCTTTTTTACGCAGCAAAGCCGGGATGTGGTCAACACTGCGCAAAAAAAAGCCGGCACTACGGCTTCTGACAACAACAGCAAAAATCAAAATCACCGCATTGGGCTCGTTGTTAAACGGCAGAAAAAAAGGAGCCGAAGCTCCTTTTTAAACTTTATGCTGCAAATTGCTTTTTAGTGGGATTCAGCCACGGCTTTTTCCGGATTTTCGTAAATCAGAATAGGCTGCGACTCGCCGCGGATCACGGTTTCGTCAATCACCACTTTGCTGACATCCTGCATTGAGGGTAAGTCATACATGGTATCGAGCAACACACCTTCAACAATAGAACGCAGACCACGGGCGCCGGTTTTACGCTCCATCGCCTTTTGCGCTATGGCTTTAAGCGCGTCTTCACGGAACTCCAGCTCAACGTTTTCCATCTGGAATAAAGCGGCAAATTGTTTAACCAGCGCATTTTTCGGCTGACTTAAAATTTGCATTAAAGCAGCTAAATCCAGTTCTGTTAAAGTGGCCAGTACCGGCAGACGACCAATAAACTCCGGAATTAAACCAAATTTTACTAAGTCTTCCGGCTCCACATCGCGGAAACTTTCGGTCAGTGAGCGGGTGCCTTCTTTGGCTTTCACTTCAGCACCAAAACCAATGCTGGAGCCTTTGGCACTGCGCTGCTCAATAATTTTATCCAGGCCTGCAAAAGCACCACCACAGATAAACAGAATTTTAGAGGTGTCCACCTGCAAAAATTCCTGCTGCGGATGTTTACGGCCACCTTGCGGCGGCACCGACGCTACTGTGCCTTCAATCAGCTTCAACAGCGCCTGCTGCACCCCTTCCCCTGACACATCACGGGTAATGGACGGGTTTTCTGATTTACGGGAAATTTTGTCAATTTCGTCGATGTACACAATGCCACGCTGGGCTTTTTCCACATCGTAATCGCATTTTTGCAGCAGTTTCTGAATGATATTTTCCACGTCTTCACCGACATAACCGGCTTCGGTTAACGTCGTGGCGTCGGCCATGGTAAAAGGTACATCCAGTAAACGGGCTAAAGTTTCTGCTAATAAGGTTTTGCCACTGCCGGTCGGGCCAATCAGCAGGATGTTACTTTTGCCAAGCTCAACATCTTGCTTTGAACTGCTGTTACGCAGCCTTTTGTAGTGGTTATATACAGCAACAGCCAGTACCTTTTTAGCATGGTCCTGACCAATCACGTAATCATCCAGATGAGCACGGATTTCGCGTGGTGTTGGTAATTTATTGCCATCACGCTTGGGCGAAATATCTTTAATTTCTTCACGGATAATGTCGTTGCATAGGTCAACGCATTCATCACAGATATATACCTGTGGACCTGCGATCAACTTACGCACTTCGTGTTGTGATTTGCCGCAAAAGGAGCAATACAACAGCTTGCTGCTTTTGTCGCCGTCAGTGCGGTGATCAGACATGGAACTACCTCTTTCACAATGCGCCTTTCACTTCCTGCAAAAGGCGCCAATCAATTATTTTGCTTCGCGTTTGGTTAAGATGTTATCAACCAGACCATAATCCAGCGCCTGTTGGGCGCTTAAGAAATTATCACGTTCAGTGCCGGCAATAATTTCTTCGTACGTTTTGCCGGTGTGTTCAGCCATCAGACGGTTTAATTTTTCTTTGATGGTCAGAATTTCACGGGCATGAATTTCAAAATCTGTGGCCTGGCCCTGGAAACCACCCAAAGGCTGGTGGATCATGACACGGGCATTTGGCAGGCAATATCTTTTGCCCTTGGTACCACCGGATAACAAAAAGGCGCCCATACTGGCAGCCTGACCCACACAAACTGTGGCGATATCACATTTGATATAGCGCATGGTGTCATAAATGGCGAGGCCTGCAGTGACTGAGCCACCGGGTGAGTTGATATAGATGTAGATGTCTTTTTCCGGATTCTCAGATTCCAGAAACAACAACTGCGCCACTATCAGGTTGGCCATATGGTCTTCGACCTGGCCGGTCAGAAAAATAACCCGCTCTTTGAGTAAGCGTGAATAAATATCAAAAGAACGTTCACCTTTGGCGGTTTGTTCGATGACGATGGGGACTAAGGCATTGACTAAATCATTCATATTACGCTCAAGCACCATAAGCTGGATTCCCTAGGAAAAAATAAACGGCAGAAAATAAAATGGCCCGAACACTGCTGCCCGAGCCATTAAAACCGTCTAACTAAACAAAGTCAATGTTAGTTGGCAGCTTGCGGATTCATGATCTCGTCAAACTTAGCAGCTTGTTCAGTCACTTTGGCCTGAGCCAATACTAAGTCAATTGCCTGCTCTTCTAAAGCTACATTGCGCATGCCCTGTAACAGCTCTTTGTTGCTGTTGTAGTACTGCACAACTTCAGCCGGATCTTCGTACGCAGAAGCGATATTGGCGATTAAGGCCTGAACGCGGCTGTCGTCAACCTGCAGGTTGTTGGTTTTGATCACTTCGCCTAATAACAGACCTACTTTCACGCGGTCACGGGCCTGATCAGCAAACAGCGCTGCTGGCAGCTCTGGCAGGTTTTTCGCGTTCACGTTGTTGCCAAAACGCTGCAGCGCCTGACGACGTAAAACGTCAACTTCAGCATCGATCAGCGCCTGTGGCACTTCAACTTCATGAGAAGCTAATAAACCTTTGATGACCTGCTCTTTTACCTTGCCTTTGATGGCCTGGTTCAGTTCACGTTCCATGTTTTTACGCACTTCAGCGTGCAGGGCTTCAACGGTCGTTTCAGCTAAGCCAAACAGCTTCACGAACTCTTCGTTTACTTCAGGCAGCACCTGAGCTTCAACTGACTGCAGCGTAATAGCAAACTGAGCAGCTTTGCCTTTTAACGCTTCAGCGTGGTATTCAGCAGGGAAAGTCACGTCAATAGTAAATTGCTCACCGGCTTTTTTGCCGATAATGCCATCTTCAAAACCTGGGATCATCCGGCCTAAACCTAAGTCCAGGCTGAAACCTTCAGCTTTGCCGCCTTCAAATTCAACGCCGTCGATTGAACCAACGAAGTCCATTTTTACGCGGTCGCCGTTGGCAGCAGCGCCATCTTTCGCCGCCCATGTTGCGTGTTGTTTACGCAGAGTTTCAATCATTTTTGCCATGTCATCAGCAGAGATTTCTACTGTTGGCTTGGTCACTTCAATTTTGCTCAAACCGTCTAACTTCACTTCCGGATACACTTCGAAAGTGGCAGTAAATTCTAAATCTTTGCCTTCAGCCAGCTGACCAGGAGCAAAAGTTGGTACGCCTGCCGGGTTCAGTTTGTTGGCAACAATGGCCTGATAAAAATGGTTTTGCATCTGACGTGAAGCAACGTCCTGCAGCACAGACAGACCAAACATTTTTTTGATAATAGCGACTGGCGCTTTGCCTGGACGGAAACCATCAATACGGCGGTGTTTAGCGATTTGGCGGAGTTCTTTTTCTACTTCAGTGCTGATTGCCGCGGCTGGAACCGTGATATTGACACGGCGCTCTAAACCCTGGGTGGTTTCAACAGAAACTTGCATCTTGTTACCTCAAAATCAAAAACGGGCGTGGGGTTTACGCCATCATGCTTAAATCTGGCATGTTTCGCTTACTCAGCACTAGTCAACCAGATCCATTGTTTAATAGGACGCGGCATTATAGCGAGGCTTTTCGAAGTCGTCGAGCATTTGATGAAAAGTCAATAATGACGCGGCTTAGGGCGTAATTTTTTGTTTTTTTTATCGCAAAAACAACGGCTGATTTCAGCCGCCATGTTGCTTCACCAGCACCATGCGGTGTTCGCCTTTGCCATAATAATCGGCTTCGGTTTTTACACTTTGAAAACCAAATTTCTGATAAAGCGCAACTGCAGCTTTATTGTCCGGAGCAACGGTGAGCCAGAGTTTTTTGCCATCAGCAGGCAGCACTTGCAGCAAATCAGTTAATAACATTTTGCCAATGCCCTGCCCTTGTGCGGCCTGTGCCACGGCAAGCGACAAAATACCCATTTCGCCAGGCCCTTGCTGCGCCGGTGCCGCCAGAATATAACCAAGCAACTCGTCCCCCCGACAGGCTAAGCGCAATAAATCCGGCCACAAATCGTGCGCCTGGCGAAAAAAAAACGCCGGATACACCACATCGGCAAAAAGTTCGGCTTCAAGCGCCGCCAGTTTTGTCAGATCGGCCACTGTCGCCGGGCGGATTTGCAGCGGATGTTCAGCAGTTATTGCCATATAAACCTCAATGAGAAATCGCGAATGAAGTGAACTAGAGAATATGCAGCCGTTAAAACCAGCACAGCCCAAACTCACTCAAGCTAAAACAGGCAGTTTAAAGTGACTGAGTGCAGATTTCATCCGGTAAATGACTGATATTCCGCGGATATTGTAAACCGATACACAGTCTACCTAAGAACTTTCAGTACACAATAATAAAGTGACGCAGTGCTTTTAACGCATCACAACTGAAAAGCAGCAGCCGGCTATTTACATAAAAAAAGCCAAACTGTTAAGGTGGTTCTCCCCGCTGTAGCCGGTATTTTGTATGCACATTGATTTAAACGCCGATATAGGTGAAGGTTTTGACGATTCAGCCATCATTCCCTGGATTTCTTCGGCCAATATTAGTTGCGGCGCTCATGCCGGCACTGAAGAACAAATCCGCACCGCCATCAGGCAGTGTAAAAAAGCGGGTGTAGCCATTGGCGCTCACCCTTCTTATCCGGATAAATCCAATTTTGGCCGAAAGCTCATGCTGTTATCAGCAACACAACTGGGCGACAGCCTGAGTGCGCAGCTGCAGTATTTTTTTGCTTTGTGTGCACAAGAGAATGCTGTGGTCCGCCATGTTAAACCCCACGGCGCCTTGTATAACCATGTGGCCAAAGATGAAGCTACAGCAAGGGTTTTGCTTAAGCTGATGCAGCAGCTTTGCCCAAAGCTGCTGTTAGTGACTTTGCCGGATTCAATACTGGCTAAGCTGGCAGCAGACTACGGCATCAAGGTGATCAGCGAAGCTTTTGCCGACCGTGCTTACCGTGCTGATGGCAGCTTAGTACCCCGCTCTGAACCTGGTGCATTGCTCTCACCAGAAGCCGCTGTCGCGCAAAGCCTTTGTATCAGCCAGCAGCTGCCGCTGCAGCTTTCAGAGGGACAGCTGTTACTCAGAGCGCAAAGCCTGTGTTTGCATGGTGACAGCCCAGACGCTGTGGCACTTGCCAAAAGGCTCAATCAGGCGCTTGTTGCTGCCGGAGTGCGTATCTGCGCCGTAACAAGTGCAGCAGACTCAGACACTTCAGTCTCTGACGCGCAGTCTGACGGAGTGCACCATGCTGACTGACGTCACTCAAACAGCAATAGTAAACTACTGGCCGCTTTGTGGTGTAGCGCTGGTGATCCTGGGGTTTGTGCTCAGGTTTAATCCGGTGCTGGTGGTACTGGTGGCCGGCATTGGCACCGGCCTTGCGGCGCTGATGCCGCTGTCACAAATTTTGTCAGAACTTGGTGAAGGCTTTTTAAAAACCCGCACCTTGCCGCTGATTTTATTATTACCGCTGGCCATTATTGGCCTGGCCGAGCGTCATGGATTAAAACAGCAAGCTCAGGCTTTTATTGCCAGACGTCAAACAACGTCAGTGGCGAAGTTTTTAACTTTATATCTTGCGGTCCGTGAAGGCACTGCCGCCCTTGGGCTGACCAGCCTCGGCGGTCATCCACAAATGGTGCGGCCTTTAGTGGCACCTATGAGCGAAGCTATTGCTGAGCAGCGCTGGCAGAACATACCGGATCTTATGCGGCAAAAAGTACGGGCTATGGCCGCAGCCACCGACAATATTGGGCTTTTTTTTGGCGAAGATATTTTTGTCGCTTTTGGTGCCATAGTGCTGATGCACACTTTTTTGCGTGAATCCGGCATTGAAACCGATCCTTTGCATATCGCACTCTGGGGCATTCCAACCGCCCTTTGTGCTTTTGCCATTCATGCACTGCGCCTGCACCAGTTTGACCGTCAGCTCAGGCAGCTGCAGCATGCTGCTGTGACCACAGCGTCACAGAGTGACACTCAGGCGCAAACCGATCCCCTGAGCAGTTCAGCCACCGGGGTGAAACCATGATTTCACTGAGTTTTTTATACCTGCTGCTTGGTTTGTTGCTGTTGTGGATAGCGCTGTTAAGTTTATTTGACCGCACCCTGCCCAATCGTTTTGCCGCTGCCGCTTTTTGGGGCTGTTATGCATTGGTATTTTTAATTGGTGATTATCTGCCACACAGCCTGGTAGGACTGATGGTGGTGCTGATGGCGCTGCTGGCAGGTTCAGGCGCACTCAAAGCCAGTGCTCACAACGCCTTATCGCCAAAGCGGCTGCAGCACTCTGTGCAAAGGCTGGGGAGCTGGGTGTTCCTGCCGCCGCTACTTATTCCCCTGCTGACAGTTTTTGGGGTCCTGGTGCTGGGTGAAATGAAAGGCGATGGTTGGACACTTTTGGATCCGAAAAACCTGACGCTGGTCAGTCTTGGTTTGGCGTGCCTTATCAGTCTGCCGGTAGTCTGTGTGTTAACCCGGGAAAAACCGCAGCAAGCCGGTATTGAAGCCAAAAGATTGATGGAAGCCATGGGCTGGGCCGTGTTATTGCCACAGCTGCTGGCCACTTTGGGTTTGTTATTTAATGAAGCCGGCGTCGGCACCGCAGTAGCGGCACTGAGTGAAACTTATCTGGCAGTGAATGAGCGCTGGGTCGCCGTTGCCGCTTATTGTATTGGCATGGCTCTTTTTACTGTCATTATGGGCAATGCTTTTGCCGCATTTCCGGTGATCACCGCAGGTATTGGTATTCCACTTCTGGTGATGCAACAAGGTGCCAATCCGGCTGTGATGGCCGCTATTGGCATGTTCAGCGGTTATTGCGGTACCTTGATGACGCCGATGGCGGCCAATTTTAATATAGTGCCGGCGGCGCTGCTGGAGCTCAAAGACCCCCATCTGGTGATTAAAATGCAGTTGCCAACGGCACTATTGTTATTGGCAGCTAATATAGTGCTGCTCTATCTGCTGGCATTTTAGCCAGCACGGCTAACCGAAATAGCGCCTGTTGTCCCCTAAAGGAGCCCACATGAAACAAAGAATTTTATTAACAGGTTTTGCCCCTTTTGGTGGTGAGAGCATCAATCCGTCCTGGCAGGCGGTGCAACAATTACAGGGTTGGCAAGCTGATGACGAAACAGAAGTACAAGCCATTGAGCTACCTTGTGTTTTTGGTCTGAGCCTTGAAAAACTGTATGAAGCAATAAATCAGTTTAATCCTGTGCTGGTGATTGCTGTGGGTCAGGCCGGTGGCCGTCCAGCCATCAGCCTGGAAAAAGTGGCGATTAATTATCAGGATGCGCGTATTGCCGACAATGCCGGTAATCAGCCGCTGGGCGAGCCGGTAATAGCCGGAGCACCAACCGCCTATTTTTCCAGTCTGCCACTCAAAGCCATAGTGCAAAACCTGCGACAACAAGGTATTCCGGCCGAAATTTCCTACAGTGCCGGCACCTTTGTCTGTAACCATGTGTTTTATGGTCTGATGCAGGCCCTGGCCGCAACACCAAAAGTCAGGGCAGGTTTTATTCATATCCCTTATTTACCGGCGCAGGCGGCCAGACTTAGCGGCGCAGCCAGTATGACAACAGAACTGGTCGTAGCGGCGTTAAAACAGACGGTGCAGCTGAGCCTGCTGCAACAGCCGGATATTTTATTGGCAGAAGGCACCCTGGATTAGCAGCTTGGGAAAAACCAGCGCCTTAATAACCGACCGGCCGGTGGCGTAATAATTCCTGCACTGTGACAAAACGAAAACCGCGCGCTTTGAGGCCGCGGATAATCTCCGGTACGGCAGTCATGGTATTGCTGCGGCTGTCATACATCACATGCAGCAAAATAATAGAGCCGGCTTTGGCCTGCTGCACAGTAAAAGCACTGAGTTTGGCCGGATCTTTAGTGAGCTGCGGATAATTCTCCGGAGCTAAATCCCAGGTTACCGTCAGGCGCTTTTGCTCCGACAAATACCAGGGTAATAACACCAGCTTTTTGCCATAAGGCGGACGGAAAAAATAAGGTTCAGGCGCACCACCCTGTTTCAATAAAGCATCGGTTTGCTCTATTTCCCGGGCGATAAAACCCGGTGTTTTAAATACCAGACGCTGATGGCTGTAACTGTGATTGCCCACCTGATGGCCGGCGTTCAGAATTTTTGGTAACAATTCCGGATGCTGCTCCAGCTCTTTGCCGGTCAGAAAAAATGTAGCAGGCACGTTCTCCGTGGCCAGAATTTGCAAAATTTGTTCGGTTTTGCCGGGCACAGGACCATCATCAAAGGTCAGGGCTATCAAAGGCGCTTCAGTGTCTACTCTGTGTACTAAAGCACCAAATAACTGAAAGTCGGCCATGCTGGACAACCGCCAGGCAGCTGCACCACTAAATAACATCACAACCAGAAAAAATATCGCTCGTATCTGCATGGTCAGGGCTCTCTGCACAGTCCGACACTCACCCGGCCAGCTGAGCTTAATGACGCTTGCTGGCATTCTTTTAGTTATTCAGAATCAACAATTTGCCTTTTGTTGTTGCCTCTGAAGCTGCAGCAGGTGTTAAGCAAATTTAGTGCCTTATTGCATAAAAACTGGCCTGATCTGTGCCAACGCCTATCAGCGCTCAGCTGGCGTTCGAGCTTTGCGGTTATGCCTTGACGTAAATACATGATCTACGGTTACAGTTGTTAAAACTACTGACAGTTAAAGGAGAAATAAGGCCCCGCAGCGCTCAGCTAATAGCGCCGCGGGCCTGAACTTTTTGGGTGACAGGCTAAAGGATTAATTAAAACGTTTTAAACTGAAAGGTGCCGCCAACTGCGCAGAACCCGGCTCTTTTGCCATCAGTTTTAACAACAACCGGGTGGAGCTTGCCGCCATGGTTAAGCCCAGATGCTGATGTCCCAAATGAAACCATAAACCCGGAATATCACAACCACTGATCACCGGCAGAGAATCCGGCAAAGTCGGCCTCATCCCAGACCAACAGTTGGCAGGCCGTGCTTTCATTCCATCGGAAGAAGTATCAGCACCAGTAGCTGTAGCCACCGCTTTGCCGCTTCTGGTATTTTTTATGTGTTGTTCACTAAATAAAGCCGGCCATAACGCCTCACCATGAAGCCTGAGCCGCTCAGCACGCTGCCAGTTGTCAGCAAGTTCTGTACCGGCAAACTCAACTGTGCCTGCCAGGCGCAACCCTTCCAGCATCGGAGTCATAATCATTTTGCGTTCAAAAGAAGCAATCGGCAACTGTGGCTGCACCGTTGGGGATGTCATCAGATGGTAACCCCGCTCCGCTTCAATCGGCAGTTTATAGCCCAGCTGAGCCAACAGGCTTTTACTGTGCACACCGGCGCACACCACCAGTTGCTCAGTGGCAATGATCTGTGGCGCGGCCTCTGATTGTTGCAAAGCTGCAGCTATTTGATTGGGCTCAAGATGCACTGCCAGACCAGAGCGGCTGCTGATTTTTGCCACCTTCTGCTGCAAAAATTGACCGCCCATACTGATAAACCATTGAAACAACGCTTGATTCAAAAGATTTGGTGAAATGGTTTGACCAACGTCCTTAAACCAGATGGCATAACGGATGCTACCAGCAAGGCCCGGGAAACGGTTTTGCAACTGAGCACTGGTGAGAACTTCAACGGCAACCCCCTGCCCGGCATAACTTTGCGCCACCAGCTCTACCTGCGCCAGCTCGGTTTGCTCAAACACAAGCAAACTGCCTTCAGTTTTGATCAGATGAGCACATCCGGCTTCAGCAAGCAGTTGCTGCCAGGCCGGTATGGCACTTTGCAGCAGCTGTTTGAGCGCCTGCATATTGGCACTGCGCTTTTTTGCTCTCATCTGATTGATAAAACGTACAAAAAACGGCAACGCCTTTAAAAAATAACGCGGCCGTATCGCCAGTGGCCCCAAAGGATCCAGCAAAAAACCGGGTAACTTTGGCAATAGAGCCGGATCAGCCAGCGGAAAAACTTGTTCTGTTGCCAAATGACCGGCGTTGCCAAAAGAGCAGCCCTGACCCACACCATTACCGTCCAGTAATAACACCTGATGCCCTTGTTGCTGCAAACAACAAGCGGTGACCAGACCAATGACACCGGCACCTATCACCACCATCTGTCGTTGACTACTGATAGCACGCGCGGCCGCCGGCTTATTTGTTTCAAATGGCTCGGTACTCAGATTTACCGCCTGCATAAAAAATCCTCTTTGCATATTGTATACAATCTTCATTTCGCTTAGCATGCCATTCTGTTGCCAAGAGCACAATGCCCATTCGAATCCTCAGGAGTAAAAAAATGCAAGTTAACTGGAAAGGTGTATATCCGGCTGTCAGTACCCAATTTAATAAAGATGAGTCACTGAACTTAAGCGCTGGCCAACAAATGCTGGACTGCCTGATCAACGAGGGTGTCAACGGCATCATCGTTTGTGGCACTGTCGGTGAAAACTGCTCTATGTCTGCCGCTGAAAAACGCCAGGTGCTCGCCGCTGCAAAAGAAGTAGTGAACGGCCGGGTACCTTTGATTTCGGGTGTGGCCGAAACCACCACAGCGCTGGCAGCCCAATATGCCAAGGACGCTGAAGCCATTGGTATCGACGGTTTAATGGTATTGCCAGGCATGGTGTACCGTTCAGCACCACACGAAGCTATTCACCATTTATTGCAGGTCGCGAAAAACACCGCTTTACCTGTGATGGTGTACAACAACCCAATTTCTTACAGTGTGGATATTTCACTCGACAGTATGGAAATTCTCGCAGAGCAGCCAAACATAGTTGCGGTGAAAGAATCGACCGAAGATACCCGCCGTATCAGTGAGTTATACAACAGATTTGGCAACCGTTTTACCGTATTCAGTGGTGTGGATGATATTGCGCTGGAAAGCCTGATGTTAGGCGCCACCGGTTGGATCTCTGGCCTGACCAATGTGTTCCCGCAAGAGTCAGTGGCTATTTATAAACTGGCTGCGCAGGGCCGTTACGCCGAAGCACTGGAGATCTGGCGCTGGTTCCTGCCATTACTGCGGTTAGACACAATCCCAACCCTGGTGCAATGTATTAAATTAGCCGAACAGCTGGCCGGCCGTGGTTCTGAAACTGTGCGGGCGCCACGTTTAGCACTGAGCGGAGCTGAGCGTCAGCGTGTGATCAGCCTGTTTGAACAAGCCATGGCCAACCGCCCCGACCTTCGTAAATTTACGCTGTAATAAAAAAGGAGCAGTGCATGAAACAAGGAACTTTTTTTTGCATCGACGCCCACACCTGCGGTAACCCGGTGCGGCTGGTCACTTCAGGCCATCCTGAGCTCAAAGGCCAAACTATGGGTGAAAAACGACTGGATTTTATCGAAAGATATGACTGGATCCGAAAGGCGTTAATGTTTGAACCCCGGGGTCACGACATGATGTCAGGTTCATTCTTGTATCCGCCCTGCTCCGCCAATGCCGATTTTTCTATTTTGTTTATTGAAACTTCCGGCTGCCTGCCGATGTGTGGCCACGGCACTATAGGCACAGTCACAGCAGCGCTCGAAGCAGGTCTGGTCAAAGCCAAAACACCGGGTGAGCTCATCATTGACGTGCCGGCCGGTCAGCTCAAAGTGAGTTACCAGCAGCAGGGGAACAAAGTCACAGCGGTAAAAATTACCAATATTCCGTCGTTTTTATACGCTGAAAAGGTGTCTTTTGAAGTGCCGGAACTGGGTGAAATGACGATGGACGTGGCTTACGGCGGCAACTTCTACGGCATTATTGAACCCCAGGGCAAATTTAAAGGGATTGAACATCACAGTGCCGCCGAGCTGTTGCGCTGGAGTCCGGTGGTGCGCGAGGCCGCAAGAAAGGTCATTGATTGTGTGCATCCGCTGGACAATAAAGTACGGGGTTTATCCCATTTACTCTGGACAGGTACACCCAAACACCCGGACTCCAGCGCCGCCAATGCGGTGTTTTATGGCGATAAAGCCATAGACAGATCCCCTTGTGGTACCGGCACCTCAGCCCGGATGGCGCAGCTGTTTGCAAAAGGTTTATTAAAACCCGGTGACACCTTTGTCCACGAAAGTTTTATTGGCAGTCAGTTTGTTGGCACCATTGAAGCTGTGACTGAAGTTGCGGGCAAAACAGCGATTATTCCGGGCATTCAGGGCTGGGCACAGGTATTTGGTGCCAATCAAATCACTATTGATGACAACGACCCCTACGCTTATGGTTTTCAGGTAATTTAACAATGAATCCGACTCTTTTTACCACAGACAGCCGCAGAAAAAGCACAGCAAGTGCGCCTGTTGCACCAGCACTGCCACTCAACATCAACGGCCGCCATTATATCGGCGGCCAATGGCAAGCGGACAAACCCAATCAATTCAGCGCCATCAATGCCGTCACTTTTGAGCCTTTGCCCTGGTTGTTTGCCGAATGTCAGGCAACAGAGCTTGATAACGCCTGCGAAGCGGCGCATCAGGCGTTTTTAATCTACCGCGAAAAAACTGCACAGGAGCGTGCAGCTTTGCTCAGGCAAATGGCGCAGGAGCTGCGCGCAGCGGCCAGCGACATTATTGCCATTGCCAGACAAGAAACTGCGCTGACAGAGCTGCGTTTACAAGGCGAGCTGACCCGCACCTGTAATCAGCTGTTGATGTTTGCAGAGGCGCTGGAAACACAACCTGAAGGTTTGGTGGTACTGGATAAAGCCTTGCCGGAGCGCCAACCGCCAAGACCTCAACTTGAGCTTACACAACTGCCGCTTGGGCCTGTGGCCGTTTTTGCTGCCAGTAATTTCCCGCTAGCCTTTAGTGTGGCCGGTGGTGATACAGCTTCAGCGCTGGCAGCGGGTTGCACCGTGGTGGTCAAAGCCCATAGTGCACATCCGGCCACCAGCGACAGAGTGATGCAGGCTTTAGTGCATGCCATTGAACTTTGTGAAATGCCAAAGGCGTTGCTGAGCCTGGTGCAAGCGAAAAATTACGATATCAGCCATCAGCTGGTGAAACATCCGCGTATTAAAGCCATGGCATTTACCGGCTCTTTCCGCGTAGGCATGGCACTGAAAGACTCGATCCATCAAAGAGCAGAGCCTATTCCCTGTTACGCCGAACTTGGCAGCTTAAACCCGCAGCTGGTATTGCCGGAACTGGCGCTTTGCAACGCCACTGAGCTGGCGCAGCAATTAGTGGCTTCCACCACAGGCTCAGGTGGCCAGCTTTGTACCAAGCCTGGTTTGTGGTTATTGCCGCATACTGCGGCCGCTGAGCTGCTAATCGACACAGCCATCAGCGCCATGCAACAAGTTCAGCCACAAACTTTATTGCATCCTGGTATTTATAAAACCTACCGGGCGCAAACCGCTGAACGAGCTTTGCAAGTCAAAACCCTGGCGTCAGGTGCTCGCGCCGACAAACAAGCCGGCGCTTTGCTCTTTAGCTGCAGCCTGAACGAGCTTCTGGCCACACCTGAGCTCTGGCATGAGATTTTCGGCCCCTGCGCTTTAGTGGTGCGTTATCACAGCCTGACGGAACTGGCTGCATTTATTGAAAAATTGCCAGGCCAACTGGCAGCAACAGTGCATGGTTACCAGGCCGGTTTGCCGGTGCATCAGGCGCTGTTGACTCAGCTGGAATATCAGGTGGGTCGCATTATTCTGTCGCAAATGCCAACAGGGGTGGAAGTGTGCGCCAGTATGCAACATGGCGGGCCCTTTCCGTCGTCCAGCGATGTGCGCAGCACCTCAGTAGGCCTGGCTGCTATGCAGCGTTTTTTAAGGCCTTTATGCCGGCAGAACTTTCCAGCTTCACACTAAGCACAGTGCCCGGTGAAAAAACCACCAGTCGCTGACGTTTTTTTTAACAAAAGGCCGGCACTTGCTGGCCTTTTTTTTGGTTGTCAGTAAACTGGTTCAATTATTTATCAACCAGGTTTGTTATGGCCCTCGAATTTAAAACCAGAACGCAAGTTGTTGTTGAAGCTATCCGCGCACAGATTTTATCCGGTCAAATCAAAGCCGGAGAGCCACTGCGCCAGGCGGCTCTGGCCGAACAACTGAATGTCAGCCGTATTCCAATCCGCGAAGCTTTGTTGCAGCTTGAAGCCGAAGGTCTGGTAAAGTTCGAGCCGCATAAAGGTGCAACTGCCACCCAAATCAGCCCTGAGCTGATTGACGAATTATTTGAGCTCAGAGCCTTGCTGGAATGTGATTTATTAGCGCGCTCTATTCCTTTATTAACTGAAGAACATCTGGCACAGGCCAGGCAAACCCTATTAAGGCTGGATGATGCACTGCAAAGCCCGGACGCTGCTGATCGCTGGGCTGAGCTCAACACCGAATTTCATAATTGCCTTTATGTGGCCAACAGACCACAAAGCCATGATATGGTCAGCAATCTGAATAAAAACGCCGACCGTTATATCCGGATGCACTTGCAACTGGCCGGTGGTATTGAAAAAGCCAGCAGCGAACACCGCAAATTGCTGGATTTATGTGCGGCCGGCCAAGTGGAAGCTGCCTGCAATGAACTGCGCGACCACATTCTGCACGCCAAAGACGAAATTAAATCTTTTTTGCAACGCCAGGATAGTTAACGTTTTTTACTTTAACGCTTTATAAAAAAACCGGCTTACTGCCGGTTTTTTTATTTTGCTTCTGCTTATTTTGTCTTTCTATTTCGACTTTTTATTTCGCTTCTTTTTATCACTTTTTTATTTCGCTTTTTTGCGCTTACCACTGCATGATTTGCTGACCATCCACCAGGTATCATCAATTTTGGTTATCGCCAGATAATCCCCCTTGCCACTGCAGGTCATCCAGCGCCGGTGTCTGTGCTATCTAAAATCTGAGACTGACGGTGGCTTTTATCTTCATCCGGTGATTATCTTGTACTGCTTGTGTGCTCAAAACCAGAGGTTTTGAATGTTTTAGGCGATGGTGTGCACCTGATTCTAGCGCTGCCAGAAACAGAAACCGGGCTTACATCAACACATTCAGCAGTTTCATTTTCTGCAGTGAAATTTATCATACAGCGGTCACACACTCATCTCCTCAACATGCCCATAAGGTGCTCTGCGACACACACACTCTGGCAACACAAAGATCAATCTTCGATTCGTTTTAAACCTCTTCATGCTCCGGAGTCATTCAGTTATCTTTACTTTCACCAAAAGGCTTATAGTCAGTTGTCTTTTTTATCTGACCTGAATTATCACTCTCGGCCGTAACAGAACCCAACACATCAGTGTGAAGATAAGTCACCTGGGAATTTTCATTTAACGTAAATATCGCCGCATTTTGCGGACTAGCAGCCAGGCCAGCTTTAAAACTTTTCGCCTTGATGGTTGCAGATTTATAAAGTGTCAGAGGTACGGTGTAGATTGACGACCCGGCCGTGACGTCTGAGCCATCAACCGTATATCGGATTGTTGCAGCCGCGGTGGTACTGGACAAGGCTACAACTAAAGGTGACAGATAACTTCCGGTCTCAGGACTAAACAAAGGGGTAGCTGCAGCCCCATTAACGATGTCATAAGCAGCAACAGTTTCCGCACTGGGATTAAAACCTGCCCGAAAACCTTTCACTTTTAACGTTACTGAGTTTGTGAAAATTAGTTGAGATGGAATGATTGATGATTGTTCAGTTACAGTTGAACCATTTAACGTATATCTGTACACCACATTGGCCGCGGGGCTAAGGGTTACATTCACACTTTGTTGATATTGGCCTGAACCCGGCTGCAATACGGGCGCGGACAAAGGTGCCTCAACTATTCTTAAAGCTTCGATAAATTTAGTCTGATCCCGTGGATACCTGTTACCGTTTAAATCAAAACAATACCATTTTGACGTGCCAATATAAGGAAAAGCGTTAGTTGCAGGCCCGGCACTACCGCTTATAGCCTTTCGTTCAGATGTTCCGCTTCCGCCAGCAACCGAATAACATTCCTTCACATTACGAATGTCCCAATAAAAATAAGCGTTTTTATTTGTTTCTACTGTCTTCGGTACCCATTCAAATCGCTGTACAACGGGATCACTGACAATGGTATAAATTGCAGACGCTTCAGGACTCGGATTAAAACCGGTCCGGTAAGATCGGACTTTTAATGTTGAGGTCGTATTGATGATTAGGCCCCCGCTTAGTATCGGAGAACTCTCAGTGACTGAAGAACCGTTAAGCGTATAACGATAGGTTAACTGAGTGCCGCTTTCGACACCAACCTGAAGTCCTTTATTGTAGGTACCCGTTTTTCTTGTTAACACAGGAGCAGTCAGAGGCGCTTCAACAATTCTTGTAGCTTCAAGATAGGCAGAAGGATCTGATGGATACCTCTTCCCATTCAGATCTATACAAAACCATCTTGACTTTCCGACATAGGGGAAGGCATTTGTAGCAGGACCCGCAGTTCCACTGATTGCTTTTAACTCGGTTTGACCTGTACTGGAATTCACCGAATAACAATCTTTAACATTACGGATGTCCCAATAGAAATAAGCATACTTGTTTGTTTCTACTGTCTGCGGCACCCATTCGAATCTGACTTTTTCCGCACTTGCCGCATAGGCTTGGCCTGTAAAAAATAACAACAACAGGAAGATTCGAATGTTGGCATCTACAATGCGATAGGCAAATAAAGTATTCACAATAAGCCTCACTTACGTTTAAAGTAAAATAAAGGTTAACTAAATTTAGGCTATCTATTTAAATTTAGTTAACCAAATTCACCTTTTAATTACATAAGAGATCGTGCAAATATCTTTTTGCCTTTTTGCCTTTTTATCTTTTTTCCAGTTTTATGCCTGCAACGAAAATAAGTTTTTTATATAAATAACAACAACTTAATAAATACTTTTGCCAGGCAACAACAATAACATCTCCTTGATGCCTGGTGTGCTTGTCAGCAAAACCATTTCTGAGCACTTATTGGTGTTAGGGTTACTTTACGATTTAAATCGCTATATGCTGCCTTACCCTTTCAGCCAAGCCTAAACCTGCTTCTGACATGGTCAGATAAGTGTGATCGGCGCCGGCGGCGATAATGGCTTTGGCTTCGTCGTGGTGCATGCTGTGAGACACGATCAAACCGGTAAAACCTGCGTCTCTGAGCTTACGGGCGGCAATAATTTTGGCTTCCATATCACTCATACATAACAGCACCGCCTGTAACCTGCTGATATCCAGGCCCTGCCAGAAGATCTGATCTTCGGCGTCGGCAAAAAACACATTGTTGCCTTTTTCCTGATGTAGCCGCACCCGCGCCGGATCTGAATCGAGCGCCGCTAAATGGGTTTTATGTTGTAAATAATCATAAGCGGCTGTGCCGGTGCGGCCCATCCCCATGATCAACACCTGGGCATCCCCCAGCGACACCGGCTGTTCGTCCGGGTGGCGGATATTACGTTCAAACGGAATGAGCCGGCTGGCCAACTTTTCATACAGCGGGTGAGCAAAACGGTTCAGCGGCGCCGAGACCACAAAAGAAAGCGCCACTGTAAGCGCCAGCGGTATTAAAAACTGCGGCATGGCAACACTTGCCACAATCAGCGCAAATTCGCTGTAGTTGGCAAGCGTCAGCCCGGATAAAAAGGCGCTGCGGGCGCGCAGTTTAAACAGAATTAATAACGCAAAAAACATCGCACCTTTCAGCGGTAATAACAAGGTCATTAAAGCGGCAAAAATCCAGGCCTGTTGATCGGGTAAACCACCCAAACCAATATTCAGGAAAAAACCAACCAGGAAAAATTCTTTTAACCCCCACAAAGTTTTGGCCAGTTCCCCTGCTCTTGGATGGCTTGCCAATAAAGCACCAAACACCAGAGCACCCAGCTCGGAGCTTAAGCCCACCAGATGGAAACCACCGCCCCCCAGCACAACCGCCAGCAACACACCAAATAAAATTTGTAAATCGTCGTGGCCGGTCAGGTTTAACAGTTTAAATAACATAGGTCGCAGCAGCGGCAAAGCAAACACCAGCAGCGCCCAGGGCGATGGCGTGACCCCTTGTGACAGACTCATCAGCGCCATGGCAAATAAGTCCTGCATAATTAAAATACCCACGGCCACCCGGCCGTGAAAAGCCCGTATTTCCCTTTTGCCTTCCAGCACTTTGGCGGCAAGTACAGTGCTGGAAAATGCCAAAGCAGCGCCCAGCATCAGGGCATGATACCAGTTGGGTTCAAACGCCAGATAAATCACCGGGGCATATAACAGCGCTGATACCACAAAATGCAGCACAGAGCCGCCCAGCACTTCGGGTTTACCCAGACTTCGGATATTCAGTTTTAAACCTACGGTAAAGAGCAACAACAACACGCCAAGGTGAGAAACATGATCAATAATGGGTTTGCCCACCGGAACATCGAGCTCAGGCGCACTTAAGGTGATCATAAAACCGGCCGCCAGGTACCCCACCAAAGGCGGCAAACCAATTAAACGCACCAGCATGCCAAGGCTAAAGGCAAAACCTATCCAGACCGCTTCTAAAATCATAATTTTCCTTGTGTTTTCTACCAGGCGCCGAACCCTGTAGCCGCTTTGAGCAAAATAACTGTGCTGGCAGCTTGTCGCTATAAGAAGATATCAGAGGCTAATTTAGCAAATTTTCCGGCAATATTTGCAGGTAAAACAGTGTTTTATTGGCTGATGTTTTGTTTAGGCGCAAATTTTGCCAAAAAACCAGCCGTTGGCAGGAACAGCATGTTCGGCAACAAACCTAGCTCAGTTGGCTTTGTTTTTTCAGTGCTATGGCCGCTTTGGCCTGTTGCCATTCGGCCTGGGTAATAGCGCTGGTGGTATCAGCAGGTGTGCCCGCAAGCTGTAATTTGCGCTCGGCCAGTTTTTGATAAATCACCGCATGCTCAGCGTCACTGCGTTTATTCCAGTCCACTATTTCTTCAATATGACGATAACAACCGATACAGATTTTATCGGCATTCAGCTTACAACTGGCAATACAAGGTGAATCCATCAAAGACTCCGTCGCAGAAAAAATGCAATTATGCCGCAAAAGCAGCGCCGCCTTAAGCGCTTTATCGGCAACCCCTTGCACATCAACGCAGCAGGACTAAAAAGCCCTTACTCAAACAGCACATTTATGGCAAGTTACCTGACAAACAAAGCGCAGTAAAATTGCCGCTGACAGGCAAAAAACACAACAAATCAACAGCCCTTTTTAAGGAACAACAATGCAAAAACGCCATCCATTAAAGCTGAGCCTGCTGGCCATCGCCCTTTCTGTTGCCACAGCACAAGCCAGCGACGACAAAACCAAATGGGATGTGAACAAACCCCAGGGGGAGTTTAAAAGCATCGATATCAACGTCAGCTCAGGCACCTGGATGAATCTGGATGTGAGTCCGGATGGCAAAACTATTGTGTTTGATTTGTTGGGCGATATTTACAGCATGCCGATGACCGGCGGCAAACCTAAACAGCTAACCAAAGATATCGGTTGGCAGATGCAGCCTAAATTCAGCCCGGATGGCCGTTATATTGCTTACACCAGCGATGAAGGTGGTGGCGACAATATCTGGGTGATGAAGGCCGATGGCTCAGACGCCAAAGCGGTCACCAATGAAACCTTCCGTTTATTAAACAGCCCGGACTGGAGCCCGGACGGTGAATTTATTGTGGCGCGTAAACACTTTACCAATACCCGCTCTTTGGGCGCCGGTGAAGTGTGGCAATACCATAAAACCGGTGGCACAGGTGTGATGTTAACCGCCAAAGCCAATGATGAAAAAGACTTAGGCGAACCGGCTTTTTCACCGGATGGTCAATATATTTATTTTTCGCAAGACGACACGCCGGGCAAAACCTTCCATTACAGCAAAGACTCAGAACAGGGTATTTATGTGATTAAAAGGTTTGAACGCGAAACCGGCAAAATAGAAGTGTTGCTGCAAGGCGCTGGTGGTGCAGTACGGCCTACCCCGTCGCCTGATGGCAAAAAACTGGCTTATATCCGCCGTGTTGATTTTCAGACCAGCCTGTTTTTATATGACTTAGAAACAGGTGAACATACCAAGCTGTATGACCAGCTTGACCGCGACATGCAGGAAACCTGGGCTATTCATGGTGTGTACCCCAGCATCAGCTTTACGCCGGATAACCAGCATATTGTGTTTTGGGCCGGTGGCAAAATTAACAAGCTCAGCCTTAATAACAAAGAAGTCAGCGATATTGCTTTTCAGATCAATACCAAAAAACAAATTCAGCACGCGGTAAGGGTACAACAAAACCTGAACTCAAAAGATGTCGACGTCAAAATGCTGCGTTTTGTGCAGGCATCCCCCGATGGCCAGACTATTGTGTATTCGGCGCTCGGCCATTTATACAGTGTCAGCGCTAAAGGCGGCGCGCCAAAACGCCTGACCAGTCAACAAAGCCACTTTGAGTTTTATCCACAGTTTTCCCGTGACGGTAAAAAGCTGGTCTATGTCAGCTGGCATGACGAACAACAGGGCATGCTCAAAGTGCTGGATTTATCAACAAATCAAAGCACAGACGTATTAAAACAACCAGGCAAATATGTGGAACCAACCTTTAGCCCGGATGGCAAAACCATCATATTCCGTAAAGCCGGTGCCGGCAGTTTGCTGGATAAAAAATGGTCATTAAACACAGGTTTATACCAGGTAAGTGCAGCAGGCGGCGAGCCTGAGCTCATTAGCCGCACAGGTTATGCCCCCCATTTTGGCGAGCGCAGCGACAGAGTTTTTGCCATGGATTATGGTGATGAACCTACGCTTCTGAGCATCGATTTAAAAACCCAGCAAAGCCGCACTTTATACAAAGCCAAATACGGCACTGAATTTAAAGTATCCCCCAACGGTAAGCTGGTGGCCTTTGCCGACCGCTTTAAAGTCTATGTCACACCTTTTGCTGAACGCGGCGCCGCCATGGATTTAAGCGGCAGCGACACCCAGTTCCCGGTCAAACAACTGTCGGTACGCGCCGGTGAAAACATCAGCTGGAGCGGCAACAGTCAGCAGCTGTACTGGAACTTAGGCCCTGAGCTTTATCATGCCGATGTCACCGCCATTTTTGAGCTGCAATCCGCTAAGGGCGACAAAAAAGAATTTGCGGTTAAAAACGGCCAAAATATCAGTTTTAAAACCGCAGCTTATATTCCAGAAGGTGTAACCGCTTTTGTCGGTGGTCAGGTGATCACTATGGAAGGTGACGATAACAGCAGCGTCATTCAAAACGGTGTGGTGCTGGTGGAAAATAACCTGATCAAAGCTGTGGGCAGCAAAGATGAAGTGAAGATTCCAGCCGATGCCAAAGTGATTGATATCACAGGCAAAACCATAATGCCGGGTTTATTCGACGCCCACGCTCACGGCAGTCAGGGGGTGAATCAGATCATTCCGCAGCAAAACTACGCCAACTATGCCAGTCTGGCGCTGGGCGTGACCACTATCCATGACCCGTCCAATGATACGCAGGAAATATTCACCGCCAGTGAAATGCAAAAAACCGGCGCTATTGTTGGCCCACGTATTTTCTCCACCGGCACTATTTTATATGGTGCTTATGGCGCTGGTTACACCTCGCATATCGATAGCCTCGATGATGCTAAATTTCATTTAGAGCGGCTGAAAAAAGTCGGTGCCTTTTCGGTCAAAAGTTATAACCAGCCACGCCGTGAACAGCGTCAGCAGGTGATCCAGGCCGCCCGTGAGCTGGACATGATGGTGGTGCCTGAAGGGGGTTCATTACTGCAGCATAACCTGAGTATGGTGGTGGATGGCCACACCACGCTGGAGCACAGCCTGCCGGCCGCCAAGCTGTATGACGACGTCAAACAGCTGTGGCAACAAAGTGAAACTGCGTACACACCCACCTTAGTGGTGGCGTATGGGGGCATCTGGGGTGAAAACTACTGGTACGATAAAACCGAAGTGTGGAAGCACCCGCGTTTAAGCCAATATGTGCCGATGGACGAACTGCGCCCACGCGCTATGCGCCGCCCTACCGCACCACTGCATCACTACAACCATTTCAGTATTGCCAAATCGGCCAAAGAGCTGAATGACTTAGGGGTGCTGGCCAATATTGGTGCCCATGGTCAAAGGGAAAGTTTAGGAGCACATTGGGAGATCTGGATGTTTGCCCAGGGGGGCATGAGCCCGCTTCAGGCGCTGAAAACCGCTACTATTAACCCGGCAAAAACCTTTGGTATGGACCATCAGCTTGGTTCTATCAAAACCGGTAAACTGGCTGATTTAATAGTGATCAACGGCAATCCGCTCACTAACATTCAGGACAGCGACAAGGTGGAACTGACCATGGTCAATGGCCGCTTATTTGATGCCGCAACCATGCATGAACTGAACGGTAAACAGCAGCAGCGTAAAGCCTTTTATTTTGCGCCAAAATCATAAAGCACAACAGCTGCGATCTTGCTGAGAACGGCTAAAGCTTACACAGGAAGTGACAACATCAGGCCCCGCTTTGCGGGGCTTTTTTTATCTGATTTTTTATAGAAACAGCGTTTTAGGCACAAATACCACTCATTAAAAAATACTTCGTCCCTCAGTAGGTAATGCGTGCAGATCACTGACATACTTCAGGCATGATGTCGCGGAATAAACGTCTGATAATGATTCAGTTTTCTTATCTGTTGTTTTCAAAGTGGTTATCAAAGTTATTATCAAGCTTGCTGGCAAAGCCCCTGTCACTGCTGTCAGGCTGCGCCCTGCTGCTGAGTCTGCAAACACCCCTTTATGCCGCACATCCACCACTGCGTTACCAGTCGCTGGCCGATGATTTGATCAATGCGCCTGTCACCAGTTATGGCCTGACTTCGGATCAACAGGGTTTTATCTGGATGGCTAATCAGCTGGATGGTTTGCAGCGCTTTGATGGTTATCAGCTGCATACTTTTGCTTTTGCGCCCTCTCAACTGCACAACTTGCCGCCAAGTATCAGCGCTGTGCAGATAGATAAAAAAAACCGGGTTTGGGTTGGCAGCTGGGGCCATGGCCTTGGCATGTGGTCGGCCGACCGGCAACATTTCAGCCACTGGCCAGCTCCACAGAGCGCGCCCGGTTATCAGGCGCTTCCCCCGGTTCAAGCTCCGCTGCTGGCGCCACAAGGTGAATTAACCCAGGTGCAGTCATTATTTGCCGATCAGCAGCAACGGCTTTGGGTGGGGACCACAGCCGGTCTGTATTATCTCGACGCCCAGGACAGACCAAAACAACTCAGTCATTTGATCACACAGCAGTTGGCGGGGCTGAGGTTCTGGCAAATCCGCCAGTCTGATGATCAGCGTCTGTGGTTGGCCACTTCCGCCGGTTTATTTGAACTGAGCCATGATTTAACCGACTTAAGACGCTGGACCGCCAGCGCCATGCCACCTTTTGATCACAATCAACGCAATCTGGAAGTCAGGACAGTGTTACCGGTCAAAGACGGTGTCTGGTTTGCCACCAGCGAAGCTTTGTATTTTCTTGACCATAAAAAACAGCAGTTACGGCCACTGGCGGCGCCCCAACTGGCGCTGGCGCGTATTCATAAACTCACCCAGCTGCGCGATGGCTCCATACTGATTGGCAGTGGCAATGGTTTGTATCAGCTTAAAGCGGCTTTTAGTTACCGCCAGCAACTAGATAAGCTGATGGATGCACTGGATGTCCGTGACATGTTGCAGGACCACAATGGGTTGTTGTGGGTAGCCAGTCGCAACAGAGGTGTTTTTAAACTGCAACTGTCGCCGCCCCAATTTAGTTTGTTGCACGATGCTCAGGAAAAAAACTGGTTTGAACCCGGCCTGCACCGTATTGCCAGCCAGCTATACCATCAGGGTGTCTTGTGGCTCGGTTTAGAAAATGAAGTACTGAGTTATCACCTTGAACAACAACAATGGCAACAACATCGTTTCCCGGCAGAAGCACTGGTCAAACTGGTACAGGGACTGGCCGCCGACAGCAGCGGTAAGTTGTACGCTGCCACCGACAAAGGTTTGTTCAGCCTGCAAGGACGCAAAGGTTTTGTCGCCGAAGAGGCGCCTTTTGCCATCCATCCACAGCTGAAGCAACAAAGTATTATGGCGCTGAGTTTTAGCCCGGACGGTATGCTCAATGTCGCGATATGGCAACAAGGTTTATTGCGCTGGCATCCGGATAAACCCGACCAGAGTGCCGTATTGCACCCTGTTGCCACCGGCATTGGCAATTCTATCTTACAGATAGTGCCTGTTGATCACATCTTGTGGCTGGTCAGCAGCAACAGTGGCTTGTACCGGCTCGACACTGAAGATGACAGCCTGCGGCATTTTTCCACCTCCGCCAGCTCAGTGCCGCAGTTACCTTCCATGTATTTGCCCTGCGCCTGGTCCGACAGCACCAGTCAGGTGTGGTTATGCAGCGATCTTGGGTTGTTAAAACTGGATTTACCCAGCAACAGATTACAACAATTTACCAGCAGCAGTGGGTTGCCCGACCCAAGAGTGATTGCCATTGCTGCATCCCCGGCCCAGCCGGAACTGATCAGCAAATCCGGCAAAACAATAAAACAACAAAACCAGCTTCCTGCGTTATGGCTGGTTACCAGGCGCGGCCTGGCCGAGCTTGACCGCAACAGCATGCAAATTCGCAGTTACACCGATTTAGACGGTATCACCCCCTTATTGCTGGAACAAAGAACGCTCAGTGCTGATGGCAATGGCCGTTTTTATCTGGGCAGTGGTCAGGGGGTGCTGAGCTTTATTCCGCAAAAGCTGTCGGCACAACACAGCACAGCCCCCCTGGTGCTGACCAGATTACAGCTTGACCGGCAAAGTGTGTGGCAAGTACCTGACGCCGCGATGCGCCCACTCAGGGTTGCGCCCGGCAGCAAAAATCTGCAGTTTTATTTTAGCCTGCTCGATTATCAGCATAACCGCCATCAGTACCGCTATCGTTTATTGGGGCTGGATGAGCAGTGGCAGCACAATGGCCATCAGCATAGTGTGAGTTTTAGCAATCTGGCTCCAGGCCACTATCAGCTGGAAGTCGAAGTGACCGGCAGCCGGCAAAACACCGCCCCACTGCGCATTCAGTTTGAAGTTGAACGGCACTGGTGGCAATACAAACTGTTGTGGCTGCTGGCTGCGCTGACGGCACTGGTGTTTTATGCTGCGCTGGTACGGCTGCGGCTTGATCACTTAAACCGCAAAGCACATAAACTCAATCAGCTGGTGGCCAAACGCACGGCAGATTTAGCCAGCGCCAATAACCAACTGGCCAGTCAGGCCAGAACTGATTATCTGACCCGGTTACCCAACAGGCTGGCCTTCAGCGAGCAATATCAAACCGTCTTGCACCATTGCCAGCGTGCTGCGTCGCCACTGTGCCTGGTGTTAATTGATGTCGATTTTTTTAAACAGGTGAACGATAACTTTGGCCACGACGCCGGTGATTTGGTACTCAGAAAGCTGGCTGAAACCATGTCGGCGCGGTTAAGGCAGCAGGATGTGCTGGCGCGTTTTGGCGGTGAAGAGTTTATTTTATTATTGCCCGACACTGCAGTGGCCGGTGCGCAGATTTTGTGTGAAACCTTAAGACTGGCGGTAAAGCAACTGCACATTCCGTATCAGCAACAACAACTGAGCGTCACGGCCACCTTTGGCGTGGTGGAAATTAACTGCCCACATAATGAGTTATCCTACTGGCAACAAAAAGCCGACAAGGCTTTGTATCAAGGCAAGAAAAATGGCCGGGATCAGGTGGTGCTGTATCAGGATTTAGCGGAACAACACGACTAAACAGCAGGCTGTGACTGCAACGGCCGTGACGGCCACAGCAACAGCAACAGCAACAGCATAAAACACAGTTTTAAGCGTTCTTAGTTCGATTTAATCGGATGATTAAGGCCATATTTGGCAATATTCAACAAATTATTTTGTTTATACACTAGCTGCACTCAACGAATAAGCCTCCACTGTGGTGACCCCAGATGCAAAGCCAAAGTACAGTACGTCAGCCGGTGATCTTTTTTGGCCATGGCAGCCCCATGAATGCCATTGAGCACAACACTTTTACCCGGCAGTGGCAGCAACAACTGGCCAATTTAACAGGCAGCAGAAAACCCAAAGCCGTGCTGCTGATTTCGGCGCATTGGTATGGCGCCGGAGTAAAAGTCACGGCCCAGCCACACCCGCCGACTTTGCATGACTTCAGCGGTTTTCCGCAGGCTCTGGCTCAATTTCAGTACCCTGCGCCCGGCGCACCTGATTTGGCAAAACACATTCAGGCGCTGCTGGCACCTGTGGAAGTGACGCTTGATGAGCAATGGGGTTTTGACCACGGCAGCTGGTCGGTATTAAGCCATGCCTTGCCCGATGCGGATATTCCATTACTTCAGCTGTCGCTGGATGGCCGGCAACCCCCGGATTGGCATCTGGCACTTGGCCACAAACTGGCGCCGCTCAGGGATGAAGGTGTGCTGATTTTGGCTTCAGGCAATGTAGTACATAACCTGCGTTTATTGGACTGGCACAATAACCCGGCGCCAGCCTGGGCCAGTCGTTTTGAAAATGCAGTAAAAACAGCATTGCAGGCGCGTGATTTTGATGCCCTTGCCAATTACCAGGCGCTGAGTCCGGAGGCTCAACTTGCAGTGCCCCATCCGGATCATTATCTGCCGCTGTTGTATGTGCTGGGTGCCAGTATTGCTGATGAGCCCATGACCATCTTTAACGACGAGCTGGTATATGGCAGCTTAAGTATGTTGTCGGTACGTTTTGGCAACTGATAAGGCTTAGCGGGCGCCAGAGGGCGCCGCTTCAGAGCTTGGATAAGGCTTTCTTTTTCTCCAGCCGCTCCACTGCTTCAGTCAGCTCCGCCACTGTTACATCCTGCTGCTGTAATGTTGCAGCCAGAGCTGGTGGCAAAGGCTCCTCTACTTTTAACGTCAGGCTGTGCACATAAACAAAAGTGAAGGTCAACAGATAACCAGCCAGCAGCAAAGCGGCATGTTGTAATAAGCGCCTTTGTACATTTTTGTCTTGTTTTACCTTGTTTAATGCGCACAGCAGGCTGTTGCCCATCTTTTGCAGCAGCGCAAATACAGGTTGTGCTTTTTCCAGCCAAGGGTTGAGCTTTTGCAGATAAGGCGCCAAAGCAGTTTTTATTGCAGCCATGTTTTGATCTCCGCCTGCCACTGTGCTTTTTCCGCCGGGTTGAGTTTTTTCTGTGCAAAATAACCGTATTTTAATCTTTTATCCGATTTAAGCTCGAGCGTGATGCGCTTGTGGCCTTCAATCAGTTGCGCAAATTCCAGATCGCCGGTTTTTAAACTGGCCGCCAGTTTCAGTACCAGCGCCTGATACTCTTTGGTTAAGCCTTTGGGCGCTTCCAGCACCATACGGCACAGGTTATTGCGACATTCAGTGTCGAGCAGTCTGAGCTGGTTGTTCACCACATTTTGTGTCAGATGCGCAATCATAAATTCGGTGGCTTCGGCCCAGAGCTCATCTCTGTCCTGATCGGAAAAATTTTTATTTTCTTCAATCAGTTCAAGCTCATAACGACGCAGTTTATCCAGCTCGAGCTGAGCATTTAACGCTGGCAATGCGGCGTCGCCATATTTTTGGTAAAAGCCGAGCACAGCTTTGAGCTGTTGTTGCTGCTGTTCTTTGCTCAGTGCGTCAAGTTGTTGTAACCAATCAGGCGCACTGTAAAGCGGTAACCACAGATACAACAACACGCCGGCACTGAGTGCAAGGAGCGGCTGGCTATATTTAGCCCGCCACAGGGGAAGTAACAAAGATTGGATTTTTACAAGCCACATCAGTCAGTTCGTCTGAGTCCATCAAAAAGGCCGTTATGCTACCACAGCACATCAAGCCTCCCAAGCCTGCTGATACAAGCCGCTCTAAGCGGCACTCTGACTATCACTGCCTTACCAGGGTAACTCGGTGCCATTGCTGTGATAAAAGCGCCCTGAATTTGTCAGGCTCAGTTCGCTGATCCTTGTGGCCAGCCGCTTTGCCGCCTCTGTTGGTGAAATATCGCCGGCAAAAGCCACCATCTGGGTTTGGACAAAACCCGGATGATAAATCCCCACCGCAATTTTTTTGGCTTGTAAATCTCTGGCCAGGGACACAGCGCCGGCATTCAGCGCTGCTTTGGCCATGCGATAACCATAATAACCGCCTGAGCTGTTGTCGCTGATCGAGCCCATGCGGCTGGTGATCATCGCTATTTTACTGCCGGCTCTGAGGCTTGGCAGCATGGCCTGGGACAATAACAAAGGCGCCAGCGCATTGACCTGAAACTGTGCCATCACCCGCTCTGGTGAAAAATCCTGCAGGCTTTCCTGACTAAAAATACCGGCATTGTTAATCAGCACATTCACGGAAGCTGCTGCAAATTCAGCCGCCACCGCCTGCACCTGCAATGGATCGGCCAAATCAACGCCGCAATACACCCGCACATTCAGCGCCGCCAGCTCAGGTGACGAATGGCGGCAAATCACACTGACCTGATGCCCCAGTGCCAGATAATGTTGCACCAAGGAAAGACCAATACCTTTGTTACCACCAGTGATCACCAGATGTTGCATCGTTTGCTGATTTTGCTGATTTTGCTGATTTTGCTGATTTTGCTGATTTTGCATAACACTGCAGCTCCTTTAATTGGCATAAACCAGACTAACCGGCTGATACCTATTTGGGCAAGCGCAGATACTGCGACAAAAAGGCCAGCACCAACAAAGAGCAACAAACAGCAACAAAAAAGCCGGCGCTTAATGTGCCGGCTTTTGCTGTATCAGTGACAATGTCTGTGGCTAGGACCCTTTATTTTTTTTAAAGGCAGCATGACCTGATGATTTACCAGTTTGTTGCTGCTTTTTAATTAAAGCAGCTTTGACCGGATTAACGCCCGTGTGTTTGGTTACTGCCACCTGGCCAGCACCTTTTGGCTTAAACTTCAGCTCGTCACGGCTTTCTTCCGGCACTAAACAACCTTTGCCTTTGCCAATCAGTTTGGCAAGTCCCATGTTTCTGAGTGCTTCGCGGATCATCGGCCAGCCTTTGGGGTCGTGATAACGCAACAAGGCTTTATGTAAACGACGCTGCCGCTCGCCTTTGGCCACCGGCACTTTTTCACTGTTGCCTTTGAGGTTTTTCAGTGAGTTCAGTTCAGTGTGATAAATCGTCGTGGCATTGGCCATTGGGCTTGGATAGAAGTTTTGCACCTGATCCAACCTAAAATCGCGCTCTTTCAGCCATAACGCCAGATTCACCATATCTAAATCTGTAGTGCCTGGGTGCGCCGAAATAAAATACGGAATAAGGTACTGCTCTTTACCTGCTTCTTTACTGTATTTATCGAACATGGCTTTAAATTTGTCATAAGCGCCCATGCCAGGTTTCATCATCTTCGACAAAGGCCCGCTTTCAGTATGCTCAGGGGCAATTTTTAAATAGCCACCGACATGGTGCTGCACTAATTCGCGCACATAATTCGGATCTTCCACCGCTAAGTCATAACGCACACCGGATGCGACCAACACTTTTTTCACACCGGTAATTTTGCGTGCCGCCCGGTATAACTCCACTGTCGGGCTTTGATCTGTGTCCATATGTTCACAAATGGTTGGGTACACACAGGACGGCCGGCGACAGGTTTGTTCGGCTTTGGGGTTTTTACACCGCAGTTTGTACATATTGGCGGTTGGGCCACCTAAATCGGAAATCACTCCGGTAAAGCCTGGCACTTTGTCGCGGATCTGTTCAATTTCTTTTAGGATAGATTCCTGCGAGCGGCTTTGAATAATGCGGCCTTCGTGTTCGGTAATAGAGCAGAAAGAACAACCACCAAAACAGCCGCGCATAATATTGACCGAGGTTTTGATCATCTCATAAGCAGGAATTTTGGCTTTGCCATACACAGGGTGTGGTACACGCTGATAAGGCAAACCAAAGACACCATCCATTTCTTCAGTGGTTAACGGAAATGCCGGTGGGTTCACCCAGATATGCCTGTCGCCATGGCGCTGCAAAATAGCGCGGGCACAACCCGGGTTGGTTTCCTGGTGCAAAATACGCGAAGCATGGGCGTACAAAGGTTTATTGACGCTGACCTGCTCAAAAGCCGGCAGCTTCACATAAGTCTGCTCCCAGGGCTTTGGTTTAGCCGGCTGCACCATCACGGGTTTGGCTTCAACGACTTGTGGTTTGCTTAAATCAATACCTTCTTTGGCAAACTCGGAATAAGAGCTGCAGCCTACATCATCAGCGCCATAAGGGTTTGGAATAGGGTCAATTTTGCCAACTTTATCAATGGCAGTGGAGTCCACACCGCGCCAGCCCGGCAGCGCCTCTTTAACAATCACTGCAGTGCCGCGGATATCTTTCATCGTATCAAAGGTTTCGCCAGCAGCAATGCGATGTGCCACTTCCACCAGCGGCCGCTCGGCGTTGCCATAAATCAGAATTTCAGCTTTGGCATCAAACAAAATCGAACGACGGACTTTTTCCTGCCAATAATCGTAATGGGCAATACGGCGTAAGCTGGCTTCAATACCACCAATCACCACAGGCACATCTTTATAAGCTTCTTTACAGCGCTGTGAATACACAATCACAGCACGGTCAGGGCGTTTGCCGCCTTCATCACCCGGGGTATAAGCATCGTCATGGCGCAGCTTTTTATCGGCGGTATAACGGTTGATCATCGAATCCATATTGCCGGCCGACACGCCAAAAAACAGATTGGGTTTACCCAGCGCCATAAAAGCGTCTTTGCTGTTCCAGTCAGGCTGGGCAATGATGCCTACTCTAAAACCCTGGCTTTCCAGCATACGACCAACCACCGCCATACCAAAACTGGGGTGATCGACATAAGCATCCCCCACCACCAGAATAATGTCGCAGCTATCCCAGCCCAGTTTTTTCATTTCCTGACGCGACATAGGCAAAAACGGCGCTGCGGCAAAAGAGTCATCCCGGTATTTTTGATACGAAAACAGGCCACGCTCGGCTGCCATACGGGCGACCGGGGCTGATTTACGGGAGGCTGGAGCTGTTGTCGACATAACTTAGGTACTCTATCGGTGATTGCCGGCATTCGGAGGCAAAAATAGCCGAGCATTATACTCAAGTATTCACTGAATTACTAACCTTTCAAGCCCGCCTGGCGGCGCCAGATCGGCCTGAGCTGGACTTAGATAAGCTCGCTGCAACCAGCTGAAACAACCTTAATAAAGCTAACTGATTGATTTTTGTTCAGATGTCGGATCAGTCTGAGCTCAACTTGTTATTTTGCAAATACTGCATAGACTGAATAAGTACCGCTCGTTAGGGAAAACCAAGCGTTATTTCAACAAGTTACACTCAAATTGGAAACAAAATAGCTACCCATACTGCAGTTGCCGGCAACACAAACTGCTGACTGTTGCAATTTATATGACCAGCGGAGTTTTCCCATGAATAAGTACACCATTAAAACCATTTTTATCGGTTTTATGTTTGTTTCGCTGTTGCTGATCACGCTGGTGACGGCCTGGATCAATACCAGTCAGTTCTCCAGTCTTTATTACGACCAGACTGAACACGAATATCTGCCCAACAGTGTCGGGCGCATCAGTGAACAAATCCGTGGCGAAATTATGCGCCCTATCCTGTTGTCTGAAGCTTTAGCTGACAATGCCTTGTTACACGACTGGATGCGAAATGGCGAAACTGCCGCTGCCAATCATGCTCAGGTACTGAATTATTTTAAGCAGTTACAACAAAACTCCGGCGCCTCCACTATGTTCTGGGTGTCGGATGCCAGCAAAACTTATTACACCCAGGACGGTGTTTTTAAAACAGTGTCAGCAACTGAGCCGCGCGACAGCTGGTTTTTTAATTTTCTGCAAAGCGCTGAAAAGCGTGAACTGGCGATCGACCCCAATGAAAAAACCGGCGCCCTGACCTTATTTGTGAATGTGGTGGTCAATGTTGACGGCAAACGCGCCGGCGTGGCCGGTCTGGGTTATGACATTTCAAAAATTTCCGATTTAGTCAGCAGTTTTAAACTGGGTGAACAAGGTTCGTTGTTTTTAGTCAATGCCAAAGGGCTGATTGTTGCCCACAAAGATAAAAGTCTGATTGGCAAAAACATCAAAGAAGCCGGCGTCTTCAGTGCTTTTGCTGCGCTGACCAATAACGGCAATACCGGCTTTCGGTTTGGCAAGCTGGAACTTGCCGGCGACGATGTGTATTACGGTATTCAGGACGTGCGCGACACTGGCCTGACTGCAGTTGCGCTGATGCCGACAGTACAAATTACCGCGGCTATTGATGAAGTGACCGCAATTGCGGTTGGTGTCAGTGTGGTGATTGCCGCTATTTTTATTGCGTTGACCGTGGTGTTTGGGAATGCACTGAGTCAAAGCATCCGCCGGGTTGGCGATGATTTATTGGCCATGTCAGGCGATGGCGGAGACCTGCGCAAAAGGCTCGATGACAGTGCCAATAACGAACTGGGTCATCTGGCCAAAGGTTTTAACGCCATTATTGCCAAAGTAGGCCAGCTGGTCGGTGAAATTAAAGCCGCCGAAACCGCCATTAAAGTAGACATAGAACAGCTTGCTGCCTTAGTAAGAAACACCTTTAGCGCCACCGAAGCACAGCGCGCTCAAACTGATCAGGTTGCCACCGCTATTACCGAAATGGGCCAGACCATTATGGAAGTGTCCGGCATTGCCCACCGCACTGCGTCCGACACCGAAACTGCAGTACAGGAAACTGTCACCACCAGCGACTATATGGCGAAAACCGCCGGCACTATGACAGAGCTGAATAAAGTGATGCTGATGGTAGACCGCACTATTAATGATTTTGCCCAGCAAGCCTCTGCTATTAACTCAGTGGTGGAAGTGATCAATGCCATCTCAGAACAAACCAATTTACTGGCGTTAAACGCCGCCATTGAAGCGGCACGGGCGGGTGAGCAAGGCCGCGGTTTTGCCGTGGTGGCCGATGAGGTGCGAAACCTCGCCAAACGTACCCAGGATTCAACCTTACAAATCCGGGACCAGATCAGTCAGTTACAACAAACCTCCAATCAGTCGTTACAAGCCATTAAACAAGGCATGCAAAGCAGTGAACAGGTGACCGAACACACTCAATTATCAGTACAGTCGCTGACTCAAATTCAGCATAAATTTGCTGAAATTAGTGGCGGTAACCATCAGGTGGCTGCAGCCACAGAAGAACAAGGCAGTGTGGTGGAACATATTAATGAATCAGCCCACCTGATTGCCGGCAGCGCCGCAGATATCCACCACAATGCCCAGCAGCAAATTATTGCCATTGACAGCCTGACCCAAAGGGCTGAACAGCTGCGCATGCTGGTGAATCAATTTAAAGTGTAAGGAGCAGAAGATGAAGATTTCAAAGCTGATGTTTGCCAGTGCCACGCTTTTGTGTTGCGGCGCTGCCAGTGCCGATATTTTATGGCAGGACTTAAGTCTGACTTATTTAAAAGGTTCCAACTACCGGGTTGGGGATCCGGATCGGCAGGTATACACACTGGAACATGTGGCCGGCACCAGTTGGGGTGACAGTTTTATGTTCCTTGACCATTTACGCAGCGACAATGGTGACAGGGAAAATTATGGCGAATGGGCGCCCCGTTTTAGTCTGGGAAAATTGTCCGGCAGCAGCATGGAATTTGGCATGGTCAAAGATGTGTTGATTGCCACCCAAATTGAAATGTCGAATTTTCAGACCAACTATTTATATGGGGTGGGTTTTGATTTGGCGCTGCCGGCTTTTAAATACACTCAGCTGAATTTATACCGGCGGCAAAATGAAAACGTTGATGACAGCTGGCAAGCCACGCTGGTCTGGGGTTTGCCCTTTGAAATTGGCGGTCAGCAATTTGTCTATGACGGTTTTATCGACTGGGCCAGTGCCAGTTCTGATCAATCCGCCCATATGAATTTTACCTCACAGCTCAAATGGGCGTTACATCCGCTGCTGGGTATTCAGAGTAAACTTTACCTGGGTGTTGAATATGCTTATTGGCTGAATAAATTTGGTATCCCAAACAACCCGGGTTTTCGCACCGACGAGTCTAACCTGAACCTGCTGGTGAAATGGCATTTTTAAAGCGCATAACAACACTGCAAGCTTTAGCCCAAACGCAAAACACAGCATCATCTGTGATGAAAAAACACTGCACCTGCGGTGTTTTTTCAAGTGCACTGCTGCAACACAAAATCTTTACCGCAGATCTAGTGCACAGCTACTGTTTTTCTGATAAAACTCAGTGGCGAATTACGGGGCGGATGTAGTTAAGCGGTAGCCAAAACATAAACAAAAAGTTACAATTCAACGCTATCTGGTTGTACTACGTAGTAAATTGAGTCTGCAACACAGCTGTACAGCAACACTGCAGCGTGCTTTCCAACAGATTGAATACCGACAATACCAAACAGCCGCCGCTTTGTTGAAGCTGGCGCCGGAGCTTGTGTTTATGAGTGAATATTTGCAAATAAAACAGTTGTGTGATGAATGGCAAAGTAACGGCCAACCCATTTCACTCAGTGCGCTGGCAAATTACACCGGCAAAGCAGCCCGTCAGCTCGAACCACATTTTTTGCAGTGGCAACAACAACAAATTGACCCGGATTTTGTATTTGATGCCGAGTTTGTTGCAGCCTTTAAACAACAAGCCAACCGTTATGCGCAAAATTTAACGGCACAACTGCAGCAGGAATTACACCAGCTGCAGCAAAGTTATCAGCAACTGCAACAACAACAGCATCAGCTGACTGAAGAGCTGTACGCTGCGCAGCAACGTGAAACCAGACACAGCAGCCATGCCGCCAGTCTGGAACAACAGCAGATCCAGCTGCAGCAACAATTAGAAGAAGCGCTGGAAGCGTCAGAACAGCAACAAGCACAACTGTTACAACTGCAAAGTGCATTAACCGAACAACAATATCTGCTGCAGCCGCTACAACAGCAGGTGCCACAGTTACAGCAGGAACTACAACAAAGCCAGCAGCAACTGGCCGACACTGAACAAAAACGGCAAATTCTGGAAGAAGCACAGTTGTTACAGTTGCAGCATCAGGCTGCACTCAGTAACCAACTGGCGCAATTATCCGAACAAAACACACAGCTGGCGCAGCAACTTGACAGTAAAAATCAGGCTCAGATCAATGCCACCCAGGAACTCAGACAAGCAGAGCAGCAGTTATCACAACTTCAGCAGCAGCTTGCACAACAACAGGAAAAACAGCAGCAGCTGGAACATCAACTGAGCGCACAGCACCAACAACAGCAGCAACTGCAAAGCGAATTTCAGCAGGCACAGCAGCAGGAAGCTCAGTTACAACAGCAGCTGCAGCAAAGCGAAGCAGAAAAACAACAGCTGGCCGCTGCCCTTCAGAGCAGCACAGAGCAGCAACAACAACTGGCCGAGCAGCTTGGCAATAGTGCCAGCACTCAGCAGCAAAACGTGGCACAGCAGCAACAGCTGCAACAACAACTGGATACACTGCAGGCCGAACTTGTCCGGTTGCAACAGCAAAACGAAGCTTTAGCAGCGTCGGCACAACAAGCCGAACAAAGTGTGGCACCACTGCGCCAGGAAAGAGATGCGGCAGTCGCAGCCCAGAGTGGCCAGCAACAACAACTGGATGAACTGCTGTTTAAGCTGACCCAGGCACAAAGCGAAAGTGCCCGCCTCAGTCAGTATCTGCCGGAGCTGGAGCAAAACCTGCAGCAACTTCGCGAAGTCAACTCGTTATTAAAAGAGCAAAACGCCAGCACTGCTGAGCACCAGAGTAGCCAGCGTGAAACCATCAAACAACTGCGCGAAGAAGTACTGCAGCTGCGGGAACAAACGGCTCAGGCTCAGGCTGAACGCAAACAAATGGCGGAGCAGAACCAGCAGCTGTTAGAGCAGATTTCTTTTGTCAAAACCAACTCAACAGCCACTATTGAACGCTTAACCCGCAACTGGGAGCAGGCGCAGGCCAAGCTCAAACAACTGGAATCTGTTGGTTAACCCCTTCCCCGTAGCAAAGTCGAAGACAACAGCAGCAATACGCTGCTGTTTTTTTATAACCCCGCCACTATGGTCATCACACCCAGCAGCATAAACACGGCGCAGGCGGCGCGGCGTGCTAAATTCAGCGGCAGCTTTTCCATCAGATAACGCCCGGCATAGACCACAGGCACGTTAGCCGCCAGCATGCCAAGGGTGGTGCCGATGATCACCAGCGTCAGCTCTGAGGGGTAATTGGCAGCAAGCAGCACTGTAGCGATTTGGGTTTTATCACCAATTTCTGCCAGGAAAAACAAAATACAACTGGCGGCAAAAGCACCATATTTCAGCACAGCGTTTTCTTCACTGTCGTCTTTGTCCGGGATCAGCAACCACAGCGCCACCGCAATAAAAGAGCCGCCGAGCAACCAGGCATGCCAACCTTGCGGAATAAACTGCGCCACCCAGGCGCCCAGCCAGGCCGATGCTGCATGATTGAGTAAAGTGGCCACCAGAATACCGGCAACAATAGCCAGACGGGAGCGAAAACGCGCGGCCAGAAATAAACTTAACAGCTGGGTTTTGTCACCGATTTCAGCAATAGCGACACCGGTAAAAGAATAAAACAAGGCATCCATAATAATACTCAGCGGGAATTGGACATAAGACAGAACCGCGGCTCCCGCTTTGGGCCACAGTGCTGTCTCAGGTCTCATCAAACCGGCAGAACCGGTTGCTGTTGCCATGTGCATTGAGGCACAAGTGTGTTGACAACAACGCTGCCATTTCTGACAACAGATTACTCCCCCAAGCAGGAAGGCGGGCATTGTAGCGAGCCGGCTTGCGCTTGTGCAAGCAAAAAAGCGGGGATATCAAATTTTTCTGAATCAGCTACAGCGGCAAGGTTGTTCGCGGCAAAAAAAACCACAGCCCAAGCTGTGGTTTTTGTATGGCACTTTTGCCTGTTAGCGGGCTGGCATCAGTTTGTTCACCCTGGCTCTGGCGCTGCTGCTAAAACGCTGCCATCGGGCGCCAAGACGGATCAGGCCCCAATAAGTCAGCGGCACCAGTAACAAGCTGGTTAATGTCGAAAACACCAGACCACCGATAATAGCCACCGCCATAGGCGCATAACTTGGGCCATCACCACCGATATTGGCGTCACCAAAAGCCAGCGGTAACAAACCCAGCACTGTGGTGGATACGGTCATCAGGATGGGACGCAGCCGCGCTTCACAGGCTTCGATGATCAATGGCACTAAATCAGCATCTGGTCGTTCTTCCCTAAGCTGATTAATGCGATCCACCAGCACTATACCGTTGTTGACCACTATCCCCATCAACACCAGCATCCCAATCATGCCCATAATGCCCATTTGGGTGCCGGTCAGTAAAAAGGCCCAGAACACACCCACAAAAGAGAACAACAAAGAGCCAATGACCGCTGTTGGTAATAACAAGGACTCAAACAAAGCCGCCATCACCAGATAAATCATCGCGACCGCCAGCAGCATATTGGTTTGCATAATGCCCTGAGCTTCGTCCTGATACTGAAAACTACCTTCAAAAGACCAGCTGTAACCTGCAGGCAACTGCAACTGATCCATCACCCGGGTCAGCTCTTTGCGCGCGTCGTCCATCTTCAGCTCTTTGTTGATGTTCATGCCAATCGCCAGACCGGTCTGACGGTTAAAACGACGGATCTCACCTAAACGTTTTTCTACTTTTAAGCTGGCCACCTGGGATAAACGCACCACAGTATTGTCCTGCAATTTCACCGGCACTGCTTCAAGCTCTTGTTGTGACAAACCCACTTTTTCGTCATACAACACTCTGAGCTGCACTTCACCCTGATCCAGGGTGCGGAAAGTGCGCAGATTAGAGCCACGAAGTGCAAGGCTGATGGTATTGGCCACATCCTGTGCCGACAGACCATGACGCTGCAGCTGTTCCTGCTGTAACACCACCTGCAGCTCCGACTGACCTTCACTGACTTCAGAACGTACATCTTCCAGCCCTTTAATAGTGCTCAGCACCGGCACCAGAGCTTCAGACAATTCCATCAGCTTGGCCGTTGAAGGCCCGAGTAAATGAATTTGCATGCCACCACCGGCATCGCCCCAACCAAACTGTGGTTTAGCCCGCACCAGCACTGGCCAGTCTTTACGGATGGCTTCTTTCACTTGTGCAACAGGCACCGGCAAAGGGTCAACAAACATAATGGTCGACACGGCAAAACCAGGCTGGTAGTAGCTGTACACTGAGTCGATATGGAATTTTTCTTTATTGGCATAAAGGTAAGCTTCCATTTTACTGACTTCCTGCTCTACTTCCGCCAGGCTGTAATTACTCTGAATGTTGTAGTTCAGAAACAATCTGTTGGAATCGCCTTCGTTATCATCGCCACCCGACACCTGACTGATAGGAATGGCAATACTGAATAACAGCCCTATCGCAATCAGGGTGGCAGCCAAAGGTTTTTTCATCACCCAGCGCAAACATTTGCCATAAAAAATATCGGCTTTGCTGGCTTTAGCGTTCTCGGTGCTGGTAATGCTTTTAATCCGGGTTGATAACCAGGGGATCAAAGTCAGCGCCATAAATAACGACACCGCCAGCGATATAGTAATGGCTATAGCCACATGCTCGAGAAATACGGTGACATCCACTTTCTGACCAATAATATTGGGTAAAAATACAATGGCCGTAGTGGCAGTACCGGCCAACACCGCCAGACTCACCCGATACACGCCACGCTCTGTGGCACGGCGTACATCATTGTCGGCAGCCCTTTCGCGGAAAATACTTTCGGTCACCACCACTGAGTTATCCACCAGCATGCCCACCGCCAGCATCAACCCCATCATACTGAGCACATTTAAGCTGTAATCGAGGAAATACATCATGCCAAGGGTAATGGCGATAGACACCGGCACCGACATCACCACCAGTAAAGTGGTGGGGACATGACGTAAAAACAGGAAAAGCACACCAAAAGATAAGGCCGCGCCCATGGCACCTGAGCCCAATAAGTTAGATAACGAATCAGTCACCCCTTTGGCGGTGTCGTCCATCACAAACATATTAATGCCGTTAAAGGCAGGATCTTTCCCTGCCGCATTCACCACAGCAAGGGCGGCAGCAGACACGTCCACCAGATTGGCACCTGATTCTTTATACACATTCATGCCTACGGCATAAGACTGGTCCAGTCTGCGTCCTTCCACCCGTTTCGGCAGCTCCAGCTGTAATTCTGCAATATCCCCAAGCTTTAAACCCCGGCCAATCGGCAGTTGTTTTATTTCCTCAAGCGAGCCAAATTCGCCCACGGGTTTGACCAGAATGCTGGATTCCGGGCTTCTGATCTCGCCTGCGGTCATGGCAAAGTTTTGTTTGGATAAAGTGGCCACCAGCGCTTTGGCATCCACCTGCAAAGCACGCAGTTTTTCCGGTTGCAGCCTGATGATCACCTGGCGTTTATCCACACCATAAAGCTCAACTTTAGACACACCAGGCACCCGCTCCAGCGGTCTTTTTACCTGGCGTTCCAATAAGTCATACGCCATGGACAAGTCACGTTCACTGGAAATGCGCAGCTGAAAAATCGGCATGTCGTTGGTATTAAACTGAAACACCAGTACCCGCTCTACATCGGCCGGCAGCAGATGGCGGATACCATCCAGCCGCTCGCGCACTTCAATACTTTTGGTATTGATGTTTTCTTCCCAGTTAAATTCCAGGCCAATTTCCGCGCTGTCTTCTTTGGAAAAAGAGCGCATTTTTTTAATGCCGGTCACTGTCGACAAAGCTTCTTCCACTGGCCTTGTGATCAAACGTTCAATCTCAGCCGGTGTGGCGTTTGGATAAGGCACGTTGATATAAATTTCCGGAATATCAATGCCCGGGAATTTCTCCAGCGGCAACATCCGGCTGGCCAATAACCCAAACACCAGCAAGGATAAAAACAACATACAAAGGGTGACCGGCCTGTTCAGCGCCCAGCGGGTCAGGGCAAGAGGTTTATGTTCCATGACTTACTCCTTCACCAGCTGTTTTTCACGCGCCGTCAGGCGATACAACACCGGAATAAACAACAAGGTCAGTAAGGTGGATAAACTCAGACCAAAAATCACGGTAATGGCCATAGGCGCGCGGATCTCGGCACCATCACCACCAAACATCATCGGCATTAAACCAAGCACTGTGGTTAAAGTGGTCATCAACACCGGACGTAAACGGGTGGCACCAGCTTCCACTATGGCTGCATCAAGCGCCATGCCGTCATCGCGCAACTGATTAATGCGGTCAATCAGTACTATGGCGTTGTTTACCACTATACCGGCCAGCATAATTAAACCGATAAATACAATCACTGAAATCCGGGTGTCAGTCAGCCACAAACCAAGCACAGCACCTGCGCCGGCCAGCGGCACGGTAAACAGAATGAGCAGCGGTTGCAGCAGGTTCTCAAACTGTGATGCCATCACCAGATACACCAAAAATACCGCCAACGTCAGCGCAACCATCAAAGAATTAAATGAACGCTGCATTTCTTCACTTTGGCCCATTACCCGGGCTGTAACGCCGTAAGGCAGTTTCAGCTGGGCCAGCATCGCTTCTACCGCGCCGGCGCCCTGCTCCACATCACCATAAGCCAGGTTAGCGCTCACCACAGCCACACGCTGCTGACCAATACGGGTAATTTCACTGGGGCCAATCTCGCGGCTGATAGTGGCTACAGCAGATAACGGCAATGGCATTTCACTTTGTGGGTTAATAATAATTTGCGCCAGCTCCTGCTCTGAGTTGCGGTACTGCTCCGACAGACGCACACGGATATCCACTTTGCGGTCCTGAATCGAATATTGTCCCGCCACTTCACCACCGACATAATTGGCCACCCTTTTGGCCACATCAGAAGCGGTCATATTCAGTTGTGATAAACGCTGATGGTCAAAATGTAAGGTAATTTCCGGCTGACCGGCGCGCAGACTGGATTTTACATCGGCAAAACGGTCATTTGCTTCCAGTTGTTTAACCAACATGGCTGAGCCTTCTTTTAAGGCTGACAGTTCATGACCTGCCAGTTCAACCTCCATCGGCGTGGCCATATTAAACAGCTCAGGCGCATCAATTTTTGCCACCACATCCGGCATGGCTGCCACTGTGTCGCGCACGAGCTGCATCACTTTTTGCTCATCAGCCGATGTTGAACCTGGTTTTAATACAATGTTGAGCCGTCCCCAGTGACTGCCGCCAATAGATGGGTCTACTGTCATTTGCTGACCAGTACCGGCCTGCGCATAAGTGCGCTCTACTTCCGGCTCTGCCCCGGCTACTTCCGCCAGCTTGGTCAGCACTTTGTCTGTGCGTTCAATGGCACTGCCAACAGGCAACTGCACTTCGACATAAAACTCCCCCTGACTCATGGCCGGAATTAAATCAAAACCAAGGCGCGGTACCAGACTAAAACAAGTGGCTGTAATACCAAGCGTCAGTGCCAGTACCAGACTTTTGCTTTGAAGTGCGGTCGTTAAAACACGGCGATACAGTTTTTCCAGTCCGGTCAGCAGCATTTGCATCAGTTTTAATAAAGGACGGAATAACAAGCCAAAAGCGGTGGCAACCAGGCGCCATATCAAAGTCAGCAACGAGATAAACCAGGACAACACAAAAGCAATGGCGCGAAACGGCAGTTTTAACACCAGCACAATCCACTGATACCAACGTTGTGGTTTCACAAAAGCAGGTTTAGTGTCGGCTGCCACTGTTGCTGCACCCAGAGTACGTTCATGGGCTGCCATGGTTGGAATGAGGGTTAGAGCCACCAGTAACGAAGCCAGCAGCGCGTAAGTGACTGTTAAAGCTTGGTCTTTAAACAGCTGACCGGCAATACCGTCAATAAACACCAGCGGGAAAAATACCGCTACTGTGGTCAGGGTTGACGCCGTAATCGCCATCGACACTTCACTGGCCCCTTTTTTGGCGGCTTCCAGCGACGACATGCCCTGCTCTTTATAACGGGCAATGTTTTCCAGCACCACAATAGCGTTATCGACCAGCATACCAATAGCCAGCGCTATACCACCTAAGCTCATGATATTCAGACTGATTTCCTGTGCATACATCAGGTTGAAAGTGGCAATGACCGACAGCGGGATTGAAATTGAAATCACTAAGGTGGTCCAGATGTTACGCAGGAACAAATACAGCACCAGCATGGCCAGTAAACCGCCCTGCCAGGCGGAAGATTTGACTTCCGCTATAGCGTCACTGATAAACACCGATTGATCATACACCAGCGTCAACTCATAACCGGCCGGCAGGTTTTTACGCAGGTTTTCCAGCTGACCAATCACAGTTTTCGCCACCTGAACTGTGTTGGCATCACCTTCTTTATAAATAGCAATTTCAATGGCCGGTTTGCCATTCACATAGGTAATACTCTGACGGTCGACATAACCGTCCCGCACTTCGGCGATATCACTGAGCCGGACATGACTGCCATTGACAGTGGCAATATACAGATTGCGCATTTGATCCAGATTTTCAAACTGGTTAATGGTGCGCACCAGATAATCGTGGGCTGCGGTTTCCAGCCGGCCGCCGGCCTGATTCAGGTTTTGCTCTTTGAGCCTGGCATTAACAGTGCTGATATCCAGATTCAGCTGGCTGAGTTTTTCATTATCAATCAGTACCTGAATTTCCTGGGTTAAACCACCGTCAGGCCGCACTGCGGCCACACCGGTCAGCGCTTCCATTTTGCGGCGTAAATCTTCATCGGCAAAGGTCCGCAGTGCCACCAGCTGGGCTTCAGATAACTGATCTTTGACATCATTGCGGCTTAACGCCAGCCGTACTATTGGATCTAAGTTTGGGTTAAAGCGCAGCAGTAATGGTTTTTTGATATCAAGTGGCAGCAGCAGCACGTCCAGTTTTTCGCGCACTTCAAGGCCGGCCAGATCCATATCTGTGCCCCACTCAAATTCCATAATCACATCTGAACGGCCGGCGCGGGACACCGACTGCACTTTACGGATACCTTTGACAATACCGACACTTTCTTCAATCGGCTTACTGACCAGCTGCTCAACTTCCGCCGGCGCCGCGCCCTGATATTCAGTGCGGATGGTTAAAGTGGGGTAAGACAAATCCGGTAACAAATTAACAGCCAGGCGTGCCATCGCCACCAGACCAAACAACATAATGCCAAGCGTAAACATCCACATGGTTACGGGGCGGGCAACTGCCAAATCCACCAGTTTCATTGTGTTCTTCCTGTAGTTTTAGTTGTAGACAGCGCGGGCCAATCAGGCCCGCGGCAGTGGAATGAGGAATTAGCTGTGGTTGCTCACCACATTGACAAGACTTTGATCTTTCAGGCTGGCCTGACCCGCAGTCACCACCTGGTCGCCTTCAGCAAGGCCTTCCAGCACTTCAACGGCAGCATCAGACTCATAACCGGTTTTCACTACTTTACGGCTGACTTTGCCATCTTTGACCACAAAGACAGAGCTGGCGTTGTCCATCGCCAATACCGCACGTTTTGGCACCAGTAAAGCTGCTTCTTTGGAGTCATACTGCAGTTCAACCTGGGCAAACATACCGGCTTTTAAACTTAAGTCACTGTTATCAATACCGATAGTCACGCGGGCTGTACCCGAGGTTGCATCCACCACTGGTGAAATCCGCACTATTTTGGCTTGTTGTTGAGGCATGCCGGCAAAATTCAGGTATGCCGTCTGGCCAACTTTCGCACGTTGCAGCTGATGCTCCGGCAGGTTGATCACCGCTTCCAGCCGCTGTTGTGACACCACATGAAATAAAGCTTTTGACGAATATTCAGTGATGAGCTGACCCACTTTGACATAACGACGGGCAATCACACCTGAGATAGGGGCACGGATTTCAGTGTCCCGCAGTGACAGCTCCTGCATATCCACAGCTGCTGTCATCGATTCTAACTGCCATTTTAATTTGTCATACACATCGGCACTGACCAGTTTGCGCTCGTACATTTTTTCAATACGCTGCATTTCACTGCGCAGCTGGCCAAGCTCGGCTTTGCCTTTGGCCAGTTGAATACGCTGACGCTCGGTATCTAAAGTGGCCAGCACCTGCCCTGCTTCGACATGATCACCTTCTTCCACCAGCACGGACTGCACCAGGCCTGTTGCTTTACTGTTGACTTCAGCATCGGCTTTGGCTTCTAAAGTGGAGGTGGTGCGGTAAGTGCTGCTGATAGCCCCACGGCTGACAGCGGCGGTTTCAACAGGGATACTGACTGCAATGTCTTTTTTCTCGGTATCCGGGCTACCGCTGGCCGATTCACAGCCGCTCAGCAACAAAGTTGCAGCAATTAATGAGGCGGTAATGGCGGTGGCTAACTTGGATGGCATGTGCATGATAAATTCCTTGGCTGATTTGCAGTTTAATACTTCACTGATGAGCACATAGCAGCTGTCGTGCCAGTCTCGCATATGAATAAATAATACATATAAATCATTAAGATATAGTGATTTTGTTTTTTTAGAGTGCAACAAGATGTTTCACGCTGTTGGCGAATTTCACTATCTATTAGTGATTTAGCTCAATGCTTGTTGCGACTAAACACAATAAAGCATCGATTTAGAGTCTGTACTCTAAGCTGGCCTCACTTTATACTGCCGCCCCGAAAAGGTCAGACCAGAACCGGCGATAGCCGCTTTGCTGACGCATAACTACAACAAACTTTATCTTCAAAAAAAAGGGGCACTCATGTTTAAACCATCGTCTTTAGCTGTGGCGATCATGACTCTGTGTGGCGCCAGTCTGGCCCATGCCGAAGGTTACAAACTCTACGAACAATCTGTCAGCGCCATGGGCAATGCTTATGCCGGCCGCGGCGCTGAAATCACCGACGCCAGCCTGGTCTATTCCAACCCAGCGGCTTTAAGCCGGCTGTCGGGCACTTCATTATCTGCGGGTTTAAACCTGATAGCAGCCAACACAGATTACAAAAATGCCAAAGCCCAAAGTGCCGGTGGTTTAGCTGTACTTGGTCGAAGCGAAGGTGAAAATAGTTTATTAGAAGTTGTCCCTTTTGCATTTTATGCCGACAAACTGGACGAAAAATTCAGTTATGGCGTTGGTTTTTACGTGCCTTTTGGTTTATCCAGCGACTATGACAATGACTGGGTGGGCCGTTATTTTGCCGATGAAACTGCCATTCAGGTTTTGGCACTGCAGGGTTCACTGGCCTATCAGCTAAATGCAGACTGGTCTTTGGGTTTGGGCCTTAGCGTCAATCACATTGAAGGTACTTTATCAAAATACAAAGATCACAATGGTTTATGCGAAACCGGCCGTCGTATCAACGATATCTACCACGCTGATGTATACAACAGCGCTTATTGTGACAGCCACTATGAAGTGAGCGGTGATGATATTGCACCTGGTTACAGCCTGGGTTTACACGGCAAAATCAGTGACAATCTGTCTTTGGCACTGATGTATCACTCAGAGCTGCGTTTTCGCTTAACCGGTGATTCGGTGATCACCAATACACCAATTACAGGTGCCAATGTGGCCGGCTCGCCGAATTTTATTGTGGTGGCACCTCAGTTGCCGGCTATTGATAAAAGAACCGGCAAGCTTGCTGCCAGCTCACAACTGATTGAACACAGCCAGGTGCCACTGACCACTCCGGCCAACCTGACCTTAAGTCTGGATCATCAGTTCAGTCCGCTCTGGGCCTGGCAAGGGAGCGTCAGCTGGACCGGCTGGAGTGCTTTTGAACATATTGAAATTACCAGCATTGATACCAAACCTTCGTTGTCGTTATCCACCCAGCAAAGCGGCAACCTGGCCAAACCAGGTTACATCGGTTATATCCCTGAGTACTGGCATGACAGTCTGTCAGCAGCTTTTGGCCTGAGCTATCAGTACCAGAGCAATCTGAAACTAAAAACCGGCGTGGCTTATGATGAAAACCCAATCAGCAGCAGTCATAAAACGGCCAGGGTGCCAACTGAAGACCGCACCTGGCTGACGGTAGGCGCCAACTGGCAGGTGGCCCGCAACTGGAACCTCGATTTGGCTTACGGTTATATGTGGATGGGTGCGCTCAGCATTAACGAACATGAATTTAATGCTTATGACGTACAGCTGTATAAGTCTGGTTTGCAGGTGGATTATAAAAACCATGCGCAGGTCCTGGGCGCTCAGCTGAACTATCTGTTCTGAAGTCGTTAAAAACGGGGCAATGCATTTTCCGCTGTTGTCCCAAAACCAACAAAAAACCGACGTTATCGTCGGTTTTTTGTTGGTTAAAGCCTGGCTGCTGTTAGTTTTTCTCAACCGTCATTTCACCGCTGACAGTGCTCATATCAATACTACCTTCGCCCTGGCCTGTGCTGAATTCCAGGCTGCGACGTGGGCCATATTTGGCTTTATCGGCTTTTTGGTCAGTGATTTTGTTATTGATATCACCACCAGCGCTGGCCACCATTTTAAAACGGGCGCTGACATCAGCATCCAGTTTCAGCGTGGATGCTCCGCTGACACTATTGGTGCTGATACGCGGGGTTTTGCTGTTTTTTACCGATGCTTTAATTTCACCGTTGACTGAGCTGAAATCAAGCCGCTCAGTGCCGGACAGCTCAAGTTCAGCTTCGCCGTTTACCACAGACACTTCAATTTCTTTGGCGCTGCTTTTTAAGCTGATTTCACCATTAACCGACTCAGCGCTTAAACGACCGCTGGAGCCTTCGTCATCAATTTCACCATTAACGGTATTGAGCCGGATGCGGCCGCTGTTGCCGATACTGTCAATTTCACCATTGACAGTTTCCAGCTGCACCTCATTACTGAGTTGTTTTGCCGTGATGGCACCGTTCACAGTGGTAATTTTGCTGCTGCCCGCCACGCCGCTGACATTCACTGAAGCATTCACGCCGCTGAACTCCAGCGCAGCGCCCACAGGCACTTCAATCACTAACTGCGAACCTTGTTTATCACCATTGTCTCCCCAGCCGAAGTTAGAGCGCGGCATTTTCACAACAAAACGGGTAATACCATCTTTGGAGCTCAGGTCAAAACCATCGGCTTTTTCATCCAGCGTGCCTTTTACACTGAAAACCGGGCTTTGTACTGCTTTGATCTCCACATGGCCGCGCATATTTTCGATATAAATTTTTTCATTGGCACTGACGTTCATTGCTTCATTCACTGGCGCTCCGGCCGCCAGCGCCAGTTGCGGCAGCAACAACGCAGCCATCAGAGTCAGGGTGAAAGGTGTTGCGATTAATGTTTTCATGATGTCACTCCAGAATATGTCAGATCATTACTGACCAATTTTTGTAAATAGTGGATTTGTTGCTGTTGCAGCTTATTAAGCTGCAGTAATAACACCGGTTCATCCGGCTGATAACTTAATGCCAGTAACACCTGTTGTCTGGCTTGTTGCCAAATCGCCAGCTGCTGCTGCCAATCGGGATAAAACTCGGGCACTGCGTTGATTTGTGCCAGCATGGCCGCCCTTTGGGTGTCAAAGTCGCTGGTGAGCTGCCACTGTACTTTTGTGATCTGAGGAGCAGCGTCTTCCCCTTCACTGTCGGCAAGCGCAACAACAGGCTGTGCTGTTTTTTGTTGCGCCAGCTTCGTGCCATCCGGCGCCTGAGGCCAGATCAATACCGATAGCAGCACTGCTGCAGCTGCGGCACCTGACCACCAATACCAGCTGGGGCTGTTGTTCTGCGCAGTTTGCGCAGCTAGCCGCTGCGGCTGTGGCACTTGCTGCTGCGGTAACTGTGCTGTGGTGGCAAGCCTTGCGGCCAACTCTGGCCATAAATCACGTTGTGGCTCAATGTCTTTGGCCAGTGCATCAATCTGTGCCTGTAATTCCTGCTCAGTTTTCATCTAACCAACCTCTGAGTAACTGACGCGCCCTGTGATATTGCGCTTTACTGCTGCCCTCTGCGATATCCAGCAACTGGGCAATTTCCTGATGCTGATAACCTTCCAGTGCAAACAGCACAAACACTGCCCTAGCCTGATGGGGCAAACGTAAAATAGCCTGCTCCAGTGCACTGTTTTCCGGTAACAACTCTACAGCCTGCTCCGGTACTTCTTCATCAGTACTTAAACGTAATATTTTGTTTTTCCGCCACAAATCAACAGCAGTGCGACTGGCAATGGTATGCAGCCAGGTGGCAAAACTACTGTCACCACGAAAAGCCGGTAATTGTTGCCAGATCCGGACAAAAGCTTCCTGGCAGCCATCTTCGGCCTGCGCCCTGTCGGCCAGCAATCGAAGGCAAATTGCATAAACCTTACCTTTAAATTGCTGATACAACATAAAAAAAGCTTGCTGATCACCATTTTTGGCTTGTTGTACCCAGCTGTCCAGCTGTTGCTGCATTATGGTAAAAATTCCGGTTTTATTGTGTTGATGCAAGATTAGTCGCAACTGCCGTTGCCGGGGTTTAAAAGAAAAATAAAAAAAAGACAAAATAATTAAATATGAAGGAAAAACAAATAGATAAATTTCATCTTTTGGCAACTGTGCTGTTGCATTCAGGCTGTGAAACCAAGGTGATACTCACAGACAAAGTCTCGAACAACAGCGACAACAACCACTGCAGCACGAGCTGGAGTATCACATCAGCTCTTTCAAAAAAAAACCGGCTTTAATATAAGCCGGTTTTCAAAACACACGCAGGAATGTGCAGATGAAATTCCTTGTTCATCAGCCACTTTATGTTGGCTTTTTGCTGTGACAGCAGCAAGACAACCAGATGACAAAACGATGATGTTTCAGCTGTGTTTACACCTGAGATTAAATCGCTACCGGCGCCTTAATATGTGGATGCGCCTGATAATTCTGCAATTCAAAATCTTCAATGCTAAAAGCAAAGATATCTTTTACCGCAGGGTTTATTTTCATCGTTGGTAACGGATGAGGCTCGCGGCTTAACTGCAGTTTTACCTGCTCCAGATGGTTGGAATACAAATGCGCATCACCAAAGGTATGAATAAAATCACCCGGTGTTAAATCACAAACCTGCGCCACCATCATCGTCAGCAGTGCATAACTGGCAATATTAAAAGGTTTTGTGACATTGGGGGTTATGCTACAAATCGCTTCGCACGAATGATTCACTCTATTTTACTGGTAAAAGAGTGACTTTATGCTAATAGTTGAAGCAGAATAATAATGACTTTTATTCGAAGCCCTTCTGCACTGCAATTGGGTCTTTGTTGCTGTTAGGAAATAGCTCAGAATTCATAGTAACATAATAAAAGAATCTTGTTTTTCGACAGCAGAGATTAGTAATAAAGAAGTTGATTTTCACATAAAACGCAAAAAAGTCATGTAACAAAATACAACTTTTCACAATTCTTCCAGTGCGGGATCAAATAACAAGTTACCTTTCAATCTGAGCAATCTCTCTGGTGGAGCAACATCACCACTGTTAATTGCAACGTTTTCACGCCTGAGTATGTGGGCTGCAATAACCGCATTAACCGTCAATGCAATGCCGCCATTTTTCATACCATACATCAACTCAATCGCGCGTCTATTGGCGGCAGATGGATGAGGCTCCAGCGATAGCTCAACAATAGTATTCCATATGGTATCAGCAGGAATGTCTGATACTGACACGGGTCGTGTCGACTGAGCTACCGAAGACATTCTGGACAGCGAAAAGTCTATAAATTGAGACATCGACAAGTCGTAGGCTCGCACATACCAGCCACGATAACCATGAAAAATTGCAAATGGAACAATTTCGGTGCCCATTGAACCAGCTCTAAGGCACTCATACTCAATCTCGACAACACTCCGACTAACAATGGCCCGGTTAACTGCTGCAGTTACATGCATATCTGGATATAAAAGCGAGTTATCAAACGTGAAATCTGGCGCATTCTGACTGGCTCGCGAACACGTTAGCCCCTGCTGAAAATAACGCGACAGATTAGCGAGTGATTTTTGCGGGGTATGCACAAACAAAGCGGTGAATTTTTCAGTGCGATAAAACGCTTTGTCGTGATGCCTCATCTCCAAATTATCAGACGCTATTTGGCGGTACAAGGCAATATCCCTGGTACAACTGGCTGTAGCTAGCTGCAAACATTTACTCAGCCACTGTCGGCTAACTCTCCCATAAAACTCGAGTGAAAAATCGATGAACTCCAGACGATCTTTTTGCGTCAACGGCAGCTCATCAAGTGGGAACATTTTCAATGGAACTCAACTTTTTTTGTTATTTTGTAAAAATATACAGCACAGACGTTCTTGCTGTCACCTTCTCGATATCTCAGGTCTTAAGATGTTCACGTCGACATGCTTCTTAAGCAGTCAGGCTAAAGTTGAAGTGACGCTTGGGGTGGGCCAGACGGCTGCGACGTCTGGCCCCGAGGCATTTAGGCAGGTTTTGCAAGTTGATTCAGAATATTACAGTGCGGACTGCCGTCGCCACGGCAACTGTCAGCCAGTGCCGTTAGCACCTGCTGCATGTGTTGCAGCTCAGCAATTTTAGCGGTGATTTCATCCAGATGTTGCCTTGCCAACTTCTGTACTGCCCTGCTTTCGCGTTCTTGGTTTTGCCACAGCTCGAGCAGGGACTGAATATCTGACAGCGAAAAACCAAGATTGCGGGCCTGACGGATAAAGCGTAACTGATTAACCTGTTCGCTGTTATAAAGTCGGTAACCCGCATCGGTACGTGGTGATTTTCGCAGTAACCCCGACTGTTCGTAGTGCCGGATCATTTTGGCGCTTAATCCACTGGCTTTCGCTGCATCACCAATCGTCAGTAAAGTTGCCATGTGTTTCTCCTTATTCAGAAAGACATACGTTGCAGACGCAGTGCGTTGGTTACCACGAATACACTGCTACAGGCCATCGCTGCACCGGCAATGACCGGGTTTAAAAACCCCATTGCGGCGAGTGGGATACCTATAGTATTAAATGCAAATGCCCAAAACAGATTCTGTTGAATATTCCGATAAGTGGCGCTTGCCAGCAACAGCGCGGAGGCAACCAGCGCTGGGTTCCCGCGCATCAGTGTAATGGCTGAAGCGCTGACCGCCACTTCGGTACCGGTCGCCATCGCAATCCCCAAATCTGCCTGGGCTAGTGCCGGCGCATCGTTGATACCATCACCAACCATTGCCACTTTAAATCCTTGCGCCTGATAGTCGGCAACCGCCTGCGCTTTGCCCTGGGGTAACACCTCAGCCTGTACGTTATCCAGCCCCAGCTGTTGGGCTATGTAGTTGGCACTGTCTTTGGAGTCGCCGGTCAGCATCGCAACTTTAATACCCCTGTGCTGAAGCTTCTGGACTGCTGCTTTTGCTTCAGGTTTAGCTTTGTCAGCAAAGCATAACAGCCCCAGCAGTTCTGTTTTACCGCCAGTTATTTCTGCCAGCCACGACACGGAAGCCCCTTGGAACTGAACTTGCCCCGTGGGTAGTGCTAAACCAAGTTCACGCATCCAGTTGCTGGACCCCAGTAAAATGTCGCGTTGGTCGACCAGGGCTTTTACTCCTTTACCGGCCACGACAGTAAATTGACTCACCTCGGACAGTTGGATTTGCTGCGATTGAGCATAGTTCACGACGGCTTTGGCCAGAGGGTGCTCACTGTGTTGCGACAAAGCATAAGCAAGGGCCGTCAGGGCTCTGTCGTCGTCCTTGAATGAGGTAATTTGCATCAGTTCCGGCTTACCCTCGGTCAGGGTGCCGGTTTTATCAAATACCACGTAGTCGATTTTTGTAGCTTGCTCCAGTGCCACGGCGTCCTTGACAAGTATGCCGTGCCGAGCGGCTGTGCCGGTGCCTGCCATAATGGCTGCAGGTGTTGCCAGGCCCAGCGCACAAGGACAGGCAATCACCAGCACTGCGACTGCATGTAAGATGCCCTGAGTCCAGTCATTCAACACCAATCCCCAAATCAGCACTGTGCTTAAAGCAATCAATAACACCACAGGTACAAAAATACTGCTGATCTTGTCTACCAAAGCCTGCACCGGCGCTTTGGCGCCTTGTGCCTGCTCGACTAAACGAATGATTTTTGCCAGGGTTGATTCTGCACCTACGGCAGTGGCTTCAAACTCCAGCAAGCCGTCCAGATTGATCGCGCCACCGGTCATATCGCCTCGTCCAGCGTCAGGGTCTCGGGAAGGGATTGCGCAAAGGCTATGACACTGCCTATACCGAGCGGCAGGATAAAAAGCATCGTTACGAATATTTTCATGGCTGCGCTTCCGGTTGTTGGAGTGGCTGAACCTGTTGAGCCGCGCTCTCGACACTGGCAAACACTTCAGTGCTGCCGTCTTTTTTCATCAGCAGAACCCGGTATGGCATGAACTTGTCACCCACCTCCATACCAGGACTGCCAGCGGGCATGGCGGGCACTGTCAGCCCAATCCCGTCGGCTGGCGGATTGGCCAGAAACTGATGAATGTAGCGCGCCGGGATATGCCCCTCAAAGACATGACCCTGGGTTGACACAGCGGTGTGACAGGAACGCAGGTTGTTTGCGATTCGATAGCGATCCTTGATGGCGTCCAGATTAGCCGGGTGTTCGACACTGGCCTCAAAGCCCTCGGCTACAATGTGACCTATCCATTTTTTACAGCAGCCACAGGTAGGGCTTTTGTAGACGGTGAGCGTTTCAACTGCACCAGCGGATGGGTCAGATGTTTTTGGGTTTATAGGCCCATCATTACTGGCTGCGATCAAGGGCAGCGTCAACAGCCCCAACACCAAGCCCGTTAATTTAAATCGATACATAGTTGCCTCCGAAGACAATTGAATAGAACATAAAGTAATGGATGACAAGGTAACGAGCAGACGTCAGTCGTGCAGGCGAAGCGCCTTGTATCACAGTTCGAGAAAACGGTTTTTACCTATCAATCAGGCGATCGGAGGTCTTAATAGAGGAAAACTGGGCGATCGCGGGAAGGCGGGCACATGAAAAACAATTGCGATGGAACCTGCATGAATGGGGGAAGCGAAGTGAGCAACGGGCGGCATCATTGACAGGCAACCACTCATCATACAGTCAGTGTCACAGCAGTCGTATCGATCCTGGACTTCACCGGCGCCATGCTGCATGGCATCATGCTCCAACTGAGCGTGGTTCAGATGCGCATGCTCACCCTGGAATAGGCCGACCGGTGCCGGTTGATTGGCGGGCATGGTGCAGAAGTCTGACGAAGCCGCAAACGCGCTCCTTGCAAGGAGCGTCACCAGCAGCAGAAATATTAACAACGCGCCAGGTCGCATAAAAAAGTATCTCACCAATCCATTACGCCAAAGTAGCCAGAATATTGCTTACATACCACCGTAACATGATACAAAGTCGGATGCGCTAAAAAGTGATTGCTTAATACATGTAACTTATATTCTCCTTCAAAATCACAACAAACCCAGTGGATACTGAAACAGCTACAATAAATGCATCCTCGTACAGGACAACACCTAAAGGCTTATTGTGTTTATACTCGATTAGTTCAGCACAATTTATTATCGCAGGTTGTTCCTCAATTGTTGTATAAATACCGAAATGTCCAAAGCGTCTGAGCTTGGTTTTTATAGTCGAAAGTTGTTCGCTCCAGTTTAAGGTTCGCTCTGACGCTTCAGGCTCAGACCAATATATTCCTTTGCCTTGAGGTTTGGCAGTATCTACATACTGTTGCGGGTTCTTTAGAAACTGTTCGAGCAAATCCTGCGCCAGTATGCAGAGTTTCACTTTGAGGGAGTTGAGAGAATCGTTCTGAGTAACATTCAGCTTTTGCTGGAGAAATATGTCTCCGCTGTCGAGCTCAGGAGATATTCTATGTAATGTAATCCCCGCAAAATTGTCGTGAGCCTCTAATAAGAAAGGGAGGGGTGTTGGTCCGCGACCTACCGGTAATAGAGTTGGATGAATATTCACACCCAGCATTTGTGTTGAGACCAGAGGAATTGTATACTGATAGTCAGCACTTAAAAACAGTTCAACGCCGTCTTCATAATGAATCGAAAGCTCTTCTTTTGAAGGCTTGTGCCGCAAAACAGTAATGCCATGTTCTGCACATAATGTCATTGTAAATTCTGAGCAGCTATTGACCTCATTAACATACACAGCTGCAATTTCGTGTCCATTATCAATCAAGTATCTCAGACAATTACGATACTCATCATTCCCCAAGTAGAGTATTTTCATCTTCCAACCTTGTTTTTTCCTAATTCAAGTCGCAATGCACTACCGGTTTTCGCGGAGCAAAGATGTTCATCGATATTTTCAATTGCTTTCCAAACCATCAACCATGTGACACATTGGATGTGTTAAAGACAATAGCCTTTTGATTAAAACCAGAACAGGATCCCAGCAACGTACCGGGTATCCCCCGTTGACAAGCGACTGGAAGGCTGTACCGCTAAAAGTACGGTTCCACTCAACACCGACATAAGCCCCCAACTGGCGTGAAAACGCATAGCGCAATCGTAGTCCGAATGTGGCATCAGACAAGCCGCTATCCGAAACGTTTACGATATCGTCCTATCGCTCCCTAAGAGCGACGATGTCGTTTTTCAGAATGCCGCCTTCCAGAACATCGACCGTGGCGAAATGCTCATCGATGATCCCATCGATTCTGACCTTGCCTACCCACTTGCGAGACCAGTGAGATTCACCTTCCTCGACGACATCCGTTCTAAACACGACGCGGTAGGCGTCCAGTATTTGCCCCACTTCAGCGCCCTTGGGTGCGCCAATGCAGACGATTCTCCGCCCTTCGGAGGCCTGTACAACCTGACCCGCCATGACGTATCGATGGTAAAACGGACTATTGGCACATCCGGCAATCAGCAGCACGGTCGTAACGAGCAACATGTTTCGCAGAAACTGAGTGTTCATTACACCCCTCCATAAAGTCACTGATACAATTCATGTGGCACGCCCATTCCCGTCGAACCCGATTAAGGAGGCCAGCGATAGTGACCGAAAGGCCAGCCTGCATTCGTACCGGTTATTCCTAGTTTAACTAATTTCCTCTGTCAGCCAGATGGCCATAGCATTACAACAATGTAACCTAGGCGCCATCTGGATGTTTGGAATGGACCGTTAGACTGACCATAAAGGACACAGGACAAGACTAAATGAGACTACTGGTCGTCGAAGACGAAATAAAGACAGGCAACTATTTGCAGCAAGGGCTGACCGAGGCCGGATTCCAGGTCAGCCTGGTTCGAAACGGTCTCGATGGCCGCCATCTGGCAATGACCGAGTCCTTCGACCTGATCGTGCTGGATGTCATGCTGCCCGACGTGGATGGCTGGCACATTGTGCAGTCGCAGCGGGAGGCAGGACGTCAGACGCCGGTGTTGTTTCTTACCGCTCGTGACAGCGTGGATGATCGTGTCAAAGGATTGGAGCTGGGCGCCGATGATTATCTGGTAAAGCCCTTCGCCTTTGCCGAGTTGCTGGCACGAGTGCGCACCCTGTTGCGCCGAGGCTCGGCACCGCCCCTGTCGGACCAGCTCAGAATAGCGGATCTCACCCTGGATCTGCCGAGACGCAGGGTCGTCCGCGCCGGCCGAAAAATCAATCTCAGCCACAAGGAATTCTGCCTGCTGGAGCTGCTGGTGCGCCGTCAGGGTGAGGTTTTGCCCCGTTCGCTGATCGCCTCGCAGGTATGGGACATGAATTTTGATTCCGACACCAATGTGATCGACGTAGCCATCCGTCGATTGCGCGTCAAAATCGACGAGGACTTCGAGCCCAAGCTGATCCAGACGGTGCGTGGCATGGGTTACAAGCTCGACGTGGAAGCAGATGATGATGACGACTGAGCGGCGTCCACTTTCGCTGACCGCCAGGGTCATGGTCTTTGTCGCATTAGCCATCGGCATCAGCCTGGTGTTGATCGGCAATCTGGTGCTCGGTGCCGTCGAGCGCCATTTAGCCGAACAGGACGCGGACGAGTTGGCCGTGATCCACCAGGCGGTAGCGCAGGCCCTGCAAAGTACGGACGATCCGCTCCGGCTACCGGAGGCGCTTTCCCGCGCGGTGTCGGGACACCATGGCGTTTATTCTCAGGTGTGGAATGATCGTGGCCAGCTGGTGTTCGCTTCGCTGGGGGCCGACTTCGCGCAGGCGATAGCGGCTTTATCCCCCGTTAAACGGATCCATGCCGATAACCTGACGACCTGGCACATTGACGGAAATAGCTATCGGGGGGGCATCACCCGGTTGGTCAACGACCGCCGGGAATATCGCATTGCCACGGCGATCGGCATGGATTTCCATCTGCATTTTCTGCAAGAGTTCCGCCGCAGTCTGTGGCTTATCATGTTGCTCACTGGCGGCGTGACTTTGCTGGCAGCGTGGTTTGGAGTGCATCAGGGACACGCGCCTTTGCGCGGTCTCTCGGACGAGATGCGCAGTATTCAGGCCGACCGATTGCATATTCGACTTGATTCTCGCAACTTGCCCCTGGAGCTACAGGATCTGGCCGCCGCCTTTAATCAGATGATTGGTCGACTGGAAGATAGCTTCACCCGGCTGTCGCATTTCTCCGCGGATATCGCCCACGAACTACGAACCCCGCTGACCAATCTCATCACCCAGACCCAGGTGGCATTGGGCAGGGCGAGAACACTGGATGAATATCGTGAGCTCCTGTACTCCAATCTGGAAGAGCAGGAACGCCTGGCCAAGATGGTTAACGACATGCTCTGGCTGGCCAAGAGCGACCACGGTCTACTCAAACTGGTGCAGGTACCGCTGGATCTGGCTAGTGAGGTCAGGCAACTGTTCGACTTCTTCGAGGCGTTGGCGGAGGAAAAACACATCACCCTGTCTCTGGAGGGGCAGGCACCGGCGGTAAGTGGTGATCGCGCCATGCTGCGCCGGGCCATCTCCAACCTGCTGTCGAACGCCATTCGTTACACCCCGGCAGGCAAATGGATACGGGTTCGGTTGAGTACAACTATCAATGATATGGTGGCGCTGAGCGTGATCAACCCGGGCCTCGAGATCCACGCAGAACACCTGCCAAACGTGTTTGATCGCTTTTACCGCGCCGATCCTTCCAGAGCACGCCAGAGCGAGGGGGCCGGACTCGGGTTGGCCATTGTCCGTTCCATTGTTGAAACTCATGGTGGTCGGGTCGAGGCAAGCTCTGATCAGCACGCCACCAGCTTCACCCTCTATCTGCCCGCCCCGGAAGAGCGAAGAGGCTGAGCATGTCTGTATCCAAGAAAACACGCCAGGGTCAATCGTGGCGAGGTAAAGTGGCCATGGTGCCAGGCCTCATCGCCTTTCGGGGTAAGGCTGGCGATAACAAGCCCCACAAACATTGGGCGCATCAGATGGTTGTGGGTCTGGGCAACCCGGTTGAGGTGCGCGTTGGCCAAGCGTGTTATGCCGGGACGAGTCTGTTGATCCCCGCAGGTACAATCCATCAGTTACAAACTGCCAGGGTGCTCTGCCTCTATGCAGATCCGACCCACAATATTTGTAAAACCCTGCTTCCCCAGGCGATGGCACAAAACATCCCCATTATTAAGCTTGACGGCACACCCGGCATGGAGCAACTCATCCAGTTAAACAGCACAGACGATCTGCAAGCTGCGCTTGAGGATTTTCGGAAAACCTGCACCTGTAGCGTATCTCGCCAGGATAATCGGTTCCAACCGGTGGTTGAAGTGTTACGATCCGAGTTAATGCATGGACGGGAACCTTCACGCACTGTTTTGGCTGAACTTGCCCACCTCTCATCGAGCCGATTCTCCCACTGGTTCAGCGAGCAAGCCGGCTTGCCGTTCAGAAGCTATAAGAAATGGCTAAAGCTTCTGCTGGCATTCGAACTCAGCCAAAGCCTGTCACTCACAGATGCTGCGATGACGGCAGGTTTTTCCGATCAAGCACATTTCTGTCGTGCCGCGATGGAAGCGTTTGGCGTCAACTCTACAACAATTAAACAGCTCCTTTCGGAAAAATAGCTCTTTCGTTCAATGGTGAATGACCTGCTAAGTACAAAATAAGCTCTCAATGAATTTAGTGGAGTTTTTGCAATGAGTACAAGTCGATGGTTGATCAAGTTATTTTATCTGCCTTTTTTTCTGCTGGCTGGTAATGGCATTGCTATTTATCTTGTAGGATCAGGATACGCTGATGCGTGGTTGGCTTTATTGCTATCGGGGTTTGTGGGTCTGTCGTTCATTTGCGAAAAGATTGTTCCCTATGACCCCACGTTCAATCTATCCCAACAGGATCAAGGCACAGATTTTATTCATGCCATCGTTAACGAATCGCTCAATATACTTGGGCTTTTGATGCTTCCGCTGGTTGGTCAGGCGTTTTCGCTGTTAGATCTTTGGCCATCCAGCCTGCCACTACCGTTGCAACTGGTCGTGGCGATCTTGATTGCCGACATGGGTATTACCCTGGCTCATTTCGCCAGCCACCGCTTCCATAGCCTGTGGAAACTGCATGCCGTCCATCACAGCGCAAAGCGCTTGTATGGTTTTAATGGTCTGATGAAGCATCCACTGCACCAGTTAATCGAAACCATAGCGGGAACCATGCCGCTGCTTTTGATGGGTGTGCCTCACAACATCATGCTGTTGCTGGTGGTGGCGGTAGTACTCCAGCTACTTTTGCAACACTCCAACGTGGCGTATTTTTCAGGGCCGCTAAAGCATATTCTGGCCATTAACAGCGTGCACCGATTTCATCACCTGAACACAGCCAAGGAAGGCGATGTGAATTTTGGTCTGTTTACCACTCTGACGGACAGGCTTTTGGGAACAGCCTACTTTGACTCTTCCCGAAAAATTGCCATAAAAGATCTTGGTATTTCCTCGGAGCCCGATTATCCAAAGCATTATGTGGGTCAGTTGCTCCAGCCTTTTCAGTTTTCAGCGACAGAACAGTAACATCCGGTTCGATTAAGTCGGTCGGGTTCGACACCTGAAGGATCCCCACGAATTTAAGCATGTAAATGATCTCCGTAAGAAGCGGTTATTTGCCTGAATTCGTGGATGCCGTTTCGCCAGTCCCTGCTCCTGAGAGTATCCAGCTTTCGTCCTATCATCCTGAGCGCCAGATAGGCATAACTCAGCACAGCTCTGTGTTTGGTGGTATTAGCCTGAAACTGCCGGTGAAGCCCTGCGCTTACGCCTGATAAACCTATAAATATCAATAATGTATGCGCCAATGTTCCTATCATAATTAATACGGCCAAGCGCTGCGGACATTTACATCCTTGCCATTCGAGACTCAAACCATAACGGGCTGATTTGTTGTCACGGAAGCTTTCTTCTATTTGCATGCGGGAGCGATAGGCAGAGATAACCTGTTGTATAGATTTAAGATCATCAAGGTTAAGGCTGGTTGCTAACAGCCAGGGTTCTCTTGCACTGCGCGATGAGTCGCGACTGTGGCTGTCGAGGCACTTTTCACCGAGTTTGGTCAGCTTAGTCCGGCCTTTGAGTGCCTTTTTATACAGAACTAACTGAACAGCAAAGCCATTTTTCAGCCTGAGTGTGCTATTGATAAAGGTCTTGGGTTGTTTGCTGGCTTTTTTAAATAAGTCCTGACAATTCAGTCAGCCATGTTCAGTGGTATGGCACTTGGAATTGCCACGGATACGGGCAACGAAGTCCCAACCTTGTTGCTGGATCAGTTGAAACCAGGGCACTTTAAAGCCGGAATCAGTGACAATTATGGGTTTGCAATGTGCAGGCAACATGTCTTTAAACAGCTCAATAAAGCGTTGATGTTCTTCTGGTTTTTCCTTTCGATTCAGCGGATACACCTGTTCGTACAAAGTTAAGGCCCGGCCTTTGAAAGCCAGAGAAGCACGAAGCAGATAATTGCCACGGCTTGCATCCAAATCTGACCAATCGACGTGTATCACTGGCCTTGGCAAATGACTAATAAGAAGCCGGATTAAGGCGGCATAGACCAGGGGACGCTCGATTTGCATCCAGCGGTTGGATAACAAGCGGTCGGCGCGTTTAATCCGGTGTTTTTCTTTGGTCTTTCCGGCAATACCCCGGCCAATGCCGGTGACGGTAAGTGTTTGGTTTTCTATGCAACTTTGTACAGCAGAGCGCAAAGATTCCCTTCGGACCTTGTGAGATATGGGCGTGACGTTCCGGATAAAACTAGCTAAGATGCGACTAACATTCATGGCGTTTTGGTTCTCTAATTTGTTTGGCGATGAATCAGATCACCAAGCACCATGAATGTTCCTTCTTAGCTCATCTTTTTGTTTTCAATCGATATTTTGTGGGGATGCCTCAGGTTCGACACCCTTGGGATGGTCTGGGAGGTTGTGTGACCAACCAACGGTGTTCGCAGTGGCGAATGGTTTCGACATTGACACCTGCAGCGTTGGCCAACTGGCCAATGGTGAAGTTCCTGTTCATGACCAGAGCGTTCCCAGTGATACGGCATAGAGATTGTCACCAAAAGCGGTAGTTTGATCCCCATCGTAGAGCAGGATGCCGATTTGGAGGCGATCGCCAGCGATGCTTTGAAAACGTTTCAGACCGGAAAAATCCTTGGCACTCAACGTTGCCGCTGCCTTAGCTTCAATGGCGAAAAAGTCGCCCCCGGCGTTTTTTCATGTTTCATTGAAATAAACCCCGGAGATAGTTAGACTTCCATCGTTTGGCAACCGTCAGGCCTATTTAAAATTAACGGCGGCGGAGACTGGGATTGTGCTCGGGAAAGGTATCGGCACCGGAATGATAATTGATTATTGCCTTACATCAAGGTAAGTGCGATACATGAAACTGCCTACCCGCGGTTAAAGTCGGCGTATTCCGAGCGGGAATTAGCGGAGATTTACACACCCACTCCTGATGAGCTGGCTTTTGTTTGTAGAACACGCCGGACGGTTTAAGTATGTAAGCCATCAACGTTCCAGCCCAATAATGGCTGTCGCTAATGCTGTAAGCCCCAGCACTAATCCTCCCACGACCATTTCAATGACAATCGACTTTCGTAATCGATAGACAATATCAGCCGTTGGTAAACGAGGTACAAGCACTAGCTTGTTTAATGCGCCAAGTCCAAGCAATAAAGTTACAGCAAACAGTTTGGCGAGCATGGTTTGTCCATAACTATCCTGAAACAGCAAACGAAAATCATCCAATAAAAACAACAACATGAATAGCCCAGCAATGAGCAATGCAGGGATAAAAAAGAGCGCAATTTTACCAAATTTAAGCATGATGCGACGCATCAGTTCCAAATCTGCGATCGTTGTCACTTTCCACAACGGCAAGAGAGACCCCAGCCACATGCCAATTGCTACAACATGTATTAAAAGAGACAGATGCACATACCAGTGAGAGTCAACAAGATGGCCTGCAAACCAAAAAGAGAGCACAACAAGAAAAGTTCCTGAGGTGACCAATTGCAGACATGTCGAGTTTTTTATTTTATCCAGCGCCCCAACAAAACAGCCCAAAAAGCCAATAAAGGCCAGACCCCATGACCACCCTAACGTACTATCGAGAAGCATTGTTAAGGTGTCCCAGTCCGACAAACTGCTAATACTCAGTCCTCCAAACATAAACAGCTGACTTAAGCATGAAATCACAATACTAATCATGCCAATCAACGAGCCCCAACGGATATAGCAACGTAGCCACTCCACAATACCCGTGTGGTTTTCGCTCAAGCCTCGAAGAAACAAACCTCCTATTACAGCGGCAGTTGCTGCATAGAACATAACTCGTGCTAGCCAAGAAGATATTTCGATGATGTCCACTCTAAGATCCTAAAGAGGGAGCATAGCTCCCTCGGTTGTTACAAAAATCAATTTGACCAATGGATGTGGGTGATTAACCACGCATCGTCTTGCTTTTGCAATGTGATGGTTTCCATCCCTTCGCGATCAACAATTTTTCCTTTGTAGGTTCCATTCACCTTGGAACGTGATAAAGACACAGCACTGCTTCCTGATACGGTTACATGGTGCTCAAGCGTTTTCACCGACATTTCTTTGAGGTATGCCATATCTGCTGACATATGATGTTGTTCATACTCAGCTTCAGAACGCTCAACACCACCACCTTCAAAAATAATCACATTGTCAGCTAACAATCGTTTTACAGTGGCCTTGTCTCCATCTTTCAATGCTTTATGAAACTGTAAAACGGCTTTAGCAGCGTCAAGCTCCATTCCTGTCAATAAGACCGGTTTGTCATCTTGTGCAGCAACGTGAGCCGTTGCACTGGCCGTTGGCTCCACGACAAACCGGAAGTTCCCATCAATTTTATGTCCGTCATCTCCCATTGCCATCCACCCCACGCTATAAGAGGTGTTTGGTAATGGTGTTCCGACTCCAATGTCAAACCGGGATTGTTTCGTTGAAGACCGTGCAAAATCAGTGGGGATAGTATTCCCGGCGGCGTCAGTCAGCGTAAAAGTCATCAAGCGGATTGAAGCACCAAATTCAACGCTGATCTGACGAACTTCCGGAACAGTTTGTCCATCAGCCGGCACTGAAGATTTCAGACTGGTATGGGCGAACGCTGTCGCTGAGAACAACCCGACACATACTATCGTGAATAGTATGAGCTGACGTTGTATGTTGAGAAGAGTAAGCATCTAGTGAATTCCTTAGTGACCTTTGTGTTGCATTTTTTCAAGTGAAGTCACAACGAGAGCAGTACCCTTTTTCTCTGCTTTAAACTGCACCATATCTCCTTCGCTTAAACCGCTGAAGAGTGCTTTGTCTTCGATTTGGAACACCATCGTCATCCCTGGCATTTTAAGATTTTTGATCGCCTCATGTTTTAAGGTGATTTTTCCATTGTCCGGATCGAGCTTGCGAATAGTCGCCATCGTCATTTGCGATGCTTCGGCTGTAACCTCAGCCTGATGTGCATCATGTGCATGCTCTTCTTGTGCAATGACAGGAACAGCTGTTGTTGCCATAAAAGCCAGAGCTAAAAGTTTTAAATTGATAGTTTTCATAAATCACCTTTATTGGTTAGTTGTGGCCACTGTGGGCTTTTGGTTTGCGAACTTTCATTTCTACGGTACTTTGAGGGGTTTGCTTCAAAGGCATCAGGTTACCGCCCTGCTCTTTTGAACGAGTAGGTTGGCCGACATCTCCTGTCCATTCTCTGGCAACGGTTCCTTCCGGGTGTTTGAACCAACCCGGATCTTTGTAATCATTGGGAGCTTGATCTTCACGCACTTTAAGTACGCTAAACATGCCCCCCATTTCAACCGAACCAAAAGGTCCATCTCCTGTCATCATTGGCAATGTATTGTCTGGTAATGGCATTGTCATTTCGGCCATATCAGCCATGCCGCGTTCACCCATCACCATATAATCGGGTACCAGAGTATGGATTTTTTTGCTGAGTCCGCTGTGATCAACACCAATCATCGTGGGGATGTCATGACCCATAGCATTCATGGTGTGATGAGACTTGTGACAATGAAATGCCCAGTCGCCCACTTCATCAGCAAGGAATTCAATCTGACGCATTTGTCCAACCGCAATATCAGTCGTGACCTCAGGCCAACGGCTGCCTGGTGGGGTTGGACCGCCATCTGTACCCGTCACCGTGAACTCATGTCCGTGAACATGAATTGGATGGTTGGTCATCGTCAGATTGCCCACCCGGATCCGTACGTTGTCATTTTTACGAACAACCAGAGGATCGATCCCTGGGAATGTCCGGCTGTTCCACGTCCACAAATTGAAATCCAACATCGTCATTATTTTTGGTGTGTAGCTACCAGGTTCAATGTCATACGCATTCAGCAAAAATACGAAGTCTCTGTCCACTTCAGCGATGTGAGGATGAGCTTCTTTTGGGTGCGTGATCCAAAATCCCATCATTCCCATCGCCATCTGCACCATTTCATCCGCATGCGGGTGATACATGAAGGTGCCTGGGCGACGCGCAACAAATTCATAGACGAAGGTTTTTCCTGATGGAATGGCAGGCTGATTTAATCCGGCAACCCCATCCATGCCATTTGGCAGCCTTTGTCCATGCCAGTGTATAGAAGTATGTTCCGGTAATTTGTTCGTCACAAAAATACGGACTCGGTCTCCCTCAACGACTTCAATTGTCGGGCCAGGAGACTGACCGTTATAGCCCCACAAGTGGGCTTTCATCCCAGGAGCCAACTCGCGCACCACAGGCTCAGCAACCAAATGAAACTCTTTAACCCCATTGTTCATCCGCCATGGCAAAGTCCAGCCATTCAGTGTAACGACAGGATTGTAGGGTCTTCCATTTGCTGGCATCAACGGTGGCATAGTATCCGGAGATGTTTGACTAATGACTTCAGGTACCCCGGCCAGCGCCGAGCGACTGACGGAGGCAATACCAACGCCAGCGGCAATAGTACCCAAGCCTTTGAGTAAATCACGACGAGAATACATAAGAACTCCTTAATGGTCTGCGCTTTCGGCGTTGGCCGCGGCTTTAGTTTGGTCAGTGTTGTCAACAACGGCTGGAGTGCCAATCAAGGCCAGATCTAACTGGGATTTAGCCACCCAAAAGTCTTTTGTTGCATTTACATAGCCAGTGACTGCTGAAATTTGAGTCCGGGCATCTGCAATAAGCTCAAATACACTGATAAACATACCGTTGTAACGCAGCTGATTTTCTTCAGCGATTTGTTTCTGGATCGGCAATACAGTGTTTTTGTAGTGTGCTGCAACATCATACGTTGAGCGGTAGTGTAGATAGTTTTCTCTTATTTCTGAGCGGGCGTTTACCCCCGTAGCTGCAGCTTCATTAAAAGCTTGCCAATACTCTGCTTCGACTTTTCTGGCACGATAGTTCCCCCAATCAAAAATAGGTAACTCCAGTGACGCGCTGTAACTTCGTTCACTACTGTCTTTTGTATTACCACCGACATCAAGATCGAACGCATTGATAAAACGAGTGGCTTTTGTTAACCCAGCATTATTAGCGATCATCTGCAGCTTCATTTTTGCCAGTTTTACATCCAGCCGTTGTTCCAAGGCGTTTGCTTCGAATTCATCGATTTGTCTGACCTCTGTTGGTAGTTCAGGTAAGCGTTCGGGTAGCTTCACTGTTTGGGAACTGCTCCACAATCCCAACAAACGGTTCAATTGTTCGGTACTTGAGTAAACAGCTTGTTGGGCCATAACTAAGTTTAAGGTAGCGTCACTCAGTTGTCCTTGCTCACGCAAGTAATCCAGTTTGCTGAAGTTGCCAACTGCGGTCATCCGTTTCGCGAGTTCCGCACTTGCTTGCGTCGTGGTATGCACTTTTTCTATATAGCGCAGCACCTCGCGAGCCGCGACTGCATTCCAGTACGCAATTTTCGTGTCGTTGATCATGCTTGCGATTTCTTGTGCAGTCTTTAATCTTTCCTGCAAAAAACGCTGATTTTCAATCTCACGAACTTTCGGTAAAGTCAAAAGAGATAACAGATTGATACCAAATTCCAACTCAGTAGAATACGAGCCATCTGAAGTGCTGCGTGTGAGCTTTATGCCAGGATTTGGCAGTTGGGTAGCCTGCTGCAATTCAACAGCGGAAATGCCTAAACTATGGAGCGCTGCTTGTATCGACTTGTTATTGAGTGTCGCAATTTCAACTGCAGAGTCTAAAGTCAGAGGCTGCAGCAATAGAGCATTTACCCGCTGATCGACACTTCGTTGTTGCTCATTGTCTTGAATCAGCATTAAAGGTGTAGGCGCTATGCTGGCAATTTCCTTTTGAATTACATCAACGCTATTTCCTGGATCAACCGCACAGCCTGACAGGATAAACACGATGCTTATGGCTAAGAACGATGCTTTTGGCGACGGAAGACTTACTGTATTGGCTCTGTATGTATGCACTCGCATTACTTGTGCCCCTCATGGTTTTCCGACACCGGCTTATGGTGAGTTTTATGTGGGTCCTCGCCATCTGAAGCGGCTTCTGTGGCATAGAACATCCACCCACCTATTTCTCCGACACGCTGATTTGTCTCTTTCCAGGGGGAAACCGCTGGGGCTTTGACTTGAATTACATTGACCGGAACATAGGTGATGGTCAGGCCCTGTGCATCAGATCGTAATGACTCAGGCATAGGAAGCTCTGCAGCCTCCAGACTTGATAACGGCAATAATGCAGATAGCACGAACAGAGTTGAGTGTTTTCCCCAACACTTAAATCGTTTACTTTTCATACAAAAGATCTCTTCAAACTGAAATTAAAACAGCTTAGCCGAACAGCCAACAATGATGATCAAAGTTGCAGATAAATGACTCGGCTAATGTCGTTAGTCGTGAAGATTAAGCAAATTTAGGTGGTCGTTCCTGAGTCGGAATAATGGTGCTGGAATGGAAGTAAGTGTATTGAAGAACTTTGTCATGAGTATCACTGACTGATACTTCGGGGGTGACAGGAAAGGCAGCACAGTGGATATTACAGCAGTCATCACATGCCTGACAACCACTGGTCAAATCCATATCAATCGGTGAATTTGTATCCGAAACCGGTGAAACATTCGCATGTCCATGCTCGGCCATCATGTCTTGATGATGTGTCGTCATACTTGCTTCAACGTTGGTAGGAACCGTCTGGCAATGCACCATAGCATAAAGCCCCGTCCCCTTAAGAAGAAACAGACTTAACAATGCAATGATGACCCAAGTTTGACGAAGCATGAAAATACTCTAGGTTGATTCCGTATTAAGATAAAGCTGTTTGCATAAAAGTTCAACCTAACTTCACCCACTTCGTTTAAATGTGAACAAAATGGGCTATGGTTCTTGCCATCAAAATCGCTGCGTCGCCATGCCTGAACAGAGTAATAGCATAGTAGCGTCTATGTAGCTGTCAGAGGATATTAATGTAAAATGTGATATTGCAAAGGAGCTAAAAAACCAGCCTCTGATTTAATCTGAGGCTGGAAGCTACTATCATTGGGAGTTATGTGTCTTAGACTTTTACATTCGTTCCTCGACGAGGCCGATACATCAGGTAATAAGCTGCTGGGATCACAAACATGGACAGCAGCGGCGCAGAAATCATTCCGCCGACCATAGGGGCCGCTATGCGTTGCATAATCTCACTGCCAGTACCTGCGCCCCATAGAATGGGTAAAAGACCAGCCAGGATCACCGCAACTGTCATGGCTTTGGGCCGTACACGTAACACTGCCCCTTCACGAATGGCGTCCAACAAATCAGCTTCACTGGTTTGATTTTGGTCGGTTCGTGCACGCCACGCCTGTTTGAGGTAAAGCAGCATGATCACACCGAATTCGGCAGCAACACCGGCGAGGGCGATAAAACCTACCACGCTGGCAACAGACAGATTGTGGCCAAGACCAAACAACAACCAGATCCCGCCGACCAGTGCAAAGGGCAAGGTTGCCATCAATAGCAAAGTCTCAGCAAAATGCTTAAAGGTCAGGTAAAGCAGGATAAAAATGATCAGCAAAGTGAAGGGCACAACCAGCTTTAGCTTCTCTGTGGCTCGTTCAAGAAATTCGAATTGTCCTGACCAGGACACCGAGTAACCTGGTGGTAATTTGACCTGCTCAGCTACAGCCTGCTGCATCTCCAGCACTGCACTGCCCAGGTCGCGACCTCGCAGATCCACATACACAAAGCCTGCCAAACGGGCGTTCTCACTTCGCAGCATAGGTGGCCCATCCTCGATACGAATGTCTGCTACATCACTAAGTATCAGCTGCTGCCCTTTGGGTGTAACAATAGGCAAACTGCGTAACAGCGCTAGTGAATCCCGGACCTCACGTGGGTAACGAAGGTTGATGGGGTAACGCTGCAGCCCTTCAATAGTTTCGCCAATGTTCATCCCGCCCACAGCACTGGCGACAATCAACTGGACGTCAGCGATATTCAGTCCATACCGAGCCGCCCGCTCGCGCTGGATATCGATATCAACATAACGTCATCCGGTCAAACGCTCTGCAAAAGCGCTGGTTACTCCGGGTATCTGTTTAACCTTTTGCTCAATCTCTTTTGTCAGTTGATTTATCACCGAAAGATCGCTGCCCAACACCTTCACCCCTACCGGACTTTTGATACCAGTTGCCAGCATATCGATACGGTTACGGATCGGAGGGATCCAGATATTTGTCAGGCCCGGCACCCGCACTGTTCTGTCCAGTTCTTCAATGATTTTTTCCGCCGTCATCCCTGAACGCCATTCGCTTTTGGGTTTAAACTGAATGGTGGTTTCAAACATAACCAGCGGTGCTGGATCCGTTGCAGTATCTGCTCTGCCCGCTTTTCCGTATACACTGGCAACTTCGGGTACTGTTTTGATCAGACGATCGGTTTGCTGCAGTAACTGTGCAGCTTTACTGACGGACAGGCCAGGAAGTGCCGTTGGCATATACAGCAGATCACCTTCGTCAAGAGGCGGCATAAACTCAGTGCCAAGATGTTGCAATGGCCATAAGCTGGCCACAAAAACCAAAAAGGCAAATACAATGGTGCTCCAGGGAAAACGCAATACCACATTGAGTAAAGGGCGGTAAGCAGCGCTTAACCAGCGATTAAGCGGATTCTTTTGCTCAGCAGGGATCCGGCCGCGGATCAGGTAGCCCATTAGTACGGGGATCAAAGTGACCGCCAGACCAGCACTGGCTGCCATAGCATAGGTTTTGGTAAAGGCCAGCGGCGAAAACAGCCGTCCTTCTTGTGCCTCTAATGTAAAAACCGGCACAAATGACAGCGTAATGATCAGCAGAGAAAAAAACAGCGCAGGACCTACCTCGGCAGCTGCATCGGCGATCACCCGCCAACGAGTTTCGCCGTGCAGCAACTCCCCAGGATGATCCTGATGCCATTTCTCCAGATGTTTATGAGCGTTTTCAATCATTACCACAGCAGCGTCAACCATAGCACCTATGGCAATGGCAATGCCGCCCAATGACATAATGTTGGCATTGACCCCCTGCCAATGCATCACAATAAATGCGGCCAGAATACCCAAAGGCAAAGAGACAATAGCCACCAAAGCTGAGCGGAGATGGAATAAAAACAGCGCACAAACGACAGCAACAACAGCAAACTCCTCAAGCAGTTTGAAGCTAAGATTCTCAATGGCTCTTTCTATCAGTCCGGAGCGGTCATAAGTCGGCACTATATCCACACCGGTCGGCAGACTCTTCTTCAACGTCGTCAATTTTGTTTTGACCGCCGCTATGGTGGCTAAGGCGTTCTCACCGGAGCGCATAATAATCACGCCCCCAACGGCTTCGCCCTCACCGTCCAGCTCGCCTATCCCCCTGCGCATCTCTGGCCCTATCTGAACATGGGCAACGTCACCCAGCAAAACCGATACTCCTGCATCCGTTGTTGTCAGTGGAATAGCACGAAAGTCGTCCAATGTTTGCAGGTAGCCTGAGGCTCGTACCATAAACTCGGCCTCGCCCATTTCCAGTACCGATCCACCGGATTCCTGATTAGCACGGCGAATGGCCTCGATCACTTGCTCTACAGGAATACGATAAGCAGCAAGTTTGTCCGGGTTCAGCACCACTTGATACTGCCGTACCATACCGCCGATGGTGGCGACTTCAGCCACTCCCGATATTGTCTTTAATTCAAACTTGAGAAACCAGTCTTGCAAGCTGCGCAGCTGGGCCAGATCCTGCTGACCAGAGCGGTCGATTAATGCGTACTGGTAAATCCAGCCCACCCCTGTCGCATCAGGACCAAGCGCTGAGCTGGCGCCCGGAGGTAGCCGGGATTGCGCCTGATTGAGGTATTCAAGTACCCGCCAACGAGCCCAATAGAGATCAGTCCCATCTTCGAACAACACATACACATAACTGTCGCCAAAAAACGAATAACCACGCACCACCCGCGCCCCAGGCACTGACAACATAGTGGTCGTCATCGGATAGGTGATCTGATTTTCAATCAGCTGAGGTGCTTGCCCTGGCCAACTGGTACGAACGATCACCTGAGTGTCCGACAGATCTGGCAAAGCATCCAGCGGCGTCCGAAGTAAAGAGATGACACCCCATGCAGCTATTAGCAAGGTGGCAAGCAAAACCAGAATGCGGTTGGTGATAGACCAGTGGATCAAACGGGCAATCATTGCTCACCTCCGTTTGCCTTGTTGTGTTCTGGTTGCCATTGGATGATCAGTGGCGCTTCGTCCTCCGGCAAAAGAAACTCAATCTGTATCTTGCTACCCACCTCAGGTTTAATGGATGAGTGATCAGGAGCCAGCCTGAAGTCCATCGTCATGCCAGGCCATTTTAATGCCGGTATTTCCGGATGCGTCAGCGTAAGAGCTTCATCGGACACTGCTTCCACTAATGCAGATGTGTGGTAGCTTTGAGCCGCTGGTTTTACTGAATCTTGTTTATTGCCTGAAGACCAACGGCCTTCAACACCTTTTAAGTTGGCTTCAGAGTCTATAAGGAACTGGCCGGAAAGCACAATTTTTTGCCCTTGCTTTAATCCTGACAAAATTTCAGTCTGACCATTTTGTTCGTGACCAATACGCACTTCGAACGGACGAAAGGCCTTATTTTCAACCCCAATAACAAGGGTTCGTTGACCGGTACGTACCGGCGCCTCTGACGGCACAACCAACGCAGTGCGGGCTGGTCCACCGCTGAGTTTCATCTGGACAAACATGCCTGGCACCAACAATTCGTGCGGGTTATCCAACACCATCCGGGCTTTACGTGTGCGAGTCGTTGGATTGATCTCAGGCAATAAGGCTTGCACCTGACCACGGAACACTTCTGCTGGTAACGCAGCAGTGTGTGCCTCAACTTCTGAGCCAACCCTCACCTGAGCGGTCAGACTTTCCGGTATTTCGGCCTCAACCCAGAGACTCGAAAGACTATTGATGCGCATAAGCGGCGTCCCCATAACTACTGTGGATCCGTCACGAACCATCAATTCCATGATAACGCCACTTGCCGGAGCGCTGAGCGTGATACGGGCATGAACCTGTCTTGTCCTTTCTACAAGGCTGATCTGAGTTTCGGTCATACCAGCCTGACGCATGCGCTGCCGGGCAGCTTGAGTAAGCATCTCCACCCCTTCTGTTTTCAAAGCCAGGGTGGTCAGGTAATCCTCCTGCGCTGCTATCCAGTCCGGTACATAGAGCTCCAGCAATGACTGCCCCTTACGAACCGGATCTAATGCTGTGCGGACATGTAGCTTCTCCACAAAGCCGGTTGCACGAGCCTGCACCACAAATTGACTACGGTCATTCCACACCACTGTACCCACAGCTGATAGTTCAGGAGACCATTGAGCCTGCATCACTTCACCTGTCCGCACGCCCAGATTCTGCTGAATACGCGAACTGACGGAGACTGTACTGTTGTCTGAGCTTTCGGCTCCGGCGTAGGTCGGTACTAACATCATATCCATAAAGGGAGATTTTCCCGGCGCCTCAAACTTGTTCCCCGGAACCATAGGATCGTGGTAATAGAGAATTTTTCGCTCTGTAACGGGATCTATATCTCCGGCCATGAGGCCTGCTTCAATATGGCGCTTCGAGGCCACCTCACCTTCAGAAATCCCCCAGCTTGAGGGGTCAACGACTTGAGTTGTTCTTTTAGTTTCTGCAGACCTGGCACTTAATGCATGTGCCTCTCCATTGCTGAAACCTAATTGATAGAAACTTAGTCCCCCAGCCATGAGTCCGGCGGTCACAAGACCTATGAGCAGGATAGTTTTGCTATTCATGGCAAAGTCTCCTCAGCTAAGTGATTAGACGGATGGTATGAGTTGGTTGGTTTGCTGTAGTCGCGGGGAATAAGAAATTCCAGTTCAGCCCACCAGGCAGCCGTCTGTTTTTCAAGACCTAGCTTGTCCAGCTGGGTGTCGATCAGCATTCGCTGAGCTTCAAGTACTTCTGCCAAAGATGCCTTGCCGCCACGAAATGCAGCAATTAAAGCGTCAACGCGCTGGGATGCCAACGGGATCAACCTCGTGTTGTAGTTCTCCAGGCGGGTCAGGTTGCTGCGCCAGTTGACAAGGAGTCTTTGAGTCTCAAAAAGGTGCTCACGCCGCAATTCTTCGCGTTCAAAACGCACCTGTTCAACTTGCGCAAGTCTGGCTGCAACTTCTCTGTCTTGCTTGTTCGCCTGATCCCACTGCAGAGGGATGGACACGCCAAGCGATACCATATCGCCAAACTGACTGCCTCTCTTGCTGTACATAAGAGACCAGCTCCAATCAGCATCTTTTTCCAGCTCTGCCAGGTCAACATCCGCCAGCGCAATACGCTCACGGGCATTCAGCACGGCGACATCCGGATGCAAATTAATATCATCTGCTAACTGGTGTGCTACAAGACGAGTACTGTCAATGCGGGGAGGGGGGGCAAGTGGGTCTGAAGCCGCGTCACCAATCCAACGTTGCAAAAGTGCCTCAATAATGCTGAGTTCCGCCCTCGCCTCCAGCATTCGATTATCGATTTGTGCTACTGCAGAATGCGCAGCCAGGACATCTACCTGACTATGACGACCGGCACTATAGGAGGATTCGATAGCCTCACTCACCCCTTTGGCTTCGTCACGCTGACGTTGCAACAGTTCGAGCCTTTGCTCTTGGTAATAGCGGTCGAACCAGGCCTTGGCTGTTTGGGTGAGTAGCCATGCTTTAAGTAATGATTGCTCAGAGGATGCCGCCTCAGCTCCGCGTTCATAACGAACACTGCGCGCCTGACGTTTATCAGCTGCTGTAAACGTCTGCATCAGGCTGACTGAACGCATGGTCATAAAATCATCAGTCAGACTGTAGCTCATGGCTCCTTCGACAGGCAGATTGTCTACAGACAAGCGAAGCACAGGATCAGGCAGGCGAGATGTGGAAACGGCCATCTCACGCGCAGCTCGTTTCACTGAATCCTGAGCCTGAAGTGTTGCAGAACGGCTTTCAGCAAGCTCCAAAGCAGCTTGTAAAGTCAGTGCTGTTGCAGATGATTGCGCTGCTGCAACATTGGTAAAACAAAGCAACAAGCAAGCACTGATAACGCTGACTCTTATACACAAGTAGCGTCCTGAACGGAACCTTTCCCGTTTTCTAGGATCTGATCTTCTATGTGACTCCCAACATAGTAACGATCATGATAACTTCTGCTCTTCATCGTGCGGCCGACTGGGCTAAATCTGTGTTCTCTTCGGCGGCGCTGGGTGATCCTCGCCGTACTGCCCGCTTGGTTAACGTTGCCGCTCAATTGGCAAAATATTCTGGTAAATCAATAACCATCTCATCAGAGGGTAGTGAAGCCCTGCAGGAAGGCGCTTACCGATTTATCCGTAATCCCAACGTCTATCTGGACAAGGGAAAACGCAAGCGCAAAGAGAAAGCAGGTAGCTTGCAGTGGGCTTACATGGCGATAGCCAGACTGGGCGGTTTTATGGACAGCAAGCGAACCGGAATTGCCAGCTGGGGCGTCCTCTGGGAAGGTTGGGAAGCCCTGCAAAGTAAACTGGATGGCTTTCTTGCAGCCAAAGATCTGATGGCGCAGGGGATCAAGATCTGATCAAGAGACAGCAGCAAGACTCAGTTCGCCTTTCAATCCTGCAAGACTTAACCCGGTATCCGGAAAAGTGAGTCCCCATAATGGCATTGATTATTCCATGCCCATGAACACGAAAATAGTCAGCGTCATCGACGGAAAAATCACCCGGGCCGAATACAACAGTACCATGGGATATTTTGTTGAAGTAACGGGAAAAGCCGGTGTTAAAACTCGCTATCTCCACCTCAATAAAATACTCGTTACTAAAGGGGCCAGGGTTACACGGGGAGGTGCTATTGCGTTATCCGGTAACAGCGGACGTTCATCCGGTCCTCATCTGCATTACGAGCTGGTCATCAATAACAACCCTGTTAACTCTCTGGCGTTCCGGGCAGCGGCACCCGCTGATAACAAACTCGAACAGCATGCCTTTGCGCATGCCAGAGACTACGAACGATACCTGGACTGATAACGGGACCGCGACGCGGCCCCGTCTGCCGGATTAATTTTTTTATCGTTTTCACTTCCGTGATGTTGATGATCTCCATGCCCTCCGTGGCCGTGGAAAAGATGCATTAGCGGGCAGACCAGCAATAACAGATATGGCCAGTAACCTGCCACATGTGACCAGTGTTCGCGCAGGAGGGCAAATGCCGCGATCGCGGCGACAGCAATAAGCGCATAGGTGGTACTTTTCATACTGGACTCCTTCTGTTCGTAACTGACCCTTCACTCAGTGTTATTTCCCGAGCCTGACACTTTTCAGACGCAACGCATTCACAATGACGCTGACGGAGGAAAGAGCCATGGCCGCCGCCGCAATAACTGGCGACAGCAGTATTCCATACACAGGATAAAGCAGACCTGCAGCCACAGGCACGCCAAGTGCGTTGTAGATAAATGCAAAAAACAGATTCTGTCGGATATTTTTCATGGTGATCTCTGACAGATGACGGGCCCTGTTCAGTATCATCAAGTCGCCTTTGAGAAGGGTGACTCCGGCACTTTCAATTGCCACATCTGTACCCGTTCCCATAGCTATGCCCACGTCAGCCGCTGCCAGCGCCGGGGCATCATTTACACCGTCCCCCGCCATCGCAACCACATGACCAGACGCTTTCAGTCGGGTTATCACTGCTTTTTTGCCGTCAGGCAGAACCCCGGCTTCAACCTCATCTATTCCCAGTTTCCGTGCGACTGCTTCAGCAGTAAGCTGGTTATCCCCGGTGAGCATAACAATGCGGATCCCCGCCTGACGCAAAGCTTTAAGCGCATCCGGCGTGGTTGCTTTCACGGGATCCGAGATAGCTATCAGGCCTGCAAGGTACCCATCTGTGGCCACATAGATAACGGTAGCGCCTTCCATCCGCAACGTATCCGCAACGGCCTTTTGATTATCAATAACGATACTGTTTTCCTGCATAGCCAGTTCATTACCAATAACAACCCGTTGACCTTCAACATCGCCTGAAACACCTTTCCCCGACGGAGCATTGAAATCACTGACTGCGGGTATCATGATCCCCCTGTGCTGGGCTGCCCGGACTACAGCCATACCCAGCGGATGCTGCGAGCCTTTTTCCACTGCGGCCGCTACACGTAAAAGAGATGCTTCCCCACCCAGATTGAGACTGATAATCCCTGTCACCGTAGGCGAACCTTCCGTGAGCGTGCCTGTTTTGTCGACAACCAGCGTGTCCACTTTTTCAAGACGCTCAAGGGCTTCGGCATTCCTGATTAACACCCCGGCCTGGGCTCCTTTGCCTACCCCCACCATTATCGACATCGGTGTGGCCAGCCCCAGTGCACAGGGGCAGGCAATAATCAGGACCGACACAGCCGCAATCAGACCGTGCGCCATCCTGGGCTCGGGCCCCCAGACAGACCAGATCACGAAAGCAACAACCGCGATAAGTATCACCAGAGGAACAAACCAGCCTGAAACGCTGTCAGCCATTCTCTGGATGGGGGCACGCGAACGCTGTGCATCAGCGACCATCTGAACAATTCGTGAGAGCATCGTTTCATCACCGACTTTCTCTGCACGGATGATAAGACTACCTGTCTGATTAATCGTCCCCCCAATGACAGGGTCACTCTTCGTTTTGGTAACCGGCATAGACTCCCCGGTCACCATCGATTCATCAACGGTTGTTTTGCCTTCGATCACGATACCGTCGACCGGAATACTCTCTCCAGGTCTGATGCGGAGCTTATCGCCAGGCAGGACATCTTCCGCATTAATATCCGTTTCATGACCGTCATGATCCAGCCGTCTGGCGGTTTTGGGGGCAAGGTTCAGAAGCGCAGTAATGGCGCCTGAGGTTTGTTCCCGTGCCCGCAGCTCAAGAACCTGTCCCAGCAGAACAAGCACCGTAATAACTGCTGCGGCTTCAAAATAAACGGCCACCAGGCCATCCATGTTTCTGAACGATGCAGGAAACCAGGAGGGGAAGACGGTTGCAATGACGCTGTAAACCCAGGCTACGCCGGTCCCCATTGCAACAAGGGTAAACATATTCAGGGAGCGGTTACGTAACGACATTCCGGCTCGGGCGAAGAATGGCCAGCCACACCACAACACGACAGGGGAGGCCAGAAGCAGCTGCAGCCATGTGTTGTACTGTGGCGGTACTGTATTCCTCAAGTCGGGAAACAGATGAGATCCCATTTCGAGTACCAGAACCGGAAACGCCAGCAACAACCCCAGCCAGAAGCGTCTTGTCATGTCGTGAAGTTCATCACTCGGCCCCGTGGATGCCGTAGCTACGAGCGGCTCCAGTGCCATTCCACAGACAGGACAGCTTCCGGGACCACTGCGGCGTATCTCCGGGTGCATCGGACATGTCCACACACCTTCAGAATTCTCTTTTTCCGCCTGGTGGTGAGGCTGTTTTATCTGATCAGGGCTGACTTCGTGATGATCGTGGTGATGGTGATGGGAATGTTCACTGGCATCTTCGGTAAGATAACGATCGGGATGGGCTTTAAATTTACTCTCACAGCTGGGGGAGCAGAAATAAAGTTGATGGTCCTGGTATCGAATGCTGCTGTGCGCCCTGTCGGGCAGGATGGCCATCCCGCACACGGGATCTCTCACCTTATGCAATACGTGGCCCTCGTCCGGGGATAATGTCTGCTCAGAAGCAGTCTGGTTGTTGTGTTGCACTGCATTTTCATTTTTCACAGTAACTCTCCTTATGCATACCGAAGCATCTTCTGTCTTCAGGGTATGTCATGGATGCGATTATCACGAATATCGCCGGCACAGGAGTGCCTGCTACCGGCGTCCCGTTATCAGCCGTTCCGCTGACTATTCGATTCGCTGAAAGACTTTTTTACTTCCATCCGGTGAGAATGCGATAACATCGTAAGCCTCTTTTCGGGCTCCCATCTCCATTCCAGGACTTCCTGCTGGCATACCGGGGGTGGCGAGACCGTATATACCCGAACCAGACTGCATTGCCTTATGTATCGTTGTCGCAGGCACATGGCCTTCAATGATCAAATTACCGGCAACCGCGGTATGACAACTTCGTAGTCCTGCAGGAATAGCATGCTTTTCTTTCAGGGCTGACAGCGCCTGATCATTCATGACGTGAGTTCGTACTTCAAACCCGTCTTTTTCCATCGCTTTGCCCCACAGGGAACAACAGCCACAGTTTTCAGATTTGTACATATCAATCACTTTTTCACTCGCCATCGCGGGTAGTGAAAGGCCGAGAGCCAGCGCCATTAGAACCACTTTTTTCATACTCACCTCTGTATATTATCGATATAAACCCTGACGTCAGGGTGAATCAGTAAAGAAGGACACCCACAGGGGGTGCCCTTTCAGGTTCAGGACACGCTTTTTTTATGTCTGCGCAGCCAGATTAATTTGTAGGCGGCAGGAATAATGAACAGGGACAGCAGCGGAGCCGTGATCATCCCACCAATCATGGGTGCCGCGATACGGCTCATGACCTCTGAACCTGCACCGGTTCCCCAGAGTATTGGCAGCAGACCCGCAATGATCACCGCCACGGTCATGGCTTTCGGCCGGACACGCAGTACGGCACCATGATAGAGGGCTTCATCAAGGCCTTCCGGTGTGAACGTCTCTTTACGGGACAATTCCGGGTGCGCTTCAATGGCATGACGCAGATACATCAGCATGACCACGCCAAACTCTGCTGCCACCCCGGCCAGGGCGATAAACCCGGTTCCGGTCGCCACTGACATATGGAAGCCCTGCCAGTACAGGAACCATATCCCGCCAACCAGGGCAAACGGCAGGCTCATCAGGATCAACAGGGCTTCATCAACCCTGCGGAATGCCAGATATAACAGGATGAAGATGATCATCACCGTCATCGGTACCATCAGTTTTAATTTCTTATTGGCGTGCTCGAGTAATTCAAACTGTCCTGAGAATGCCACACTGGTCCCCGGTCTCAGTTTCACTTTCTCACTGATGGCCGTCTTAATATCGTTCACCACCGACACCATGTCCCTGCCGCGGGCATCAACATAAATCCAGCTGGCTGGCCGGGCATTTTCGGTTTTCAGCATGGTTGGTCCGGAAACGACCTTAATATCGGCAACATCGCCCAGCGTAATTTGCTGCTTCATTGGGGTCAGGATTGGCATCTCTCTCAACGCCTGCGGACTGTTACGGTAATCCTGCGGATAGCGAATGTTAATAGGGTACCGGGCCACGCCTTCAACCGTCTCACCCACCATAGCCCCACCGATTGCTGAAGAGACGAACAGCTGGACGTCGCCCACAGTCATCCCGTACCGGGAAGCTTTTTCCCGGTTAATGTCCACATCAATATAACGTCCACCTTCCAGTCGTTCAGCCAGTGCGGAAACCACACCAGGTACGGTTTTAGCGACTGCTTCGATACTCTGTGCTGTTACATCGATATCCGACAGAACAGTACCCGATACCTTAATACCTATCGGACTTTTAATGCCGGTTGAGAGCATATCAATACGGTTACGGATAGGCGGTACCCAGAGGTTGGCCAGACCAGGCAGACGGACGGTCTTATCAAGTTCATCGATAATCTTGTCAATCGTCATGCCTGGCCGCCACTGATCCTCAGGTTTCAGCTGAATGGTGGTTTCCACCATTTCGAGTGGCGCGGAATCCGTTGCGGTCTCTGCCTTACCGGTCTTGCCAAATACAGAGGCCACTTCAGGAACGGTTTTGATTAACTTATCCGTGGTCTGCAGGAGCGCCGCTGCTACTGCCGGAGAGACACCTGGCAACGTTGACGGCATATACAACAGGTCACCTTCGTTCATCTTCGGTAAAAACTCGCCGCCCACCTGACTCAGTGGCCAGATAACAGTGAAAATGGATAAAGCCGCAACCAGCAGGGTTGTTTTTGGCCAGTGTAGTACCCTGAGCAGTAACGGGTGATACGCTTTAATCAGCAACCGGTTCAGTGGGTTACTGGTCTCAGCAGGAATTTTCCCGCGGATCCAGAACCCCATCAGAATAGGGATAACAATGATTGCCAGTATGGCTGCACCAGCCATGGAATACGTTTTTGTAAAGGCCAGCGGACCAAACAGACGCCCTTCCTGCCCTTCCAGGGTAAAAATAGGAATGAACGATAATGTGATAATCAGCAGGCTGATAAACAGCGCTGGACCCACTTCAACGGAGGCGTCAGTGATAACCTTCCAGCGGGTGGCATTATCAATCTGTTCCCCGGGATGCTGATGGTCCCACTCCTCAAGCCGTTTATGCGCGTTTTCGATCATGACGATGGCGGCATCCACCATCGCTCCGACGGCTATTGCAATCCCTCCCAGCGACATAATGTTGGCATTCAGCCCCTGGAAGTGCATGACGATAAAGGCGATACACAGGCCAAGTGGCAGAGAAATAATCGCCACCAGGGCAGAACGTACGTGCCACAGGAACAGGGCACAGACGATGGCCACCACGATAAACTCTTCCAGGAGTTTGTAGCTGAGGTTATCAATGGCCCGATCGATTAACTGGCTGCGATCGTATGTCGTTACGATCTCCACTCCTTCAGGCAGGCTTGCCTTCAGCGTGTCCAGTTTATCCCTCACCGCCGTAATGACTTCGCGTGCATTTTTGCCCGAACGCAGGATCACCACTCCGCCAGCGACTTCGCCCTGACCGTTCAGTTCGGCAATACCTCGCCGCATTTCAGGCCCGGTCTGCACGCGGGCAACATCCCGCAGATAAACCGGTACACCGTTCTCGCCGGTTTTCAGGACAATGGTATTGAAATCATCAATGGTCTGAAGATATCCGCTGGCCCGGACCATATACTCCGCTTCGGCCATTTCAACGGATGAACCACCGGCCTCCTGGTTAGACGATTCAAGAGCCTGTTTCACTTCAGGCAGGCTGACACCGTACTGGGACAATTTCTCCGGATTGACCTGGATCTGATACTGTTTCACCACGCCGCCAACCGAAGCTACTTCCGCCACGTTCGGGATGGTTTTCAGTTCAAATCTCAGGAACCAGTCCTGCAGAGAACGCAGTTCTGAAAGGTCGTGTTTTCCTCTGCGATCGACAAGGGCATATTCAAAAATCCAGCCCACACCCGTGGCATCCGGACCGATTTCAGAACTCACCCCGGCGGGCAGTTTTCCCTGAACCTGATTCAGATATTCCAGCACGCGGGAACGGGCCCAGTACAGATCGGTGCCGTCTTCAAAAATGACATACACATACGAATCCCCGAACTGTGAGAAACCACGCACGGTTTTTGCGCCAGGTACGGACAGCATGGTGGTGGTAAGTGGATAGGTGACCTGGTTTTCTACAATCTGCGGGGCCTGTCCGGGATAGCTGGTTTTAATAATGACCTGCACATCTGACAGGTCAGGCAGCGCATCGACCGGCGTGTTAATTATCGTCCATGTGCCCCAGATGCTGAGAAACAGTACGCCCATCATGACCAGGAAACGGTTGGCGACAGAGCGCCGGATAATCCATTCAATCATCGTCGTCTCCTCAGTGCCCTGAATGCATATTTACAGGCTGCTCAGACTTTGCTGGCATACTGTTTTCTGTTTTTTCAGGGTGGCGCATACGTTCCAGCGCGCCCGTAATATTGGCTTCGGAGTCAATGAGGAACAGGCCACTGACCACCACGGTATCACCTTCATTCAGGCCGGAGCCAATGCCGGACTGTTGCTGTGATTCATGCAGAACGTGGATCTGTTTCGGCACAAACTGGCCTTCATCATCAACAGTAATCACGCGCTGTTCTTTGCCGGTATCGATAACGGCCTGGCTTGGTATCAGCAGCATCTCCTGGCTTTGGGTATTCAGTTTCAGATAGGCATTCATGCCCGGCTTGAGAAACTCATCCTTATTAGATACCTGGAGACGGACCTGAAGCGTACGGGTTGTCTGATCCACGCTGGGAAGAATGTTCCATTTTTCGACATGGAATGTTTTATCCGGATAAGCCGGTACCGAAATTTCAAACTGCGACGTATCTTTCAGCAGATAGGCGATAGATTCCGGCACTGCAGCGCTGATCCAGACCGGGTCCATCCCCTGAATCTGAGCCACCACCTTATCTTTCGAAATATTCATGCCGGTGCGCAGGTCAAATGCAGTAATGACACCATCAATAGGTGCTTTAATGGTAAAACGGGTCTGGATTGTGCGGGTTGAACGCAGCCTTTGAATATCCTCTTCCGGCATACCAGCCAGACGAAGTCGCTCCAGCACCCCTTTTATCTGGGTTGGCGTACCGCCTGTACCGGATAACAGCAGGAACTCACTTTGCGCCTCGACCCATTCAGGAATGGTGATATCGATAAGCGGAGTGCCTTTCTTCACATGATCGCCAATCGTCAGGGGATACACTTTTTCGACGAAACCGTCAGAGCGCGCCTGCACAATGACAAACTGATACTCGTTATAACTGACATTAGCCGGAATTGTCTGAGAATAATTCAGCATTCCTCGCGTGACTTTTTGCGTTTTTAATCCCAGATTCTGAACCTGGGTTGGATCGATACGGATCCCGCCATTGCTTTTATCGCCACTTTCATCAGCATATTTTGGCACCAGGTCCATATCCATAAAGGGAGATTTTCCGGGTTTATCAAATTTGGTATCCGGTTTCATCGGGTCATACCAGAAAAGTACCTTTTTCTCCGGTGCCTTTTGTTCTGTTTGTACTGTTTTTTGTGATGAGTTTACATACTGCCAGGCAGTAACCGATATCAGCCCTCCTGCTAGGAGGCTGCTGATAATTATTGCAGCATATTTTATCTTTAAAGAAGCCATACAATTTCTCGCTGAAAAATCAAAACACCTGGCATATGCGCCCGATCATTCATTCACAGTAATCCCTTAATGAATGTTCAGGCGCACTGGATGTATTCGCTCCGGACAGTCAATCAGGATTGCGTCACGTTAATGCTTTTGAGTAAGGAGATATTGCCCTGCTGAATAAACGAGAAATCGACATGGTTGCCGGTTTTCAGGGCATTGATAGCGTCGTCTGCATTAACAAAAGTGAAGCGCATGGTCATTGCAGGCCAGCCCACCGCAGGGATTGCTTCGTGCGAAATGGTGATCTTTTTACTATTCATATCAATGTCTTTAACGACACCGGTGCCCTTGATAACCTGCTGTACCGAAGCATCACTGGCAGCATTCATATCGCCATGCTGATGTGTTTCAGCATGAAGACCGGCAGAAAATATGACAGAGAAGGCACCAAATAAAACGGCTTTAAATGAATTACGCATTTTAAATTTCCTGATTAATTAAATAAATTTACTCTACCCAACCGCCACCCAGTGCGGTAAACAGATTAATTTCGTTAACCTGCCGGGAATAGGTAAGATCGAGAATGGTTTGCTGCGTAGCGAAGAGGGAACGTTCTGCATCCAGCACTTCGATGTAACTGACAGCACCACTTGCATACAATCCTCTGGCTCGCTGGAGAGTTATCTGAAGTGAATCAAGATAACGCTGCTGTGACTCAAGTTGCTGGCTAAGGCTGTCGCGCAGCGCAAACGTGTCGGAAACATCCTTAAAGGCGGACTGAATTTTTTGTTCGTAATTAACCACCGACTGTTGCTGGCGAATTTCTGCCAGTTTGAGATTGGCTTTGTTCCTGCCGGCATTAAAAACAGGAATGTCAATTTTAGGGATAAAATTCCACATTCCGCTTCCTGGCGTGAAGAGACTGGACAGCTCCGTACTGCTTGCGGAAAGGCCACTGGTCAGGGTAATGGACGGGAAAAAGGCCGCCCGCGCTGCGCCAATATTCGCATCAGCCGCTTTCAGCTGGTATTCCGCCTCCATAATATCCGGTCGCTGCAGCAAAATTTGTGACGACAGGTTTGATGGCAGTTTAACTGGCGCGATCTCACCGCCTTTCATCCCTTTTTCTGGCGGCAGTGCACGGTACGTTCCCAGCACCAGTTGCAGGGCATTGTTTGCCTGAGCCAGATCGCCTTCTCGTTTGGCTATCTCAGCGCGGGTACTTTCGATTTGTCCCCTGGCCTGTTCAAGCGCCAGCACATTCGTACTCCCGGTCACGAGCTGTTGCTCAACGAAAGCATAGGACTGTTCGTAATTTTTCAGCGTTTCCCGCGCGATACGGAGTTGTTCATACGCCAGTTGCTGGCTGAAATAGCTTTGTGAAACGCTGGAGACCAGCAGGATATGTACAGCCCGACGGGCTTCTTCGCTGGCAAAGTAGTTCTGGCGATCAGCATCACTCATGTTCTTAAGTTTGCCGAAAAAATCGAGCTCATAACTGAACTCCAGACCTGCGTCGTACTCCTGTGTGGTCGGCTTGTCACCTTTCAGACCACCGCTGTATGTGATCCCGGATGAGGCATTCAGCTGGGGATAACGATCTGCATCCGTGACGTTGAACTGGGCCCGGGCCTCTTCAACCTTCAGTGCAGCCATTCTCAAATCACGGTTATTAGTCAGGGCTTCAGTAATCAGCCGGGTGACCTGGGGATCGACAAAAAAGTTACGCCAGCCCGTATCCTGATAGCCATTCACCGCTGGCGTCAGGCTGTTACGGGACAGTGAAAACTGCTGGGGTACCGGTGCTGCCGGACGCTGATATTCAGGCGCCTGAGAGACACAACCAGCCAGAATGAAGATTGTGCTGATGCTGAGTAGTTTTAATTTGAACATATTGCTTCTCGTCCAGGCAGACCTGGTAAATGGTTCAAATGAAGTTCAGAGTATTACCAGGGTTACTTTACAGAATGCACTCTGTTTGTCGGGTGACAGTATAATGACAATGTTGTCATTTTTACGGTAATTCGTTGATTACGATCGTGTGCGCAATAGAATGACATTAGCAGCCAGACGGGGAGCAAGATGAAAATATTGATCGTCGAAGACGAAATTAAAACAGGTGAATATCTCAGCAAAGGGCTTACAGAGGCAGGGTTCGTAGTGGATCACGCTGATAATGGTCTTACCGGATATCATCTCGCCATGACAGCCGAGTATGATTTAGTCATTCTGGACATCATGCTGCCTGATGTGAACGGCTGGGATATCATCCGCATGCTGCGCACTGCCGGAAAGGGTATGCCGGTCTTACTACTGACGGCCCTCGGCACGATCGAACACAGGGTCAAAGGACTGGAACTGGGTGCGGACGATTATCTGGTTAAACCCTTTGCGTTTGCCGAACTGCTGGCCCGGGTGAGAACCCTTCTGAGGCGGGGAAACACGATGATCACGGAAAGCCAGTTTAGGGTGGCTGATCTCTCGATGGATCTCGTATCCAGAAAAGTCAGTCGCGCCGGAAGCCGCATTGTGCTCACCAGTAAAGAGTTCAGCCTGCTGGAATTTTTCATTCGCCATCAGGGCGAGGTTCTTCCCCGCTCCCTGATTGCCTCTCAGGTCTGGGACATGAATTTTGACAGCGACACTAACGCGATTGATGTCGCCGTAAAGCGACTCCGCGCTAAAATAGACAACGATTACGGGACAAAGCTGATCCAGACTGTCCGGGGCGTGGGCTATATGCTGGAGGCCCCGGATGCATAGCAAACCTTCCAGGCGCCCTTTCTCACTCGCCCTGCGGCTGACCTTTTTTATCAGCCTGTCCACGATACTGGCTTTTATCGCCTTCACCTGGTTTATGCTGCATTCTGTTGAAAATCATTTTGCCGAGCAGGATGTCAGCGATCTTCAACAAATCAGCACTACCCTGAACCGTATACTGCAGTCCCCGGTGGATCCGGATGAAAAAAAAGTAAGCAAAATAAAGGAGTCGATTGCCAGCTACCGCAACGTTGCCCTTTTGCTCCTCAATCCCAGGGGGGAAGTGCTCTTTAGTTCAGCGCAGGGGGCGGCACTACACCCGGCCGTGAATTCAGCAGATTTTAGCGAGCACAGCCGCGCACGGGATGTCTTTCTCTGGACGGTGGAGGATCCTGCGAGACCGATGGATACCGGGTCTGAAATGAAGATGGAAACATACCGGATTATCGCCTCCTCTGGCCAGGCGATATTTCAGGGCAAACAGCAGAATTATGTCATGCTGACTGGCCTCTCCATTAATTTTCATCTCCATTACCTCGATGCGCTGAAAAAAAATCTGATTGCGATCGCCGTCGTGATAAGCCTGCTGATTGTTCTGATCATTCGCATCGCTGTCCGTCAGGGGCACCTGCCCCTTCGTAATGTCAGCAATGCCATTAAAAACATCACCTCCGAGAATCTTGATGCGCGGCTGGAACCGACACGCGTTCCCATTGAGCTGGAGCAACTGGTTATCTCGTTCAATCATATGATTGGAAAGATTGAGGACGTCTTTACCCGCCAGGCCAATTTCTCTGCCGATATCGCGCATGAGATCAGAACGCCCATCACCAATCTGGTGACGCAGACTGAAATCGCACTGAGTCAGGATCGAACCCAGAAGGAACTTGAGGATGTCCTCTACTCCAGTCTTGAAGAGTATAACCGGATGACCAAAATGGTCAGCGACATGCTGTTTCTGGCACAGGCGGACAATAACCAGCTTATACCTGACAGGGTCCGTTTTGACCTCAGAGCAGAAGTCATGAAAGTCTTCGAGTTTTTCGAAGCCTGGGCCGAAGAACGCAATATCACGCTCAAATTTAACGGGATGCCCTGCCTGGTTGAGGGAGATCCACAAATGTTCAGAAGGGCGATCAATAATCTGTTATCCAATGCCCTGCGTTATACCCCGGAGGGACAGGCAATCACCGTCTCAATAAGAGAGCAAGAGAGCTTTTTTGACCTTGTGATTGAAAATCCGGGGAAACCAATCCCTGAAGAGCATTTATCAAGGCTGTTTGACCGTTTTTATCGGGTAGATCCGTCCAGACAACGAAAAGGAGAAGGCAGCGGCATCGGCCTTGCGATTGTGAAGTCCATCGTGGAAGCACATCACGGAAGAGTGCAGGTGGAATCGGACGTACGTTCAACTCGTTTTATCCTATCCGTGCCCAAACTGGAGAAAATGATTCCGGAGCCCCAACACTGAGAATAAAGATTTAAATGAAAAAGATGCCATTAGCCTGTCATGCAGCAAATAGAAGCCATTCGATATAATTAGTGCAACTTATCAGGAAGGCTGGATTGCTTCATCAATACCCGGCGTCAGATTACGCCAGGAAATGAATATCCAGCCAACTCCCGGAGAAATAAACACTGCCGGACTTGTTTCAGTTATGGAACTGAAAATATAGGTTGTGCTTCCCCGGACATCACTAATTCAGAAATGGAGAGTTATCATGAAAAATATCGTATTAGCATCTTTGCTGGGCTTTAGTTTAATTTCTTCGGCCTGGGCCACTGAAACCGTGAATATCCATGAGCGCGTCAACAATGCACAGGCTCCTGCCTGACTCTTATACACAAGTAGCGTCCTGAACGGAACCTTTCCCGTTTTCCAGGATCTGATCTTCTATGTGACTCCCAACATAGTAACGATCATGATAACTTCTGCTCTTCATCGTGCGGCTGACTGGTGTTGTTTCCGCTGCGCTCAACTGTAGATGCATTTGCAACCTGGCTGTACTGCGCTGGTTCACTTTGATCAGGATCAATCCGAATCGTCGCCCTGTTGCTATGCTTACAATTTCGCCATGCAGCCCTGCTGCAATATCAGGCTGAATCAGCCAGCCGGGGGATCTGTGATTAACCAGCACAAACGCAAGTTGCACTACCACTGCAGGAGCACAAAAGGTGCGTTGAGCCTGATTATGCTGATACTGAGTTTTTCCGGCGCCGCCGACAATGTGTCCTTTTCAAGTGATATACCTTTATCGTTGACTACAGCAGTGCAAATCGCTGAGCAGAACCGCAACGAAATTACCGCCGCCAGAGCACGCGCCGCCGCAGCCCACCAGCGACCTGAAGTGGTATCTGCTCCCGAAGATCCGATGTTCCAATGGTCCGTTGATCATTATCCCTACAGCATGATGGACGAGATGGCAAAGGCCCGTTATGACCGCAGCCTGATGATCGAACAACGTTTTTCCCTGTCAGACATTCGTCAGCACCGCCGCCGCGCCGCTGAAGCGCAAGCCAGCATTGAAGACTTTTCAACCAACCGCACTATTCTGGATATTCGTTACGAGGCAGCACGTGCTTTTTATATGCTGCTGGAAAGCCGCCGCATGCAGCAGCTGACGCAACGACAACAACTGCTGGCAACCAAACTGGTAGAGGCCGCCACGGCACGTTACAGCACCGGCAGTACCACGCAGGCCGATGTATTCACCGCAGAAACTGAACAGTCCCGTGTCCAGGCAAGGTTAACAGCGACAGCCGCCGAAATCAGTGCAGCGGAAGTGATGCTCAGTGCCAGTCTGGGCCTGAGTGCCCAAACCACTTTACCTGTATTGTTGCCACCGTCACTGGACGGGCAGCCGCCGTCCATCGAAAGGGTAATGGCCGGAGTGTTGCAGCACAGGCCTGAATTACAGGCCGGACAGGCGGCCATTCGCAAAGCCGAAGCCGAAGCTGAGGTGATGCGGGCTATGTACCGGCCTATGCTAACCGTCGGACTTGGCGCTGCCAAATCAATGGCAGATGGCAACGGCGCCATGCTGAAAATTGGTATCTCGATCCCCCTGTGGGAAGCTTCACTGGATGCCGGAGTGGCCGAAGCAGACAGTATGCTGACGATGGCAACAGCTGATTTGGACGCCATGCAGTTGATGTTGCAAGGTGAAGCCTTAGCGGCAAGAGCTGCGGTTATTGCAGCGCAAGCCGAACAGCAGGCCCTGCAAAAACAGGTGTTACCGCGGGCAGAGCTTGCCGTCAGGTCAGCCTTATCCGCTTACAGTGCGGGTCAGGGCAACATGCTGGATGTCATCACCACAACCCGGGCATTCTGGAATGTCGAAACCGAGCTGGTCATGGCCGACACCGCACTGGGGCTGGCCTGGGCAAAACTGGAGCGCAGCATGGCGTCTCCCCGGAGTACTCCATGAAACTCACATTCAGAACTTTATTTGTCCAGCCGGCCACATTGGCCGGCGCATTGTTGATGGCCATACTGCTGGCAGGGGCTTTGTGGCTGCAATATCAGCAGCATGGCTGGCCTTTTGCCACCCCAATTTTGCATAACCAGACCACATCAACCAGCCACAGCAGCGACTCTGCTGGCCGGGTGACAGTCAGTCTGAATGAACAACAACAGCAACTGGCAGGTCTGCAAATTGAGGCGGCCCGGACCGAGCCCATTATCAGCAGCGTCCGGGTGGTTGCTACTGTAATACCGGATGAGCGGCGGATTTTTCATATTCACACCAGAGTTGCCGGCTGGATAGAACAGCAGTTTGTTGCCACCACCGGGGAGTCTGTTCAGGCAGGACAGCCTTTGCTGACCATTTACTCTCAGGATTTATATGCTTCTCAGCTGGAATACCTGGCCGTGCGCCGTCAGGCACAAACAGGACTGCCCAGCGCTGTGGTGGCAGCAGCCAGAGCAAGGTTATTGCAGGCCGGCATGACGGAAGCTGAAATCCGCGCCATTGAGCACAGTGGCCAGGCCAGGCGCCAGGTCACAGTGACCGCAGCCAAATCCGGAGTGGTACTGCGCCGGGCCGTATCGGCGGGAACTGCAGTGGACCCATCAACAGAATTACTGACGCTGGCCGATCTATCGGGCCTGTGGATTATTGCCGAAGTGCCACAGCTGAACATGCCCCAAATTGCGATGGACTTGCCGGTATTATTGGATATTCCGGCGGCACAACTGGTGCAGACACCAGCCAGAGTGGATTTTGTGTACCCGACACTTACGGAGCGCAGCCGCAGTATCAGGGTCAGGTTTGAACTGGCAAATCCACAAGGCAATTTAAAACCCGGGATGTATGGCACCGCTGAGTTTCAGGGGCCGGCCCGTCAGGGTATTACAGTGCCACGGGATGCGATTGTTGACACAGGACTGACGCAACATGTGTTTGTCGCCACGGCACAAGGCCAGTATGAACCCCGGGTTGTCACTCCCGGGGTTCAGATGGCCGGGCGGACAGAAATTCTGCGCGGGCTGACGGCTGGCGAGCTGGTTGTCACATCCGGTGTCTTTCTGTTGGATTCTGAGAGCCGGCTACGCAGCGGCGCCGGACTCAGCCATGCCGGTCATGACCAAAAGGCAAAAAAGCCCGAACCAAAGCCGGCTGAGCCTTCCCATCAGGGGCACTGAATGATGATAGAGCGCATTATTGAACTTTCTGTCCGTTATCGCTGGCTGGTGTTAGGTCTGGCATTGGTATTGGCAGGATGGGCACTTGATTCAGTCCGCAAGACACCACTGGATGCCATTCCTGATCTGTCCGACCCGCAGGTGATCGTATTTACCGACTGGATGGGGCGCAGCCCGGATTTAGTCGAAGATCAAATTACCTATCCGCTGGTCAGTGCTTTGCAAAGCACACCCGGAGTCAAAACAGTGCGGGGTTATTCAATGTTTGGCATGAGTTTTATCTATGCCATCTTTGCCGACGACACTGATATCTACTGGGCGCGTAGCAGGATCCAGGAGCAACTGGGACGAGTACAACAATTATTGCCCGCCGGCGTCAGCCCGACACTGGGGTCGGATGCCAGCGGAGTGGGCTGGATTTACCAATATGTGTTGCACGACAACACAGGCCGGCTCAGCCTGGCTGAGCTGCGTACCTTACAGGATTACACCATCAGGACTGCGCTGCAGTCCGTGCCGGGTGTGGCTGAAGTGGCTTCGCTGGGCGGTTTTGAACTGCAATATCAGGTGTTGCTTGACCCGCTCAAACTCACAGCTTTTGGTCTGACTCCAGCCGACATCAGTCGGGCTATTCAGGGCGCCAACGCCGAAATTGGTGCCAGAGTGCTGGAACATTCAGGTCGTGAGTTTGTGCTGCGTGGCCGGGGTTACGTCGGCAGTAGGCAGGATTTGGAGCAAAGTGTGGTCAGTGTTGACAACAGTGGTAACCCGATCCGGCTTCGTGATATTGCTCCGGTGCAGTTTGGTCCGGAGATACGCCGTGGTGCCGCCGACTGGAATGGCCGCGGTGAAACCGTCGGCGGCATTGTGGTGATGCGGATGAATGCCAACGCATTACAGGTGATTCAGGCGCTGAAACAACAGATCGCCGCATTGCCGTTACCCGAGGGTGTCACGCTGGTACCCACTTATGATCGTTCTGAACTGATCGAAGGGGCAGTACAGACGCTGCGCACTACCTTGCTGGAAGAGGCCGTGATTGTCTTAATCGTCTGCCTGGTGTTTTTGATGCATGCGCGTTCGGCACTGGTTGCAATGCTGATACTGCCACTGGCTGCACTGCTGGCATTTATTGCGATCCGATATCTGGGTATGACGTCCAATATCATGTCGCTGGGTGGTATAGCGATAGCGCTGGTTGAACTGGCTGATGCCGTCATCGTTATGATTGAAAATGCTCACAGCCGCATTGCCGAGCAACCGGATGCCGATCGCACTGAGGTTATAGTCAAGGCCTGTCAGGAAGTGGGACGGCCGATATTTTTCTCAACCTTGTTGCTGACCGTCAGTTTTTTACCGGTGTTTGCACTTGGCGGTCAGGCCGGACGATTGTTTGATCCATTGGCGTATACCAAAACTTTTGCCATGTTCTCGGCCGCTGTGCTTGCGGTGACGCTGGCGCCGGTGCTGATGGTATTGCTACTGCGTGGCAAAATTCGTTCTGAAGCGCAAAATCCGGTGGCAACCTTTCTACGCCGCGCGTACCGGCCTGTTGCGGCCTTTACGGTACGGCGGCGTATCAGTGTCGTGGTGTTGTCTGTTTTGCTGGTACTGGCAACCATTCCAGTGTATCAACGGCTTGGCTCTGAGTTTATGCCGCCACTGGATGAAGGCGCGCTGTTAATGATGCCAACAACTTTCCCCGGCATTGCGATTGAAGAAGCCCGCCAGGTCCTGACCCGTCAGCACCGCCTGGTGATGAGCTTTCCTGAAGTGGCTTCGGTGCACGGCAAAACCGGCCGGGCCGAAACTGCCACAGATCCAGCGCAGCTGGATATGAATGAATCTGTTGTCCAACTGAAACCCAGAGAACAGTGGCCATTGCATCCGGTGTCCCGCTGGTATAGCGGTATCGCACCTGAATGGCTGCAACCCTTGTTGCGTGTATTCTGGCCAGATCAACAACGCCGCACTCTGGATCAGCTGTCACGCGATCTTGGCAAGGCCCTGCAGACACCGGGTTATCAGATGGCAATAGCTCCGCCAATCCGGACCCGGATTGACATGCTGACAACCGGTGTGCGCACTCCGGTTGGCATCAAAGTATTTGGCAGTGACCTGAACCAAATTGAACAACTAAGCCTGCAGCTGGAAACCTTGCTGCGCAGCGTACCGGCAACCCGCAGTGTGTTTGCTGAACGCCAGACCGGCCGTGAATATGTCGACATTACCCCTGATCGCGATGCCATAGCGCGGTACGGCCTGTCGGTACGCGACGTACACGAAGTAATAGAGATGGCCGTCGGTGGCATGCCGGTTTCGACCATTATCGACGGCAGAGCAAGATACAGTGTCAATCTGCGGTTTGCCGCCGATTTCCGTGCGGATGTCGCCGCGTTGCGCGCTTTGCAAATCCCGGTACCTGCTGCCGTTGCCAGGGCCACAATTGCATCCGGCTCCTCAGGTCAGGGCGCGTCGCCCGGCCCAGTATCAGCCAACATGACAAGTTCAGGTGACATGGATGCGATGGGGGGCAGCGCCAGCTCGGCAAAAGCTATGAGCACAGCGCTGCCGATGAACAGTGCCAGCCCCGACGACTGGAATGAAACCTGGCGGCAGACAGGCACCACAGTGCCACTGCAAGAACTGGCCAGTGTCAGTGTGGTATCTGGGCCACCGATGATTAAAAACGAAAATGGTATGTTGGTTGGCTATCTGTATGCCGACATCGACCTGAGCCAAACCGATTTAGGTGGATGGGTGCGCACCGCGCAACAGCGGGTGCAGAGCGAATTTGTGCTGCCCGCCGGCTACCGGTTGGAATGGACCGGCCAATACGAATTTATGGCGGACATGCAACAGCGCTTGCAATACATGATTCCACTGACCCTGGTGCTGATCTTTGGCCTGTTGTATTTGTCGATGTCCGGGGTTGCTCAGGCTTTACTGGTACTGCTCAGTGTACCTTTTGCTGTCATCGGCAGCTTTTGGTTATTCAGCGCAATCGATTACAACTTATCAACGGCGGCCTGGGTCGGTCTGATTGCCGTTGGTGGTGTTGCGGCGCAAAGCACCATTGTGGTGGTGGTTTATCTGGACCAGGCACTGGCAGCAGCACGTGCCGGTGATCAGCTGCACAGTCTGGCCGATATTGACAGCGCCGTGATTGAGGGAGCAACCAGAGGGGTGCGGCCGATGATCATGACAGTCGCCACCAGTGTACTGGGTCTGGCACCATTATTGTGGGAGGGAGGTGTCGGAGCGGATCTGTCGGCCCGCACTGCAGCCCCGGTGATTGGAGGCATGGTGTCCTGCCTCTTTCTAACCTTGTTAGTGCTGCCTGCTGCTTATGCAATATGGCGGCGTTACCAGTGGCAACATGGCCGCCTGAATTCAGCAGCAGAGACCATATTGCATAATGAACACCAGATCTGATGGCGACCTTTGGTTCTGGAGTAAAACATGTCAATTCAACTCAGGAGTTTTGTGATGAAAATATCAGTGATGCGTCAGCTGTTGACCGTTGTTGTCGTCTTCGGCCTCAGCGGTACCCCCTTGTTAGCCCTGGCTGGTCCGGATGAATTTCAGTTACAAATGATCAGAAAGCTGCAGCAAGCCAAACAAAAGTTAAAACAGGCAGAAGCTGCGGCAGGTGCCGAACGGCAAAAACTGGTGGCTGAGCACATGCAGATGATGCGCAGCAACATGGATAAAATGGAGAAGATGAAACCACAGCCCGGAATGTCAATGCAACAACATGAAGAATGGATCCAACAACACCATCAGCTGATGAGCGACATGATGGGGCAGATGATGACAGACCATCACCTGATCATGAGCTCGGACTGCGTGAAAAAATAGCGGTATTTATACCAACAAAACAGCGGCATCCTCGGGTCATAGCGGCTTAGAGTAATGTGTTGTTTTAATTAAAAAGCCCTGAATATTCAGGGCTTTTTTAATTAAAATTTTTACAATCTAAATCTTCGGGGACTAGAAAGGTAATCAGCACATAATGACATGGCTGAAAATATTCAAACCAATATAAAACAATTGCATACAGCGGAATTGACCAATCATAAACAACACAAAATACTTCAAATGTAGATTCTGAGCTGTTTTTCGTCGCTTTTGGCGTCTTAGTCAACAAAAAACCGGCAACGAGTGTTATGCCATTAGAAAAGAGTCCTTCACGCCCCCCTTAGGGATGGGGATCACCAGTCCAAGGTTTTGTCACAACAGACTGTAGCCGAATGAAAAAACTTTTATTATGTTACAGTGGTTTTTTTGCAAAAACAGAGCACGTAACATCAGGCAACTTGTTCAATTGCTGTGCTGAACAGATCTCCCACGACAATCGTTTCATAGACTCGCTGACGGTCACCGTAAGCAGCAAAAATGCACTCGATACTCAAAGTCACACTTAAAAGCCATCGGCTTGATAAACCCAGCCAGATAGCACGGTGCCGAAAAGACGGCCCATGGCATTGGCCATGTAATAAAAGCCAACATCCAGTGAGACTCCGTCACGTCCGGCGAGGCTGATAATCAGGTAGCTGTGCTGGGAATAATTGACTGCAAATACAGCGCCGAACACTATCAGACCACCGAACAATACCCACCGAGTTGCCGAACTGCATTGCATCCTGACATTGATCAGCAGCGGCAGGAACTTTGCCGAAGGCTTATTCGATAACAACTGGCACACCAATCATGTTCGCAATTGGCGTGTATAAATCCACATCTACATCAGGCGCATGAATAGAAATAATCAGAGAGTACCTTACCCGCTGACCGTACCTTTCAAGTGCAGGCCTTGTTTTCCACCAACCAAGAGAAGGATAAACAGCTAAAACACCCCGACTCGCCAGCTCTGCCGCACTGCCCACCCAAATATCTGAATGCAAAGAACCTTTGTGTCTGTTCTTCTTACCTATCAGCCAGTTGGGGTCTGTGTCGTTGCTAACAATTCGCTCTTCATCATTAATGAACCCATAATCCGAGCCGACACCTGTGCGTTCCAGCAGCGCAATCACATTGGCCGTTGAAAGATGACGGCCATTTTTATTCATCGTGCGAATTTTCAGCGCTGCAATGATTTCACAATACTGTTCCAGTTCAGCCTGAGGAATAGCTCTGGGTTTACCCGCATCACTGCGGCGGATGGATTTGGGCTGGTACAAATTGCGTAAGTGTCGGTACAAGGAACTTTCTGAAATGCCGCAGAGGGCTGTGGCCTGTGCAATGATGTCACGTCGTTGAGCACTGCGCGGCGGTAAGCCTTCCAATCGATGGTAGAGATCAATCAAAACTTCCTGTGCAATGCCGCGCTTCGCTGAGTTCATGGCATCACCTGAATCCAACACTGCCAATACCAACACCTTGAAGTCGCAAGTACTTATAAAGAGTGGTCTTGGAAATACTCAGTTGTGCCGCAATTTGCTGTGCGCTGAGGCTACCTTGCTTATACAACGCTTCAGCCGCAATGGCCACATTTTGGGCTTCTTTGCTAAGTCCAGGTGGACGTCCGCCATTACGTCCTCGTGCCCGAGCCGAAGCCAAGCCAGCTTTCGTACGCTCCCTGATTAAGTCCCGTTCAAATTCTGCAATGGAGGCAAACACATTCGTGATAAGGCGGCCTTGTGGTGTGGTGGTGTCCACTGGGTCGTTTAGGCTACGAAGCCCAATTTGCTGTTCGGTCAGCTGGTTCATTAGATGAACCAAATGCTGCAACGACCGTCCGAGCCGGTCCAGTTTATATACTACTATGATGTCGCCAGCTCTGAGCTGGCCAAGCAAATCATCAAGGCCTGGTCTTTTAGTTTTGGCGCCGGAAGCGACATCTTTAAAAACACGTTCACAACCGGCGTTTTTAAGTGCGTCTTCCTGCAGGTCAAAACTTTGCCCTTTGGTGCTGATCCGACAGTACCCAAAAATCATCAAATAACCCTGAATCGTTCATTTAATGGAGTGAAAGAGTATGGTTCTGAACGCTGATTTCATCAACCAGTTATCTGGACGGTTTTTGGCGCATTTTGTTCAGAGTTACTGTCACTTTCAGAAGGCGACAG
>DPJG01000003.1 GCA_003543135.1 Rheinheimera sp.
CCCTATTTGTCGGTCGAACCCAAAACCAAGGGCCAGAAAACGACCGAGCAGGAGGCCAGAACCTCGATGGAAATGAGCCTGCGCTGGGCTAAACGCAGTAAAGAAGCGCATGGTGACAACCCTTCGGCACTCTTTGGCATTATTCAGGGCGGCATGTATCCGAACCTGCGTGATGTGTCGTTGCAGGGCCTGGAAGAGATTGGTTTTGACGGTTATGCCATTGGCGGTTTGTCGGTGGGTGAACCTAAACATGAAATGATCAAAATTCTCAATCACACCACAGATCAAATGCCGGCGCATAAACCGCGTTATCTGATGGGGGTGGGCAAACCTGAAGACTTAGTTGAAGGTGTGCGCCGTGGTATTGATATGTTCGACTGTGTGATGCCAACCCGTAATGCCCGCAACGGTCATTTGTTTGTGCAAACTGGTGTGGTGAAGATCCGTAACGCCAAATACAAAGACGACGTAACGCCACTGGACGCAGAATGTGACTGTTACACTTGTAAAAATTACACTCGGTCATATCTACATCATCTGGACCGTTGCAACGAAATTCTCGGAGCACGGCTCAATACCATCCACAACCTGCGGCATTACCAAATTCTGATGCAAGGTTTACGGGATGCAATAGCTGCAGGTAAGCTGGATGCCTTTGTGGCCGACTTTTACCAAAAACGTGGGCAGGAAGTACCGGCACTGGATGTGCTGCCTCCTTTACCGGCAACAGTACAAGCATAAAAATTTGAGTTTTTTAAATTAAGGGGACAACCATGAGTTTATTTATTTCCAACGCCTACGCTCAAACTGCACCAGCTGGCCAGCCAGGTGGCGGTTTAGACATGATCATTATGCTGGTGGCATTTGGTTTAATTTTTTATTTCCTGATTTACCGTCCGCAAGCCAAACGTTTAAAAGAGCATAAAAACCTGATGGCAGCATTGGCTAAAGGGGATGAAGTGCTGACTGGCGGCGGTTTAGTAGGCCGCATCAGCAAAATTGCTGACGACAAAGATTTTGTCATTATCGCGCTGAACGACACCACAGAAGTGACTGTACAAAAAGGCGCTATTTCTGCGGTGTTGCCAAAAGGCACGCTGAAGTCGCTGTAACAGCCGCTTTTTTCACAAGGAATTACCCGTGTTAAACCAGAATTCTATCTGGCGGTATCTGACGGTTGTGGTAGTGCTTGCGGTCGCTTTGATCTACGCACTACCAAATATTTACCCGAATGATCCGTCGTTACAAATCAGCGGTACCCGTGGTGCCGAAGTTAGTGCTGAGAAAGTGACTGTGCTTGAGCAGGCACTGACAAAAGAAAACATCAGTTTTAAAAGTGTGGTGTTAAATAAAGGCCAGATTTTAGCCCGTTTTAACAATACCGAAGATCAGCTGAAAGCCCGTGAAGTTGTTGCAGCTGCATTGGGTGATGAAGTGGTGAGCGCACTGAATATGGCGCCGGCCACACCGGCCTGGCTGGATGCCATAGGTGCAGCCCCGATGAAGCTGGGTCTGGACTTACGCGGTGGTGTGCACTTCCTGATGGAAGTGGATATGAAAACGGCGATGGATAAAAACGTCAACGATTTAGTGCAGATTTACCGCACTGACTTACGTGAAGCCAAGGTCCGTTATCGTTCAGTGACACCGGATCTGGTGAATCAGCGGGTGGTGCTGGCGTTCAGAACTGCGGAAGATGTGGCGGCAGCCAAAGCTGTATTGTCGAAAAAAGAAGCTGATATGGTTTATACCGAAGCGGAAGACAACAGTCTGGTGGTGACATTCAGCGAAGCACGCCTCAAAGCCTTACGTGAAGATGCGGTAGCACAAAACATTACCATTATCCGTAACAGGGTGAACGCCATTGGTGTAGCTGAGCCTTTGGTGCAGCGTCAGGGCGCTGAACGTATTGTGGTGCAGCTGCCTGGTATTCAGGACACTGCGCGCGCCAAAGAAATTTTAGGCGCAACAGCCACACTGGAATTCCGTTTAGTGGATGAAACTGCCGATGTACAAAGTGCGCTGGCCGGCCGTGTACCGCCAAGCTCACAATTATTTAATGACCGAAATGGCAACCCTGTGGTGCTGCAAAAACGCATCATGCTGACCGGTAACCATATTGTCGGTGCCAACACCAGTTTCGACGAAAATGGCCGCCCTCAGGTGAACATCGATCTGGACGCCAAAGGTGGTTCAACCTTCTCCAACCTGACCAAAGATGCCATTGGCAAAGCCATGGCCACTGTTTTTATCGAGTACAAACCAACAGATAAAAAAGATGCCAGCGGCAAAACCATTATGATGAAGAAAGAAGAAGTGGTGAGTGTGGCCACTATTCAGGCGCGTCTTGGCCGCAGCTTCCGTATTACTGGTTTGGATGCACCGGGTGAAGCTCAAAACCTGGCGGTGTTATTACGCGCCGGTGCGTTAATTGCCCCAATCCTGATTGTGGAGGAACGCACTGTGGGTCCAAGCCTCGGTCAGGAAAATATCGATCTGGGTCTGAACGCCATTATGTGGGGCATGTTGTCTGTGCTGTTCTTTATGGTGATTTATTACAAGTGGTTTGGTGTGGTGGCCAATATTGCGCTGGCAGCCAACTTAGTGCTGCTGATTGGCGTGATGTCAATGATCCCTGGCGCCACTTTAACCTTGCCTGGTATGGCCGGTATTGTGCTGACCGTCGGTATGGCGGTTGACGCCAACGTACTGATCTTTGAGCGGATCCGCGAAGAACTGGCCGAAGGTCGTTCTGCAGTGCATGCCATTCATGAAGGTTATAACCGTGCTTTTGCCACTATTGCCGACTCCAACATCACCACATTGTTGGTGGCTTTAATACTGTTTGGTATTGGTACTGGTCCGGTCAAAGGTTTTGCCGTGACACTGGCACTGGGTATTGTCACCTCAATTTTCACTGCTGTTGTGGTGAGCCGGTTAATTGTGAATATGATCTGGGGCCAGCGTCGCGGCACCAGTCTGCCGGTTTAAGGAGTCAGCGATGAGACTATTTAATTTTAAAACCGCGCTGAACTTTATGAAATTAAAGTGGCCGGCTTTAGTATTTTCAACCTTTCTGGTGATTGGTTCTTTGGTCAGTTTGTTTACTCAGGGTTTAAATCTTGGGCTGGATTTTACCGGTGGTACTGTGATTGAAGTGAAGTTTGATCAGGCCGCCGACTTAAACAAAGTACGTACCGCGCTTGGCAGCAGTGGTTTTGCTGATGCGCAGGTGCAGTATTTTGGCACCAGTCAGGAAGTGATGATCCGCATTGCCCCTCGTGAAGGGGTGGAGCAAAAGACCATTGGTGAGCAAATTCTGACTGCCATTAATACAGTGGCAGAAACACCAGTGACAGTGCGTAAAGTGGATATCGTTGGCTCTTCGGTCGGTGACGAACTGAAAGAAGACGGTTTCCTGGCCATTCTGGCTGCGCTGGTGGGGATTCTGATTTACGTAGCTGCGCGTTTTGAATGGCGTTATTCAGTGGGCGCTGTTGCGTCTTTACTGCATGACGTGATCATTACCCTGGGCCTGTTTTCAGTATTCCAGCTGGAATTTGATCTGACGGTACTGGCGGCTATTCTGGCGCTGATTGGTTATTCCATTAACGATACCATCGTTGTGTTTGACCGTATCCGCGAAATGTTCCGTAAATTACGCGATGCCACAGTGGAAGAAACAGTGAACGAAGCAATCACTTCAACACTGAGCCGTACCACCATGACGTCTTTCACCACGGCATTAACCTTGATTGTGCTGTTTTTTATGGGCGGTGCCATGATCCACGGTTTTGCCACGGCACTGCTGTTTGGTATCGCCATTGGTACTTATTCTTCAATCTACATGGCAAGTTCTATTGCTGTGATCCTCGGAGCAAGCCGTGAAGACTTACTGCCGACAGTGATTGAAAAAGAAGGTGAAGGCACCTCTGCTTTATAACAAAATAAGCCAGTCATTTGACTGGCTTTTTTTTACGCTAAAAGGAATATGCGATGAGTAAACAACATAGTCCTGGTTTTCTGGCACTGGTCAACGCAGCCAAAAGCCGGGTGAAAGAAATTACCATTGAGGAATTTTTGCAGCACCAACAGCCCTGTGTGCTGATTGATGTGCGTGAAGACCGCGAGTGGCAGGCTGGGCATTTGCCGCAGGCTATGCATCTTGGTAAAGGTATTATCGAACGTGACATTGAGCAGGTGGTGCAGGATAAACAGCAAACCATGGTGCTGTATTGTGGCGGCGGTTACCGATCTGCTTTAGCCGCAGATGCGCTGCAACAGATGGGTTATCAGCATGTGCTAAGCCTGGCTGGCGGTTACAGTGCCTGGGTGGCTCAAGGTTTAACGCTGGAAAAACCTGCCAGTTAACTCAGTAGGGCCGGCAGTTGCTGTTGGCCTGGTTTTTCTGCTGTGATGTTCTGACAAAGCTGCTTTGCCCCGCTTGGGTTTTGCTGCTATTGCCGCTGGCCTGCCAGCTATGGCTCGCTGGTGGTTGGCAAAACCATAGGCGGTGACCCGGATCCAACAGGTGCAGTAGAATTCCCGGTGGATTTTTATGATTATGCCTTTTACCAGAATGAATGGTCGATGGAACCTGAGTCGATGATAGCGCTGCAGGCGCGCATGGATGTGATGGAAAATCTGACTTTTACCGCCCAATTGGTGGCTAAAGGGGCTGATGATTTTTCACCGGACATCGACTGGCTTTATGCCACCTACCGTTTTTCCGATGATTTATACCTGATGCTCGGCCGGCGTAATTTGCCGATGTATTATTTTTCTGAGTATATGGAAGTGGGCTTTGCTTACCCCTGGGTGCGTCCACCAGCCAATTTATACTGGTGGGAAATTACCCAGTTTAACGGTGCCACGCTGGTGAAAGACTTTATGGTAGAAGACTGGAATTTCAGCCTGAGTGGTTTTGTTGGCCATGAAACCCAGAAAAACATTAAATCCCATGATTTCTGGCGCAACAGGGGCGGTTATTATTTTCCGCCTGAAGGCACCTATATTGCCGGTACCGCTGATGTGACCTGGAGCAAAATTATGGGCGCCAATCTGGCAGCCAGCAACGACTGGATAGATTTGCGTTTATCTTATTTCCGCACCTTTTATGAAACCTTCGCCGACGTGATGTTTTTTGATGAAATTGACCTGAATGGCGACGGCGTCACCGATCAGGTGGTGGAAAGGCGCACAAATCCGGATGGTACGCCTATTCGCTCCGGTGCTTCACCTTTAACTGAGTTTGACCTCGACTTTTTTGGTGCCAGTGGCTCCTTTAATTTCACCCATGTCACGCTGTTGTTTGACTACAACTACGTGATGTACGACGACGGTTATGGCTCGCGTTTTCCAACCTACCTGCTGACCGCCATCTACAACCATGATGTGTGGCAGCCCTATATTGGCATGTCTCAGGCGTTGTTAAAAATCACTGAGGATTATCAGGGATTTGGCACCGGGGAGGCGGAAGAGCACCGCATGGTTACAGTCGGGCTTAAATATAACTTCCATCCGAATGCCAGTTTAAAAGTGCAGTATGACGACTTCCAGGATAGTGGCGATCGTCTGCCCTGGTACGACTTTAGTTATCACAATGACGCCAGGCTGTTTAGTGTAGCCCTGGATTTTGTGTTCTGATAAAAGCGGTTGCCGGCACTTTGCTGCCGGCAACTTTGCTACCCGCCACGATGCACTGCTCTGCATGCTGATTGAATCTCTGACTAAAAAACATCCAAAAATTTGATCTGTATTAAAGCTGCTGTTTTTGGCTTGGCTACACTTTTTTTGCTGTAAGTCACCATGCTGAAATTTAGTTGAAAAAGGAGCAACGTATGAGCCTGATCCCGCGTAATTTTCCTGATCTTGATTCGCTGTTTGATAACTTTTTTGCGCCAACGGCCTGGAAATCTGAGCAGAATCAGTTCTTTGCGCCGAAGGTAGATATTAAGGACAACAAAGACCATTACCTGATCAGCGCTGAGCTGCCGGGTGTAAAAAAAGAAGATATTCATATCAGCCTGCAGCAGGGCGTGTTGACGCTGGAAGCAGAAGTAAAGCAGGAAGATAAAGAAGAAAAAGATGGCAAGATTATCCGGCAGGAGCGCCGCTATGGGCGTATTCAGCGCAGTTTTACTGTGGGCAATACGGTGCATGAATCCGATATCAGCGCCAGTTTTACCGACGGCATTTTGTCGATTAAAGCACCGAAAAAAGCTGAGCCCGAGCAGCAAAGCCGCAAGATCCAGATCAGTTAAAACTTAGGCTCGCAAATACGGCAACAAAAAGCCCCGCAATTGCGGGGCTTTTTACATAAAAAACAGAGGATTATTTCATTAAAGAGTCGGTCAGATGCGGACGCATGCCTTTAAGCATCGCAGCCAGCACTTTAGGGTTACCTGCCACAATATTGCCGCTTTTCATTTGGTTATTGCCACCGACAAAATCGCTGACCAGACCACCGGCTTCACGCACCAGTAATTCGCCTGCAGCTGTGTCCCATGGCTTTAAGCCAATTTCCCAGAAACCGTCTAAACGACCGGCTGCAACATAAGCCAGATCCAGAGCGGCTGAGCCGGTACGGCGTACATCTGCTGCTGTGGTAAAAAAGGTTTTAAAGGTTTCGGTATAAGCGTCTAAATGATGTTTGTGCTTAAACGGAAAACCTGTCGCCAGAATAGTGCCGCCTAAATCAGTGGCATTGCTGACACGGATACGACGACCATTGAGCTGAGCACCGGCACCACGGCTGGCGGTAAATACTTCACCACGCAGCGGGTCAAAAATAACGGCCTGTTCCAGCTTGCCGCGGTAACGCAAAGCAATGGAAACTGCAAAATGAGGAATGCCTTTGATAAAGTTGGCGGTGCCATCGAGCGGGTCGATGATCCACTGGTAATCACTATTGTTGTTGCTGTATTCACCACCTTCTTCCGCGATGATATCGTGGTCAGGGTAGGACTTACGCAAAATCTGCACTATGGCCTGTTCGGCTTCTTTATCTACGTTGGTGACAAAGTCATTGGTACCTTTTTGAGTGGTCTGAACCATGTCCAGTTGACCACAGGCCCGGGCGATAATATTGCCTGCGCTACGCGCAGCACGAACAGCGATGTTTAACATCGGGTGCATAGGATTACCTTATTGTATAAAGAACAGTCAAAAGAGCGGCGCGTATTATATCGGCTCAGATGTAAAAGTACAGCTGAATTTTGTCTGTTCAGTGTCTGTTTACTGAATTTCGTTTGCTGTTTTTCGGGTTGCAGTCATTAGAGGCAAATGCAGACAGGTACTGCGGTACAGCAGTGGTCACAGATGACTGTCCTTTGGTAATTTTCTGCAATCGAAACAGTTAATTGAGGAATATTGCAAATTGGTGCAAATAAGCACTGTAAAACCAGATTCACTTTAGATTAAGTTGGTTTTTGTATGATGTTTTTATTAATTCTTTCATTTTTTAATATTTTTAAGTTGTTGTTTTTAAATTAAAATATTAATTTTATTTGCTGTTTAATAGTTTTTGATTGAATTTGTCGTTATTCGTCACTATTTTAGTGTTAAAGCTAGATTCACCCTGTTTGTGGCCGGAGGTTTATATTGGATGCAGTTACCATCAATCAGATGTTGCTGATTGGCGCAGTTCTGGTCGCGGCCAGCATTATGGTGAGTTCGGTGGCCAGCAAAATTGGTGTGCCTATTCTGGTTATTTTTTTGTCGGTGGGCATGATTGCCGGCGTGGACGGCCCGGGCGGTATTAAATTTGATGATTACAGCCTGGCCTATCTGGTCAGTAACCTGGCGCTGGCGGTTATTCTGCTCGACGGCGGTATGCGCACCAATGCGCGTAGTTTCCGGGTTGCCCTCTGGCCTTCGTTATCTTTAGCCACATTTGGAGTGGTGCTCACAGCGGGCTTAACAGGTATTGCCGCGGCCTGGTTATTTAATTTAGAACTGCTCGAGGGGCTGCTGATTGGCGCTATCGTCGGTTCTACCGATGCTGCTGTGGTGTTTAACCTGTTAAACGGCAAAGGTTTAAACGAGCGGGTGGGGGCAACCCTTGAAATTGAATCGGGCAGTAATGACCCGATGGCGATGTTTTTAACTGTGACGTTGATTGCGATGCTGGTCAGCGGTCAAACCAGCTTTGAATGGACTGTGCTGCTGAGTCTGGTACAGCAGTTTGGCCTTGGTATTTTGCTTGGTCTTGCCGGCGGCTGGTTGTTATTAAATCTGATTAACCGCATGCATATCGCCGATGGTTTATACCCGCTGTTGGCAGTCAGTGGTGGTATTATTTTATACGCCTTGTCTGGCGCTATTGGCGGCAGCGGTATTCTTACTGTCTATGTCTGTGGTTTGGTGCTTGGCAATAAACCTATCCGCAACAGACACGGTATTCTGCATATGTTCGACGGCCTGGCCTGGCTCAGTCAGATTGGTATGTTCCTGGTACTGGGTTTATTGCTGACACCCAGCGAGTTGCTGCCTATCGCAGTGCCTGCCTTGTTGTTGTCGCTTTGGATGATTTTATTCGCCAGGCCACTCTCGGTGTTTATCGGTTTATTGCCGTTTCGTGGTTTTAGCTTAAAAGAGCGTACCTTTATCTCCTGGGTGGGCTTGCGTGGTGCCGTACCGGTGATCTTAGCGGTATTTCCGCTGATGGCGGGTTTACCCAATGCCCAGCTGTTTTTTAATGTGGCCTTTTTTATTGTGTTGGTGTCGTTATTGCTGCAGGGTACCACGCTGGGTTTTGCCGCGCGCAAAGCCAAAGTGGTGGTTCCGGCTATGCCAACACCGATTTCCCGCGCCGGTATTGAAATTACGTTGGCCAGCCAGTGGGAACTTTTTGTATATAAACTCAATGAAGAAAAATGGTGTATCGGCCATGAACTGCGCAGTTTAAATATGCCGGACAATACCCGTATTGTGGCGCTATTTCGCGACAATGTGCTGCTGCACCCGTCTGGTAGCTCAAAACTAATGGCCGGCGATGTACTTTGTATTATGGGGCACGACGCCGATTTACCTGTGCTTGGCCGCATGTTCAGCGAAACACCACAACGCAATTTTGACTTTGAATTTTTTGGCGACTTTATGCTGGATGGTTCAGCCAGACTGGATGATTTAGCGATGTTCTACAGTCTGGATTTGAGTGAGTGTGGTGAATGTGTGCTGCTCAACGAATTTATCGCGCGCAAACATGGCGGTAAGCTGGTGGTCGGTGATACGGTCAACTGGTCCGGCATGATATGGACGGTCGCTGAGCTGCAGGGAGCAACAATCAGCCGTATCGGTGTAAAAGCTTTGCCTGAAGCGACAGCGTCTGAAGGACCATCAGCCGCGTGATTTTATTGTCAAAAACGGCTGGGTGATTTGTTGTTTACATAAAGCTGCTGGCGTTTAACCATTACCCAGCAGCAAAAAGGTGGCAATAACACAAACTTCGCCGTGTCTAATACACCTGACCACCATAAACCGGACTGCAAATAGTGTTGCTGCCAGAAGGGCGGTGTCATAAAAAGCAGCGGCAGCAAGGTTGCACAAAAACTTAAACCGAGCCACTGTGGCCGGAAAAAGCGCTGAATAAACCAGGCAGTCATCAGAGCAGCCAATAACACACCAAAACCCTGAGCCAGATGCATCCAGACCAATAAACCGTCCGTTGAAGCAACAATGCCCTGAGGCCACCAGTCCGGTTTTTTAGCAGCAAGGGTATAGCCGACCGTAAACATCAGCAGCAACTGATAAAGTACAGTAAGGCCAAGTGCACTCAGCAGATAGCGTAACTTTTGTTTCATGATGCTCCCTTATCAAACAGGCCTGGTTTGTTGCCATCAGACGGTAATACAGTTTTGTTCAGGTCAATGCTCCTGGGTCAGCAACAGCAAGGCTGAGCGAATATCAGCTGCCTGTATTTTTACCACACAACTTTGCGCCAATGCGAAAAAATGTTGTTGGATCAAACTGATAACCTCTGTTAACTCAAGTTGCTCTGCACTGGCATAAAGCTGATGCGCAGCATCCAGCCGGTACACCCGACCCAAACTATCAATCAAACGATCGGCATGGGGTAACAGGTGGTGATTTTGTTGCAGCAGCTGCTCCAGCATTTGCTGGTTGATAATCAGTTCAGCTTCCTGTTGCCCCTGATAACTTAATAACAGCGGGAATTCTGTGGGGAATTCATTCAGTTGCATCTTGTGTATCCTGCGACTGTTGTTTGAAGACAAGGGTAAGGCGCAGCATCACAGTGTTTTGCCGGCAGATAGCTTTGCATTGTAACCACAAGATCACAGCAAAAAAAACGGCAGCCAGAGCTGCCGTTTTGTCGTCATTCAGAGATTAATGACGGAAATGACGTACACCGGTAAATACCATGGCAATATCATGTTCATCTGCTGCTGCAATCACTTCTGCGTCACGCATAGAGCCACCTGGCTGGATCACAGCTTTAATGCCGGCAGCAGCGGCGGCGTCAATGCCATCGCGGAACGGGAAAAACGCATCAGAAGCCATCACTGAACCTTTGACTTCCAGGTTTTCATCAGCAGCTTTAATACCGGCAATTTTTGCGCTGTACACACGGCTCATCTGGCCTGCGCCAACACCAATGGTCATAGAGTCTTTGGCATACACAATAGCGTTGGATTTGACGTACTTGGCTACCTTCCAGCAGAACAATAAATCACGCAGTTCATCTGCTGTTGGCTGACGTTTGGATACGACTTTTAAATCGTCTAAACCAACCATCTTCTGGTCGCGGTCTTGCACCAATACACCACCGTTGACACGTTTAATATCAAAACCTGTGGTTTTGGCTGACCACTGACCACAGACCAATAAACGTACATTTGGTTTTTTCGCGATGATTTCAGCAGCTTCACTGGTTGCTGTGGGCGCAATAATCACTTCCACAAACTGACGGCTGACAATAGCTTCAGCTGTCACTGCATCTAACTCACGGTTAAAAGCAATAATGCCGCCAAAGGCTGAGGTTGGATCTGTCTGATAAGCGCGGTTGTAAGCGCTAAGGATGTCGTTGCCAATAGCCACACCACAAGGATTGGCGTGTTTGACGATAACACAGGCAGGTTCAGCAAATTCTTTGACACACTCAAGGGCTGCGTCTGTGTCAGCGATATTGTTGTAAGACAGCTCTTTGCCTTGCAGCTGAGTGGCGCTGGCAACTGAGGCTTCCTGAATATTGTGCTCGACATAAAAAGCAGCTTGCTGATGGCTGTTTTCGCCATAACGTAAATCCTGCTTTTTCACAAACTGGCTGTTAAAAGTACGCGGAAACTTGCTTGGCTGAGCGTCTACTGTGTCATAGGCCGGCAGCATAGCGCCAAAATAGTTGGCAATCATGCCATCGTACTGCGCTGTATGTTCAAAAGCGCTAATCGCCAGGCTAAAACGGGTGGCATGGGTGGTGGCGCCATTATTGGCCGCCATTTCAGCCAGTACTTTGTCGTAATCAGCAGCATTCACCACAATAGTCACATCAGCGTGGTTTTTGGCTGCAGCACGCACCATAGTCGGGCCGCCGATATCAATATTTTCGACTGCATCTTCCAGGGTGCAACCGGCTTTGGCAACAGTGCTGGCGAAGGGGTACAGATTCACCACCACCAAATCAATGGCGTTGATGTTGTTGGCCGCCATCACAGCTTCGTCCTGGCCACGGCGCGCTAAGATACCGCCATGCACTTTAGGGTGCAGGGTTTTGACACGGCCATCCATAATTTCCGGATGACCTGTGTAGTCAGAGACTTCAATTACAGGAATGTTTTGCTCTGCCAGCAGCTTGGCAGTACCACCGGTAGATAACAGTTCCACACCTTGCGCCACTAAAGCGCGGGCAAATTCAACAATGCCAGTTTTGTCAGAAACACTGAGTAGTGCACGACGGATTGGACGAGCTGAGGTCATATCGGTTCTCTCTTTAGTATCTTCGCTAAACAAGGGATAAATAAATTCTGCTCTGTGAGCTGTTCTGACTGTGCGGACTTCCGGCGTATTTGTCGGCTTTAAGCAAAACCGGAAAATCGGGCTTCAGCTGCAGAACCTTGTTTGTGGTGCCGGTGCAGCAATTTGCCGGGCGCCAGAAACAAAAAAGCACCCGAAGGTGCTTTCTGGCGGGACTCCTCCCGCGGGGGCATTAACTCATGCCGTATTGTTTCAGCTTCTTGCGCAGCGTACCGCGGTTGATGCCCATCAGATTGGCGGCGCGGGTCTGATTACCGCGGGTATATTTCATTACTTCTTCCAGTAACGGTTTTTCCAGCTCTGACAACACCAGTTCGTACAGGTCGTTGACGTCCTGACCGTTTAACTGTTGCAGGTAGTTCGCCACCGCTTTTTGTACCGCGTTACTTAAAGGCTGCGGTTTTTCCTGAGTCTGTACATGGGCGTTGGTGATAAATGGCGAAGTCACGTTTTGATTAAACATTACCAGGTCTCTTTACGTTAGTTGCTGCTAGTTGTTCGAAATAGGTCCACAGAGCATCAAGCTGCGGTTGTTGCTGCTCGATGCCGTTAAATTCACTGCGAAACGCGCCCTCGGCATCATGTTCGGCCAGATACCACCCCACATGTTTGCGGGCGATACGCGGGCCAAGCACTTCACCATACAGCTGGTGTAAGCCTTTGACGTGTTCCAGCATAATATCCCTGACTTGCTGCAAGTCGGGTGCTGCCAACAATTCCCCTGTGGTCAGGTAATGAACCACTTCCCGAAAAATCCAGGGCCGGCCCTGTGCTGCCCGCCCAATCATGATGGCGTCAGCACCGGTGTAATCCAGCACAAACCTGGCTTTTTGCGGTGACGTGATGTCACCGTTGGCGATCACCGGGATCGACACTGCCTGTTTAATAGCGCGGATGGTGTCGTACTCCGCTTCTCCTTTATACATACAGGCTTTGGTTCGGCCATGAACCGCCAGACATTGAATGCCGTTATCTTCCGCTATCCGTGCTATTTGCACGCCATTGCGGTTTTCGGTGTCCCAGCCGGTGCGGATTTTCAGCGTGACCGGAACTGATACAGCCTTGACCACGGCCTGAACAATTTTCTCAACAAGATCCGGATACTGTAACAGCGCCGAACCCGCCAGTTTTTTGTTCACTTTTTTCGCCGGACATCCCATATTGATGTCGATGATTTGGGCGCCGTGTTCAACATTAAACACCGCAGCTTGGGCCATCTGATCTGGATCGGCACCAGCAATTTGTACTGAACGAATGCCAGACTCATCACCATGTGTCATCCGATTTAGCGATTTTTCGCTTTGCCACACCAAAGGATTGCTCGACATCATTTCTGACACAGCTAAACCTGCGCCAAACCGACGGCAAAGCTCACGAAAAGTGTAATCCGTGACTCCGGCCATCGGAGCACAAATCACATTGTTCGATAATTGGTATGGACCGATGCGCACCGCTATATCCCTAGGCTCTACCCCGAAGGGGCGCTAAGTTTACGGATTTTTGCACACAAAGCAAAGGCTATTATTTAAACAAAAATGCAAATTTATTGGCCTTTGGCGGGTTGACAATCGCTAAACGGCTGAAAATTAGACTCAACAAAATAGGGAACACAGTAAAACAGGCTTTAATAAAATCAGATAATTGTATTGCTGTTGTTTTTTGCAGCAGCACTTTGACCTGTTGCATCTGAACCGGGCGGCTGTTATCGGCCACAGCTTGATAAAAAAGAGCACCTGCAAGCAGGTGCCCAAGTCATCTCCCAGGAACATGAGTGATGAAAATGGTGTGCCCTGATGATGTGGTGATCAGGGCAACTGAGTGTTAAGGGGTTGGTTGGCGGATGCCAAGCCAGGTCATTTTGGCCGGGGTTATCTCAAGCGGCAGTTTGCTCACCGCCAGACTGGTTAAATCAAGCTGTAATAGCTGTTTATTAGCCGGATCAGTAATAAAGATGTCGTCATTCTGACCATTCACCGCAATTACCGGCGGGTTGCTGCTGTCGATATTGTTCAGCAATGTCAGTTTGGCTTTGATGCTATAACCTGTGGCGACTTGCTGGATAGTGACAGCACCACTGTTGTCGAGTTGCACAAAATAGTCACCGTCGGACGACATGGCGTAGCTAACCCTGGTTTGAGTGCCACCCTGGCGCCAGTCCAGTTTTTGCATGGTGAGGCTCACCGGATCGATCAGATACATGTCCTGTCCGGCAAAACCAATCACCTGTGTCAGGTTTTTATGACCGGTCAGGGTACCGATCCGGCCTGTCATGCCCGCAGGATTGGCCAGTTTTACTGCACTGAGTTCATCGGCTTTTTGTTGTACAACCAGCACACCGTCGATACAGCCAAACAGGCTGTAGTCTTTGACCGAATAACTGCCATGCAGTCCGGGGCATTGTTCGCTAAACCGCTCTTTGAGCTTAAAACTGTTGCCTTCCTGCTGATACCATTCCACCTGAGTCGGCAAGGTATTGGCGGCGTCGGCCGGCCGGTAAGTGGTTAACAAATGCGAACCCCTTGGTTCTGCCGTGCCATGCATATTCAGTGGCAGGGTCAGACTGGCGCTGGTTTTAGCCGATGCAATGTCTGCATCGGTCAGAAGAGTCACGCCGGCAGCTTGCATGGGGGCTGCGGCGCCATCAAAAAAGATAGCGGCCTGATTGCCATGCACTTCATAGTGGGTGGGGGCAATGCCTTTGAGCACAAAGCCGCTAAGCGCAGGTGCTTGCTGATAATCGTGCAGATGATCTGCATGATCTTCCTGATATAAACCACCATCAATAAAGCTGATCTGATGGTCATTACGCTGCAGCAATACGGCATAACGCTGGTTAGGGCTGGCATAAATGCTATGCACCGGCTTTTTGCTGTCAAATGAAGTCAGCATTTTTTTATGTTTAATATCATAAACATGAACCAGGTTGTTGCCGCTGCTACTAAGCACCAACAGTCCCTGGCTGTCTATTTTATGTTGAGGATGTTCGGGTTGTACTTTGCCTTCATTGCTGTGTGTTGAAGAGTCACAACCGAAGAGGCCAAGCAGCATTACAGTGGCAAGGCTTGCAGGCTGAAAAAAAACTTTGGACACAATTCATCTCCCTGATTAAAGAGATGTTATATTATAACAATATTGCACCACTGAATATTGTTTTAAAGACAAAAATGCACACTTGGGCGCAAATCAACCTTAGCCGCCTTTGTTTTGCTGCCTGGTCATAGCGGGATTGGCACTGCCTGATATAACGGCTATCTCAGCGAAAGATTGGTTGTGCAGCCTGTGCCGGCTTTCTCTGGTGCAGTATGAGTGACGCAGATCTATCAAGGGGGGGTTATAAAACGGAGTTTGATAAATCAGCTGGGGCCCATACAGCAGTGGCGCGGACTCTGATGACCGCCATCAATAAGGTCTGGCAGTCTGAACAGTTACGCTGTTATGCCGATACGCTGTTGTGTAGTTGAGAAGGAGGCGTAATACCTCCTTTTGGCGGTTCATGGGGTGAAAGTGTTTTGTTAAGCCTGCTTTTTGCGGGCGCTTAACCGCACCCATTCTTCTTTGACTGCAACAGGGTCAAAATCAAATTCAGCGGCATAAGCATCCATCACACTTTGTGCCTGGCTTTCCAGAATACCGGACAACGCCAGCAATCCACCAGGCTTTACATAAGCGCTGATAATGCCAGACAACTCAGCCAGCGGGCCGGCCAGAATATTGGCGACGACCACATCCACTTCCAGTGTTGGCTGATCTTTGGGTAAATAGAGTTCAATCTGGCCGGCCACGCCATTGCGCTCAGCGTTGGCAGCGCTGGCTTCAATAGCTTGAGGGTCTATATCCACACCTACCACTCTTTTTGCGCCGAGTTTTAACGCGGCAATACCCAGAATGCCGGAGCCACAGCCAAAATCGACCACTGTTGCTTCAGTGAGATCCTGTGCATCCAGCCATTCCATACAAAGGGCGGTAGTAGGGTGGGTGCCGGTACCAAAAGCAAGACCAGGGTCCAGCATCACGTTCACTGCAGTCGGGTCTGGAATATCACGCCAGCTTGGGCACACCCATAACCTTTTGCCAAACTGAATAGGATGGAAGTTGTCCATCCATTCGCGTTCCCAGTCTTTATCTTCGAGCTGTTCCAGCTTGTACTGCACGCCGTTTTTAAACAGGCTGACCTGCTCTAACTGTTTGATCACTTTATCCATCTTGTGTTCGGCATCAAACAGCCCCACCACCACAGTGTTGGCCCAATAAATCACTTCACCAGGCAATGGTTCATAAATAGGGGTGTCTTTGGCATCCACAAAACTAACGGCCTGAGCGCCCCAGCTCATCAGCATATCGCTGACAGTTTCGGCGTGTTTTTCAGTGGTATTTACCCGCAGTTGGATCCAAGGCATGGTGATTTCCGTTTGGTGCTGAACATAAAAGAGCGGCAGTTTAGCAGTTTTCTCTGCACAAGGCAGCGTTTGCGCGGCCTTTGCATCATTTTTGCGAAGGGTTGAAAGAGCGGCGGCCCTAGCCAAGGTAGCATTGAGTTTTGTCTGCATAGGTAAAAACCGCTGATTTTCAGCCATTTTTTTGGGCTCAAAGGCAGATTTTGATAGACTGAGGCCAACAGAGGTTTGGTGATTGTAGGTTGTGATGAAAATTGTTCACATTATTCTGACGCACAGTTTTGCCGGCAGTGAACGTTATGCCGTTGAGCTGGCCAATACGCAGGCAGAGCAACAGCATCAGGTGACGGTGATTTTGCACAAAAGGGGTTGTGAACAAAGAGCCAATGCCATCAGGCACCGGCTTAGCGACAAAGTGCAGGTGCAGGTGGTGGATGGCTGGAAATTTTTTGCTATCTGGCAAGCACGTAAGCTTATCCGAGTGTTAAAACCCGATGTAGCCCACGCCCATTTAAGTGCCGGTTGCCGCGTGTTACAAGGGCTCAAAGGTTTATGCTTGAGAGTCGCCACCTTGCATATTTGCTATAAAAAACAGCAGCATGCCAAGCTTGATGCTTTAATCGCTATAGCGCCGTGGCAGCTGGACGCGATACCGGCTTCACTTCAACAGCACTGCATTCAGCTGGATAACTGGACCAATACCCAACTGACAGCGCCAGCGGCTAAAACAGAACTACGGCAAAAGCTTGGGTTGGCGGAAAACGAGCTGATTTTTGGCACTTTAGGCCGGGTGGAAGCGACCAAAGGCCACGACGTGCTGGTGCAGGCTTTTGTCAAAGCCAATATTCCCAACGCCCGCCTGGTGATAGTCGGGGATGGCAAGGCCATGCTTGAGCTGAAAAAACTGGTCAATGACAAGCTCGCCGGCGACAAAGTGTTGCTGGCCGGTTTTTCCACCACACCACAAGACTGGCTTTATAGTTTTGATGTGTTTGTTAGTAGCGCCAGGTACGAGCCTTTTGGTCTGGTATTTTTAGAAGCGATGCAGGCTGGTTTACCTGTGCTGGCCACAGCTTCACAAGGTGCCCAATATTTGCAGCCATTATTTGGCCGCGATTTAGTGCCGGTTGATGATGTGGAAGCGCTGGCAAATGCCATGCTGACACTTGCAGCAGCGAAGCCTGAGAAAATAACATACCCTATGCAGCGTTTTGATATTCAGGCGCGGGTGCAGGATGTGGTTGATTTTTACCAGCGGGAGCTCGTGAAGTTAAGCTAGCTGTGGTGTCGGCACTGATGCTTGTAAGCAAAGCCGTCGCCACCTTATTAAGCCTCTGTGGTTTTCATCTTTAGCGTTACAGGCAGCAACTCAAAACAAAAAGGCTCCCGCGGGAGCCTTTTTTACATAACCATGCTTTACAAGCATCGGTGAGTTATTTCATCCCCAGTTTATGTTCCAGGTAATGAATATTGGTGCCACCTTTATTAAAATTGGCGTCCGACATAATTTCTTTATGCAGGTCGATATTGGTTTTAATACCACCCACTAACAGCTCAGACAGTGCGTTACGCATCCGGGCAATGGCAATTTCACGGCTTTCACCGTAAGTGATCAGTTTGCCCACCATGGAATCGTAGTTTGGCGGTACTGTGTAATCGGCATAAATATGCGAATCCCAACGCACACCATTGCCACCTGGCGGGTGGAAACGGGTGATGGTGCCAGGAGACGGAATAAAGGTTTTTGGATCTTCAGCGTTAATACGGCATTCCACGGCATGGCCACGAATCACAATATCAGACTGCTTAATCGACAGCGGCATGCCGGAGGCAATACGCAGCTGCTCTTTAATTAAATCCACACCTGTAATCATCTCAGTTACCGGGTGTTCTACCTGAATACGGGTGTTCATTTCGATAAAAAAGAATTCGCCGTTTTCAAACAGGAATTCAAAAGTACCGGCACCACGGTAGTTCAAATCGATACAAGCCTGCACACAACGGCCACCGATAAAGTCGCGTTGTTCCTGAGTAATGCCAGGTGCCGGCGCTTCTTCCACGACTTTCTGGTGGCGACGCTGCATAGAACAGTCGCGCTCACCTAAGTGAATGGCTTTGCCCTGACCATCGGCCAATACCTGAATTTCGATATGACGTGGGTTTTCCAGGAATTTTTCCATGTACACCATGTCATTACCAAAAGCAGCTTTGGCTTCAGCTTTGGTCATTTCAATAGAAGACACCAGTTCTTCTTCGCTGCGCACCACACGCATACCACGACCACCACCACCACCGGCCGCTTTCACGATAATTGGGTAACCAATACGTTTGGCAATAGCTTTGTTGGTATCCGCGTCATCGCCCACAGCACCGTCAGAGCCAGGCACACAAGGTACTCCGGCTTTTTTCATTGCTTCAATGGCGGAAACTTTATCACCCATCAGGCTGATAGATTCAGGACGTGGGCCAATAAATACCAGGCCGCTTTCTTCCACTTGCTGCGCAAAATCGGCCCGCTCTGCTAAAAAGCCGTAACCCGGGTGAATTGCCTGGGCATTGGTCACTTCAGCAGCAGCAATTAATGCCGGAATATTTAAATAACTTTGTGGAGATGGCGCCGGACCAATACAAATGGTCTCGTCGGCCAACAACACATGTTTGAGGTTCCGGTCGACGGTGGAATGCACCGCGACTGTTTTAATACCGAGTTCTTTGCAGGCGCGTAAAATACGCAGCGCAATTTCTCCCCGGTTGGCAATCAGCACTTTTTCTAACATGGGTCGGCCTTTTGAATTATTCGATCACAAATAAAGGCTGGTCGAATTCAACCGGCTCGCCGTTTTCTACCAGAATAGCGGTGATGGTGCCTGCTTTGTCAGACTGGATCTGGTTCATCATTTTCATCGCTTCAACGATACACAGGGTATCGCCAACTTTGACGGTTTGGCCCACTTCAGCAAAAGCTTTTGAAGTTGGTGAAGCGGCGCGGTAGAAAGTACCAACCATAGGTGAACGCATCTGATGACCTGTGATGGCAGGTGCGGCGGCAGCAGCGGCCGGCGCTGCAGCAGCTGCAGGTGCAGCGGCTGGCGCTTGCATTGGCGCTGCCTGATATTGCATTGGTGCATAATGCTGAACCGGACCACCGCGGCTGATGCGCACTGACTCTTCGCCTTCGGTAATTTCCAGTTCGTTAATACCTGACTCTTCCAGAAGCTCGATCAGTTTTTTAATTTTTCTAATATCCATGACGATGTTGCCTGACTCTTAGTTGAAATTATGGGTTGATGTTCGTGGTGGTTAAGCTCGACACTGCAGCCTCTAAGGCATAACGGTAACCGTTGGCACCAAGGCCACAAATCACCCCTTTTGCAATGTCGGATAAATAGGAGTGCCGGCGAAATGCCTCGCGGGCATGTACGTTCGACAGATGAATTTCAATAAAAGGAATTGCCACGGCCAATAAAGCGTCGCGAATCGCCACGCTGGTGTGGGTAAAAGCGCCCGGATTGATCAGAATAAAATCCTGTTTGCCAAGGCTTTGCTGAATGGCTGTTACCAGTTCATGTTCTGCGTTGGATTGCAGATGGCTCAGTTGCACATTCAGGCTGCTGGCATGGCTAGTCAGATCCGCAACAATTTGCTCTAAAGTGGCGGCACCATAAATATGGGGTTCGCGTTGTCCCAGCATATTCAGATTGGGGCCATTCAGAAGCAAAATCCGTAAAACTGATGCCATTTGTCGCCTATTCCGTTGAAGATTCATCATCTGCTTTCATCTTGCCAAAGGTTGTCTGAAAAAGCATCTTTTTCAGTAAAAACCGGCAGGGCTGTGCAGAGTTGCCGCTTATTATAGAGAAATCGCAGCAAATGGCAGCAAAATACTGGTCTTATCAGCGGAGGGGAACTTTTTGTGATGATGTTAGAGCGGCAGGGCAGGTTGTCGGGCTACAAAGGCCAAATCTAATGTTCTGGCGCTCTGTAGCCCTGTTTTAGTGAAGAATTAACCCTGATTCAGTTGTTTTAAATGGGCGGCAAATTCGGCTGGCGGCATAAAACCTGTGACCCTGGATGTGGTCAGTTCGCTGCCATTTGGCGCAAAAAACAATAAAGTGGGCAGGCCAAGTACACTAAATTTGTCCATCAGTTCGACATCCTGCTCTGTGGCTTTGGTCACATCAATCCGCAATAACCGGATTTTTGCCATCTCGGTTTTGACGGCGGCGTCGGCAAAAGTAATATGTTCAAACTCTTTACAGGCCACACACCACTCGGCAAATAAATCCAGCATCACATATTGGTTTTGGGCTTCGGCTTTTTTTAGTTCAACGTCTAAATCGGCCAGGGTTTTAATATCAATAAACTGACCTGCACTGACTTGGGAGGTATTGCTGGCAACTGCAGCAGCCGGCTCCGACGAGGGGAGCCAGAAACGCAGGTTCCACTGTGCTGTTGCAATCACTAACAAGGTCGCCAGCAACCAGCACAAGGCTTTTGCCAGCGGTTTTTGTAATTGTTGCTGCACTGTGTGTAAGAACAAGGCGGCGCCAAGCGCAAGGACAGAAGCCAGCACAATCAGCACAGAATCCGGCAAAATACGTTCCAGTAATACCAGCGGCACTGACAATAACAGGAAACCAAAACCGGCTTTGACCACATCCATCCAGGCGCCGGGTTTAGGCAGCCACTTGCCACCACTGCTGCCAATTAATAACAGTGGCAGACCCATGCCCAGGCTCAGCACATAAAGCACCAAAGCGCCGTAAGCCATATCGCCACTTTGCGCTATATAAAGCAGCACACCGGTTAGTGGTGCCGTAGTGCAGGGGGAGGCCACCAAACCCGACAAGGCTCCCATGGTGAGTGCCCCTTTTAAACTGCCACCTTGTTGTTTGTTACTTAAAGCACCCACTTTTTCCTGCCAGCTAGCCGGCAGTTGCAACGTCAGCACTCCAAACATCGCAAGGGCCAGCAGCACAAATAAAATGCTGATGCCAATGAGTACCGCAGGATGCTGGAAATAAGCCTGAAACTTCACACCGGCACTGGCCACCACTATACCCAATAGTGAATAGGTAATGGCCATACCCTGTACATAAGCCATCGACAACCGGAAGGCACGACCCGTGCTGAGTTGCTGGCCTTGTCCGGCAATAATGCTGGTGAGGATCGGGTACATAGGGAATACACAAGGCGTAAAAGCCAGGCCCAAACCGAGTAAGAAAAACAGCCCTAAAGTCCAGAGACTGCGATCATCGGTCAGTCTTTCAGCCAGTTCCACCTGTGATGATTTAGGCGCCGCTGTAGTATCTGTTGTTGTAGTTTCGGCTTTGTCTTCCGTTGCAGTAGTGGTTGCGCCTATGTCATTGAGTACAGCGGCGCTGTTGTTGGCTGATTGTGGCTGAAACAGCGGAATTTCCCGGGTTTGTACCGGATAACATAAACCGGCCTTGGCGCAGCCCTGGTAACGCACCTTTAATACCGCATCTTTATCGATATTCGACAAAGGCACCGACAACACCACCTGATGCAGATAAATTTCCGTTTTGCCAAAATATTCATCTTCATAAGGCATACCGGGCGGATAGCTTGGGTGAGAAAAATTCACCGCCACACCGGCCAGCTTAAATTTGTCTTTATACAGGTAATAACCATCGGCAATTTGCCAGCTGATTTTCAGCGTGTTGTCTTGCTGGACAAAGTCCAGCACAAAAGCCTGGTCAACAGGTAAAAACTGGTTACCCTGTAATTTACTTAATAAATCATTGGCTTGCAGTGAAAAACTTGCCAGGAATACCCAGAGCAAAATACCTAATTGTTTTAACATCAGTACCACATTCCTTTTTGATTGCAGGCGCCTTGGTGATAGCGGCTGATTATACGCAGCTTGTAGGCATCTGGTCTTTTTACTGCGGTTATTGGCAGCAAAAAGACCTGGTCGTAGTTTTCAAGACCGGACAAGAGCGCACTTTGTTGCAATAAGCTGAAGAAAAACTTAAGTAACTGATTGATAGCACGAATAACTTCTATCTGAAAAGCCAGGCAGACTGTCATTTACAAAGAATTTTTTAGCAAAGCCCTTGGTTTTTTTAAGGCCTTACCCCATATCCCAGTCACTTTAAAAATTCAGCAATTTGACGGCAACGTTAAAACCCAAAAACGCTTTAGGAGAAATTAAGCATGAATATTCGTCCATTACATGACCGCGTGATCATCAAACGCCTGGAAGCAGAAAGCAAATCGGCTGGTGGTATTGTTCTGACCGGCGCTTCTGCTGAAAAATCGACCCGGGGCGAAGTGGTAGCGGTAGGCAACGGCCGGATCCTGGAAAACGGTACTGTACGTCCATTAGAAGTGAAAGTGGGCGACAAAGTGATCTTCGGTGCTTATGTAGAGCGCTCAGAAAAAATTGACGGCCAGGAATATGTCATCACCAAAGAAGACAACATTCTTGGCATTATCACTGAATAATCCTGGTTTTTATCAAATCATTCTGATTTCAACGAATTTTCGAGGAATTTAAACATGGCTGCAAAAGACGTACGTTTTGGCGATGAAGCCCGTAATAAGATGCTCAAAGGCGTCAACATTTTAGCAAACGCAGTGCGCGTGACCTTAGGCCCTAAAGGCCGTAACGTGATTCTGGACAAATCTTTTGGCGCCCCATTAATCACCAAAGACGGTGTATCAGTCGCCAAAGAAATTGAGCTGGAAGACAAGTTTGAAAACATGGGCGCGCAGATGGTGAAAGAAGTTGCTTCTAAAGCCAACGACGAAGCCGGTGACGGTACTACTACTGCGACAGTGTTGGCACAAAACATTATCAACGAAGGTGTAAAAGCTGTTGCTGCCGGTATGAATCCAATGGATTTAAAACGTGGTATCGACAAAGCTGTTGCTGCCGCTGTTGAAGAATTAAAAGCTTTATCTCAGCCTTGTGCCGACAGCAAAGCTATTGCTCAGGTTGGTACTATCTCTGCAAACTCTGACGATGAAATTGGCCAGATCATCGCCAATGCCATGGACAAAGTGGGCAAAGAAGGTGTGATCACTGTTGAAGAAGGTCAGGGTTTAGCCAACGAGCTGGCTGTGGTTGAAGGTATGCAGTTTGACCGTGGTTACCTGTCGCCGTACTTCATCAACAACGCTGAAGCTGGCCAGGTAGAACTGGACAACCCGTTTATCCTGACTGTTGATAAAAAAATCAGCAATATCCGTGAATTACTGCCGGTATTAGAAGGCGTTGCTAAGTCTGGCAAACCACTTTTAATCATCGCTGAAGATTTAGAAGGCGAAGCTTTAGCAACGCTGGTGGTGAACAATATGCGCGGTATCGTCAAAGTGTCTGCGGTAAAAGCCCCAGGTTTTGGTGACCGTCGTAAAGCTATGTTGCAAGACATCGCGGTATTAACTGGTGGTGTGGTGATTTCTGAAGAAATCGGCTTAGAGCTGGAAAAAGCCACGCTGGAAGATTTAGGTACTGCTAAACGTGTGGTGATCACCAAAGACAACACCACTATTATCGATGGTGCCGGTGAGCAGGACGCTATCGACGGTCGCGTGAAGCAAATCCGTCAGCAAGTGGAAGATGCCACTTCAGATTACGACAAAGAAAAACTGCAAGAGCGTCTGGCGAAGTTAGCCGGTGGTGTTGCTGTGATTAAAGTTGGCGCTGCCACTGAAATCGAAATGAAAGAGAAAAAACACCGCGTAGAAGACGCGCTGCACGCAACCCGTGCTGCCGTTGAAGAAGGTGTGGTACCTGGCGGTGGTGTGGCTCTGGTGCGCGTTGCCGCTAAACTGGCTGACCTGCGTGGTATCAATGAAGATCAAAACCACGGTATCAAGATTGCGCTGCGTGCGATGGAAGCTCCACTGCGTCAAATCGTGGATAACGCCGGTGAAGAGCCATCAGTGGTGGTCAATCAGGTCAAATCAGGTGCCGGTAACTACGGTTATAACGCTGCAACCGGCGTATACGGCGATATGCTGGAAATGGGTATTCTGGATCCAACCAAAGTGACCCGCTCAGCACTGCAATTTGCAGCATCTGTTGGTTCTCTGATGATCACCACCGAAGCGATGGTGACAGAGCTGCCGAAGAAAGATGCTCCTGCAATGCCAGATATGGGCGGCATGGGTGGTATGGGCGGCATGATGTGATGCCCATTGCAGCGCCTGCAAAGGTTCTGCAATCGCTCAGGTCTGACGCCTGATCTCAGCAGCACAATTGTGGTTGTGCTCACAACAAACCCGGCATATGCCGGGTTTGTTTTTTGTCTGATATAAACCAGGCGCTTGTATTCACTTTGAATAGAACTTTCTGACTCGCCGGTAGTTATATTCTGGTTGCTGTGTTTTATGAGCGAAAAGTGAGAGCACTGACAGCGGGGGCACCTTGTTGCTGTCGCTGAATAACAAAGTGACTTGCCAGGTTGTTTGTGAGCTTGCGAACTGCTGCCAAGGCGTTTCATGCCGTCAGGTAGATGGAGATAAGTTGCATCTCTTTGCATTTATTCACGTCTTGCAACGTTATTTTTCGCAAAAAACGATTATATTAGGTCTGATTATGTAAGGCGTGTGAGCAAAGTCGGACTCGACCGCGCAGACAGATAAACAAGGGGGCATCTATGCGTAATACACTACTGATGTTCAGCACCGCAATGCTGATCAGTGTTGCAGCTTCAGCGGCAACCGGACCGGCAGAAGTGAAACTGACGTGGCAAAATCCGGAAAAGTATACTGATATTCGTCCTGGCACTGGCACCAAAAAAGCCTATCAGCAGAGGGTGATCAAGGCATTTGACAAGATCTGGGCTGAGTTTGCGGAAAAATTGCCAGCTGGTTATAAATTTGAGGTGGTGATAACCGACCTGGATTTAGCGGGTGACGTAGAGCCAATGTACAGCGGCCCTGGTGTCGGCAGAACCATGAATGATATCAGGGTGGTGAAGGATATTTATTTTCCGAAGATGAATCTTGATTATGTGCTGTATGACGCGAATAACGTTGAAGTCGCCAAAGGCACAGCTGTGAAAATAAAAGATATGGGGTTTATGCAATCCGGTTCGATCAATCATGGCAGCCGTGAATTTGGTTATGAACAACATATGCTGGAAAAATGGTTTGAAAAAGAGGTGCTGCCTAAAGTGCAGACAACTGCGGCAAAATCATAAAATCGCTACAACAGCGTGGCGATTTTCTGATAAATCGCCACGGCTTCTTCTCTGCTGAGTTGACCGCTGCTGGCGGCACGCCCGATAGTACTGCTTACTTTTACCGAATCATTCTTTTCAACTTCTGCTTGCTCAGTGGTTTTTGCCGTGCCGACTTGCGATAACAGCTGAGCAGAATTATCGGTATTGAGGTTCGCAACAGTTTTTTTGCCAAGTTCAGTGGGGCTTTCAGTTTTGTCTTTGGCAGGGAAACGTAATTCCTGTTGCTGAGTATTGCTGTATCGCAGTTGTGTTGATGAAACTGCAGCTGTAGAAAGATCCATAAGATTCCTCCACTTGCATTGTTACCCACGAGACTGCACGGCAAAAACCACAGCAATGCTGTTTAATATTAGCTTAACGGCTCAAAGCTGTGCGAAATTCCAACAATGTCTTGTGCAGCAGCTGTAATTGTTTTACCACCAGCTCCAGTGTTGCAGTATTAAATTGTTGGGTCAAACGGATAGACGCGACCTGTTCCGCTGTTTCTGACAGGTAAGGTAAAAAACGCGGGCTGCTGACTCTGAATAATGAATCTGCCGGAAAAATCGCCTGATGTTTAGCTTGACCCTGTTGTGCCAGTTCGTCCAGCAAGGCATCGGCATCAACGGCTTTGCGGTAAAGTTCTTTTAAATTTTGATCAAGTTGATTGAGTAATTGTTCCATACCAGACCCTTGTGAAAAATGCGCTGTATTATGCCATAACCTCAACCCTAACCCCAGTGTGCTGTAAAATTGCAGCTTTTGCCAAAGCAGGAAAAAGTTGTAGTGGGAGTTTTCATCAGGTCAGATTTGTTATATCATCTCATTTCTTTTTTTGGCAGCAGCAGGCACCCGAATGTTTGATCAAATTCGTCATACTTTGGATAAAGTAGGGATAGCAGTCACATCTTTATGTGCAATCCACTGCATTATGCTGCCGGTGTTATTGCCTGTATTGCCGCTACTTGGGCTAACTTCAGTACACAACCATGCGCTGGAACGTATCGTGTTACTGATTACAATGGTGCTGGGTTTTATTACCATTTTTGCCGGTTTTCACCGTTATCACCGCAAGTTGTATCCGTTTTATTCGTTGTTTCTCGGTGGTTTTATTTACTGGCAAAAAGACTTGTTAGGCCATGAATATGAGCATTATGTGCTGATTGTTGGTGCCGCTTTTGTGGTGCTGGCGCATGTGCTGAATATCCGGCTCTGTAACCATTGTCATAGCTGCGAAAGCCATTAAGCTCACGTTTTTCTGATGTAAAAAGCTGGGTTAGGCAAACCAGCTTTTAGCCTCTTGCGGAAAATTACAAAAAATCCCATCGACACCCAGCTGCTGTAACCTTTTGGCTTCACGCTCATTATTCACAGTGTAAACAAAGACTTTGAGTCCGCGTTTTTTGGCATCCTTTACCATAGCTTCGTCAATAAAAGCCCGGTCACAATTGACTGAAACCGCGCCAAGTTCAGCAGCAAAAGCACAATAATCGAGTGGAATAGACGCTGTTAAGGCGCCAATGGCAAGTGCGGGTGCCAGCGTTTTGATCTGTTGTAATAGCGGATGGTGGAAAGACGAAATCAGTAGTCTGGACCAGTCGATGCCCAATTCGCTGCGCGCTTTATGCAGCAGTTTTACCAGTAGCTCTGCTGTGTCGTGGCCTTTAAGCTCAATATTCAGCAGACAACGGTTCTGCACCAGATGTAGCACTTGCCATAAAGTGGGAATTTTTTCCCCTGAACCTGCGTCCAGTTGTAACAGTTCTGTCAGCGAGTAGTCTTCCAGCACCCCGGTGCCATTGGTGGTGCGGTTGAGCTCGCGGTCATGAATAACCACCAGCTCGCCATGAAGTGCATAAACATCAATCTCTATCCCATCAGCGCCACAATCTAACGCTGCCTGGATGGCTTTGAGGGTATTTTCCGGAAAGTGACCGCTGACGCCACGATGGGCAAAAATAAACATCGGTCACCTCCGGTAAAATTTAGTGTTTTTTAGCGGCAAAAGCCTCGCCCATACGCGTGACCGCGCCCGGGTATTGTTGTGGCAGGAATTCAATTTTGTCCGGTGCAAATGCCAGAATCACAGTAGAACCCAGTTTAAAGCGGCCCATTTCAGCACCTTTTTCCAGATGTACGGCATTGGCACCTGTTGCAGGGTAGCTCCAGCGGAAAATGTCTTTACCTGTGGGTGGGGTAATAGTACCAGCCCAGACAGTTTCAATACTGGCGACAATAGTCGCGCCCACCAACACCAGCGCCATAGGGCCCAATTCAGTGTCAAAAATGGTGACGACACGCTCGTTACGGGCAAACAACCCAGGCACATTGGCGGCGGTTAAAGGGTTGACTGAAAACAGTTCACCTGGCACATAAATCATTTCACGCAAGGTGCCGGCAACAGGCATATGAATACGGTGATAATCTTTTGGCGCCAGATAAATACAGGCAAATTCGCCGTTTTGGTAGGGGGCCGCTGTTTCTGCGAGACCACCCAGCAAAGCTTGCAGTGAATAATCATGGCCTTTGGCCTGAATGAGTTTATCACCATCAATTTTGCCAAGCTGACTGATAGCACCATCGACCGGGTGCGCGATGATGTTGTCATCCTGCACTACAGGGCGCAGGCCATCTTTGAGCGGCCGGGTAAAAAACTCATTAAAGCTTTTATAATCAGAGGCATTTTCATACTTTGCTTCGGCCATATTAATGCCATAGGCTCTGATAAACAGTTTAATCAAAGCATGGCTTATAAAACCCAGGCGGGCAGCAGCCAGTAAACCCACCAGACGGGAAATCAGATGTTTGGGCATGATGTACTGCAGGGTGATTTTAAATTTATCCATCAGCGCGGATCCTTAATCAACTTTAAAAAAATTCGGTTTATCCTGTTCCATACTCAGCAGGATTTTATGATAGTTATCAAAACGTTCTTGCGACACTTCATCAATCTCTATGGCATGGTGTAACGCGCAGCCGGGGTCGTTGCCGTGTTTACAATCACGGAATTTACAACGGCCAAGCCAGGGGCGGAACTCTTTAAAACCCCAGATCACTTCATCAGGCTCTAAGTGCCAGAGCGCAAATTCTCGGATGCCGGGCGAGTCAATCAGATTACCGCCATCGGGTAGATGATACAAACGGGCAACAGTCGTTGTATGCTGGCCAAGTCCTGAGTTATCGGACACTTCCTGTGTTAATACCTGCACCTGCGGTAATAAGTTGTTTACCAGCGATGATTTACCCACACCGGACTGGCCAACAAAAATACTGGTGCCGGATTTTAAATAAGCATCGAGCTGCGCCATGCCTTCGCCGGTTTTGGCGCTCAGTAGCAGCGTTTCATAGCCAATTTTACGGTAGATATCGAGTTGTTTTTCAACTTCAATACGTTGTTCGACAGTTAACAAATCAATTTTGTTTAGTAATAACAAAGGCTTGATTTGCATAGCTTCTGCAGCCACCAGATAACGGTCGATAATATTCAGCGACAAAGAAGGCAGTACCGCCGACACTATAATCAGCAAATCAATATTGGCTGCGACTGGTTTTAAGCCATCGTAAAAATCAGGCCGCGATAATACTGAGCTGCGTTCCTGTACTGCTTCAATGACACCGCTGATGCCGGCTTGGGGCTGCAGCGCGCGGCGCCACACTACTTTGTCACCACAGACTAACGAGCTGATAGTACGGCGGATATTGCAACGTTCAATCACGCCGTTCTGATCTTCCACATCGGCATGTTGGCCAAAACGGCTGATCACAACACCTGCTTCTGCTTCACCTAATTGGGTGTGCTGCAGTTGTTGTTCGGCTTTGGCGGCTTTTTTTTCCAGTCGTTCCAGCCGTTTTTGCTGGTTACCGGCAATACGATCGGTTTGGCGTTGACTGAGGTGTTTCTTTTTCGTCACTGTATCTCAAGAGCCCTGCGGGCGTTTTCCAGTTGGCGTCAGGCGTAGTATGATACTAGCATTCACTCAAGTAACAAAGTAGCAATGCCACAAGGTGCCTTTTATGTCTGTTAGCGAGAATAATTTAGTCTGGATTGATTTGGAAATGACCGGCCTGGAGCCTGAAGTTGATGTAATTCTGGAAATGGCCGTGATAGTCACCGACAGTCAGCTGAATATTCTGGCCGAAGGCCCGGTGTTTGCCATTAAAACGCCGGACTCTGTGTTGGATAACATGAGCGCCTGGTGTGTGGAACAACATGGCAAAAGTGGTTTAACGCAACGTTGCCGCGAAAGTAACACGGATCTAGACAGTGCCGTAGATCAAACTATCGCCTTTTTATCGCAGTACGTGCCGGCAGGTAAATCGCCGATGTGTGGCAACAGCATAGGGCAGGACAGACGTTTTCTGGTGAAATACGCCCCTAAACTGGAGAGCTTTTTTCACTACCGCAATCTGGATGTGAGCACCGTCAAAGAACTGGCCAAACGCTGGAATCCGGAAGTAACCAAGCTGGTGAAAAAATCATCAAGCCATCTGGCGATGGACGACATCCGCGACTCAATTGCTGAATTAGTCACCTATCAGCAGCACTTTTTCCGTTTGCCGTCATAAAATGCTTGCAAACTCAATTTGATTTTGTAAAATGCGCCCCGCTTGGTTGCGAAGTTAATCTCTGGTTGACGCTGCAATCAAGCGGGAAGAAATTGATGCGGGCATAGCTCAGTTGGTAGAGCGCTACCTTGCCAAGGTCGAGGTCACGAGTTCGAATCTCGTTGCCCGCTCCAAATTCTTCAAGACGATACGATGCGGGCATAGCTCAGTTGGTA
>DPJG01000029.1 GCA_003543135.1 Rheinheimera sp.
TATTAATTCGCACAGTTATTTAGGTATGAAATAATTATATTCTATAAAAATCAATGGAATGAAAATGACCCAACCAGAACAAGGAAAAAAATCAGGAACTCCCCAAGCACAAGTTCCTGGCAAGATGACTCAGCATTGGGAGCAAGTGGGATACTATTTCGGAAAGATAAGCTATGGGATTTTTAAAAGGTTTCTTAAATTAAAGTATAAAATTGCTACTTTAAAATTAAGAGCCTTTTTCATTTTCATAATGTTTCTTGCAGGTTATTATTTTCTATCGCATGAGTTGATAGTCGAATCTATATTTGACCAATATCTTATAGATACTTTGAAAGTCCAAGAGGCTGAAATGAGGTCTTATAAGGTCTCATATGCTGCATCAGTTATTGATACATTGATTTTCTTTATAACTGTGGGTTTGGGTATAGCTATATACGGTTTAACCAAGCCAGAAGATAGTTCATTCGAGAAAAAAATAAACTATTTATTTCCAAGGGCTGCACTTACCGTTGGAGGTAAAAAGTACCTTTTAAAGCAAATCAATAAACTTGCTGTTATTTCTGAACGAACCCGAGTCACTTTTCAGATTGATGAGCATTGTTTTGATCATAATCTAACAGGTTACACCATGATTTATGAGCAAAAAATTTCAAATCTACATAATAAGCAATCTTTTATGGATGAAGATGTCAAGTTTGTATTCAGTGTGACTGAAGAAACAAAGAACGCCATCTTGAAAAGAGATGGTAAATCCCGTTCTTGGGGGAAAGTTCACAAAATTAGGACTATGACATCTGATGATATTGATCGTTGGCGGTGGCACACGAAAGGAAAGCATCTGTTGCTAGCTGACTCCAAGAAAGATATTTTTAAATTGAATGGCCTTACAATTCCTCCTGACGGTGAAGCACAGTTAGATGTGATCTCTTCGACTTTGACTTATAACGATGGTAATGATGCTGAACTCTTTGGCGTTGCAAGATTTACCGAACTACTTGAATTGTATTTTGTCAACAATACTCAATATGATGCGAGTATTGAGATAAGAAAAGTGACAATGGATGAGTACTCATTAAAAGGGAGTAAGGTGTTAGCTGCTGAAGACAATTATGAGTTCACGCTCGATTTGGCAAAGACTAGTTGTGTTCAGGATGAGTTTGCTCAGTCAACGAGCAGGAGGCGTCAGTGTTTTCGAGAATTCTCCGTTGATGACTTAATTTTATGGAAAGTCACGTTCAAGAGGTCAGAAGAACCCGAATTAGCTAAAGCCTAATAAGAAAGTGGACATTTACTTATTTTCTATTAAGGTATATGTTGATTTAGAAAAATAAGTAGATAAAATAATCAGCCAAATCGAAATGGGGAGCTATACGATGAGCAACGGCTTTACAGGCGGTTAGTTTTTAAGACTGTATCTGTTAAATTTCAACGCTAAAGTGTGGATAGACACATATACCTGCGTAAAAACTCAAAAATTCGGTGTTACTTGTGGTCTGTTATCGCATGTACACCGTTTTTTTATGCCTCTTTTTTGAACTCAACTCCCCAAATAAGTATAAGTGATGTTAAACCGGTTATGCCCCAGCTCCTTGGTGAGCTGGTTCCGTACTTCAATATCCACTTGTTTTGCCACGAGTTCTAAATCTTTGCGGTGTGGGCCGCCGTTGGCTGGGCATTCCCAGCCGGTCAGTGCTTTATAGCGCTCGCGCACGTATTGATGACGCAGGCCGTGGTTTTTGCAGATACCAGCGGCTTCAGTTTGTTTCTCATATACACGTAATTGCTCGATGTAGTTACGATCTGAGCGAATCAGCGCTTGGCCACCGGCAAATGCTTTAAGTTCGTTAAGCAGCTGGCGCTGGGATTCTTTTGTAATAGGCACAGTGCGGGCGCGGCCACCTTTGGCCCATGATGCCTTTACTGCGATGTGGTCCTTTTGGTCAGCATAACTGACAACAAATTTGATGCACTCTTCACGGCGTAAGCCAAATTGCTCCTGTAAGCGCAGTGAATACTTGGTGTGGACGTCGGTAATCTTGGCCAGTTTCTGATGGTCCAATACCTTGGCTTTGCCCTCGGGTTTATTTTCCCGACGCGGGATCATGTAAGCGTCGTTCGATTTGGCAATAATGTTTGGTTTGCCAATTTGCTGCGCAGTCCAGCGTAACACGGCCATCCTGTTTTTAATGGTGGACGCTGACAGGTTTTCTGACTGCCATTTGTGAACCAGATACTCGATATGCTTGGGCTTTAATCCGCTTGGATCTTTGAGCTTGTACCCGCCAGACGTTAATTGGTCAGCAACCAGGTTCAATACTTTTAAACGCGAAGCACGCGTGCTGAAACTGCCTGATCTGTCGGTTTTGCAAAGTTGAAATAAACGAAATCCTAACTGGCTCATATGCACCTCAAAAGTTGAGAATGCAGAACCTAAGAACGGAGAGATCAGTGCGACATGAGTCTAAAGGTAAGTTTTAAAGCCAATGCATACGCCGTAGCGTAAAGCACTTTGCCGAAGCAACAAGGGCTATGATCTCAAAGCAAAAAAGCTGAGCCGGATGTCTTCTTTGGAAGTTTAAGCGGACTACGATGTTCTTGGTTCTGCGTGGTTTTACACAGATCTCGATATCTCGTTTTGCAGGCTGCCGAAGCGCCAATTTGCTGACAGGGCTTGTTACCAAGCCGCAGTAAAATCAATATAGCACTTCGGCGAAAAAAAAGGCAATCCCCCCGCCGACATTCCCCTCTTTACCCAGAAAATCAATATGTGCATCAAGAGCATAGTGCACATATTGCCGCGACTCTTCGAGTCGTCCCTACACATTCGCGTAGGGACGACTCGAAGAGCGCGAGGGGAATTCATTGCCTTGTCGCTACGAACTATCGCTTTAACGTACAGATGGAAGACGCATTTCACCGTTCGTTTAAGAACTAGCTTTGATAAATCTATAATTTGGGTACAATAGCTTTTCAGTGGTCATTTATTGTGAATGCAATTGGCATTGTCAGATGCTAGTTCTGTATAAAGATACTGATGTCTGGCACAATGAATGTTTTACAGTTCATGCTGTAAGTTATTGAGAAAAATATAATAGTATTGCCTGAAGGCAATATATAAAAATAGCAATATTAAGCAATTTGGTGGGGCTCAAGGATGGTCGACACAATTCCAAGTTACGAAGCGATGTTTCCTGTTGTTCTGCAAATGCTATCAAATGGCCAACAAAAACCATTGAAGCAAATTTATGATGAGGTAACAGCACATTATGGCTTTTCGAAAGAACAGCTAGCATTGCAATTACCGAGTGGTAAACAGACCTATGTACGCAATCGAATCGGTTGGGCTAAAACGTACCTTGTAAAAGCGGGCCTCATTGGTCAGCCCAAGCGGGCTGTATGTGAAATTACCCAAAGGGGCAAGGACGCACTCGCTAGTGGTGCGGTTATCGACAACAAATACTTGGCGCAATTTGAAGATTTTAACCGTTTTATCAGCACCAATATTGAGCAGACAAATGATGTTGATACCGGCCCCCTGCTCAATGCTGCAAGCGAGCAACACCACAATAACAGTGACTCGCAGACGCCTACCGAGTTGATGTCCAAAGCCTTTACAGCCCTAAACGCTGCGTTAGCAGATGAAATCATTGAACAAATCCACAGCCTGTCGCCCAGGTTCTTCGAGCAATTGGTGGTCGATCTGATGCTGGCGATGGGCTATGGCGGTAGCCAAAAGGATGCGGGCAAAGCGACTCAGTACAGCAGCGATGGTGGTATTGATGGCATCATTAAAGAAGACAAACTCGGGCTCGATTCCATTTACCTGCAAGCCAAACGATACCGTGACAATACCATCGGCAGGCCAGATATTCAGGCGTTCGCAGGTGCTTTAGATATGCACCGCGCTCGCAAAGGGGTGTTTATAACCACCTCCAGTTTTAGCAAAGAGGCTCGCGATTTTGTAACCCGTATCGAAAAACGCATTGTGCTGATTGATGGCCGCGAATTAGCAGACCTGATGATTGAGCACAATGTTGGGGTATCGATCCGCGAGCTGTACGCCGTAAAGGCATTAGATTCAGATTATTTTTCGGAAGAGTGACTATGAACAATTCAGAACAACAATTTCTCAATGAGTTAGATGCAAAACTCTGGTCGGCAGCAGACCGCCTGCGTAACAACTTAGATGCTGCTAACTACAAACACGTGGTGCTGGGCATTATCTTTTTAAAATACGTTTCCGATGCCTTTGACGAACGCCAGCAAGAGCTAAAAAAGCTGTTCACTGAAGATAACAACGACGACAACATCTATTACATGCCGCGTGAAGATTACGATAGCGATCAAGAGTATACCGATGCCGTCAATGCGGAGTTAGAGCTGCATGAATATTACCAAGAGAAAAACGTGTTTTGGGTGCCAAAGCAAGCGCGCTGGGAATTCCTTAAAAGTACAGCAGCCTTGCCAATTGGTTCAGATATTGAAATAGAAGGCCTGAATGGGCAGCCCGAGGTGTTTAAGCTCAGTTCAATTTCTAAGTTAATTGATAATGCGTTGGAAGCGATTGAAAACTATAAAATCGGTGACAAGTTTGCAAATCCGAAGTTAAGACGGGTGTTGCCGCGTATCAGCCGTTTTGAAGTAGAGAACTATAACCTTATTGAACTTATCAATAAGTTTTCCGATACCAGCTTCCGTAATCCTGAATACAACGGCGAAAAGCTTGACCTGCACAGTAAAGACATTTTAGGCCACGTGTATGAATACTTTCTTGGCCAATTCGCCTTGGCTGAAGGTAAACAAGGCGGCCAATACTACACGCCAAAAAGTATTGTCACGCTGATTGTCGAAATGCTGCAGCCTTACCAAGGTCGTGTTTATGACCCAGCCATGGGTGCGGGTGGTTTTTTTGTCAGCAACGATAAATTTATCGAAGCGCATGCCGCCGAAAAGCACTACAACGCTGCCGAGCAGCGCAAGCAGATCTCGGTTTACGGCCAAGAAAGCAACCCGACGACCTGGAAATTGGCGGCTATGAATATGGCCATTCGCGGTATCGACTTTAACTTTGGTATAAAGAACGCGGACACATTACGAGAGCCTTTGCACATGGATGTTCGAATGGACTATGTGATGGCCAACCCGCCGTTTAATATCAAAGATTGGTGGGATGCTTCGCTGGACGGCGATATCCGTTGGAAATATGGTACTCCACCACAAGGTAATGCCAACTACGCGTGGATACAGCATATGCTGCATCACCTTAATGACAACGGCTCTATGGGATTATTGCTTGCTAACGGCTCTATGAGTTCAAATACCAATAATGAGGGTGAAATCCGAAAAGCGCTGATCGACGCTGACTTAGTCGAATGCATGGTGGCCTTGCCAGGGCAGCTTTTCACCAATACTCAAATCCCTGCCTGTATTTGGTTTTTAACCAAAAATAAAAAAGGTGGTTCTGCAGGCAGCCAACAGGGCAAACGTGACCGCCGTGGTGAAACGCTGTTTATCGATGCACGGAACCTTGGCTTTATGAAAGATCGCGTGTTACGGGATTTTACTGATGACGATATCGCCAAGATTGCAACCGTTTTCGATGCTTGGCAAAGCGGTATTGGCTACTCCGATGAAAAAGGTTTTTGCTTTAGTGCCAAACTTGAAGACATGCAAAAGCATGACTTTGTGTTAACGCCCGCGCGCTATGTCGGTGCCGCGGATGCTGAAGAGGATTCTGAGCCATTCCCAGAGAAAATGCAGAGATTAACTGAGCAATTAAAATCTCAATTCGAAGAGTCTGACCGATTAGAGAAAGCGATTAAGGATAATCTTGCGGGGATCGGTTATGAATTCTAATTGGCCAACGCTGCCGTTAGGTGAATTGCTAGAACTTGTAATCGATCATCGAGGAAAAACGCCAAACAAAATGGGGTTCGAAGATTTTCATAATAGTGGTTATCCAGTCCTCTCTGCTAAACACGTAAAAACTGATAGCTTAGTTAATCTTGATTCAATGAGATACTCTAATGAAGAGATGTATAAAAAATGGATGAAAGTTGAAATCCAAGCTGGCGATATAGTTCTAACATCTGAAGCACCACTAGGCGAGGTCTATTTATTAGATGGGAGTACCAAGTTTTTACTTGGGCAAAGGGTTTTTGGGTTACGGCCAAACAAAAACAAAATTAACCCTTTGTATCTTGCCTCTTGGCTGGCTTCACCGAAAGGCCAGGCTTTACTCTATGCCAGAGCCTCTGGGTCTACTGTACTAGGTATAAAACAATCTGAACTTCTAAAAATAGAAGTTGATGTTGCACCTGAAATTTATCAAAACCTGATTGGTATAAATCGATTTGACATAATCAAAAAGATCGACGTTAACAATGCTATCTGTCAAACGCTAGAATCGATTGCGCAGGCATTATTCAAAAGCTGGTTTGTCGATTTTGATCCTATCAAAGCCAAAATTGAAGTCCTTGCTTCTGGTGGAAGTAACGCAGATGCTGAGCTCGCGGCTATGAGTGTTATAGCTGCAAAAGATATAAATCAGCTTGATGAATTAAGAAAAACCAATCCCGATGCCTTTGCAAGGCTAGCCCGAACTGCAGCGTTGTTTCCAGCCGCTATGCAAGACTCTGAGCTTGGTGAGATACCTGAAACGTGGGAAGTAAAGCAACTGAAAGATATTCTCGAACTAGCATATGGTAAAGCATTAAAGAAAACGGATCGTGTTGATGGTGATGTACCAGTGTATGGTTCGGGTGGATTAACGGGTTACCATAGTCAAAGTCTAGTCGATGGACCTGGTATCATTGTTGGGCGCAAAGGAACTGTTGGTTCGGTTTACTGGGAACCTAAAGCGTTTTATCCAATTGATACTGTTTTTTATGTAAGACCAAAGGCCAATTATTCATTGAACTATTGCCACTTAGTTTTACAAAATCTCGGTTTACAAAACATGAATACTGATGCGGCTGTTCCGGGGCTGAACCGGGATAATGCATATCGTCTTAATGTCATCGCACCAACTAAAGGAGTGATGAATATATTCAAAGAAATTATTCAGTCGCTTCAGTCAAGTATTGATGTCAATAATGCACAAAGTGCAAGTTTGGAGTCGCTGCGCGATACACTACTTCCTAAATTGCTTTCTGGAGAAATCAATTTAATGAGTGAGGTTGTTACATGACAGTATCAGCGTTTGATGTCAGTAAAATACCAGTTTGGAATAGCGAATACCCAGAAAAAAGCTTTGATATTCTGCCAGAACAGCCAAGTGGGCGAATTCCGGTAACCAAAATTGAACACTGGCGGGACTTTACTTCACTATTGGAAAGCCCTTTTTTTAATAGAGTTGATACACAGTTTATTTTTCGTGGTCATCGTCGTTTTGACTGGGAAATGACTCCGACTCTAGCTCGGCTTACGCAAAACGGTATTGTTACGGAAGATATCGCGCAACGACAACTAGATATGTTCCGCAAAGCTATTCGTGGCAGAATTTCTGATCATTCGCTTTTAAATGATGAAGATGAACGAGAGGCTGATGAGTTATGGTCAATAGGGCAACATCACGGCTTGATGACACCTCTGCTTGATTGGACATACTCGCCATATGTGGCATTGTTTTTTGCTTTTGCAAAAGAGGATAAGCCGGATGAGAAAGACAACCCTTACCGTGCTATTTATATCCTTAATAAAAGCTTTATCTCGAATAATGATCTTTGTCCAGATATTCGTGTATTTGAGCCTAAAAAAGACGATCACGGCCGCTTGGTTAGTCAAGCTGGGCTTTTTACCTTTTCGCCTTATGACGCCACGATTGAAAATAAGTTAACCGAAGTATTAACCGATGAAGATTTTCCAGATGACGAACTAAAAACAGCGGCTGAAGAAGATCAACCAGGCATTCTCGCTAAATATATCTGCAAGGTGTACATCAAAAACGAAGAACAGCAAGAGTGCTTAAAACACCTTAGGCGTATGAATGTTCACCATGCTAGCTTATTCCCAGATTTGATTGGTGCGGCTGACTATTGCAATATCTTTATGGCAGAGCTTGAGCGTGAGAAGGCTTTGCAGCAACGAAAAGTTGATCCTGTCAGTGAACCCTTAGTTGTTGATGCTGGTCAGCCAGAACAACCTTCACTGCCATTGGGTCAAAATGCTGGTTCTATCCTCGGATTACTGAAGTCCACGTCTGAAAGCCAAGAAGTGGAGCCGAACCGTATTCAGTTAATTGCGGATGAGCTAAATAAATACCTTTCAAAATCTATGGTTGTGGATTGGCAAGCCCGCGACACCGTGCAGGCGGAAATGAAAAATGCCACCCGCGTATTATTGCGTAAGTATGGTTACCCCGTTACTGCGAGAGATACCATCGTCGAGAATATTTTGGAAGTTGTTGGTGGAGGGAGTGACCAATGAACGAAGAGCAACTAGAAAAGCTCTGCTTAAACTGGTTTGTAGAAGCTGGGTGGGAAGTTCTGTACGGTCCAGATATCGCACCTGACAGCGAGTTTCCATTACGAACTGATTACGGCCAAGTAGTTCTGAAACCTCATCTGCGTGCTGCATTCGAAAAAATAAACAAGCATTTGCCGTTGCAACAACGTGAAAGTTGTTATGAGCAGGTACAGGCGATTGCATTAAAACCCAGTAGTTTGGACGACATAGCAAATAACCGTGCTTTTCATAAATTGTTATTAGAAGGTGTGCCTGTTGAGTATAAAAATTCCAATGGCGATACCGTATCTGAACGAGCATTTCTGATTGATTTTGACAATTTAAGTAATAACCGCTTTGTGGTGGTCAACCAATTTACGATTTCTGGCACTAAACAGCCGCGTCGACCGGACATCATTTGTTTTATTAATGGCTTACCCATCGCTGTGCTGGAGCTTAAAAGCCCAAGTGACGAAAATGCCGATATCTGGGATGCGTTTAACCAGTTACAAACCTATAAAGATGAGATCTCCGACTTATTTATCTTTAATGAAGCCTTGGTGGTCAGTGATGGTTACACAGCCCGTGTTGGCTCGTTAACCGCGAACCCTGAACGCTTTTTGCCATGGCGCACCATTAAACATGAAGACGATAAACCCCTGTTGGAGTGGCAACTGGAAACCATGGTACGAGGTTTCTTCGACCGTGAATTATTGCTCGATTACATCCGCTTTTTTGTATTGTTTGAAACGGATGGCGAAACCATTACCAAAAAGATTGCCGGTTACCATCAGTTTCATGCCGTGCGTGAAGCGGTAAAGGCTACAGTGATTGCAGCGCAGGACATCTCAGGGATTACAGAAAAGCGCGCCACTTACGGTGATAAAGTTGTTGCGGGCAGTAAAAAGGCCGGTGTGGTTTGGCATACCCAAGGTAGCGGTAAAAGTATTTCAATGTGCTGTTATGCGGGGAAACTTCTGCAACAAAAAGCCTTGAACAATCCTACTCTCGTTGTTGTCACCGACCGCAATGATTTAGACGGACAGCTATTTGCAACCTTTTCTAATGCCGTGGAATTGCTAAAACAAACGCCGGTACAAGCGGCAGACAGAGACGCCTTACGCCAGTTACTCGCAGAGCGGGAATCTGGTGGGATTATTTTTACCACGGTGCAAAAATTTGCTTTGGTGAAAGATGAATATGGTGAAGAGGAGCGACAGCATCCGGTTTTAAATAGCCGCCACAACATTGTAGTGATTTCCGATGAAGCACACCGTAGCCAGTATGGCTTGAAGGCGACGCTAGGAGCCGATGGCCAGTATAAATTTGGTTATGCCAAACATATGCGTGATGCATTACCAGAAGCCACCTTTATTGGTTTTACTGGCACGCCGATAGCGCAAGAAGATAAAAATACCCGTGCGGTGTTTGGTGATTATGTCTCGATTTACGATATTCAAGATGCGGTCGATGATGGTGCTACAGTGCCCATTTATTACGAGTCGCGCCTTGCCAAGCTTGATTTAAATCATGCCGAAATTGCTGAACTGTCTGACCAAGTCGATGAAGTGGTTGAGGATGAAGAAGATGTTAGTAATAGGGAAAAAACAAAAGGTGAATGGAGCCGGCTGGAAAAATTAGTCGGTTCTACCCCAAGGTTAAAGCAAGTTGCTGCCGATTTGATTGCTCACTTTGAAACTCGCAATGCTACCTCGGATGGCAAAGCCATGATTGTGGCAATGAGCCGCGATATTTGTGCGCATCTGTATAACGAGATAGTGGCACTTCGTCCAGAATGGCACTCTGATGACCCTGAAAAAGGCGCAATCAAAATTGTGATGACCGGCTCCGCTTCTGATAAGCCATTGTTACAGCCGCATATCTACAACAAAGTCACTAAAAAACGCTTGGAAAAGCGTTTCAAGGATTTAAATGACCCGCTGAAGTTAGTGATTGTGCGCGACATGTGGCTGACCGGTTTTGATGCGCCTTGCTGCCACACTATGTATGTCGATAAACCGATGAAAGGCCACAACTTAATGCAGGCCATAGCACGGGTTAACCGCGTGTTTAAGAATAAACCAGGTGGCTTGGTGGTCGACTACATTGGCATAGCCAATGAGTTAAAGCATGCACTGAAAACTTACACTGACTCTAAGGGAAAAGGCGAGCCAACACTAAATGCCGAAGAGGCATTTTCTGTGCTATTGGAGAAGATGGATGCCATTCGTGGCCTGTTCGGCAAAACGCCTAAAGCTGCTGGCCTTGATATTTCTGCTTACGCCACCCAAGCTCAAAAATTACTGGTGCCAGCCGCTAACTATGTCCTCGGCCTGGATGATGGTAAGAAGCGCTTTTTAGACTTAGTGTTGGCAGCAACGAAGTCGTATTCACTATGCAGCACCCTTGATGAAGCCAAAGAACTGCGAACAGAGATCGCGTTTTATGCCGCAATCAAAGCAGCAATTACTAAGTTCACCAGCGTTGATAAAAAGCTCACCCAAGAAGAAAAGAATTCGGCCTTAAAACAAATTTTAGACAATGCGGTGATTGCCGAAGGCGTTGCTGACGTTTTTGCGCTCTGTGGCTTGGATAAGCCTAACATCGGCTTATTATCTGATGAATTCTTGGAAGACGTGCGGCAGATGCCAGCTCGAAATTTGGCAGTTGAGCTATTAGAAAAACTGCTCAAAGACGATATCAAAGCGAAAACCCGCACTAACGTGGTTCAAGAAAAGAAATACTCAGATCGGTTGCAGGAAACCTTAAGAAAATACAACAACCGAGCGATTGAAACAGCTCAGGTTATTGAAGAGCTGATTAAGCTGGCAAAAGAGTTTCAGCAGGAAATGCTGCGCACTGATGCGCTAGGACTATCGCCTGATGAAATCGCTTTTTACGACGCTTTAGCGAACAACGAAAGCGCAATACGGGAACTCGGTGACGATACCCTCAAGCATATTGCCAGAGAAATTACCGAGAAACTGAGAGCATCCACCACCGTCGATTGGCAAGTGCGGGATAGCGTTCGGGCTAAACTCCGCATTCTCGTGCGTCGAACGTTGCAACGCTACAAGTACCCGCCAGATAAAGCGGTTGAGGCTGTTGAGTTAGTGCTGAAACAGGCTGAAATGTTGTCGAACTCTTGGACTAAATAGCAGCTTTAGAATAATTCGAATTTTTCGAAATATGAGCATTGGTTGTGGTTGGAATTATGACCGCCCAATGCTCTTTTTATTGCAGCCAGAGGTGAAGGCTATGAAAATTTGGTATCAGGATGAGTATCTCCAATTTATTATCAGCCAAGGTGTCGGAGTGAATGACAAAGTGGCAAGTAGTCCTGCGTCTTACTTGTCATACCTAAGCTCTGTTAGTCATCACCTAAGCATTGAAATTAGCCCCATCACATTGAACTGTGAAAATGATGTTCAGCGTTTAGCGATGGAGTTAGAAGGTAAACGAAAGCCTCGGACTATAGGGAACTACATATCTGCCATGCGGCAGTATGTTGCAATGGTTGACGCTCACGGTATGCGCACAACAGCCATAGTGAATTTAGATAGTTCTGAAATTGAACGGTCAGCGCTGCCACAAATTCAAGAAGATGAACTCGTTCATGATGATATCTCCGACGATGAAAGTGCTGACGATAAGCATTTTCTTCACTCTTCATTTCGCGAAAAGTTACTTGAGCACTTGTTGGTAGCTGAGCTGCTTAAGCGTAATTGGTTAGAGCACAGTTGCGATTTAGAAATTGCCAAGCCTGAAGTGGATAGTAAAGGTTATGACCTGATCGCGGAGAAAGGCGGCATCGTTCGTCATATCCAGCTTAAATCGACTAAACGTGGAGGTAATGCATCGTCCCAAAACATCCATATTGCATTGGCTGCAAAGCCATCAGGATGCGTTATATGGTTGGAATTCGATGAACATTCGCTTGAGTTAGGTCCATTTAGATTCTTAGGGGCCTCACTTGGAGAAAAGCTGCCAAAGATCGACCATTTTCCGGTCGCAAAACATACAAAGGCTAATGCCGAAGGTAAAAAAAGCGAAAGACCACAATTACGTCGGGTGAGTAAGAGTCAGTTTGATGTGATCTACAGTATCGAGGAGTTGTACGAGGTATTGTTTGGATGACCTTGCTTTAGCAGCAAGGGTAAAGAGGGGAAAGGGAAATAACACATTAGCAGTTATCTAATACTAAAGGTATTTCCCAATTTTCCCAGTTTCCCATTTGAATCTTAAGCTGCCAGAATCGACGGCAGGCTGTGCATGGCTTCGGTGCGTTTCGACTCGATGATGTCGGCATAGATCTGAGTGGTTTTTAGCTCTGAGTGGCCTAAGAGCTTCGAAACCGTGTAGATATCAACACCGTGGGTCAGCATACGTACCGCAAAGGTGTGGCGTGCGCTGTGAAACGTGATGTGCTTGGTGATCCCCGCCCTCAATACCCATTGCAACAAGGCGACATTGGTATAGGTACTGTATTTCAACCCCTTGAAGATACGTTCATCAGGTTTGGTATAGGCTCCCATAAATTGCAGAGCATCGGGCGGTAAATCCAGGTACTGCTGGCCCTTCGTTTTTTGCTGTTTAAAAATAATGCGATAGCCTTGGTCAGTTTTGTTGATGTCACCCCAGGTGGCCTTTTGTACGTCACTCCAACGCAGGCCAGTAACGCAGCTGAACAGGAATGCGCGCTTTAACACATCGTAACGGCATTCTGCGGCTGTCAGTTGCTTTAACTCATCATCTATCAGGTATTCCCGTTTGTTATTCTCAGGAGCGATGCTTGTTACCGTACGTGTCGGATTACGCCGGATGATGCCGCGCTTTTCAGCTTCGTTTAGCACTGCCCTGATTTTATTGAAATACGAAGACATAGTATTGCGCGATAAAGGTTGATCGCTCTTAGTGCGGGCATTGGTCAGCAGATATTGACGAAACGCCTCGAGATGGGCGTCGTTAAAACGATCAAACGTAATGTGCGCAACCCCAAGAAATTTCACCAAGTGTTTTTTAGCACAGAGCCAGTTTTCAGCGTTTGATTTTGTAGTGGATTTAGAACGGTCAGTGATCATCTGATCCATAAGATCAAAGAAGTTCGCTTCAAGCAGATCTTGTTGTTCAAAGTGGTAGCGATCTTTTGCAACTGATGCAAGTTGTTCAGCTCTAATCTGCTCAGCCAACAGCAAGGTCTTTTTGTTGTGTTGCGTCTCTGTGGTCGTTTTCGGGGTGGCATAGACAAACAAGTTCAGTGCATCGCGTTTGCGCAGCTTTTTGACTTTGCCGTCCTCTGAAGTTGTGCTGCCGAAGTGTCTGGCCAGCATTAAAAAACGCTGACCTTTAGAGTTTGCTGGTTTTTTCTCGATAGTGATGTTCATGGCTCTGCTCCTGAAATAATTGGGCCACCTGTGGCCCACCCAATGCTGTTGGGTGGGCTACAGGTGGCCTATTTCTAGCAGTCATAAACAAAGAAGAAAAGAGAATGGTGCATCTAAATATATGAATAAATTAGATATTTTGTTTATTTTTAGCCGATGTTTGCCTATGTTTTCCGTGCTTATTTACCGATACAAAACGAGCTGAAAATACGCCCTAATAAATCGTCTGAGCTAAATTCACCGGTAATTTCATTCAGATGTTGTTGGGTTAAACGCAACTCTTCCGCCAGCAGTTCACCGGCCAGATGGTTATGCAGCTGATGTTCACCAATTTGCAGGTGTTCCATGGCGCGGGCCAACGCATCTAAGTGGCGGCGACGGGCAATAAAACTACCTTCAGTGCTGGCTTCAAAACCAATACATGCTTTAAGGTGATTACGCAAAGCATCTATGCCCTGGTTGGTTTTAGCGGAAATATGGAACACCGGAGTTTCACCTTCGTGATTGGCGCCAATTTGTTCACCCGTTAAGTCGGCTTTATTACGCACTACAGTTACGCCCAAAGTTTTGGGCAAACGTTCAATAAACTCAGGCCAGATTTCGGCTGGGCTAATGGCCGTGGTGGTGGTGCTGTCCACCATAAAAAGCACACGGTCGGCTTGTTCAATCTCTTGCCAGGCGCGCTCTATGCCAATCTGTTCCACTTTGTCGGTGGCTTCACGCAAACCTGCAGTATCGATGATATGCAGCGGCATACCGTCAATATGGATATGTTCGCGCAGTACATCGCGGGTGGTGCCTGCGATATCTGTGACAATAGCGGCTTCACGGCCAGCCAGAGCGTTTAATAAACTGGATTTACCGGCGTTGGGGCGGCCGGCAATCACCACTTTCATGCCTTCCCGCAAAATGCTGCCCTGAGTGGCCTGTTTTTGTATACCGGCTAAATCCTGAATAATTTCTGCTAAGTCGCCAGCCACTTTGCCGTCAGATAAAAAGTCGATTTCTTCATCGGGAAAGTCGATAGCAGCTTCGACATAAATACGCAGGTAAATCACTTTTTCCACTAAGTCATGGATTTTCCGTGAAAACTCACCCTGCAAGGATTGCATGGCGGAGCGGGCGGCTTGCTCTGAACTGGCGTCTATTAAGTCGGCAATAGCCTCAGCCTGAGTTAAATCCAGTTTGTCGTTTAAAAAAGCCCGCTCAGAAAATTCGCCTGGTCTGGCGATACGCACATCTGGCAGTTGTAATAACTGACGTAACAACATGTCTAAGAGTACCGGGCCACCGTGGCCCTGCAGTTCCAGCACGTCTTCACCGGTAAAAGAGTTAGGGCCAGGGAAATACAGCGCGATGCCCTGGTCCAGCACTGAACCGTCCGCTGCGTAAAAGGGCAGATATTCGGCATAACGGGCTTTAGGGATTTTACGCAAAATGGCTTGTGCCACCGCCTTTACCGCCGGGCCTGAGATGCGCAATATGCCAACGCCTGCTCTGCCCGGCGCTGTGGCTTGTGCCGCTATGGTATCTGTGGCGAACATCTGAACCTCGAATTGTTTGCTGCAGCTTGTGCTGTTTGGTCATAAAAAAATGCCCATTAAAAGAATGGGCATTGTCAGGCGTTACGTCAAAAGGCGATTAGGCGTTTCGGACGTACAAACCTTTTTTCTCCATACCGCGGTAGATGTAGAGCATCTGCGCCAGTGAAATCAGGTTGCTGATCACCCAGTACAGCACCAGACCACTTGGGAACCACAGGAAGAATACCGAGAATGCCACCGGCATCCACAGCATAATTTTGGCCTGCATTGGGTCTGTGACTGTCATTGGTGTTAACTTCTGCATGATAAACATGCTGATACCGTACAGCACCGGCAGCACGTAATACGGATCTTTGACTGAAAGGTCGGTGATCCACAGCATAAACGGCGCCTGGCGAAGCTCAACACTTTCAACAAAGACCCAGTACAAAGCCAGGAAAATTGGCAATTGGATCAGCATCGGCAGACAGCCACCCATAGGGTTCACTTTTTCTTTGCGATACAGTTCCATCATGGCCGGGCCCATCTTTTGACGGTCGTCTTTGTAACGGGCCTGTAGTTCGTCAATTTTTGGCTTCAGGTTGCGCATTTTGGCCATAGATTCGTACTGAACCTTGGTCAGCGGGAACAAAATACCTTTGACTAATAAGGTGATAGCAATAATGGCCACACCCCAGTTACCGACAAAACCGTGAATTAACTGTAATAACCAGAACAGTGGTTGTGAGATAAACCACAACATGCCGTAGTCAACGGTCAGATCCAGACCATTGGCAATTTGCGCTAAGTTATCCTGATCTTTCGGGCCGGCATAAAAAGTGGCCGCAAAAGTTTTCTGTTCGCCTACCGCAATACTTTGTTGTGGGCCTTGTACACCAATGACACCTAAGTTATCAGCAACCATGCTGTACAACTGGTTATTGCCTTCACCCTGTGGTACCCAGGCGGCAACAAAATAGTGTTCCAGCATACTGACCCAACCACCCTGGGTGCCGACATTCAGGTTGGCTTCTTTCATGTCGTCAAAAGACAGTTTTTCGTAGCGTTGGTCTGCAGTTGAATAAGCACCACCACGGTACACAGGCATCATCATATTAGTGCCTTCGCCGTTGTCGATGGTCTGGGCAAAGTGGAAATAAGGTTGCACAACCTTGCTGCCATCACCCTGGTTGGTCACAGAATATTCTACCCGGACATCATATTTGCCAGCGGTAAAAATAAACCGTTTTTCAATAACTAGACCATTGTGTGTCATGGTCAGAGGCACAACCAGCTCTGTCTGACCATTAGCCAGCTGATAGCTGTTTTGCGCTACCTGATAAATCTGCCTTGGCGCTTTTTTATCGTCCGGGCCATCACCTAATAAGCCTGATTGGGCAACATACTCAAAACCTGGTTGTTGACGCATCAGCTGATAAGCGGCTTTGTTTTCCTGAGAAACGGTAAAACCAGGCAGCTCCAGCGCAACAATGTCGCCACCGCGGCTGTCAATTTTTACCGTCAGCACGTCGGTTTTTACTTCAATCAGCTGCGCTTGAGTGGCCTTTACTTCAAGCGCTGCAGCAGTGGTGCTGCCGCTGGCGGAAAGTTGTAAGTCAGCAGCACTGCTGGTGGTTTGACTGTTGCTGGCCGGCACCACAGGTTTTGGACCATAGTCCACCTGCCATTGTTGCCACATTAAAAAACTGACCAAGGCCAGAGCAATAATTAAAAAACTGCGTTGCGATTCCATGTGTGAGCTTATCTCTTTGGCTTTTCCGGAACGGGATCATCACCACCCGGGTGTAGGGGGTGGCATTTTAATAGACGTTTGGCTGTTAACCAACTGCCTTTTAGCGGACCAAAACGGGTTAACGCTTCTACCGCATAATGCGAACAGCTGGGATAAAAACGACAACTGGGAACAAACAGAGGGCTGATACAGCGCTGATAGCCTTTCACAACCTTAATTAAGGCTTGGGCTGGGTAGCGTTGTATTGGCGGGAGATCTTGCTCCATAACCGCTCCAGTTGTTTATGTAGTTCTGCGTTATCCGTGTTGCTGATGTCACCTTTCACCATCAACACACAATCTACCGGAGGTAACTGATGTTGGTGTAAGCGAAAGCTGTCGCGGGCACAACGTTTGATTCTGTTGCGTTGCGTGGCTAATTTAACACGTTTTTTTGCGATCGTCAGACCAATACGCGGAACAGCTAACGAATTAGCTTTACAGAGGATGGTAAACAGGGGAGATGCAACCCGGAACGGGTTTTGGAACACATTGTCGAATTCGCGGGGAGTTAACAGACGTAACTCCCTGCTGAAGGTATAGCTGACCACGCAGCGCTTAAAAATTAAGCGACAGTTAAGCGTTTACGGCCTTTAGCACGGCGACGCGCTAATACTTGACGACCATTTTTGGTAGCCATGCGAGCACGGAAACCGTGAACGCGAGCACGTTTTAACACGCTAGGTTGAAATGTTCTTTTCATAACTTCGTCCGTCCGGTCGATATTTACTAAGGTTTATCTGTGTTTTAGTAAAAAACCAAAACGCAGCGATTTCAAAAGAGCGCGAATTTTAAGGACTAAGTACACGCTTGTCAATGCGATCCTTGGTTAAATAACCATCCGATCCTTGAAATAACGCCGATCAACCAGAGTTTTCCACAGGCATGCACATTTTGTTGGATAAAATGTGCATGAATTGGTCGCAAAGCACTTGATATTTCCGAATCGCCTTGGAAAAACCCGAGGTATTATCAATTTGAATAATGGTTATAAATTCAATAAAAACATGAGCATATGTTGTTTTTGCTGCAAATGATGCTTTTTTCAGAAAGTCAATATTGCAGTTGTGGATAAGATCAGCCCATAATGCCAACCTTCGCTAAAAAACGCCTGCCTTGCTAAATACTAATTATTCGGGGCTGTTGGAGATATGGTGTATCAGTCAGTCTGGCAAAATTGCCTAGAAGCACTGCAGTCAGAATTGCCTGCGCAGCAATTCAGCATGTGGATCCGCCCTTTGCAGGCCGATAGTTCCCATGACGCTCTCACATTGTTTGCCCCAAACCGCTTCGTGCTGGATTGGGTCCGGGATAAATATTTAAACCGGATCAACGAGCTGATCCACGATTATTGTGGTGATCATGCACCGCGCCTGCGTTTTGAAGTGGGCAGCAGTCAAAAAACCGTCAAAGCGGCACCAGCGCCGGTCAGCCGCAGTCAAACAGCAGCCGCTGCGCCAGTAGCTGCACCCGAAGTTCCGGAACCAGCGCCAAAAACCATAGTGCGCAGTAATGTACGCGCCAATTACACCTTTGATAACTTTGTCGAAGGTAAATCCAACCAGCTGGCGCGTGCTGCTGCCAGTCAGGTGGCAGATAATCCTGGCACTGCGTACAACCCGCTGTTTTTGTATGGCGGCACAGGTTTAGGTAAAACCCACTTATTACACGCTGTTGGTAACGGTATTCTGGCGAAAAAGCCCGACGCTAAAGTGATTTATATGCACTCAGAGCGTTTTGTGCAGGATATGGTGAAGGCACTGCAGAATAACGCCATTGAAGAATTTAAGCGTTATTACCGCTCTGTCGACGCATTGCTGATTGACGATATTCAGTTTTTTGCGAAAAAAGATCGGTCTCAGGAAGAATTCTTTCATACTTTCAATGCGTTGCTTGAAGGTAATCAGCAAATAATCCTTACATCCGACCGTTATCCAAAAGAGATTGACGGTGTGGAAGAGCGGTTAAAAAGCCGTTTTGGCTGGGGTTTAACCATTGCGATTGAACCGCCAGAGCTGGAAACCCGCGTTGCCATTCTGATGCGCAAAGCGCAGGAGAATAACATTCGTTTACCGGAAGAAGTGGCGTTTTTTGTCGCTAAGCGGCTGCGCTCCAACGTACGGGAATTAGAAGGGGCGTTAAACCGCATTACCGCAAACGCGAACTTTACCGGCCGCCCTATTACCATTGATTTTGTCCGTGAGTCTTTGCGCGATTTATTGGCGTTACAAGACAAACTGGTCACCATCGAAAATATTCAGAAGACAGTGGCTGAATATTACAAAATCCGTGTTGCCGATTTGTTATCTAAACGCCGTTCCCGTTCTGTGGCCAGACCCAGGCAAATGGCGATGGCGCTTTCCAAAGAATTAACGAACCATAGCTTGCCGGAAATTGGTGATGCTTTTGGCGGTCGCGACCACACCACTGTGCTGCACGCTTGCCGTAAAATTGAGTCTCTGAAAGAAGAAACTCATGAAATTAAAGAAGATTTTCAGAATTTAATACGCACTTTGTCGTCTTAATAGGGAAAGGTTATGCAATTTTACATTGACCGTGACACGCTGCTGAAACCACTGCAAATGGTATCCGGTGCTATTGAGCGCCGTCATACTTTGCCTATTTTGTCGAATGTGCTGCTGGACGTGACGCCTGAAGCTTTATCGTTAACAGGTACAGATTTAGAAATTGAACTGGTCGCCGCAGTGCCTTTAACCCAGGTGCAGGTGCCAGGCCGGGTGACTATTCCTGCAAAAAAACTACTCGATATCTGTCGTTCTTTGCCAGAAGGTTCACCGCTGCATATTTCGTTGCAAGGCGACAACTGTGTTGTCAGTACCGGCAAAAGTAAATTTACCTTATCAACCTTAAGCGCCAACGACTATCCGAATCTGGAATCCTGGCAAGGTGAGGTGGAATTTGATTTAACCCGGGCGCAATTACGGAAATTATTGGACGACACTGCTTTTTCGATGGCGAACCAGGACGTGCGTTATTACCTGAATGGTTTGTTGTTTGAAGTGGATAACGGCACTTTGCGCACTGTGGCAACGGACGGTCACCGTCTGGCATTAAGCTCAATGGAATTGGCTGTAACTGCTGGTCAGCAGAAACAAGTCATTATTCCGCGTAAAGGTGTACTGGAGCTGATGCGGTTGTTAGTGAATGATGACCAGGTGATCCGCCTGGCCATTGGCCAAAACCATATCCGTTTACTCGACAGCCAGTTTAGCTTTAGCAGCAAATTAATTGACGGCCGTTTCCCGGATTATCGCCGGGTGCTGCCACGCAACAGTTCCAAACAAGTCACAGCACATCGTGCTGTGTTAAAAGATGCTTGTGTGCGCGCGTCAATTTTATCGAATGAAAAATACCGTGGTGTACGTTTTACGCTGAGTTCCGGTGAGTTGCAGATTGTTGCCAATAACCCTGAGCATGAACAGGCTGAAGAAGTCATTGAAGTTGAGTATCAGGGCGACACCTTGGAAATTGGCTTTAACGTGGGTTATGTGCTGGATGTGTTAAACACTTTAGGTACAGATTTGATCATTATGCATTTAAGCGATGCCAACTCCAGCTCGCTGGTGGAAGGTGTGGGTAATCAGGGCGCCTTGTACGTCGTGATGCCAATGCGGCTGTAATTGTTGTAGTTTATGGCGCTGGCGCTGTTACAGCTAACAGGTTTTCGCAATATCAACAATGCGGCTTTGCAATTTTCGCCAACGATCAATCTGATTTACGGTGAAAACGGCAGTGGCAAAACCAGCATTCTGGAAGCTATTTATTTGCTGGCGCATGGCCGCTCTTTTCGCACCAGCAAACCGCAGAAGGTGATTGGCCATCAGCACTCTCAACTGGTGTTGCACGGCAAAGTGCAATGGGCGCAGCAGTTGTTGAGTGTGGGTATGTTGCGCGACAGATTGGGCGAATGGCAACTGAAGCTAAACGGCGAGAAGGTGCAGCGGGTGGCCGATATTGCCACTTTATTGCCGGTACAGTTGATCACGCCTGACAGTTTCAGATTGTTTTTTGGCGGGCCAAAAGAGCGGCGACAATTTTTTGATATGGGATTGTTCCACGTGGAACCTTCCTTTTTTGAACTCTGGGTGTTGTTTAATAAGGTTTTAAAACAGCGTAATGCCTTATTAAAAAGCAAACAGCCTTATGGTGACAACTACAGATTCTGGGATCTGCAGTTGTGTGAAACTGCGGTGGCATTACAACAAATGCGGCAGCAGTACATCAACCAGTTGTTTTTAGCCTTAACGCCTTTGCTGCAAGATATTGAAGCATTGCAGCAACTGGAGCTCGAGCTGACGCCGGGTTGGGCAATGAAACAAGGTGATGCCGCTGAATTAATGCAACAGCTACAACAGAATTTCAGCAGTGACCTGAAGTTTGGTTATACCCAATTGGGGCCACAAAAAGCAGATTTACGGATCAAAATTGCTGGCGAATATGCCGATGAATTTTTGTCGCGTGGTCAGCTGAAAATGTTGTTGTTTGCGTTAAAGGTGGCACAAAGCAATGTAATTTTTAGCAGAGGCCATAAACAGCCACTGCTGCTGATCGACGATTTGGCGTCGGAGCTGGATGACCACTCTAAACGCCATATTTTTAGTTTTTTACATCATATCAATTCGCAGGTGTTTATTACTGCAATTGAAGCTGCTCAGGTCTTGCCATTAGTGTCAGGCACTGAGGTTGGATTGTTCCACGTGGAACATGGGCAGATAGTACGGACGGATGATAATGGCCGAAGAACATAATTACGACTCCTCCAGTATAAAAGTACTGAAAGGTTTAGACGCAGTCCGCAAAAGACCGGGCATGTATATTGGTGATACTGACGACGGTTCAGGCTTACACCATATGGTGTTTGAAGTTGTCGATAACTCGATTGACGAAGCGCTGGCTGGCTATTGTAGCGACGTGTTTGTCACCATCCACAGCGATAACTCAGTGTCTGTCCGCGACAATGGTCGTGGTATTCCAACCGATATGCACGAAGAAGGTGTGTCCGCTGCTGAAGTCATCATGACAGTACTGCACGCCGGCGGCAAATTCGACGACAACTCTTATAAAGTGTCGGGTGGTTTACACGGTGTTGGTGTGTCGGTAGTAAACGCTTTGTCGGATAAACTGGAGCTGACCATTCGCCGCAAAGGCCAGGTGCATAACCAGATTTATCGTTTAGGTGTGCCGGACGAGCCGCTCAAAGTGATTGGTGAAACCGATAGCACTGGTACAGAAATTCGTTTTTGGCCAAGCCCAACCATTTTTACTGATATCAATTACCACTACGATATTCTGGCCAAACGTTTACGTGAGCTGTCGTTCTTAAACTCTGGTGTTAGCATTATTCTGACCGATGAACGCGACGACAAAAAAGATCACTTTAAATATGAAGGTGGTATCGAAGCTTTTGTGCAGTATTTAAACCGCACCAAAATGGCGATTCACCCTAAAGCCTTCTATTTTACCGCCAGCCGCGAAGATGGCATTTCAGTTGAAGTGGCGATGCAGTGGAATGATTCGTTCCAGGAAAGCATCTTCTGTTTTACCAACAATATTCCACAGCGCGACGGCGGTACCCACTTAGCCGGTTTCCGTTCGGCCTTAACCCGGGTGCTCAACACTTATATTGACGCCGAAGGTTACGCTAAAAAGATGAAAGTAGCGGCTACCGGTGATGATGCCCGTGAAGGTTTAACTGCCGTTATCAGCGTTAAAGTGCCGGATCCGAAGTTCAGCTCACAAACCAAAGACAAGCTGGTGTCCAGCGAAGTGAAGTCGGCGGTTGAAAGTGTGATGCATGAAAAGCTGAATGAATACCTGCTGGAAAATCCAAACGACGCCAAAATCATCGTCACCAAAATTGTCGATGCTGCCCGTGCCCGTGAAGCTGCGCGTAAAGCCCGTGAAATGACACGCCGGAAAGGGGTATTGGATATTGCCGGTTTACCAGGAAAATTGGCCGACTGTCAGGAAAAAGATCCAGCATTATCAGAACTTTACCTGGTAGAGGGTGACTCTGCGGGTGGGTCTGCCAAGCAGGGCCGCAACCGCAAAAACCAGGCGATTCTGCCACTGAAAGGTAAAATTCTGAACGTAGAAAAAGCCCGCTTCGACAAGATGATTTCATCACAGGAAGTTGGCACCCTGATCACCGCTTTAGGTTGTGGTATCGGCCGTGAAGAATACAATCCGGATAAAACCCGTTATCACAGCATCATCCTGATGACCGATGCGGACGTCGACGGCTCGCACATTCGTACCCTGCTGTTGACCTTCTTCTACCGTCAAACGCCTGAGCTGATTGAGCGTGGCTATATTTATATTGCCCAACCACCTTTGTACAAAGTGAAAAAAGGTAAACAAGAGCAGTACATCAAAGATGATGCGGCGATGACTGAATACCTGACCACACTGGCACTGGATGAAGCAACCTTACATGTAAACGCCGATGCCCCTGGTATTGGTGGTGCACCACTGGAAGCTCTGGTTGGCCAGTATCATAAGTGCAAAGCCACAATTGAGCGTTTAGGTCGCAAAATCCCACTGAACCTGCTGAACGAGCTGGTGTATGTGCCGGGTATTACGGTTGAAATGTTAAAAGACGCCACTTTAACCAAAGAGTGGGTTGGTAAACTGGCAAAACGTCTGCAGGACAAAGAAGGTGATGGTTCCAGCTATACCTTTGATGTGACTGAAGATCGTGAACGCAATCTGACTCTGCCAAAAATTGTGATCCGCCAGCACGGTATCGACAATGAATATGTGCTGCATTACGACTTTATCACCTCCAGCGACTATGGCCGTATTGCCGCTTTAGGCGACGCGATTCGTGATCTGGTGGAAGAAGGTGGTTATATCCGCCGTGGTGAAAAAATCAAACCTATTACCAGCTTTGTTGAAGGTCTGGAATGGCTGATGACAGAGTCGAAAAAAGGTCTGTATATTCAGCGTTATAAAGGGTTAGGTGAAATGAACCCTGAGCAGCTGTGGGAAACTACCATGGATCCAAATACCCGTCGTATGCTGCGGGTGACCATTGAGGACGCCATTGGTGCCGACCAGTTGTTTAATACGCTAATGGGTGATGACGTAGAACCTCGCCGCGCCTTTATCGAAGAAAACGCGTTGCGGGTGGCTAACCTGGACGTGTAACAACACTCTGTGTTCATCAAAAAACCATCCTTATCAAGGATGGTTTTTTGTTTTCAGCGCCAGATAAAACAGCATTGCTGAATAGCAGAATAAAGCAAGTTGATAACATTGATTCTATCTTGGGTCCAGTCTGCACCGATACATTACGTCTAATGTGGATAAACAAATGTAATGACTGCACTGGCGGAAAAAACCGAGAAAAAACCCGCTTTAGCGCTACAGAAACAGCACGTAAATGGGTATACTTTTCGGTCATTTTTGCAGGTCTATCTCATTCAGCGAGCAGGTGCGCCTTCTATGCACAATTACGATATTAAAACATTCCAGGGATTGATCCTGGCATTACAGGATTATTGGGCCCGTCAGGGTTGTGTCATAGTGCAGCCCCTTGATATGGAAGTGGGTGCCGGTACCTTCCATCCGATGACCTTTTTACGTTCTTTAGGCCCAGAGCCAAGCAACGTGGCTTATGTGCAGCCGTGCCGCCGTCCAACTGATGGCCGTTATGGCGAAAACCCAAACCGCTTACAGCACTATTATCAATTTCAGGTGATTTTAAAGCCGTCGCCGGCCAATATTCAGGAGCTGTATTTAGGCTCTTTACGCGAGCTGGGCATTGATACCCTGGTGCACGATATCCGTTTTGTCGAAGACAACTGGGAATCACCAACCCTGGGTGCCTGGGGTTTAGGCTGGGAAGTGTGGTTAAACGGCATGGAAGTCACACAGTTCACTTATTTCCAGCAAGTGGGTGGCTTAGAGTGCCGTCCGGTCACAGGCGAAATTACCTATGGTTTAGAGCGTCTTGCCATGTACATTCAGGGCGTGGACAGCATTTTTGATCTGGTCTGGACCGACGGCCCTATGGGGCGTGTGACCTATGGTGATGTGTTCCACCAGAACGAAGTTGAGCAGTCTACTTACAACTTTGAATATGCCGATGTACCAGCGCTGTTTGCCGCTTTTGACCAATACGAAGCCGAAAGCCATAAACTGATTGAGCTGGGTTTACCACTGCCGGCTTATGAAAAAGTGATGAAAGCCTCTCATGCCTTTAACCTGCTGGATGCACGCCACGCCATTTCTGTGACAGAACGTCAGCGTTATATTCTGCGGGTGCGCACTTTAGCCAAGGCCTGTGCTGAAGCGTATTATGCTGCCCGCGAAAAGCTGGGTTTCCCGTTATGCCGTAACCAGTCACAAGTGCAGCAGGAGGTTTAAGTGGTGCAGGATTTTATTGTTGAGATTGGTACTGAAGAGTTACCACCGAAGTCGCTGCAAACTTTAGCAACGGCTTTTGAACAAAATATTGTCGATGAGCTGAATAAACTCGGTTTGTCTTTCAGCAACACTGCCTGGTACGCAGCGCCACGCCGTCTCGCGGTGCGGGTCAATCAGCTGGTGGCTCAACAGGCCGATAAAGTGGTGGAAAAACGCGGGCCGGCGCTCGCAAGTGCTTTTGATGCTTCTGGTCAACCGACCAAAGCAGCACAAGCCTGGGCTGCTTCCAACGGCATTAGTGTGGAACAGGCCGAACGCCTGGAAACGGACAAAGGTGCCTGGCTGGTGCATAAAGCCAAAGTGCTGGGCGCTGCTACCGTCAGTTTATTACCTGAAGTCATTCACAACGCGCTGGCAAAATTGCCTATTGCCAAGCCCATGCGCTGGGGCCATTCCACTGCCGAATTTATCCGTCCTGTGCACACTGTAGTGATGTTGTATGGCAACGACATAGTGCCGGCAACAGTGCTGGGCAAAACTTCAGGCCGTGCTACTCATGGTCACAGATTCCACGCCCCGGCGCTGGTGGAAATTGCCAATGCCGATGCTTACTTAAGCACGCTGGAACAGGCTTTTGTGGTGGCAGATTACGCCAAACGCCGTGCTTTTATTGCCGCTGAGGTAGCAAAAACCGCAGCCTCGCTCAATGGCATGGTCGCGACTGACGAAGCGCTGCTCGATGAAGTGACGTCTTTAGTGGAATGGCCAGTGGTGCTGGTCGGTTCATTTGAAGAGCGTTTCCTCGAAGTGCCGGCTGAGCCGTTAATTTCGACCATGAAAGACAACCAGAAGTACTTCCCGCTGCTGGATAATAACGGCAAGTTACTGAATAAATTCATTTTTGTTGCCAATATCAACAGTAAAGACCCGAGCCAGATCATCTCGGGTAACGAAAAAGTAGTGCGGCCAAGGTTAACAGATGCCCAGTTCTTTTTTACTGTGGATAAAAAAACCAAACTGGCCGACCGCCTTGAGAGTTTAGGCACTGTATTGTTCCAGCAAAAACTCGGCACTTTACGTGAAAAATCTGAGCGCATTGCCAAGCTGTCGGCTTATATTGCCGGCAAAATTGGCGCCAATGTACAGCATGCTGAGCGCGCTGGTTTACTGTCGAAAACCGACCTGATGAGCAACATGGTTGGTGAGTTCCCGGAAACACAGGGCATTATGGGCATGCATTATGCCCGGATTGACGGCGAGCCAGAGGCTGTTGCGGTTGCGCTGAACGAACAATACAAACCGCGTTTTGCCGGTGACAGCCTGCCAAGTCAGCTCGAAGCCTGTGCAGTGGCCATTGCTGATAAACTCGATTCGTTAGTGGGTATTTTTGGTATTGGTCAGGCGCCAAAAGGCGATAAAGACCCCTTTGCACTGCGCCGTGCTGCCATTGGTGCGCTGCGGATTATGGTAGAAAAACAGCTGCCATTAGACTTGCTGGACATCATCAGCTATGCCCAAAACACTTTTGGTGACAAGTTAACCCAAGCCACTGTTGCTGACGAAGTGCTGGAATTTATGCTGGCGCGTTTCCGTGCCTGGTACGAAGGCGAAGGTTATGCCGTCGATGTAATTCAGGCCGTACTGGCGCGTCGCCCAACCAATCCGGCCGATTTTGACCGCCGTGTTAAAGCTGTGGCTGAATTCCGTAAATTAGAAGCGGCTTCAGCTTTAGCTGCTGCCAATAAGCGGGTTGCCAATATTCTGGCCAAAGTGGAAGGTGAGCTGCCACAACAGGTCAATACCACTTTATTGCAGGCGGGTGCTGAACAAGCCTTGTTTGCCGCTTTATCGGCTAAACAAACTGAGCTGGAAACCCTGTTTGCCAAAGGTGACTACAACACAGCCTTAAGCACGCTGTCCTCCTTACGTCAGGTGATTGATCAGTTCTTTGACGAAGTGATGGTGAACGTTGAGGATATGGCGGTGCGGCAAAACCGCCTGGCGCTGTTAAACCAACTGCGTTTAGCTTTCCTGCATGTTGCTGATATTTCTGTGCTGCAATAACACTGCAGTTTGGTGCTGATAGCAAAATAAAACCCGGCAAGCGCCGGGTTTTTTTATGCCTCAACTTTGCCATCAGTCTGCTTCAGGCCCGGCCAAGGTTGCAGCGTACAGTCTCAGGCCGTCATGCATCAGTTCTGCTGTACCTGCACCAAACCTGTTGTAATAGTTGCTAAAACGTTCGTCCTGCACATAGAGGCTGGCCAGTTGCAACAGCCGCTCCGCCGGGCAGGCGCCATAACTCAGTAACCATTGGTGCTGAGCCCGCATCAGTTGTTGTACTTCAGCTGCATCCGCGCTGAGGTGACGCAGTTGTGACAATTGTGACGCTATCAGCTCGCCTTGTTGGGCTTGCGCCTGTTGTTCGCTGGCTGATAACTGTTGTTGTTGCTGCTCGTGTTGCTCAATTTCAGTGGCTCCCCAGCGTTGAATTGCTTCTTCGCGCAGCACCTGTGGACTGAAATGTTGAAATAAAGCTGAATGATTTGGGTTAGACATAGTGTCAGACTCCAGTTGTAACAAAGATTGGTCCAGCATGGCTAACAGTTTGGTCAGATGGTCCAACCTTGCTGTTAGCTGCTGCTTTTGCGCCAATAAACAAGAGACTAAGTTGTAGTCCGGGTTTTGCAGCAAACGCTGAATTTCCGCCAGAGGCAATTCCAGTTCGCGATACATCAGGATCTGTTGCAGCTGCAATAATTGTTGTTGCTGATACAAACGGTAACCGCCGGCACTGCGTGCCATGGGTTTAAATAAACCTATCTGATCATAATGGTGTAAGGTGCGGACACTAATGCCGGCAATCTTAGCTAACTGGCTGATGGTAAAGGACATAACTTAGTTTCTTTGTTTAGGCTCAACTGCAGTCTGGGCCCTGACGTTACGTCAGACGCAAATGATTTTTTAAAATTTTCAGGGTGGCGCTGATCAAAGCTGTGAGTTAATGCACCTGATTGCGGCCACTGGCTTTGGACAGATACAGCTGCTGATCGGCTCTTTTAATTGCAGCCTGAATATCCTCTGCTGCTGTGGCTTCTGCCACCCCAAAACTGCCGGTAATAACTAAATCGGGGTGCTCCGGTAATAACCTCTGTTGGGCAATAGTAGCGCGGATTTTATCGGCTACCCGCAGTGCGTCCTGCAGGCCGGTTTTGGGTAACAATAATAAAAATTCTTCGCCGCCATAACGGCAACAAATATCCTGAGTGCGCAGTTTTTGCCGGAATAACAGCGCCGCCTGTTGTAATACTAAATCGCCCTGATCATGGCCAAAACTGTCGTTGATATGTTTAAAGTGGTCAATGTCGGTCATGACCACCGCCATAGGGAAAAACAGCTCAGGTTGTTGTTTGGTATGCTCCGGCAATACTTCTTCCAGAAAACGCCGGTTGGCCAGATTGGTCAGTACGTCGGTATTGGCTTGTTGCTCTTTGCTGTGCTGCAGCACGCTCATCGAATGATGGCTGCGCTCACGGAAATGTTCATTGATCCAGCCGACCGCCAGCACAGTGGCAAACGAGGCCAGAAAACGCGGCACCTCTGCTGTGGTGTAACGGGCTTGTTGTAGCTCAGGACCAAATAACAAAAACATCAGTCCGGAAAACATCAGCAGATTCAGAATAATGCCGGCTTTGGCACCAAGCAGGCCAAACATGATCAGCGGTACCGGAAATACCCAATATAGAGCGGTGTTTTGTGAACCACCGTGCCATACCAGTAACAACACAAAAAACAACGCAAAAAGAGCCACTAAAGTACAGGCCAGCTGAAGTTGCTGTGAGCGGTGAAACCAGATAGAAATCAACAGCAGCGCCAGCGCAGCACCAAATAACAGCAGTTGTAATGACAAATCAGCGCTGAATAAGTGATAAAAGCCCATCAGCAATAATGTCAGTGAGCTGATATAGCTGGCAAATAACAGAATATAACGCCGTCTGAGCTGATCGATAGAAGCGGCTTTATGATGGCTTTGCGACAATGGCAAAACGGTAGTTCCGAAGCTGTTGAATAATCAAGAGTCTGCGACCGGATCCTTGAAATAACAAGTTTAACCGGCGCTTTTTTTCAGCAAATAACGATAAGGCAACTCTGAAGTGTCCATCGCCACAAGTTCGTGATCCATAAAACGACAAAAAGCCGGAATGTCGCGGGTGGTGGCCGGGTCGTCGGCCAGGATCAACAGGGTTTGGCCCGCGGCCATTTTCCGGATGGTCAGCCGCACCATCATTACAGGCTCAGGGCAGCGTAAACCTAAAGCATCCAGTTGTTGATCGGCATGGGCAAACACATCAGTCATGGTGCATTCCGCGAGAGTAAAACAGCCGCTTATGGTAACGGCTTGGCTGGTGGATTTCAAAATATAAAAAACGGCCTTTACCGGCCGTTTTTGCAAATGATGCTGCTGATGTCAGTGATCAGGCTAAACCTAAATCCCTGGTCATATTTTCATTGCGGTCACGGTGCACTATCACGTTGTCTTCAATCCGGATGCCACCAAACTTACGCATCGCATCTACTTTGTGCCAGTTTACGTATTTGCCGTGTTCACTTTGTTTGAGCGTGGCCAATAACGAATCAATAAAATACAAACCCGGTTCTATGGTAAACACCATGCCAGGCTCAACCAGCCGTGTTGAGCGCAGGAAAGGGTGATTCTGGGGGGCCGCCACATGAGTGCCACGTTCATCCGCCATAAAACCACCCACATCATGCACCTGCAGCCCCAAATGATGGCCAATACCGTGTGGGTAAAAAGTACGGCTGATTTCGGTTTCTACTATGGCGTCGGCGCCCAGCTGCACTAAGTCAAAATCGGCCAGAATATTGGCAATCAGCTGATGTGACTTTAAATGCACTTCAGTGTATTTAATGCCGGGTTTTAAGCTGTCGACCAGTTGTAATTCAATGGCATTCATTGCCTGGATCAGGGCGGCAAATTCGTCGTTTTTCGCACTGTAAGTGCGGGTAATGTCGGCGGCATAGCCATGAAATGACGCGCCGGCATCGATTAAAAACGAATGATGTTCAGCAGGTTTTTGCCGCTCCAGCACTGTGTAATGCAAAATGGCGGCGTTTTGGTTCAGTGCAATAATATTGCCGTAAGGCACTTCGTTTTCGCCCTGGCCCACAGCCGCCAGGTAGGCCAGCTGAATATCAAATTCACTGCCACCGGCACGAAAAGCCGCTTCGGCCGCTCTGTGGCCCTGTACCGCAATGCGGTTGGCTTCACGCATACAGGCCAGCTCATAGTCGGTTTTATAAGCGCGGTGATAATGCAGGTAATTTAATACACCTTCCGGGTTCAGCTCGGTAAAGCCCAGGGCACGGGCCAGTTCCAGCTGTTCACCCAGATACGCCATCCGTGCTTTGTCGTAGGGCAGCAGTTGCTCAACTTTGGTGGCTTTATCAATCAGCTGAATATCAAAAAAGCCGGCCCAGAAGTCGGTTGGGGCGTCCGGCACCTTGTGCCAGAAATCTACAGGTAAATAAAACACCAGTTTAGGTTTGTTGACGCCATCGACGATGAGCCAGCAGTGTGGGTTATCGACCAGCGGCAACCAGGCTTTAAACAGCGGGTTTACTTTAAAGGGATAATCCATATCGTCGAGAAACTGACGTTTAGCCTGGCCCGAATGGATCACCAATGCGTCCAGATTTTCCCGTGCCAGCACGGCTTTGGTGCGTTGTTGCAGCTCAAACAGGTGAGCGGCGTACAGAGGTTGGTAAGCTGGTCGCATGGCTGTTCCTATCATTAGTTATCATATGAAGTTACAGCAGCCGCTGCTACGGCTGCAATAGGCCCACAGGGGGCAACACAGGCTCTGGTGCTGACTCAGGAGCTTTCACCGACCTGCATAGTGCTTAATGGCACAAAAACGTCGTGGTTCTGATTCATTCTGATGTTGTAAATCTGATAATAAGCCAGCACCGCTTTGACATATTCCCGTGTTTCTTTAAACGGAATAGTTTCAATCCAGATATCCAGCGGCATCTGCTGGCCTTTGGGCAACCAGGTTTTTACTCTGCTGTAACCGGCGTTATAAGAGGCGGTCGCAAAGACCAGGTTATTGTTATTTTGCCGCATTAAATAGTTCAGATAGTCGGTCCCCATATCAATATTTACATTGGGGTTATACAAGGTTTGTACCGCAACCCGCCGGCCCGAGATATGTTTAGCCGTTTGCGGCATAATTTGCATTAAACCATGGGCACCCACCGGCGATTTAGCCGTCGGAATAAAGGTGCTTTCGCGTCGGGTAATGGCCATGGCCCAGGCAGGGTCTACCTGAGCTGCTTTGGCATGTTTTTGAATTTCCTGATTAAACACCATCGGAAAACGCATTTCTACGTCATCCCAATAACCGGCATCCGCCAGTGCAAAAATGGCTCTGTCATACCAGCCTTTGTCATAAGCGTACTTGGCGGCGCTGAGTTTTTCCGGTTCTGTGCCGTATTTTTGCAGGAACGTCAGTTCCCGCTTGGCGGCGTTGGGCCGGCCAATGGCCTGCCATTCATACATCCGCGCTATAGCCGCACTCTTTTTAAAAGCCTGATACTGTTCGGCCGTGATCGGCACTGGTTTATGCGCCAGGCTGGGTTTCAGGCCCAGTTTGGCGGCGGCCATAAAACCATAATAACTGCGTTCTTCGGCAAGGCTTGCCAGCTGTTGTTTGGCTTGTTCCTGCTGCCCCAGCTCCTGCAGCACCCGAGCTTGCCAATACCTTAAGTTATCTTTGTTACGGCTCTCAGCTGGCAGTTCAGCCAGCATTTGCTGAATTTGTTGCCATTGTTTTTGCCGCAACAACCAGGCCAGTTGCCACTGAATAAATAAATCATCTTTTAGTGCCACCGGCACCATAGCGATAAATTTGGTGGCTCGGGCGTCGTTTTTGCTGGCCAGGGCAATAGCAAACTGTCGGGCTACGTCGGTGCGCTGTGCTTTGGTAAATTGCGGATCAGTTTCAAATCTTTGCCATACCCTGAGCGCCTGTTCCGGCTGTTTCCACACCATTTTTTTCAGGGCATAGGTCAGAATTTCGCGCTCCCAACGATGTTTGAGTGGCAAAAAATTTTGTCTTTGCACCAGGCCTGGGTTTTCAATCACCTGTTTCCATTTATCACCAAGGTATTGCAGGTTTTTTGGCAGCAGGGTGCGTAAATAAGGGATGATCCGTTCATCACCGCCATCGGCGGCTTTGGTTAAGCGGGCCCACACCACTTCCGGCGTGCGCTGGCCGGCTTTTTGCCAGCGGGAAAACAGGTTGTCACACTCTTTGGGCAGCGACTTACCCACAGTCCAGAGTTTGGTCACTTCAGGCCAGATGGTTTTAGCCGGCTCATTCAGTAGCCTAAGTTGCAGTGCATAACAGTCCAGCACAGTGTCTGTGCCCATCTGGTAGTTCTGTAAAAAAGGCTGGCTCAGGCCAACACTGGCTAAATAAATCAGCCAGCGTTTTTTCATTGGCCATTCCAGTGGCGTGCCCTGGTGGCGTTTTAAAAAATCTTTAACCTCGGCAGTTTTGCCCAGCGCGCGGCTTAAATACTCCAGCTCAACATAAGGTTTCAGCGGGTAATGATGTAAATCACGCAGGATTTTTTGCGCTTGTTCAGGGCTTGCTTTCTGAATGTTTTTTTCAGCTTTGAGAAAACGTTCCCGCAACACCTGATCGGAAGGTGCTGCCAGAGTGCTGCTGCTGAACACCAGCAGCAGCGACATAAAAAAACCTGTTCCTGAGATGCCGAACTTCGGTTGCCACATCTGTATAAATACCACCTATAGTTACACAGGCGTCGACGGCGAATTCAAACAAGCGTTTAAATAACGGTTGAATTTTTTCCTGAACCGCGACACACTGGACCCGCACAAGACTCATCTGACCTGTTGCGATAAAAAAGCATTTGTCACCTACGCGACGAAGGAGAACATCCATGATCTACCAGAGTTCCAGCATTACCGTGCAATACATTGCTGACGGTATTGCCGAGTTTACCTTTAACGCAGCCGGCTCGGTAAACAAATTTGACCAGCAAACGCTGGCCGATTGCCGCGCAGCGTTGGAAATCCTGCACAAAGATGCAAATCTCAAAGGTTTAATTTACAGCAGCGCCAAAGAAACCTTTATTGTTGGTGCTGATATTACTGAATTTTTAGCCACTTTCCAAAAGCCTGAAGCTGAATTAATCCCGTGGATCAAACAAGCTTCCGACATCTTCGACCTCGCTGAAGATTTACCAGTTCCAACAGTAGTGGCATTAAATGGTTTTGCGTTAGGCGGCGGTTGTGAGTGGTCTTTAACGGCCGACTACCGTGTGGCCGATACCACCACCAAAATTGGTTTACCTGAAGTCAAACTGGGTCTGATGCCAGGTTTTGGCGGCACAGTACGTTTACCCCGTATTGTGGGTGCTGACACTGCGATGGAGTGGATCACTACAGGTAAAGAACGTGGCGCCGAACAAGCCTTAAAAGAAGGTGCTGTGGATGCCGTCGTAGCTCCAGCCAAATTAAAAGAAGCTGCGCTTTCGATGGTGCAGGACGCCATTGCCGGCAAGCTGAACTGGCGCCAGAAACGTGCTGCCAAGTTAGCTCCGCTGAAACTGAATAAAACCGAAGCCACTATGAGCTTTAATACCGCCAAAGGCATGGTATTTGCCAACGCAGGTAAACATTACCCTGCGCCTATGCTGGCGGTAGAAACCATTGAAAAAGCAGCGCGTTTAGACCGCGCCGGTGCCGTAGCACTGGAGAACGCCGGTTTTGCCAAACTGGCAAAAACCGACGCTGCTACTGCCCAGATTGGTTTGTTCCTGAATGACCAACTAATCAAAGGCAAAGCCAAACAAGCTGGCAAAATGGCGAAAAAAGCCATCAATAAAGCTGCAGTGTTAGGCGCCGGCATTATGGGCGGTGGTATTGCCTACCAGTCTGCTTCTAAAGGTGTGCCTGTGGTGATGAAAGACATCAACGACAAGGCCTTAGAGCAGGGCATGGGCGAAGCTATTAAGCTGTTAGGCAAGCTGGTGGAACGTAAACGTTTAGACGCTGCCGGCATGGCCAAAGTGGTTGCTGCTATTACACCTACACTTTCGAACGAAACCGTTAAAGGTGTCGATATTGTGGTAGAAGCAGTGGTCGAAAACCCGAAAGTCAAAGGCGCAGTATTAAAAGAAATTGAAACTGTGGTGGGGCCAGACGCCATTATTACCTCCAACACGTCCACAATTTCGATCAACTCTTTAGCGGCCAACCTGGAAAACCCAAGCCGGTTCTGCGGTATGCACTTCTTTAATCCTGTGCACCAGATGCCATTGGTAGAAATTATCCGTGGTAAAGACACGTCAGACGAAACTATTGCTGCGGTAGTGGCTTACGCGGCCAAAATGGGTAAATCGCCGATAGTGGTGAACGACTGCCCTGGTTTTTACGTGAACCGCGTGTTGTTCCCTTATTTTGCCGGTTTTAGCAAGTTAGTGCTGGATGGTGCCGACTTTGCCAAAGTAGACAAAGTGATGGAAAAACAATTCGGCTGGCCTATGGGCCCGGCTTATCTGCTGGACGTCGTAGGTTTAGACACTGCCCATCATTGTACCGACGTGATGGCGGCCGGTTTCCCAACGCGGATGGCCAAAGTTGCCAACGACCCGGTCAGCGCTATGTATAACGCCCAGCGTTTTGGTCAGAAAAACGGTGTTGGTTTTTACGCTTACAGCAAAGATGCCAAAGGCAAACCGAAAAAAGACCTGGATGCAGCAAGCGGCGCTTTATTAGCGGGCATTGCAGCACCGGCAAAAGATTTCTCAGCCGACGAAATTATTGCCCGCACTATGATCCCAATGATTAACGAAGCCATTCGTTGTTTAGAAGAAGGCATAGTGGCATCAGCAGCCGAAGCCGATATGGGCCTGATTTACGGTTTAGGTTTCCCTCCGTTCCGCGGTGGTCCGCTGCGTTATGTGGACACCATGGGCCTGGCCAACTTTGTGGCTTTAGCTGACAAATACGCAGACCTGGGTGAAATTTACCAGGTTACAGATAAAACCCGCGCCATGGCTGCCAGCGGCCAGGTGTTTTACCCGGTTTAATTGCGGAGAATTACCATGAAACAAGCTGTGATTGTCGACTGCATCCGGACCCCTATGGGTCGCTCCAAAGGCGGTATTTTCCGTAATATCCGTGCTGAACAACTGTCTGCTTATGTGATGAGCGGCATTTTAGAACGTAACCCTGGTCTGAACCCAAGCGACATCGACGATGTGATTTGGGGTTGTGTACAACAAACGCTGGAACAGGGTTTTAACGTGGCGCGTAACGCCGCGTTATTAGCCGGTATTCCACATTCGGTGCCTGCTGTTACTGTGAACCGTCTGTGCGGTTCTTCGATGCAGGCGCTGCATGATGCTGTGCGTTCTATCGCCATGGGTATGGGTGAAGTGTATTTAATCGGTGGTGTGGAGCATATGGGCCATGTGCCTATGACCCACGGTGTCGATTTCCACCCGGGTTTAGGTGTATCTGTGGCCAAAGCCGCTGGTATGATGGGCTTAACCGCTGAATTACTGGGCAAACTGCATGGCATCAGCCGTCAGGAACAAGACGAATTTGGTGCCCGTTCACACCGTTTAGCCCATGAAGCGACGCTGGAAGGCCGTTTTAAAAACGAAATTCTGCCATGCCTTGGCCACGACGCTGATGGTGTGTTGAAGCTGTTTGATACAGACGAAGTGATCCGCCCTGAAACTACGGTGGAATCTTTAGCAGCGCTGCGTCCGGTATTTGACCCGGCCAACGGTACTGTAACAGCTGGTACTTCTTCGGCGTTATCCGATGGTGCTTCTGCCATGCTGGTGATGAGTGAAGACAAAGCCCGCGCTTTAGGCCTGAAGATCCGCGCCCGGGTGATTGGTATGGGTGTGGCCGGTTGTGATCCGTCAATCATGGGTTACGGCCCTGTGCCAGCGTCGAAAAAAGCGTTAAAAGCCGCTGGTTTAGACATCGGTCAAATTGACTTTTTCGAGCTGAACGAAGCTTTCGCTGCCCAGGCGTTGCCGGTGATGAAAGACTTAGGTTTGTTAGAAGTGAAAGAAACCAAAGTAAACTTAAACGGTGGTGCTATTGCACTGGGTCACCCGCTGGGCTGCTCAGGCTCGCGTATTTCCACCACCTTGCTGAACGTCATGGAAAGCAAAGGCGGCAAATACGGTTTAGCCACTATGTGTATAGGTTTAGGCCAGGGTATTGCCACTGTATTTGAGCGCGTTGACGCTTAACGAGCAGACGCGCTGGCGGATAAGAGTTTTAGGCTTTTATCCGGTGAAAGCAAAAAGGGCTGATAAAAATCAGCCCTTTTTTATGGTCAATTGAAAACCATCGTTAACGCTGTGGTTTTGTTGTTAGAGGGCCTGCTCGCCGCAAAGCGGCAGTGCGCCGGGTGGGGGCTATTTTTTTCAGCAGCGTTGGTTGCGTCATGTGTTATGGGGCGGCCGGCAACCAACCACCGGCAACTACTGCGTTCGCCCGTTCGCGCCTCCCGCGCTCACTCTTGAATGCTCACTCCGCAGCTCCCGGTTGTTGGTTGGGGTTTGCTATTGAGTGAACTGAGTGCGAGTGAGGAGATCTTGCATACGTCTATTCAGAGCGTGCAGCGTTTGTGCAAAGGTTTGAACGGCGCCAAGCTTGAGAATGGGTTGGCCAGGTTCATGAACTAATACGATCCCCGCGTCAGGGTCGTGAAGTGGACCAGAAAGAGCAAGATTGATGCTCATGGGATTATGAAGCATTTTGTTTCTTAAAGGGGCTGTTGCCTTAGCTTCAGTAAGAAATTCATCCTACTCGTCCGCCAATGCTTGCTCGCCTTTCAGTCTTAAATGGGCACAAACGAGGACTTTCGCCTGTTCTGTACGTTCCTGAAATGGTAGTTTTTTCAATCGAATTTTGCCGTCGTTAGCACTCAGTGCATCGATCAGTGCGTAACTCAAACCCTCTAGTTGAGCGAAGTAGCAAGCAATCCAACCGTAAGCGTCAAACCAATAACCGCTAAGATCGTTTTCAGATAGCTTGATGTATTTCCTAATTGGAATCTCAGAATTTTGCGACATGCTCTTTGTTTCCCTATCACCTAAAAACGGTACTAAGTAAGCATGAACTGGATTTATTTGTCATTAGAAAATCAGCAGTTGAGGCGTGTTTGCATGGTAGCGATAGTTTTTTTACATGCTCAAAATAACTGATTCGCCAATTCAGTGCTTTTCTTTCCCCCGTAAAGCGAGCTGTTGTTTTGGCCGATTTTGAGGTTTTAAGCCGACAACTGTTTGAGGCGACCGACGGTAGCGGTCGCCGAGTTTTGGCGGCGCCTCAAAATCGAGTCAAAACAGCAGGCTTTCGAGCGATCTCGGGGTGATTTCTTTACGTCTCTTTCTTTGTCAGCAAAGAAAGAGACTCGCCCGCCGGGGCGAGACCCGGCATACGTGCCATGCCGCAGGGCATCAAATGAACCAGTAAAGGCTCTTTTAACTTGTTGAACTGCCAGTTAGCTAAGAAGCTATTTATTCAGTTCAAAACGCGGGTTAACAGTACAAATGCAGTGTTCAAACCACTGCAAGTTTGATAGCTATGCCAGCCAAAATCATAGCCACCAACACATCAAATACCCGCCAGCGTTTCGGTGAACTCAGCACAGTCTTCAGCTTGGGCGCCAAAGCGGTCAGGCTGCTAAACCTGATAAAAGATGCCAGACAAGCGCCTACCGTAAACCAGGCTGGCTGCGCTTGCAAAGTACCAACACCGCCAATCAGCTGATCATCTGATTCATCTCGCCATAACTCAAATGACTCGCTGCGGGCTGCAAATAACCGGTTTGCTGAAATATTTGCATCTGAGCCAATACATGGCCGTATGCGGATTCCGCCATAAAGGACCCAGCGCTATAACGTTTGACACCTGTGGTGAAGATTTCGTTGGCGCTCGGCGCACCTGGTAATGCCATCACACTCAAGGGCCCATTGATAGCGCGGGCCACTTGCTGGCACAGTGCCAAATCGATTAAACCGGGAATAAAAACCCCATCTGCACCAGCCGCAATATAAGCCTGAGCGCGGTTGATTAAGCTGTCGGCATCCTTGCTGCCGCCGCGAAGCAATACATCCATCCTTGCATTAATAAATAACGGGTAGTCCAATGCTTGGCAGGCTTCACGCAATTGTTGAATGCGTTGTGAGCCGTGAACAACATCGAGCATATTGCCGTCCTGTGTATCTTCCAGATTCACGCCAGCCACTCCGGCTGCCAACAAATCTTGCGCCAAATCGCTCATGCTTTCACCAGCGCTAAGCAAACCGTTTTCAACGTCGATAGACACAGGCAGTTCGGTACTGGCTACAATTGCGGCCGCATGCTGCATCACACACTTGCGTGGGATGGTATGGCCATCGGCATAACCCATTGTCCATGCAACGCCAGCGCTGGTTGTTGCAATTGCGGTCGCTCCGGCTTTTTCGGCAAGCCGCGCAGTCATCAGATCCCATACATTATTGAGGAGTAAACCGCCTTGGCTGTGTAACTGGCGGAATGTCGTTATTTTGTTTATTAATTTTGTGCTTAGCATGATCTTCCTATATTTTTTAGCCCAGAGCAGTGGGTATATACATACTCTACTGCTTGGTCATTCAACACTATTGGGGTTTGCTACGAGAAATTTATTGCCGGAACATTTGCATGCGCCAATTCACTTCCCAGGTTTTGCCTTGATCGGCAGACATCGCTTGCTCCCAGCGTGGGGTTTCGGTGTCGGTATCAAACCATTTATAACGAACCCGAATAGGTTTGCCGTCCAGTACATCATCACATTCGAAGATGCCAATGCCATTTTCAAATTTACCTACGACGGGTGGCATTAAACTACCGGCGCTATTAAGACCAGCGTTGATATTGTCGAGCCAATAAATACTCCACAATTGCGTTTGCGGGTTAAACAAACGCAGCGACATGCCGACAAAACCCGGGCGCCAGCAGGGGGCGAGGAAATCATCGTAGTTGCCGATGCCTCCAGGCAACAATCGCATCTCCTGGCTCGCTTCGAAGTGCTCCCAGTCGTTGGACTGTTGCAAACGATGACGCAGCCGTTGGTTTTCTATCCGCCAGCGGCCGACGAAAAAATCAAAATCATGTTGAGGGTCATTCAAACTGTGTTTTCCTTGCTTGAGAGATGGTGCAGCATGGGCAAATGCCAAACGAGATCATAAGGCGCCGGCCTCTATCAGGACATAGACAAAACCAAGAAATTGGCCTGGGTGAACCACGGATTCCACAGATTTATGGTTGTTTTACTTTGGATTTCACCTAAGCGGCAGGAGCTTGCTAAATTGCCCGCAAGCACAGGATTTAAGGTCGAAAAAAACGCTGTGCGTTTGTTGATCACAAGCGGTACTGGCGCTGCAAATTGCCGTTGGCAGGCGCCAGTTTTGAGGCGCGCGTTAAGAGGTTTTCGGCAGTTGATCACCATGGCAGCGCGGACGGTTTTCAAACTGCGATGACAGCACCATCGAGGTACTGGTTTTGCCTAGTTTACCCAAGGACATTAACACCTCTTGTAAATGTTCCGGCGAAGTGACGCCGATGTGCATTAGCGCACAGTGGTTGCCGGTGGTCGCGTGCAGTGCTAACACCTCGGGATGGGCTGCAGCCCAGGCATCCAGGGCGGCATGTGAATCCACCACAATGTTGATAAAGGCTTCAAAGCTATAACCCAAGGCGCGCAAATTGACTCGCGTTTGGTAGCCCGTAATCACCCCAGCCTCTTCCAAACGCCGCACCCGCTCTGTTACAGCTGGCGCAGTGAGATGGACTTGCCGGCCAATTTCGGTGTAACTGATGCGCGCATTGCTTTGCAGCAGAGCGATAATTTTGCGGTCGTAGTTATCAAGTTCAAAAGCCATAGTAAACCTGGTGAAATACCTTTAATTCATTGGTTGTAACACTGCAAATGCCTGGGATTTGCACTATGTCGGTACAAGGTTTCCACTTACCATAATGCCTTGTTATTGCCACTTTAGCAGATGTTCAGCGATGAAAAATATTATTGAAATCCGTAGTTACCAATTAAAACCAGGCACCGGGTCACAGTTCCATCAATTGTTACATGAAAAATCTTTGCCACTGTTGGCCGCCGCAGGGATTGATGTGGTTCTCGCCACCGCCTCTTTGCAAACGTCAGACGCCTACATGCTGGTGCGGGCTTATCACAGCTTGGCGGATTGTGAGCAAAGCCAGCAGGCATTTTATACCAGTGCCGCCTGGCAAAATGGGCCACGGGGCGCTATTTTGGCTTGCATAGAAAGCTGCAACACTATGGTGTTGGCGGCCGATGCTAATTTGATCAAGAGCTTACGCCAACAGGCCGGACCGATGCCGTGATCAAAAACGGCAGGTGATGTGCCCAGCGAATGATCATAAACAGCGACGAGTGCGAATGTCGCATCAAGTTACAATGAAGTGGCGCGCTATAGTGCCACGGCAAGCTTTAACGCAATCGCTGTCATATCATCGCCCCTTATCAAACATCCGCCAGCGTTATACCACCGCCAATTTCAGCGCTATACCTGCCAAAGTCAGTGCCACCAGCGCATCAAATACCCGCCAGCGTTTCGGTGAACTCAGCACAGTTTTAAGCTTGGGCGCCAAAGCAGTCAGGCTGCTAAACCAGAGAAAAGATGCCAGACAAGCGCCTACCGTAAACCAACCCGGTTGTGGTTGCAAAGTGCCAACACCACCAATCAACACCACAGTGTCCAGATACACATGAGGGTTGAGCAAAGTAATGGCCAAAGCGGTAATAGCTGTTTTTGGCCAGGGTTGCACCTGCACTTGTTGTTTTGCCATTAAACCTTGGCTGCCTTGCCAGGCGCGGCGGGCGGCGCCATAAGCCAGCCATAACAGCATCAGCACCCCGCACCAGGTAAGCACTGGCACCAGCGGTGGCATTATTTGTTGCAACCACTGCACACTGTACACACCAGTAATAATTAACAGCGCGTCACAGCTGATACATACCAGCGCGATCACCAGCCGGTTAGCGCCGGCCATACTTTGGCTCAGCACCCAGATATTCTGCGCGCCAATGGCCACTATTAAACTCAGGCCCACGGTAAAACCGGTAAAAAATGACAACATCCCCATTTTTCCTTTTTCAAAACACCAGGCTGCAACTCTGGCCAGAGTCTAAACAACAGCATTACAATGAATCCAACGAATAATTTTTAGCCTACATGAGTTTTAATCATGATTGATTATCGGCTGTTACAGGCTTTGGCGGCAGTGATTGAACAACAGGGTTTTGAAAAAGCGGCGCAGCAGCTGTGTTTAACCCAGTCGGCAGTGAGCCGGCGCATCAAACAGCTGGAAGCTTTATTGGGCCAGCCAGTGTTGCTGCGCACCTCACCGCCAGTCGCCACGGCCGCCGGGCAACGTTTGCTGAATCATTTGCAACAGGTGCGGCAAATGGAAGCTGCACTTGGGCTGACCGACGATCCGGAGCATTTAGTAGTGCGGCTGGCGACTAATGCCGATTCTTTGGCAACCTGGTTGCCACAGGCTTTGGTGCTACCGGACCACCCCGGAGTGCAGTTTGATTTAGTGGTTGAAGATCAATCCGTTGGCTTAAAACGTATGAAGCAGGGCGACGTGATGGCTTGTGTTTGTGACGCAGCCCAGCCGGTGAATGGCGGTGCTGTGTTGTATCTGGGCGCACTGCGGTATCGGGCTGTGGCAAGTGTGGATTTTGTGGAAAGGCACCAGCTTACCCAAAACCTGCCGGCCAAAATAGCGGCTTTGCCTTGTATGGTGTTTAGTCAGCATGATCAGCTGCAACATCAGTATCTGGCCGATATTGCCGGCGCCACACCACAGCGGGTGCATTTATGCCCGTCTTCTGAAGGTTTTGTCCGTGCTGTGCTGGTGGGTTTAGGCTTTGGTTTATTGCCAGAGCTGCAAAGCCAGCATTTGTTGGACTCAGGGCAACTTATTGATTTATCGCCCGGTTATTTTCTGGATACCCCTTTGTATTGGCATTATTGGCAAAGTGAAAGCCCGCTGCTGCAACTGTTGCGACAGCGGGTAGAACAAACAGCGAAACAATATTTAGTTGAGCCAGCAGTGTTGTGATAACAGGCAGCTTTGCTGCTTTAAAGCGCCTGAGCGGGTGATGATGTGCATGCGGGGGCAGTGGGTGTTGTGGCAACACCACGCCAGCGCCATAACAACCAGAGCGCCAGACAATCCACCAGCAAAGCAAAAACACTGGCTTCAGCACCAAAGGTGCCGCCGGTCAGCCAGTCTGGCTGCGCTTGCAGCTGAGGTAACAGCCAGCCGTTATGCTCATACCCACTGACCTGAAAACCCAGCAGATAACCTTGCGCCCAGTTCCAGCCAAAATGTAAGCCCAGCGGCAAGGCTAAACTGCGGGTTTTGATGTACGCCAGGCCAAAGAGTAAAGAGGCTAATGCCAAATCGACAGAGGCGACAATTTTAGCGCTGCCTGCAAGGCCTGGGTTGTCCCAATGACCTAACACAAAGACTGTGGCAAACAGCAGTTGGGTCGGCCAGGCACCTAAACCATCGAGCAGGCGCTGAAACACAAAACCACGGTATAACAGCTCTTCCAGCGCAGCTGCGATCAATAACAAATAAGCGCCGTACATTAAATCTGAGGCTTGAAACTCCGGGTTCAGACGAAAGCTGACAGTGGCGCAACTCCACATCAGCGCCGCTATCAACAACATCATCACCACGCCGGCACAGGTGCCCAGCAGCAACTGTTGCCACCAGCTTTTGTTGAGCTGCAAACCTAAGTCACTGAATTTCTGCCGGCGCAACAATAAACAACACCAGCTCACCAGCAATAAAAACAGCAGTGCCAGTGGTTCAAGTTGAGTGCTGCTGGCACCAAGACTGGCCAGCCAGTTTTTAGTGGGTTTATACAGCTGCTGTGATACAACCAGAATGGCTACAAACACCAGCACCCACCAGCCGTTTCTCAGTTGTTGTTGGGTATTAAAAAAAATTTTATTCATACAATCTGTCCGTTTATTAGAATGATATTTCGGATAAGGTGCCCATCGGGGCAGGTGCGGGTGGCAAGTTAAATGCCATAAAAAATATCATTTAAATTCAGTTGGTTGGCTCTGTTTCTGTTTTGTTGATTCGGCAGAACCACCAGTTAATGGTCATTTAGCTTATAAAGTGGTTACAATGAAAAAAAATGGTTGTTAAGCAATAAGTTACAGGCCAAAACTAAGATGCAGTTTTGTTGCCTGAAGCTTGTTGCAGGGGCGTTATGTACGGCATTTGGACCGGTTAAAAGGATAAAAAATGGCAGATTTTGTATTACAACCTGTGTTAACCGGCAAACAGATCACGTTATTGCCATTACAAGCCGATGATTTTGAGGCCTTATACCTTGCCGCCAGCGACCCTTTGATTTGGCAACAACACCCTGAACCCAACCGCTACCAGCGGGAGGTGTTTGCGCGTTTTTTTGACAGCGGCATAACCTCCGGCAGCGCTTTTAAGGTGGTTGATAACCAAAGTGGTTTAGTCATTGGCTCCAGCCGTTATTACGATATCAATCTGACTGAGCGTGAACTGGCGATAGGTTACAGTTTTTTGGCGCGCAGCCATTGGGGTGGGGCTGTGAATGGCGAAATGAAGCAGCTGATGCTGCACCATGCTTTTTTGCATGTGGATAAAGTCTGGTTGCATATTGGCGCTGACAACATCCGTTCGCGCCGTGCCGTTGAGAAAATTGGTGGGGTATTTTCGCATCAGGTGGAAGCGAAAAATGCCGCCGGTGAAACCGAATATAAGGTGCATTATTACCTGACGCCGGCTTTGTATCAGGCCGCTGTTTCAGGCGCTGTTATGTAACCTGCAATAACAAAAATGCCGGAATAAACCAATGTTTAATCCGGCATTTAAAGTTTAAATCTTATTTAAAACAACTAGATAAAAATAGCGCTAACCTGGAACAAACGTTCCACTTCACCGATAAACTTTTTATCCACTAAAAACAAAATTACGTGGTCGTCGGTTTCAATCACAGTGGCGTCGTGGCCAATCAACACTTCGTCACCCCGTACTATGGCGCCTATGGTGCAGCCTGGTGGCAGTTTAATTTTGCCAATGGCCTGGCCCACCACTTTGGAAGTGGTTTTATCCCCATGTGCTATCGCTTCAATAGCTTCGGCGGCGCCACGTCGCAGGGAATAGACGTTCACAATGTCACCACGGCGCACATGGGTTAACAAAGCAGAAATAGTGGCTTGTTGTGGCGACACCGCAATATCCACTTCACCACCTTGCAGCAAATCGACATAAGCGCCGCGTTTAATCAGCACCATGGTTTTTTGTGCGCCCATCCGTTTGGCCAGCATGGCCGACATAATGTTGGCTTCATCGTCATTGGTGACCGCTAAAAACACGTCGACCTGATCGATGTTTTCTTCCTGCAATAACTCTGGATCGGACGCATCACCGGCGTATACCACAGTGTTTTCCAGGGTGCTGGATAAATATTCTGCGCGCTCTTTACTGCGCTCGATGAGCTTGACGCTGTGGGTTTTTTCTAAAGCTTTGGCCAAACCAAAACCGACGTTGCCGCCGCCGGCGATCATAATGCGTCTGTAGCTGTTTTCCAGCTTTTGCAGTTCGCTCATCACAGCGCGGATATGTTTGGTGGCCGCGACAAAAAACACTTCGTCGTCGGCTTCAATAATAGTGGTGCCAATAGGCTTAATAGCATGGCCACGGCGGTAAATAGCGGCTACCCGGGCGTCGATATGGGGCATATGTTCACGCAAGGTAGACAACGCATGACCTACCAGCAAACCACCATAATAAGCTTTCACCGCCACTAAACTCACTTTGCCGCCGGCAAACTCCACCACCTGCAAAGCGCCCGGGTAGTCGATTAAACGGCGGATATAGTCGGTGACCAGAGTTTCAGGGGCAATAAAGTGGTCAACCGGCATATCGTCTTTGTTAAACAGCTGGTCGCGGTATTTGATGTATTGGTTGGTGCGGATACGCGCTACTTTGGTTGGTGTATTAAAAATACTGTAAGCCACCTGGCAAGCGACAATATTCACTTCATCGCTGTTGGTCACCGCAATAATCATATCTGCGTCTTCAGCGCCGGCTTTTTTCAGGATATCCGGATGGGCGCTGTGGCCATGCACCACCTGCAAATCCAGCTTATCCTGCAAAGCCCTGAGTTTGTCGGCGTTAATGTCGACCACAGTAATGTCGTTTTCTTCACCCACCAGGTTTTCCGCCAAAGTGGCGCCAACCTGACCTGCACCCAGAATGATAATTTTCATCCGTTCGCCTTTTTGCTGAGTTTGGCGTAAAAGAAGCCGTCGGCTTGTTGTTCGCCAGGCAGAATTTGCATTTGACTGTCGTTGATACCGGCGCCTAAAGCCACAGCTTCGGCATCCGGGTGATGTGCTAGGAACTGACTGATTTGCAGTTGGTTTTCTGCCGGCAATACACTGCAGGTGGCATATAACAGCGTGCCGCCCGGTTTTAATAAAGGCCATATCTGGATCAGAATTTGTTGTTGTAAGGTGGCAAGCGCTGCAATATCTGCGGCTTTTCTGAGCCAACGTATATCCGGATGACGGCGAATGACGCCGGTGGCCGAGCAGGGCACGTCCAGCAAAATACGGTCAAAGGGCTGGCCATCCCACCATTGGCGTGGGGTGGCGGCGTCCGCGGCTTTGATCTCAGCCTGATGGCCTAAACGTGCCAGGTTGTCGCGCACTCTGTCCAGCCGCTTGGCGTCTTTATCCAGCGCCAATACCTGAGCCTTTGGCGCAATTTCCAGGATATGACCGGTTTTACCCCCAGGGGCGCAACAGGCATCCAGAATATGTTCGCCGTTTTCTGGTGCCAGAAACACAGCGGCATATTGGGCGGCTAAATCCTGCACTGCAAACCAACCGTCCAGATAACCAGGCAGCAGCACTACATCTGTGGCCTGTGCCAGCAAAATAGCCTGTGGCAAACTGGGTTCGGGTTGGCTGAACTCAATACCTTCGGCTGTTAACGCCTGACAAAATTCTTTAATGCTGCAGCGCTGCACATTCACCCTAAGCCAGAGGGGGGCTTTTTGCTGATTGGCAGCCAGCACCTGTTGCCACTGCTGTGGGTAAGCCTGTTGCAGTGAATTCACCAGCCAGGATGGGTGATTGGTTTGCACTGGCAGCGGTGCCTGACTGACATCAAACAGCTCTGGTTTACGTTGTACCGAGCGCAGCACACCGTTAATTAATTTGGTCATGGACTGACCTTTTAAATAACGGGCGGCTTCAACGGTTTCACCCACAGCGGCGTGGTCGGGAATACGTAAAAACTTCAGCTGATATATGCCAACATAAATTAAAAACTGCAGTGGCCTTAACTGTTTGATCAGCGGTTTAGCCATCAGCTGCTGGCAGACAAAATCCAGCAAAGGTAAATGGCGCAGCACACCAAAACAAATTTCCTGCAGCAAGGCTTTATCGGCTGGGTTCTCAAATTGCAGCTGGGCTTTGGGCAGTACATCAGACAAAGATTTGCCCTGATCAACCACCTGATAACAACAGGTGGCGGCTACCGCTCGCAGGTTAGCGCTCATGCTGAAACACCCAGTACTTGCCCGACAGGAAACCAGTCGGCGCGGCCGTTAATAAAATCGGCCACTGCCATGGCTTTTTTACCTGGCGGCTGTAATTGCTCCAGCACTAAAGCACCTTCGCCTGTGGCAATCACAATGCCTTTTTTGTCCACTTTCAGCACTGTGCCAGGCGTGGCAGTTTGGGTCAGAGGTTCCACTCTGGCCTGCCAGATTTTTAATTGCTGGTTGCCCAGTTGCAGGTAGCTGACCGGCCATGGGTTAAAAGCCCGTATTTCGCGTTCCAGCGCTACTGCAGGTTTAGTAAAATCGAGTTGAGCTTCTTCTTTACTGAGTTTTTCAGCGTAATTGGCTTGGCTATCGTCCTGCGTTACGGCTTTTTGTTGCAGCGCGGGCAAATCCTTCAGGGCATCCAGCAATGCTTTGGGGCCAATCTCAGCCAGTTTTTCATAGAGGCTGGCGGAAGTATCTGTTGGCTTGATAGCCAGTGTCGCGGTGCTTAGCATAGCACCTGTGTCCAGGCCTTCGTCCATTTGCATAATGGTCACGCCGGTTTGGGCGTCACCCGCCCACAAAGCGCGCTGAATAGGCGCAGCACCACGCCAGCGTGGCAGCAAAGAACCATGCACATTAATACAACCCAGTGTGGGGGTATTGAGTACCACAGCAGGTAAAATCAGGCCATAAGCCACGACCACCATCAGATCGGCGTTTAAGGCGGCAAGTTCGGCCTGCGCTTTGGCTTTTTTCAGTGACTTGGGCTGATATACCGGAATATGGTGTTGCAGCGCCAGCTGTTTGACCGGGCTGGCTTGTAGCTGCTGGCCGCGGCCGGCAGGGCGGTCGGGCTGGCTATAAACGGCAACCACTTGGTGTTCTGAATTCAGCAAAGCCTGTAAATGGCGGGCGGCAAAATCCGGTGTACCGGCAAAAATAATGCGTAATGGAGTCACGGCAATTCCTGTGATGGCTTAACGAGCCGCGTTACGGGCTTCTTTTTCCAGCTTTTTCTTGATGCGATCGCGTTTTAACGGCGACAGATAATCAATAAAAAGTTTGCCGAGCAGGTGGTCCAGCTCATGTTGCAGGCAAATCGCCAACAATCCATCAGCCTTCAGTTCAAACCATTCACCTTCCAGGTTTTGCGCTTTGACTGTCACTTCGGCAGCACGCTCTACATTGGCGTAGCTTTGTGGCACCGACAAACAACCTTCTTCATAGGTCGTGTCGCCACTTTTGCTGGTGATTTCCGGGTTGATAAAAATTTGCGGCTGATCGCGGTTTTCTGAGATATCGATTACCACAACCCGCTGATGTACATTGACTTGTGTCGCAGCTAAGCCTATACCATTTTCATCGTACATGGTTTCAAGCATATCAGCGACCAACTGCCGGATTTGCGGGGTTATTTCTGCTACAGGCTTGGCTACTGTACGTAAACGATCGTCTGGGTAATGTAAAACGGTTAAGACTGTCATGGCACCTACAAAAATATGCTTTGTTTAAGTATCTGTGATATGGTCTAATTTTAGCCATTAATCAGCTGTATTAACAGCTTAGTCTGCAATAATTACCACAAGTTCGGGCTCAAGGAAGCTGGCATGCTCAAAACAATAACAACCTCACTCGCCGCTTTGCTGCTTTGTTATACAAGTTTATCAACAGCGGAAGAATTGGTGCTCAAGGCTGATGCGCCGAAAAATTACACTGTGAAGGAAGGGGACACACTCTGGGACATTTCCGGCATGTATTTGTCCAAGCCCTGGTTGTGGCCACAATTGTGGAAACTGAACCCGCAAGTTGATAACCCGAATCTCATTTATCCCGGTGATGTGCTGAGTTTATCTTTTGACGACGATGGCAATCCTGTGCTGGAAGTTAACGAAGACGCCAATGTGGTGAAGATTTCTCCGGATACCAGCGCGCCAGTGGCTGAAGCTGAAGTGACGGCGAGCGAAGAAAGCACAGAAATGAGCCGGCCGGAAGGCTACAAAAAACTGTCACCGCAACAACGTAAAACGATGAAGTCGACCAAAGCAGTGACAACCTTGCCACTGAAGATGATCCGGCCTTTCCTGACTTACGAGCAGGCACTGAGTGAAAGCGATATTAACAAGCTGCCTTATGTGTTAGGTGCCAACGACCAGGTTAAAAACTCGATTAAAGAACACGTGCTTTATGTGCGTGGAGAACTTGAATTGGGTGCCAGTTATGGCATTTACCGCAAAGGTAAAGCTTATATCGACCCGCAAAGCGAAGACTTATTGGGTTACGAAACCATTCTGGTGGCTACAGCCAAAGTATTCCGTCCTGGCAGCACAGAAAACAACGAACCAGCTTCAGTGCAGGTAATTGATGTTAAACAGGAAATTCGTCAGGGTGACAAACTGTTACCTGCGGCGGATGGCCAGTCGTTACCGGCATTTTTTGTGATGAAAAAACCGGAAAAATCAATTGAAGGTGTAATTATCGACACTACTTCAGACCTGCGTGAGTTTTCCAAATGGGACATTGTTGTGCTGAACAAAGGTTTGATTGACGACGTTGCACCTGGCCATATGTTCTCAATCTACCGTAATTCACCTGCAGTAGTAGACACTAAACGCGGCCCAGTGTATCTGACGGATGCCAGTAAATACGAAAAAATGACAGGTGGCATTGATGGTGAAGTGCTGCAAATGCCTAAGGAAAAAATCGGTAACCTGATGGTGTTTAAAGTGTCAGACCGTGTCAGCTTTGCCATTGTGACTGGCACTCGTCAACCAATCAGGGTTGGAGATTTAATCGGCGATATTTAACGGCGATACAGCCAATGGGGGGATCATGGATGATCTGCGCCAATGGCTGGCTCTTGCGTCGGTGCCCGGCATGGACTTGCCAAGGTACCAGCGCCTGATCCAGTCGATACCATTTTCAGAATTCTTCAGCGCCAGTCCGGCGCAATTACAAAGTTACGGTTTAACTGAACTGCAAAGCCAGATGCTGCTGGCGCCACAGCACCAGCGTATAGACGCAGCTTTGCGCTGGCTGGAACAAAGTCCGGACCGCCATTTTATTTCCTGCCTTGACTCCCGTTATCCGCCCTTATTAAAACAAATTAAACAGCCACCGCTGGCTTTGTTTGTGGAAGGTCAGCCCGATGTATTGAGTAAACCCGCTGTTGCCATGGTGGGCAGCAGAGAGCCTACTCCAACGGGCCGGCAGATTGCTTTTGATTTTGCCGCTGAGCTTTGCCGGGCAGGTTTTAGTATTGTCAGTGGCTTGGCGCGGGGCATCGATGGTTGTGCTCATCAGGGCGCGTTGTCGGCTCATGGCTGTACTATCGCTGTGCTGGGTAACGGCTTGTCGCATATTTATCCGAAACAACACGCCAAACTCACTGCGCAGGTGCGGGAAAGTGGCGCGCTGGTGTCCGAATATCTGCCGGATGAAGCGCCCCGCACTATGTTTTTTCCGCTGAGAAACCGTATTGTGGTGGGGCTGAGTCTGGGCACCCTGGTGGTAGAAGCGGCGGAAAAAAGTGGTTCACTGATCAGTGCCAATTATGCCGCTGAATACAGCAGAGAGGTGTTTGCGGTACCTGGTTCTATTTTTAATCCGTTGGCGGCAGGTTGCCATCAATTAATTTTGCAGGGTGCTAAATTAACCCGTTCTGTGGCCGATATTATCGAAGAGTTAGCGATTTTTCTGCCGGCAAAACCGTCTAAACAAATGCTACGTAAAAATAATTGTCAGCAAGGCTTGTTCGAACACAGCTTGTTGGCTAACGTAGGAGATGAGGCGACGGCAATAGATGTGATTGCATCACGTGCTGGTATGCCGATCGCTGACGTAACCATTATGCTGCTGGAGCTGGAATTGTCCGGTGAAGTGGCTGTAGTACCTGGTGGCTACATTCGAGTGAGGAGGGCCTGATTATGTTTGATATCCTCGTCTACCTGTTCGAAAACTATATCCATAATGAATCAGAAATTTATGTTAATCAGGCTGATCTGACCCGCGAGCTGGTCAAAGCTGGTTTCCATGATGATGATATTTTTAAAGCCCTGCGTTGGCTGGAAAATCTGTCCAAACTGCAGGAAAGCCATGTCAAACCTTACTTAACCAAAACCAATTCAACAGCGGTGCGTATTTTTACTGCTGATGAGCAACGTAAGCTGGATGCGGAGTGCCGCGGATTCCTGCTGTTCCTCGAACAAATTAACGTGCTGGACTTACCAACCCGCGAGATGGTGTTGGACCGGGTGATGGATTTAGACAGCAAAGAAGTGAATCTGGAAGATTTAAAATGGGTGGTATTGATGGTGTTGTTTAACGCACCGGGTCACGAAACCGCTTATGCCCAGATGGAAGATTTAATTTTTGAAGAACCCACAGGGCCGCTGCATTAGCGGCCTTTTTTCTAACCTGCCCTTAGGTTCCGGCAGCACAGAGTTGTGCATTCGGCCTTATTGATTTGTTGCTACAGCTGCCTCGGACTATGCGATAATCCATTTATTCTGTTAGTCGGTTATCACTGATGTCTGAAGCGCCATTATTTGCTATTCCTGAGCACAAACAAATTTGCCCTTTATGTCAGCACGAGCTGGTGATGAAGTCGGGCAAACATGGCCCTTTTTTAGGCTGCAGCAATTACCCAAACTGCAGTTATATCCAGAATCTACACCCACATGAAAGTACTGTGGTGAAACTGCTGGCCGATACTCCATGCCCCAGCTGTGGTTCACCGCTGGCGGTAAAAAATGGCCGTTATGGCATGTTTATCGGTTGCAGTAACTTTCCGTCTTGCCATTTTATTGTGCATGAAGAAGCCCCGGCAGTGGCTGATGTCAGTTGTCCACTCTGTCACAAAGGCAAGTTGCTGGAGCGTACCAGCAAATACGGTAAAACCTTTTATGGTTGTGATCAGTACCCGGCCTGTGACTTTGTGCTGAATTTTAAACCTGTGGCCGGCACTTGCCTCCATTGTGGTTTTCACTTGCTGGCGGAAAAAAACACAGCTTCAGGTGTTAAACTGATTTGCGCCAGTAAAAAATGCCAGCTGCCGCAGGCTGAATAATTTGGGGCTCACCACTGGAAATAAAAAAGGCCCTGTATGGGCCTTTTGTTATTTTGTCAGGTTAAAAACGAACTCAGACCCGTTCCGCCAGTTTTGCGGCCATATCGGCTACTTCAGGGAAACTCTGCTCTGGCAGTAACTTGCTCAGCGCCAAAAAACGTTCAGCCAGTTCTGCCACTGTTTCGCCGGACAAATTAATATGGCCCATTTTGCGGCCCGCTCTTTTACCTTTGCCGTACCAATGCAGATGGCAGGACGGCAGCGCTAATACGGCCGGGTCCACCGCATCTTCACCCAGAATATTCACCATCAAAGTAGGGCGCACTAAAGCTGTGCTGCCAAGCGGTAAACCACAAACAGCACGCAGATGGTTTTCAAACTGGCAGGTGTCGCTGCCTTGTTGCGTCCAGTGGCCAGAGTTATGCACGCGGGGTGCAATTTCGTTGACCAGCAGCTGGTCGCCCACCTGGAAAAACTCCAGCGCTAATACACCAACATAATCCAGTTTGGCGGCAACAGCATCAAACATTTGCTTGGCTTGTTGCTGCAGCGCTTGTTGTCCGGGTAGTGCCAGCGAAACGGCCAGCACACCGTTGACATGGTGGTTTTCGGTCAGCGGATAGACCACTGTTTCGCCTTTGGCATTGCGGGCACCCACTAAACTCACTTCGCGGTCAAAGCGCACAAACTGCTCGGCCACTATGGCCTGTGGCAGAGTGTGATTCGCGCCCTGCATAAAACTTTCGATATCAGCCCACACGGCTGCAGCATCTTCCGCTTGTTTTAACCGCCACTGGCCTTTGCCGTCGTAACCTGCCAACGCACTTTTTAATACCAGCGGCAAACCTAAAGCAGCAATAGCAGCATGAAATTCAGCTTCAGTGCTGACAATCCGATAACCGGCATTGGCCACGCCAGCCGCATCCAGCAGCTGTTTTTCCTGGCGGCGGTCGCCACCAGCTTTAATCGCAGTGCTGTTGGGAAAAAACTTACCGCTGGCTTCACACACGTCCTGCACCGGATAGGGAATATGCTCGAATTCAGAACTGACCACATCAGCATCAGCCACAGCTTGTGCCAGGGTCAGTGCAAACTTTTGTTGAGTGACCGGGTGCAGCACAGTGTCTGTGTTTACATCATAAGCCAGCACCTGAATATTCAGCGGAGCGCCGGCCAAGGCCATCATCCGGGCCAGTTGCCCTGCGCCCATCACCAGAACTTTTTTCATTCTGCATCCTCTGCAGGGTTAGGCTGGCTCAGCACCGAGTCGGTTTGTTCCTGGCGGAATGTATCGATTTTGGTCATTAAAGCTGCGTCTGAAGTGGCCAGAATTTGTGCCGCTAATAAGCCTGCGTTGGCGGCACCAGCATCACCAATGGCCAGAGTACCAACGGCAACACCTTTGGGCATCTGCACTATAGACAACAAAGAATCCAGACCTTTCAGTGCTTTGGATTGCACGGGCACGCCCAGTACCGGCAAACTGGTAAAAGCGGCAGCCATACCAGGTAAGTGGGCTGCACCACCGGCACCGGCAATAATCACTTTTAAACCGCGGCTGGCGGCGTTGCCGGCATATTCAGCCAGCAAATGTGGGGTTCTGTGGGCAGAAACAACAGTGGTCTCATAACTGATACCAAATTTGTCTAACATGTCTGCTGCATTTTTCATGGTGGGCCAATCAGATTTTGAACCCATAATGATACCGACTTTCATTGCTGTTTCCTCAAAACCGCCAGCTGCTGGCATAATAGGCGGCTATTATAGCCATCTGGCCGGTGGCAGGAAAACATTTGTACGCTTCATTGCGTTGTTTAAAGATAGAAAAGACGATGAATCAGACTGAAATATTAAATGCTGTCAATGCCTTAGCTGAAGGCAAAACAATTGCTTATCCAACCGAAGCCGTGTTTGGTGTAGGTTGTGACCCCGACAATCAGCAGGCTATTGCCTTGTTATTGCAAATCAAACAAAGGGAAAAAAGCAAAGGCCTGATTTTAATAGCGGCAGATTATGCCCAGTTACAACCCTATATTGATGAAGCCGCCATCAATGCCGAACAAAAACAACGGATGCTGGCGAGCTGGCCAGGTCCTGTGACCTGGGTGGTGCCCGCCCGTGCTGGCTTGAGTGACTGGTTAACCGGACAATTCAGCACTATTGCTATCCGGGTGTCAGATCACCCTTTAGTGCAGCAGTTATGCCGGGCTTATGGCAAACCCATTACCTCCACCAGCGCCAATCTATCAGGCCAGCCCGCCTGTCGAAGCGCAGCTGATGTGCAGGCACAGTTAGGCGAACAACTGGCGGTGATTATTGATGCGCCAACAGGTGGCCGGTTAAACCCAAGTGAAATTCGTGATGTTCAGACCGGCCATATTTTTCGTGCTGGCTAAACAGCAGCCAGCAGCACAGGAGTAATGGATGCAAGCAGCAATACAGCAGGTTGATAAAGCCCAGGTCAAAGCTTTTTTATTGGCGCTGCAAGATCAGATTTGCGCAGCCTTAACAGCGGCAGACGGCAAAGCACAGTTTGTTGAAGACAGCTGGCAGCGTGCTGAAGGGGGTGGTGGCCGCAGCAGGGTATTAACGCATGGCGCGGTATTTGAACAGGCTGGCGTGAATTTTTCCCATGTGTTTGGTGATAAAATGCCGGGCTCGGCCACAGCCCACAGGCCAGAATTGGCCGGTCGTGGTTTTGAAGCCATGGGTGTTTCATTGGTGATCCACCCGAATAATCCGCATGTGCCAACCAGTCACGCTAATGTGCGTTTTTTTATTGCTGAAAAAGAAGGTGAAGCGCCGGTCTGGTGGTTTGGCGGTGGTTTTGATCTGACGCCTTTTTATCCGGTAGAAGCAGATGTAGTGCACTGGCATCAGGTGGCGAAAAACTGTTGTGACCCTTTTGGCGCAGAAGTGTATGCCCAATATAAAAAGTGGTGTGACGAATATTTTTATTTAAAACACCGGCAGGAAACCCGCGGCGTGGGCGGCTTGTTTTTTGATGATCTCAACGAATGGGGTTTTGCCCGTAGTTTTGCTTTTATGCAAAGCGTCGGTGAAGGTTTTTGCCAGGCTTATCTGCCAATTGTTGAAGCACGCAAAAACACCCCTTATGGCGAGCACGAGCGGCAGTTCCAGCTGTATCGCCGCGGTCGTTATGTTGAATTTAATCTGGTATTTGACCGTGGCACCCTGTTTGGACTGCAAAGTGGCGGCCGTACAGAGTCTATTTTAATGTCGATGCCACCTTTAGTGCGCTGGGAATATGGTTATCAGCCGGCTGCGGGTTCGCCGGAAGCACTGTTATATCAACGTTATTTAACACCACAAGATTGGCTTGGCCTGAACGGATAACCTTTTTGCGGGTCTGTTTGGTGTGGGCTGGTTGTATCTTAGGAAAATAAAAGATGAAAAATATCCATGTATTGTTGTTGTGTGGTGGTGGCAGTGCTGAACACGAAGTGTCGCTGCGCAGCGCCAATTTTCTTGAACAACAATTAGCGGCATTACCTGGTGTGAGCGTGACCCGGGTGGAGATGCACAAAGACCGTTGGCTGACTGCGGATGGTACCGAATGCAGTTTAGGCTTAAACCGCCAGTTATTGGTGGGTGACAACAGCTTTGCAGTTGATTATGTGGTGCCTTGCATTCATGGGTATCCGGGGGAAACCGGTGATCTGCAGTCGATGCTGGAGCTGGCCGGTTTACCTTATTTAGGTTGTGGCCCTGAAGCCAGCACTTTGTGTTTTAATAAAATCAGCACCAAATTATGGTTGTCGGCTGTTGGTATTCCGAACACACCTTATTTGTTTTTAACAGATGCAGCAGCAGACAGCTTGCAACAAGCCAAACAAGCGCTGAAAAATTGGGGCAAGGTGTTTGTGAAGGCGGCCAGCCAGGGCTCTTCAGTGGGGTGTTATTCAGCCAGCACCGAAGCTGAGCTGATGCAGGCCATTCACGACGCTTTTGGTTATTCTGAGCAAGTGTTGATTGAAAAGGCATTAAAACCGCGTGAACTGGAAGTGGCGGTTTATCAATATGGTGACGAGCTGATTGCCACCCGTCCCGGTGAAATTTGTGTGCCGCAGGACAGGTTTTATTCTTATGAAGAAAAATACAGCAACGCCAGTCACACCACCACCAGTCTGGAACCTGCTGGTTTGACCGAAACTCAGATTGCGACTATGCAGCAGCTGGCATTAAAAGCCTTCCGGCAGCTGAAATTAAGGCATTTGTCTCGGGTGGATTTTTTCCTGACCGAAGATGGCGAGATTTTGCTGAACGAAATTAATACCTTCCCCGGCATGACCTCTATTTCGATGTTCCCGAAAATGCTGGAGCATCATGGCCATCAGTTTGGTGTGTTCTTGCAGCAGATTTTGCAGCGCGCTTTACCACAACGCTCAAACTGAGTGTGTTGATAAGCCAAAAAACAAGGGGCCAGTTGGCCCCTTGTTCATTAGTGCAAAAAGCCGAACTTAGTTATCGCGGTTAATCATATGGCTGGCGAGTTGCCCCAGCGCTTCACTTAATCCCATCCGCAACATTTTGTCCTGTACCACTTCTTCCAGTGCCTTATTCATGCAAAACATCCACTGATCGCGTAATTGTGGGCTGACCGGGAACGGCATGTGACGGGCACGTAAGCGTGGATGACCATATTTTTCTTCAAATAAACCCGGCCCACCTAACCAGCCAGATAAAAACTCAAAAAATTTCTGCCGGATCAGATCCAATGGCAAAGGATGAATAGCATACAATTCTGCTGCTTCCGGCGCTGTGGCCATAATGTCGTAAAAACGATTGGCCAGCTTCCGGGTTGCTGCTTCACCGCCAATTAATTGATAAGGCGTGACTTGTGGTGTCGGGTGGCTCTTGTTATCGTCGGTTTTAAACATCTTTTTCAGCAACTTTATCATGGTGGTAGTGTGGACCGTTACGCTGTATTTGGAAATCCAATAGGGCATTCAAAATCGCCCTTAATCCATCGCTGTTTTGCCGAACAAACGGCGCAGCAACTGAGTTACGACGCCATTCTAGCACCGGTCGATGGCTTTGCCGACAGCTGGCAGCAGTTTGTCGCTGCTGGCGGGCGCGGCGCTAATGTCACAGTGCCTTTTAAAGAAGTTGCTTTTGCGCTTGCCGCAAAGCTCAGTGACAGAGCAAAACAGGCAGGTGCTGTGAATACACTTTATATAGATGATCAGGGCATGTTGTGTGGCGACAACACGGACGGCCTGGGTTTAGTGGCCGATTTAATGCGGCTTGGTGTTAAGCTTAGTGGGGCAAAACTATTGTTGTTAGGAGCAGGCGGTGCCAGTCGTGGTGTGGTTGGGCCTTTGCTGGCGGCCGGTGTTGAGTATATTCATATTGCCAATCGCACCCCGGACAAAGCACAGGCGATAGCTGCTTTGTTTGATAGCCGGGTCACTGCTTCGGGTTTTGCTGATATTCCACAGCAGCCGTGGTCATTGGTTATTAATGCAACTTCATCCGGTTTAACCCAGCAGCGGCCTGACATCAGCGCCAGTCACCTGAAATATTGTGAACTCGCCTACGATATGCTCTATGGCAAAGAGCCCACAGCATTTTTAAGCTGGTGTCAGCAGCAAGGCGTAGAGCGGTGTGCCGATGGCTTAGGCATGCTGGTGGCGCAGGCTGCTGAGAGTTTTGCTATCTGGCGGGGCGTCAAACCTGAACTTGAAGCTGTGCTGGAACAACTGACCGCATTGGTGAAAACATGAATCAGCAGCTTATCTTTAACGATGACTATCATTTTGATGCCATACATCAGGCGGTGTCTTGTTCTGTATTGCAGGGCGGGCTTCGATTGCAGGTGTTGATCCTGATGCCGGCCGGCTGGCAGCAGGATGCCTGGCTGTGTCAGGTAAAAGAAGACTGTTTTTTCTGGGAAGAACAAATAGAAGAAGCAGTAAAAACTGGTGCTATTGGTGATGACGGCATGATTCACTTGCATGGCGCTGGCTAAAGCCTGCCATTTCTTCAACGGCCGGCTGTATAGTTGCGCCTCTATATAAGTAGCTTTATATAGAGGCGGCCTGTGACAGCTTTGTGCATCAGCCTTCAGCCAGATAGTCGTTTTTCAGTACCACATAATTGGCGGCTGATACGGCTAAAAATGCACGTTCGGCCTCATTCAGTGCCCTGGCTTGTTTTACCGGACTGCCTACATATAAATAACCGGACTGCAGTTTTTTCCCTGGCGGCACTAAACTGCCGGCGCCAATGATCACATCATCTTCTACTATAGCGTCGTCCATCACTATGGCACCCATGCCTACCAAAATACGATTGCCGAGCCTACAGCCGTGTAACATACATTTATGACCCACTGTCACGTCTTCACCAATAATCAATGGCGAGCCTGCCGGGTTTTTCCCGCTGGGTCTGGATACATGCAATACAGTACCGTCCTGAATATTGCTGCGGGCGCCTATGCGGATCTTGTTGACATCACCCCTTGCCGCCACTAATGGCCAGATACTGACGTCAGTTCCTAAGCTGATATCACCAACGACAACGGCACTTTCATCTATATAGACCCCTTGCGCCAGGTTGGGGCTGATACCTTTATAACTACGTACTGGCATATAAATCTCCTGTGCTGTGTGGAAAGTATGCGACAATTGTTGGAAAAAAGCACCTTTCGACTGAAAAAGAAGCTGTCGCACTCAAAAACATAAGTTTTCTTAAATTTGCGCTTGCCACTGCTCTGAAAGTCTCTATAATGCGCCTCATGCCGACGGGGTGGTGCGAAAGCAGCAAGCCGGGTGAGTTTGAAATAAGTTGAAAATGTCG
>DPJG01000004.1 GCA_003543135.1 Rheinheimera sp.
CTACCAACTGAGCTATGCCCGCATCCAGAAAGGCTATTGCCTTAACACGAGACGCATTCTACTGAGTTTAATAATTCCGTCAACCAGAAACTTGCAGATTGCAAATCGTTTGCTCAAATTTTAACTTGCCTGCCGAATAAAGCAGCAAGTTATTGATTATTGCTTTAAATCCTGCCACGCCGCCTGCAGATAAGCCACCATAGACCAGACAGTTAATAAGGTGGCCAGATACAATAACAGCATGCCGAGTTGCGTGATCCAATCAATGGGCTGCCAAATTAACCCAATCAGCGCTAACATCTGTACTGCAGTTTTCCATTTGCCCATATCAGACACTTTGACCTGAGCGCCGCGGCCAACACCGGCCATCCACTCACGTAATCCAGAGATAATAATTTCGCGGCTGATCATTAAAAAAGCCGGAATAGTCACCCACAAGCTTTGCATATCTACGGCTATCAACACTAAAGCAGCTGCCACCATGGCTTTATCGGCAACAGGGTCTAAAAAAGCACCAAAGGCGGTGGATTGTTGTAACTTACGGGCCAGGTAACCATCCAGCGCGTCTGTGATAGCGGCCAGCCAGAACACAAAAGCGGCCAGAAAACGGGCATGCTCATGAGTGGAATAAAAGCAGAACACAAATACCGGAATTAAGAAAATTCTGAACAAAGTTAACAGATTAGGAATATTCCACATCAATGGGATCTCAAATACGTCTTTAGTTTTTATTATGACAAGCCTGATAAATCAGTTCGGCCTGCGTTTTGGATATACCAGGCACTGTTGCCAGCTCCTGTACCGACGCTTTCATCACGCCCTGTAAACCACCGAGATATTGTAACAAAGCTTGCCGGCGTTTCTCACCTATTCCGGCGATATTTTCCAGCGGACTTTGCACCATTTTTTTCCCTCTTTTGGCTCTGTGGCCGGTAATGGCGTATCTGTGCGCTTCATCGCGGATTTGCTGAATTAAATGCAGCGCCGGTGCATCCGGCGGCAAACTCATTTCTTTATCGGTGCCGGCCAGTATTAATGTCTCTAAACCCGGTTTACGGCTGGTGCCCTTGGCAACCCCGAGCAGTAACGGTTTTTTTGCTAAATGCCAATCACTGAAAAAAAGAATGGCCTGATTTAACTGGCCCAGACCACCGTCAATCAACACTAAATCCGGCACTCTGCTTTCATCCTGCAACTTGCCGTATCTTTTATTCAGCGCAAATAACATGGCGGCGTAATCATCACCAGGCGTAATACCTTCCACATTAAAGCGGCGGTATTCACCTTTATCCGGCCCTTCGCCATTAAATACCACACAAGAGGCGATGGTTTGCTGCCCCATGGTATGGCTGATATCAAAACATTCCATCCTTTGGAGTTCACTGAGCTTCAACAAAGCTTTGAGCTCACGGTAGCGCACCGCCATTTGCTCTTTGACACTGAGTTTACTGTTGCAGGCCGTCTCCGCATTTTTTTCTGCCAGGCTTAAATACCGTGCTTTTTCACCTCGTTTGGCTGCCAGCAGGCTGACTTTATATCCTACCTGCGCGCTAATCACAGCGCTGATGGCATCCGAATCTTCAAGTTCAATGCCAAGCACTACTTCACGCGGCACCTTCTGGCCACTGATATTGTTTAAATAAAACTGCAGCAAAAAAGCCGGCAGAATTTCGCCAGGTTCGGTCTGATGCGGCACTTTGGGATGGTAGGTTTTGCTGCCAAGAATTTTCTGATCGCGCACAAAAAGCACATGCACTGCAGCAACCCCATGCGAATAATGAAAACCTATCACATCCATTTCGCTGTGTTCGCCACTGACACTTTGTTGCTCCTGCACTGTACGCAGCGCGGCAATTTGATCACGCAGCTGCGCAGCCTGCTCAAATTCTAGGTTTTGACTGGCCTGCTCCATCAGCTGCACTAAATCGTCTATCACCAGCTGATTTTTACCGGATAAAAACAATTTAGTTAACCGCACCTGCTCGGCATATGCGCTGTCGGAAATTTTGCCCACACAAGGCGCCGAACAAAGTTTTAACTGATATTGCAAACAAGGTCTGGTACGGGCACGGTAAAAACCATCTTCACACTGGCGTACCGGGAATATTTTCTGCAGTAATTTTAAACTTTCCCACACTGCACCAGCGCTTGGATAAGGGCCAAAATACTGACCGGGCACTTTACGCGGCCCGCGATGGGAGGTTAAGCGTGGATGCTTGTGCTCGGTCAACAGAATATAAGGATAAGATTTATCGTCACGAAGCAGCACATTGTATTTGGGCATAAACTGCTTGATGAGGTTATTTTCTAAAATCAGCGCTTCTGTTTCGCTGTGGGTGACAATAATTTCCACATGCTGAATTTGGCTGACTAAAGCGCGGGTTTTAACCCCGGGCACATTCACCCGAAAATAACTCGACAGGCGTTTTTTTAAATCTTTGGCCTTACCGACATAAATCACTGTCTCGTCGGCATTAAGCATACGATATACCCCCGGCAACTGAGGTACAGTTGCCAGAAATGCTTTGGCATCAAAGATAGTTTGGGAAGACGGCAAAATCAGAGGCTCAGACGATGTCAATCATACCGTGACGCAGCGCCAGGTGAGTCAGCTCCACATCCCCGCTGATCGCCAGTTTTTCAAACATCCGGTAACGATAAGAATTCACTGTTTTGGCACTGACATTCAGCTGCTCAGCAATGTCGTTGACCTTCTGTCCTTTGGTGATCATCAGCATAATTTGCAGCTCACGTTCAGACAGCTCATCAAAAGGGTTGGCACTGTTGGACTGTATTTTACTCAGTGCCATTTTTTGCGCCACTTCATCAGAAATATACCTTTGCCCCGCCGCCACTTTGCGAATGGCTTCAATCATTTCTTTAGGCGCCGCATTTTTAGAAATAAAACCGGCAGCGCCCATTTGCATCACTTTGGTGGGCACCGGCTCTTCAAAAGAAACCGACAGCGCCAGCACTTTGATATCAGGACAATAATGCAAAATACGTTTAGTGGCCGCCATACCACCGATGCCGGGCATATTCATATCCATCAGCACAACATCGGGGGTGATCACATCAGCTGATTCATTGCGGCAGTAGCTTATTGCCTGTTCACCTGAGCTGGCTTGTGCCACCACCTTGATGCCACGCTCATCATTCAGGATCCGGCTGATCCCGGTTCTGACCAGTTCATGATCATCAACCAACAACACGTTAATCAATTGTGGCTCCGCAGAATAAAAACCTGACCCAAATGAGGGTGTTAATGTTCGCTAGCATAGCTGAGCGCAACTGAATTTGCTACGGTAAAAACAGGCGCTGTCAGAGGTCAGCGCAGAGCGTGGCGGCAATAAAAATGGCAGGCGCAAAAACAAAAAAACCACCTGTCAGGTGGTTTAGAAGAAGTGGCGGAGAGAAAGAGATTCGAACTCTTGAAGGGCTACTAACCCTCGCCGGTTTTCAAGACCGGTGCATTAAACCACTCTGCCATCTCTCCGCGATGGACGGCATGATAGAAAGTCTGACAAAAGTTGTAAAGTGGTTTTTTTCACGAAACGGTTTGTTTGCTCAGCTTTTCACCAATAGCCGCCGTTATTGTGCATCAAAATACCGGACCGCCACCACAAAATAATCTGCAGCACTGACCAGACTGACAGCACTGCAGTAAAAGTTTACACTAGCGAAAAAAACCAGAGCCCTGCCCTTATGTCACAAAAACGAATTTATGTTGCTTACACCGGCGGTACCATTGGTATGCAAAAATCGGCCAACGGTTATATTCCGGTGCCCGGATTTTTGTCAGACACAGTCAAAGCCATGCCGGAATTTTACCGCCCCGAGATGCCACAGTTTGATATTCATGAATATCATCCGGTGATTGATTCCTCTGATATGACACCGGCCCATTGGTTACATATCGCTGAAGATATCCGCGCCCATTATGACGATTACGACGGTTTTGTGGTGTTACACGGCACCGACACTATGGCCTACACAGCGTCGGCTTTGTCTTTTATGCTGGAAAACCTGACCAAACCTGTGATTATCACCGGCTCACAAATCCCGCTGGCGCAGCTGCGCTCCGACGGTCAGGTGAATTTACTCAATTCGTTATATCTGGCCGCTTATTACCCTATTGCCGAAGTGGCTTTGTATTTTAATAACCAGCTGTTTCGCGGCAACAGAGCTACCAAGGCAGATGCGGATGGCTTTAATGCTTTTGCCTCGCCGAACTTCCCAGCTTTGCTCCAGGCCGGTATTCATATTGAAATGCTGGCTGGCCAGCTGGCAAGCTCAGCACCAGCTGCACCGCTTAAAGTGGCACAAATTACCCCGCAGCCTATCAGCGTAGTGACCTTATACCCCGGCATTAGCGTTGATGTGATTAAAAATATGGCGGCAGCACCAGTGCGGGCCTTAATCATCAAATCTTATGGTGTCGGCAATGCGCCTCAGGACCCGGCGCTTCTCAGCACCCTCAAAGAAGCCTCAGAGCGCGGCACTATTATTGTCAACTGCACCCAGTGTTTTAAAGGCAAAGTAAATATGGGCGGTTACGCCACCGGCAACGCCCTGCGTTTATCCGGCGTGATCAGCGGTTATGATATGACGCTGGAAGCCACCCTGACCAAACTGCATTATTTACTCAGTCAGCCACTAAACGCCGAGCAAATCCGCGCTCAGATGCAAACCAGTTTAAGAGGCGAGCTGACCTCAAGCTAAAACAAGCTGTAGCCGCCTGCCTGCGAAACTAAGGGTTGAATCAGGGCGCATGCAGCAACAAGACGCAGCCAGCCCATAACACGGATATTTTGACCAGACATAAACATAAAAAAGCCCTGAACATGCTCAGGGCTTTTTTTATATCGATGCCGGTGTTACGACTTTCATCTCTGCGGTTTTATGACTGTGGCAGATAAATCGCTTTAACTCTGGCTAACAAAGGTTTTTCCGCTTGAGTGACAGCGCCATATTGCAGCCAACGCGACAACAACTGAGGTTGGGTTATAGCTTCACCACTGTTGTGTTTGTCACTGAGCAGCTGCATTTGTACCTGCTGACGCCGTGCCTGCAATTCTGCCGGTGACTCGACCTTCGCCAGCCATTCCAGCGCCAGGGTTAAGTCAGCACGCGACAGTTGTTTTTCCTGCTGCTGATTAAACACCAAACGGTAAATCGGGGGAAAATCAGTTAGTTCAGGCTGCTCTTTGTCAAGTGCAGCAAATAACTGACGATAACTGTCAAGCTCAGCGTTTTGTTGCAAATCGGCTAAACGTTGCTGTAATTGTTGTTTTAAGTTTTTGGCAGCACCAGCTTGTGTTTCGTCTACTGCCTTAAATTGCGCCAGCTGCTGTAACTGTTGCTGAATGGATTTTTCATCCTCGGCAGTTGCCACTGCTTCGTGCAGAGCGGCCAGTACTTGCGCCTGAGCGTCACGCTCGGCATTCAACTGTTGCTGCTGTGCCTGTTTAGCTGCGGTGCGGCTTTCAAACCAGCTGTCACATGCTGCTCTGAATTGCTGCCACAGCTGCTGGTCCTGCGTTTTACCGGCATAACCCAACAACTTCCATTGTTGCTGCAGAATTTTAAGCTCGCTACCGGCCTGTTCATTTGGGTTCTTTGCCAACTCTTCTGCAGCGCGAACCAGCGCAGCTTTATGTTCAGCATTTTGCTGTTGCTGGGCTTTTTGTTGCTGCTTCAGGCTACTGAGTAACTGCTGGAACTGCGGCTGCAACTTTGCATACAGCTCTTTTTCCACCACACCACTTTGTTGCCAGTCTTTACTGAACTGAGTGATCAGGCTATCCAGCGTTTTTCCGCTGACATTCTGCGCCACTGCATCCTGCATCTTTGCCAGAAGCTGCGTCTTACGCTCGGCACTTTGTGCTCGTTCGGCATCCAGTTTGGCAAAATAGTCGCGGCAAGGCGCAAAAGCGAGCTCACAGGCGCTGTTAAATGCGTCATTTAACTGAGCCTCTAACTCTGCATCAGCACGGCCCAGGGTATTCCACTGTGCTCTGGCGTTTTTTACGGCCGCAGCACGTTCAGTTGGTGTGATGTCGGTGGCAGCTGCCAGCTGCTGCATAGTTTCAACCAGCTGCTGTTTGCGTGGCGTGGCGATATAAGCCTGTAAATCAGCTAAATCCTGCACTTGGGCTTCCAGCTGCAGATAGTCTTTTTGCAGGCTTTGTTGCTGTACAGCACCCAGCTGCTGATAATCAGCGCTGATGCCTTTAAAAAGACCAAATAACACATTAAATTTACCGGCCTGATGCAGGCGTTTAAATTCGGCCATTTTGCTTTTTAACAAGCGTAATGTTTTATCCTGCTGTGCAAGCATAGGCTCACAGTGCTCACGCCACTGCTGCACCAGCTGCTGATAACTGCTGCTGAAACTTTCCGGCATCAGCTGTTTCAGCACTTTATATTGCCGTTGCCACTGCTGTTGCCATTGTTTGAAGGCCTGATAGGCGGCATCCACATCATCACCCTGTTGTGGCAAGGTCCGGGTGGCGGCTTCGGCCAATAAGCGGGCGGCCTGCGCCATAGCTTCGGCCAGCGCTGGTAATTGCTCCAGCTGCCGGGCTATATGCTGCAGTTGCTGATTCAGCTGTGTTTGGCCAGAAGCAGGTAAATCGGCAGCCTGAACTGTGGCAACCAATTGATCCAGCTGCTGCTGATATCCGGCAGCCATAGTCAGTTCAGCCTCACCAAGCGCAATCGCAAGTGCCTGCTCTAAGGCTGTCACCTCTTGCTGTAACTGCTCAAAACGCTGTTGTGCTGCCTGTTGGGCGGCCAACTGCTGCTGGGCTTTGGCAAATTCCGCCAGCTTGGGGGCCAGCGAGCGTTCGGTCAGGCTGATCACTTTGTTATATTTTTCAATAAAATCTGCTGCATCTGACAGGCAATCAAGCTCGGGCACTAAATGCTGCCATTCCTGCTGATAAGCCTGATACTTTTGTTGCAGTTCAGTCAGGTCCGTTTTTTCCCGCACTGAATTGAGTTTAGCCAGCAGCAACACCACTTGTTTGCGGATGCGCTCCGGCTTTTGTTTTTGCTCAGCATGTGCAGCTAATAAAGAGTCCGCAAACTGACGTAGTTCACCGGTTAAACTGCGGCTTAGTTTTTCCAGCGTTTTGTCATCGTCAAGCTGGGTCAATAATTGCTGACGCTGAGTCAGGCTCAGGCTGCTGTCCAGCACCGCCTGCTGGAATAAATCCTGACGGCCCAGACGCTGTAATAAGCTGAATTTCAGCTCAGCGTCCTGCTCTGTTTGCGCTAACTTTTCCAGAATACTGCTGCGGTTACATTCGCTGATAAACTGCGCTTTTAAATGCGGCGACACTTTATTTTCCAACAACATTTGTATCAGCTGTTGTTCGGCAAAATGTTTCAGCCGCTCGGCAGATTCATGCTTACTGGCTTGCCACCATAACGAAAACTCGTTTAAGCGCTCAAGCGCAGTGCGGCGCACTGCTTCGGCACCGTCGTTAAAGGCGAGCTCGTGCAGGATCTCTTTCTGCGCCGGTGTTTTTTGATCAAGTTCGGCAATTGCCAACTGACGGACTGCAGCATTTTCATGCTGCCATTTTGGCTTAAACCAACGTTTAAAGATCATCGTGCGAAAACCTTGCAATAGCATCCATAGCTGCAGGCGCCGGGGCGGCTGCTCCAGCGAATTGTTTCTTCATTTCGGATTTGGATTTGACCACCATCTGGCCGTCAGCTCCAACGGTAAAGGGTTCGTCTGAACGCAGTACTTTGGCCTGATAAGCCATCACCAGTTGCATACTGTGTGCATGCTGCTGATCGCTCATCTCAGTACCGTCCGCCCAGCGCTTTGTGGCAACACATTCCACCAGATTCTGGTAAGTTTCTGCAGACATAGCTGCAACTAAGGCATGAAAGTCCATGTTATTTTCTCTTGTACATCACAATGCGGACTTTGGTCACAAGGTACCAGACACAACCCACCACCATAGCGGCATAGAGTGCTTTTTGCTGCCATGAATCCGGCTCGGGTGATTGATAATAAAACCAGGTGAAACTTCCCAAAAACAGCACCAGCGCCAACATGGCATGATTGTTCAGCTGTTGCCCTTTGGCCAGCCGATTGTCCCGCTGCATACGTTTTAAGGTTTCAACTGAAATTTCCGACAGATTGTTGCCGCAATGGTTACAGCTGGCAGCTTTGTCTGAAACTTTTTTATCACAATAAGGACAAGCAATAATCGCCATATACATCACCTCTTTTGACAGCGCACTATAAAGCAAATGACTGCTGTTGCAAACCACAGCCACAGCTTGTTTTACAAAGGGACAGACGAAAAATGGCACCTAAAAGGTGCCATTTGTAAAAGCCCAATACGCTTTTGCCTTTATAACTGCTCAACCACAGCACGTACTGCAATCAGCGTATCCTGACCCAGTTTCATTGAGCGCACATCAGACCAGCCAAATTGCTCATCCGGCAGATTAGCGTTGTCTTTAAACGGCATTTCAAATGTGTAAGCAAGGCATTTAAACTGCTCGGCCACCCAGGTCGAAGCAATGGTCAGATTGGCCTGACCAGGCGCGTCCAACTCGTAACCAAACTTGGTCTGAAATTCCGGAGTTGCCGTTAACAAAGCTTGTTTAAAGGCAGTTTCCAGCGCGGCCATTTTACTATTGTACGATGGCACACCTTCGGCTCCGGCGACAAAGTTGTATGGCAGGTTTTCGTCACCATGGATATCCAGGAACATGTCCACACCCAGTTCCAGCATTTTTTGACGCACCAGATAAACTTCCGGGCTTTTTTCCATGCTTGGTGTTTGCCATTCGCGGTTCAGATTCACGCCGGCTGCGTTGGTACGTAAATGACCACGTACACTGCCGTCCGGGTTCATATTGGGGACCACATAAAACACCGCTTTTTGCAGCAGTTCACGCGCCACACCATCATCTTCATCCAATAAACGGTCTAATAAACCTTCGATAAACCATTCAGCCATGGTTTCACCCGGATGTTGACGTGCCGTGATCCAGATTTTCTTTTTACCTTCAGCCGGCTCACCGACGACCAGCATGCTCATATCACGGTTATCCAGGGTGTTGCCCAAATCAACCAGTTGACACATGCCACTTGCCTGCGCCTGGCTTAATAAGTCCATATGGCGCTCGTAGCTGTATGGGGCAAAATAGGCAAAATACACCGACTCAGCTTCAGGGTAATGATGAATGGTCAGCTCTTTGCCATCATATTCGGTTGGCACACGGAACCAGGTTTCACGATCATAAGAAGCAACAGCCTGATAATCTGCCCAGCCGCCAGGATAAGCGGATGAACCAGCGTTGGTAATTTTGATGGTATGTGGCTCAAAACTTTCTGAATGCAAGCGGAAATGGAACCACTGATAAAAATCTGAATTGTGGTCTTTGCGAATGGCCAACTGAATATTATCAACGCTGTCGGCCTGGATGACTTCGATATTACCGCTGTCAAAATTACTGGTAATTTTCATAAATGAAGGTTCCGTCAATATAAAAAAGGTGCTGAGGTTACCACAGTCTGGCTGTGCTGAAAATGCAACAGCATGCCAAGCGCGCACTGCTGTGTCTACTATCCCTGTGCTGCCTTGGATCTCATTAATAATAAAGCCGCACTAGGCGGCTTTAATTACAAGGCAAATGAATTAACGCGCCAATGGCAAAGTTGGGTAAGAAATACCTGCCATTTCGTTCATCACGCGGATCACCTGAGTGCTGTAACCAAACTCGTTGTCATACCACACGTATAACACACAGCGGTCACCATCGACGATAGTGGCCTGTGAATCCACCACACCAGCGTAACGTGAGCCGACTAAGTCGCTCGATACGATCTCAGTAGAGCTGGTGTAATCAATTTGGTCCTGCAATTCAGAGAACAACGACACTTTTTGCAGATAAGCGTTCAGCTCGTCACGGTTGGTTTCTTTATTCAGGTTTAACGACAAAATGGCCATAGACACATTAGGCGTTGGTACCCGAATCGCATTGCCGGTCAGCTTGCCTTTTAATTCAGGTAAAGCTTTGGCAACTGCAGAAGCAGCGCCGGTTGACGTGATGACCATGTTCAATGGTGCTGCACGGCCACGACGTTCAGCTTTGTGATAGTTATCAATCAGGTTCTGGTCGTTGGTATAAGAGTGCACAGTTTCAACGTGACCATTACGGATACCATATTCGTCATTTAACGCTTTTAACACCGGCGTAATGGCATTGGTGGTGCAGCTAGCAGCAGAAACAATTTTATCGTCTTTGCTGATCATTTTATGGTTTACACCATACACCACGTTTTTAACATTGCCTTTGGCCGGCGCTGTTAACAACACTTTGGCAGCGCCTTTGGCTTTAAAGTGAATTGACAACTCCTCGTCGTCTTTCCAAATGCCCGTGTTATCAACCACTAAGGCGTCATGGATGTCATAAGCGTTGTAATCCACCTGCTCTGGTGAGTCGGCATAAATCACTTTGATAAAGGTACCGTTGGCTTTAATACCACCGTTTTCCTGATCCACAGTGATGCTGCCATTAAATGGACCATGGATAGAATCGCGACGAAGCAGGCTGGCACGTTTTTCCAGATCACCTTTACGGCCACCACGCACCACAATCGCACGCAGACGTAATTTGGCACTTGGGCCGGCACGTTCAATCATCAGACGTGCCAGTAAACGACCGATACGGCCAAAACCATAGAGCACTACGTCTGTTGGTTTGATGTTGTCGTCGTGGTCTAATAAATCTTCCAGCTCGCGCTGTAAATATTGTTCCAGCGTTAAACCTTCAGCGGCATTTTTGTAGTGGTAAGCAAAAGCCAGCTTGCCAAGGTCGATACGACCCGGAGCCAGATTCATTTTGCTGATGGCTTCAAGCACCGGGAAGCTCTCACGCAACCGCAGTTTTTGTTGTTCAAAACGCTCAACCGTTTTATGAGATTTAATGATATCGATAGTGGTCGCATTCACCAATGGTTTGCCGTAAACCACCAGTTCAACAGCTTTGTTACGGTATAACCGGCCGATGATCGGCTGCATGTTTTCAGCAATTTCCTGGCGTTCCTGCCAGCTGCGTTGATACTGTTCTTCGTGAGATAAGGTCATGCTGTCGCCTTCTACTTCGTAAGTTAAATCAGTTGAGTGTAGGGTTGCCTGACGCGAGGCGGCTTATTGTAATTGAATTGGTAATACTACAACAACAATTACAAAAGATTTTTTCGGTGCTATTGGTTATGATTAAAACCGCCTTTCTGGAGATGCCTATGAAATTTTGGTTGTTAAGCCCTTTACTGCTCAGCCTGGTTGCCTGCGGTGAACAAGAATTAACTGTGAATCAGGTTTGTGAAGAAAAACCGGGCATTTGCACTGATTTAAACGACGATTCTCACTGCAAGCTGGAGCGGCGTCACGTGATTATGGGGCGTTATGATGAGCAAAAGATGCCGTCAGATAAAAACAAATACAAGCTGCTGATTGATTTTGAAAAATACTCAAAATGTATCGAACTTGCCTCCGGTATCGAACATATCAAGCTGAAAGAGAAAAAAACCACCAGGGTGAACGGTTATCTGACCAGCCTTAAAGAAATCAAAAGACTGAATGATGAAACCGTCAGCTCTTTGGATCCAAACCTGTTGCATTACCACTGGACGCGCAACCAGAGCGAATCTCATCTGGCCAAATTTTTACAGGCTGAGCAGAAAAAAGAACTGGAAACTCCTGAGCTCCAAATCGCTCTTGCCAGTTATTATATGAAGCGCAACCCACAAAAAACCATTGATATTCTGCATCATGCGCTGAGTTTATATCCGGCAGATGCCGAAGTGGATCCGGAAATATACACAGCCCTGACCACCATTTATTACAAACAGAAAAAATTTCCCCAGTCTTATCACTGGGCTTTATTGGCAGAAAATGCCGGTGTGCAACGTATTGAATTTAAAAATATTAAAGCAGAATTAGCGCAACAGAAAATTGAAACAGACAGTATTGAAGATATAGCTGACAGCACAATTGAAAGCATTCAGACGGGTCAGTTTAAAGTACCTGCATTCTGAATTTACAGTCCAGCCGCTCAAAAAGCCGGCCGGACTTTTACAACAGCTTTTACACCTGAAAATGTGCTGACAAAAAAACCGCTGAAAGTTATTCAGCGGTTTTTTTATTTTGCATCATCTGTGTTTGCAACACTGTTGCCGGATCATTACAGTACTGACAGCCTCAAAGCCCGATGCTGTCTTAATAACTTTGCCTGAAACAACCCAGCGACACAGCATCTATCCGGTACTGAGCTGGCAAAACCTTAAGATCCTTTTTTATTGCTGTCGACAAAACTTAACGACACCGAATTGACACAGTACCTTTGCCCTTCAGGTAGAGGGCCATCGTCAAACACATGCCCCAGGTGCGCGTCACAGGCAGCACACAATATTTCAATACGCTGCATGTTATGGCTGTTATCCGGTTGATAACGCACTTTGCCCGGCAAAGCACGGCTAAATGAAGGCCAACCACAACCTGAATCAAACTTAGCCGCAGAATCAAACAACTCAGCCTGGCAACAAACACAATGGTAAACACCGGTTTTTTCGTTATGTAACAGAGCACCGCTATAAGGATATTCTGTGCCTTTTTGCCGTGTTACATAAAATTGCTCGTCACTGAGGCGTTCACGCCACTGCGCTTCTGTCAGCTTCATCTGGCCTCCGTTACGTTACAAAAAATCTGGTTTATTTTACTTTGACCATGGGACGACCGGCAGCACTCCAGTCGACATGGAAAAACTTACCTTTGCTCTTATCAGTGCGCTCAAAGGTGTGCGCACCAAAATAATCACGTTGGCCCTGTAACAAATTGGCTGGTAGTACCGCAGTGCGGTAAGAGTCGTAATAACTGAGCGCTGAACTTAATGCCGCCACCGGCACGCCTAATAAAGTGGCATCGGCGACAGCACGGCGCCAGTTCATCTGATACACCGAAATTTGTTTGGCAAAAAACGGGTCCACCAGCAGATTGGCCAGCTCGTCGTTACGCTCATAAGCGTCGGTAATAGACTGCAAAAATACCGCGCGGATAATACAACCAGCACGCCAGATTTTGGCAATTTCGGCAAAGTTTAGCTGCCAGCCATGCTCAAGGCCTGCAGTTTTCATCAAATCAAAGCCTTGAGCATACACACAAATTTTGGCGCAGTATAAAGCGTCATGCAGTTGGGCTATCACCTGTGCCCTTTTGGCTTCGGTCGGTTTATCCTGCACCGGGCCCGCCAGCAAGGTAGAAGCGGCCACACGCTGCTCTTTTAACGTAGAAATAGAACGGGCATATACAGCCTCGGCAATAGTGGGCGCTGGGCAGCCAAGCTCCAGACTGCTGACGGCAGTCCATAAACCTGTGCCTTTTTGACCTGCTTTATCCAGAATAACATCCACCAGTGGTAAGCCGGTTTCAGAATCTTTGGTGGCCAGCACTTCGGCGCTGATTTCCATCAGGTAACTGTTCAGAATGCCCTGATTCCACTCTTTAAAGACAGCGGCAACTTGCTGTGCTGTCATCCCAAGAGCATCACGCATCACCTGGTACACTTCACAAATCAGCTGCATATCGGCGTATTCAATACCGTTGTGCACCATTTTGACATAATGGCCAGAGCCGCCGGCGCCGATATAAGTGGCACAAGGCTCGCCTTCAGTCACAGGATTACCTGGCTCAAAACGTTCAATAGGACGGCCTGTGGTTGGGTCTACTTTTGCGGCAATAGCACGCCAGACGGGTTCAATGCGGGTCCATGCATAAGGGTCACCACTTGGCATTAATGAAGGGCCAAAACGGGCGCCTACCTCACCACCGGATACGGCAGTACTGAAGAAAATAAACTTACCTTCGTAACTTTTTTCGCGCCGCACTGTGTCTGTCCACAGGCTGTTGCCGGTATCAACAATAATGTCATCGGCCTGAATACCGGCGTCTATTAATTTAGAACAGACATCATCCACAGGTTTACCTGCCGGCACTGACAAAATAATCAGGTGCGGACGGCTTAACCTGGCCAGTAACTCAGTGTACGAACTACAGGCCACCACCCGGCCACCACGGCCATTGGTTTCCTGCACATCTTGCTGGATCACAGATTCAAGTTTTTTATGGTCGAGGTCAAAAGCGGCAACACGGTAGCCATGATCGGCCAGGTTCAGGATGAGGTTTTTCCCCATCACACCTGCGCCTACAAAACCAATGTCACACTGTACTGTTGTATCTGTCATCAAAGCATTCTCCGAACTGCCGGCTCTGCAAAATGCCGGCGATTATACTGGAAAATCCGCCCACAAAGCAGCGAAAAGGGAAAAAGATTATGCTGTTCAGACCATTGCAGCTGAACTGTAGCGGCCATGATGTCCGGCTAATAACAACCTTGCTCCAGCCAAATCGACAGCGAACTGCCCTGCTGCAGATAGCTGCTGTCGCCCTGGGTTAATACGGAACTCAGACCCTGCTCAAAAGCGGTGTCAAGCACACAGTGCCAACGTGCTGAAGGCAGCGTCACCTCAATGGCGGTGGCGCCGGCATTGATGCAAATCAGCAGCTGATGCGCGGTACTGGTATTTCGGATAATAAACACACAATGACTGACACTGCTGTCATACCAGTCGCTTTCGGTTTTTAACCGGCCATCAGACATATACCAGTCGATCTGATGCTTATCGCCATGCAGCTGATAATGATCATCCAGCAAAGACAATTGCTGCAGGCAACTGTACTGCTTACGAAGGGCAATCATTTGTTTTACAAAACTTAAAAACTGCGTGGCGTGATAATCCAGTCTCCAGTTCAGCCAGCTGATGTCGTTGTCCTGACAATAAGCATTGTTATTACCTTGCTGACTGTGACTCAGCTCGTCCCCGCCCAGCCAGTGCACCATGCCCTGACTTAACATCAAACATGCCACCAGATTACGTTTATGCAAAAAACGTTTAGCCAGCACTTCGGCATTACTGGTTGGGCCTTCCACGCCATAATTGACACTCAAATTATGATCGTGACCGTCGCGGTTTTGCTCGCCGTTCAGCCAGTTGTGTTTATGCTGATAACTGACTAAATCCTGCAGTGTAAAACCATCGTGATAGCTGATGTAGTTCACCGAGCAGCAGGCCGGCCTGTGATGTTTCTGAAAAATATCACGTGAGCCAAGCAGCCTGGTGGCAAATTCAGCCAGAGTGCCGCTGTCTCCGCGCCAGAAACTGCGCACTGAATCGCGGAATTTGTCGTTGAGTTCAGACCACAAAGCCGGAAATTGCCCAAGCTGATAACCATAAGGCCCAACATCCCAGGGTTCAGCAATCAGTTTGGCCTGTGACAACACCGGGTCCTGCGCCACTATTTGTAAAAAAGCGGCATAAGGGTTAAATCTTTTGTGCTCACGCGCCAGTGTGACAGCTAAATCAAAACGAAAACCATCCACCTGCATCTCGGTTAACCAATAACGCATAGCGTCCAGCACCAGTTTTTGTGTGGCCGGATTGGCAATATTTAGTGTATTACCACAGCCGCTGTAATTGGCATACTGCTGATAGTCGGTAATATCAGCATGACTTTCAAAAAGATAATAATGCCGGTTGGCAAGGCCCCTGAAACTTAAGCTGTAACCTTCTGCTTCTGCACTGTGGTTAAACACCACGTCGAGGATCACCTCAATGCCATGCTGATGGTAAGTGCGCACCAGGGTTTTAAATTCGCTGACGGCATCTTCCAGCTGATAACGGGGATCGGGCGCAAAAAAATTAATCGGGTTATAACCCCAATAATTGCTGAGCTTGAGCTTTTCCAGCCGGGGTTCACTCATAAAAGCAGCCACAGGCAACAGCTGCACTGAGGTAATGCCAAGCTCAGTTAAATGCGCCATTACGGCCGGGTGACTCATGCCCAGGTAGGTGCCACGCAGCTCTTCAGGCACATCGGGGTGCAAAGCCGTCATACCTTTCACATGGGCTTCATACACAATGGTTTTTTCGCGCGGAATTTGAGGTTTCACCGCACCTTGCCAGTCAAAATCCGCCTGACCAAGCACAGCTTTGGCCAACATATAATGACTGCGGCCCTGATAAAGCCGGTCATTAAACACCAGAGCCCGATTCAGCTGGCGGGCATAAGGGTCTATTAATAACCGCTCGGCATCAAAACAGAGCCCTTGCTCCACCAGCATAGGACCACCAGCTTTCAGGCCGTATAAAGTGCCTGTTGCCACCCCCGCCACCGCCAGATGCCAGATGTCACCGGTACGGGCGGTAAAAGGCAATTCCGCCAGCGGCTCTTCGGTATCAGCACAATACAGGCATAAGGTCAGCGCCGTCGCGTCAGGGGCAAAAACGGCAAAGTTCCAGCCATCATCCTGCCTGCTTGGCCCCAGTGGCGCAGGCTTGCCCAGGCCACAGACAAAGGTAGAGTTTTGGCTAAAAGTTGTCAGCATACCGCCAGGCTCTGACCGGTCATCGCTGCTCATCAGCTTAACCGCCGGCGCAGATACAAGGTGGATAACGGCGGTAAATCCAGCTGTAACTGCCAGCCCGGATTATAAACGCCCTGGTTAGCCGACAAATGGCTGCCCACCGGATAATTGCTGCCCCAGTAATAGCTGCTGTCTGAATTGAGGATCACCTCATAATCACCGTGCTGCTCCACATCCAGCAAATAAGCTGGCCTTGGCACTGGGGTGAAGTTGCACACCACATACAAGACTTCACCGGCTCGGCTGTAACGCTTAAAGGACAAGGTGCTATGGTCAGCATCCTGATGTTCTATCCAGGCAAAACCGGCCGGTTCGTGATCCAGCTGATGCAAAGGTGCACAGCGGCGGTAGGTATAATTCAGATCCCGCACCAGCTGCTGTACGCCACGGTGTTTTTCAAAGTCCAGCAAAAACCAGGGCAAGGCCTGATTGTGATTCCACTCTGTGCCCTGGCCAAACTCATTACCCATAAAATTCAGTTTTTTGCCCGGATGCGCGAACATAAAAGCATAATATGCGCGTAAGTTGGCGGCTTGTTGCCACTCATCACCCGGCATTTTGTTCAGAATACTGCCTTTGCCATGCACCACTTCGTCGTGTGACAGCGGCAGAATAAAGTTTTCGCTAAAGGCATACACCATGGAAAAAGTCAGGTCGTTATGGTGAAACTTGCGGTAAGCGGGGTCTTTACTGATATACCTCAGGCTGTCGTTCATCCAGCCCATATTCCATTTAAAACCAAAACCAAGACCACCAAGGTCAACAGGCCGGCTCACACCATGAAAAGAAGTGGACTCTTCCGCAATAGTAATAGCCTTGGGGAACTGGGCGTATACTTCCTGATTGAGCCACTTTAACAAGCTGATGGCTTCGTAGTTGTGATTGCCACCGTCCACATTCGGGATCCACTCCCCATGCTCGCGCGAATAATCCAGGTACAGCATGGAAGCAACGGCGTCTACCCGCAAACCATCAATATGGAAGTGATCCAGCCAATACAGAGCGCTCGCCACTAAAAACTGCCGCACATAATCTTTGCCGTAATCATAAATGCAGGAATTCCAATCCGGATGCCAGCCGCGGCGTGGATCGGCGTATTCATATAAATGGCCACCATCAAAACGGGCCAAACCATGGCCATCTTCCGGAAAATGCGCCGGCACCCAGTCTAATATCACACCAATACCGGCCTGATGGCAGGCATCAACAAAAGCTTTAAATTGATCCGGAGTGCCAAAACGTGAAGTCGCCGCAAAAAGCCCAAGCGGCTGATAACCCCAGGAACCTGAATACGGATGCTCCATCACAGGTAACAGCTCAATATGGGTGTAACCCAGATCTTTGACATAAGGTATAAGGCTTGTTGCCAACTCAGGATAAGTCAGAGGCGAACCATCGGTGTGGGTGCGCCAGGAGCCCAGATGCACTTCATAAATGCTCATCGGGCTTTGATAAGGCAGATGTTCCCGCTGTAACCACTGGCTGTCCTGCCACTGATATTTGCTGTGATCAAACACCAATGACGCATGAGACGGGTATTGTTCGGCAGCAAAAGCTAAAGGATCGGCTTTATGCGGTAATAAATGACCGCTGGCGTCTTTAATTTCGTATTTGTAGCGAACCCCTTCGCCCACCTGCGGCAACACCAACACCCAGTGGCCACACTGGGTACGTTCCATCGGATGGCAACGGCCATCCCAGTCGTTCATATCGCCGATTAAACTCACCGCACTGGCGTGTGGCGCATACACAGCAAAACGGGTGGCTTTGTGCGTTTTTTTGCCCAGTTGCAGGCTGATGATCTGAGCGCCAAGCTGGCTGTACAGATTCTCTGGTCGCATATGAACATAATGCACCGCATAAAATGCTTCTTCCTTAAACTGATAGGGATCCAGCAGTTCATACTGATATTGCCCCTGCGTTACCTTCAGTTTATACAGCTCAGTTTTGCGTTTACGCGGCAGCTGCAGGGTAAAAACGCCTGGGACTGAGTTATCTTCGTTCATCTGGCCCCAGCTGCTGTGATCGTCAAAGCTAAGCACTTCAACAGCTCTCGCTTTGGGCAAATACACCCGAATCAACCAGCCTTTATCTGCTTTTTGCCAGCCCAATAAGGCAAATGGATGGGCACAACGAACTTCAGCTAACGAGGCAAGACTCATAACATATCCTTTGACATTGACAGGGGCCTTGTTCACCAGGCGCAACAAGCAGAGTACTCCGGTAACAGAAGTTACCGGAGTTTTTTTATTGAATTATGAATATAAGCCAGAACGGCGATTTGCTGTCAAATTTTGCAGATGAGCACTGATGTGGCCGGCAGATTCAAGTTGCTCTAAGGTCATACTAAGTTTGCGCCGCCAATTGGCATATTCGTCACTGGTGCCCGGCACATTCACCGGCTCCAGCATCTCCATCCAGTCTTCCAGCTGCAGACATAACAACTGACAACTGCCTTTGGCCAGATGTTGTTGCAGTGCATAGTTTAAAGTGCGGTCCATCCCGAGATTTTCCACAGAGCGCGGATAATCGGCCGGTAAGGCATGATGACCATGCAAAGAATCCAGAATACGCTGTTTGGCTTTGTGCCGGTCGGCGTATAACCCAGGCAGAATCTCTTCGGTATAAAGCCCGAGTTTTAACCCAAGTTTTAAGTCAGAACAATGCCAGAAGCCAATCAAAGTCGGCATATCATGGGTGGTTAATGCCGACATCGCCTGCACCGGATAATGCGCAGTAGAAATATAACCACCATCTTCGGCCTGCTCAAAAAAGAAGATACGATATGAATACATACCAAATTGTTGCAGCAGCTCAAAAATGCCATCCGGCACTGTGCCTAAATCTTCGCCTATCACCACCGCCTGCTGACGCTGGCTTTCCAGCGCCAGAATGCCGAGTAAATCCATAATAGGATAATAAATATAAGCGCCTTCACCGGCAGACTGCGCGCCTTTGGGCACCCACCATAACCTTAATAACGCCATCACATGGTCAATACGCAAAGCACCTGAGTCCTGCATATTGGCGCGAAACAGCTCAATCATCGGTCTGTAGGCCTGACGGAACAGCTGATAAGGCAACATCGGCGGTAAACCCCAGTTCTGACCTTTAGGACCCAGAATATCCGGTGGTGCGCCAACACTGGCATTACGGCAATATAAATCCGGATTTGACCAGATTTCAGTAGAAGCTTCACTGACACCGACGGCCAGGTCACGGTACAAACCTAACAACATGCCACTGGCTTTGGCCTGTTGTTGTACTGTGGCCAGCTGCTGCTGGGCACAAAATTGCAGATAACTAAAAAATTCAATGTCGTCCTGATTTGCTGCGGCAAACTGCTGCACCGCTTCACTGTGGGCATCACGGTATTGCTCTGGCCAGTTTGGCCAGCCCCAGGCATGTGGATCTTTGGCAATTAAATGCATATGCAAGGCATCATAAAGCGCCAACTGACGCAGGCTGTCGCCGCCTTGTTGTTTAAAGGCTGCAAAATCAGCCGCAAGCTTCGGATTTGCTTGCTGGTGTTCGATAAACCAGTGAAACAAGGTTTTCAGCGCCGGCAGTTTCAGCTGCATCACGCCGCTGTAATCCACCCAGTCTTTACTGCGCTGCGCTTGTACTGCTTCAACAAAATGGGGGGCATTGACCAAAGCTGCGGTTTGCAAACAGTCAGCAAAACCCGGCATTTGCGGCACACTTAAATAAATGATGTTCAGCCAGCGGCGCGACGAAGGGCTGTAAGGGCTGGCCGATTCCGGCATCGCAGGGTAAAGCGCATGAATAGGGTTTAAGCCAACAAAATCAGCACCTTGTTTGGCTAAATAACTGACCAGACGCCCCAAATCGGCAAAGTCGCCAATACCCCAGTTGCTGTCCGATTTTAATCCATACAGCTGAACCGAAACGCCCCACTGCTTTTGCGTTTGAAATTGCTGCGGCTGGAAACAACGTTCAGGTGTAATGATCAGCGACTGTTGATAAACCTCATCATCACCTTCAATGGCAAGGCTCAGTTGGTGGTAACCCAACGGCAGATCAAAGTTAAAACTATGTTCATACTGCTGATATTCAGTGTCATCGAGCAGCATCACGCCGGACAACTCGGCATCGATGGCGCTATAGCTAAAAGCATGGGTTTGCCCCTGCTCTGTGGTCAGGGTAACTGTCAGTTGCTGGTGCACTTCGTCTATCGGCAATCTGATTTGTAAACGGTATTGCTGCTCTGCGCTCTGCTGCTGAACCGAGACCGGATCCAGCGGCTCTAACCAATGTAACTTCTGCCGCTCTGCCAGTTGAGCCGCCGCCAGGGTGTCGTTGTCGATGGCAAAACCAAGAGCCGCCAGTAATTTAAGCTGATCCTGCTCTTTTACTTCGGTGGCATTGCCCCAGGCGTCGGTGAAGGCTGTTTCAATACCGTTAAAGCGGATTAAATCAGCAAGAAGTTTTTTGTCCATAAAGGCTCCAAATCAGTGCGTCGCGGTGGAAGTGCCGGTGTTTTCATTGGCTTTTTTATGCATCTGACCGGCTTAGCCTGAGCAGTATACGACGTAAAAAATTACTTTCGATGGCTAAATGCGGCTTTATGTCATTAAATTACATAAATACGATTGCATAACGTTTTTGAGCTTGAAAAATGGCAAAAAACATGTAATTTTACTACACAATTGACAATCATTCGGGGTGAGCCATGACAATTCGTGTTGCAATTAATGGATTTGGCCGTATCGGCCGTAATGTTTTACGTGCTTTATATGAAAGTAAGAAGTCGTACGACATCAAAGTTGTGGCTATTAATGATCTGGGTGATGCTGCTATTAATGCCCACTTACTGAAATACGACACAGCGCACGGTATTTTCCAGGCCAATGTTGAACATTCTGATAAAGCTATTTATGTCAATCAGGACGAAATTTTAACCCTGAGTGAGCGTAACCCGGCCAACCTGCCCTGGGCCGATTTAAAAGTTGATGTGGTACTGGAATGTACCGGCCTCTTTACCGACCGCACAACTGCTGGCGCGCATTTAACTGCTGGCGCGAAAAAAGTCATTATTTCAGCACCGGCCAAAGATGTAGACGCCACAGTGGTTTATGGTGTCAATCATAATGTGATCACATCTGATATGACCATCATCTCCAACGCCAGCTGCACCACCAACTGTTTGTCACCCATTGCCAAACCATTAAATGATGTGCTGGGCATTGAATCAGGTCTGATGACCACTATTCATGCTTACACCAATGACCAACGTTTAAGCGATGTGTACCACACTGACGTGCGCCGTGCCCGCGCTGCCGCAATGTCGATGATCCCCACCAAAACCGGTGCAGCCGCTGCTGTTGGTTTAGTGGTACCTGAACTCAAAGGTAAATTTGATGGTTTAGCGGTACGGGTGCCAACACTGAACGTGTCTTTGGTTGATTTAACTTTTATTGCCGGTCGTAACACCACAGTAGAGGAAGTGAACGACATTATCCGCAAAGCGGCCGGCGAATTCCCGATGAATCAGGTGCTGGCTGTGAATGATTTACCGCTGGTGTCGGTTGATTTTAATCACAACCCAATGTCATCAATTTTTGATGCCACTGAAACCCGGGTCAATGGCCGTCTGGTCAAAGTGATGGCCTGGTATGACAATGAATGGGGTTTCAGTAACCGCATGCTTGATAATACTGTCGAGCTGATGAAAGCTTAACTGGGTCAGGGTCTGGCCTGCAGCAACTACAGTATGCCGCCACAGACTTTTGCACCAGCAAATAAATTAGCCCAAAAGGCGACTTCGGTCGCCTTTTTCATTAATAATCTCAGCACTTTGATTGCCTGGTTTTTACAATGCACAATAACTCCATTCAACAACTGTCAGGTTTTGGCCCTTTAGCCGGTTTACCTTGTTATCAACTCAACGCCAATGGCGCCAGGGTGGTCGTTTCTGCTTATGGTGCTCATGTACTCTCTTATCAAAATGCCGCCGGGCGTGAATTGTTGTGGTTATCTGAAACAGCAAAGTGGCAACACAACAGTGCCATTCGTGGTGGTGTACCTATATGTTGGCCATGGTTCGGTAAAGCAGCTGCTGAATTTGCTGCAGAAGCCTCAGGGGTGCCCAATCACGGTCTGGTGCGCACAGCGTTTTGGCAAATGACACAACAACATATTTCAGCTGAAGCTGTCTCCATTGGTTTTAGCATTGAACTTGCTGAGCTGCCGTGGCACAAAAACGCCGGCACAGACAATCAACCAGTCCGGTTAGACTATCTGCTGACCTTATCCGATGAACTGAAGCTGCAACTACACTGCGACGCAGTGATGATGCAACAAGCGGCTCTGCATAGTTATTTTCGGGTACCACAAGTCGAAGGGGCTATTGTCAGTCCACTGCCACAGCAGTGTTTTGACAAGGTGAATAACAACACATTGCACCTGAACCAAACTCAGCTGCAATTTCATGGGGAAATTGACCGGATTTACCCTGATACCGCCAATACACTGACGCTGTTGACCGCAAATAGCGCCACTGCCTTGCTGACCATTGCACAACAAGGCCATGATGCCAGTGTGTTATGGAACCCTGGACATATAAAAGCCGCAGCTATGGCGGATATGCATCCGGGCGCGGCAGCCGAGTTTGTATGTATAGAAAGTGCAAGGCTGGCTCTGGAACCACAGCCTTTGTCGTTAACACAAATTATCCGTGGTTAAAAAGCAGCCGGATATTGATTGCTCAATCCGGCCAACGGGAATAAAAACTGTCCTGCAACGTGATTTTGTCGCCGTTTTGATATGTCACTTCAAGTTCAAGTTGCCACTGCATCCTGGGTTCAGTGCAGGCGCCTAACATCAGTTCGGCTTGCCACTGCTGTTGTTTTCGCTCAAACCGCAGTGGTATTTCCCCCATATACATAGTTTTGCCCCGGATGATGCCTGTAACCTTCGAAACCGCCTCTTTGCCAGTATCCAGCTTTAACAATAAAGGCGTTTCAACCGGCATATCCCCAGGCAGATAACTCAGGGTAAATGTTTTTAACTGCACCTGACGTGTAGTTGTCGTTTTGGCAGCTTCTTGCGGGCTGCATGCAGCTAACATCAACAAAACACAACCAAATACACTTTTCATCACAACTTGTTTACCTCATTTTTCCGCGCCTATTGTAAGGCTTAGCGCACGCGACTGTGAAATTTCCGTCATTGTGCTCAAAAACTGAACAGCAACATTGTTCTACATCATAAAACCGGCGAGTCCGCCTATCTTTTTGGGGGTAAAACTCGTATTATCGCGCCCAAAGATTGGCAGGCAAAACAAGGTTGTGTCAGAAAAACCTTGCTAAACTATCGGTCTATTATAAGAAGGGTCACCCCCATGGGTGTTTTTTAATAACTAGCAAAAAACTGCAGCGGAACTCAACATGAGCCAGACCAAATCGTTAAATGTTGACTACAACTACACGGTTGTCCGCCTCTTTGCCCTCACAACAGTGTTGTGGGGTATAGTCGGCATGACAGTAGGTGTTTTATTAGCGGCGCAATTATATTGGCCAGCACTGAACTTTGATACAGCCTGGTTGACTTACAGCCGACTTCGTCCTCTTCATACCAATGCGGTAATTTTCGCTTTTGGTACCAGCGCCTTGTTCGCAACCTCTTATTACGTGGTGCAACGTACCTGTCAGGTTCGGCTTTATGCAGAAAAACTGGCGATGTTTACCTTTATTGGCTGGCAGGTGGTCATTATTGCTGCTGCCATTACCCTGCCAATGGGCATCAGCCAGAGCAAAGAATACGCTGAGCTGGAGTGGCCTATTGACCTGTTAATTGCTGTGGTATGGGTCAGTTATGCCATCGTGTTTTTCGGCACTATGATCAAAAGAACCACCAGCCATATTTATGTAGCCAACTGGTTCTACGGCGGCTTTATTATCACTGTTGCTGCGCTGCACATTGTCAACAGCATGGTGATCCCGGTATCTCTGACGAAATCTTATTCTATCTACGGCGGCGCTGTGGATGCCATGGTGCAATGGTGGTATGGCCACAACGCAGTAGGTTTCCTGTTAACTGCGGGCTTCCTGGGTATGATGTACTACTTCGTACCAAAACAAGCCGGCCGTCCTGTGTATTCTTACCGTTTGTCTGTCGTACACTTCTGGGCCTTAATCGCCCTGTACATCTGGGCCGGTTCTCACCACTTACACTACACTGCCCTGCCTGACTGGACTCAGTCTGTGGGTATGGTGATGTCAGTCATTCTGTTTGTGCCAAGCTGGGGCGGTATGATCAACGGTATCATGACCTTATCAGGCGCCTGGCATAAGCTGAAAACAGACCCAATCTTACGTTTCCTGATCGTGTCTTTATCTTTCTACGGCATGTCGACCTTCGAAGGTCCGATGATGGCGATCAAATCAGTAAACGCCTTATCTCACTACACAGACTGGACAGTTGGCCACGTTCACTCAGGCGCTTTAGGCTGGGTTGCCATGGTGTCTATCGGTGCTCTGTATCACTTAATTCCGGCCGTATTTGGTCAGGGTCGTATGTATAGCACCAAACTGGTGAACACCCACTTCTGGTTACACACCACTGGTGTTGTACTGTACATCGTTGCCATGTGGATCAGCGGTATTATGCAGGGCATGATGTGGCGTGCAGTAAACACTGACGGCACCCTGACGTACAGCTTTGTACAGTCACTGGAAGCCTCTTATCCGTTCTATCTGATGCGTTTTATCGGTGGTGTGTTTGTAGTCACAGGTATGCTGGTGATGGCGTACAACGTGATTAAAACAGTCCGTGCCAAACAAGGCGTGTTAGAGCCAGTAGCAGAAGCGGCGTAAGGAGCTTATCGTGTCTAAGAATTACCATGAAAAAGTTGAAAAAAGCGCCGGCTGGCTGGCCATTTTAACTGTAGTTGCCATCAGCTTTGGTACTCTGGTTGAAATTACCCCTTTGATGTTTATCAAAGAAACCACCGAGCCTGTTGACGGTTTAAAACCCTATACTGCGCTGCAAATGGAAGGCCGGGATATTTTTATCCGTGAAGGTTGTACCAACTGCCACAGCCAGATGATCCGTCCGTTCCGCCATGAAGTTGAACGTTACGGTCACTACTCTGTTGCCGGCGAAAGTATCTGGGAACATCCGTTCCTGTGGGGTTCGAAACGTACTGGTCCAGATTTGGCCCGTGTTGGTGGTCGTTACAGCGATGACTGGCATTACGCTCACTTAATGGATCCACGTTCTGTTGTACCACAGTCAAACATGCCTGCTTATCCGTGGCTGGATGAAAACGTGCTGGATGGCAAACTGACTGCGAAAAAGCTGGAGACTTTCCGCTCTTTTGGCGTGCCTTACACTGACGAAGATATCGCCGGTGCTGAAGCTGCGGTAAAAGGCAAGAAAGAAATGGAAGCCCTGATTGCCTATCTGCAATCACTGGGCACAGCGTTGAAGTAATCCTTATGGACTACGCAACCATTCACAGCTTTTATACCGTGATTATTTTGGTGGCCTTTGTTGGACTTCTGGTTTGGGTGTTTTTAATCAAGCGCAAACCAGATTTCGACGATGCAGCAAATGCAATCTTTGCTGACGAACAAAAGTCACAACAAAAACAACAACAGGAGTCGGATCATGAGTAGCTTTTGGAGTGCTTGGATCACAATCTTAACGATCGCATGTATCGTGTTATGTACTGTGTTATTAACATGGAACTTAAAAAACCATGTGGGTGTTGAAGAAGGCAAAACCACAGGTCATGAGTTTGATGGTATTGAAGAAATTAACAATCCGCTGCCAAAGTGGTGGACCATTATGTTCTACGCCACCATCGTCTGGTCGGTATTTTATTTTGCCGCCTACCCAGGCCTTGGTAACTTCAAAGGCTTTTTAGGCTGGACCAGCTCTAACCAGGGTGTAAAGTCTTTAGCAGAATCAAAAGCAGCCATTGAAGCGCAAAAAGCTGCAGGGACACCTTCGCAGCTGGACCGCGAATATATGAAAGCAGACGAAACTTTTGCCAAAGAGTTTGCTAAATATACCAGCCGCCCAATTGAAGAACTGGCGTACGACACTCAGGCATTAAAAGTAGGTCAACGTTTGTTCCTGCAAAACTGCGCCCAGTGTCACGGCTCTGATGCCCGTGGTCAGCGTGGTTTCCCGAACCTGACCGACAACGACTGGTTATACGGCGGTACTGTTGACAAGATCAAAGAAACCCTGCTGTATGGCCGTAAAGCGGCGATGCCAGCCTGGGGCGAAGCTTTGGGTGAACAGGGCGTGAAAGAAATGACCGCTTACGTACTGAGTTTATCTGGCCGTAAAGTGAACGACAAAGACGCTGCCGCCGGTAAAGCCAAGTTTGGTATGTGTGCAGCCTGTCACGGTGCAGACGGTAAAGGCAGTCTGGCGCACAACCTGCCGTTTGGTGCGCCAAACCTGACCGACAACACCTGGTTATATGGTGGTTCAGCCGGTTCAATCGAAACCACGCTGCTTAAAGGCCGCAATGGTGTAATGCCAGCCTTTAAAGATACGCTGGGTGAAGATAAAATCCACGTGATCACCGCTTACGTATACCGGTTGTCACGTCCGGACGACACCAAATAACCGGTTGTGCCGGATAAGCGTTCAACCGCTGCAATAAGCCCCGCTGTCGGGGCTTATTGTTATGCAGCAGAGGAAAACCGATGTTAAGCAAACCCTGGTATAAACAATTCTGGCCCTGGGCACTGATTGCCCTGCCGGTACTGACCATGTTCAAAGCCGCCCACACTATCTACATCATGAACCAGCAAACACCGGATCTGGTAGTGGATGATTATTATGCCGAAGGCAAAGCCATCAATATGAATCTGGCTAAATACCGTGAAGCGGCACTTCGCAACTTACAAGCCAATATTCTGATCGCGGCCGACAAAGCTGTGGTGCGTTTTGCCAGTAATCCGGTGCTGGGCGATACACTGGAGCTGCAATTTGTGCATAACACTGTGGCTGCCAAAGATTTTGTGGTGAAAGCTGAACGCAGCGGCGAAAACCTATATATCACCCAACTGCCAGCCACTTTAACCGGCAAATGGAAGCTGGTACTGACCGACAACAGCCAGCAGTGGAAATTGCGTGCTGAACTGACGTTACCGCACAACGGTGAAATCAAACTGACCTATTAAGATGACAAAAGCTGTGGTGCAATCCTGTTTTCACTGTAACGACCCGGTGCCAGAGCGCAGTAGTTTTGTGCTGGACTTTGATGGTCAGCAACGTCATTTTTGCTGCCCGGGCTGTGAAGCCGTCGCCCAAAGTATTATCTCGCAGGGCCTTGGCGATTATTACCGTTTTCGCACCGCACCGGCTAATAAAGCTACACCTTTGCCGGAGAAACTACAGCAACAACTACAAAGTTATGACAACGCTGATGTACTGGGTGACTTAACCACCAAAGATGGTCAGTGGCAGCAAGTGGAGCTGTCTATCAGCGGCATGAGCTGCGCCGCCTGTGCCTGGCTGATAGAAAAACAACTGAAACAACACCCTGCTGTCGCCAGCGCCTCGGTGAATTCTTCGACATCACGTTGTGCCCTGCGTTTTGATCCCAACCAAACCCCATTAAGCACTTTACTCAAAGGCATTGCTGAACTGGGTTACCAGGCCAGCCCTTTTATTGCCGACAACGAAGAGCAACATTACCAGCAGGAAATGCGTGCTTACCTGAAGCGTCTGGCCGTTTCCGGCATTATGTCGATGCAGGTGATGATGCTGGCCTTTGGTTTGTATTTTGGTGAATACACCGGCATCGAACAACAATACGAAGGTTATCTGCGCTGGATAAGCCTGCTACTGACCTTACCTGTGATGGTGTTTGCTGCCGCACCTTTTAGTCAGAGTGCCTGGCGTGCGCTTAAAGCGAAAGAGCTGAATATGGACGTGCCTATAGTGCTGGCGCTGTATTACACCTTTTTAGCTTCGGTATACGCCACCCTCAGCCACAGTGGTGAAGTGTATTTTGAATCCGTCTGTATGTTTGTGTTTTTGCTGCAGCTGGGTAAGTTTTTTGAATTCCGGGCGCGTAAACAAGCGCGTGATGCCACCAGCAATCTGCTCAAAGTGATGCCGGTCAGCGCCTGGTTATGGGACGGCCAGCAAGCAACTGCCACTTCAGCACGGCGCTTAACGCCAGGCGCTTTGATATTAGTAAAAGCCGGCGAAACCATACCGGCAGATGGCATTATCCAAAGTGGCCAAAGCAGTACCGACGAGTCGATGCTGACCGGTGAATACCGGGCTATTGCCAAACAACCTGGTGATGCCGTGCTGGCCGGAAGTGTGAATCATGATGGGGTGTTAGTGGTGCAGGTGCAAAAAGCCCTGACCGAATCCAGACTTGGCCAGATCATTTTATTGCAACAGCAAACCCTGCACCAAAAACCCCAGCTTTTAGAAAAAACCGACAAAATTGCCCGTTTTTTTGTACAGCGTTTATTAGTGATAGCCACCCTCACCTTTGCCGTCTGGTACTTTTTTATCGACGCCGATCGTGCTTTTTGGGTGACTTTATCTGTGCTGGTTGCTACCTGCCCCTGCGCGCTGAGTCTGGCAACCCCAACCGCCATTACCTGCGCTTTGGCACGACTGAACCGCAAAGGCATTCTCATTAAAAACCAGCAGGTGCTGGAAGTGTTGCCCAAACTGAACCGGGTGTTTTTTGATAAAACCGGCACCCTGACACAGGGTCGCTTTAGTGTGCGTCACTTCAGGCTGCATCAAAGTCCATATAGTGCGCAAGAACTGACAAACCTGATTGCCAACCTCGAAGCTTATTCTGAACATCCAATAGCCCGTGCTTTTAGCGGACTTCTGCACTCGCAACTACAACTGAGCGATGTTGAGTTGCAGGTAGGTGCCGGCCTCTCTGCGCTCTGGCAACCCCAAAGCGGCGCAGCACCAGTCCGGGTGAAAGTAGGCAGCGCGGCATTTTGCCAGCAGGCACAAACACAAGCTCAGGTATATTGCACCATTGACGGCATACTTGCCGCGTCGGTGGAACTGTCGGATGCACTGCGCCCTGAAACCAGAACTCTGATGCAAAGTTTAAAAAATCTTCATATTCAAAGCAGTATTATTACCGGTGACAGCTCGGCGCAGGCAGAAGAAGTCGCCGCCAGCCTTGGCGTACAACAGCTATGGAAATCCTGCACACCTGAGCAAAAAGTTGAGCATATTCAAAACGCTGTCGCTGCAGGTGACACTGTCCTGATGGTGGGCGACGGTATTAACGACAGCCCCAGCTTTCATGCGGCCCATGTTTCTGTAGCGCTGGATTCAGGCACTGATTTATCAAAAAACCAGGCCGATGTAGTTTTGCTGCACAACGATTTGTCGTTATTGTCTGAACTCATCGCCGGGGCAAAACTGGCAAAAAAAGTAGTGCGGCAAAATTTACTCTGGGCTGTTGGTTATAATCTGGTGATTATACCTTTGGCAGTCTGCGGTTTTGTCTCACCATACGTGGCTGTGATTGGTATGTCGTTCAGCTCCTTATTGGTGGTTTCCAACTCACTCAGGTTATTAAAACAATGAGTATCATCTCCGTATTAATTCCAATTGCCGTGTTGTTTGTTATTCTGGGTCTTGCCATCTTTTTCTGGGCGGTCAAGTCCAGACAGTTTGATGACCTCGACAAAGAAGCTTTTAGTATTTTGTTTGACGAAAAACAGCAAAAGCCTGAGGCAACAAGCCCAAAGAAAGACGATGACCACCCCCTTTGAACTAGCGTCAGCCCTGTTGCCCGCGCTACTGATTGGCTTTTTAGGCAGCGGTCATTGTCTGGTGATGTGTGGCGGTATTGTCAGCGCCTTACAAATGATGATGCCTGGCCAGAGCAACAGTGCAAAACTCAAACTGCAACTGGCGTTAAGTGCGGGACGCATCAGCAGTTATGTTATTTTTGGTGCTTTCGCCGGTTGGTTAGGCATGCAAGGCATGCAGCTGCTTGGCACCGGAAAACCTGTGCTGCAACTGCTGTCGGGCCTGATGTTGCTGTTGATGGCACTTTATGTCAGCAGACTTTGGACTGGCCTCACCGCCCTTGAAGCTCTGGGCAAAAGGCTGTGGCGTTATGTGCAGCCACTGTCAGCGCGTTTGTTACCACTGGATTCAGCAATAAAGGCGTTTGGTTATGGCCTGTGCTGGGGATATTTGCCTTGTGGTCTGGTGTATTCAGCTCTGGCATGGTCGCTTGCCAGCGGCTCTGCCGGTATGGGAGCCTGGTGGATGCTGGGTTTTGGTCTGGGCACTTTGCCAGCTTTGCTGCTGGCAGGACAAGCAGCCGCAAGGGTGCAGCAGCTCAAAAACCACATTTGGGTGCGTTATGCGGTCGCCATACTGCTTGGAGCCTATGGCTTGCAGACAATTTACCTTGCACTTCGCCGCTTAGTTTTTTAAGCTGGTCAGGTATTATTTGGCATTAAAATGGAAACCTTTGTAATGAGCTCTTCGTCTATTAATTGCCAGGATTGTGGCTTTAGCCAGTTATGCTTGCCTTTTTCACTGAACGAGGCCGAGCTTGATAAACTTGACGACATCATTCAGCGTAAACGCCCTTCCCATAAGGGTGATCACCTGTTTGAAGCAGGGAAACCACTACAGGCACTTTATGCAGTGCGCACCGGCTCCTTTAAAACCTATACCCTGACCGAACAAGGTGAAGAGCAAATTACCGGCTTTCATTTGCCGGGCGATGTGATTGGTTTTGACGCTATTGGCAGCCAGCAGCATCCAAGTTATGCCCAGGCACTGGAAACTGCTATGGTCTGTGAAATTCCGTTCCACACGCTGGAATCCTTATTAGATCAACTGCCAAAACTGCGTCAGCAACTGATGCGGCTGATGAGCCAGGATATTTCCGGTGATCAACAAATGATGTTGTTATTAAACCGCAAAACTGCTGAAGAAAAACTGGCCGCCTTTTTAACCAATCTGGCGCAGCGTTTTGGCAATCGTGGTTTTTCCAAAAAAGAGTTCCGCTTAACCATGACCCGCGGTGAGATTGGCAATTATCTCGGTTTAACGGTTGAAACCATCAGCCGCCTGCTGGGCCGTTTTCATAAAGACGAACTGATCCATGTTGACGGTAAACTGATTGTGATCACCAACTTTGAAGCCCTGAGTAAAGTTGCCGGTATGGCCAAAATCGCCAGTTAACGGCGATTTTGATCCAGGTTAAGGTTCGCCTGCCAGAAAACCGATATGTTGGCTACACTTTAACCACAAGTGTAAATTCAACCGGGAGAATGACATGGCAACTTATCAGGACGTGCTGGTGGTGCTCGACCCCAGCCAACAAGAACAAAAAGCGCTGGCCCGCGCGCTGGAACTGGCCGAACACACTGCTTGTCGCCTCACTGCGTTTTTATCCATTTATGATTTTTCTTATGAAATGACCACCATGCTCTCCGGCGAGGAGCGTGAGTCTATGCGCCAGGCGGTGATTTCCGACCGTGAACTCTGGATCAGTGAACTGGTGGCGCCGGCTAGAGCTAAAGGCATGGCAGTGGCTATTTCTGTGGTCTGGCATAACAGGCCTTTTGAAGCCATTGTGAATGCTGTGAATCAGCATCAATACGATTTAGTGATCAAAGGCACGCACAACCATGATGTGCTTAAATCGATGATTTTTACCCCAACGGACTGGCATATTCTGCGCAAATGCCCCTGCCCTGTACTGCTGGTGAAAGAACATGCCTGGCCAAGCCAGGGTAAGATTCTGGCAGCAGTCAATGCCGGTAGCGAGCAGCCCCATCATATTGAACTGAATAAACGTATTATCCTGCAGGCTCAGGCTATTGCCGCCATGCTGCAGGGGGAAGTGCATCTGGTGAACGCTTATCCGGGCACACCCGTGCATGTCGCCATTGAAATTCCGGAATTTAACCCTGCTGAATACAATGACAATATGAAACATCACCATCAGCAGGCTGTGGCTGATCTGGCGGCTAAATTTGCCATTCCAACCAGCCAGACCCATGTACTGGAAGGCATGCCGGAGGATGTGATCCCAAGGGTTGCACAAAACCTGGACGCAGAAATGCTGGTGATTGGCACCATAGGCCGCACTGGTTTGTCGGCCGCTATCATCGGTAATACTGCTGAGCACGTGATTGACCGGCTCGATTGTGACGTGCTGGCACTGCGCCCGGACGCTCAGGTACTGGCTCCTTAAAGTGACTCCCTTTGATTCTTTGTATTGCGGATTGGCAAAAAGCGCCAATCCGCTATAATGTGCGCCATTTTTTCGTGATCTGGTGTTGTTATGTCACATGCTGCAGAAGCCAAAGCCCAATACAATCTGAATAAACTGCATAAACGTTTGCGCCGTGGTGTCGGCCAGGCGATCGCCGACTTTGGCATGATTGAAGCGGGTGACAAAGTGATGGTCTGCTTGTCCGGTGGCAAAGACAGCTACACCCTGCTGGATATACTGTTGAACCTGCAACAATCTGCACCTGTCGACTTTTCCATAGTGGCGGTGAATTTAGATCAGAAACAACCAGGCTTTCCGGCCGACGTACTGCCGGGTTATTTAAGCAGCATTGGGGTTGATTTTAAAATTGTCACTGAAGATACCTACAGCATCGTCAAAGACAAAATTCCGGAAGGCAAAACCACCTGCTCTTTATGCTCAAGACTGCGCCGTGGCATTTTATACCGCACCGCCAAAGAGCTGGGCGCCACCAAAATTGCACTGGGCCATCACCGCGACGACATGATTGAAACTATGTTTTTAAACATGTTTTATGGTGGCAAAATGAAATCAATGCCGCCTAAACTGCAAAGTGACAATGGTGAGCATATTGTCATTCGCCCGCTGGCGTATTGCCGCGAAAAAGACATTGAAAAATACTCCACTGCCAAAGCTTTCCCTATTATTCCATGTAACCTCTGTGGCTCGCAGGACGGCCTGCAACGTCAGGTGGTCAAAGAAATGCTGCAGGATTGGGATAAACGTTTCCCGGGACGCATCGAAACTATGTTCCAGGCCATGCAAAACATAGTGCCTTCTCATATGATTGATAAAAACCTGTTTGATTTTACCGCAGTGCGTCATGGGGTGGTGGTTGCTGAAGGGGATACCGCTTTTGATAAAGTCGAAGTGCCCAAGGTACCTGTTGGTTTAGCCGACGCCGATGATGAACCGGAAACCACAAACGCTGTGCAAATTCAACATATTGAACTGGCATAACCGTCAACGGACCTTGTACGCAGACTGCATAAATAAAAAATCCGGCTTTGCCGGATTTTTTATTGTCATCTTTTCCCTGATTAATAGCCGGTCTGCAGTTGTCAGCCAGACTCGTCAGGTTAGCCCTGCTGCAACAAAGCAGATAACTCAGCAGTTTTAGCCTGCATCAGCCTTATATCGCCCCTGCTTTCTACATTGAGACGCACCAGAGGTTCGGTATTGGAACTTCTTAAATTAAAACGCCAGTTGGCAAATTCCACACTGATGCCATCGGTGTGGTCGACCATGAGCGCCTGCGGCTGATACAAAGCCAGAACTTCAGCCAGCTTGGCAGCAGGATCGCTAATAGTGAAGTTAATCTCGCCTGAAGAAGGAAAAGCCGCAATCCGCTGCTGCACCATGGCTGATAAGCTGCTGTTTTTCATGCATAAAAGCTCAGCCACCAATAACCATGGGATCATGCCGCTGTCACAATAGGCAAAATCACGGAAATAATGGTGGGCACTCATCTCACCACCATAAACCGCATCTTCTTTGCGCATCCGCTCTTTAATAAAGGCATGGCCGGTTTTTGACTGCACGGCAATACCACCTGCTTTCTCAACTAAATCAATGGTATTCCAGCTCAGGCGCGGGTCGTGAATAATGCGGGCACCGGGGTTCTTTTGCAAAAAGGCTTCCGCCAGTAAACCAACAATATAATAACCCTCGATAAAAACACCTGTTTCATCAAACAAAAAACAGCGGTCAAAATCGCCATCCCAGGCCACGCCAAAGTCAGCCTGGTGCGCCAGCACTGCAGCTGACGTATCAGCGCGGTTTTCTGGCAGTAAAGGATTCGGAATGCCATTGGGGAAAGTTGCATCAGGTTCGTGGTGTACTTTCACAAACTCAATAGGAATACTCAGTTTGCTAAAAGCCTGCTCCAGCGCGTCCACCACATGGCCAGCGGCGCCGTTGCCGGAATTCACCACAATTTTCAGTGGTTTAAAATTTTCTGCTTTGATGTAGCCAAGCAAATGCTGCACAAAATCGGCAAGGACAGACTGCTGACGATAACTGCCTTTGTGACTCACAACCGCAAAGTTACCCTGCTCGGCCAGCTGCTTGATTTCTAATAAACCACTGTCAGAGCTGATAGGCCTGGCACCTTGTTGCACCAGTTTCATACCGTTGTAATCCAGCGGGTTGTGACTGGCAGTCACTTCAATACCACCACAAACACCCAGGTGAAAAGTGGCAAAATAGACTTCTTCGGTGCCGGTCATGCCAAGGTCAATCACATCCACACCGGCGTCCATCAAACCATCGGCCAGTGCTAACTTAAGAGATTCGGAAGTAGCACGCACATCACCGCCCAGCACCACTGTTTTGGCTTGCAGATACTGACCAAAAGCGCGGCCAATACGATAAGCAACATCAGTATCGAGCTGCTCGTCTAATTTGCCGCGAATATCATAAGCTTTCACACAATCAATTTTGCGATACATCTCAGGCCCTGCCATAACGGTCTTCAAAACGCACTATATCGTCTTCCCCCAGGTAAGAGCCTGACTGCACTTCAATCAGCTCCAGCGGCACCTTGCCCGGATTTTCCAGCGCATGCACAGCAGTGATAGGGATATACACCGACTGGTTTTCGGTCAGAAACTTATCTACGCCATCGATGGTGACCTTAGCCGTGCCAGACACCACAATCCAGTGTTCAGCGCGATGATGGTGCATTTGCACCGACAACTTAGCGCCCGGTTTTACCGTAATACGTTTCACCTGGAAACGGCTGCCATGGTCAATAGAATCATATTTACCCCAGGGCCGGTACACTTCACGGTGGAAAGTTGCTTCCGGCCTTTGTGCTGCTTTTAGCTGATTCACAATAGCTTTGACATCCTGCGCTTTGTCTTTATGCGCCACCAGCACCGCATCTTTGGTGCTGATCACCACCAGATCGCTGACCCCCACAGTGGCAATCAACTGCTCTTCGCTGCGGATAAAACAATTCTGAGTATGGTCGGTCAAAATATCACCCTGTAACACGTTGCCGGCCTGGTCTTTGTCAGCCACCTGCCACAATGCCGCAAAACCACCGACATCATTCCAGCCAGCATCCAGCGGCACCACCACTACGTCGCCAGACTGAGTTGCCGTCAGCGGCTCCATGATAGCGTAATCAATCGAATCTTCCGGACAGGCCATAAAAGCCTCTTTATTAATGCGGATAAAATCCAGATCCGGTGTTTGTTCACTGAGCGCAGCCTGACAGGCCTGATAAATATCTGGCCGGAATTTTTTCAGCTGCTGCAAATACACAGAAGCGCGGAACATAAACATGCCGCTGTTCCAATAATATTCGCCACTGGCGAGATATTGCTCTGCGGTTGGCAAGTCGGGTTTTTCGACAAAAGACTGCACCAGATACGCTTGTGCAGTGGCGTGACCACGGCGGATATAGCCATAACCTGTTTCAGCATGACCTGGCACTATGCCAAAAGTGACCAGTTTACCGCTGTTGGCAAATTGTTCTGCCTGAGCAACAGCCTGCTGAAAGGCATTTGTGTCGCGAATCACATGGTCAGCCGCCAGCACCAACAATAATGGGTCTTCGCCATGCTGACAGGCTTTGAGCGCCGCCAATGCAATAGCAGGTGCGGTATTACGGCCAACCGGCTCCAGCAAAATAGTGCTTTGACTGAGCGCAAGCTGTCGCAGCTGCTCAGCGGCAATAAAACGGTGTTCTTCGTTACAGATCAGTAAAGGTGCACTGTGAGCTAAGCCCTGTAACCTTAATAAGGTTTGTTGCAGCATAGTGTGGCTGCCGGTCAGCGCCAGAAATTGTTTTGGATAGTTGCCGCGAGACAGCGGCCACAAACGCGTCCCTGAACCGCCAGCCATGATAACAGGCATAAACATGGTAATTTCCTTTTGATAAAAGCAGTGTTGCGCTCAGTCTGTCTGGCAGTCTGCGCTGTGTCAACTGACGCTTTTTAATGACAATTGACAGTTTTAAGATCTAAGCCGCTTCGAATAATAGTGTTTGTTGCCAAAGGCTTTTGTCTGGCCTACAACCCCTTTGAGCTCTGTTAAAAAGCTCAGCTAACGTCGCCGTTAAATTTCCAGATGCCGCCAGTCCAGCCAATGGCTGCCACTGTTATTTTGCAGCTGTACACCAGTGGGTCTGATATCGGTGATCAATCCTTGCGGAATAGTCATACCGGTGCGAAGTGCAGCCAGACGCTCTGCCCTTTGGCGTTTGGCCCGGGCCGATGGATCAGCCCCCGCTTTCAGTAACATAGCCGCAAGCTCAGAGCCTTCAGGCACCAACAACAACGGCGTGTCTTTAAATTCAAAGGTGGCTCCAACAGGATGCACCGCATTACGCAGCTGTCCATCATCTGGCAAGGCACCAAGCTGAAGCAGCTCGCGGACTAATGGCGTCACAGCCTGTGGCAAAAACTGGTTACCCAGAAGCTGATAAAGCACAGGTGCATCCCCACTGCGATAACGCAGTACAGCGCGGCTGACATAAGGTTTAAACAGCTGCAGCAGTTGCAGCGACATTGCCGGGTCACGGTGAATATCGCCTGTAATGCCGGCATAAAACGCCGCTTTACCTGGCAGCTGCCCCTGACGCATCAGAGCTTTGACCAGACTTATCTGGCCGTAAGCGGCTGCCTGTACCAAAGCGTTATTCTGCTCAGCATCGGCAACCGAAATAAACCCCGGCTCAGCACCTAATGCAAGCGCCTGCTCTGCCAAATCAAACTGACGTTTTTGCATCAGACACTGAAACAACGTCTGATAATCCGACCTCATATTCGCCGGGAGCTGAAACTCTTTGACCAGCAGCAACGCCTTATCACAACGGCCATTTTTAAAGACTTGCTCAGCAAGGGCGGCAAGCTCGGTTTTATTAAACTGTTGCGACTTCACCTGCTGCAAAAATACCTCATTGTTTTGTTTTAGTGCGCCGGAGCTATAAACAAACTGTTCCGGAGTACTTTTGCACCCCAGCAGAACTAACACGAACACCCAGCATAAACGATTCATCCCGACCTCTTTTATCTGATTAAGCGCCAAGGCGCATTCCCGGTATTTTTAGAGGCGGCAGCAAGCGCGCCTCAGTTGTGGTTATGATAGGTTTTAAACCAATCGACAAAATATTGTATACCCAGAGACAGCGGCGTCTGGGGCTTAAAACCAACCAACTGCTCAAGTTGATGGACATCAGCAAAAGTTTGATATACATCGCCTGCTTGCATTGGCAGGTAATTTTTCAAGGCTTTGATACCGGCCGCCTCTTCAATAGCCCTGATAAAATCCTCCAGCGCCACCGGCTGGTTATTACCTATGTTGTAGAGGGCGTAATAAGGATTGTTTTGGTTCTGCAGCGGGTAACCTGCACTACCAGGCAATTTATCCTGCACCCGCAGAATACCTTCAACAATATCATCGATATAAGTGAAGTCCCGCATCAGCTGGCCATGGTTGTACACATCAATCTGCTGACCGGCCAGAATAGCTTTGGTAAATTTCCAGGGCGCCATGTCTGGTCTGCCCCAGGGGCCATACACAGTAAAAAAACGCAGCCCCGTGGTTGGCAGCTGATACAAATGGCTATAGGTATGCGCCATCAGCTCATTGGATTTTTTGGTGGCGGCGTATAACGAAATGGGCGTATCCACAGCATCAGTTTCACTAAAAGGCACTTTTTGCTGGTTGCCATACACTGAGCTGGAGCTGGCATACACCAGATGCTCAACCTGATGATGGCGGCAGCCTTCCAGAATGGTCATCATGCCAATCAGGTTGGAGTCGACATAAGCCATTGGATTATCAATCGAATACCGCACGCCGGCCTGGGCGCCCAGGTGGATCACGCGCTGAAACTTTTCGCTGGTAAAAAGTGCGGCCATGCCGGCCCTATCGCTTAAATCCAGGGGTATAAAACGAAAGTGATGCTGTTGAGCGGCAGGTAAAGCAGCCTGAATACGTGCCAGTCTGGCCTCTTTCAGTGCAACATCATAATAGTCGTTCAGATTATCAAGCCCGACCACCTGATGGCCCCGGGCACAAAGTTGCTGTGCCACCTGACTGCCGATAAAACCAGCTACGCCGGTTACTAAAAACTTCATAAAACATCCGTTATTGTCAGTTTTGAGCAGTGATTGAACTAAGCCTTGGCAAAAGCCGCAACGAAGAACTGCATTACGTCTGGCTGGTACTGCTCAATCCATTTGAACCAGCAGAAGTTAAAAAGCCGTATCCATCTGGCGGATACGGCACAGGCTCAAGTGGTTTAATCCGCCAGCAGCTGAGCTAACTTTTGTTTAAACTCGGCGCCAAAAGCCGAGCGCAGCGCATATTCTGCATTGGCCAGCGCATAACCCAGTTTATTGCCGCAGTCATGTGACTTGCCTTTAATATGATAAGCTTCAATCACTTCCAGCAAGCGCAACTGATGCAGTGCGTCAGTCAGCTGAATTTCATCACCGGCGCCCGGTGGCGTAAAGGCTAGTAAGTCCCAGATGGTCGGAGACAAAATATAACGGCCGGTAATAGCAAAATTGCTTGGCGCCTCATCCAGATCCGGTTTTTCCACCATGTCCACCACAGGCACACTTTGGCCCTGGCTTAACGGTGCACCGGCTAAATCCACCACCCCATACTGATTCACCAGGTGCTGTGGCACAGGCTCTACCATGATCTGGCTGTGACCGGTTTCATGGTATCTTTTGATCATTTCTGCCAGGTTGTCTTTTTTCAGATTGCTGTGGTACTGATCAACTATCACATCCGGCAACAGAACCGCAAAAGGATGATTACGTACGACAGGACGCGCACACAAAATAGCATGGCCAAGACCCAGCGCTTGTGGCTGGCGTACTGAAATCACAGTGACGTTTTTTGGTGTGATATTACGCACTTCATCCAGCAACTGGCGTTTCACCCGTTTTTCCAAAGCCGCTTCTAATTCAAAACTGGTATCAAAATGGTTTTCGATACTGTTTTTTGAAGAATGGGTCACCAGCACAATTTCGGTAATACCGGCGGCAACAGCTTCCTGCACTACGTATTGGATCAGCGGTTTATCAACAATGGTCAGCATTTCTTTTGGCATGGCTTTGGTGGCAGGCAACATACGGGTGCCAAGGCCAGCCACAGGGATCACCGCACGGGTAACTTTTTTATCATCTTCCGGGCGGTTTAATAACGAAGTGTGCGGATGTTTAGTATCCATCTGAGTGGTCCCATTCCATAGTGGAAAATACAATTGCTTATGGAACCGCATGATAGCAGAAAAGTTTTTAACTTCCCTCTACTTCAACCTCAGTCTGCCTGCAAAAAATAGCATCGGCAAAACAACTGCCGGCGGATCCGCAGCTGTCAAAGCGGGCTTTGTCGCAAGGACACTCAGGAACGCTGGTTAAAACACTCAAAGGATTGTTGTAACAGTGTGGCCTCTGCAACAAAGCCAAAAGCCGTCAGCAGCAATACCACAGTTTCTGCAGTGCACCAGCCATCTGATGTTTGATTACGTCTGAGTAAATATTGTGACGGGCGCGCCGACTGTAGCCTGATTGACGGGATTTGTTGCAGATATGGGCTTTGATTATACATTTTGCGCGCCAGTTGCCAGGTTGCATCCAGTAAAATCAGCTGGATACATCGCCTTTGTGTACCGACTGGCTGTTGTTGCAGCAGTTGTGTTGACTCTGGTGTTGCCTGTTGTTGCCAGTGCAGCTGCCAGTGATCTACATCCAGTATCAGCGCTTCAGGTTCAGGGTAAAGCAAAAAACTGCATTGTTCTGACAGGCTTTTTATTAAAAGCGCATCGGGCTCCACTCTTGACCAAGGCACTCTTCGCACCCTGACCCGGCCTGGCAACAAACTTTGTTGTACCAACACACCAGTGTTAGTACTTTTTTGATATTCGGTGCTGTGGGTCAGCAGCACTATGTCGATGCCATCTTGCCAATCGGCAGGAGAAAATGCAGCACTGGAGCTAAACATCACCTGGGAAGCAGTGGCAGTGCCAGCTGTGGGGCCTGATTAAATTCCAGCAGCATGTCACCCGGCAGTTGTGCAGTGTCCGTTAAATCCAAAGTACATTGAGTTGAGGTACATTGCACCTTGGCAGCCAGTTCAGAGCCTGATGACAATAACACCGCTTCTTTGTCAAAGTGCAGGCTAAGCCCGGTCATTTCGGGTAAAAAATATTTGCCAAGACCAGCCAGCTCTTTTAACAGGGCATCAAATTGCTGATGCATTTGTCTGAGCTGCGAAAGTTTTATTGTCGCATCCAGTGGCATCCGGCTGCGTAAACGAAAATTCAGATCACAAGGCACTGCATTTGGCTGCTGCTGCAGCACAATCAGCGCTTTGCGGTTATTTAACAGCTCTGAATAAGGCAGGATCAGCTCACCATTGGCAGCAACAGTTAATGGCTCATCACTGATGTCGGTGGTGATCCTGGCGCCGGTCAGTTCACAAGGCTGTTGTGTGCCCTGACGCTGCAACATAAAAGCCAGCGTAATAGCACTGTATTCGGCTTTTTCACTTTTTTTCAGCCGGGCATAAAAGCCGTCGTAATTAAACTGGGTATTGGCAAGGATTGGTGCACTCAGCAGCAACGCCAGCAGACCGGACAACAACCGCATTAGCTTTCTTCCATAAATTTGTGGTTGGCGGCGATCATATCGCGGATTTCTGTGACATAAGACTCACCCCGCTCTGAATAACGGATCAAGCCCTGCGCCAGCTTCTGACCTGTGACTTTACCTTCTTGTTTACGAATTTCAGCGCGGATAGCACGTAAATCGTCATACACATAAAAGGTATTCAGGTTATAAAAATAAGCATTCACACTGGCAGCAATGTCTTTAAACATGGCCACTTCGTGGTATCTTCCGGCCGGTCTTTTGGCTGGCACAAAACCACAGCCTGCTTTAAAACACCACTGGCCAAAAAAGTTAAAACCGTCTGTGGCAAAACGACTGGAGCCCCAGCCAGATTCTTTTGCCGCCTGTGTCAGTACCAGGCTGCTTGGGATCACATCCACCCGGCTTAATAAGTCGTTGATCCCGGCATCATCAGCTTCAGGGTAATCCACTTTAAATTCATCAAACAGGCTGTAGATAAAGGCATACTCTTCCAGCGTCAGCTCTTGTTTGTTGCTGCGCTTTTGTTGCAGTTCAACAATTTGCGCGCGCAGCTTTAATAAACGGCTGTTTTCCCGCTCAATAAAAGGTTCCAGATACTCAAAAAACGCTTTTTTGCGTTTGGCGGTATCTTTAATAGCGGCAAAATCCGGCACTGCGGTTAACGCCGGCATATGCTGCGGGTAAGTCAGGCGCGCCAGTAACTTTTTCTGATCAGCGCTGTCCAGTGCCGAAATCCGGCTTGGCATCTGCCAACTGGCAAGTTCTTGAGCATCCGCCACAGGATCTGAGCGTAAGAACGGATAGGCAGCTGCAAGCAGCACAACAAAAGCGACACCCGCTTGCGCCGTTGTTTTGAGCCATAACTTCATAACCAACTTTCCTCTGTACAAATACCCTTCAGCTGTTCGTGTGACGAACCCTGAATGTAAGTTTGCCGACTTTATTTTGTCTGGGTTGGTCATTTTAACCACTATAACCGGCTTTTTCGACCAAAACTTAGTGTTAAGACCAAAATGTTCTAAGTGATAATTTTTAAACCACTGATTTTAAATGGTATTAATTGTGGCCTATTTTATGCTCAAGCTAGAACAAATTACCCTCAAGGAGCAAATAACATGAAAAAAGTAATAATACTAACCCTCATCGCTGGTCTGTGCGGTGTTTCTGCATCCGCCACTGCCAAACAACTTTCTGCACAATTCCCTTCAGCCGGATTAACCCAACTGCAAATTCAGAACGGGGTTGGTGAACTCAGATTTGAACAAAGCAATGATGCAACTATCAGTGTTGAAGTTGATGTAAAACCTGCTGAAAAATGGCTGTTTAAAGAAGCTGATGTCGAAGCTGCCACTCTTGAATCGTCGGTCAAGGCAGACCGTCTAACAATATCTGTGCCTATGGATGATACCGAACAAAAATGGCTGGTAAAAATTCCCAAAGGCATGGCTTTGGATCTACAAGTGGGCGTTGGTGAAATTGATATTAAAGCCCAGGCATCTGATATCAATGCCTCAATTGGTGTGGGTTCCTTTAAAGCGAATGCACCTGTCAGCAACTATCGCAAAATTGCCCTGTCGGCCGGTGTTGGCGAAGTCAGCGTCAAAACCAACACCTCGGTGAAAGTGGACCGTCATCTGATCGGTGGTGAAGCAACCTATGACGGTTCGGGTTCAGACATTATTTCCGTTGACGTTGGTGTCGGTGATGCCGTTGTGCGCGATACCATCCAATAAACTGCACAACCAGTTTGCTTTAGCTATGCCGCCGAATCTGGCAGTGATCACAACCACCTCAATCTGAGGTGGTTTTTTTATCTGTGGATATCCACCTGCAGCCAAGACACTTCAGTACGCCAAAAATGACTCAGCTCGGTTTTTAAATCAAAAAAGCTGGTGATAGGTAAAGAGCGGCCACTGACACAGGCCTGGGTAAAACGATGGCAATTGTTGGTTAATAGATCATAACGCTGATAGGTAAAAATCTGACTGACTGCCCGCTGTGCACATTCTGGACTAATAAGCACTTCACCTGCCCTGTTGCAGGCCGCCAGTAAATGGTTGCCACTTCTGTTGTCAAAAAACCGGTTGATTGACACAGAACGTACCAAACCTGTGCCCTGTAACTCGACGATCTGGCCTTCACCAATATAAATACCACTATGTTCAAACAAATGAAAAATCTCGCAGATCACAACAGCTCCGGCAGGAACTTCCGATAATTTCAGCATGATTGATTTTTTTTGATGAATTTGGCTCAGTATGATTGCAAAAGCTTTGTGGCTGTGTAAAAAGGTGTAAGGAAATTTTAATAATCAAGATGTCCGGATGGATGTCTGAATTCAGTAAAATGCGGAGGCAGTAAGGTAAGCGGTATGAAACCAATTGAGCGCTCGAAAAAATTAGATGGTGTGTGTTACGACATTCGTGGCCCTGTGGCACGCGAAGCAAAAAAGATGGAAGAAGAAGGCCATCGCATTTTAAAACTCAATATTGGTAACCCCGCCCCTTTTGGTTTTGAAGCGCCGGACGAAATTCTTAAACATGTGATCCATAACCTGCCAACAGCTCAGGGTTATACCGACTCACAGGGTATTTATCCGGCCCGGGTGGCAGTGGCACAGTATTACCAAAGCCGCGGCATTTTAGGCGCTGACGCTGACGATGTGTATATTGGTAATGGGGTGTCTGAGCTGATTTTAATGTCATTGCAGGCACTGTTAGACAATGGCGATGAAGTGCTTATTCCATCACCGGATTATCCACTCTGGACAGCAGCAGTGAATCTGGCTGGTGGCAAGGCAGTGCATTACCGCTGTGACGAAGCCGCCGACTGGTATCCGGACACTTCGGATATTCGCAGTAAAATTAACAGCCGCACCAAAGCCTTAGTGCTGATCAACCCCAATAACCCGACAGGCGCTGTGTACGACAAGGCCATGTTGCTGGATTTACTGGCCATTGCCCGTGAGCACAACCTGGTGGTACTCAGCGACGAAATTTACGACAAAATTTTGTATGACGGCGCCGAACATATTGCCACTGCGTCACTGGCCGATGATTTAGTGCTGCTGACTTTTGGTGGTTTATCAAAAAACTACCGTATTGCCGGATTCCGCGTGGGCTGGTTATTTATCTCCGGCGCCAAACAAGCGGCGCGGCATTATATTGAAGGCCTGAATATCCTGGCGTCGATGCGGCTTTGTGCCAATGTCCCTTGCCAGCATGCAGTACAAACTGCGCTGGGCGGTTATCAGAGCATTAATGAGCTGATTATCCCGGGTGGCCGTTTGTATGATCAAATGGATCTCGCTCATAAACTTATCAACGATATTGACGGTTTAAGCTGTGTGCGGCCCAAAGGCGCCATGTATTTATTCCCGAAAATTGACCGGAAAAAATTCCCGATCAAAGACGATGAGCTCTTTGTGCTGGATTTTTTGCGGCAGCATAAAGTGCTGCTGGTGCATGGCCGTGCTTTTAACTGGCCTGAGCCGGATCATTTCCGCGTGGTGTTTTTACCGCATAAAGAACAACTGGAAATGGCACTTAGTAAACTGGCGCAGTTTTTACCAGGTTACCGCCAGCAATAACGGATAAAAGTATGAGCCAACAGAGTCACTTTTTTGCTCATCTGTTCAGGATGAAACTGATTAACCGCTGGCCGTTAATGCGTAACGTCAATATCGAAAACGTGGCAGAGCATAGCCATCAGGTGTCCATGGTGGCCCATATGCTGGCGGTGATTGGTCAGCAACTTTTTAAAGGCTCCATTAACCCTGAACGGGTGGCCACACTGGCATTATTTCATGATGCCAGTGAAGTGATCACCGGTGATTTACCCACACCGGTGAAATACTTTAATCCGCAAATTGCAGTGGAATACAAAAAGATAGAAGCTATTGCCGAGCAAAAACTGTTGTCGATGTTACCGCCGGAACTGCAAGCTGTTTATCAGCCGTTGTTGTTGTCGGCAGAGTACAACGAAGCAGAAAAACGGCTGGTGAAAGCAGCCGATCACCTTTGTGCTTATTTAAAAGCAATTGAAGAGATTTCGGCAGGTAATCATGAATTTACCATCGCCAAAAGGCGGCTTGAGAAAATGCTGCAAAGTTATCCTGAACCTGAAGTGCAATATTTTCTGCAGACTTTTGCCGCTAGTTTTTCGCTGACACTGGATGAAATTAGCCTCGAAGATCCGCTTTAAATCAAAGCGGCTGTGTTATCAGCCGCTTTTTTTGCCCGTTGTCTAGCCTGAATAATCGGCCACAAAGCCTGTTATAGCGCCCTACCGGTCATCAAAGTTTAATGCCCGTGCTGTTTATGCGCAGCCTGTGAGCCATGCTCGTGCTCGTGCTCGTGCTCGTACTCGTGCTCATGCTCGTGCTCGTGCTCGTGCTNNTCGTGCTCGTGCTCGTGCTCGTGCAAAGAGGTTGTGGCATTTTTGCTATCGCGACAAGCTTCGTCAGCAGTTTCAAATTCGACTGTGGTATGGGCAAGCTGATAAGGCGCCAGCAGCTGCCTGACTTCAGTTTTGTAAAATGGTAACTCGCGACCATCAGCCTGGGCTTTGAGCACCAGATGTACAGTCAGTACATGTTGCTCGCCATCGAGTGACCACAAATGCAAATGATGACAACTAGCGACAAAAGGTAAAGTCGTTAGTTTTGTAGAAAGTTCTGCAGCAAGCGCCGGATTTGGGCTCACCTGTAAAAACAATTGCAGGGTTTTACGCAAATTACGCCAGACGTTGAGCAAAATAAAACAGGTAAAACCAATACTGAGCACAGGGTCAATCCAGACCCAACCCGTCAGATACAACACAATACTGCCAACAAGCACTGCAGCCCAGCCTAAAACATCTTCCAGCAAATGCCAGCTCAGCACCTGCTCGTTTTGGGTTTTACCAAAACGTAATTTATAAACAGCAGCTCCATTGACCAGCACCCCAAGAACTGCCAACACAATCATGCCCTCGGCCATGGGTTGCTCTGGTTGCCATAACCTGGGAATTGCTTCGGATAAGATCCACAACGACCCAAGCACCAGAATAATACTGTTGACCAGCGCACTTAACAAAGACCAGCGCCGGTAACCATAGCTATAACGCTGATTCGCTTCCCTTTTTGCCACCTTGCTTGCTACCCAGGCAAAAGCAATGGCCAGACAGTCGCCTAAGTCGTGCATCGCGTCTGCCATAATAGCCATACTATTGGTTAAAAACCCGCCGACAAACTCAATCAAGGTAAAACTGAAATTTAACCAGAAAGCGGTAGCAATATTGCTGCTCTCGCCGCTGTGATGATGCTGGTGATGATCATGGGGCATTGTTGACGCCTGAATGTAAAAACCTGATTCAACTTAACCAGTTCGGTGACATGTCGCAAGCGATAAGCGTAGTTGCCGCAGCTCCTGCTGCACAAAACAGCAATCAGTACCAACTGGCTACTGAAAAAGTTGCAGCGGCGCAGCGCTCACTATAGGCTGACGGCTAAATTATATTGTCGGAGTGTGCTGTGCGTTTGTTGTTATTAAGCTTGTTGTTTTCCGGATCTGCCTTGGCTTCTGCGAAATTTTTCCCTGAACAACCGGTTTTTAACAAAGGGGTATGGCCTGATCACAGCAAGGACTTATGTTTTGTCGCCGACGAAACGCTGAAGTATCTGAATAAAGGCCAGCATTACGACCCGGCCGCTATTCACGGTGGCAAACTTGCTGGCATCAGTACCGATCTGCAGCGGGTTAAAGACACCCTGGCGTTTTTATGTACTGTCAGTCAACAAGACCAGGCAGCAGGCCGGCCGTCGCGACTGAGTGACCCGGTTTTTATTCAGAATGAATTTGAGTTTGTACGCTGGTATCCGGACAGAGCTGCAGCCCCCAAAGTGGCCAAAGATAAACCACTGCTGCAAAAATTACCGGCCGACCAAATTTTACAAACCAAATATTATGTACGCATCGCCGATGGCAAAAATGCAAAGTCGCCCAGCCATCCACAAGCCTTATATGGTCTGCCTTATGACGAAGCAAAACTAAGTCTTGAAGATGCCGACAAACTCGGCAACAAAATCACCCGATTTCAGCTTGGCAAACAAGACATCATCAAAGGAGCGCTGGAACAAAAGCCGCTGAAGGCTCCGGCACTGATGTGGCTAAGCCGTGAGGATTTAGAAGGTGCATTACTGCAGGGCACAGCGGTGTTCCCTGCCGCTAACAACAGCTATCGTTATTTTAATGTACACCGCAGCAACGGTATTCCCTACAACAGGTTATTAACGCCGGAGCAGCAACAGCGTTATTGGTACTTTAAAGAAGTAAAAAGTGTGCTGGGTTACGGTAAAGACGCCGACTATAAAATTCCGATAGCGCCCCAGGTGACTGTTGCAGGTGATATTGTCAATCTTGGACTGGGTAAGCTAATCTTGCTAGCCACCCCTGAGCGCGGCACAGTACATTATCGTTTGACTGTACTCGCTGACACAGGCGGTGCCTTTGCCAACAACCAGTTTCAACTGGATTGGTTAAGTGGTTATTACCGAAACTGGGCAGACTATCATCAGGACAATAAACACCGCGGCGATTACAGCCAGGTCTGGATACTGCTGAAAAAACAATAATACATCCATAAAAACCAACAACAGGATTTGAATTCAGCATGAGATTTTTCTGGCTGCTGCTGGCGTTTTTCGGTGCAAACTGTCATGCCAGCATCGACTATGCAGCTTGGTCTGCAACAAATAAAGACGGCAGCTGGACCAGAACCGCCGAGTCGGCAGTGGCAAATTCGGTCCTGGTTGAACTTGTACCGCAGGATGTGCAGTATTTCTGTCCTGCTTACCCCCGCCTCGCCAAAACCGAACGCCGTAAATTCTGGGTTGGTTTACTGTCGGCGATGGCAAAACCTGAAAGCAACTTTAAACCGCAGCGGTATTACCGGGAGAAATTCCGGGACGCTAAAGGCCAGGCTGTGATATCGCGGGGGTTGTTGCAAATTTCCATCGAAAGCGCGAATCAGAAACGCTATGGTTGCGCCATCAAAGACGCATCAAAGTTACATGATCCGGCGGTAAACCTCAGTTGCGGCGTCAAAATTATGTCTAAATGGGTGGCAACAGACGGCATTATTGCTAAACACCAGAAACCCCGTAGCCACAAAGGTGCCAGCCGGTACTGGTCAACCTTAAGACCTCAGCACGGTCATTTGCGCGCAATTGCAGACTTCACCCGCAGCCTGGCATTTTGTCGTCCAGGCAGCAGCCGGGTGTAACAATCATTGAATAAATCGCAAAGTTAATGTAGCTAATTCACTGTTTAATTTGTAAATTAATAATCTACAGCTAGCATTAGTTGCATTAAGGAACCATGTTACATTCAGTTGTTTTTGCAACTCGCACGGCGACACAGTTGCACTTTTACAAGGTAGCAAGAGCGTATGGATAACCGCGGTCGCACGATCAGACTAAAGCTGACCGGCAAGTTAATGGTAGTAATGGCGGCTATTCTGATCTTTTGCCAGTTACTGCTGTCAGCCACACATTTATATCAAAGTAATCTGCAACTGAACAAACAACATAAAGCCAGACTGGATGCGACCATCAAAACACTGGCGCAAAGTATTGCGATTGATGTCTGGAACTTTAATCCGGGTTCACTCGAAGTATTGCTTGGCCCTCACCTGACCGATCCCGGTATCCGCAAAATTGAAATCATTGATGCGGGAGAAAACCGGCTTGAACTGCCAAATCAGACTTTATCCGGCAGCAGCCAGGACGATGCAGTAATAGAAAAAGCCATTGAGCTTACTCTGGGTGGTCAACAAACCAGCGTTGGCCAAATCAGAATTTACAGCAGCACCGACTACATAGCAGATGAACTGAAACAGATTATGCTGCGCCAGACCGGTGAAATGGTGTTATTAATCCTGATCCTGGCCGCGGGTTTATCACTGGCATTATCAAAACTGGTGTTACGACCACTTCGCAAACTCAATGCTGCTTTAACTGCAGCAGTAAACAGCAAAGATGGCATAGTGCAAAATCCATTGCTCGGCCTGGAAGACGAGTTCGAAGAAGTTGCTGTCAGCATCTCGGGCTTATCGGGTCGTTTATCCGGCGATATCAAAACCATTTCTGAAGCCAAGGCCGATTTACAGCAGGAAAAGGAGCGCACCGAACAGGCGCTGAACAATCTGAAGCAAACCCAGGATGCTTTATTACAGTCCGAAAAACAGGCGTCCTTGGGCTCACTGGTGGCCGGCGTGGCGCATGAAGTGAATACGCCGCTTGGTGTGGTGATCACCAGCATTACTTGTATTAATGACATGGTTCAGCAACTTCTTCAGGATACCGAAGCCGGCACCCTGACCAAACCTCAGCTGGTTAGTCAGCTGGATAAACTGAACGAAGCGACACATCTGATTATCAGCAACACCAGTCGGGCCTCTCAACTTATCAATAACTTTAAACTGTTGTCACAGGAACAACATGGTGAAGCTCAACGTTGGTTTAATCTTTCCAATTATATTCAGGATGTTGTAACCAGTATGCAGGAGCAGCTGAACGAACATCAGATCAAGCTGCAGCTACAACTGGAACCAGACATTATTATTTCAAGTATGCCAGGGCTTTATGCTCAGCTGGTCAGTTCATTATTATCAAATGTCATGGAACACGCCTTTCCCAAAGGCCAGGGCGGCAATTGTTTGTTGCGTCTTGCCCTGAGGCAAAACGAAGTTTGCCTCAGCTGTAGTGATCAGGGCATAGGTATAGCGCCTGAGCTGCAAAAACGGGTATTTGACCCTTTTTATACAACTAAACTTGGGGTCGGCAGCAGTGGCTTAGGCATGGCAATAGCGTACCGGATCGTTAAATTTAACCTGCAAGGCGATATTCAGGTGCACAGTGTTGAACAACAAGGAACAACTTTTGATATCAGGATCCCCTATCATGCTGCGCAATTTGACTAGTGCATTGTTATTCCTGGCCTGTGGTGTTGCTGCGCAAACCGATATTCATGGTTTTGGCTCAGTACGGGCCGGCAAAATGCTCCCTAAAGGCGAGAACCCGAAACTGGTTGATATGTATGCCAGTGACGGGTTGATCTGGCGTGACGAAACCTTGTTTGCACTGCAAACCACCACTGATTTACAGGATTCGCTTCGTGTGACCCTGCAAATGATGGCAAAAGGCAGCGACGACTTCAGTGCCAAAATGAGCCTTGCGTTTTTGAGTTATCAATTAAACCCGGACATGCAAATCAACTTTGGCCGTATTGCCAATCCATTGTTTGCCCAGTCTGATTTTCAGTATGTGCGTTATGCCCATGACTATGCGCGGTTACCTAAAGCGGTGTACTGGAATTTTGATTTTGAGACTATTGAAGGTTTGTCGTTTGAACACAAAGCGACGGCCAAAGATTTTGCCGTGAAATACCGGCTTATCACCGGTGATTTCAGCGGAAAAACCTTTAAAAGTGTGCGCCCTGAAGGGGTGCCCATCAAAATGCACAATATTATCAACGGTTATCTTGAGTTATCCCGAGATTACTGGACTGTGTTTGGCGGTGCTATGCAAGCTGACGGCGATGGTACGGCTATTGATGAACAACTCATTTTTCCTGTGGTGTTACCTGCCCTGGCGAATGTAAACGCCAGCCCTGCCGAAAAACAACAGCTGCTTGATACCCTGAGTATGTCAAAACGCGCCAGATACTATTATTTTGGCGGACGTTTACAGTTTGGCGACTGGAAGATTGAAGGCGAAAAAACCAATTACGGTATTCTGAACAGTGCAGATCCCCGTAATACAGCGCATTATCTGGCGGTGTCCCGAAGGTTCGATCCTTTTATCCTCACTTACCACCATGAATGGAGTATGCAGGATATCAATGATTTTGGATTCTTACGTGATATCAGCCATCCGGCATTAAGGCAAATAGGCTCTCAGGTGTATCAGCGCCTGGCCACCCCCAACCGTTTTTCGATGGATGTATTAACACTGCGTTATGACTTGCAACCTGGGGTTAGTTTTAAAATTGACTATATGCAGGGGCGGGATCGTCAACCCAAGGTGGATGAGTTCCGTGGTTTTTCCTTTGGCTTAGATTTTGTGTTTTAGGGTGCACAAATGAGATTGCTTATGCTCTTCATCACCCTGCTGCTGAGTTGCTCTGTTTATGCGACAGAACTGATGCTGATAGCACATCCGAATAATACCAACAAACTCGAACAACATAGCCTTATCCAGTTATATCTGAACAAAACCAGTACCTTTGCAGATGGTTCAGCCGCTGTTATTTTTCATAGTGCCAGAGATTCAGAGCAGCATCAGCAATTCTGTCTGAGCCTGCTGAATCTGACTGCTTCCCAATATCAGTCTTATTGGTCAAGGCTGATTTTCACCGGCGCCGCTGCCAGACCGCATTTTGTACAAAACGATGAAGAGATGCTAAAAACCGTCAGCAATAATAAATCTGCTATCGGTTATATTTCAGCGTCAACTGAGCCGGTTAATGTCCGCGTCATTGGTTATTTGCATAACGGTAAATGGCAGGCAATGCCTTAATAAGACAGTCATTCACCTGTTGGTTTTATGCAAAGCATACCCAAAGCAGTTAGCCCAGCTTTAGGTATGTTCTGCGCCAAATTGCGATTCGCTTCTAAGTTGAACGCCTGTTCTCTGTACTACGCTACGCACAGTAAACCGCCGGATTTCAAATACAAAAAACCGCTCAGTGAGCGTTTTTTTTGTATTGAGAACCTTGATGCCCTTCGCAGAACTTGGGGCGTTGTTGGGATTGCACAGGAGCCTTGATATGCCCTTCGCAGAGCTCGGGGCGTTCAGTCGGAGGACTGCAAAATTGTTTGCAGTCCTAAATACCGTCTTCACTGTACTACTTTGCTCACCCCATCCATGGGGTGAGCCGCTATGCGGCCCGCTGAAGCGGTCTCACAAAACGGCAGGATAGCCGTTTTGCACAGCGAAGCTGCCGCAGGTGAGCGGCATGGATGCTGCGAGTGAAAATGTCCCGGCCAATGTGTCGCATGGGAATGCCATGCTCGGGCAATAGACCGACAGGCCACATAAAGCAAAAAACCCCGCTCACTGAGCGGGGT
>DPJG01000020.1 GCA_003543135.1 Rheinheimera sp.
TCAGCAACACCTGATTGCGTTAAAACACAAAAACGGTGAAGTCGGCGCCGTACTGGCAGCCGTGCCTTTTTTAAGACCTAGGGATTTGTCGCAGCGTCAGGACGGTAAAAGTCAGGCTGGTCAGAGTGCCAGTGATAAAAGCCAGCAGCTGCAACAACAAATTGGCAGTTTTTATCAGGAGTTGTATCAGGCAGCGGCCGACTATGCCACTGCCCTTGGTAACAGCCAGCTGCCGCTGATTGCCACCGGCCATCTGACCACTGTGGGGGCCAGCAGCACAGAGTCGGTGCGGGAAATTTATATCGGCACGCTGGAAGCTTTGCCGGCCAGCGCCTTGCCCCCTTTTGCCTATATAGCGCTGGGCCATATTCATCAGGCGCAAAAAGTGGCGGGTTCTGAATTTATCCGTTATTGCGGCTCGCCAATTCCACTAAGTTTTGATGAAGCCAGCCAGCAAAAACAGTTGCTGCTGGTTGAGTTCAACCCAGAGCACACCAAGCCTGAGGTTCGCAGTATTCAGGTGCCTTGTTTTCAGCCTTTACTGAGCCTGACTTCCGACCTTGCTTCTTTAGCAACTAAACTCCAGCCGGCGCTGTTGCAGCTCGCGCCCGGGCAAACTTTGTGGCTGGAGCTGGTGCTTTGTGGTGAAGATGTGTTGTTGTCGGATATTCAGCTGCAATTACAGCAGCAGCTGGCGGATTTACCGGTTGAACTATTAAAACTGCGCCGTGAAAGGCGCAGCCGCGCTGCACCCTCATTACAGGCCGACCCTTCATTACAGGAGTTGACTGTTGCTGATGTGTTCAGCGCCAGATTGCTGCAGGAAGAGCTGACGCCTGAGCTGAATCAGCGTTTAACCCAGTTGCATCAGCTGGCGTTAGCGCAGCTGGCCGAACAACAAACTGTGGTTGTGAGCGCTGACAATGCAGGCGGGGTGGCCGGATGAAAATTCTGTCGCTTCGGCTGCTAAACCTGAACTCCTTGCGTGGGGAATGGAAAATTGATTTTCGCGACCCGGCTTTTGCCACTTCGAACTTATTTGCCATTACCGGCCCGACAGGCGCCGGCAAAAGTACGCTGCTGGATGCCATTTGTCTGGCGCTTTATCACCAAACACCCAGATTAAAGCTGCTCAGTCAGAGCAGTAACGAGCTGATGAGCCGGCACAGTGCTGAATGTCTGGCCGAAGTGGAATTTTCGGTGCAGGGTCAGGGGTATCGTGCATTCTGGAGTCAGCGCCGTTCCCGTGGTGCGCTGGACGGTAATCTGCAGGCCGCCAAAGTAGAGCTGGCCAAACTGGACGGTGAGATTTTAACCGACAAAAGTTCGGAAAAGCTAAAACTGACCGAGCAATTAACCGGGCTGGATTTTGCCCGTTTTACCCGCTCTATGTTGTTGTCGCAGGGCAACTTTGCCGCTTTTTTAAATGCCAGCGCCAATGAAAGAGCTGAGCTTTTGGAAGAGCTGACCGGCACCGAAATTTATGGTCAGCTGTCGATGCAGGTGTTTGCCCAATGCCGTGAGCTGGAAACCGAACAAAAACTCACTCAGGCCAGATTACAGGGCATGCAATTGCTTGGTGCTGAAGAATTAGCAGCGCTGGCCACTCGGGAACAACAACTGAGCGCGGCGCAGCAAGAGTTGCAACAGCAACAACAAAGGTTGGTGCCGCAGTTAAACTGGTGGCAGCAACAGCAGCAGGCCTTGTTGCAACAGCAGCAGGCCGGGCAAAAACTGCAGCAGGCGCAAGATGCGATGGCGCAGGCCAAAGTGGGTCTGGCCAAGCTGGACACTTACCCTGAAGTCACGCGGCTGCAACCTTTGTATCAGGCGCTGCTGCAGGCCAGGCAGCAACAGGAACAGGCGCAGCTGCAACTGCAGCAATGGCAGCAACAATATCAGCCGCTGGCACAGGCGCAGCAGCAAAGTCTGGTGTTGATTGCTCAGTTGAGCGCTGAACGCCACACAGTGTTGCAGCAGCAGCACCAGCAATACAAAGCTGAGCTGGCCACTTTAGAGCAGCAGCTGTCCGGCCGCCTTTCTGCCGGCATGCTGGCCGAATTACTGGCCGCTTTTCAACCGGCCTGGCAGCAGGCTGAGCAGCGGGTGCAGCAACTTGCCCATTTAGCGCAGCAACAGCAAAAACTTGAGGCCGAGCTTCAGCAGCTGTCGCTGGCAGGCCAGCAGAAAAAGGCGCAGGAACAACAGTTTGCGACTGAACAAACCAAAGCTGAACAACAGCTAAAGCAGTTAGTCGCGGCGCAGCAACAGCTGGATGCCGGCGCTTTGCAGCAACAACAGCAGCAACTGCAACAACAGCAGTTTGTGTTGGCTGGTGCGCTGCAACAACTGACTCAGCTCAGCCAACTGCAGGCCAAAGTGCAGCAGTTGCAACAACAAAGTAGTGAGCAACAACAGCGCTCACAGCAGCTGGAGCTGCAGGTGACACAGCTGCGTCAGGCGTATAAACAGCAGGAAGCAGTGGTCAAAGACAAAGAAGTTATTTTTCAGCAGCAGCTGAAAATTACCGAATTATCGGCACTGCGGGCCAATTTGCAGCCAGGGGAAGCTTGTCCGCTGTGTGGCAGTGCCGACCATCCGGCCGTTGAGGCTTATCAGCAGCTCAGCCCCAATGCCGCTGAGCTGGCGCTGCAGCAGGCCAAACAGCTGCTGGAGCAATATTTACAGCAGGGCACAACAGCGCAGCAACAACAAACCCGGTTGCAGACCGAGCTTGCCAGTTGGCGGCAGCAACAGCAGGAGCTGCAGCAGCAACAGCAGAACATCCGCAGCCAGCTGCAGGACCTGACCCTGCCCGCTGAGCTGTTGATGCTGGTGCAACAGAGTGCGCAGAGTCTGGAGCTGACGCCTTTGGAAGAACGGCAACAACAGCTGAGCCAGACGTTAACCCAAATACAGCAGCAACTGCAGCAATATCAGCACAGTCAGCAGCAGCTTTTGGCGGCGCAGCAACAATTGCAGCAGGCACAACTGAATGTGCAGCAGCTTGGTCAGCAGCTGGCGCTGGATCGCCAGTACTACCTGCAGCTGCAAAAAGAACAAAAGCAGCATCAGGATGAACAGCAGCGGCTTGGTGTTGAACTGGAGACACAGTTGCAGGCACTGAGTGCCGAGCTGCAAAAGCTCGGTGATGCGCCTGTTGTGCACAAGCCCGCCGCACTTTGGCTGGCAGAGCTACAACAGCGTCAGCAGCATTGGCAGGCGCAGCTGAAACTCTGGCAACAACAGGAGCAACAGCGCACACAACTGGAGCAGCAGTTGTTGCAACTGATGCCGCTGCAGGCTCAGGCGCAGGCCGAATTGGTGCACTGGCAGGCCATCAGCACAGAGCAGGGTGTGCATCTACAGCAGCAAGTATCGCAGCCTGAGCCGGCTGCATCCGCCGAAACTTTGCAGCAGCTGTTGCAACAGCAAATCAGCCTGTGGCAGCAACAACAGCAGCAGCTGGCGCAGCTGTTGGGTCAGCAGCACAGTTTGTTATTACAACAACAGCAGCAAGAAGCGCAGCTTCTGGCGGCGCAGCAACAATGGCTGCAGGCGCTGGCGGCCAGTCCTTTTACCACTGAAATTGCTTTTATTACCGCCCAGCTCAGCGAAGTGCAGCTGGTGCAGTTGCAACAACAAAAACAGCAGTTACAGGACGCCGAAACCTCGGCCAAAGCTTTGCTGGCACAGGCCACTGAGCAGCTGGCTGCACTGGAAGCCAGCAAAGCTGACGCCTTGCCGGAACTTGCTGTGCTGGAGCAACAGCAGCACCAGTTGCAACAACAGCAGCAACAGCTCAGTGAGCAGCTGGGTGAAATCCGGCAGCAGCAAAAACAACAACAGCAGCTGGCGCAACAACAACAGGCCTTGTATCAGCAGTTGCAACAGCAGCAGGATACCTATCAGGACTGGCAAAAGCTGAACAGCCTGATAGGGTCGGCCGATGGTGCCAGGTACCGCCGTTTTGCCCAGGGTTTAACACTGCAGCAATTGTTAAAACTGGCCAACCGCCAGCTGGACAAATTGCATAGCCGTTATCAGTTGTGCCGCAAAGCCGACAGTGAACTGGAATTACAGGTGCTGGACAGCTGGCAGGCCGACGCGCTGCGCGACACAAAAACTTTATCCGGTGGTGAGAGTTTTCTGGTCAGTCTGGCGCTGGCTTTAGCCTTGTCCGATTTGGTCAGTCATAAAACCCGGATCGAATCGTTATTTCTGGACGAAGGTTTTGGCACCTTAGACCCAGATACGCTGGAGACCGCACTGGCCGCGCTGGATAGTCTGCAAAGCAGTGGCAAAATGATTGGTGTGATCAGCCACGTTGAAGCGCTGAAAGAGCGGATCCCGGTGCAAATCAGGGTGCAAAAACAAGCTGGTTCCGGCTGGAGCCAGCTGATTTTGCCCGCCTGACTGCCCGGTTGAGATTGCCGGGCGCGGCTGATGTTGTTTGTCTGAGCACGGCTGGCTGCACTCAGGTTTTAGTGGGTCATCACCTTGGTTGACTGCGGGCTGGTGGCAGCTTGCTGCTGGCGCAGCAGCTGCTCAAATTTTTCTGCACAGAGCGGCGGGCTGCACAGATAACCCTGATAATGGTCACAGTGTTGCTGGCGTAAAAACTCAAGCTGGGTGGCGGTTTCCACCCCTTCGGCCAGCACTTTAAATCCTAAAGTATGGGCAATTGCGATAATAGCGGTGGCAATCGCCATATCGTCTTTGCTGGTGGGAATATCATCAATAAATTTTTTGTCGATTTTTAATACATCCAGTGGGAAACGTTTTAAATAGGCCAGCGACGAATAACCTGTGCCAAAATCGTCAATTGCCAGCCGGATCCCCAAACCGCGCAGCTGATTCAGCGTGTCTATCACCGCTTCTTCGTTTTCCATCAACGCACTTTCGGTCAGTTCCAGCTCGAGCGCTGCCGCCGGAAACCCTGTACTGGCGAGGGTTTCGCGCACCAGTGCTTTCATATCAAAACGTTTAAACTGACTGGGCGATACATTGACTGCCAGCGTCAGATCACACCAGCCCAGCTCGCGCCAGCGTTGCCCCTGAGCACAACTTTGCTGCAGCACAAAACTGCCGATGTCGTTGATCAAACCACAACTTTCAGCGACCGGAATAAAACGCGCCGGGGAGATCATGCCTTGTTCCGGGTCAAACCAACGTACCAGTGCTTCTGCGCCAATAATACGGCCGGAGCGAATGTCGAGCTGCGGCTGATAATACACTTGCAGATGACCCTGGCGGATGGCTTTACGCAGATTCGACTCCATGGTGAGCCGGTCACGCGCCGCCTGGGTAAAAGCATCCGCATAAAAGGTAAAAGTGTTACGCCCCGCTGCTTTGGCTTTATACAAAGCTGAGTCGGCGCCCTGCATCAGCGCCGCTGTGGTGTCAGCATGTTCAGGAAACAGGCAGATGCCAATACTGGCACCCAGTGTCACCTCAAACTGACTGCCCAGCACAAAAGGTTGTGACAAAGCCTGAATCAGCGCAGCGGCCAAGGTGGCGGCTTCTTCCGGCTCGGCTAGTTGTGGTAACAGCATGGCAAATTCGTCACCGCCAAGACGCGCCAGTAAATCACCGGGCCGGCTTTGTTGTTTCAGCCGGCGAGCAACTTGTTGCAGCACCTGATCACCCAGGTGATGGCCATAACTGTCATTCACATGTTTAAAGTGGTCCAGATCAAGCATTAACACCGCACCTTTGTGCTGTTCTGTGCGGGCCAGGGTTAAACTTTGCTCCAGCAGTTGCAAAAATAAATGCCGGTTTGGCAAATGGGTCAGCTCGTCATGATCGGACAAAAACTCCATTTCAGCTTCGGTAGCCCGGATTTGCGACAGATCGGTGAATATGGCGGCATAATGGCTGATGTGTTGCTGCTCATCAAACACAGCACTGATACTGAGCTGCAGCTGCAATAACTCACCATCTTTGCGTTTATTCAGAATTTCGCCTTGCCAGTAATGTTGTTCCTGCAACATTTGCCACATCTGCTGATAAAATTCAGCCGGATGGCGGCCAGAGCGGAAAATCGCCGGTGTATGACCAATCAGTTCGCTTTCGCTATAGCCAAATAGTTGCTGCAGTGCCGGGTTGGCGGAAATAATACGTTTTTGCGTGTCGGTGATCAGTATGCCTTCTCTGCTGCTGTTAAACACAGCGGCTGACAGCCTGAGTTTTTCATCCTGTTGTTTACGTTCAGTTAAATCCAGATCCATGCAAAAAATCTGCGCTGCTTTGTCGTGTAGTTTGACCACGGCGTGGCCGGAATACACCGGCACCAGATGACCGTCTTTGTGTTGTAACAACAGTTCAGCCGAGGGAATAGGCTCGCCGGTTTCGGCCATCTGACTGATGGCGCAGCGCACATCATGCTGCATTTCTGCCGGAATAATCAGTTGCAGCAGATTTTGCCCGATAGCCTCATCTTTGCTGTAACCATAAATACGCTCGCTGGCTTTGTTCCAGTAAAAGGTGGTGCCGTCGGCTTCATAACCCTGCACTGCAATTTCCGGTGTATTGTCCAGCAAGGTGCGAAACCGCAGTTCGCTGTCCTGCCACTGTAGTTCTGCCAGTTTTTGCCGGCTGATATCTTCAATTTCCAGCAAAATGTGGCTGAGCTGCTGATTGCTGTCGAGAATGCGGCGTAATGAATAAGCTTGCCAGTAGCTGCTGCCATCGGGTCTTTGCAGCTGAAACTGACCGCGCACCTGCTCCTCTGTTGCCTTGAGCTGTGCCATGGCATAAAGGATTTCCTGGCGTAACTGAGACGGATACAGGCTGGGCAGCGCTGCGCCCAGCAGCTGAGCTTCCGCGATGCCGGTGACAGGCTCAACTTGTTGGTTCAGATAACTGATGGTGCCATCAGGGTCACAAATCACCACAGCTACCGGGCTTTGTTCCACCGCTTTGGATAATAAATCCAGCATGGCTTTGGCGTCGCTGCGCTCCACCAAAAATGCCGCCAGGCTAACAGTAAACTGAATTAAATCAATCTCTTCCGTATTTGGTGCCCTGGTTTCTGCCAGATAAATGGCAAAGGTTCCCAGGAGCGTTTTCTGACTGTTAAAAAAGGGCGTGGACCAACAAGCGCGCAACCAGGGATAAGGCGCGGCGAGCGCCTGAAATTCCTGCCATAACATGTCCTGCCGTACATCTGTCACTATAACCGGCTGGCCTGTGGCCGCAGCTGTGCCGCAGCTGCCATTGCCATAACGGATCGGCAGCCCATCCACTTTGGCGTTGTAGTCTGCCGGCAGACTGGGGCCGGCGGCTACTCTCAGGCACTGGCGTTGTAAGTCGGCCAGCAAAATAGAGCAGCGCAGGCCGGGTTGCTGCTGTTCGACAAAATTCACCAGTTCTGTCAGCAGCTGTGTTAATGGAATATTGTCCAGCAAACGGTGCAATAAATGACTCTGGGCCTGTTGTTTGGACAGTTGTTTACGTTTTTCGCGGATGTTCTGAAAACACAACACCAGTACAGTGCCATCATGGGATGGTGGCACCGGGATAGCACGGTAAGCACAGGGGATCACTTCGTTATTGGTGTTGAGTAATAAGTCGGCTTCACCACTCTGGGGTTTAGGTTTTTGCAGTGTGGCGGCAATGTCGCGCCATACCGACAGTGCTGATTTTTGTTTGGCGATAATGGTCAGCATCGGCAGGCCAAGCAGTTGTTGTGGATGTTGGTAACCCAATTGGCTCAAGGCCGCCTGATTCACAAAAGTAATGTCACCGCCTGATGTCAGGCCAATAATGGCGTCGCCTGTGGCATCCAGTAGCAGCTGCACCTGCGCCATACTGGATTCTAACGCCAGCACTGCCTGCTTTTTGGCGTCTATATCTTCCACCACGGCCACATAATAACTCTGTTCGGGTTCAGGGGCTCTGTGCATTGATACCGATAAATTGGCCCAGAAGAACACACCATCGGCACGGCGGTAACGTTTTTCCATGTCGTAATGTTCGATAGCACCGCGGTTCAGTGCCGACAGTAGCGTCAGATCGGCGGCGAGATCATCAGGATGGGTGATGTCATGGAAACTTCGGCCGGTCAGCTCGGTAACAGAGTACTGCAGCATATCGGCAAAGCGCTGATTGAGCGTAATAAAGTGACCGGTTAACGACACATGGGCCATGCCAACCGCGGCCTGGGCAAAGGTGCTGTGAAAATGCTGACTGGCCACGGCGGCCCTGTGACTTTGATACTGATGCAAGCGCAGCAGCCAAATCAACAGCCCGGTACAGAGTAAAAATAATAACCAGCCATTCACCTGATGCAGTTGACTGGCTTGTTGTGTTGTCATCATGCCGGATAGTAACCAAAGATCCAGCTCTGTCAGCCAGCAGACAGCCAGCAGCACAAAGACCACAACGGCCAGTTGTGGGTATATATCATGTTGTTGCTGAGCTGGCTCTGTGCTTTGGTGCCACATCGTCCTGATGCCTTTTCGCTGGTGGTGCTGCAAACCTGCCCGGCGGGCTCCGACTGAACAGGCGTGGTTTGCAACCGCAACTTAGGAAACAAAATCGGTATTATTTTGTGGTTAAGCGTAGTTCAAGCTATTGGAATGACCAATAAAATCGGGAATGGCAGCCGCCATTCCCGACATAAGGTCAAAAAGCGTAGACAAAAGTTAAGGAGGTCAGAGTGTCGGTTTTTTTCTTGCCAAAAGGAACATCACTGTCGTTCTGCACTAAAAACGCTGCTTTCATCTGCATTTTGCCAATCAGGCTGGCACTGATGGACGATTCAGCCACAGTCCTGGTGTTTTCCTCACCGTATTCCACACTCAGCGTTTGTTTAAATGAGGCTGTGGTGGAAAATGCCCAGTTAAAACTGGCTGCTGTACGCAGCATCAGACCATTTTCAGTGACATCGTCGGCGGTGCGGCCAGAGAAATAACCCGGACCAATTTCCGCGTCCAGGGTTTTGTTATCATCCTGATATAAACGATCACCATAACCCACAGAAACCAGGCTGTATTTTTGATAAGCACCAAAAGAGTCATCGGTGTAAGAGCCCAGGATGTACAGCTTGGCAAAATCATCGTCCAGTTTATAACCACCTTTGGCCGACACAAAAAAACGTTCTGCAGATTTTTCCGTGCTGGTATTGCCGTCAGCGTCGGTGATTTCGTCTTCTTTAAAATAACCGCCCAGACTGTATTCATTGTTCCATTGGGTCAGTTCCTGTTTGCTGTCAATTTTGCCAGTGACCGAGGTACCTTTGGTGTTGCCGGACGTCATAATGGCGCCCAGTTCAGCCTGAGTGGTCCAGACTTTGGGTGTTTCTGCGGCGTGCGCCTGAGCGCCAAACAGCATGAGGGTCAGTGCGGATGTGATGCGGATTGTCATTCCTTAACCTCTTTTTTCATATGTAAACTCATCTGAGGGAAGGGGATTTCAATCCCCTGTTGGTCAAAATCCAGTTTTACTTTTTCCAGAATATCCCAGTACACCGGCCAGTAATCCGCGGCCTGCACCCAGGGGCGCACCACCAGCTGTACTGCCGAGTCAGCCAGGGCACTGACAGCAACGACAGCGGCCGGATCTTTGAGTACCCTGGGGTCATTGCTTAAAATATCGTGCAGAATTTGTTTGGCCAGACGCAGGTCTGAGTCGTAGCTGATGCCAATCACTAAATCAATACGACGGCGTGGTTCTGCTGAATAATTGATAATGGGCCCGCCGGTGATTTGGGAGTTGGGCACAATAATTTTTTTGTTGTCGCCGGTTTTAAAAATGGTCTGGAAAATATCAATGCGCTCTACCACGCCGCTGATGCCCGCCACGTCCACCATATCACCGGCTTTAAAAGGCCGGAAAATAATGATCAGTACACCCGAGGCAAAGTTAGACAAAGAGCCCTGCAGCGCCAGTGCAATCGCTAAACCAGCGGCACCTAAAATGGCAATAAAAGAGGTGGTCTGAATACCCAGATGCGACAAAGCGATTAACGCCACGGCAATCAGAGCGCCGGCATAGACAATACTGGATAAAAAAGACACCACAGCACGGTCGACTTTACGTAATAACAAAGCTTTACTCACCAACCGGGCGGCACCCAGCGCCAGCCAGCGGCCTATATAAAAAATAACGAGAGCAATCAATAAATTAACGGCTGAATTTAGCAAAAAGTCCTGGTTTTTGCTGAGGTAACTTATCATCTGGTCAAACAACGGAACACTCCTTCTGAAGAACACAACAAAACAACACAACGGCAGCTATGCCATTGATCTAAACTCAAATATCATAACCCGTTCTGGATTTTTTGCCCGAAAGGCAGTCTAGCTTTGCCTTATGAACCTCAGGTGAAGCCCTCTGAATGGAGTAATTTTTGTGGATCTGGCCAGATTACAACAACAGCTGAAAAGCGGCCGTCAGGCACCGCTGGAACAATGGCATCCACCCTTTTGTGGGGATATGCCAATCCAGATCAACCGCGACGGACAGTGGCATTATCAGCAAAGTCCGATTGGCCGGATGGAGCTGGTGAAGTTATTTGCCTCTGTACTGCAACGGAAAAACGGCGATTATATGCTGACAACACCAGTGGAAGAAGTACGGATTCAGGTGGCGGATGCGCCTTTTGTGATTATTGATTGGTGCTGGCAACAGCTGGAACATCAACAGCTGCTGCAACTGACCGACAATCTGGATTATCAGTATCTGGTCAGTGCTGAATTTCCGGTGTTGCTGCAGCCCGAGCCGGGTTCAGGGTTGTTCTTGCCTTATTTGCAGCTTGGCCGGGGCCTGAGCGCCAAATTCAGCCGGGCTGTGTTTTACCAGCTGGCGGAACAGGCAGAGCTGGCTGACCTCAATGGCCAGATGCAGCTCGTGCTGACCAGTGGCAGTTACCGCTTTAGCCTGGGACTGGCGGAAGACGGCTGATTACCACTGGTTTAACCATGGTTAAATGACCTTGGAATAACGTTCGGCACCACTGAGCAGATAAGCGTCAAAACAAGCAGCGATGACCCGCACCCAGGGCCGGCCCAGCTCTGTGACCGTCAGTACATCCCCATGCCAGCGGATCAACTGGTCTTTTTCACATTCAGCCAGTTGTTGCAGACTGCTGGCAAAATACGGCTGAAAATCCAGCTGCCAGCTGTTGGCAAAAGCTGCGGTATCGAGGCGGAAATTACACATCAGACTGGCAATCAAATCGGCGCGGATCAGGTCGTCCCGGCTCAGGCTCATGCCTTTGTCGATGCTGTTGCCTTTGTCATCGAGATCGCGGTAATACTGATTTAAATCTTTTTGGTGTTGCCAGATTTCAGTGCCTACCTGGCTGATTGCCGACACGCCAAGCCCCAGCAAGGCATCGGCATTGTCTGTGGTGTAACCCTGGAAATTGCGTTGTAACACGCCTTGTTGCTGCGCTATCGCCAGGCTGTCGTCTGCTTTGGCAAAGTGGTCCATGCCAATTGCCAGATAACCGGCCTGTTGTAATGTGTCCACCGATAACGCCAATAACGCCAGTTTTTCGCGGCCATCCGGCAAAGCTTCAGTCGGAATTTTACGCTGGGCGGCAAATCGCTCTGGTAAGTGGGCATAACTGAACAGTGAAATGCGGTCCGGATTCAGCCTAATCACTTGTTCAAGCGTGTCGGCAAAACTGTCGGTATGCTGATAAGGCAGGCCGTAGACTAAATCCAGGTTGATCGACTGATAACCAAGAATTTTGGCGCCAAGCACCAGTTCCTGCACCAGCTCGAAACTTTGCTCGCGGTTAATACTTTGCTGCACTTTGGCGTCAAAGTCCTGCACACCAAAACTCACCCGGCTAAATCCCAGTTCGCGCAACAGGGCCAGCTTTTTTAAATCGCAGCTGCGTGGGTCAATTTCAATACTGAGCACAGCGTCTGAGCTAAAGTGAAAATGCTGACGGAGGTTCTGCATCATTAAACGCAGCTGGGCTTCATCCAGAAATGTCGGCGTGCCGCCGCCCAGATGCAGCTGAGTTACCTGTTGATGTTGAGTGGCCTGCTGATAAAACGCCATTTCCTGTTGTAAGTACTGCAGATAACGGTCGGCTTTACTCTGGTCGCGGCTAATCACTTTGTTACAGCCACAGTAATAACAAAGCTGCCGGCAAAAAGGTAAATGCAGATATAAACTCAGCGCCGGACCACTCTGACGCAGTGCTTGTAAGGCTTTCTGGCTGCTATAGCCACTGCGCAACAACAAGGCTGTTGGGTAAGAGGTATAACGTGGCCCTTTCACGTTGTATTTTTGTACCAGAGCTTCGTCCCAAATCATCGTGTTCATATCGCATTCGCTTCTGTGGTGCTGGCGACATCATAGCTGCTGTGATGTAGTAGGCTTTGATCCAACACAACAACAGCACAGATTGCTGAAAACAATAAGCCAGTGCAGCACGCTGGCATTAATCCGGGAACATCGATGAAAACAACATACAGTTTAATATGCAGTGCGCTGCTGATGCCGGCTCTGGCGCAGGCTGCCACCCTTATTCATGCCGGCACTGTCATTACCGCTGAAGGCTCACAGGTGTTAAAAAACCAGACGCTGGTGGTTGAAGGCGACAAAATCAGTGGCATTGAAGCCGGATTTCGCAGCCCGGCCAGCGGTGATGTGCTGATTGATCTGAAAAATCACACTGTGATGCCGGGTCTGATGGATATGCACACACACTTTTCTTACCAAAGCAGCCCGACAGCCTACAGCGAAGGCTTTACCATGAATGAGGCTGATGTGGCGCTGCGTGGTGCCACTTATGCCGAAAAAACCCTGATGTCAGGCTTTACTACGGTGCGGGAACTTGGCGACAGTCACCATATCAGCACTGCGCTGCGTAAAGCGATTGACGCCGGTTATGTCAAAGGGCCGCGTATTTTTACCGCTGGTAAATCTATTGCAACCACAGGCGGCCATGCCGATCCAACCAATGGTGTGGCTTATCAGCGTATGGGCGACCCGACACCGGCCGATGGTGTGATTAACGGTGTGGATGATGCCCGTAAAGCAGTGCGGCAGCGTTATAAAGAAGGCGCCGATTTAATTAAAATCACCGCTACAGGTGGCGTGCTCAGCGTGGCCAAAAGTGGCATGAATGCCCAGTTTAAAGACGATGAGCTCAAAGCTATTGTCGATACCGCCAAAGATTATGGTTTTACCGTGGCCGTGCATGCGCATGGTAAAGAGGGCATGGAACGGGCCATTAAAGCCGGTGTTCATTCAATTGAACACGGCACCTTTATGGACGACAACACCATGAAGCTGATGAAACAATACGGCACCTATTTTGTGCCAACCATCAGCGCAGGCAAATATGTGGCCGAAAAAGCCAAGGTGCCGGGATTTTTCCCTGAGATGGTGCGGTTAAAAGCTGCGGCTATCGGACCTTTAATTCAGCAAACTTTTGCCAGGGCTTATAAAGCCGGGGTGAAAATTGCGTTTGGCACTGATGCCGGTGTCGGCATGCATGGTGATAACTGGCAGGAATTTGTATTTATGACAGAAGCCGGTATGCCGGCGCTGGCTGCCATCCAAAGTGCCACTATTGAAGGTGCCCGTTTATTGGGGGTTGAGCAAAATATGGGCAGCCTGAAGGTAGGAAAAATCGCCGATATTATTGCAGTGCCTGGCGACCCACTTGCCGATATTCAGTTGATGGGCAAAGTGAATTTTGTGATGAAAGCAGGTGTGGTTTACAAAAACTAACTCGCTCAAAATTGCAGTGTGCTTTACACACTGCAATTTCCTGCCATGAACAGCCTTGGCCTGAGGTGATAATTGCAAAGCGGCGTTGTTGTTAATGCCGCTGCTGCAATAAGGCCAATAAACCCTCAATATCTTTTTCAATGGCGGATTTGAGTTCAATTTCTTTTTGCTGACGCAGATGATCCTGCCGGCGTAATTCCTTTTTCTCCAGTGCCTTGCGGGCATCATGGGTTGGCATGTCTTTGATCAAATCATACATCTCAAACAGCGCCGGCCAGTGACAAGCCTGCGCCAGTTCTGGCTGCATATTTTCCAGCAATACCCAGATGCGCAGTGCCGCTTCTGACGGTTCACATTGTTGTTCCAGCGTGGCTTTGCCAATCAAAGTGATACTGTCGAGCAAATATTGCTGCCTTTCCGCCAGTTTTTGCTGATGCGCCTGCAACGCCTGCTGTTGTTTTTGCTGTTGTGCTTTTAACTGAAACAGCAACTTGCCAAGATAAAAAGCCAGACCCGCGATAATCAACAAACCGACAACAAACAACGTCATCCACATCACATTCACCTGTTGTTACTCTCCGAGTAAGTCTTTACGCCAATCAGTCTGTTCCAGTTTGGCCAGTGGATCTAAATCTTCGTCGTCTTCATCTTCGTCCAGATCTAAACCTAACAACGTCAGCAGCTCAGCATGGCGGGCGGTTTTGGCGTTAAAGTATTTGGCGTCTTTGCCGGTCAGAATCTCACCCTGCTCGGTGCGCTCTAATAATTCCGCCAAGCGTTCATCCTGCTCAATTTGCGCCAGCTCAACTTCAGGGGCAATTTCCACTGGTTTAGCTTTTGCCAGTACAGCTTTGGGTTGGGTGGCAGGTGCCAGTAATTTTTGCTCGGCAACAGTCACAACCAATGGAATAGGCTTTTTACTGCCGATGCGTGGATCTTTGTTTTTGCTGCCGCTGCTTTCGGTTTTATCAGCCTGCACTAAAGCGTTACGGCTGCCGGATTTTAAGCCTGCACCTTTTTTCTTGGTTTCTACCGGACGGTCACGTTCCTGGCGGGCTTCTGCAGCCGGTTTATGCCTGATACCTATCTGGCCTGAGGTCCGTGATTTTTTTTTGCGAGTCATAATGTCTACCTGTAGAAAAGGGCGCGTATTTTAACCAGTTTTGCCGGTGCTGCCTATGTATTTTAGCGCTGAAGTCAGATCTGGCATGATTTGCCGGGTTTGAGGTTATGTTTTGGGCTGTAGTTGTGGGTGATCAGACATCTATGCTGACTGGTATGATACAAACAAAAAATGGCCAAAAAAAACAAAACGGCAGTAAGGGTTGCCTACTGCCGTCAAAGTGTTGCACTCAAAGGTGCTGAATTTTTGCATATCGTCCTGACTTACGTGAGACACCCTGTCTGGACAGTTTCCCTATATTGTTAGGTCATTTCCCTATTTAAATAATTATTCGCGATCGTCCTAATACTTTTTAGCTCTTCCATGGATCGCGTTAAAAACGCTGCATCAGTCATGATGCTTTTTTAATTAGCTAGCACTATTGCTGTCCGTGCATATTGTCCGTTTTGTTGAGTTGTTACAATCTGTAACGGGGTTTAATTTACTCCGATCCGGCGGAATGGCAATACTGTGATCAAAAAAAAATCACAAAAAAACTGAACTATTTTCAACAGTCAAATTAAATCAGTTAGTTAGCACAATTAATGAGATGAGTTTGCGAAATTTGGAAGTGTTTTTGGGTTTTTATCTTACGTTTCGTGTGAGATATATCTCACAACCAACAAAGAATATTCAGTAGTAATATCAGCTTCGACACATAAAAAAGCCGGTGACAGGCACCGGCTTTAGCAGAAATAGCTGCGGATTAATGTAAACCACCGAGGTATTTAGAGATGGTTTCAATATCTTCGTCGGTCAGTTTTTTCGCTACATCGCGCATCATGCCATTCATGTCATTGGCACGGGTGCCAGCACGGAATGCTTCCAGCTGAGTTTTAATATAAGCAGCATGCTGGAAGGAAATTTTCGGGAAGTTTGCCAGGCTATGACCCACGCCACGAGGACCATGACAAGCGATACAAGCTGCGATACCACGGTTCATATCACCAGCACGGAATAATTTCTGACCTGCTTCAACCACGTCTTCCGGTGTTGTGCCTGATTTCATCGTCTGACTGGAATAAAAAGCAGCCAGATCCAGCATGTCCTGTTCTGACAGAGCGGCAACCATACCGGCCATTACGGCGTTATTACGGCCTTCTTTACCACCGCTGCTCATGCCCAGTTTAAATTCTTTTAATTGTTTAAAGATATAACCAGCATGTTGACCGGCAATTTTTGGATACATATCAGTAGGGCTGTTACCGTCTGGACCATGACAGGCGGCACAAGTGGCAGATTTAGCTTTACCTGCTTCTGCATTACCAACCGGAGCTGTTGTTTCTGCAGCAACAGCCTGACCGGCCAACCCTAAAAAAAGCATGACTGGAAGTGCGAATTTTTTCATGTTTATCCGTCTCTGTTCAGCGTGAACCTGCTCAAAAAGCAGGAAGAAAAAATAATAACCCTAATAATTATGTCTATTTTACACGAATCTAAGCCAGATAAAATCCCATTCATGCGGCTAATGCTTCTTCAGATCAATCAGATCCGCTACACTATAGCCAAATTTGATGTCGGAGTAAGTTGTGTACAAAGCAAAATTTAATTATCAGCAGACCAGTTTTTTAACCAGCGCCCCGGATATTACAGCTCTGCCGCCAGATACCGGCATTGAAGTTGCATTTGCTGGCCGGTCAAATGCAGGTAAATCCAGTGCTTTGAATACATTAACCCGGCAAAACAATTTAGCCCGTACCAGTAAAACGCCGGGTCGTACTCAGCTGATTAACACTTTCCGCCTGGCCGATAATAAACGTCTGATCGATTTGCCAGGTTATGGTTTTGCTAAAGTGCCGCTGACGGTGAAAGAAAAATGGCAAAAATCGCTGGGTGAATATCTGATGAAACGTCAGAGTCTGAAAGGCCTGGTGGTATTAATGGATATTCGTCATCCGTTAAAAGATTTAGATCAGCAACTGATCCACTGGGCGGTAGAAAGTGATTTGTCGGTGTTATTACTTTTGACCAAAGCAGACAAACTAAGCCCTGGCCCGCGGAAAAAAACCTTACTGGAAGTTCGTGAAGCTTCATTGGCTTTTATGGGGGATATCACAGTGCATACGTTCAGCTCGCTTAGTAAACAAGGCTTAACTGAGTTAGAACAGGTGCTTGACGATTGGTATAGCCGCGACGACGAGAGCCAGCTTTCGGCTGAATAATTCTGTAGCGCAATTGGCGATCGTTATACAAGATCGCCTTATTTAGCAGCTATCCCATGACAGTCCGCAAAATCCGCTTTATTCACTGCACTGCTTAAAACCAGATTTTATCCCGTTAAAAAAAGAAAAACCGGCGTCTCAGAGAGAGGCCGGTATAGCAAACGGGGAGAAGCTATCAATAATTTCAAATCAACAGGGTGTCTTCAGAGAAGACGCTGCCATTATACATAGCTTTTTGCTGATTTAAAGTATTTGCTCTAAAAAATCTAATTAAGTTTCAAATTTTGGATAAAAAAAACGCCCCACTGCAAGCAGTGGGGCGGCTAAATAAGCCTACTTTCTATGCGGATTCAGGATTTAACTCCTAAAACTGCCGAAAGATAGAACATCTTACCTCTGTACCCTACAGTTTTTGATTTTACTGCGACGAGTTCAAAAAGCAAGCGCATTTTGTAATAAAACTACATAAATTTGATTTTGTTTTTATTTTTACGCTGATTCGTAATTAAGTTACGAGCTTAAATGCCCTAAACTTCAGATGTTGTGGGGATCGTCAGATGCATGTTTGTTGTATGGCGGGTAGAAAAAAGCCCCGCTCATTCAATTGCGGGGCTTAAAGGTGAATTACCAGGAATGGGTATGCTCACGGCTAAACAGACTAAACCTGGGAAAATAAGTTCAATCAATTTCTATACTTAATATGCTTCTAGTGTGCTTCATCCCAATTCAGGCCAGAACCTGCCTCTGCCAGCAAAGGTACATCAAGTTTGGCGGCTTGTTGCATCAGGCTGACAATTTGCTGCTGGAATACCGGCAGCAGGTCGGCATCCACTTCAAACACCAGTTCATCGTGCACCTGCATGATCATGCTGATTTTGCTCTGATCCTGCTGCTGCAACCATTGATCAACAGCCAGCATGGCATTTTTGATAATGTCGGCAGCTGTGCCCTGCATCGGGGCGTTAATGGCCGCGCGCTCAGCACCTTTTTTACGCGCCATGTTTTTGCTGTTAATTTCCGGCAAATACAGTCGGCGGCCAAACAAAGTTTCCACATAACCAGCCTGATGTGCCTGAGCTCTGGTGTTTTCCATATAAGCCAGTACACCAGGGAAACGGGCAAAATAAGTGTCGACATAATGCTGGGCTTCGCTGCGGCTGATATCGAGCTGTCTCGCCAGGCCAAAAGCCGACATGCCATAAATTAAACCAAAGTTCACGGCTTTAGCACGGCGGCGTTGTTCTGTGGTCACTTCATTCAGCGGCACTGCGAATACTTCGGCAGCTGTGGCGCGGTGAATATCCAGCCCTTGGGCAAAAGCATCCAGCAAGGCCTTATCCTGAGATAAATGCGCCATAATGCGCAGCTCTATCTGCGAATAGTCCACTGCCAAAATACGTTTGCCCGGTGCTGCAATAAAAGCCTGACGAATGCGGCGGCCTTCTTCGGTGCGGATCGGAATATTTTGCAGGTTAGGTTCGGTGGAACTTAAACGGCCTGTTGCTGCCACTGCCTGATGATAAGAAGTATGCACCCGTCCTGTAACCGGGTTCACACTCTGTGGCAGTTTGTCAGTGTAAGTGGATTTCAGTTTAGCCAGAGTGCGGTGTTCAATAATGACTCTTGGCAATTCATAGTCATGCGCCAGTTCTGTCAGCACTTCTTCGGCCGTGGATGGTATGCCGGTAGGTGTTTTTTTCAGCACTGGCAAACCCTGCTCAGTAAACAGTATTTCCTGTAATTGTTTTGGCGATGATAAATTAAAGGTTTTACCGGCCAGGCTGTGCGCCTGTTGTTCCAGCTCACCAATCCGGTTGGCCAGAAATTCGCTTTGTTGTTGCAGCAAGGCTGCATCAATCAGCACACCGGTGCGTTCCATCCGCGATAACACCGAAAGCAGAGGAATTTCAATCTGTTGTAACACCTGAGCTAAGCGACCTTCAGCTTGCAATTGTGGCCATAATTGCTGATGCAGCTGCAGGGTAACGTCTGCATCTTCAGCGGCATATTCAGCGGCTTTTTCCAATTCGATCTGATTAAAAGTCAGTTGTTTGGCGCCTTTGCCGGCAATATCTTCAAAACTGATGGTCTGATGATGCAGATATTTTTGCGCCAGGCTGTCCATATCATGACGGGTGGCTACGCTGTTCAGCACATAAGATTCCAGCATAGTGTCAAAAGCCACACCACGCAGGCTGATATTGTAGCGGGCCAGCACACTCATATCGTATTTGAGGTTCTGGCCCACTTTGGCTTTGTCCGGGTTTTCCAGCCAGCCTTTGAGTTTTTGCAGCATTTCAGTCAGTGGCAGCTGCTCTGGCGCGCCTATATAGTCATGACCCAGCGGCAGGTAATAAGCCTGACCCGGTGCAACGGCAAAAGACATGCCCACCAGATCTGCCTGCATATAATCCAGACTGGTGGTTTCGGTATCAAAAGCAACCAGTTCGGTTTGTTGTAATAACGATAACAACTCATCAAATGCCTGGGCCGTCAAAATGGTCTGATAACCACTGCGATCAAGTTGTGTCGGGTTTGCGGCCAGGGTTTGTGGCGCTGAAACCTGGGTTGTTTGTGGTTCGGCGACCGCTTCGCTACGCACAGTATTAATTTTCTCTGCACTTTGTACTTCAGCCAGCCAGCGACGGAACTCACACTGTTGATAAAGTTCAGCCAGTTTTGTGTAGTCGGGCGTCTGAATATGCAAGTCAATCAGTTGTTTGGGCAGCTCCACGTCGGTTTTAATAGTGGCAAGCTGATAAGACAACTCCAGCTGATCTTTAAACTCACGCATTTTCTCAGCAATGGTTTTGCTGCCGCGAAAACCCAATGCTGCAATATCATCCAGCCGCTGATATAAAGTGGCAATAGAGCCAAGCCCCTGCAGTAGTGCCTGGGCTGTTTTTTCACCCACACCGGGCAAACCCGGAATGTTGTCAGCTTTATCGCCCATCAGCGCGAGAAAATCGATAATCAGCTCAGGTCCAACACCAAATTTTTCCCTGACACCGTCCGGGTCGAGGATGGTATTGGTCATGGTATTAATGAGGGTTACATGCGGGTTCACCAGCTGCGCCATATCTTTATCACCGGTCGAAATCAGCACATGACGACCTACCGCAGTAGCCTGCATTGCGATGGTGCCAATCACATCATCGGCTTCAACACCGGGAATACACAATAGCGGCAAACCTAAAGCATGAATGATCTGATGCAACGGTTCTATCTGGCTGCGTAAATCATCCGGCATCGGTGGGCGGTGCGCTTTGTATTCGGTATAAAGTTCATTGCGAAAGGTCGGCCCCTTGGCGTCAAACACCACCGCCATCTGACTGGGATTATATTGCCTGAGCAAACTCTTCAGCATGTTCACCACACCATAAATGGCACCAGTGGCTTCGCCCCTGGAATTGGTTAAATGTGGTGGTGAGTGATAAGCGCGGAATAAATAAGAAGAACCATCAACCAGGATCAGTGGATCGGCAGGGATTTGTACCATGAGCTGAGCTCCGAATTTTTTATTAAGCATGCCACATCCGCCCTTGAACGGCCAGAATGCTTTGCGCAGAAAAAGTGGATATGTTGTGGATAAGTTTGTGCAAAAAATAACAGGCAGCAGTCTGGCTACCAAGATCTTTCAGGCATCGAATTTAAGCTAAGTTGTTGAGAATAAAACTAAAAACGAAGGGGAGAACAACATGAACCCTTGTTATTATTCTTTACATCCTGTTGTGGAAAATCTTTTTTACCATCCGCCGACCGCATGCAAATGACGTGAGCAGTAAGGGCGAATGGCTAAGTAGACTACCACAAAGAGTTCTTTTGCAAAGCAGAAAAATGAAAAAAAATTTGTTGAATAACGCATGCTTTCAGTTAGTAATTCGATGAAAAAACCATCTGAATGTGTACAGGTTTTTAAGTTTTACCCCGAGACCTCACTGAAGGCCGGTGACTGCTGTGTCTTGGGGCTTTCCCTCTTTGCTTTGGCAGCGCTATAATGCCCCAGAATTTGTGCGGCTTAATTTTCCGGGGATCCCGATTTATGAAAAAAATCACTGTTGTTCTAGCTTTATTAAGCTGTGCTCTGGTTGCCCAGGCCAGCACCGACGACAAAAAAATTGATGAATTAAAAGCGCGGATCGCTCCGGTTGGTCAGGTTTATCTTGCAGGTTCTGAGCCTGTTGTGGCTGCGCCTACTGGCCCACGTACCGGCGAACAGGTATATCAGAGCGCGTGTTTCGCCTGTCACGGTACAGGTGCCATGGATGCACCGAAAAAAGGTGATGCAGCCTGGAAACCACGTTTAGCTCAGGGTATGGAAGTGCTGCATAAACATGCGATTGATGGCATTCGTAACATGCCACCACGTGGCACCTGTGGTGACTGTTCAGATGACGAAATTCTGAATGCGATTAAATTTATGACTGAAGGCGTTTAAGCCTGAATGTTGTGTGACCAGGCCGTCTGCTGTGCAGGCGGCCTTTTTATTTGGGCCTTCTGATGTTTTGCTTTTTTGTTGTTTTGCCGTGCAAACCGGTGCTACTCATGCGTTAGCGGAAAAATTGGCGAAAAACTCTGCGATTGTCTGACTTACACCTCTTTTATCTGGTTAATCTTTGTGCATAATAGGGGTTGTTCTGCAAAAAAGGTCCAACCTCCGGGCCGCTAACTATAAAAAGAGCATCAGTTGAAGGGATTAACAAAAACTGTCGGTCAGGTTGCCGGGCGCACTGTGTCGCAGCGCCGCCTAAAGGTATTGCTGGAACGCTATCGGCTGGCCTGCGCTGTGCAGCGTGCGTTATTAAATTTATCTGAACTTGCCAGTACCCTGTCTGACATGTCGGAGTTTTATCCGGCCATCCATTCTTTGCTCAATCATTACCTGCCGGCCGATAACTTTTATGTGGTGCTGACTGACCACGACTCAGGTGAGATCAGTCTGGAATATTTTGCCGATGAAAAAGATCAGCTGAATGTTGCTGATCTGAGTCCGGCTGATTTTGCCACAGGCCTCACTGGTTATGTGGTGCGCAGCCGTCAGCCTTTGTTGTGTGACCAGCAGCGTTTTACCGAATTAATAGCTCAGGGTGAAATTCAGTCGCAGGGCACGCCCAGCCACCACTGGCTCGGTGTTCCTTTGTGCCGCGGTCAACAGCTGATTGGGGTGATGGCGGTGCAGGTTTATGACAATTCATACAGTTATCAGCAGCGGGATGTGGATCTGCTGGAAGCAATTGCGGGACATACGGTCACCGCCATCGACAGAGTAAAAAGCCGCGAACTGCTGGAACTGACAGTACGGGAGCGCACTAAACAGTTACAAAATATCAACCAGTCACTGCAGCGGGAGATCCGCGAGCGCAGCAATGCCGAAAAGCTGCAGGCAGCCTTATATAAAATCTCCGAGCTAACTGCCACCAATGCCGACATGCAGGGTTTTTACCGTGAAGTGCATAAAATCCTGTCGGGTTTAATGAAGGTGGATAACTGTTATATCGCCTTGCTGGATGAAAGCGGCAAAACCCTGAGTTTTCCGTTTTATCTGGACCAATATTCACCACCGGCGCAGGAAAGACCGCTGCGCAAAGGTTTTACCGAATATGTACTCAGGGTGGGTGAGGCGCGGTTGATCAACCGCGAACTGTCAGAATTGCTGGTGGCACAGGGCGAAGTGCTGCGGCTGGTGTCTGATCCGGATCAGCAGGTGCCATTATCGACCAGTTGGTTGGGTGCTCCATTATTGATTGATCAGCAGGCACTGGGGGTGATTGCAGTACAGTCTTATGATGAAGCTTATCTGTACAGCGAAAACGAGCTGAATATTCTGCGTTTTGTGTCCCAGCACATTGCGGTGGCTATCCAGCGTAAACTCAATGCTGAACAGCAAAAACAACATCAGGAAGAGCTCGAGCGGAAAATTTTTGAACGTACCCGCGAGCTGCGCCAAACCAATCTGTTTTTACGCCTGCAGGTGGAAGAGCGGAAAAAAATTGAAGAAAAACTGTTTCACGAAGCCAATCACGACACCCTGACCGGCCTTGCCAATCGTCAGCTGTTTATGCAGCACTTAAAACAGCAGTTTACCCTGCGCGGTCGGGAGCCTGGTTTACGCTTTGCTCTGTTATTCATTGACTTAGACCGTTTTAAACTAATAAACGACACTATGGGGCACCATGCCGGCGATTGTTTTTTAGTGGAAGTCAGTCAGCGGTTATTACGTACTGTACGCGAACATGATCTGGTCGCCAGGCTGGGTGGTGATGAATTTGTGGTGCTGTTAACCCAGTTAAATTGCGACACTGATGCTGAAGAAGTAGCAGACCGTATCATTGAAGCTGTGCGCGCGCCCATGCTGCTGCAGGATCAGCAGGTGCATTCAGGCGCCAGTATTGGTATTGCCTGTTATAAACCGGATTACAAAAATGCCGACGCTTTATTACGTGACGCCGATGCCGCTATGTATCAGGCCAAAGCCATGGGGCGTAACAGGTTTGTGATCTTTACCAGCACCATGCGGATGCAACTGTTGCAGGAGCTCAGTATGGAGCAGGCGCTGCATCAGGCGTTGGCCGATAAACAGTTTGAAATTGCCTTTGACCCTATAGTTTGCTCTGAAAAACAACATTTGTTGGGTTTTGAAAGCAATATCCAGTGGGTGCATCCGGATCTGGGTTTACAACAAAACTTCAGTCATCAGGCAGAGCAGGCCGGTGTACTGGCGCAAATTGAACTGCAGATTTTGCAGCAGTTATTGCAACAGTTACAACAACAGCAGCAACCGGCCTTGTTAAGCCTGAAATTATGCCCGCAACATCTCATTAATGCAGTGCATTTTGACCGTTTGCATAAATTGTTATTGCCCTATCAGTCAGTGTTACACCGATTGGCGCTGGGTTTTGCTGAAACCGATCTGATCCGGCTTGGCAGCAGTAATCTGAATTATCTGCAACAGCTCAAACGGCTGGGCGTACGTTTGTCGCTGGAACAGTTTGGTGTAGAGATGATGCCTTTTGGCTTGTTAGCCCAATATCCCTTCGATTTTGTCAAACTGGACCCTTCTTTTAGCCGCAGTGTGCTGCGCCATCCGCATAAAAAACAGCTGCTGGAATTGCTGCTGAACTTGTCACAGAGTTACAAATTCAGGGTGATTGCTGCTGGCGTCGACGACGCTGAATTACAGCAGCAATTGTTGGAACTGGGCTGTTGTTATTTGCAGGGGCAGTTGATTCGTAATCTGCAGCAGGCGCAGGCTTCAGTCTTTCTTCAGCAGCTGGCGTAACCTTTCCAGATGCGCCAGACCGGTTTGCTGGCGCTGTGCTTCAGTTTTTACCGGCGCCGTGTGTTGCGCCCATTCTAAATCGTCCGCCGGCAGTTCCTGCAAAAACCGGCTGGGCTCGGGTTTCACCACTTCACCATATTGGCGGCGTTCGCGGGCGTAGGTAAAAGTCAGCTCACGCTGGGCACGGGTAATACCCACATAAGCTAAGCGTCTTTCTTCTTCCACATTGTCTTCATCAATACAGCTTTGGTGTGGCAGTATGCCTTCTTCCATACCAACCATAAACACATAAGGAAACTCAAGGCCTTTGGATGCGTGCAAGGTTAACAGCTGTACCTGATCGGCATCATCGTCTTTGTCATTACGCTCCATCATGTCGCGCAGTGTCAGTTTGGTGACCACTTCTGACAGCGTCATTGGCTCGTGCTCTTCATCGCCTTTGAGCATTTCACTCACCCAGCGATAGAGCTCATTCACGTTTTTTAGTGCCATTTCAGCCGCTTTGGGGCTGGCGCAGCTTTCAAACAAATAAGCTTCGTATTTGCTCTGGCGCAGCAGATCACGCACCGCTTCGGACGGCTCAGCCCGCACTGCATTGTCGGCCAGCTCTACCATCCAGCGGGAAAAATCACGCACAGCCGCCAGGCTTCGGACCGATAATTCGTCAGATAATTCCGGTGCACAACAAGCTTCAAACAGGCTGATATGTAATGAATTGGCCAGGCTGCCGATGCGCTCTAAAGTGGCTGCGCCAATTTCGCGTTTTGGCGTGTTGATAATACGCAGCAGCGCATTGTCATCGTCCTGATTCACCAGCAGCCTTAAATAAGCCATCACATCTTTAATTTCCGGTCTGGAGAAAAACGAGGTACCACCGGAAATTTTGTAAGGAATACGGTTGGTCATCAGCGCTTTTTCAAACACCCGAGCCTGATGGTTGCCACGGTATAAAATGGCGTAGTCTTTGTAGTTGCTGCGGTTTAAAAAACGGTGGGAAATAATTTCCGCCACCACTTTTTCCGCTTCATCTTCTTCATGTTTGGTTGGCAGCACTTTAAGCGGTACACCATAACCCAAAGTACTGAACAGCGCTTTGTCGTATTCGTGCGGGTTGTTGGCAATCAGAATATTGGCAGCCTTCAGAATACGTTCGCAGGAGCGGTAGTTTTGCTCCAGTTTAATCACTTTTAAGTTGGGGAAATCTTTGCCAAGCAACACCAGATTTTGTGGTTTGGCACCCCGCCAGGAATAAATCGACTGGTCGTCGTCGCCTACCACGGTAAAACGTTGCCGCTCACCCACCAGCCATTTCACCAGTTCGTATTGGCTGGTGTTGGTATCCTGATATTCATCCACCAGCAGATATTGCAGCTTTTGTTGCCAGCGCTGGCGCACCTCCGCATTGGCGGCAAACAACAGAGTGGGCACCATAATTAAATCGTCAAAGTCCAAAGCGTTATAAGCACGCAGCTGCTGGGCGTATTGGGCGTAATAATTGGCAAAACTGATGCTTTGTGCGTCCATCGCCTGAGCCATGGCCTGTTGCGGTAATAATAAATCGTTTTTCCAGTTTGAAATTTTGCTTTGCAGCGCCCGCAATAAATCTTTATCCCCCTGCAAATCGGCTTCGGTCAGCTCTTTCAGTAACGCCATGCTGTCCTGATCATCAAACAGCGTAAAATTGGCTTTATAACCAATGGCTTTGTGTTCTTTTTTGATGATTTCAAGGCCAAGGGTGTGAAAGGTAGAAACAGTTAAACCGCGCAATTTGCTGCGATCAAGCTGATGCGCAATCCGCTCTTTCATCTCGCGCGCTGCTTTATTGGTAAAGGTCACAGCGGCAATATGCCGCGCCGACATGCCACATTCTTCAATCAGATAAGCAATTTTATTGGTGATCACTCTGGTTTTGCCTGAGCCAGCGCCAGCCAGCACCAGACAAGGTCCGGAGATATATTTAACTGCTTCGTTTTGTTGTGGATTAAGTTTCATCGGTCACCCTGTGTTGCGAGGGCGCAAGTTTAGCAAAAAGCACTTTGGCGCAACAGCAAACTCTGCCGGCGCTTTTGTCGCAAAAGCGGTGCTTTGCCTGAAATTTGCTTGAAATAGTTGTCGCCTGTCACCATCAAGGCTCGTAGAATAAATTGTTCCGACCCAGCAGAATCCGAGGCAACCCAGATGATAGATCCGAAAAAAATTGAAGATATGGCACGACAGATTGGTGCTGCTATTCCACCGAAATTCCGCGAAGTGGCAGACGATGTTGAAGCCAAAATTAAGGCGGTGCTGCAGGCAAAACTGAGCCAGCTGGATTTTGTGTCGCGGGAAGAGTTTGACGTACAAACTCAGGTGTTACAGCGCACCCGCGCCAGGTTAGAAGCATTAGAAGCACAGGTAGAACAACTGTTGCAGGAACAAAACCAGGGCAAGGATCCGTCCTGATGCGGCTGCCTGGTACCTTACTTTTATGTAGCCTGAGCACAGCACCAGCTTTTGCTGCAGTTGATGGCGTGGTGCTGGCTGGTTATCTGCTGGATGTCAGTACCGGTAACTATCAGCGTGATCAGGCGTTGTTGCTCGACGGTGAGCGCATTGTCAGCATAGTGCCGGCAGCCCAGGCGCCAAAACTTCCAAATACCATCGATTTATCCGACGCTTATGTGTTGCCTGGACTAATCGATATGCATGTGCATCTAACGTCAGACCCGACTAAACATGGTTATAGAGCACTTGCTGAAACACCACAGCGTGAAGCTATTTTTGGTGTCAAAGCCGCTGAGGTGACATTAAAAGCCGGTTTTACCACAGTGCGCAATTTAGGCGCTGGCGGTTTTGCCGATGTGGCGCTGCGTGATGCCATTAACGATGGTGAAACCCCAGGGCCAAGGATGCGGGTGTCCGGCCCAACGATTTGTATGACCGGCGGCCATTGTGACAACAATCTGTTGCCGCATATTTACCGTGCCCAAAGCGGTGGTGTGGCCAACGGCAGTGATGAAATCCGCAGCAAGGTGCGCGAAAACATTAAATATGGCGCTGATGTGATTAAATTCACCGCAACAGGCGGTGTGATGTCAAAAAACACCGACGTGAATGCGGCGCAATATAGTCAGGCGGAAATGCAGGCGCTGGTAGAAGAAGCCCATGACAGAGGCCGTATTGTGGCCGCCCATGCCCATGGTTTAATTGGCATTAAAAGGGCGATCCGCGCCGGGGTGGATTCAATAGAACATGCTAGTTTTGTTGACGATGAAGCCATTGCACTGGCAAAACAACAAGGCACTTATCTGGTGATGGATGTTTATGTCAGCGACTATATTCTGGCAGAAGGTGAGGCCGCTGGTATTTTGCCGGAATCACTGGAAAAAGAACGCGCCGTAGGTCAGGTACAAAGGCAGAACTTTAAAAAGGCGGTGCAGGCCGGGGTTAAAATGGCTTATGGCACTGATGCCGGTGTGTATACCCATGGTTTGAATGCCCGGCAACTGTCTTATATGGTGCAGTGGGGCATGACGCCACTGCAGGCGCTGCAAAGTGCCACTCTTCATGCGGCCACTTTATTAAATTGGCGTGATCACAACGGCACTTTGCTGGTCGGGCAATTAAAGGCCGGCGCTTATGCTGATTTGATTGCAGTACCGCAGGACCCCTTAACCAATATCAAGGTATTAGAGCAGGCGCCGCTGGTGGTCAAAGGTGGGCAACTGGTCAGTACCGGTGAATAACAGCTGGAATAACAGCTTTAATAAGGACGCAAAAATGAGCGAATTTGATTTTGATTTAGACCACCTGGATTTTGACGCTGCAGCGGAAAAAAATGCCAGACAACTGGAACTGGCTGACCAGGCTGCCGCCGATGCTGCAGCTTTGCCGGATGAAGATGATTGTGCCGGTGGAGCCTGTAAAATTTAAGCACCGCTGCTGATAAAAGCAGCGTTATATCCGCAAGTGCTAAATTTGTGTGCTGACCCGCTCTGCAGCGCCTGAGCGCTTGGGTATAATAGAGCGCTCAAACCCCTGAGCCGGAGCGCAGATGCAAACAGTGTATGGATTATGGATCGGCGGTCGCCTGAGCGCCGTCGAACAATTGGTGGTGCAGTCTTATCTGCAGCACGGCCATCACTTTGTGCTTTATACCTACGACGGTGTGCAGCAGGTACCGGCAGGTGCCGAAATCCGCGATGCCAATACCATCCTTGATAAACAACATATTTTTGTGAATCAAAAAGGCAGTCTGGCGCTGTTTTCCGACTGGTTTCGCTGGGAAATGTTGTATCGGCATGGGGGTTATTGGGTGGATATGGACATGGTGTGTTTGCAACCGCTGCCGGCACAACCCGATATCGTTTTTGGCTGGGAAAGTGAGTTGGTTGGCTCAGGTTTATTATGTTTTCCGCCGGCTCATCCGTTTTGCCGTTTTATGGCCGACAGCTGCGCCAACCCAAACCATTGGTTACCCTATGATGATCTGCGGTTGAAGCTGAAAAAACTGGCGCGCCGTTACCTGCTTGGCAATCACAGAGGCAATGTTGGCTGGGGTGAAATTGGCGGGCCCAAGGGGCTGACCCGTGCCGTTCATTATTTTGCCTTACAGTCTTATATCCAGCCTGAGCAGATGTTTTATCCGGTGCATTTTGCCAACTGGCAGCGCATTTATCAGGGGGGTATTGCGCTGAGCGATTTAACCGGCAGTTACACTGTGCATTTGTATAACGAAATGCTGCGCCAGCATGGTTTTGATAAAAACCAGACTTATCCGCAGCAGTCCTTGCTGGAGCAGCTAAAAAGCCGTTACGGGCTGGGTCAGGCCTCAGCGCCGCGCTGAGTTTTAAAGCAGGATTTTAGCATTGTATTAGCGCAGTGCATTAACCCTGATAAGCCGTGACTTTAATTTCAATCAGCCAGGCCGGATTGGCCAGGCGGGCTTCAACAGTAGCGCGGGCCGGTGCCTGACCAGGCGCAACCCAGCTGTCCCATGCCTGGTTCATGCCGTTGTAGTCGGCCATATCGGCAAGATAAATCACGGTATCCACAATAGCGGTTTTGTCGCAGCCACATCTGGCCAGCAAAGCGTCAATCTGCGCCAGCACGTCTTTGGTCTGAGCCACAATGTCCCCGTCGGTGCGCTCCGGCACCATGCCGGCACAAAAGATAAAGTTGCCGGCAATCACGGCTTCTGAATAGCGGCTTGCTGGTAAAATGCGTTGAATACTCATTGGCTTAACTCCAAAAAAATGCCGCGCAGGTTGCGCGGCGAATTCAGGAGATAAGCATAACTTGTTTAAAGCGGGCTGACTATTCGGTCTGACCATCTGCTGATTTAAAGCTCAGCTGTAACCCTTTTTCACTGGTGTTGATCAGATCAAAAGCTGTCATGGCAGGCACCTGCTGCTGGATTTGTTGCTCCAGCTGGTCAAGCTGCTGCAGGTTCTGGCAAATGCTGTTGCCACGTTTTTCTAACTCAGCACCACGACTTTCCATATCAGCTTCCAGCTCTGCACCAAACTTTTCCATTTCCTGGCCAAACTGTTCCATCCGTTGTTCAAAGTTGCCTTCGCCGCGCGACATGGCCTGACCCACCATCACCAGCATAGAGCCTGTCATTTCAGTCATTGAGCTTTCGATGGCTTGTTCAAATTCTTTGGAGAATTCCTCATCGGCATTATGTAATTTGCTGCCGTTGATACGGATCTCATCACCGTTTTTAATCACCAGCTGGTCAATATTGCCACGCAGTTTGGCTAAAGATGTATCTACGCCTTGCTGTACATCGCTGTTGTCACCGCCAAACTGGGTCACCACCCGGCTGATGGCTTCAGATGCCATTTGCAGTGCATCGGCCACCAGCAACACAGTTTCTTGTGCCTGACCGCGTAAACCCTGCTGATATTGTTGCAGTGCCAGTTGGGTGTTTGCGTCTGTGCTGACGGCTTTGCCATCTAAAAATAACTGGCCTTCGCTATTGATCAGCCATAACGACTGGTCGGCGCGCTGTAACTGAACTGACGTTGGGTTAATCACTAAATCGTCTTTAAATTGCAAAGCGCAGTTTTGTGATTCAGTGGCAAAACCAGAAAAAGACAGGCTGGCAGCAATGGCGGTGGCAATTAATGTTTTCATAGTAGACCCCTTGTGTCGGTTGATAACAACACATCGCAAGGGCTGTGCCATATGTTAAGTTGTTGTATTTGTTGTTTTATTTATTGATCCATCAAAGTTGGCCTCACAAGGTGTCGTCAAAATGACTAACTTTTAGTCAAAACGGAGCAGTGTTGATGTTATTACTGCTATATAACCAAATCGCATAAAGCGGAAGGATCGATTCTTTCAGAAATATCCGTATAGACGGCTAAAATGCGGGCAGTTAAATAAAAACAGGTGTTGTTATGCTTTTGGCTTCACTGAGTGCACAAGCAAGCCCGCTAAGTGCCGAGCAAGTTAAAAATTTACAGGCGCTGGTTAGCCAGCTCAATCCGATCCAGCAAGCCTGGGTCAGCGGTTATCTGGCCGCAGCTGCACAACTCTCCGGCCAGCAGGCGGGGCCTGTGGCTGCTGCTCAGGTGGCTGAAGCTGCAACTCTGACTATTTTATATGCGTCCCAAACCGGCAATGCCAAAGGAGTGGCCGGTAAAATGAAAGCTGCCGCTGAGCAGCAGGGTTTTGCGGTGCAGTTGCTGGATATTGCCAGTTATAAAACCAATGCACTGGCCAAAGAGAAGTTTTTGATTATTGTCACTTCCACTTATGGTGAAGGTGAACCGCCTGAGTCTGCGGTGAGTTTTCATAAGTTTTTGTTTGGTAAAAAAGCGCCTCAGCTGCCGCAGTTACATTATGCAGTGCTGGGTTTGGGGGACAGCTCTTATGAATATTTCTGCCAGACAGCTTTAGATTTTGACAATAAGCTGGCGGCATCTGGCGCAAAAAGGCTGCAGCCTGTGGCTTTATTGGATGTGGATTACGAAGCAAAAGCCTCTGAGTGGCAACAGCAGGCGCTGTTGCAGTTTGCGCCTTTATTAACGGCGGCAAATACCACACCTTCGGCACAAGTCATTGCCTGGCCAGGTGCGACTGACAGCCATCACAGTTTGTACAGTAAGCAAAATCCGCTGTCCGCTGAGTTGTCCGTTAATCAGAAAATTACCGGCCGTAATTCCAGCAAGGACGTACGTCATATTGAAATCTCGCTGGCAGGTTCAGGCCTGACTTATCAGCCGGGTGATGCGCTTGGGGTGTATTTCCAGAATGATCCGGCGTTGGTGAGCGCTATTCTGGCCGCCACCGGCATTGCTGCAACAACGCAAGTGACGCTCGATGGTGCTCAAATCACCATTGAACAAGCCCTCACTGAGCAACTGGAGCTGACGCAGTCTTATCCTTCTTTTGTCGAAAAATACGCAGCGGCCACCGGCAATACAGTGTTGCAGCAACTGGCGGCAGACAAAACAGCGCTGCGCGAATTTTTAGCGCAACATCAAACTGCCGATGTAGTGCTGCAATTCCCGGGTGCGTTAAGTGCGCAGCAGCTCGCCGACAGCCTGCGTAAGCAGCAACCGCGGTTATATTCCATCGCTTCCAGCCAGGCAGAAGTGGGTGAAGAAGTGCATTTAACAGTGGCTGTGGTGCGTTATGACGCTTTTGGTCAAACCCACTTAGGCGGTGCTTCCGGCTTTTTGGCCGAACGTTTAGCCGAAGGCCAGCAGGTAAAAGTTTTTGTCGAGCACAATGACAATTTCCGTCTGCCAGGCCACGACACACCAGTGATTATGATTGGCCCAGGTACCGGCATTGCGCCTTTCCGTGCATTTTTGCAGGAGCGTGACAACGCTGGCGCCACTGGCCAGAACTGGTTGTTTTTTGGTAACCCCCATTTCACCCAGGACTTTTTATACCAGGTAGAACTGCAGGATTATTTAAAGCGTGGTGTGCTCAGCAAGCTGGACGTGGCTTTTAGCCGCGACCAGACGGAAAAAGTTTATGTACAGCACAAGCTGCTGGCCAAAGGGGCTGAAGTCTGGAGTTGGTTAGCGCAAGGTGCCCATCTGTATATCTGCGGAGATGGCAGCAAAATGGCCAAAGATGTGCATCAGGCGTTGCTGCAAATTGCACAACAATTTGGGGGGTTAAGCGAAGAAGCGGCCGCCGATTATTTAGAGCAACTGCGTGAACAAAAACGTTATCAGAAGGATGTTTATTAATGACAACGCCACAATACCCGATAGATCCAAAACTGCAGGTGCAGGGCGCGCTGTCTGATAACGAACGCTTAAAGGCGGAAAGTCATCATTTACGCGGCACTATTACCACTGACTTAAAAGATGAAATTACCGGTGGTTTTACCGGTGATAACTTCTTATTGGTGCGTTTTCACGGCATGTATCAGCAAGATGATCGCGATTTGCGGGCTGAACGGGCCGAACAAAAACTGGAACCACTGCATAATGTGATGTTACGCGCCCGGATGCCGGGTGGCATTATCAAGCCTGAGCAGTGGCTGGCTATTGATAAGTTTGCCAGTGAAAAAACCCTGTACGGCAGCATTCGTTTAACCACCCGTCAGACCTTTCAGTTCCATGGTGTGTTTAAACCCAACATTAAACCTATGCATCAGATGCTCAACAGCATTGGTATAGATTCAATAGCCACAGCCGGTGACGTAAACCGTAACGTGCTTTGCACCTCAAATCCGGTGGAGTCGGTGTTACATCAGCAAGCCTATCAATGGGCTGCCAAAATTTCTGAACATCTGCTGCCAAAAACCCGCGCTTATGCCGAGATCTGGCTGGATGAAGAAAAGGTGGAAACCACAGAAACCGAACCGGTGCTGGGTGATACCTATTTACCGCGTAAGTTTAAAACCACAGTGGTGATCCCACCACATAATGACGTGGATGTGCATGCCAACGATTTAAACTTTGTGGCTATTGCCGAAAATGGCCAGCTGGTGGGTTTTAACGTGTTGGTGGGTGGTGGTCTTGCCATGACCCACGGTGACAAAGGCACTTACCCACGCCGTGCCGAAGATTTTGGCTTTATTGGCCTGGAGCATGTGCTGAAAGTGGCTGAACACGTGGTGACAGTACAACGTGATTATGGCGACAGGGTGAACCGCAAAAACGCCAAAACCAAATACACCATCGACCGTATTGGCGTGGAAACCTTTAAACAGGAAGTGGAAAAACGGGTTGGTGTAAAGTTTCAGCCAAGCCGGCCTTATGAATTTACCCACAGGGGCGACCGTTTTGGCTGGGTGGAAGGCATTGATGGTAAACACCATTTAACGCTGTTTATCGAAAACGGCCGTTTGCTGGATTACCCGGGCAAACCGCTGAAAACAGGGGTGTCGGAAATTGCCAAAATTCACAAAGGTGATTTTCGCATGACGGCAAATCAAAACCTGATCATTGCCGGTGTGGCCGCTGAAGATAAAACACAGATTGAGGCTATTGCCCGGGCTCATGGTTTAATTGAAGACAGCGTGACAGCACAACGCAAAAATTCGATGGCCTGTGTGTCTTTACCCACTTGCCCATTGGCGATGGCTGAAGCCGAACGTTATTTACCCACTTTAGTCACTCATGTGGAAGGCATTTTAGCCAAACACAATGTGGCGGATAACCACATTATTCTGCGGGTGGTGGGCTGCCCTAACGGTTGTGGCCGCGCCATGCTGGCAGAAGCGGGTTTAGTGGGTCGTGGCCCAGGCAAATACAATTTGTATTTAGGTGGCAACACAGCCGGTACCCGTATTCCAAAACTGTATTTAGATAATGTGGCCGAAGCCGACATTCTGGCCGCGCTCGATACGCTGATTGGTCGTTGGGCGGTTGAGCGCAACGCCGGTGAATGTTTTGGTGATTTTGTTATTCGGATTGGCGTAGTGGCAGAAGTGAAAGTCAGTAAAACTGATTTTCACGCCTGATCCGGCAAAAGCTTTGGAGTTTCGAACATTATGAGTTATCAGCAGTTATTACAGTTGGAGTCTGCCGCGCAGCAGCAGGCGCTGCAGGAAATTAACCAACTGCTGGCGCCTTTCACGGCGCAGCAGCGGGTTGAATTTGCACTGAAAGAACTGCCCGGTACTCATATGCTCAGCTCCAGCTTTGGGATTCAGGCTGCTGTGATGTTGCACCTTTGCACCAGCATCAAAGCCGATCTGCCGGTGGTACTCACCGACACAGGTTATTTATTTCCCGAAACTTATCGTTTTATTGACGAGCTGATAGAGCGGCTGCAGCTGAATTTACAAGTGTATCGCAGCCACTTAAGCCCGGCCTGGCAGGAAGCCCGTTTTGGCCAGCTTTGGACCAGTCCTGAAGGCCTGAAACAATATAATCAGCTGAATAAAGTCGAGCCGATGCAACGGGCGCAGCAGGAACTTGCGGTACAAAGCTGGTTCAGTGGCCTGCGCCGTAGCCAAAGTTCCACCCGCGCCGATACACCCATTGTGAGTGTACAACGTGGCGTAGTAAAAATTTGCCCTATTGTCGAGTGGAGCAATAAAGACGTTCACTATTACTTAAAAGACAACAACTTACCTTATCACCCGCTGTGGGAGCAGGGATATGTATCAGTGGGCGACACCCATTCCAGCCGCCCGCTGGAAGCAGGTATGAGCGAAGAAGAAACCCGCTTTAACGGCATGGGCCGCGAATGTGGTTTGCATACTTCAGGCGATGGTAGTTAAAAGCCATTGTTTTTACGGTACAGGCCTTGTTGTGTGATGACAGCAAGGTCAAATCACAGCCCTTGATGTCAAAAAAACGCCAATAGTTAAATATTGGAAAATTTTGCAAACTGTTTTCAACCAGCCTTCGACCAAAGCTACAGATCCCCACTCACCTGCTTTGGAAAAAATACATGTTTGCCAAAAACGTAACGATATCGGCGCTGCTGTTCAGTGTTTGGCTGTTGCCATTGGTCGGCCAGGCCGACAGTGCCACAGTGAAAACCGGCAGCCCAACTGCGCTTCAGGACCAAAAATTTAGCCCGGCACAGCTCAAAGCAGATTTACAAAGTCTGCGGACTTTTATTAAGGATACCCACCCTGATGTTGGCCATTCCGCTTCAGCCGCCGAACTGGAACGCGCCTTTTTGCAAATAGAAGCCAGCCTGGAAAAACCTCTGACCGCCAACGAATTCTGGTTGCAAACGGCAAAACTTAATCCGCTGTTTAATGATGCACACTGGTCGGTGAATTTGCCGCAAGATCAAACGGATATGCAGCAACAGATCAAAAAAAACGGCGGAGTTTTCCCTTTGGAAGTGCATATCAGGCCTGATGGTGAGCTGACAGTGCTGGCCCTGGCCGGTGGTGCTGACACCCCATGGCGTGGTGCCACTATTCAAAGTGTTAATGCAGTGCCGGCTGCTGTGATTGGCAGGCAGTTGCTGGCGTTGCGTCATGGCGATTCCCCTATCAACAGAGCCAATTTGCTGGGGCCGGCTTTTCAGTTGTATTACGCCAAAGTTTTTGGTTCACCCGCTGAATTTAAGCTGCAACTTACCCAACACGACAAAACCATTGAAGTGACGCTGCCCGCCAGCCAACAGGCGGCAGTACTGGGCAAAGACGGTAAAAACTTCAGTGACAATTTTAGTTATCAAAGCTTAAATGCCGATACTGCCTATCTGAAACTCGGCACCTTTTATTGGCCGGATGAACAGAAAATAGGCGCTTTTACCAAAGACGCTTTTAGCAAAATACAACAATCCGGCGCTAAAACCCTGATTATTGATGTGCGGGAAAACCGTGGTGGCAACGACTCAGTCTGGATTGAGCAGCTGTTGCCTTACCTGGCTGACCAGCCATTCAGAGTGGGCTCGCATAACAAGAAAAAAGTCATTGCCAGCCGCGCCAGTGCCACTGAACCGGCAGGCCTTGTGATTGATAGTGAATTTAAAACCTGGTATCAGCCACAATTGGATAACCCGCTGCGTTTTACCGGTAAAGTCATCGTGCTGACCGGCCGTCGTACTTATTCATCGGCCGTGCAATTTTGTAATGTGATGCAGGATTTTGCTTTTGCCACGCTAGTGGGGGAAGGCAGTTATGTGCGTTCGCGCAGCACTGGTGGTGTGCAGTTTTTCACCTTGCCACACAGTAAGTTAGATATTGTGGTACCAAGGTTTTGGGCCGCAAGACCAAAAGGTGGTTTCACCGAACAGCTGCTGACACCGGATCTGTTATTGCCGGATGATGTGACAGCGTCAAACACCCTTATTCAGGCAGTACTTGCACGCTCTGGTGCTCGTTAACCGCCTGCAATTTTGCCTTATACATAGCTACCTGACCTTGTTCATAACTGTAACGCAGCGCCTCACGTAACACTTTACTTGCAGCTGTGTTGTTGTTTTGCTGCAAATATAGTCTGGCCAATGCCAGGTTGGCTTTATGCAGGTATGGCGCCTGTTCCAGTAACTTCTGGTAATAACGAATGGCCCTGTCTTGTTGTTGCTGTTGTTCAGCCTGATAAGCCAGATAAAACCAGTTGTAAGGGTTGTCGTCGTTGCTTTGCAGCAGCAACGCTTCCAATCGATGGATTGCGGCGCTGTCGTTCAACTCCTGCGCCACCAGCAGATAGTTACTGGCGATAGCTGCCGGGTTCATGCTGTGTTTCAGGCCAAATTCATACCATTGTTGAGCAGATCGTAAATCCCCGGCACGCCGGTACAAAATGCCGAGCAGATTAATGCTGGCGCTGTAAGTTGGATCTTGTTGCAGCGCAGCCTGGGTTAGCCAGAAGGCTTTATTTTGATCATCGGCGAGCAGCGCATCCGCCGCCAGATTGTTGTACATCATGGCGGCAAAGCGGCGGTGATCAAACATAGCGCCCAGCCGGTCTAACCGCTCCGGAAAATAATCAATAGCGACTGCGGCCCGTTGTACCCGCAGCTGTTGCATTGTGTCCTCTTGCGGCGCAAAGAGATAAGTGCGGACATGGTCTGAGCTGATAAACACATCACCGGAAAAATTCAACATCGGTTCGCCATAAGTTGCCCGGTAACCCACCTCAATATTCACCAGTTTTGCCAAAGCTGTGGTGAGCACCGCCAAAGACATGCAATTGCCCGACATCAGCTGCATGGTTTGGCTGGCGCTGTAGTTTTTGCCTTCATAATGAAAATTCGACAACTGCTTGCTCAGAAACAGTTCCAGCCTTTCATAGCCGGGCATCTGTTGAAGCTCGCTTTGCTGATAAAACTGCAAAAACTGTTGTTGCTGTTTTTCGCTCAGCTGATAAAAAGCAGCCACCTCTGGAATGGCATGGGCCGCTGGTTTGGCAAAATAATGTTGTGGTGTCTGTGGTGGTGTTATTGTTGGTGCAGGCGTTTGACTGCAAGCTTGCAATAAAATAAGCAGCAGAATCAACGGCAGAGGTAATTTCATCCGGGTAAGTCCATTTACAACTATTTCATATTGATAACATGCAGGTGGTTAAAATCCAAGCCTTGTCAAAGAGCAAAATTCAGTGAACTTGCGCAGGAACACCGGGGCGCCGCCGCAGTTTTAGCACTTGCCACAGCACACAACTTGCTGCGGCGGCGCTTTAACGGCACAATCGGCGACAAAATAAAACAACAGGAACAATGCGCTGATGACTTCTACAACTTCAACACCGGGCTTTAAGCTGGGCCTGGTGCCGCAAATTATGCTGGGTATTCTTTGTGGTATTGTGCTCGCCAGCTGGTCGGCTGAGGCCGGGCAGGCGGTTGCCATTTTGGGAGCGCTGTTTGTCAAAGCGCTCAAAGCCATAGCGCCAATTCTGGTGTTTATTCTGGTGGCCTCATCCATTGCCAACCGCAAAATTGACGGTCAGGCCAAAATGAAACCCGTGCTGGTGCTGTATTTAACCGGCACTTTTTTAGCGGCCTTAACCGCTGTAGTGGCAAGTTTTTTATTTCCTACCACATTAAACCTGGCCGCAGCTGCTGAAGCTGTCACACCGCCTGAAGGTATTGCTCAGGTATTAAAAACAGTGTTATTCCAGGTGGTGGATAACCCGATCAATGCCCTGCTGACCGGTAATTTTATTGGTGTTTTGGCCTGGGCTATTGGTCTGGGTTTGGGGTTACATCATGCCAATAAAACCACCAAACAGGTGTTTACCGATGTGTCGCACGGTATTTCGATGCTGGTCACTTTTATCATTAAACTGGCCCCTATTGGTATTTTTGGCCTGGTTGCCGAAACAGTGGCCACCACAGGTTTTGCCGGTTTAGCCAGTTATGGCCAGTTGTTGCTGGTGCTCGTGGGTTCTATGTTGTTTATCGCGTTGTTGGTCAACCCGCTGCTGGTGTTTATTACCACCCGCAAAAACCCATATCCTTTAGTGCTCACCTGCTTAAGAGAAAGTGGTATTCCGGCCTTTTTTACCCGCAGCTCAGCCGCCAATATTCCGGTCAATATGATGTTGGCGGAAAAACTCAAATTAGATGAAGACACCTATTCAGTGTCTATTCCGCTGGGCGCCACTATTAATATGGCCGGTGCTGCCATTACCATCACTGTACTGACGCTGGCAACAGTACACACTCTGGGCATTCAGGTGGATTTTGCCACTGCAATGTTATTGAGTGTGGTGGCCGCTGTGTGTGCTTGTGGTGCATCCGGTGTTGCCGGTGGTTCATTATTGTTGATCCCGCTGGCTTGTGGCCTTTTTGGCATTTCCAGTGATGTTGCCATGCAGGTGGTGGCTATAGGTTTTATTATTGGTGTGGTGCAGGATTCCTGTGAAACGGCATTAAATAGCTCAACTGATGTGGTCTTTACTGCCGCTGTTTGTCAGCGTCAGGTTTAATTGTGGCTCTGCTGCTGTTGCTTCGGTGAGTAACAGCAGCAACCCCCCCCTTGCTGAGTTGTCGTGACGCTTTAATTTCTGAATTCCTCTTCTGCTAATTCCATTTGGTTATAACTGAGCGCAATCCCTTCTTGGATTCAGGACGTTTAGACGTCTAATATCGCATCGTTGATGATCCGGCGGCGATGAGGGGTCCACTCTGTCCAATCCCGCTGCAGGCAAGAAAATAGCTACTTGGTAGCGGGAGCAAGCAGTGCAGTATTTACCTATCTTCACCGATTTAACCGGCAAAGCCGTGTTGCTGGTTGGCGGCGGCCATGTGGCGCTGCGAAAAGCGCGCACTTTGTTAAACGCCGGTGCGGTATTAACTGTGGTGTCTCACCAGTTTGAAGCCGAATTTTATGCCTGGCAGCAACAGCAAAAAGCCCATTTAATTCAGGGCGATTTTGACGCTGCACAGTTAGCCGGTCATTGGCTGGTGCTGGCCGCTACCGACGATGATGGGGTGAATGCCGCTGTACATCAGGCCGCCACTGCCAGACAAATCTGGGTCAATACTGTCGACGACCAGGACAAATGTGAGTTTATTTTCCCTTCGATTATCGACCGCTCGCCTATTCTGGTGGCTATTTCCAGCGGCGGCACTGCGCCTGTGCTGGTGCGGCGGTTACGCGAAAAACTAGAAACTTTGTTACCTCAGCATTTAGGGCCCCTGGCTGAACTGGTCGGCCGTTTTCGCACCAAAGTGCAGCAAAAACTGCAGGGGTTTGCGCAGCGGCGGCAATTTTGGGAAAAAGTGTTTAATTCCAATATCGTCAGCCTGGTGCAAACACAGCAGCTGGGCGCCGCCGAAGCCGAATTACAGCAAGCACTACAAGACCAGCAAAGCAACAAAGGCGAAGTCTATGTGGTGGGGGCAGGCCCGGGCGACCCTGAGCTTCTCACTCTGAAAGCTTTGCAGCTGATGCAACAAGCCGATGTGGTGGTGTACGACTATTTAGTGTCCGAACCCATTATGCAGCTGGTACGCCGCGACGCCGAACTGATTTGTGTTGGCAAAAAAGCCGGCGCCCATTCAGTGGCGCAGGAGCACACCAATCAGTTACTGATAGATTTAGCCCTTGCCGGTAAAAAAGTCTGCCGGTTAAAAGGTGGCGACCCCTTTATCTTTGGCCGTGGTGCTGAAGAAATTGAAGTGTTATTGCCACATCAAATTCCGTTTCAGGTGGTGCCCGGTATTACGGCCGCTGCGGGTTGTGCCGCTTATGCCGGTATTCCGCTGACACACAGAGATTATGCGCAGGCAGTGCAGTTTGTCACAGGCCATTGCCAGAAAGACGGCAAAGAGCCGGACTGGCATAGCTTAAGCCGCGCCAATCAAACCTTAGTGATTTATATGGGGCTGATGAAATCGGCTCATATTCAGGCGCAGTTGTTAGCCGCAGGCCGGGCGGCCGATACCCCTATCGCCATTTTAGAAAACGGCACCAGGCCTGAGCAAAGGGTGATCACCGGTACCCTAGCGCAACTGGCAGATTTAATTGAGCAACAGCAGGTGCAGTCGCCGGCCTTATTGGTGATTGGTGAAGTGGTGGTACTGCAGCACAAGCTGGCCTGGTATGGCAACAGAACACAGGCCGCAGTATTTGCCCAGCCTTTGGCAGCTTTGGCCTGAAGACTGGCACAACTTTAAATGTTTTAACTTGAGGGACATCCTGGTGCAAACCTTAACGCATTTACAACAGCTGGAAGCAGAAAGCATCCAGATTTTCCGTGAAGTGGCGGCCGAGTTTGATAACCCGGTGATGCTGTATTCGATTGGTAAAGACTCGTCGGTGCTGCTGCATCTGGCACGCAAAGCTTTTTATCCGGGCAAAATTCCATTTCCGTTGCTGCATGTCGACACCGACTGGAAGTTTCGCGAAATGATTGAGTTTCGTGACCGGCTGGCCAAAGAGTATGGCTTTGACCTGCTGGTGCATAAAAACCCGGAAGGTTTGGCCATGGGCATGAACCCCTTTACTTTTGGCAGCGCCAAACATACCGATGTGATGAAAACCGAAGGTTTAAAGCAGGCACTGAACAAATATGGTTTTGACGCCGCTTTTGGTGGTGCCCGTCGTGACGAGGAAAAATCCCGCGCTAAAGAACGCATTTATTCGTTCCGTGACCAATACCATCGTTGGGACCCAAAAAACCAGCGGCCAGAGCTGTGGCACACCTACAACGGTCAGGTAAATAAAGGTGAAAGTATCAGGGTGTTCCCACTGTCGAACTGGACTGAACTGGATATCTGGCAATACATCTATCAGGAAAATATTGAAATTGTGCCCCTTTATCTGGCGGCTTACCGCCCTGTGGTGGAGCGCAACGGCACCCTGATCATGGTGGACGATGACCGTATGCCGTTAGAGCCTGGCGAAAAACCCGAGCAAAAGCTGGTACGTTTCAGAACCCTGGGCTGTTATCCGCTGACCGGCGCCATTGAGTCGGACGCCGACAGTTTAACTGCCATTATCGAAGAAATGTTGTTGTCGCGCTCCAGCGAGCGGCAAGGCCGGGTGATTGACCACGATTCCAGTGGTTCGATGGAAAAGAAAAAACGTGAGGGCTACTTCTGATGTCAGTCGCTATTGAATTGGAACAACTGGGGATTGAAGAATACCTCAGACAACAACAGCACAAGTCTTTGCTGAAATTTTTAACCTGTGGTTCAGTGGACGACGGCAAAAGCACGCTGATTGGCCGTTTGTTGCATGACAGTGCGCAGATTTATGAAGATCAGCTGGCGGCTTTGCATAAAGACAGCAAAACCCATGGCACCACAGGCGAACAAATCGACTTGGCGTTGTTGGTGGACGGTCTGCAGGCGGAGCGTGAACAAGGCATCACTATTGANNGCCAAACGCAAATTTATTATTGCCGACACGCCGGGCCATGAGCAGTACACCCGCAATATGGCCACTGGTGCGTCTAACTGTGACCTGGCCATTATTCTGATCGACGCCCGTTATGGTGTGCAAACCCAAACCCGCCGCCACAGTTTTATCTGTGCTTTGCTTGGCATCAAACAGTTTGTGGTTGCCATTAATAAAATGGATTTAGTGGGTTTTGCCGAAGACCGTTTTGAACAAATTCAGCAGGATTATCTGGCCTTTGCCGAGCAGTTAAAGCAGCAGCTTGGCACAGAGCAGGGGCCGGACATTGATTTTGTGCCGCTGTCAGCGCTGAACGGCGATAACGTGGTGAACCGCTCAAGCCAAAGCCCTTGGTATGCTGGCCCAACCTTGTTGCAAAAACTGGAAAACGCTCCGGTCACAGGTTTTAACTTTGCAGGTGAAGCGCGCTTACCTGTGCAGTATGTCAACAGACCGAATCTGGACTTCCGTGGTTTTGCCGGCACTATTGCCGCAGGTCAGTTTAACGTCGGTGACGCCATCATGGCGTTGCCCTCGGGCAAAAGTTCAGTGATCAAATCTATTGTCACCTTTGATGGCGAACTGCCTTCTGCTGTGGCCGGTCAGGCAGTGACGCTGACGTTACAGGATGAAATTGATATCAGCCGCGGCGACGTGATAGTGCCCAAACAGCATCAGGCTCGGGTTTCTAATCGCATTCTGGCCAAAGTGGTGTGGATGCACGAGGATGAGCTGCAGCTTGGTAAAAGTTACAACATTAAACTGGCCAGCAAAAAAGTGGCGGGCAAAGTCACGGCTATTCGCCATGCCATTGATGTGAATACGCTGGCAGAATCTGCAGTGCAAAGCCTGGCATTAAATGGCATAGCACTGGTGGAGCTGGAACTGACCGAAGCTATTGTGTTTGACCCTTACCGGCAGAATCGCGACACCGGTGGTTTTATTTTTATCGACCGTTTAAGCAATATCACTGTGGGTGCAGGTTTGGTCGACAGCGACCTGGCCGCAGTGCAGCAACAAAGCAGATTTAGCGCAGCCGAGCTGGAGCTGAATGCTTTTGTGCGTAAACATTACCCGCACTGGCAGGCGGTTGATATTTCTAAACTGAGCTAACAGCGACGCCCGGCAATGATCAATGGCTTGCCGGGCTGACTGCAGCTGGTGCAGGGTTTTTACAGAGGTGTTATGAACAATATTGTCTGGCAACAACATCAGGTTGAACGCAGGCAGCGTGAAACGCAAAAACAGCAGCAAGCGGTGGTGTTGTGGTTTACCGGTTTAAGCGGTGCCGGCAAATCGACTGTGGCAGGTGCGCTGGAACAGGCGTTGCTCGCTCGGGGGGCCCATACGTATTTGCTTGATGGTGACAATGTACGCCATGGTTTATGTGCCGATTTGGGTTTTTCCGAAGCTGATCGCAGTGAAAACTTACGCCGGGTGGGGGCTGTTGCTGGCCTGATGCTGGACGCCGGTTTAATCGTACTCAGTGCTTTTATTTCGCCACTGAAGAGCCAGCGTGACGCCATTCGCCAGGCATTGCCTGAAGGCAGGTTTATCGAGGTTTATGTCGCCACTTCGCTGGAAGAGTGCGAAAAGCGCGACGTTAAAGGCTTGTATCAAAAAGCCCGATTGGGTGAAATTAAAAACTTTACCGGTATTTCCGACCCTTACGAAGCGCCGGAGCAGCCGGATATCCAACTGGATACAGCGCTGTTATCGCTGGAACAAAGTGTGCAACAATTGCTGTTGATGCTGGAACAACGTGGCATTATCGGGCCACAACGCTAATATGCAGGACCTGATGTTGATGACTTCTTACACGCCGACGCAGCAACAACTGAGCCAGTGGTTACCGCAGATTTGCCAGATTGCCGTGGCCGCAGGGAACGCTATTCTGGCGATTTATCATCAGCCGGAAGTGGTTGCTGTGCAGCACAAAGCCGACGACAGCCCGCTGACCGCCGCCGACTTAGCCGCGCATCAGCTGATTATGCGTGAGCTTTCAGTATTAACGCCGGATATTCCGGTGTTGTCAGAAGAAGCGGCCGATATTCCCTGGAGCGTACGCCAGCACTGGCCTTGTTATTGGTTGGTGGACCCTTTGGATGGCACCAAAGAGTTTATTAAACGTAATGGCGAGTTCACGGTGAATATCGCGTTGATAGTGGCTGGCGAGCCGGTGCTTGGGGTAATTCACGCCCCGGTGCTGCAAAAAACCTACAGTGCAGTGCTCGGACTGGGGGCTTTTGTGGCAGAAGTGGATGCTCAGGGGCAAACACAAAGCCGGGTTATTCAGGCGAAAAAACCAGTAGAAGGTGAGCCGGTCAAAATTGTTGGTAGCCGCAGTCATGCCCAGCCAGGGATGGACGCTGTACTGGCGAAATATCCACAACATGAATTACTGGCAGTGGGCAGTTCATTAAAGTTCTGTCTGGTGGCCGAAGGCAGCGCACATTTATACCCAAGATTAGGCCCCACCATGCTGTGGGACACAGGCGCCGGTCATGTGATTGCAGTGGCAGCAGGCGCCAGCGTCAGTTATGACGGCATCGAGGGGCCTGCCTATCAGCGGGAAGAATTGCAAAATGGCAATTTTACCGTGCAGGCCTGATAACTTCTGCTGTTTCATCCTTTGTTCATGCCTGAGTCATTTGTCTCAACTTATAAGTTGTGCTGCAAAAGTGCTTGAGTGGCAGAGCATCAAGTCCTTTTATTCGACCAATTGGTAGTACATCTTCGATAAATAGCGCTGTTGTTTCAACGCCCGGCGACGGATAATAGCGCTATAGTTTTTTTATCAGGCTGCTGTTGGCAGCGCGCTGGGTTAAGCAACGGGGATCGGTATGGGGCTGCTACGTCATCTGCATAAAGCACCGATCAGGGTGCTGCGGTTACAAAGGCGCAAAAGTATGATCCGGATCCGTTTTAGCATGATCCGGTTAAAAACGGCGTTGTCGCAGGAAAAGGCGGAAACCCGCCAGATGTTGCGTATTTATCAGAGTTATTTATCCGGAGAAGCCAGCAAAGCGGATTTAGCTGCGGCCAATGCTCAGCTGGCGGATGTGCTGCGTGCTACAGGCTTGGGCATTTTTGCGATTTTGCCTTTTGCCCCTGTTACTATTCCGCTGATTGTAAAACTGGGGCGTAAACTGGGTATTGAAGTGATGCCAAGTGCTTTTGCACCTTCGGCAAAAAAAACAGCCAGTCTGACAGCGCAATTACCGGAACAACGGGAGCTTCCCAGTAGCAAAAAAGCTGAAAAACCACTGAAACAAGGCTAAAGCAACAAGGTTAAATCCTTATCCTTTACCCAATAAAAAAAGCTGCCTTCAGGCAGCTTTTTTTATTGTTGTCAGCCGGTATCAAAACCGGGCTGGGATTAACCTTTAATGGTCATATAAGCCACTATCGCAATCAGCAGCGGCGCTACAATGGCCGCCATCAGCCGGTACCAGTGCAACATGGTTTTGTTCATTTCACCGGCCAGTACAGCGCGGATCTCAGGCCAAATGCGCCAGCCAACAAAAACAGCTGCCAGCATGCCGCCCAGTGGCATTAATAAGTTGGACGCAACAAAGTCCATTAAATCAAAAGGTGTTTTGCCCAGGATTTTCATATCTTCAGACATAACACCAAAAGATAACGCCGCCGGAATACCCAACACCACATAGTTGCTGATGCTGACAATCAGGGTGGCGCTTTTACGGGCTAGGCCATATTCGTCAATCAGGAAGGCCACTGCCGGCTCCAGAATTGAAATTGACGAAGTCACAGCAGCAAATAACAACAGTGAAAAGAACACCAGTGCCAGAATTTGGCCACCGGCCATTTGGGCAAATAAAGCCGGCATGGTAATAAATGTCAGGCCAGGGCCTGCTGCCGGGTCGACGTGGAAGGCAAAGACCGCAGGCAGAATCATTAAACCGGCTAATACACTTGCCATAGTGGCCAGGCCGGCAATCCATAAACCTGCGTTCACCACCTTGGTTTCAGCACTTAAATAAGAGCCATAGGCAATCATTAAACCAGCACCCACTGACAGCGAAAACACCGCTAAACCCAAAGCATCCAGCACCATTTTTACCGACAGTTTGCTCCAGTCCGGCGTAATAAAATACATCACACCTTCAACAGCACCAGGCAGTGTCAGGCTGCGGTAAACCATGAACAACATCAGTGCAAACAGCACCGGCATCAGTACTTTACAAATTCTTTCAATGCCAGATTGCACGCCGGCGATGACAATAGCGGCGGTAATGCCCATAAAAGCGGCGGTGTAAATTAACGCAGATGTCGGGTCGGCAATAAAGTGGGTGAAAGTGTCACTGAGCACTTTGGCGTCTGTGGTCAGAATGTCGCCTTTGACTGCTTCCACTATATAAGCAATGGTCCAGCCACCCACCACACAATAAAAACCAAGAATTAAATACACACAAAGCACTGAGATCCAGCCCGCCAGATGCCAGTTGCTTTTGCCTAACACGCGGTAAGCAGAGGTTGCAGATTTTTTTGCGCTGCGGCCGATCATCATTTCGGCCAGCATCATCACAACGCCCACCGAGAAGACACAGGCCAGATAAACCAGCAGGAATACACCACCGCCATTGGCGCCGGCGACGTAAGGGAATTTCCAGATAGCGCCAAGACCAACGGCTGAACCTGCAGCCGCCAGAATAAAACCGATGCGGGAGCCCCAGCTGCCGCGGGCTGTAGTGGTATTGCTCATGATTGTCCCGAGGTGAAGTTAATAGTTCTAATAATTATTTGCTGCAGCAATGTAGAGGAAATGGCGGGTCTATTGCAACCAAAATAGTTGACTGCAGCAGCAGAAAAGTTAAAACGCGGTAAGCGACAACAGCTTAGCGCTACAGGGAGCGGCAGCCCGATTTAAACAACAGGGAGTACTGGCCGGAGCTGCTAACCGGTAGTTTTGTATCATGCTGGCTGACGAATGAAATGATGTTAATTAAATGTATCTTTATGCTGGAGTTCAGCACACTGTTATGGCATAAGTTTCATTGATGCAACCTTCATTTTTAGCAAGGTGGCGACTAAGGTTAAATAACAATACTGTCCGGGGGTAAAAATGGCCAAAAAACTGCTGCTGCTTTGTTGTTGGCTGTTTTTGCCGCAGGTACTGGCAGCCACTCAGCTCACTTTGTACGCTTACCACAGTTCCCCGCCTTTTGTGATTAATGCCGAAGCCGAAACCGGCTTAAACTACGATTTGGTGCGGGCATTGCAACAGCAGTTGGGCGATAAGTACCAGTTGCAATATAAATATCTGCCACGACCACAGCTCAATGCCCGGCTGCAGGCCGGTGAACCCACCATAGTGTTATGGGCCAATCCGGCTTGGTTCAGCAATAAAGTGCAGCCATATAGCTGGACGACAGAAATTTTTATCGACCGTGATGTTTTTGTCAGCCATCGTGAATTTAGCGGTGATTTAACAGAACTGAATAACCTCGCCGGCAGCACTTTGGGGGCAATCCGGGGTTACAGTTACCCCGGTGTCAACGAGCTGGTGGAGCAGCGGCGTGTCACCCGGCTGGATGCCGAATCTGATAAAGAAAATCTGGCCAGATTACTGGAGCGTAATGTCGACCATGTAGTGATCACCAGGTCGAGTTTTTTATATTACGGCCGGCAACAACATTATCTGGGAAAACTGCGAATTGTCGGTGAACCTTACCCTGCCTATAAAAGACAGCTGCTGTTGACCCAACATTATCAGAACCTGCTGGGGGCCTTTGACAAAGCCATTAACGAATTGCCCAGGCAGGAATTCTGGACGGCCCGGCTGGAACTTTACGGTTTAAAAGCACAATAATGGTCTTGATACCAGTGCGAGGTTGAGCGGCTGTGGCCAGCCCGTTACACTAGCCTCTTTTTGCCAGAGCCTTGTGATGCGTTTAGATAAGTTTATTTGTGATTGTACCGGCCTGACCCGCAGTCAGGCTGGCAAGCTGATCCGTCAGGGTCTGGTGTTGATTGACGGCCAACTATGTAAACAACCCGCCACCCAGCTAAAGCCTGAACAACAAGTGGAACTGGACGGTGAAGTGCTTGCTCTGACCGGCCCCAGATATTTTGTCATGCATAAACCGGCCGGTTATGTCTGCTCTACGGATGATCCTGATCACAACACTGTGTTTGTGTTAATGGATGAGCCCAGGCTGGATAAACTGCACACTGTGGGCCGGCTGGATTTGGATACCACAGGTTTATTGTTGATCACTGATGATGGCCAGTGGTCTCATAAAATCAGCTCACCCAAACATGAATGTGCCAAAACTTACCGCGCCTGGCTGGCCGATCCTGTGGATGAGTCAGCCATCCAGTTGTTTGCCGAAGGTGTGATGCTGCGTGGTGAAAAACACCCGACCAAAGCGGCACAGCTGGAAATTGTTAGCCCGCATGAGTGTTTATTAACCATTCACGAAGGCCGTTACCATCAGGTCAAACGTATGTTTGCTGCTATTGGCAATAAAGTGGAAAAACTGCACCGCGAAAAAATTGGTGATTTTGTGTTAGATGCCAATGTCTTAGCTGAAGGTGAATACCGCGCTTTAACCGAAGCCGAAGTGGCGGCTTTTGTCAGCTGATGGATTTGCCGGCGCAGCATCAAGCTGCGCCCGGCGTGCTGCTTAACTTTGTAATATCTTCAGTGGCAGCGCCAGTATGTCGTCACCTGAACTTGCAAAATACCAGATAATGCCAATCAGTGAGCCGACAGTCAGCAGATACCAGATTGCCGAAAACAGCTGGCCGTATCTGTCCAGTGGCAGCAGGTGGCTTTGATGACGGCCACGCCATTCAAAGACAATTTCTAAACTGCCCACCAACAATAAAAAGCCAAAAAGCGCGAGGCCAAGGCTGTAACTGACATAAACCCCAAGCAAGGCGCCGGCCACAGTACCCACTAAACCTGCGATGCTATTCATCGAAAAACTGATGCTTTTTAAAATATGGCCACCATCAAGCGGCAACACCGGCAGCAGGTTAAATAAGTTCAGCAGTGCGTTAAAAGTGGCGAGGCCTGCAAAAAAGATGTTGCCGGTGAGCCAATAGGCCAGTAGGCAAGCAATAGAGAGCAGCAGGCCAAAGGTTGGCCCCATAATGGAGATCACCACATCCTGCCAGCGGGTGTTAATTTTTTCGTCGGAAAGCGCCAGGCCGCCCAAAAACGGGATCAGGTAAATACCTTTGGTTTTCATCCCAAAATATTTCATCGCGCGGATATGGCCATATTCGTGAAACACCAGACAAGCCAACAACGCCAGCGCAAACTGTAATGAAAACAACCAGGAATAAGCGGCCACACTGGCACCGGCCAGTACAACTTTGATTACTTTGGCGCTTTTAAACAGCTTAAAACCTAAAGAAGCCAAGCCCAGCCAGCTTTGTTGTGTTGGTTTTGCCGGAGCCAGTTCAGGCTGTTGCCGCTCAATATCTTTTGTGTTGCGCTCGCCGGCACTGTGCAGTTCGTTATTCACAAAAAGCCGGTACTTCAGCACAAAAGGCTGCCACTGCAGTTCGGTTTCAAGTTTGACATTCAACAGTTGACCAGAATCACAGCTTTCGTCAGGCAGCGGCATGCCTGTCAAGGCATCAGCTTCAGATTTGGCAAGCAATTCAAACTGATGCGCTCGTACACTGGCGTCTTCTGCCGTGGCACTGAGTTGTGACACCAGCTGTCTGTCCCAGAACAGCTGTTGCCAGCCCGCCATCGAGCCTTCCAGTCGTAATTGTTTGCCTAAACAGTCGATTTTTAATAATTCCACAGCAATTCAGTTCCAAAATATCAGTGAGGGGATCAGAGTTCCGTGATCAGTACAGGCCGCTATCAGGCTGAGCCGAGTTTGGCAAAAAGCAAAATTATGCCTGCGCTTTGTGCCAAGGGGTATGACTTTGCGGCAGATCGGTGCTGCCTGCTGATTTTTTGCACATGGACGAGTCCGCGTCAGCCGTGCGGTTATACTCAGAGCTGACGAATCGTCAGGGTTAAATAGCTTGTATCATCAATCACTTCTGTTAGCTTTTTAAGCAGAGCAGCCGGGTTTTGTGGTGTTACCCGGGTGAGGCTGTTGTTTTTCTGCCGCGGCTGAACCTTTTGCCGGGCTATCTTTCTAATTAGAACTTTCTAATATATACTTATATCAGTTTAATCTAATGTAGCCGGTGTGCCGGTTTCAGGAGTTCAGCATGATGAAGTTGCCTTTAAGTTTTGGCCTGGCGGTGATGCTTAGCCATAGTGTGATGGCTGCTGACTGGATGCAGCTAAATGCAGTGCAGGCTCCGCAATATCTGGAATTGCCTGCTGTAGTGGAAGCTGTGTCACAAGCCACAGTGTCGGCACAAACCTCCGGCCGCATTATCGAGCTGCCTTATGATGTCAACGATCTGGTGCCGCAAGGTGCAGTAGTGGTGCGTTTTACCGACACCGAACAAAAAGCGCGGCTGCAAAAAGCCCAGGGCGCCATGACCGAAGCACAAAGCCGTTTTGACGAGCAGCAAAAAGAACTGGCGCGGGTGCAGGACATTCACAGCAAAGGTTTGGTGGCCAAGGCTGCGCTGGATCTGGCGCAAGCCAATTATGCCGCTGCCAAAGCAAGGCTGGAGCAGGCCAAAGCCGCAGTGAGTGAAGCGAATGAGCAGCTGGAGCAAACCGTAGTGCGCGCGCCTTATAGCGGCATTTTGCAACAAAGGTTTGTCGAAATTGGCGAATTGGCGGTGCCGGGCAAAGCGCTGCTGCGCGGTTTATCGCTGGAAAATCTGCGTTTGGTCAGTCAGTTGCCACAAAGTCAGTTACAGGCTGCACAACAAAGCCCGGCGGCTGAACTGCAGCTTGCCAACGGCACTGTCATTCAGCTGGGTAAACCCAATATGACCATAGCGCCGCAGGCCAATAGCCAAAGCCATAGTTTTCAGTTGCGTCTGCAATTACCGGCTGCCGACTACAGCACGCATTTGTTATTGCCGGGTAGCTGGCAGCGGCTGCGGTTACAAACCGGCGAAGTCAGTCAATTGCAAATCCCGGTGTCTGCTGTGTTGTGGCGCGGTGAAGTCAGCGCAGTCTGGTTAAAACAAGGGGAGCAGGTGATGTTGCAGCCGGTGCGGCTGAAACAACTTAGCGCTGACTTGTACCAGGTGTTATCAGGCTTAACTGCAGGCGCTGAAATTGCCACTGACGCCCTGGCTGAATTGGCAAAACAACAGGCGAAACAGCAAGGCCGGAGTCAACCATGAGCAGGTTAGGCATTTCAGGCCGTCTGGCGGCGCTGTTTAAACAAAACCAAATTACCCCTTTATTGGCGTTAGTGGGCTTTTTACTGGGGCTTTTTGCCGTGCTGGTAACACCACGCGAAGAAGAGCCACAAATTGAAGTAACCTTTGCCAATGTGTTTATTCCTTATGCCGGTGCTTCCGCCAAAATGGTGGAACAGCAGGTGGCAATACCGGCGGAAAAAATCATTGCCGAAATTGCTGGTGTTGAACATCTGTATTCGGTGTCTGAGCCTGGCCGCGCTGTCCTCACAGTGCAGTTTAAAGTGGGAGAAGCCCGCACCGATGCTTTAGTGCGGCTCTATAACGCTTTTTATGCCAAGGCCGACTGGCAGCCAGCCAACAGCGGTATTGGCCCAGTGCTGATTAAACCCAAGGGCATCGATGATGTACCTGTTTTTGCCGTGACTTTATGGAGCAAAAACCCACAAGTCACAGCCGCCGATTTAACTTCGGCCGCTAAAGGGTTGGAAGAGCAGCTGCAGCAGGTGCCGGGCAGTCGTGATATTTACAGTATTGGCGGTGTGGCGCAGCAGGTGCTGGTGCGGCTTGACCCAACGCGGCTGGCGGCTTATCAGCTGAGTTTGCCGGCGCTGCAACAGGCGCTGTTACAAAACAATAGCCAAAGCCAGAGCCAGGCCATGCTGGCGCCGGACCAGCTGATTCAGCTGCAGGCCGGTAACTTTTTAAGCAGTGCCGACGAAGTGGCATCCTTGGTGGTTGCGGTCAAAAATGAAAATGGCCAGCAGTTGCCTGTGTATTTAAGCGATGTGGCACAAGTCAGCCTTGGTAGCAGCGAACCTGTCAGTTATGTGCAGCAGTTACAGCGCGATGACGCCGGTCAACTGCAACAAAGCCCGGCTGTCACTGTGGTGGTGGCCAAACAACCGGGCAAAAACGCCGTGGATGTATCCAGCGCGCTGCTGGCCAAACTGGATCAGTTACAACAGGGTTATCTCGGTCAGGATATTGAAGTTAGTGTCAGCCGTAACTATGGTGAAACTGCCAAAGACAAAGCCGATACCCTGATTCATAAACTGTTGTTTGCCACCTTGTCTGTGGTGCTGCTGGTGGGTTTTGCCCTGGGCTGGCGCGAAGCTTTTGTGGTGGGCATGGCGGTGGTGATCACCCTGGCTATCACTTTATTTGCATCCTGGGCTTATGGTTTTACCTTAAACCGGGTGTCGTTGTTTGCGCTGATTTTTTCCATTGGCATTCTGGTCGACGACGCCATAGTGGTGGTGGAAAACCTGCACCGGCATTGGTTATTGGGTAAAAAATCCTTGGCCGAGGCAATTCCGCTGGCGGTGGAAGAAGTGGGCGCGCCTACGATTCTCGCCACCTTTACCGTGATAGCGGCCTTATTGCCCATGGCTTTTGTCAGTGGCCTGATGGGGCCTTATATGAGCCCTATCCCTATTAACGCCAGTATGGGCATGTTAATTAGCTTGCTGGTGGCTTTTATTTTTACCCCCTGGCTGTTTTTGCGGGTGTTTGGCAATAAAAACCCGGTTGGCGCCCATCACGATGCCACAGACAGCAAACTGGAACAGCTGTTTAACCGGCTGATGCGGCCATTTCTCTCGAAAAAAGCCGGCCGCACTAACCGGATTAAACTGCTGCTGGGGTTACTCACCGCTATCGGTTTGTCGGTGCTGTTGGTCACCAGTCAGCAGGTGGCGCTGAAAATGCTGCCTTTTGACAATAAATCCGAATTTCAGGTGGTGGTGGATTTAGCCGAAGGCAGCACGCTGGAACAAACCCAGGCGGTGTTAAATCAAGTCAGTCAGGCTTTGCTGCAATTGCCGGAAGTCACCCATCTGCAAACTTATGCCGGTACTGCCGCCCCTATTAATTTTAACGGTTTGGTGCGCCAGTATTATCTGCGCCAGCAAGCCTGGCAGGGGGATGTGCAGGTCAACTTAAAAAGCCGGCTCGAGCGTGATGAACAAAGCCACGCCATAGCGCTCAGAGTGCGTCCGGCTTTGGCTGCGCTTGAAAAAAGCACGGGCGCCAGTATCAAACTGGTGGAAGTACCGCCCGGGCCACCGGTGATGGCACCTTTGGTAGCAGAAGTTTATGGCCCGGATTATCAGTTACAGCTTAAGCAGGCGCAACAACTGCAACAAACCTTTGCACAAGTTGCGGATATTGTTGATATCGACAGCACTGTCGAAGCGCCACAACCCTTGTGGCAGCTGGTGGTGGATCAGCAAAAAGCGGCCTTGCTGGGGGTTAGTGTGACTGATGTCAGTTTGGCGGTGCAGCTGGCAAGCAGCGGTGGTAACGCTGGCTTTGTACGCCAGCCCCATCAGCGCAGCTTAACGCCCGTGGTATTACAGCTGGCCGAGGCTCAGTTGGCCGACTGGCAACAGTTGTCGCAGCTGCCGCTGCACAGCAATACAGGTGCGGTGATCCCGCTGTCTGAACTGGTGCAAAAACAACAGGTGCAGCGGGAAAATACCATCTATCGCAAAGACTTAAGGCCGGTGGTTTTTGTTACGGCCGACTTAGCCGGCGGTATCGACAGCCCGCTTTATGGCATGCTGGAAATTCAGCATCTGCTGAGTCAGGCGCCAGCACCACTGCCACAAAATCTGTTCAGCGCACCGGACAATACCGATGAGCTCAGCATCAAGTGGGACGGTGAATGGCAAATTACCTATGAAACCTTCCGCGATATGGGCATTGCTTATGGTGTGGGCCTGATCATGATTTATCTGTTGGTGGTGGCGCAGTTTAAATCTTATGGTGTACCGCTGATTATTATGGCGCCTATCCCGCTAACGCTGATTGGCATTATGCCGGGGCACTGGCTGCTGAACACCCAGTTCACTGCTACTTCGATGATCGGCATGATAGCGCTGGCTGGCATCATAGTGCGTAACTCCATTTTGCTGGTGGATTATATTCAGCAGCAACTGGCTCAGGGCGTGGCACTTGAAACCGCCGTGGTGCATGCCTCGGCAGTGCGGGCGCGGCCTATTGTATTAACAGCGCTGGCCGCTATGTTGGGGGCGTTTTTTATTCTGGACGACCCAATATTTGGTGGTCTGGCGGTAGCACTGATTTTTGGTATTCTGGTGTCGACTTTGTTGACCTTAGTAGTGATCCCTGTGGTGTATTACGCTTACAGTTACCAAAAACAACCTTAATGCCCGTTTGGGATTAAGCAGCCGAAATTTCGCAGGGCGCTGGTAACAGCGCCCTGTTTTTTTGCACTTGTTACCCTGAGTTTTACAGCACTTTTAGCCGCACTTTTAGCCGATTTTTTGCAATTTAACCGGGCTTTTTTGCCGTTGAACCTGTTTGCTCACAGAAAAATTCCGAAGGGCGGGTCTGTTGCCATGGTTTCAGTCAAAGCGGCTAAGCTTGGCTTAGGTACAGATCAATCCCTGATGGAGTGAATAATGAAAACATGGTTCTTGGGCGCAGCTTTATGGGCGGCAGCAAACCCGGTGTTGGCCGATGGCAGTGCCACGCCGGTGCAGTTTATTGATACTTTTGCCAAAATTTTTGGTGAGCATAAAGGTGAGCGTAAAGGCCACGCCAAAGGTTTTTGTGTCAGCGGCAGTTTTACCGGCAATACCAAAATGCAGCCTTACAGCAACTCCGCTTTGTTTTCCGGTGAAAGTTATCCACTGACCGGGCGTTTTTCGATGGCTGGTGGTAACCCCAAAGCGGCAGAAAACAGCAGAAGCCCCAGAGGTTTTGCCGCACAAATTAAGCTAAATAACGGTGAAATTCAGCATTTTGCCTTGTTATCAACGCCAATCTTTGGCGCCAAAGACCCCGACAGCTTTTTAGGTTTATTACAGGCTTCTATTCCCGATGCAACAACGGGGAAACCGGATCTGGCTAAAATTGCCGCTTACCGTAAAGCTCACCCCGATACGCTGGCGCAGGCGGAATACTTAGCCAAAACCGCGCCACCGGCCAGTTATGCCAATGCCCCTTATTTTGGTTTGCATAGTTTTTATCTGAGCAATGCCGAAGGTAAACAACAAGCGGTGCGCTGGCAGCTGCAGCCGCTGGATGGTGTCAAAGGTTTAACCGACAGCGAAATAACCGCTGCACCCAAAGATTTTCTTGAGCAGCGTTTGCTGGCGCAGCTGGCCAAAGGACCGGTGAAGTTTAAGCTGCAATTTCAATTGGCTGAGGCCGGCGATAATTTACTGGACCCATCCAAAGCCTGGCCTGCAGAGCGCACAGTGCTGGATGGTGGTGAGCTGCAGATCACAGCGGCAGGGGGCGACAGCTGCAAAAACATTAACTTCGACCCCAATGTGCTGGCTAGTGGCATCAGCCCCAGTGCAGATCCGGTGTTACAAATGCGCTCCGGTGCTTATGCCATTTCTTTTGGCAAAAGGCTGAGTGGCCAATAAGCCCAGGACTGTTACTGTTTGCCGCTGCAGTGGCGGTTATCTGGCTTATTTTGTCTGCAACAGAGGGCGTGTGATTTTTGTGACCTTTTTTGACTCAGCCCTGCCCGATGAGCAGGGCTGAGTCCAAAAATACTTTATAAATTCTTCAGATTTTTCATCAACATAAAAAGCCATCAAAAGTTAATTAAAATAATTAAATGTGTATTAATTGTTATATTTTAATCATCAGCTAATACTTGTCATCAGATGTACCACAGCATGGGTCCCTGCAGGAATAAGGGGCTGTTTGCTGCTGGTGGTTGCCTGACTGGCGGCAGACATCAGGTTGTTGTCCGCTGCATCATCAAGGATGATGACATGAATCAATTTTATGTTGTACGGCTCTGTTGTTGCCCGTTGTATGCAAGAACAGCATCATTCCCCCCACTGCAGTTAGCTTTGACTGCAACTGTGCCAGTTTATCTGACATGGCTTTATCATCTTAGGCTGGGACAAACCGCGAATTTAAGCCGGAACCCCACAACCTATTATACGGCCGGCTGGCTTACCCCTGGTGTTTATGTCACACCGCCTGACGGCCGGGTAAGTCAGGCGTCAGCAGCAGCGATTTCTGTTCGCAGCACTTCTTTTACCTTCCCTGCTGATACCAGTGCAAAAACCTTAACGGTTTACCAACCCTTTGGCGAGAGTATTGATAATTAATGGATGAACTATGAACACTCAATTGCATGTTACTTCTGCTAGTTTTGCTGTTGTTCCTGCAACAAAAAGGTTAGTTGTTGCTACAACCATCAGTTTGTTTTTTGCCTGTGTTGTGCACGCTGAAAGCGGCGACTGGGCAGATTCGATAGCAGATCCCTACCGTATTGAATATCACAATGCCAATAGCCCGGACGCGCCACAAGATCCGCCAGAAGGTAAACCAATCCATCGTGCTGTATTAAATGAGTTAGAGGTGAATTTTGAACTGACGCCGGAGACGACTGATTTAATTGGTGAATCTGTCGATTTAAATTCAGGCGCCTTGAGTTTTCAGATGACGGATATTCAGATCCCGGGCAACTTTCCGGCTGAAGTGGCAATCCGGCGTCGACATCATGACAAGAATTTTACCCACCGTAACACCGCAGAATTTGGCGATTGGGGTTTGTCAGTGCCTGCTATTCATAACACCTTGTTTTACTCGGGGGGAAAGCTGCTGGGTTTTTGGGGGCGAGGTAAAGAATGTTCCCCTTCAGGTCAACAAATGCCGCCTGCATATATGTATCGCGGACAAGTCATCGAAGCATTTCAATACTGGAATGGCATTACTTTAAATGTGGGTCATAGTGCAGAAAAACTGATTGCAGCCACCGCTGCAGAAAGAGTGTACACCACCAAGTCAAACTGGCGGATCAGCTGTTATCCGCGCACTGACGGCAGTGGTGAAGGATTTAAAGCAACATCTCCGGACGGCACTATTTATTATTTTGATGTGCCACATATGGTGCGCGCTTCGATGCTGGACTATCCACAGGCGCAGCTCTATCAGGTGTTTCTGCGTGTGTCAAAAGTATCAGACCGTTTTGGTAATGAAGTGGTATACAGCTATGAAAAACGTCAGATGTCTTCGGGGCAGCAGTCCAACAATCTGGTTTCTATATCGTCAAGTGACGGCCGCTTGATCACTCTGAAATATGAGCATCAAACTGAACCTTATCTTGTGACGTCAATTACAAGTAATGGCAAAACCTGGCATTACCATTATGCCGGTGAACATATCTTTACCCTGGATAAGGTGGTATTGCCTGATCAAAGTTACTGGGATTACTACCTAAGCCCACTCAGCGAAATTGAGCCCTATAACGGCGATTTACCAAATGCGCAACAGGGAGCATGTGACTTGCTTGGTTATAAGGAGGCTGAGGGCTTTATTAAACATCCGTTAGGAGTTAAAGCCGTCTTTAAAACCCGTAGTATCCTGCACGGGCGCACTGAAACTCCAACACGGTCGCGGGACAACTATGAAACTTATGAAGTGGCCCGTTGTTATCTCACTATGTCTGTTGTGAGCAAAAGCCTTACCGGCGCAGGCATTAACCTTAACTGGCGTTATGATTATTCGCAGAATAAAGGTGCTTATATAGGACAAGCGAAAGAGAGTGCAGGAGTCACGCTGGATGGTTATGACAGCGGCGATCTGAAAACAACCAAGGTTACAGCTCCGGATGGCAGCGTCACTGAGCATGTTTTTTACCGGAAATGGGACTATCTGGATGGTACTGAAGTGGCCACTATTTATCGGGACACAAACGGTACTTCACAGCTACGCCAATTAACCAAATCATTTTTGCCTTCTGCAGTGATAGGTTCAACAGAACAAAGCTGGTCTAACCGGGAAAGTTTGACTAAAAGAGCACATCAGACAGTAAACGAAACTCAGGAGTATGTATCTGGTGTTGCAACAGACTATTTTCGCACAGAATTTTCCGGTCACAATCAGTTTGGCGTACATGAAAAGGAAGTAACAAGTAACAACCTGGGTACCCCGGGCCGCACTACCGACATTAGTTACCAACATGATTTAACACACTGGTTGCTGAATCTGGAAACCAATCGTCAGGTAAGTCAGAGCGGTCAAACTTTATCACTGAGCTCTGCCAGCTATTATGAGCCAAACGAGCAGGGCAAATCGAAAGTTAAAACACTGAGCAAATTTGGTCAGCTTATTCAGACAAATAGTTATCACAGCGACGGTACTCTGGCAAAAGTCACTTATGCCATGCCAAACAGATGGGTAAAGTACGACACATACAAGCGTGGAAAAGCCCAGGCTTTCACCTTGCCTGGCCGTATTTCCGGTGAAATCACAGCGCAGTTAACTGTTAATGACACAGGAACTATCAGTTGGGTCCGTGATTTTAATGGTCATGAAACTTCCTATAAATATGATCTGCTGGACCGACTGGAAGAGATTAACCATCACGACCCAAAATGGTCTGATACCCAAATTCGGTATGAAGCTGATGTGTCCGGCAGCGGCAGCCTTGTGCAATCCATTAGCAAAGGAAACTATCGCAAAACCATCTTATTGGATGGCCTGCTGCAACCTGTGCAGACCAAAGAATGGGATGCGCAAAATGAGCAGGCAACAGTCCGCTATCAGCGCCGGCAGTTTAATGCGTATGGGAAACACAGTTTTCAGTCAGTGGTCAGTGACACCTTAAATCAGTCCTTTGGTACATCTACTGCTTACGACGGATTGCAGCGGGTGATCAGTAAAACCAATACGGCTGAAGGTGACCTGAGTTACCAGTATCTGGCGCAAAACCAGATTGCAGTGAACAATGGCCGTGGTAATACCACCACCACCCAATATCTGGCCTTTGGGAACCCTGAACAACAGCTCGCCACCCAAATCACCCAGCCAGAGGGGGTTGTTACTACGATCAGCTACAACCTGGCAGATTTGCCGTTGCAAATAAGCCAGGCTGGTGTGACTGAGCAGCGCCGCTACAACGCCAAAATGCAGTTGTGTCTGCAGCAGCGGCCTGAAACCGGTATTAAAGTGATGCAATACAATCTGCTTGGCCAGCTGGAAAAATATGCTGAAGGTTTAACCGGCAATGGCACGAACTGCGCTGATTATAATAATGTGGCAACTTCATGGGTCACTATAGCTTTTGATAATTTGGGCGAAGAACTATCAAGAAGCTATGCCGATTCCAGCACACCTCAACAAAGATTTGAACGAGATAATCAGGGCAATCTGACAGCTGTGACTGTGAATAATATTCGCTGGAGCTATGACTATAACAGCTTGCATTTATTGGAGAAAGAAACGCTCACGCTCGACGATAAAAGTTATGTGATTGATCAGGAGTATAATGCTCTGGCTCATTTGCAGAGCCTGAGCCTGGCAGGAACAAGGATCAATTATGCCCCCGATGCGTTGGGTCAACCCACTCAGGTTGCCGATGCCACGACCCGTTTTGCCAGTACGGTGCGTTTTTATCCTGACGGACAGTTAAAAGACTACAGCCTTGGCAATGGCATGATATTCAGCCAGCAACTTGATCATAAATTCCGCCCTTATGAACGTCTGGTTAAACAGGGTGCCACACAAAAAGTTGCACAACGTTATCAATATGACAATAACAATAATATTGAAGCAATTCATGATTTGCTGAATACCACAAAAACAGTCCGCTTGAGTTATGACGATTTAGATCGTCTGGAAACGGCCATTGGTTATTGGGGTAATGGCACCTTTGTGTACGACCCTATGGGTAATATCAAAAATAAAAATCTGGGTACTCAACAACTGACCTACAACTATGATGCAACAAAAAACCGGCTGCATTCAGCAACAGGTGGTTATAGTTTTATTTATGACGACAGAGGTAATGTTATTAATAACGGCAAACATACTTTTGTCTTTAACAGAGCGAATCAGGTCAAAACTTCGGGTAACCAGACTTATCACTATGATGGCCATGGCAGAAGAGTTAAAAAGATAGCTGATACCACAAGTTACAGTGTCTATAACCAGGCAGGACAATTATTATTGACCGAAGGCCCAATAGGCCTGACCCGTTATATTTATTTGGGTAAAGAGCTGATTGCAAAAACAGGCCCGGCCGCAGCAACAGAAGATAAACCGGGTTATACCGGCCATATAGAAGATCGGGATATTGGCTTAACTTATATGCAGCAGCGGTATTATGATCCGGCGCTTGGGCGGTTTTATTCGAATGATCCCGTAGATATGCTGGGACATATCCAAAAAGGCAATCCGACTATGGGGTTCAATCGGTATGCTTATGCGAACAATAACCCGTATAAGTATACGGATCCGGATGGTGAATTTATTCAAGTCCTGATTGGTGCAGCAGCTGGTGCAATTGGTGAGACGGTGTCGCAAGCGTTTGCAGGTGCAGGATTTAATGGAGAAAAGATAGTTGCCAGTGCAGTTATGGGCGGGATTACCGGTGGTGCGTCAGCTTTAGCATCTGCTGGTTTAGGCAAAGTCGCTACTATCGCTGTAGATGCGGCAATGAACGCAGTAGGCAATGCTGGTGAATCGTTAATTCACGATTCCATTGATGGTAATGCGGGCGATGTAGGGAAAGCTCTGACATCTGCGGCAGCTTCTGTTCCGGGTCTTGGTAATTCAGGCACTATGCAAAAAATTGTGGGAGATTCGGTACAGAGTAAATTAACGAACAGCGGGATAAATCAGACGGTTTCTCAGGCTACTGCAGCTGGATCAGGAGCGGTGGCAGCTTCGACAGTTAAGGCAGCTGAAAATATGGCAACGAAGAAGGAACCCGTAGATGACAAAAAATAATAAAGAATTCTATAAAGCTTGGCGTTTAAGCTTCAAATACCTACTAATTGTCATTCTGGCATGTGCTGGTTTTAGAACTTTTATTTTAGTTATGTCAGGAGGCGGAGAGAGTATTACTTTCTCAAGTATTGTATTAGGCCTTTTAATTGCAATTTTTGGAACGGGTTTGTTAACAATGTTTATCGCTTGGTATGGTACAAGAGGCAAATAAATTGAATGGTGTGTATGTTCAATATTGTTGAATGAATCTTAAGGACACCTAATCCGGTGTCCATTTTTCTATCTACATCGCTTAAAAACACCTGCATTCTGAGCATCTACAAAACTGCCTGCATCAATTTTTAAGGCCTACTAAACCCCACTTTGTCAGCCTTTGCTTATTTAACATCCAGCCGGGCAGCTGCCATGCAATCGTATGCAACCGCTATTCCTGATGGCGTTATTTGGTCTAAGCTGTAGCTTAAAAATAACGGGGCCAGGATATGCGATTGAATCTACGAACAAATTGGTTGTTGTGTTGTGTTGCCGCTTTGTCAGCTTGTGAGCCGGCGAGCGGAACTAAATCCGCCACTGTCGCCCCTGTAGTGGCAGAGCAGGCCGCAGCGCAACCCGCAACAGCTGCTGCGCAAAACAGCAGCGGTAAAGCTTGGTGGCAAGATGCAGTGGTGTATCAGATTTGGCCGCGCAGTTTTGCCGACAGCAATCAGGATGGCCATGGTGACTTTGCCGGCATTCAATCAAAACTGCCTTATTTACAAGAGCTTGGTGTAGATGCCATTTGGTTAACACCGGTGTTTGAAGCCCCTTCTTATCATGGCTATGACTTTACTGAGTTTTATCAGGTTGAACAGGATTACGGCACTATGGCGCAGTTTGAAGCCATGCTGGCCGATGCCAAAAGCCGCAATATCCGCATTATTCTCGATTTAGTGATCAACCATATTTCCGACCGGCATGACTGGTTTGTGCGCTCCGCCAAAGGGGAAGCACCATACAAAGATTATTTTATCTGGCGGGATGATTTACCAGCCGATGGCTGGGGACCCGCCTGGGACAGCAGCAAAATAGACCCTAAAGTGGTGTGGCATTATCACCCGGAGCGCAAACAATATTATTACGCTGCTTTTGGTGCGTCACAGCCGGATCTGAATCTGCAACATCCTGATGTGATTGCGGAAATGAAAAAAATGGCCAAATTCTGGCTGGATAAAGGTGTGGCCGGTTTTCGTTTAGATGCGGTGCGTTATGCCATTGAAAATGGCCCGGGCCAGCAGGCCGATACCAGCGAAACGATACAGTATTGGCAGGATTTCAGCAGTTATGTGCGCTCTATTGCGCCTGATACGTTGCTGGTCGGGGAAGCCTGGGCTGATTTGCCGGTGGCTGCCAAATATTATGGTGACGGCAAAGCGCTGGACGCAGGTTTTGATTTTGATTTTGGTTATAAGGTGCTGGCACTGCTGCAAACAGATGCTGCAGTGAAAGCCGAATTTGGCACCATGAACAACGCGAATAGCCAAAATAACCAGACCGCAGCACAGCCGCTGCAAGCCAACTATGCCGAGCGGGTGGCCGCTGGCGTGCCTATGGGCTATTTCAGCCCCTTTTTAACCAACCACGATCAGCCCCGACTAGGCTGGCAACTGAATGCACATCAGGGCAAAGCTAAACTGGCGGCTGCGATGTTATTTGCATCACCTGGCACCACATACCTGTATTACGGTGAAGAAATTGGGTTGACCCAGGCTTCAGATGCTGAACATATTCAGCGCCGGGCGCCAATGTTGTGGGACAAGTCACATCAAGCCGGTTTTACCGAAGCAAAACAAGCCTGGGTGCAGTCGGCTGAGTTATTCCCGCCGCAACAAGGCACCGCCTGGTGGGCACCTTTTTTAAGTGTGCAACTCAGTGGTGACAACACAGTGGCCGATCAGCAGAAAAAGCCCAAGTCATTGTTCAACCTTTATAAAATGCTGATCCAACTGAAAAAACAGCGAGCTGAATTGTCAGTGGCCGGCAGTTATCAGGCCACTGCGCTGGCAGAGGGTAAATTGCTGCAGCTGGTGCGTGAGCTCAATGGTAAAAAAACCGTGTTTTTGCTGAATATCTCTGACAAAAGTCAGAAAATTCCCACTGAATTGTTACAGGACAGTAGTTTGCAAACGGTCTGGAGTGACAACGATTTAACTGTAGCCGCGCTTGATGGCTGGCAGTTAAGGATCTGGCAAAACTAAGGCCTGAAGTGCCTGTTAGTTGCCCTGGTCAGTGGCTGTTGCTGCCGGGCAGGGCAAATCCAGATAAAACACCGATCCTTCAGTTGGATTGTTTTCAAACGACAACCGGCCACCATGTTGTTCCACTATCGCTTTGCTGATAGTCAGCCCCAGGCCAGTGCCACCATAACTGCGCTGGTTCGACGCATCCGACTGGCTAAAAGGCTGGAAAATGCGTTGTTGAAATTCAGCGCTGATGCCGGGGCCTTTATCCCACACCGCCAGGCGCAGCCAGTGCTGGTTGAGGTAAGCGGCGGTCAGTTTAATTTCACTGCCGGGTGGTGAAAACTTGGCGGCATTGGATAGCAGATTCGCCAGCACCTGCATCAACCGGTCCGCATCAACGCGCAGCGGTATCTCGGCTAGCTCAGTTTCCAGCACAAAATGCACCTGATGCTGCACCGCATAACAAGACAATTCCTGCACAGCAGCTTGCAATACAGGTTTGATATTCTGCAGCTTAAACACAAAATGCATTTGCCCTGCTTCAATTTTTTGCATATCCAGAATGTCATTAATCAGCCGTAATAACCGCTGACTGTTTTGCTCTGCTATCACCAGCATGTCCTGCACCTGAGGTGGCAATTCTCCCAGTACTTTGGCCGTTAATAACTTCAGTGAACCGCGAATAGCGGTCAGTGGTGTGCGCAGTTCGTGGCTGACGGTGGATACAAAATCGTTTTTCATTTGCTCCAGCCGTTTGCGCTCAGAAATATCACTGAGCATCACCACAAAAACAGCGGGTTGTTGGCCGGCAATTTGGCTGAGCGAGAGTGCCAGTGGGAACAGATGGCCATCGGCATGTTGGCCTTCACTTTCATGACTGCTGCCGCAAAGGGCCAGCAGTTGGACGGCGGTTAAATGTTGCCAGGCAGGCACCAGCAAAGACAAAGGCTGGCCCGTCACTTTATCATCGGCGTAACCAAAAATCTGCTGAACCGCCGGGTTTGCACTCAGTACCAAGCCGTTGTCACTCAGGGTGATGATGGCGTCCCTGATATGCTGCAAAATAGCGCTGGTGCGGGCGGCTTGTTCCAGTTGCTGGCTTTCTGCCATTTTGCGTTCGGTAATATCTTCAAACACCGTAATACCAAAGGCCAGTTTGCCATTGCTGTCATAACCAGGCCTGCCCCAGGCCTGTAACCGACGTTCCGGTGCACCATTGCCAACAGCTAAATCGTCGACATAACTGGTTTCACCCAACAAAGCCCGCGCCGCTGGCATCAACTCTGCAGGATAAGGGCAGTGGCTGGCATGGTGGAAAAACTGCAGCACAGTGCCCTCAGGTTGTTGTTGCAGCAAAGGCCCCAACATCCGCGCTGCGGCTTTGTTGTAATAATAGGGTTGTTGTTGCTGGTCCTGCACCACCAGGCCAAGGGGTAAGTCGTCAATCCATTGCCGGTACTGATGCTGACTAATGGCTTGCTGCGCCTGGCTATAACTGATGCCAGCACGGACCAGAATTAAAAAAACAATAGCGTTTACAATAAGGTAGGTTGCCCAGGACATTGGCTCGGTCAGGTAAATGTTGGCGTCCAGTGGCATAATCAGCCAACCCTGAATAAAACCAAGGGCGGTGAGTGCAAGAAAGGCAAAACTCAGACAAAGAATGGCAAAAGCCAGCCTTGCCGAATACATCACATAAGCCACCACCACACTGGCCACCAGCCACCAAACCCCGGCAGACGCCATGCCAAAAGTCATCACGCCGGGCACTGCCACAGTCCAGAAAATCAGCATCAATAAAGCGGTTTTCAGCTGCAGTGGCAGCCTGTTGAGTAGCGCATAAAGCAGCAATACCAGCAGGGCAACACTAAGCTGAATGTTGTAAACCGGCAGCCAGCCGCTAAACCAGGCTCTGGACAGCGAAATGGGCGTGCCAATAGCGGCCACTAAAGCCAGGCCACGCCAGACGCTGTTGGCAAATTGATGGCGGATCTGATTCAGTCGCTGCTGCAGATCAGTATAAAAAGGGTGCTGCTTGGGGCTGGTTTCGGGCAACTGCAACGCTCAACAAAAAAACCTATGGTTTCAATGTATGCAGCCTGCTGCACAACTGCAACTGTACAATTAAAAAACAATGTGTTGTCGGCAAAATTGCCGCACTATTACCGCACCATTACCGCACTATCGACTCAAGATGGGCGTAATATCAGAGTGCACAAAGTTGGCTTAACTGAATAAATCCGGGGTAAAAGGGGTGTCGTCTGCTTCCAGGCTGCTGTCGGGTTTGCCGGCCAGCCGGGCGGCGTCACGGCGGGCGCGGCGCTGTTCCAGCAGTTTTAAAATACGGGCCCGTTCGGCCACAGGTTTTTGATGCCAGTTAAAACGTTCTTCCCGCGAGCGTAAACAACCCACACAATAACCGCGGTTATTGCTTTGGCAGACCCCAATACAGGGGTTGGGTAAGTCAAATAGCTCGAGTTGATCCATGGTTTTATCTTGGGCTGACACAGCTCTGGTGGCTTCAGATATTTTTGAGTCTACTGAATTCATCAGTAGCTTGCCAGCACCGCAGCGGCAAGGCAGTGGGTGGAGCTCCAGCTTTTAACGCGGGCTTTTGTTTACATCTGTCCCGCAAATGGCTGGTTATTTGCTGTGCATTTGTAGAGTGATGGCCGTTTTTACCGCTAATTTGCGATAAACGAAAAAAAAGCATTGACTTAAGACTTTCAGACGGCTATTTCTAATAGCCATTCGCACCAGCTCAGCTGGGCACTTTTTGTAACAGATAACCGACAGAGTTATTCGCTAAATGAATTTTACAACCAACCTGAACATTATTGTGGTCCTCGTCGTGGTGATTATTAGTCGCCGCGGGGGCTGCCGTTTGGGTTTTAGAAAGTAGAAAAAACCAGACACCAGCAAAACCCCCGCACCGCAAGGTCCGGGGGTTTTGTCGTTTCAGGCTCCCGGAAAATGCAACACAGCGGGTTGTTCGCCAAACAAAAACGCGAACAAAGCTGGAGAACCGCTGCAGCAGCACGCGAAAAACGCAGTGCAACAGCAGCATAAAAGCACAAGAGGATGGAGTTATGACGGGCGCAGAATTGGTAGTTAAATTGTTAGCAGAACACGGCGTGGATAGCATTTTTGGCTACCCGGGCGGCGCTATTATGCCAATTTACGACGCGCTCTATCAAAGCCCGGTCAAACACTACCTGTGCCGTCACGAACAAGGCGGCGCCTTTTCTGCCATAGGTTACGCCCGCGCTTCGGGTAAAACCGGTGTGTGTATGGCCACCTCTGGCCCGGGCGCAACTAACTTAATCACCTCTTTGGCCGACGCTTTGCTCGATTCTGTGCCTGTAGTTGCTATCACAGGCCAGGTGTCGCAAGCCGTTGCTGGTACCGACGCTTTTCAGGAAGTGGATGTCTTGGGTTTGTCGTTAACTGTGACCAAACACAGCTTTTTAGTAAAAAACGTGGCGGATTTAGCCGACACTTTGCGTACCGCTTTTGCGCTGGCACAAAGCGGTCGGCCTGGCCCTGTGCTGGTGGATATTCCCAAAGACGTACAGTTAGCGGCGGTGGAATACCAACCACCGTTGCAGCTGGCCGGTGCGCAACAAGCCTCAGCTTTGCCACAACAACAACTGCAGCTGGCGCGCACTTTGATTCAAAACGCCAAAAAACCAATGGCTTACATTGGCGGTGGTGTGCATATGGCCGGCGCTCTGGCTGAGCTGAACGAGTTTTTAACAGCCACAGGCATGCCAAGTGTGACCACCTTAAAAGCCATGGGATCTGTGGATAAACACAACCCTTATTATTTAAGTATGTTGGGTATGCATGGCACTCAGGCCGCCAATTTAGCAGTGCAACAATGTGATTTATTAGTCTGTTTGGGCGCCCGTTTTGATGACAGGGTGACCGGCAATCTGAAAAAATTTGCGCCTGAAGCCAAAGTCATTCATATCGATATAGATCCAGCCGAAATCAACAAGTTACGTTTTGCCGACTGCGCCATGTTAGGCGATTTAAAGTTGTTATTGCCGCAAATGGCCGTGGCAACAACCATTCAGCCATGGCAACAACATTGCCAACAACTGAAACAACAACATGGCTGGCGTTATGACCATCCGGGTGAGCGCATTTACGCGCCGCTGCTGTTAAAACAACTGAGTGAACGTATGCCCGACAACTCAGTAGTGAGCTGTGATGTTGGCCAGCACCAGATGTGGGTGGCGCAGCATATGAGTTTTAACACGCCGCGTAATCATTTAAGCAGTGGCGGTTTAGGCACCATGGGTTTTGGTTTGCCTGCGGCCATTGGCGCCAAAATTTCCCGTCCCACCGACACTTCCATAGTGGTGAGCGGTGACGGCTCTTTTATGATGAATGTGCAGGAACTGGCCACCATTAAACGTTTTCGTTTGCCGGTAAAAATTGTGGTGATCGACAACCAGCGCCTTGGCATGGTGCGCCAGTGGCAACAGTTGTTTTTTGACGGCCGTTACAGCGAAACCGATTTATCCGACAACCCGGATTTTGTGTCTTTAGCTGCTGCTTTTGCCATTCCGGGCCACAGCATCAGCCGCAAAGACGAAGTGGCAGGCGCGCTGGACGCCATGTTCACCTGGCCTGGCCCTTATTTATTACATGTAAAAATTGATGAAAACGACAACGTCTGGCCTTTAGTGCCACCAGGCGCTGCCAACCAGGACATGATCACCACAACCCCAACACAGGAGGCCACTCAATGAGCGCACAACACAGATTAACGATTCAAACCGGTTTGGAAGTTGTCGCACTGGAGCGGTTATTACAGGTAACCCGTTACCGTGGTTTTCAGCTGTGTGGCATGGAAATGAAACCGCTGGCCGACCACAGTGGTTTGCTGGTCACGCTGAATATTCAAAGTGACAAACCTATCAGCCTGCTGACGGCGCAGCTGAATAAGTTATACGATGTACAGCAGCTGGAGCTGCAAACGGCCGATATGGTCAACTCAGCCTTAAGTGCTTAAAAAATAAAAATACGACCAGCCCCAAGATGGGCTGGCGATAATAAAAGTCCGGATCACCTCACGCAAACAAGGATGATGTGGATAACAACCAAGTGGCCCTGAACCATATAACCCCAAAATCGCTAAAGTTTCAGCGAGCTGCAACTCAAGGATAAAGGGGATAACTTTTTGCTGACGCGCCTTAAACATAACGTCAGTGCCAATTAAAAAAGAAATGCAGGAGTAAACCGCATGCCTAAATTACGTTCAGCCACCACCACCGAAGGCCGCAATATGGCGGGTGCCCGCGCTTTATGGCGCGCCACAGGCGTGAAAGACACCGACTTTGGTAAACCCATTATTGCCGTGGTGAACTCTTTTACCCAATTTGTGCCTGGCCATGTGCATTTACGCGATCTCGGTAAACTCGTGGCCGAAGCCATTGAAGCAGCAGGCGGCATTGCCAAAGAATTTAATACCATCGCCATAGACGACGGCATTGCTATGGGCCACGGCGGTATGCTGTACAGCCTGCCGTCCCGCGAAATTATTGCCGACTCGGTGGAATATATGGTGAACGGCCACTGCGCCGACGCCATGGTTTGTATTTCCAACTGCGACAAAATCACTCCAGGCATGCTTATGGCAGCTTTGCGGCTGAATATCCCGGCCATTTTTGTGTCGGGCGGGCCGATGGAAGCCGGTAAAACCAAGCTGTCGGATCAAATTATCAAGCTCGATTTAGTAGACGCTATGGTGTCGGCAGCCAACCCCAATGTCAGTGACGCAGACAGCGAAAAAATTGAAAAAAGCGCCTGTCCAACCTGCGGTTCCTGCTCGGGTATGTTTACTGCCAACTCAATGAATTGTCTGGTCGAAGCTTTAGGTTTAGGCCAGCCGGGCAATGGTTCTATGCTGGCCACCCATAGCGACCGCAAAGCACTGTTTATCAGTGCTGGCGAGCGTATTATGGAGTTATGCAACCGCTGGTATAAACAGGATGATGTGAGCGCTCTGCCACGTTCTATTGCCAATAAAACCGCTTTTGAAAACGCCATGATGCTGGACATCGCCATGGGCGGCTCTACCAATACGGTGTTGCACTTATTAGCCGCCGCCATTGAAGCCAAAGTAGACTTTGGCATGAAGGATATCGACCGGCTGTCGCGTATTGTGCCGCATTTATCCAAAGTGGCGCCTTCCACGCAAAAATATCATATGGAAGATGTGCATAGAGCTGGTGGCGTTATTGCTATTCTGGCCGAGTTACAACGTGCTGGCTTAGTCAACCCGGACACACCTCATGTAGCGGGCAGCTCTTTGGGTGATGTGCTCGCGCGTTACGACATTATGACCACCCAGGACGAAGCGGTGAAAGATTTCTACCGCGCAGGCCCTGCTGGCATTCGCACCACCCAGGCATTTTCACAAAGTTGCCGTTATCCAACGCTGGACGATGACCGCAAAGAAGGTTGTATCCGCAGTAAAGAACACGCTTATTCGCAGGACGGCGGTTTGGCCGTGCTGTACGGCAACTTAGCGCCGAATGGCTGTATTGTAAAAACCGCTGGTGTGGATAAAGACAACCTGACCTTTTATGGTGTGGCCCGTATTTTTGAAAGCCAGGACGATGCAGTTTCAGCGATCCTCGCAGGCCGTGTAGTGGCCGGTGATGTGGTCATTATCCGTTACGAAGGGCCAAAAGGCGGCCCTGGCATGCAGGAAATGTTGTATCCAACCAGTTACTTAAAGTCGATGGGGCTGGGTAAAGCTTGTGCGCTCATTACCGACGGCCGTTTCTCCGGCGGCACTTCGGGTTTATCCATTGGCCATGTGTCACCTGAAGCGGCCAGCGGCGGTGCTATTGCGCTGGTGCAAGACGGCGATGGCATTGATATTGATATTCCAAACCGCAGTATTCAAATCCGCATCAGCGACGCTGAATTACAAGCGCGGCGTGAAGCGATGGAAGCCAAAGGCAAACTGGCGTGGAAACCGGTGGACCGGGTGCGTGAAGTAAGCCCGGCGCTCAAAGCCTACGCCATGCTGGCAAGCAGCGCCGATAAAGGTGCAGTGCGGGATTTATCAAAGCTGGATGAATTATGAGTCAGGCCGTTTTAAAAACTGTAGCGCCAGTGACAACTGGGGCGCCCTTAACGGAAACAGCGGCTGAGGCTGTGGTGAACGCCGGGCGCGCCGCGGCAACTGCTGCATCAGTCGCTGGGCAGGCCGATACGCCAGCCAGCAGCCGCAACCCGGCGTATCCAACAAGCGCTTTAAGCCACAGTGAAGCGCAGGCGCTGCAACAACAGTATTTACGCGAAATTTTATTGTCGCCGGTGTATCAGGCGGCGGTAGAAACGCCGCTACAAGCCATGCCAAAACTGGCGCAGCGCCTTGGCCATCATGTGTGGTTAAAACGGGAAGATCACCAGCCGGTGTATTCCTTTAAGCTCAGGGGTGCTTTTCATAAACTGCATAAAGTGGCGCAAGCCCATAAGGCGAGCACGGCGGCTGCTCCTGATAAAGGCGCGGCAGCGCCGAGTGTAATTTGCGCTTCGGCTGGCAACCATGCCCAGGGGGTGGCCATGTCGGCCAGCAAGCTGGGCTTAAACGCCACTATTGTAATGCCCATTACCACACCGGAAATTAAAGTGGCGGCGGTGAAAGCCCGTGGTGGCCATGTGCTGCTGCACGGCACGGCCTTTGATGAAGCCAACCGTTTTGCCATTGAACTGGCGGCCACGCAGGGCGCTGTTTATATTCCGCCTTTTGACGATGCCGATGTGATTGCAGGTCAGGGCACTGTGGCGAAAGAATTACTCACCCAGCATAACAAACTTGATGCGGTTTTTATTCCGGTCGGTGGTGGTGGTTTGCTGGCGGGCATGGCGGTTTATATCAAAGCAGTGTTGCCCAATGTGCGGGTAATAGGGGTAGAACCTGATGACGCCAACTGTTTAGAAGTAGCGATGCTAAACGGCGCGCCTGTGACTTTGCCGCGCGTTGGCTTATTTGCCGATGGTGTAGCGGTAAAACGCATCGGTAACGAAACCTTTAAACTGGCGCAGCTCTATTGCGACGATGTGGTGACGGTTTCCAGCGACGAAATTTGTGCTGCCATTAAAGATATTTTTGAAGACTTACGCGCGGTAGCGGAACCTGCCGGTGCTTTGGCGCTGGCGGGCTTAAAAAAATACGCAGCTTTGGCCGACCATAGCCAGAACTTTGCTGCCGTGCTTTCCGGCGCAAATCTTAATTTTGATACTTTGCGTTATGTGTCAGAACGTTGTGAGCTGGGCGAGAAAAAAGAAGCGGTATTTGCCGTCACTATTCCGGAAGAAAAAGGCAGTTTCCGCCGTTTCTGCGAAACCCTGGGCGGCCGTGCTATTACCGAGTTTAACTACCGTTATGCCAGTGATAATAAAGCGCATATTTTTGTGGGCATTAAACTTCGAAACGGTGCGGAAGAGCTGCAACAGGTGAATCAGGCGCTCTCCAACGCGGGCTACGACTATCAGGATTTATCCGACGACGAACTGGCTAAACTGCATGTGCGTTATATGGTGGGCGGTATGCCACCGCGTTTAGTGAACGAGCAGCTGTATCAGTTTAACTTCCCGGAATACCCGGGCGCTTTAATGAATTTCCTTAATACCTTAGGCGAAAAATGGAATATCACTTTATTCCATTACCGCAACCATGGCGCAGCCACTGGTGATGTTTTGGCAGGTTTTGAAATTGCGGATCCAAGCGAGATTGAAGGGCATTTGGATGCTTTGGGTTATCCATATCAGCTGGTCACAGGCAATAAGTCTTATAAGACGTTTTTAACGGCCCAGTGATGGCGAAGTGATGGCGCGGTGATTGCCCAATAGCGGCGGAGTTACGGCAAAGCTGTTGATGTCGAGATTAAAAAGCGCAACTTGGTTGCGCTTTTTTGTGTCTGTTTGGCGAGGGGCGTTTGTTGGAAAACAGCTTCATCAAGCTTCAGCAATGATGTGTTTGCTGATTCAGCGATTTTATATTTTGCTACTGTTGCTACTAAAACGCGACTGTGGCGAACCCAACAACCGGCAACAACTGCGTTCGCCCGTTCGCGCCTCCCGCGCTCACTTTTGAATGCTCACTCCGCTGCTACCGGTTGTTGGTTGTGTTTAGCTATCCGTGTAGACAAAGTGTAAGACCTAACCCAGATGAATAGACTTCAACTTGTTATAAATTGGCCTTAAGAACAGCTCAGATACAATAAAACCGTATAGCAAAGAAACGGCTATATCTGAAATTGCAGAAGCTGATAAAGTATTGTTGTCAAACAAAAATCCGCTCGCAATATAACCAAGGATCCAGGTAAACGAAGCAGTGTAGCTATATTGCATTGTAATTTTAATATTGTTCAATAGCTCAGTCGTGATTTTGATGTCTTTTTTCCAGATAAACCGTACTGAGCAAAAAACTTCAGAAAATCTCCTGATACCAAAAGTGATAAAACATAATCCGCAAAAAACCAACATGTAAGCGAATAATATATGTGCTTGTACATATTCATTCAGATAACCATTTAATGCAGAAATCATAAGAATAAATAAAAGAAGGATAAAACCAAAAAAAGACGATATTGTATTGATCATAACTTGCTCGCGGATTTTTTCTTTACCTGAAATTTCTATAACCATAGCCAGTGCGTGCAGCACACGCCAGTTTTTCCAAATAAACACCCTCAGGGTCAGATCTATTTTTTGCCTGCAATTGGTAATTGCTACTAACCCCTTAAAACATGACTCATACAACCATTGCACCTACTAACCCTTTCAAAAACCTTATTGCTTTGTCGACATCATCGCGTTTGACTGCATGTGGATGTTTTGGATCGGTGCTGGTGCGGGCCTGATGAACCAAATCACCACGTCTGGAAAGTAGTTTGTCTAAATATTCGCAGGCTGTTTTTGGCTGAAAATTAGCCCATTTCCAATTTTCAGTTACATCTTGCTGTAAGTACTCTTTGCTCAGCTCTTTTACTTTGACACTTGTTGGATTGTGTAAACGCGAAATTGAATTTTTTAACCGAGATTGCATGTAATTTGCGGCAAAGTCGTCAGTTGCAGTTTCTAAAGGCTTTGCGACTTGCTGCTCAATCCAACACTCAAAAAAACTTTCCCAGGCGGTAAACGTCATCACATAAGCAGCACGTTTGAGCACTTCATTTTCTTTATGTTGCTCGTTAGGAAGGTTATCAAACATGTCCAATAGTCGTTCGGCGTCGCCGATAGCAATGTTGAAAATAGTCTGAGGGCAGAGAAGGCTTACTTGTGTTTGATGAGTCATTCAATTTCCATTTGTCAGCTAATAACTTGCAGTGGCAAATCTTAAAGTTTGCTCTGTATAAATATAACCAATAGGGTCAGGTTGCGTTTTGATCTGGCCTTTAATGTGTCATTTCCACAATCTTTTTATCAAAGTACTGCACTTTGGTGTCATGCAGCTGCAGTGCCTGTGCTTTAATCAGCCGTTGTAATACTGCTTCAGCATGGGCTTTGTGCTCACCAAGTTTACTTTTGATGCTATTAATCAGCGTTGTATGTTTGCTTGGTCTGTTGTTTTTGTAGGTGATAAGGTGCGCGCAATAGAGCTTCACCAGCGGCGCGACCATATCTTTTACCTGGTGAGGTACGGCGCTTTCAGTACTCGGCAGAGCGACGGGTTTTTGCTCACAGCGCATACCCAAACGTTCCGCACTGCGTTGTTGGCTTTTTAATAAGTTCACCACATGATCCAGGTCTTGATCGTCCGACATAATGACAAAGTGGGCATGCTCGGGCAGTTGTGACATCAACATACCGGCGTAAAAGCTGATGCCAAAATCTGCGGCGTTTTTACCGTTATTGGTCATACGGAAAATTTTCAGCTGCGCTTTATTAATGGTGTCATTTAGCGGCATCAGCCAATCAATAGGAATGCGAGCATTAGACTGGGCATAACAAATCACCACTAAGTGGTATTCGTTTAAAATATTTGGTAATTCATTGATTTGTTTTGGGTAGTTTTCCAAATCAATCAGCAGCACTTTTGTGTCGCTTTCAGCTAAGGTTGCCAGGTTAAGTTCCATTTATCCCTCTGTTACAGTTCAGGCTGTGGTCTGTACGTCATTCCGCTAAAACAAAAAAAACAGTCATCTCAGCCTGTAGTTACAGAGAAATAAAGAAGATATTGAGCGGGAGAATTTAAGGCCAGAACACCAAAAACCTAAACTGCCAAACTTCCTTTTCCGGCAACTGTGTTGCTGCTGCAACTTGTTTATTAGCAAACTAAAACACGGCCAGCAAAACGGCAAGCTCTTTTTCGGGACACTGTGGTTTTATTCTTTGTGACTGCAACATCACAGAACAGCAATCTTTTAGCCGGGTTGCGGTTTGTGTGGTTGAATCAGCTGAGTTGTTTGCTGATGCATATTTATCTTGTGCAGAAGGTGCATCATGAATGTGAAAAGTCCGGGGCAAGTGAACCCGCTGTTTTAACAGCAAAAACATGCCCCTCGAATAAAATACCCGGGATCACAATCTGTCAGCAACAGCTTGTTAAGCAAGGGTTTTCTACACTGAAGCCTGATGAATTTGTGCCGACTCAATAATATGAGTGCCAGGCTTGGCACTGAGGCCGGCGCTGAGCATTGTCTGCGCCACTTTCGTCACTGAGATAGCGCGCCATTTCAGTGGGATAAGCCTGCCCAGGCAGCGGTTAAGCCAGAGGCCGAATTCTTCGCCTGTGCGGGTATCAGCTCTGACGGCGCCAGCTAATAACGAAGGACGCACTATGGTCAGCGCGTCAAAGCCTAAAGCCATCACATCCCGCTCTGTGGCCCCTTTTGTTTTCAGATAGAGGCCTGGGCCATCTACAGCTGCGCCAAGGGTCGAGTTTAATACAAAGCTTTTAGTGCCGGCGGCATGGCTAAGTTCGGCCAGGCGTAAAATATAGTCGTGATCCACCCGATAAAAAGCGCTGGCTGAGCCCGCTTGCTTCAGTGTGGTGCCCAGAGCGCAAAATGCGATATCTGCTTTCCACCAGCTGGCATCAACCGGCAGTGCTTCAAAATCAATTATTGGGTTTGTTAACTTTGGATGTGCTGGTAATGGCCGTCTGGTGGGGGCTACCACCCTGGCCACATCCTTGTGTTGCAGTGCCTGCGCCAGTAACTGGCTGCCGACAGCACCAGTGGCGCCGAAGATCAGTAAGGTTTTCATGGTTTTGCCTTGTTGATACTAATTTAAATCAGTGTAACGAAAATCAGCATCTGAAGCTGCTGTTTGTGGCTTCGCTGCACTGAATGTCATATTTAGTAACAGTTAATCCCCGCCTTGTGCTTGCCAAAACCTTTGCCCGGCCATAAATAAAGCGCTGGAAAATCTTCATTGTTAAGGACTATCAGATGCTGAAACAACTGCTCGCTTCCGCCGGTATTGGCGCTTGTAAAATTGATACCCAACTGCACAGCAACCAGTGTGTGCCGGGCGGTAGCCTCAAAGGCCAAATTGTTATTCAGGGTGGCGCTGTGGCGCAAAAGATTGATGGTTTTGATTTGGCGCTGATGACGCGGGTGAAAGTCAAAACCGATAACGGCGAGTTTTATCAGAATTTTTGTTTGCAGCGTTTTCATCTGGCCGATGCCTTACAGCTGGAACCTGGTACACGCCGTGAGCTGCCGTTTGAGCTGCGCTTAACAGCTGAGCTGCCGGTGACCCATTTGCCAAAACACAATGTTGGCAAAGTCTGGCTGTCGACAGCGGCCGATATTGCCATGGCGATGGACCCAACAGACACTGATTTATTGCGGATTGATGCCACACCGCTGATGCTCAATTGTATCGACGCTATGCTGGCGCTCGGTTATCAGCTGCAAAAAGTGGATGTGGAAAAAGGTTATTTGCAGGTGCCGGGCAAACGCAGCACTGTGGGTTGTTATCAGGAATTTGAATTCCGGCCGCGGCAGTGGTTGTCGGGCATTAAAGAAGTGGAGTTGTCGTTTTTACCCGACGGTGCTTCGATGCTGCTGGTGGTGGAAGTAGACCGTAGTTTCCGTGGTGACAGCTACCGCACTGTGCGGTTGTCGCCACAAAGCTCAAGCGCCGAAGTGCAGCAGGCATTGCGCGCTGTGCTGGGTTAGTTCTGTTGCAAAGTCGGGGTTAAAACATATCGCGCATAAAAACAAAGCCAGCAAAAAATGCTGGCTTTGTTTTATCACCCGGCCGTTTTATCAAGCCGGTGTTATTGCGGCTTAAAAAACCCTGTCGTAAGAAAGGCTGAGTGTGTTGGCGTCGCCATAGGTTTGTTTAAACCAGCTGCCACTAAAGTCCTGCCAGTGGTCGAATTGCAACTTCACGGCGGCCGAGGCCGACACATCGTATTTCAGCACCACAGAGCTATTGCGGTGTTTTTCGCGATCATCTTCACCTACTTCTGCTGGATTATTGGCATACAGCTTTTGTTGGTACATGCCGTGGGTCAGAAACACCAGCAGGTTGTCAAAACGGCGGCCAACACTCAGGGTATAAGCTAAGTCGCGGCCATAAGATTCGGTGCGGTCGGAGAAAAACAATTCGGCGCTCAGCAGATAATCCTGATAATCCACCAGCGCGGATGCACCATAAATCTGTTGTTTGGCTTTTGCTGACCAGTCTTCGCCTTCTGACACCAGCCGCCCCTGGGTATCAGATTGCATCAGCATCAGCCGGCCTTCAAACCAGTTTTTGCTCATCACCAGTTCGGCGCCCACTATGCCCGACCAGCGGGTGTCTGATTCGCTGTTCAGGCCACTGTAAATCTTGGAATATTCGCCATCTTTGCGGGTTTCACTGCCGGCAAAGGTGTTAATAATGCCGCTCCAGTCGCCAATTTGCAGGCTGTGTGCCCAGTTCACACCGTTATAATTCACTACTTCCCAGCCATAGGTTTGGCCGGGCAAATGCACCCAGGGGTAGGTAAAACCTACATCCTGTTGTTCGGAATAATAAAACAGCGGCAGTCTTTTGCGGCCCAGCTGCAGGGTGTTGTTGTCGTTCAGCTGATAACTCAGGTACACCCATTCCAGATTCACGGCAAAATCGCGTGAGCCACGCGACACAATCTGCCCGGTCAGACTCAGGTTGTCGTTAAACATCACCGAGCCTTGCAACCCCAGTTTGGAATCGGGGTTCAGGCTCCAGCTGTCTTCATAGACACCGGCCTGGGAAAAATCAGCAATCATACAAGGGCAATCAAAACCAATTTCGTTTGGCCCCTGCACAGAGCCACTCAGGCTTTTGCCAAGCCCAAGGGTCAGAAAACCAGACCAGCTAAAATCTACCGCCAGAGTGGCAGGGGAAGTCAGCAAAAAACCAGCGAGGCAAGCAGATGCGATAGGATGTAACTTTGTCATGACAGAGCCCTCAGAATGATGCGGATTGTTCACCGTTGCGGTGACTGATGTTTTCAACATAAGCAACTGAATTTTTATTTTTGGTAATAAAATCAATTGCTTTTGTCTGCGCATGCCTTGCTGTTGGCAAAAAGGACTGGCTGCGAAACAGAAGCCTGATCCGATAAGTTTTTGTTTAATCACCCCTTTTCGGCACTACAACAGCTGAAACAACAAGCTGGCTTTATCACGGTATCAAACCCAGTGTAGTTCAGAAAATATGCATTCAAAGCGCTGATTTTATTTTAAGTGCTTGGCTTACAATGGCAAAAAGCCAGTGTGCTGGTTGAAAAAATCGGAAAAAATACTTTTTTTGTTCAGGCTGGGTAAAAAATTCCGGCTATTAAATGAGGCTACTTTATTGTGTTCTCCCACCACTTTTATCCTGAAAGGACTTTGTTATGAAAAGTACAATAAGCAAATTTGTGTTGTTGCTGCCGGTGTTGTTATTGGTTGCCTGCACCACCAAAGAGTCGTCCCGCACTATTGAAGCACCCAAAGTAAATGCCAGTTACCAGCCTTATCAGGGGCCAAAAAGTAAATTGGTGGTGGGTAAATTTCAAAACCGTTCGAACTTTCAAAACGGCATTTTTAACGCTGAAGTGGATCAGTTGGGCTCGCAGGCCAAAACCATTTTGCTGACGCACTTACAACAAACCAATCGTTTTATTGTGATGGACCGCGCCAATATGGCCGAACTGCAACAGGAAGCCCAGTTTGCCGGCGCCAAACAAAATGTGATTGGCGCTAAATATGTGGTAACCGGTGATGTCACTGAGTTTGGCCGTAAACAAACCGGCGACAAACAATTGTTTGGGTTGCTCGGCAAAGGCAAAGAGCAAGTGGCTTATGCCAAGGTAGCGTTAAATGTGGTGGATGTAGAAACCTCGGCTGTGGTGTTTTCGGTGATGGGCGCCGGTGAATTTAGCCTGGAAAACCGCGAAGTGCTGGGTTTTGGTGGCACTGCCAGCTACGACGCCACTTTAAACGGCAAAGTATTGGATTTAGCCATGCGCGAAGCGGTGAATAACCTGGTTGCTGGCATACAGAATAACCTGTGGCAACCGCAGTGAGGCAACGGCTGATGCAACTGAAACTCCTGGTTATGCTGCTGACTCTGGCAGCGCTTACCGGCTGTCAGAGCACCCGACCTTTATATGATTACGGCCCTTATCAGGAAAGCCTCTACAGCCATTTTAAAAATGAAGATTCATCGCTGCAGCCTGACATTGACGCGCTGGAAAAAACGCTGGCAAAAAGTGCCGCCAAAAATATACCGGCAGGCCCGGGTCTGCACGCCCATTTAGGTTATTTGTATATTCAAAGTGGTCAGCGGGATACCGGCCTGGCTTATTTACAAAAAGAAAAAGCGCTGTATCCGGAATCGGCGCGCTTTATCGACTTTTTGCTGAAAAACGCTAAAGCAGGTCAATGATGAAACAGTTTCAGATTGTTGCAGCTTGTGTGCTGAGCCTTATTCTGGCCGGTTGCGCCGGTGGCCATAGTGCAATGGATTACAGCGCTTTTAAACAAAGCAAACCCAAATCCATTCTGGTATTGCCACCTGTCAACCACACCACAGAGGTGTTAGCGCCTTATGGCGTGCTGGCCAATGTGACAGTGCCGCTGGCGGAAGCCGGTTATTATGTATTTCCGGTGGCGCTGGTTGATGAAACCTTTAAAAACAACGGTTTAACTGTTGCTGAAGATATTCATGCAGTTTCATTAAAAAAGCTGAACGATATTTTTGGCGCTGACGCAGTGATGTATCTCGAAGTGCAGCAATATGGCACTTCTTATGTGGTGCTCGCCAGCGACACTGTGGTTGAAGTGCAGGCAAGGCTGGTCGACAGCCACAGCAACGCTGTTTTATGGCAAGGCAAAGCCCGCGCCGCCAGCAGTGAACAAAATGGCGGCAACAGGGGCGGTGTGATTGGCATGCTGGTTGAAGCTGCTGTGACGCAAATTCTGGAAACTGCGCTGGATGCCAGCTTTGAAGTGGCCTCTACTGCTTCAGTGCGGCTGTTTTCGCCGGAATCGCCCACCGGCTTGTTATACGGCCCGCGTTCACCGCACTATGGCAAAGACAAACCGCCGAAATAATGTGTTGTGGTCAGTGCTGAACTTTACAAAATAAGAGGCCGGAATTTTACTTCCGGCCTGTTTTTTGGCTGCTTAAAAAGGGTCAAAACTAAAAATCTGTTCCACCGGTACCTGAAAATATCGCGCCAGTTGCAGTGCAATCACCACTGAAGGGGTAAAGCGGCTGGTTTCTACAGTACTAATGGTTTTGCGTGACACCCCAATGGCGTCGGCCAGTTGTTGCTGCGACAGCCCTTTGGCGGCGCGCAGCCCGGCAATTCTGTTATATAAGTTTTGTTCGTCCATCAGTTCGATTCCGCTGTGCTGTCATCCTGCTCATCGAGCGTGGTACGTAAATTCAGATAAAAAGTCAGGGTGCCGACAAACACCGTGAATAAAGGCACCAGCTGTGGCGGCAGCAGGGCTGTTTTGCCTTCGTTGACCAGCAGTTCGGTAAAGGCGTAACCGGTGAACGCTGTCAGCATGGCGAGTTGAAAGGCCATAGTGGTGGCGCGCTGAAAACGGCTGCGCAGATATTCGTCCTGAAAATCACCATTGATCTCTTTTATTTTCCAGCCATAAGTCATCATTTTGGGCTGGTGCCTGATTTGGTATAAAAACCACAGCACCGACAAAATAATGCCGATACCAAACACATCAGCCAGCATTTTATTGTCGAACCATGCCAGCGTAATGTCCCTGAGCAACTCAAAGCCGGTTAATGCAGTGACAAAAGCAGCGCCTGTAATGCCCGACTTCACACAATTTTCCTGATCTTCGATAGTCCATGTTTTCATCTTGTTTGTTCCTCGTGATGGATTGTTGATACCTTCGGGTATCAATATGAAACCTTAAGGTATCATTGTCAAGTGTTTTTGATACTCTAAGGTTACATTATTTGCTGCAGCTAAAAACAAGTGCCTCGTGAAAGGTTGGGGGATTGGCGGTTAGGTGGGCTTTGTGGTGGTTTTATTGTGGCGGTATTTTAGCTGGCGTCTGTTGTCTGGTCGGCTGCACAAAACCGTCGGCATTACACCGACGGTTTTTAGCGGTTGCACGCTGCGCTATCGACGGATCAGTTTTGTAGTTTTAACTTGGCTTTGCTGGCCATCGAGGCACTGAGTTTGCCGGTGACAGCCCAGACACATAAAGCGCCCCAGGCAATCCAGGACAGACCGGCCGGAATATTCAGCATGGCAATTTTTCCGGCATGTTTGCGGTTAAACAGCAGTGCCAGCAGGCTGGGTAAAAACCAGACCAGCAGGAAAAATGCGCCAAACAACATTAAAAACGGTGTGTCGGCCTGTTGCCAGATTTGCATCAGAGGTTCGATCAAGCTGTTGAGAGTTTCCATCATTGTATCCTTGTGTTGATTGGCTGATAGCCAGGATTTCTAAATTAAGTTGTTAATTTTTAACGTTTTTAATTGGGATGTTTAAAGTTTGGTCTGGCTTAATGCAGGTAACAGCGCGCGCAGTTCTGCCACCTGATGGGCTTTCCCCCCTTGCACCACAGTCTGAATGCTGTTTAGCGCTGTTAAGTCCTGGGTTGGATCCTGGCTTAACACAATAAAGTCCGCCGCAAAGCCTGCTTTGAGTTCCCCCAGATTCTGCAGCCCCAGATGTTTGGCGCCGCCAATGGTGGCCAGTTGCAACACTTGCCAGTTATTGAGGCCAGCGGCTTTGCTCAATTGCAGCTCGCGCAGGTAAAAAGGGCCGCTGGCGCTTAGATCGGTGCCAATGGCTAAAGGTACCCCGGCGTCATACAGCCGTTTAAACAGTTGCAGCACCTTGGGCATTTGTTGTTGCGCTTGTGCCACTTCGGCTTTGGTCCAGTCGTAACTTGGCGCCGCCATCAAACCACGCCAGCTGTTGCGGCTTTGTGGGTGAAACACCCACATCTGATCTTCCGGGTACAGGCGCTCCAGCTCGCGGGCAAAATAAAACAGTTCATTGACCACCAGGGTTAAATCTAATCTGGTTTGCTGACGGGCCAGCGTCTGAAGCAGTTGCTGCATAGGTTTACTGTCATAATCCACATGCTCAAACCATTGATAGATAAACCTTTGGTTCATCGGGTTTTTGCGGGATGCCAGATAAGCATCGCGCGCCTGACCTGTCAGCAATTCTGCGCTGGTGGGCAGGGCGTGGGTTAACATATCAATGCCCTGATCGGCGGCAAATTGCCAGCTTACCTGGTCCAGATGGGCAATGGTTTTTAAGCCCGCCGCTTTCGCCAGCCGAATCCCCATCGCCACTTCTGCCTGGCCCAGGCCAAAATACAGTTTGATCACCTGTACCCCCAGCGCTTTTTGCCTTGCTATTTCGGCTTGCCAGCCTGCTTCGTCTTTGGGGTACACCGAGCCGCCCAAAATCGGCATAGGCTCAAAGATATAACCGGCATAAAACAACTTGGGCCCCAGCCACTGCCCTTGTTGTTGCGCCCTGGCATATTGGGCATTGGCTTCGGGTTCGCCAGCTGGGCTAAAAGCTGTGGTGACGCCTGTGGCTAAGGTGCTGATGGCATGATACTGAGTGATTTCCGGATGGCCTTTCATTGTGATCACTGGGGCGCCGTTCACCATTTCCACTCGGTGCGGGCCTGCGGTCAGATGTAAATGCACGTCAATTAAACCCGGCATGACAAACTGGTCGTTTAAATTGATCTGTTGGCTGGCCTTGGGTAAAGATCCAGTGGTATTGGCCTGGCCCTGGTCAATAATGTTTCCGTTTTGCACCAGCAACCAGCCGTTTTCCGTACGCTGTTGGTTGGCCGGATTGATTAAAGTGGCATTGTGATAAAGCACTGTGTCCATTCTGGCCAGCTGTTCTTCCGCCTTGCCGGTCAGGCTGCAGAGCAGTGCCGGGATCAATGCCAAACGAAATAAGTTGTTCATTCTATGCTCCTGTCTATGGTGACAAATATTCTGTTGTTGCTCCTTAAGTCGTTGATCTTGTTCTGGCTGTTACAGATTATTTTTTTATTTTTTTGTGTAACACTTGAGCGCAACGCACAGACTCATCAGGTGCGCAGGAAAAAATAAGCAACAGGAAGGCAAAACATTTTGACCGCAACCACCACCACAACCGCAGAACGGCAGGCACAAACAGCTGAACAGTTTTTGTTGCAGCTGTGGCAGCAGCAGCAGGGTGCTATAAGCCGCACCCTGCTGGCGTGTGAAGCCGATGCCGCAGCACGGCAGGACTTAAAACAGGATATTTATCTGGCGTTACATCAGTCGGCCGCCCGGCTGCAAGCAGCAGAAAACCCCAGGGCCTATTTGTTTCGTATTGTGCATAACGTGACAGTCGACCACATTGCCCAGGCGCAAAAACATAAATGGCAACCGCTGGATGAAGAGATGCAGGCGCAGTTACTGGACGACTGCCCGTCCGGACAGATAGGTGAGCAGCAGCAAAATAACAGACTGCTACAGGCGGTGCGCCAGCTGTCGGCGGCCAACCGACAGGTGATTTTGCTGGCGATGGAAGATATGGATGCAGTGGAAATTGCACAGGTACTGCAAATTAGCCATGGTGCTGTGCGCGTGCGGCTGAACCGGGCAAAAACAGAATTGATGGAGTTGATGCAAGATGAATAATGAATTTGATTTTGCTGCTTTAAGCAAAAGCTGGCAGCAACAGCCGGTAGCGGCTGCCACTGTGCCTACTGCCGCAGATTTAACCCAGGCCCGGCAACGGCAGCGGCAACAATGGTTGTTGCTGGCTGGTGAATGGCTGGGTGCTGCGGCTATGGCCGGCACTGCTTTGTGGTTGGTGACATCTATGCAGGATTGGCTCAGTTATATTGCCGCCGTATTTTTGCTGATTGGTGTGCTGATGAGCCTGTATGTCAGCTGGCATGTGCACCGGCCTTTATTGGCTTATGACAACTGGAGCAGCAGCGGTGTGCTGGCGTTCCGGCTGCGCAGTTGTCAGCTGTCGTTGTTGTATTACCGTTACAACCAGTTGGCCTGTGCTTTATTGGTGCTGTTTGTGGTGGTGTTGTGGGGCTTGTGGTTCTGGCAACCGGCATTAGTGCCGGCGGCGATGTTAAAGTTTTATAGTTTGATTGCGCTGCCATTATGTCTGTACGGCATCTATCTGTTGCAACAGCGTATTGGCAATAAACAGCAGGAAATAGCGCCGTTGCAGGCACTGCTACAGGATTTTCAGTCTGAGACGGTCTGAATACTAATTTCTGAACAGCCCAGGCCGTTCAGCCGCCAGAATCCCAACTTTGGGTTCTGGCGGGTACAAGTGAAGTTATTCTGCTTTATTGACCTGAGGGTAACGGTACCAACGGTACACTATGGCGAGTATGGCCAGTACAAAAAGCACCGCAGAAATCATAATCAGCCCTTTGGTCAGCAGATGATGATATTGCTCCAGTTGCGGCATTTTCATCAGGCTGGAGCTGAGCAGGCTTAAGGTAAAAGTCCAGCAGAAGGCGCTGACAAAACTCACCAGTGCCACTTTGGGCAGTTTCATGCCGGTCATGCCCATCAGCATGGGCGTGAGTACCCGGACAAAAGGCACAAAACGTGACGAAAACATCGCCATAAAACCGTGTTTTTCCAGAAGAACATGGGCACGTGGCAGGCTACCCTGCGGCACCATCCGTTCAATGTGATGCATAAAGCGGGTGTGGGCCAGCGCATAACCCTGCCAGTAGGCCACCAGACTGCCAAGGCCGGCGGCCAAGGGTAAATACAACAAGGTTACTTCGTAACCTATGACACCGGAGGCGACCAAACCGCCGCTGAGCAGCACCAGACTGTCGCCTGGTAAAGGCAAAAATACAAAAGCGGATTCAAGAAATAAAATCAGTACCAGACAAAACACCACCATCATCATGGCGCCGTGGCTGACCAGCAGTTGGTAATCTTGTTGCCAGATAGCAATTAAGGCGTCGTACATGCAGCAGGCTCCGTGGAAAATGCGCCAAACCCCGCACATTAAGGCAGTAGTTTGGCAAAACGGCAGCGGGCTTTTTAGCCTGATCTGCGCTTGGGGTCAACCCAAAATACCGCTTTTATCTGGTACTAATGGGGTGATGCTTAGTAACAGGGTTGTATTTTAAAGAAAAATAACGCGACGCCTGAAGTCAAAAAATTGGAGCAGTGCTGTGTTCCGGCCACTGATTGATCCAACAGGCCGCTTTGGGACCGGCCTGTTGTCAGAGTCTGACTTAACCTTCGATGGCAAAAAGTTCAACATCAAAAATCAGCGTGGAGCCCGGTGGAATTTTACCGGCATTACGGCTGCCATAAGCCAGGTTTGACGGGATAAAAAAACGGAATTTGTCGCCTGTTTTCATCAGCTGCAGCCCTTCGGTCCAGCCAGGGATCACCCGGTTTAACGGAAAGCTGATGGTTTCACCACGTTCTACCGACGAATCAAACACAGTGCCGTTAATTAAAGTGCCGTGATAATGCACTGTCACAGTGCTGGCAGGACCCGGGTGTTTGTCGCCGTTGCCTTGTTGTAACACCAGATATTGCAGGCCGCTGCTGGTGGTTTTCACCCCTTCTTTTTTGCTGTTTTCAGCGAGAAAAGCCGAGCCTTGTTCCACATTCAGCGCCGCGGTTTTGCCGTTGTTGGCACTGCTGTAAAAATAATAAACAACACAAGCTAACACAAAGATTATTAACGCAATTTTCATCATAAATCCGATTGTAGGCAAAAGAGCTTTATCTTAGGGTTATTGTGGCCTGCGGTCAAAATAACTCTGCCGTCGCTTTGACTCACGATAACCGGAACGTCAAACCGCCAAAACCCGCTCTGCGCTGCAAGCCCTGGGATCAGGCAATAAAAAAGCAGGCGGCTGCCTGCTTTTTTTCTGTAAGTACTGACGAGTGCTTAGATCTTCGTTAACCAGCCATGTTTATCTTCGGCTCTGCCCCACTGAATATCATTCAGTGCCTGACGCAGTTTGCTGGTGGTTGGGCCAGGTTCACCTGAACCTACTTTAATTTCTTTGCCCTGATAAATCAGCGTGCCAACAGGGGCCAGTACAGCCGCAGTGCCGGAAAGGGCTGCTTCTGTGCCTGGTTTGGCGGCGCGCTCCAGCAGTTCAGCCACTGTCAGTTCACGCTCAGACACTGTCATGCCTAAATCGCGGGCTAAAGTGAGGATAGTGTCGCGCGTCACACCATGCAGGAAAGAAGCATCCAGTGCTTTGGTAATAATTTCGTTGCCGTCAATCAGCAGGAAGTTGGCTGCGCCTGTTTCCTGCACGTCGCCATTCGGACAGAACAACACCTGATCGGCCTGATATTTGGCTTTGGCCTGCATGGTCGGTTGCAGTGCACTGGCGTAGTTGCCGCCACTTTTAATCATGCCCATATGCGGCGCGCAGCGCGCGTTGTCTTCCATCAGCAGACGCAAAGCGCGGCTGCCGCCGGCAAAATAGTCACCCACAGGCGACAGCAACACATACAGCATCGAGGTTAAAGTTGGGGTGGCCGCTTTACCAATGGCAGGTTCAGTGCCGATATGGGTTGGGCGGATATACATGGAGCCCGGAGGTGTTGGTACATCGGCTGCATAATGGCGCACTATGTCCACAATCATCTGGCTTAACAGTGCCGGGTCAAACTTTGGTAACGACAATAACTCTGTGCTTTGCAGCATACGGGCAACGTTTTTATCCATACGGAAAATGGCCACTGAACCATCGTCATGGCGAAAGGCTTTTAAACCTTCAAAACAGGTGCTGGCGTAATGCAGCACATGGGCGCCCGGATGCAGGCTGATGCTGTTGGCGCTGACTATTGCGCTGTTGCCCCAGGCGTTACCATCAAATTGAGCCATTGCCATTTCAGGCATAAATACACTACCAAATGCTGCCATTTTTTGTTCCTGCTGCTGATTAGTTTGCCGGCGCGGCCGGCGAAGGCAAAGACCATCAGCACAAGGCCGCTGGCTCTGTGCATTACATGGTCTGAGTAAAATTTGTTGCCTCATTGTACTGACAGTTGTTGCTTTCGGCATCAACTATCTGAGCATCAAGCCGTCTGTCTGGCTAATAAAAGCTGTGCGGAACTGTTGCTGGATTTACCGATTCAGCTTTTGTTCCTGCATAAAAAACAGTCATCAACCCGCGTGTTTTTATTGGTGTTGCCTTTTCCGGTGATGAATTTGCGCCTGGTATTGGCGCTACCTTGTTGCCCTCAATGACAATTTCATCTGAATTAACGATTAAAACAATCGATTTTAATCACTGCAAACCCAGCATAACCGGCTTTAATTTATGGGCGTACCCCGTTGGCCTTGGTGGTGGTTGCCCTTGCCTGTGTTATTGCCGGCAAAAGCAGCTGATGACAGGCGATAAGGGGGCAACAGGTCGCTGTGGGGAACACAGCACCCTCAACTCAAAACTCAGGCTGAACCAGAGTAGTGCAGCCATAAAGGACAGGAAAAACACTATGAAAAATAAAGTTCCGCTGTTGTCGGCACTGACGCTGGCAATGATGTTAAGCAGCCAGCCGTTGCTGGCCAAAGACATGACAAACAACAACTACTGGTGGCCGGAGCAACTGGATTTATCGCCACTGCGCGCCCACAGTGCCGAATCTAATCCTTATGGCCAGAATTTTGATTACGCTAAAGAATTTAATAGTTTAGATTTAGCCGCCGTCAAAGCTGATATCAAAACCATTTTAACCACACCCCAGGACTGGTGGCCGCCGGATTATGGCCATTATGGGCCTTTTATGATCCGCATGGCCTGGCACTCAGCCGGCGTATACCGCATTTTTGATGGCCGCGGTGGCGCCGGTGGCGGTCAGCAACGATTTGAACCCTTAAACAGTTGGCCAGATAACGTCAATCTGGATAAAGCACGGCGTTTACTCTGGCCGGTGAAACAAAAATACGGCAGTAAAATCTCCTGGGCCGACCTGATGGTGCTGGCCGGTAATGTGGCGCTGGAGTCTATGGGCTTTAAAACCTTTGGTTTTGCCGGTGGCCGGCATGACGACTGGCAAGCCGAACAGGTGAACTGGGGCAGTGAGAAAAAATGGCTGGATGAGCAGCGTTACGACAAAAACAGCAAAGAACGTAAACTCGCCAAACCGCTGGCGGCAGTGCAGATGGGCTTAATTTATGTCAACCCGGAAGGGCCAAATGGCGTGCCGGACCCACTCCTGGCGGCCAAAGATATCCGTGACACCTTTGGCCGTATGGCGATGAACGATGAAGAAACTGTGGCGCTGATTGCCGGTGGTCATACTTTTGGTAAGGCGCATGGTGCGCATAAACCGGAAGCATGTGTTGGCAAAGAACCGGCCGCAGAAGGGCTGGAAGCGCAGGGCCTTGGCTGGAAAAACAAATGCGGTAAAGGCCATTCCGAAGATACTGTCACCAGCGGTCTGGAAGGCGCCTGGTCGGTGAATCCAACGGCCTGGACCACCCAGTATCTGGATAACCTGTTTGGCTTTGACTGGGTAAAAACCAAAAGCCCGGCCGGTGCCACTCAGTGGATCCCGGCCAATGGCCAGGCCGCTAATCTGGTACCGGATGCACATGATAAAACCAAACGTCACGCGCCTATTATGTTCACCACCGACTTAGCGCTAAAAGAAGATCCGGCCTATCGCGAAATTGCTTTGCGCTTTAAAAACGACCCTAAAGCATTTGAATTGGCCTTTGCCAAAGCCTGGTTTAAGTTAACGCACCGAGATATGGGGCCAAAAGCCCGTTATCTGGGTAAAGAAGTGCCGAGCGAGATGTTGTTATGGCAAGACCCGGTGCCAGCTGTGGATCACCCGCTGATTGACGCCACTGACATCGAGAACTTAAAAGCCAAATTATTGGCCAGCGGTTTAACTGTGCCGCAGCTGGTCAAAACAGCCTGGGCTTCAGCATCCAGCTTCCGTGGCACGGACATGCGTGGTGGCGCCAATGGCGCCCGTTTAGCGCTGGCGCCACAAAAAGACTGGGCGGCCAACGATCCAAAAGAGCTTGCTAAAGTGCTGCCGGTATTACAAAAAGTGCAGCAGGACTTTAATAAAACCCTGAGCGGCGGCAAAAAAGTGTCCTTGGCCGATGTGATAGTGCTGGCAGGTTCTGCTGCGGTGGAACAAGCCGCCAAAGATGCTGGCCTGAGTATTGAAGTGCCTTTTAACCCGGGCAGAACAGATGCAACAGCAGCACAAACTGATGCAGCTTCTTTTGCCGTGTTAGAGCCGATGGCTGATGGCTTTAGAAACTATCACAGCAACAACAGCATGTTGTCGCCGGCCGAAGCGCTGATTGATAAAGCGGCGATGCTGAATTTGTCGGTGCCGGAAATGACAGTGCTGGTGGGTGGCTTAAGGGTGCTGAACGCCAATAGTGGCGGCGTGCGTCACGGGGTTCTGACCAACAAAGCCGGCACTTTAAACAACGACTTTTTTGTGAATTTGCTGGATATGTCGACCAAATGGCAAAAGTCAGCCAGCAACCAGGGGTTGTATGAAGGGCTGGATCGCAAAACCAATCAGATCAAATGGACAGCAACGCCAGTGGATCTGATGTTTGGCTCCCATGCTGAACTCAGAGCTGTGGCGGAAGTGTACGCATCCGCCGACGGCAAAGAACGTTTTGCCCGCGATTTTGCCAAAGCCTGGCAAAAAGTGATGGAGCTGGACCGTTTTGACTTGTAAAGGTCGTTAAGTCACAGCGTTTTGACCTGTAACAGCACTGCCCGGCAGTGCTGTTTTTTTCTGTGTTGCTCAGGATACACAGCGCGAACTGCTGACATTTGTCACTCGACTTTGCTGATTGCTGACACTAACTTAACGGCAGGCAGATCGGCATCATTGTGTTGTCAACGCCAGGGGGGCGTTTTAACGGAGCAACAATGATGAAATTTCCACACAATAACTCTCAGTTACAGATGCCGGCTATACGCAAGGTGCTGCGTCCGCTGTTGCTGCTGGCTGTACTTAGTCAGCCAGCGCTGGCGGCTACCGATTTAACCGCCATTGATGTTGCGGCGCAGCGGCTGGATTTGGCCGCACTGCAACAACAAAGCGCCATAGCACAGGATGATTATCAGTTTGCTTATGCCCAATACCGGCTGGCTGTTGCCGCTTCGGTGCGTGGCGACGAAAGGCTGTTAAAGCCTGCGCTGCAAGCGGCAGCTGAGCGGTTAGAACAACTGCTAAAAGCTGAGCCGGATACCGATTTAACCACAGAAGCACTGGCATTATTAGCGCTGACCCGCGGCATGCAGGCTGGTTATTATCCGATTAAAGGCGCTTATTATGGCAAGTTGTCCGGTGATGCACTGGCAAAAAGTAAAGAGCTGCAGGCTGACAATCCACGGGTGTTATTGGCGGGCGCTATTCTGGCTTATCAAACCCCGACTTTATTTGGTGGCGATAAAAAACAGGCCTTAGTGCAGGCCGAAGCTGCGGTACAGGCTTTTGCCAGACCTTGTGCCGCCATTTGTTGGGGTCAAGCTGAAGCTTATGTCTGGCGTGGTTTAGCAAAAAAAGAAGCCGGTGACAACGCAGGGGCCAAAGCCGACTGGACTGAGGCTTTGCGCCAGCAGCCGGATTATGGCTGGGCCAGGAAGTTATTGCAGGGTTCTTAACAGGTTAATAGCTGGCTGGCGGCAACAAAGCAAAAGCAACAGGCAACAGCAATAGTTGCCTGTTGTGCCGCACCAAGGGGATGCAGTATTGAATAAACAGCAGAGGGCAGCATGCTGACAGGAACACTTCGCTGGGGTTATCTGATTTACCTCGGTTTTTATTTTTTACCGCCGCTGCTTATTCAAGCCACAAGCCCGTGGCAATGGGCCGGTATTGTGCTGGCATTGCTGGCTTTTATTGTGGTGTATCACCGGATTGCCGCCGGCAATAAAGAGCAGCGCTGGCCTTTATTACTGGCGATGTGGCTGATTGCCACTGCGGTGACGCCCATTAATTCCGGCAGCATGGCGATGTTTGCTTATATTGGTTTTTTTATAGGCTTTTGGCTTAGCAACAGCCGTTATCTGCTGGCGATTGTACTGTTGCTGTTATGGCAGGCAGCCTGGTTCTGGTGGTGGTATCCGTCACTTTGGTTGCAGGGGTATGCGCTGGTGGTGGTGCTTGGTGTCAGTGTGTCCGGCCTGGTGGAACAAATGCGCCTGCATAATCATCTGCAACAAGAGCGCAGCCATGCCGAATTACAACAAATGGCCAGGCAGCTGGAGCGCGAACGTATTGCCCGCGATTTACATGACGTGCTGGGCCATAGTCTGGCCACTATTGCACTCAAAGCCGAGTTGACTCAGGTGTGGCTGGAGCGGCAACAACCGCAAGCAGCGCAGCAACAATTAGCCGAATTACAACAAGTGGCCAGACAAAGTTTGCAGTTGGTGCGTGAAACTATCAGCGGGTATCGCCAGCAGGGGCTGGACGTGGTGCTGCCGGCTTTATTGGCACAATTGCGCAGCAGTGGCTGGATTTGTCATGTGGATGTTGATTTTGCCGCTCTGGCCGCAGACAGCCCGCAGGAACTGGAGCTGATTCTGACTGAACTGTGCACCAATGTGCTTAAACACAGCAATGGCAAAGAGTTATGGCTCAGCGCCAGTAAAGATCACAGCGGTTGGCAGCTGAGGTTACAGGATGACGGGGTTTGTACCGCCATAACGCCAGGCCATGGTTTAACCGGCATTGCCGAACGCCTCGCTGCCTTGGGTGGGGTTTTCCAATGGCAACTGGCACCCACCTGTTTTATTTTAAGTTGGCCGTTACAGCAGCCAGACAGCGCGCAGGGTGTTACATGAATATTTTATTTGCCGAAGATCAGGCTATTTTGCGCAGCACCCTTGCCACTTTATTAAGTTTGCTGGGAAGCCATCAAGTGGTGGAGGCAGCTGATGGTCAGCAAGCCAAACAACTGCTACGCCAGCAAAAGTTTGATTTGTTGTTAACCGACATTGAAATGCCGGGTCTGACCGGGCTGGAGCTGGTTGAGTTTTTGCAGCAGGAGCAAGCAGGGCAAAAACAGCGTTGTAAGCTGTTGATCCTGACTACCTTTTCCCGTGCCGGTTATGTCAAAAGGGCCATGCAGGCCGGGGTGGATGGTTTTTTACTAAAAGACACCCCTGCCACTGAACTGCTGGCGGCCATAGAGAAAATTATGGCTGGTGGCAAAGTGATAGCGCCTGAGCTGGCGATGCTGGCGCTGGGGCAGGATAACCCGTTGCATGATAAAGAGCGGCGCGCGCTGCGGCTTAGTGCCGAAGGCAAAAGCACGGCTGAAATTGCACAGTTATTGTTTTTAGCCGAAGGCACTGTCCGTAATTATTTGTCGGACGCTATCAATAAACTTAATGCCGCCAACCGCGTTGACGCTGCCCGTATTGCTCAGCAGCGGGGCTGGTTGTAGTGTTTTTTACAAGGGCTGTTGTTGGGTGGATCGCAGGCCGCTGCAGCATAACTTTGTTGTTTGATGCCGCATTCTGGCCTGACAATGTTTTTTATTCGGTTTTATTCATCAAACCCAGGCTGTAACTGAGTAACCCGGCATCAGCCACATCGCCATGGCCTGGTACCAGAATTTTGATGTCCGGATAAGCTTGTTGGATCCGTTGTAAGCTGTGTGGCCACTGTGCCACATCGGCGTCGGCAATATTACCCAGGCCAGGATAACGCGGTGCTTTGACCGCACAGCCGCCCAGCAACAGTTGGTATTGTGGCAGCCACAATACAATATTGTCGCTGGTATGGCCGGCGCCCGGATAAAACCACTCGACCGGGCCGTCCTGATATTTCTCCCCAGTTGCCAGAGTCACCACCGACTGCACCGGCAATAACAAGTCTTCAGTTTTGGCACGCTGCTGCACTATAGCTGCGGTTTGCGCTGTGACCTGCAACGGAATATTACGCTCGGCAAGTGCAGCAGCGCCGCCAACCCTGTCATCATGACCATGGGTGGCAATAGCTTTTACCACCGGCTTTTGCAGCACTGTGTCTATCCAATGTAATAAATCGACAGTGGGGTAATAACCCCAGGCGGTGTCCAGCATCCAGATACCCTGTTCAGTTTCCAATAACAGGCCATTGGCGGTAAACAGCATGCCGTTATTGAGTTTTTGTTCGGTGCGGTGTAACCACAAACCCGGTGCCAGCTGTTCAACCTGCACTTCAGGGGATATTTGCTGCACTTTGTCATAAGGGTGGCTGGATAACGTGGTTTGGGCCTGTGCTGTCAGCGACAGGCCAAACAATATAACAAGCAGAGGCAGAGTGAAGGTACGCATCATCATCTCCATATAAATCAGTTGTCAGGGCTGGTGAGCCGGGGTCAGTCTTTGCAGTTAAATGCAGATAACAGCCAAATGCAAATACCAGTTGGCGCAGTTTTGTTTCAGGTCAAAAAATAAGCAGTGATAAGGTTGTGGTGATGGTTTTGTTGGCCGGACAGCGCGCTTACACTCTGCCATTTGGATGGTGTCTGGTGTTGGCATTTAACTGTTGGCGGCTTTGGCATTGCCGGTTAGCAAGGCCAAACGCAGTCGCAGTTGTTCCAGCATTTGAATATGTGTGAGCAGCGTTGTGGTTTTGCGCTCGGCAGGGGGCAGTTGTAACAACTGAATTTCAATCTGAAACTGGTTATAAATTTGGTTCAGCGCTCTGGATTCATTGTGCTGAAACAGCCGCTGCCATTGTTGCTCCAGCTGCTGCAGCCGATATTGCCACTGTGGTGTGTTATGCACACGGACATGGCCTTGCTGAGCCGCCGCAGTTAACAGCGCCGTGATTTGTTTGAGCTGTAGATCCAGCAACAAAGCCGGGTGCTGCAACCTTTGTTGCAGAGAAGTTGTGTTGAATCTGTCTGCGCTGTGGCCGGCAGCGTTTTTATTGTCACCGGCCGAGCTTGGCAGCGGGCTTTGCAGCAGTAATAACAACAGCCATAACACTTTGGTTTTCATGCCGGGCTCCATTAAAAGTACCAGGCGTAAGACAGACTGATAAAATCAAGGCCAGGGTTTGGCTTTTTAAAACCAGCGTTTGAATAATGCAAATACCGCAGTGTCACCGACTGTTCCGGGCTGAACCAGGCCACCAGGCCCAATCTGTCTTCGAACTGGTAATGGGTGCTGACGTTTTTACCGGCAAAACGGGTGTCATCCAATAAGGACACACCAATACCAAATTCAAGATCCCAACGCAGACCCAATTGTTCACCCAGCGGGTAACGCAACACAGGCGAAAACGCCAGCACTGCATTGCTGTCGGAACTATTGGCCGGGCCATAACGCCAGAAATTAGCGCTGGCCTCCAGCAGTACTGTTAATTTTGGGTTGATACTGTGTAGCCATGGCATCTGTTGTTGGTAAGCCAGTTTTAATCCCTGAACATCACCTTCACCTTGCAGGTAATCCACTGCAATAGCCTGGGTATTGGCCCGGCCTGCAGCGCTAAATAGTGTCAGGCTAAGGGTTAACAACAACAGCAAAAAAGTTGGGTATGGGCCTTTCATGTGTTCCTCATTGCCAGTCATCACTGGCTTGGCAGCTTCTGTGATGGCTGCTATTATCAGGAACTATTGGTAACTAAAAGTGCCATTTAACTTGCAGGGAGTATCAAAATGGATAGGTTAACGCCGTTACTTGCACATTTTTCGCCAAAAGCTGCGGTGTATTTTCATGGCAGTAGTTGCCAGAAAACCCGGTTTTGCCCTCAATCCGGTCAGGCTTATTTGCATTTGGTGGAAGCGGGGCAAGGGGCGTTGTTGCTCAATGGCGAGCGGATTGCCGTGACCGAACCCTGCCTGATTTTTATGCCGCGTGGTGATGCCCATCAGTTTGAAGTGCAGCATCAGCATTCCTTATTGTTGTATTGCGCAACACTGGATTGTGGTGAAGTGGCCGGCAATCCGTTATTGGCGGCTTTGCCGGATTGTAGTGTGATACCGCTGTCTGAGTGTGCTTCATTGCGTGCGCTGATCCAGCTGATCTGGCAGGAAAACCAGCAGCAATACTGTGGCCGGGACGCAGCTTTGCAGCGGCTAACCGAATATCTGCTGATTTTGTTATTGCGTTTTATCATGGCGCAAGGTTCAGTGCAGGTTGGGTTGTTTGCCGGTCTGGCTGATAAAAAATTAGCAGCTGTGTTTGATGCCATTCATCGTCAGCCTCAGCTGGAATGGACTTTAGAGGCGATGGCGCTGGAAGCGGGTATGTCGCGGGCCCGTTTTGCCGAACATTTTCGCAAAGTGGTGGGCCAGACTCCGGCCGAATACCTGTTGAACTGGCGTTTAACTTTGGCACGTAAAGAATTGCTGGCCGGCTCTTCGCTGAAACAAATTGCCCCAGCCGTTGGTTATCAGAGTGTGGCGGCTTTTCACCGTGCTTTTCGCCAGCGGCTTGGTGTGTCGCCAAAAGAATGGCTGCATCAGCTGCGACCCACAGCTGAGCAGGCTGCCTGAGGCCTAAATAACTGTGCGAATTAATAGATCACTTGCAGGAGGGAACTCAATGCGGTTTGCGCGATCAGATCAGTCGCCAAACAAACCCCAAAACACCAACCGCATTGAGTATGAACAAATTACCATTTTTTACGCCGCAGGCGTTGTATCGTCTGAAAAAAATTGTGCAGTGGAACCCAAACAGGCCGTTGGCACGAAGAGCAAATGCAATATTGCTGCTGGCGAAAGGCAAATCCAAAACAGAAATTGCCGAGCTATTGCAGGCCGCCAGATCGAGTGTAAACCGTTGGATAAATTGGTATCTAACGGATGATATTGATGGTTTACAGGCTGACTTGCCTGGTAGAAAAGTACGGTTTGAGCCAAAGGTTATCGGTGAGCTGTTGCGGTTTTTGATTGGTTTCAGGCCACAGGAATTTGGCTATCAACGCTCGCGCTGGAGCAGCGAATTAATCAGTATTGTGCTGCGTGAAGCGCTAAATATCGTGTTACACAGCTCGACAATCCGACGGTGGTTACCCAAACATGGCATTGTCTGGCGGCGTGCAGCGCCGACGCTGTGTATCAAAGATCCGGATAAAGAAGCGAAGTTAGCAGCGATAAAACAAGCACTTGCAAGCTGCGACAATCACAACCCGGTGTTTTATGAGGATGAAGTGGATATCCATCTTAACCCCAAAATCGGTGCAGATTGGGGTTTGCGCGGCCAGCAACGTAAAGTTGTTACGCCGGGGCAGAACACAAAACGCTTCCTGGCAGGTGCACTGCAAGCGAAGACTGGCCAGGTGACTTATGTTGGCTCTAATTCAAAAAGCACGGTGCTTTTTATAGACTTGCTGATAGCACTACGAAAACGCTACCGCAGTGCTAAAACCATTACATTGATTGTTGATAACTACATCATTCATAAGAGTAAAAAGGCGCAGCGATGGCTGGAAAACAACCCAAAGTTCAAACTGTTATTCCTGCCGGTTTATAGCCCGTGGCATAACAAAATAGAACTGCTGTGGCATTCGCTGCACGAGACTGTTACACGCAACCACAGCTGTAAGTCGATGGAGGAACTGATGGAAAGAGTTGAACACTTTATGGACACCGCATCACCGTTTCCAGGCAGCAGGCACGGGATCAAACGGGTGTAGCATTAATAGGATCAGTTATTTAGAGCGCTGATGTGCCTGTAGCTTGCACAGCGGCTCTGAAGTCATCTTTATAACGGCGCGATAACGCCAGTTGCTGGCCGTTTTTCAGCTGAATTTCACCGTCGCCGCTTGGTTGATAACTGATGCTGTCGATAGCATGGTGATTCACGGCAAAACTACGGTGAATACGGCTAAACCCCTGAGTGGCCAGCTGTTCCATAGTGTTACTTAAAGTGGCGCGCAGCGGGTAAATACGGCCTTTGCTGTGTAAATTCACATAATTGCCACTGGCCTCCAGCCATTCAATATCGGCAACGGCAATTAAAAATTCTTTATCCAGTTTTTTCACCAGAAAGTGGCGGGGCGCTGCGGCCGAACTAATGCTTGCGGGTTTGTTGTCTGCTGCCGGGCTGGCTGATGCCTCTGTATCATCGCCGGTCTGGATCAAACTGGCTTCGCCTTTGAGCCTGCGATACACAAACTGCAGCAGCTGAAAAAGGCCAAAAAAGAATAAATAACCCCAGACATCTTTGCGGTATTCGTAAAAAAATTCCCGCAGTACAGGGCCAAAGCTGTAATCCTGTTGTGCCAGGCCATAAGCAACACTGCGAAATCCAACCATCAAACTGACATGCGCCACGCTAAACACCAAAGAACCCAGCAGATGGGTTATGAGCAGCGGGCTGATATTGCTCAGCCGCATAGGGTAACGACTGAACATCCAGTGCAAAAAAGGACACAACAATAAAGTGCTGAGCGCACTGCTGTATTCCCATAAAAAAGGTTCCCACAGTTGCACTGTGTTCAGTGGGTTACGGCTGTGTTCCATCCAGACCGACGTGGCATTAATGCTGTTATTGATCAGCAGATAACACCCAAGCAGCAGATAGCTATACCACAACGGATGTTGATCAAAGCGCGCCAGCAGGCTGGCTTGCGTATTTTTCGTCACACTATTCCACCTGTTATCCCTGAAAACCACCACCAACACATCGGTGCCTTGGGGCCTGCTGTGTTGTTGGGCAGACTGCGCTGGTTACTTTAACCGGAGTTTTCAAATGACAGAAACAGTATTTCCAAAACACAGCAGCGGGGCAGGCGCACGCCGTTACGATTTAGACTGGTTGCGTATTCTGGCGCTTGCTGTGCTGATTTTGTATCACATTGGCATGTACTACGTGGCCGACTGGGATTGGCATGTAAAAAGTACACAAACCTATGGCTGGTTGCAGGACTTAATGATTTTAACCAACCCATGGCGGATGAGTTTGTTGTTTTTACTCAGCGCTATGGCGCTCAGTCTGGCGCAGCAGCACATAGGTAGCAGCACCTTGTTCAGGCTGCGTAGCCGCCGTTTATTTATGCCTTTGCTGTTTGGCATGTTTGTGGTGGTGGTGCCGCAGGTGTATTTTGAAGCGCTGAGCCAGCAGCTGATAGAACCCGGTTACCTGCAATTCTGGTGGCAGTATATCAACCCACAAACCGGCTTATTGCCCGGGCACCATAGCCCTATAGGGCTGCTCACCTGGAACCATCTGTGGTTTTTGCCTTATGTCTGGTGTTACAGCATGCTGCTGTTGTTAGGCCGTGTACCACTGAATCGTTTTGCAAAAAGCCGTTTTGTGCAACAACTGCCTGCCCGTTATGCCTTGTTAATGGTGTTGTTGTTGCTTGGTATCAGCTGGTATTGGCTGCGGCAAGTTTTTCCAACCACCCATGCACTGCTGGATGACTGGTATAACCATGCTAAATATTTTGCTGTTTTTGTGGCGGGTTATCTGTTGGCCCAACAGCAGCAATGGTGGGCGGCACTGGTGCGTTACAGAAGGCTGTTTTTCATTTTGGCTTTGTTATGTTATGCGCTGATTATTCTGGATAAACATGATGTGTTTGAACCTTACGCCTCAAAGTTCGACGAGCTGCTGCTGGTACGGCTTTGTTATGCCGCAGTGGTGGCGCTGAATCACTGGTGCTGGCTGCTGCTGGTGCTGGGTTATGCCGGCCGTTATTTAAACCGGCCGGTCAATGCTATAGACCGCAAAGGTGCCATCTATCGGTATGCCAGCCCTGCTATTCTGCCCTGGTATCTGCTACATCAAACTTTAATTGTGGTGTTTGCCAGCTGGTTAAAACCTTTGGCTATTCCGGCCGGGCTGGAAGTATGGCTGATACTGCTGCTCACTGTGGCTGGTTGTGCGCTGGGGTATTGGTTGATCCGCGCTGTGCCGCTGCTGAGTTGGTGTTGTGGTTTAGCTACGGCAAAAAATGTCGGGCAAAAAACAGATTCAGAACAGATGTTTACTGGTAAAGACAGCGTCAAAACCGGCTAGTCAGCGCCTTTTGGCAAGCGCCTGAGAGCATGGAAGCCGCAGCACAAGCTTAAGCAGTTGGCTGCGGCAATTTTTCGCCCTGATATTTTTTCATGCTTTGTACTGCATTGCCCCAGAACAACATAGCGCTGCTGTCTTTGCGGCGTATGGCACTTTGTAGCCCTTGTTGTGCTTTTTCGCTGAAATTGAATGCTTTATCGCTGTTATTGGCATCTCCGGCCGTAGCGGAATAAATCAGCGTTTTAAACACAGCTTCCTGCTCCGGCGCAATTTTGCCGCTTTTCAGGCCTTGCTGCAGCCACTGACCCAGTTGTCTGGCGCTCATCTGGCTAAAATCGGCATGAGTTTGCACCGGTTTGGCTGGCTCTGCCGGTGTTTTGCCCGGTGTGGTCACCGGCTCTTTGCTTTTGTCTTTTTGCTGATAACTGGCCAGCAGGCTTTGCTGGCGGTTGTGCTGCTGACTGCGGATTTGTTGCAGCGTATCAAATAAACTGATGTTGGTTTTCATCACCCTCTGTCCCTGGCCGGCGCTGTATCAAGTGAATTTTTTGTTAGCAATTGCTGTGCCAAAAACAGTGCCAAAGCTTTGGCACTGTTCGGATCTGGAATTGTTGGTTCCGGCGAGCTACCGCATTATTGCGCGGCATCTCTTTTTGTTGTGAGATCTGAGGGCTGTTGGTTTTAGTTGGGTGGGCTTTGTTGTGGCATGTCGTAATAATACCGCACCTCGGTGCCGGCAATATAATCATGCAGGCAGCGGCGTTGTTTGCCAAAAATAAGCAACACATTAAAAATGCCGGATAAAAACTGCCCAATCACCGGCACAAAAGTTATCAGCACTATGGGTAAATAACGCCATAACATCACATGCTGCAGGCTGGCTTTTTCGCCGTTCAGCAGTTGAATACGCATGCCAAATTCAGACTTGCCAATCGTCTGACCGTAGTGATACAGCAGGTAACCATGGATCAACAGATAAGTTGTCATGCTATACAGCGCAACTAACAGGGTTTGCAACGGACTCAGGTTTTTAAAGGTGTCCAGTCCAACAAACCAAATCAGCGGTATAAAAACCAACAAATGGATAAAACTATCAATTAATGACGCCAGCAAACGATGTGTTCGGCTGGCAAGTTGGCCTTTTTTACTGTTGGCCTCTGCATGTATTGGCTCGTCGCTGGCCGCCACGTCAGTCGCTGTGGCAGGTAACTCAGCCTGAGGTTGCTGATTTGTTTGTGGTGCAGGCAGCTCCTGATGCGCCGGATTTTCGTTTGGGATCAGGCTGGTTGTTTCAGCTGCCATAGTGGCGTGTTGTCCATCCGATTCAGCTTTGGTCGGTTCCATGTAAAAGTCCTTTTAAAATATCCAGAAAAACCAAAAGGTTGAATACAAAGTTATATCATATAGGCCGTGGTTTAAACCAGCCGACGACGCGTTTTGCTTATAAGCTGCCGGTTGAAGCCAAAGTGCTGAGCTGTTTGGCCAAAGGTTCCAGCAGCTCTTTGTCTTCCCAATATTCACCATGCGACATAGGGTTCCAGCTTTTACTGATCCAGCCTAAAATACCGCCGCCGGCATTAATGCGGAAATCTGTCACCAGCTCGCCATAAGCGGGTGATAATTCGGCCAGCGGCCAGCCTAATACGTCATCTTTATCGTAATAGTTATGCCAGACAAAATCTTTGTTGGGTTTGGCAAAAGGCACAATGTCGGATTGTTTATGGGCGGCGACAAAAATCGGAATATTGCAGCCTGTGGTTACCAGCAAAGCCAGACGTTTGCCCTGCAAAAATTGGATGTCATCCGCTGTAAGTTGCGCTTTGCCGGCTATCGCCTGCGCGTGCTGCTGAATATCACGCCAGATGCCGGCGGCAACTTTGGGGTCGGCCGGATTGGCTGCGGCCTGAGCTGAGTCCCACAAATAACAGGACATCACCTGGCAGCCGAGCGAATGGGCCAGCACCACCACTTTATCTGTGCTGCCCAACTGTTGGCTGACCTGATACAAAGAACGAGCTATTTCCAGCTGCGCCTGCAGATAAGCGCTGTTTGGTAATTCTTTGCGATGCTCAAGGCCGGCGGCGTCGGCAAAACCAAACAGAATAAACTGGCGCAGCGCGTCCCAGCGCAATTTGCCAGCCAGCTTGTGCCAGACCTCGGTTTCGTTGTCCTGCAAAATATGCTGGTAATACACTTCTTTAAACACCACTAATTCAGCAAAGTGATTGTTCATTTTGCGTGTTAAATCCTGCACCAGCTCTTGACTGAAGCCCCTTTGGGTTGAGCCCATACCGTGAATCGCCAATAAAGCAACTTTGTTCATCACAACCTCCGTCCATAGTAGTTTGGGGGGCGCTGTACTCTGCTGCAGCAATGAGGTTCACCAGCAGCACAGTCCGGCAACAGCACCTGGAAAAAGTAGCGACTTTTTCCAGGGGTGGCAACCGGCACGGACATCGGCGCTGTGCAACAGGCTACGGTTTTGGCTACCAGACGGTTAAAGTGGTGGTCTGTGCTGGTCAGTCGTTGCTGAGTGCAGGTTATAATCGGCTTTTTATGGCCTTTTTCGGGAGCCTTTGATGGATGAATTAAAAATTGAAGATCTGGTGGTGGGCGAGGGCAAAGCGGCAGTGCGCGGCGCTTTAATTACCAGCCATTACCGCGGGTTTTTAGCCGATGGCACTGAGTTTGACTCTTCGTACCGCCGTGGTGAGGCTTTTCAGTGTGTGCTGAGTAACGGCCGGGTGATCCAGGGGTGGGTGCTGGGCTTGCAGGGCATGAAAGTAGGCGGCAAACGCCGGCTCTGGGTGCCGGCCCATCTGGCTTATGGCGAGCGGCAAATCGGCACTATGATCCCGCCCAATTCAGACCTTTGTTTTGACATTGAATTGCTGGAAGTGCTGACGCGCGACGATTAAGTTCAGCGCACGAACTTGTTATCCCGTTTGTAACCTGAGGCTGCGGCGTTTTACCGCAGCCTCAGGTTACAGCAAAAGCCGCTTTAACCACCGCCCAGTTTTTCCAGCAGTTTGTTTTTCAGTTTGTCTTTTTGTGCGTCCACTTTTTGTTTTAAATGTTGTTCAAACAAGGCTTTAGTGTCGAGCTGGTATTTAGGTTTGGCAAAAGTGCCGCTAATTCTGAGCGGAATTTCGATATTGGCCAGTTCATCTTTGCTTTTACCGCCCTGACCTTTGAGTGTATTGACCAGCGCCGTTTTTAACTGGTAATCCAGCTGTTCAGTGCTCAAATTGGCGTTGCCGCTGCCGGATAAACGCAGCAGCGGTGCCGCCAGTTGTAAGTCGTGGTTTTCCAGCACGGCTTTACTGAGGATAAAACTGCCGGTCAGGCTGGAAAAGTCGGTTTTTTTCGCTTCGTTACCATCCGGTGCTGTTTCATTTTTTAAAGCAGCGCGGGCACTGCGGATTTGCGCCGGAATATTAATGCCGTTAATAGCACCGTCGGTAATGTTGAAGTTGCCCTTTGCACTGAGCGCGGTTTTAAAGTCATCCGGCAGTAAACCCTGGCCCTGTGCTTTGAGTTGCAAAGCGGCGGTGCCACTTAATAACTCCATGTCGGCGGCGGCTTTTAGCAGCGCCAGCATATCCAGCCCTGCGAGTTTGGCATCCAGCTGATAAGCGGCCAGCGGTTGACGTGCATCCAAAAAGCCGCTGGCATTGATGTTGCCCTGATATAACTCAGCGCTGGCTTGTTTCAGGCTAAGCAGACCCTGCTGGTTCTGCAGTTGCAGCTGACTGTTGCTGAGCGCAAGCCTGGCAAGTTGCAGCTGCTGGATCTCTAACTTCAGCTGCATGGCAAATTGGCTGAAAAAACTCAGGTCCGGTTGTTGTGTTGCGCTGTTGTTTGATTTGGCATCTGCTGCTTGCTCAGCGTTTTGCAGCTGCCATTGATCCAGGCTGAGTTCTGCCTGCACTGCAGGTACTTTGCCCGCATAATTGAGGCTGACTGAGCCGCTGCCTTTGCTGTCGGCAATTTTGAGTTCATTGAGTTGCCATTGCAGCTGTTGGCTGTTGTTATCCAGCTGCAGTGTACTTTGCAGTTGCAGCGTCGCTGCAGCCACATCTCCTTTTAACTGAAACTTATCCAGTTGCAGTGTTTTACTTTGTGGTTGCCACAGCAGCATGGCCTCAGCTTTGAGATCCAGCTGGTCCGGCACTGTCAGGTGAAAACTGACGGGCGCGGCTTTACCCGGCTGAAACTGCTGCAGGCTGAATTGCTGCAGACTGAATTGTTGTGGTTTTTTGCCGTTTTGCTGCAGGCTGAGTTGCACCTGGCTGAGCTCCAGCTCGTCCAGTTGCAGCTGTTGCAGCATAGGGTTTTCTGCACTTTTCTCTGCGCTTTTCTCTGTACTGGCGGCTGTGGGGTTGTCAGGGTCTTGCGTCAGGCCGCTCCAGCTATTGAGCTTGCCTTGTTCGGTAATAAAAATGTCCACCTGGTGCAGCTTGAGTTTTTTCAGCTGAATTTGTTTATCCAGCAAAGGCCAGAGCGCAACAGCGGCCTGGGCTTCAGCCACCTTTAACATGGCTGGGCCAGGCAGTCCTTCAGGCTGCGATAAACTGATCTCTTTGAGTTCCAACGCCAAATCCGGATACAGACTCCAGCCAATGTCCTGCTGGATCTGCAGGGTTCGACCGGTTTGTGCTGCAACCTTGTTGATCAGCTGCTGTTTAATATCGTTTAAATCAAACCAAAAGGTCAGATACAGCGTCAGCAGCAGGACAACACTAAAGAGCCCCAGCAGCAACCATTTGATTATTTTCATCTTTACCTCCGAAGCAGAATGCGATCAGGCTTTGTTATAACAAGCCAGACTGAACCTGCCCTGATCTATGCAATAGAAACTGATACCGCAGCATAGTTCAATCCGGCCAAACCGAAGGTTTGGGTTGGGGCTCTTTCCGGGTTCTTTTGAGGGGGGATTTACCACACTAAAGGCAGAGGCCGGCTGCTAACCGGCCTCTGCTGCGGCTGTTACAGGCATTGTGGCAAAAGCGGGTTTAGGCTCTGTTTAATACAAAATCCAGTGCGGCACAGATGGTGGTGACCTGTGCCAGATTACACTGCGCCGGGCTGGCTTTAGGGCTATCCGGGTAGACTTCAGTGGTGGTGACATAAAGCGCATTGCTCATGCCGCCACAAAGGCCCAGTGCTTTTTTTGGGTAATTCACCACACCAAATTGCTGTAACTTTTCGCCAATCAGGCAGCCGTTTTCATCGGCTTGCGCAATATGGGTCACTTTGGCCACGGCCTGAATAATGGCGTGCTGAAAGTCCGGCTGCGGATTGTCGGTATCGCCGACCAGATAAAAACCATCCGGAATATTCCAGTTGGTATTCACCACACCATCACGCGCTGCTTTGGCCGGGCGAAACTCGCTGTTGTCTGAATCAGTGGTTTCGTGTAAATCCACATGAACCAGTACCTTTGGTGCTTTGCTGGCCACTAAAGCCATAGCGGCGGCGGCTTCCTGGGAGAGGCTATTGGCCATAAAAGACCGGTTTGGGTCAACCGCCAATGGGTTCCAGCGGTTGATGGTTTCGTAACCCCAGGGGCTGATACAAGGCAAAATCAGCAGATTAAAATGTGGCTGATACTGCGCAAATTTGTCGCGGATAAAATCTAAAGCACCATGCACGCCGCTGGTTTCATAACCATGCACACCGCCTGTCACCAGCACTGTGGCTTTATCGGCCTGCCAGATTTTGCTGGCAACGGCATAAAGCGGATAGCTGCCAAGGCCAAGTGCCTGATAATCCAGGCTGCCGTACTGGAACAGCTCAGCCTGTGCTGCCAGCTCGGTTTTATCGGCAAACAGCCGGGTTAAAGGGGTGATCACATCCTGTTGGTAACTGCGTTTTTGCTGTTGCTGGCTTAACCATAACGCTTTTTCGGCATCACCCCAGGGCTGGCCCGGAGTGCCAATGGCATAAAGTGCACGGGTTGTTGTCATCTGAACCTTCTGAAATATAAGTGTGTTATCTGGATGATGAATTTGCTGACTGCTGCTCGTCGGCAATTTGTTGTAGTGCCTGTGCCAGCACAGCAGGCTCTTGTGCGCCGGAAATTAAATAACGTTGATTAATAATAAAAGCCGGCACCGAATGAATGCCATTGTGCCGCGCTTGCTCGAGCTCAGCGCGCACTTCAGCGGCATACTGTGTTGATGCTAACAAAGTGACGGCTGCATTGCTGTCCAGGCCGGCTTTGGCAACACAATGTAATAACACTGCGGGTTCGGCCATATTTTGCGCTTCGCCAAAATAAGCTTCAAACAAGGCCAACGCCAGTTGGTCCTGCCGGTTAAAGTTGCTTGCCCAATACATCAGGCGGTGAGCATCAAAAGTGTTGCAGGTGTAGCGCTGCTGCATCTTTTGAAAATTCAGCCCCAGATCGGCGGCAATGGCCATTAAGTTTTGTTGTGACTGGCGCATCGCCTCTTCACTTTGGCCATATTTTTTACTGAGGGCCGGTAAAATCGGCTCCGGAACTAAATTTGGATCCGGATTTAGCTCAAAAGCACGCCAGTGCAGCTGTAGCTGCAGTTCAGGCAGGGTTTTAAACGCCTGTTGTAGCCGGGCAAAGCCGATGGCACACCAGGGGCAGGTAATATCTGAAACCAGGTCGATCCGGATAGTTTTCATCGGCGCTCCAATCTTGTGGTGATGGCGAAGGGGCTGATCATAACCATGCGCTGGCGCTGCTGCTATAAGGTTGCGCCAGAGCGCAGGAATTTTAGCGTTGACGCCACCATTGGCTTACAAGCGCCAGTGGCAACAGCAGTAAGGTCCAGCCCAAAGACAACATAAAGACCTGGCTGAACATCGACAATAAACCGGACTCCAGGTCGATATTGAGCGCAAAAATCACCAGCAGCGATAGCAGCAGGCAGAGTGTGGTGGGTTTAGCCCAGTGCCAGGGGCAGAGTTTTGGCAAAAACTGCCTGGCCGTTAACCACAAAATAATGCAGGGGCTGAGCGCCAGCGCCAGGCCAAGACCCAGCATTAACAGCATAAAAATGGCGGCAACGGCCTGTTGTAATAAATTTGCCATTAGAAAAGGCGCCTGTAGTTGTGTTTAAAATTAAGCCTCAGCATTAACAACAACGTTTAACGCCCTGCCATTTTTGCTGTTGCTCCCGCTTAAAAAAAGCGTGGCGGCACAAAGGTGTTTCATCCGGGTGATGCAGTGCCTGATGCTGTAAATAACGTTCATAAGCATCATCACCGCTCAGTTCCCGCAACAAAGACCAGCCTTGTTTTAGTTTTAAGCGCAGCGCCTGGCCAAATTGGCGGCAGGCACTGCGTGCTGTGGCAAGTTGCATCAGGCGGTTGCTCCCTGTTGAGTTTCCAGTCTGGTCTGCTGATAAGGTGTTTCTTTAGACTCAGGCACAGGCAAACCACGCAGATGGCGGCTGGCCATTCTGAGCATATCTAAAATAATGATCCACAAGAGCGCAGCAAATAACATGGCAAGCCAGGCGTCGAGCTGCTGGTTAAAAATCAGCTGTGGCGCTACTGCGGCTTTTTCCGGCGGCAGCACACCACTGGCCAGTTTTTGGCTGAGATCGTCTGCGGCAGCAAAAAAACCAAGCCTGGGATTGTCGCTTGCCACTTTTTCGTACACTGCTGTGCTGGTCAGAATGGTTAACCACAGCAGCGGCAGGGCTGTCACCCACACATATTTGAGTTTGCCGGATTTAATCAGAATGCCGGTGCAGACACAAAGGGCAATGGCGGCCAGCATCTGGTTGGCGATGCCAAATAGCGGCCACAGAATATTGACGCCGCCGTTGGGGTCGATCACGCCTATATATAAAAAATAACCCCAGCCCGCGACCACCAGAGCACTGCTGAAAATCACCGAAGGATACCAGCTGGTACGGCCCAGTTTGGGCCAGAGATTACCCAGCATATCCTGCAGCATAAAACGGCCAACGCGGGTGCCGGCGTCCAGTGTGGTCAGAATAAACACGGCTTCAAACATAATGGCAAAGTGATACCAGATGGCTAATAAGTGCTCGCCAAAAGCCGACGCAAAAATGCTGGCCATACCCACAGCCAATGAAGGTGCACCGCCGGTGCGGGCAAATAAGGTGGCTTCACCCATGGCTTTGGCTAAAGCGTCCATTTGCTCTACGGTCACAGGGAAACCCCAGCTGGTGATAGTAGCCACTGCTTCACTGGGCAAAGCACCGACAATACCGGCCGGGCTATTAATCGCAAAATAAATCCCTGGTTCCAGCACTGTGGCGGCAATTAACGCCATCACAGCAACAAAAGATTCGAGCGCCATACCACCATAACCAATCATCGGGATATCCCGTTCATTACTCAGCAGCTTGGGTGTGGTGCCGGATGCGATCAGCGCATGGAAACCGGAAATAGCACCACAGGCGATGGTAATAAACACAAAAGGAAAAATGGATCCTGCAAAAATAGGCCCGCTGCCGTCGGTAAACTGAGTCAAAGCCGGCATTTTAATCTCTGGCTGCAACACAATAATGGCGGCGGCCAAAAGCAGCACTGTGCCGAGTTTCATAAAGGTGGATAAATAATCCCGTGGGGCCAGCAATAACCACACCGGCAATACAGCGGCGAGAAAACCATAACCAATGACACCAAAAGCCAAAGGCAAACCCGGATGGTTAAACAGCTCACGCAGCACAGGTTGTTGGTCGACCCAGCCACCACCGCCTACTGAAAGCAGCAGCAAAATGACGCCAAGCAAAGAGCCTTCCAGCACCCGGCCCGGGCGGATATAACGCATATAAATGCCGACAATAATGGCGATAGGAATAGTGGCAATCACAGTGGAGGTGGCCCAGGGCGAGTGTTTCATCGCATTCACCACCACCAGGCCCAAGACTGCAATCAGGATGATCATAATCAGCAAGGTGGCAAAAAGTGCTGCGGCGCCACCAATGGGCCCCAGTTCATCGCGCGCCATTTGACCAAGGCTTCGGCCATTACGGCGGGTGGAGAAAAACAGCACACACATATCCTGCACACAACCGCCGAGCACACTGCCGGCTAAAATCCACAAGGTGCCGGGCAAATAACCAAATTGCGCAGCCAACGTGGGGCCAATTAAAGGGCCAGGGCCGGCAATAGCGGCAAAGTGGTGACCAAACACCACCCAGCGGTTGGTCGGCAGATAATCGCGGCCGTCATTGAGCCGTTCGGCTGGTGTAGCGCGGGTGTCGTCCAGCATTAAAATCCTGGCTGCCACCCAGGCGCTGTAAAAGCGGTAACCAATGGCATAAACACAAACTGCGGCGACGATAAACCACAGGGCATTAATAGATTCACCGCGGTGCAGCGCTATGCCGCCCACTGCGGACGCGCCCAACACCGAAATCCCCAGCCACAATAAAATATGGCCAATACGCTGCTGCATAAAAACTCCCTGTTTACCCTTGTTGTGTTTTTATTGGTTTTTTATTCCCGGCGGCCAATCTTGTATCGGGCTGCGCTTTATTGTCAATCAAGTCAGGCCTTTAGCCCGGCGCTTTGTAACGCGTCACTGCGGGCTGGCGGAGCCGGCGTTGGCGGTTGTGTGCTTCTCAGGCATACTGCCGTTTTTTTCCGCCTGAATTGTTGAGGTGCCCGATGCAAAAGGCCATAGGTATTTTTAGTGTGTTGTTTCTGCTCAGTTATTTAGTAGCAGTTGCTTATCAGTGGTTTGGCCTTGGGATCTGGTATTCCGGCGAGTTGCATTTGCAGCTGGTGCTGCTGAGTCTTGGTCTTTGGTATTTTGTCCGATTTGTGCAAAGTGGTTCTGTGTTGGCGGTGATTTTTGCCAGCATTTTATTACCTCAGGTGAAGTTATATTTTCAGTGGCAGCAAGGTGACAACAGTTTTCAGAATATGATTGGCGCTTATTACCTGTTGTTTTTACTTAGTTATGTGCTGGTGATTTATCAAATTGCCAAACTTAAAAAACAATTGCGGCAAAGGGGGCAACAGGATGAAGGAAAAGTTGATGGACAATAACAAGCAAAACGACACCATCAGCAAAGTGGCGGTCCCCCAGTCTGAGCGGCTTTGTTATCGTTTGATGGACAATAACGACGCTGATTTGTTGTTTGAACTGGATCAGGACGAAGCCGTGATGCGTTATATCAATGGCGGCAATATCAGCAGCATGCAGGATATCCGGGAACGGATGTTGCCAAGAATGAACAGTTACCGCGACGAGGCAACAGGTTTTGGCCTGTGGCAGGTGAAGACCCGTGCCGATTATGCACCACTGCCCGACCGTTATATTGGTTGGGTGCTGATAAGGCCAATGGATTTTTTTGTGGGCACCGCCAAAAAAGATGATGTTGAGCTGGGCTGGCGTTTTTTCCAATCCAGTTGGGGTTATGGTTTTGCCACTGAAGCCGCCAGGGCTGTGGCAGAAGCAGTGACCGCAGCCAATCCGGCGATTTTGTATTGGTCAGCTATTGCCATGCCGGACAATAAAGCCTCCACCCGGGTGATGGAGAAACTCGGCCTGAGTTATGTCAAACAAGGACTGCATCAAGACCCGTTGGGGGATGTGGAAGTGGTGTATTACCAGAAAAAGCTGACGCCTTAATACGTCAGCCTGTCCGGTGTTTCGCCCCTTGTTATTGGCACAACACCAAAGCGCGGTATTCATCAAAGGCAAAATGGTCGGTCATGCCGCTGATCCAATCCTGCAATAAACGGCAGCGGTAATAATATTCGTCCAGCATCCGCTCAGGCGTTGTGATTGGTTGCTGCGCCAGCGCCTGCTGGTAACTCACCAGATGTTTGTGCGGCAGTTTACGCGCCAGCCGGCTCTCGAGTGGCAAGGATTTGGCGCCTTCGGGGCTTATCACAGCAGAAAATTCTGCTGCGCTGAGTTTGAGTAAAGGCAACATTGCATCCAGCAAACCAGAAATAATCTTAAAACCCTGAATTTCCAGCATTTCTACTTCGCGGTCATTAAATACATGTTGCTGCGCCACCTTTTTAAAACTTTGGGTGATGGCATGGTATTGACTGTCATCTTCCAGCAAAGCCCGGTTCAGGTTGCCCTGATATACAGCTTCAATATGCTGAATAAACTGCTCAGCGGCATGATTGACCAGCGGATGGATCATGCTGACGCGCAGCCGGATAAAAAACTCATAAGTTGGGTTGATCCGGTCTTGTTGTGCCTGTTGCAGCGCTGTGTCTATCAATTGATCAAAAGGTGCAGAGCCTTTTAAACCTTTAATAGCTTTGTTGGCACCGGGCTGGCGGGCAAATTCGGCTTTTAACAAAGCCGCCAGTTTTTCCAGCGATAAAATGCCTTTTTCCACCGCGTCTTCAATGTCGGCCAGACAATAAGAAATATCATCGGCCGCTTCCATAATGTAAGTCAGCGGATGGCGGCAATGGGGCTTGATGCCAAGCAGTTCATTTTGTTCAGCGACAAAAGCGGCTTCGCACTGATAAAAACCCGGTTTTTTCATCAGATAACTGAAGTTTGCCGGTGCGTCCTGCCGCGGCAGCCAGGCCGGTCTGGTGTATTTTACAATGCAGGCCGACTGGCTGTAGGTCAGATTCATTTGTTGTAAGGTGACGATTAACCGCAGCCCCTGGGCATTGCCTTCAAAATTGCACAGCTCTTGTTGATACTGCTGCCACAGCGCGGCCTGAGCGTTGTTTTTATGTATATCCAGCGGACACAAGGCGGGCAGATGCTGGCTAAACCAGCGGTTAATGGCACTTTCACCGCTGTGACCAAAGGGGGGATTGCCAATGTCGTGCATCAGGCAGGCCATTTCGACCAGAGTTTCGCAGGCGCGTTCCAGCCCGGTCAGCTGATACTGCTGCAATTGGCTGTCGCTGAGCTGGCGGAAAATGGTTTGCACAATAAAACGGCCCACCTGTTGCACTTCCAGCGAATGGGTCAGCCGGCTGCGCACTGCCGCATTACGTTCTAATGGAAATACCTGGGTTTTTTGCTGTAAACGCCGCACCACAGCCGAGTTGATAATACGGCCTCTGTCGCTTTCCAGCTGCATTTGCAGGTGTGCTGGCTGATAGTCCTGCTGTTGCCACTGGGTTTTACTCTGACTTTGTTTGGGCCGGACCGGCAAAATTTTGCTGCGAAAATTCATGCTCATCAGCTGTGTTGTCCTTAGTGCTTGGCAAAAATGTTTTTATTGCTGTTTATTCAGCGAAATAGCTGCAGATTTACATATTCAGCGCTGCTTTGCCAGCACAGCAGGCCGCGCTGAGTCGCGTTACACCGGGCGCTGCGTTAAACAGGGGCTGGAACCGGGGTTTTTAGCAGAAGAGACCCTAAAACAGGGTTTTTAGTTACTTTATTGAAAATATAATTGTGTATTTGTGTTTATTTCTATAGCTTAAGCGGCTGCGCACAATAGTCAGAACAAGGACGCCCCATGAAACAAGCAATGCTCATCTTAAGTTTTTCATTATTCACTCTGGCCGGCTGTGGTTCTACAGCAGCAAATCAGCCAGCAGAGGCCGGTAGTAATCAGGCTCAGGCGGTGCAGACAGAAAAACAAGGAGCAACCACAGTAAAAACCTGCCATGAACAACAGCGTACCGGTAGTCGTATGGCAAAAAGAACCTGTAAATCATAGTTTTGCCATTATGGTGCTTGTATAAGCCCCTTGATTGAATCCATAACGCTGCAGTTTTGCAGCGTTTTTTTTACCAACAGCATCACAAGAATATTGGCCGTAAAGCTTTGCATTGCCGGGCTTTCACAGCGGCATTTGCTCCGATATAGTAATAGCAACTGCTTGTGACGGACGACCCCTTTATGACTGAGCAAATTCAGCAGGTTGAAAATCGTTTAAGAGAAATTAACCGGCTCAAACGCAAAATTACCTTTGGCAATATTCCGGCATTTTATCATTCGGTGTCGACTTCGCTTGGCATGGCAGAAGGCATGCTGAAATACGGTTTTGAAAACTCGCTTGATGTACTGACCGACAAAAAAAACTGGAATATCAAGTTACTGGGTGGTACCGAAGATAAGCTGGGCGACATCGTCTGTGCACAAAAACCGCGGATCTCGATTTATAAGGTGTTTACCAAAAACGGTTTTGAAGTGCATTGTGTGGCCTGGAAAGGCGATCATGAACTGCATACCGACCTGGTGAATCATCCGCAGATGGATTTTAAGTTCTGGCATCCGGGTTCAATGAAAGTGGTGTTTCGTATTGCGCAGCTGCACACCTTTATCAAAATGTATTTTGAACACGGCGATGAAGCGGATTTACAGCTGATCCGTTGTGCTCACAATATTGCCGAAGACTTTGTCGACCAGCTCATGCCCAAGTTTAATGTGCAAAAAGTCTATGGCGTCAGTGTACGTAACTTCTTTGATTTTGCTGAGCAAAAGTTTAAAGAAAAAGGTGAGCTTTACCTGCCGAATGTGTATCCATTCCAGAATGACTAAAAGCGCCGGCCTGTTGTGCTTGTTGTGACACAACAGGTCTGTTGACGCCGTTCTTTCAAAGGTCAGAACAAATAACTGACACCCAGCGCCACTACCGGCCAGGCTTTCAGATCTTTGCTGTCATCTTCAAAATTAGTGGTTTCTTTGTCCAGGTTTTGTTGTAACAAGGCCTGTGCTGCCGGGTCGCTCAGTTGTTTACTGGTGCTCAGCTGCACCTGTGGCGCGCCTTGTAAGAACACACCAATGTCGAGGTTCATCGAAAAACCACCATCGCCGGCAAAAGCATTGCCCCAGCCAAAACCCAGATAAGGCGCTGCTGACTTAAAGTCGATGCGGCCATTGACGGTGCCAACATCGGCAGCGCTGTATACATTATCGCCAATTTCATAACTGCCACTGGGCACGGCGCTGCCAACAAACTGATTGGCATTGTTGCCATAACCTGCTGTTAAACGAAAGCTGCCGGCCAGCGGGTGAAAGTCGACCAACAGGCTGGTGGCGCCTATATCCAGCTCCAGATCAAATTCCAGATCGCTGTTACCACCCGATGATGATTCGGTGATCTGGCGACTGAATCTGGTATGTTGTAAACGCAGATTAAAGCTGTCGCTTGCCTGAGCCACCAGTTCCAGGCCTAAACCCAAAGTGCCACCCTTGACGCCAACGGCTAAAACGTCCGCTGCAACCTGAGTGCTGCTGAGACTGCAGGCAAAAACAACTGCGGCAGATAAAGTGGTTTTCTGTAACATCTGATCTTCCTTGTGTTGGATTCGGCGGCCTCTTGCATGCTGCAAGGCCGGCCGGCTATGCAAAAGCGCGTTATTGTGCCCAGTTTGTCTATCGGAGACAAGGTGAAAACATCAAGCCGGCTGAAGCAGACACAGATCCATGTTATGTTGCAGTCCGTTTTTGCTTAGGTTGATGAAATAAGAGTGATTTGATATGGATTCTTTATCACAAATTGCGCTGGGTGCCGCCGTTAGTATTGCGGTATTTCGCCGCAGGCAGCCGCTCTGGCAGTCGGCAGCCCTTGGGGCTGTGCTGGGCACTTTGCCGGATCTGGATGTGCTGATCCAGCATGGTGATCCGATTTCGGATATGACACTGCACCGCACTGAAAGCCATTCGTTGTTTTATCTGACCTTGTTATCACCCCTGCTGGCCTGGTTCTGGCTGAAAACCAGTCGCAGTGGCGGCAGCTTCCGGCGGGCGCTGCTTGGCGTCTGGCTGGTGCTTATTACCCACCCGCTGTTAGACACGCTGACCATCTACGGCACTCAGCTGCTGTTGCCTTTTACCGATTATCCCTTTGGGATAGGGTCGGTGTTTGTGATAGATCCGCTTTATACCTTGCTGCTGTTCTTCGGGCTGATCGTCACTATGCTGAAGAAAAATCTGCTGTGGAATCAGCTTGGGCTGGTATTCAGCTGTGGTTATCTGTTGTTTGGGATTGGTGCGCAGCAATGGGTGCAGCAACAGGTTGAACAACAGTTGCCAGCGCAGCAGGGGAAGGTGCTGGTCAGTGCCGCCCCTTTTAATACTTTATTGTGGCGGGTGTTGTGGCTGCAACCAGAGCAATACAGCGAAGCTTATGTGTCGTTATTAGACCCGAAGCAGCAGATCCAATGGCAACATTATCCGCGTCAGCCAGAACTTATCCGTCAGTGGCAGCAGCAAGCTCAGGTGGCCAGAATTGCCTGGTTCAGCCATGGATTTTTCCAGTTAGCAGAGCAGCCAGGGCAGTTGGTGCTGACCGACTTACGACTAGGACTGGAGCCGGGTTACAGCTTCCGTTTTGTGTTAACACAAAATGACCAGGGCGAAGTGAGCAACATCACACAGCTGGACAGGCCGCCTGCGGACAGTCGCAGTCTGCGCTGGTTATGGCAAAGGGTGCAGGGTGACACTCAGCTGACGCTGGCGCAGTATCTGGCGTCAGAAGCAGGCGATAAGGCGCTTGCCGGTGATCAGCGAGAAGCAGTGCAGGGCAAAGCGGCTGACGAATAGTAAAGGGCCGGACGCAGCTTTATTTTACCCAACGAAAAGCCCTTAACAGCTCGGCCATCACATGTCCGGAGTACCAGCGGCCATGGGACAGGATCAGTCTTTTCGGCTGCCAGGCCAGCATCTGCAACACGGCGCTGCGTAAAGAGCCTTTGTGATGGCGAAAACGCCAGCGCAAATCCAGCGGGGCTTTACCGTCTGGGTCCACATTGCCAGCCAGCCAGAACAAAGGCCTGCTCCAGAGCGGGCATTTATCCAATTCAAAATTTTCAATCAGACAGGCCAGGATCAAGGTTTTACTGGGCTGGTGAAAAAACACCGTTTCCTGATGGCTGGAGTTCTGCTGATGGGCGCCAGCACTGATCAGCAAAAAGCGCACTTCAGCTGGCCACCCGGCTGCGGCAAGGCTGTCCGGAGCAAAACCCAGTTCACAATCTGCCTGCTGTGTCAGATGACGCGACAATGCCCTTTGTTGCACTGCCGGAGGCAGCCACACCAAAGCGTCAGGGCAAGCCTGCTGCCATTCTTGCAGATAGGCATAATGCAGCCAGTTGGGTGTGACCAGATGTTGTATCGGGCCCAGTTGTTGAACCTGAGCCAATAATTGTGGCCTGAATGCCACAGGCGCATGCAACCAGATGCCACCGTTTTCCAGCCGGATAATGGTCATCCGGGTTGGAAAAGGCAGGCCAAAATACGACACTGCCGGGCCATCAGCCAGCCAGATATTGTCGGCAACGGGTTTTAATACAAAAAGCGGCGGATACATAACATCACAATCCTTGTGCGGCCGGGCTACGCCGTTATTCAAGCGGAACTTCGGGCCGACCGCAACAAAACAATGTAATAAATGTAAATGGTATGATTTATTTTGTTGAAGAGTCTTGTCTTTCTAAATCCGGTGAATTGGGCAATCTGTGCAGGCTCCCCAGACTTACGACTGTGCTGAGGCGCAGAAAGCAAAATATGCAGTTTGGTTTTGGTAACACTACTTTACTGGCTCTGTTTGCAGCTTGCCGTTTTTTAGCTGCGGTTCCACAGGTTCTGATTTTTGAGCAGGGTAAAAAACTCATCTGGCCCCCAGCATTTGGGGATCAAATCCATCTTGCTGCGTTCTTCAAAGTTTGACACCAGTTTGCTGAGGATTTCCTTCAGCCTTTCTTCGCTCATCCGTTCCAGTTTTTTCTGCGCTTGTGGAAAATACAGATTGTTGTCGCGTTTCACCACCAGGTTGCTGCCGGCATGGGTGTAGTTCAGATTACGGGTCACCACCCGACAACCCGGTTGGTCGCTTTCGGCCGGATACAGGCTGTTGACGATGGCATATTCGTACCTGTCCAAATCTTTTTGATCCGAGTCTTTTGGAATATAGGTAATGCCATAACCCTGCGGGAAATCACCGGTAATTTGCAGCAGACTGTCCACTATGGCCGCCGGGTACCAGCCTTTGGCAACGCCGGCTCTGAGTACTGCCGCCACTTTCGGCAGCTGGTCATAACGGTAGTTTTGTTTGCTCGGCAGTACCACTGAAACATAAACCTGAGGTATTTTTAACAGATTGCCAATACCATCTTCAGGTTGAATGGCTTCTTTAAGTAAGTGGCTGATAAATAACTGTTTATCTTGTTCCTGCAGATTAAAACGGTCGCGCTCAGTTTTGGAGTTCCCGATATAGGTATCCAGTCCCAGGCCGTTTTTCAGATAGTCCTGGCTTTGTTCATAACTGATACGCAGCAGTTCCTGCCGCTCCTCACTGGTCAGGGTGCGGAACTCGTCCAGGTCGCCGTTTTCACCCAATAAAATTTGCCGGGCTGCCGGGTGTTGCAGGCCAATATCCTGCAGCAATACTGCCATCACCAGCGGGATTTGAATTTCTTCCAGAAAAGGCGAATACAGCAAGTCGGTTTGTTCGGATTTTTGTTGTTCAGTGTCTAAAACTTTATTCAGCACATAACGGTTTTTAATTTGCTGATCGGCCAGCAGCTGGTCCAGCAACAGGACTGCCAGGATGGCTTTGTAGGCATGTTTGTGACGCTGGTTAATTTGCGGCACCTGCCGGCCTTTGGTCGGCGAAATCAGCTGGATGGTGCCGAGGGCGCGGGCGGCCTGTACACGGATTTCCTGTGGGTTATCACCTTCGAGCAGATGCAGCAGATGGCGGGCTACCTGCTTTAAATTACGGATGCGATCGAGCCGGTAATCCTGTTGCAACCGGCGTTTTTCTTTCAGCTGGGCCCGAACTTCGCTGAGCAGCTGTGCTCCTTTGCCGCTGCTTTTGCCAGAACCTTCCTGTTTTTCCGCCAGTTCCTGCTCGCGTTGTTCGAGATTGGCAATTTCCTGAACTTCCGGCGATGAAAAATATTGGTTGGCCTGCTCATAAATAGAGTCTCTGCGAGCAGTGACATCATAAATTTTGCTCAGCAGATCTTTAATGTTTTTGGTGGCGGCGGTATTACCAAACTGAGATTGATTCATCCACTGAGGTCCTTGCACTCAAAGCCTACAACAAAGTCCGTGCTTTGCGACTGCTGCGGTGTTGCGCCGCAGAGTTCACTAACTCTAGTCTTGTTTTTGTTTGATGCCAGTTATCACAAGAAACAAAATATACCGCAATACGTCTGCTGCAAAAAAGGGAATTCGACAAATTCTGTAAAAGTTGCTTTGCTGTAACAAGGAGTTAGCAACACTGAGGTAAAGATGCGGATAGCAGTGATAGGGGGCGGCATTAACGGGCTGGCCAGCGCATGGCAGCTGGCGTTGGCCGGGCATCAGGTGGAGCTCTTTGAGCGGGATGCACTGATGCAGGCCACCAGTGCCGCTTCCAGCAAATTGTTGCATGGTGGTTTGCGTTATCTGGAACAGGGCCATATACGGCTGGTGCAGGAGGCGCTGCGCGAACGACGCTGGTGGATCAAAAAGGCTCCCAGACTGACCCGGCGTTTACCTATTTTATATCCGATTTATCAGGATGGCCGCAGGCCACGCTGGCAACTGAAAATTGGCCTCTGGTTATACGACTTTTTATCCGGACGCAAAGGCATAGGCCGCCATCGCTGGTTAACACCAGCGCAGCTGTTGCGCTGCAGTCCGGAGTTAAATCCGGAGGGGCTGACCGGCGGTTATTTATTTTTTGATGGCCAGATGCAGGATCAGCAATTAGGCCTTTGGGTGGCGGCGCAGGCTGAAAAACAAGGGGTGAAAATTCACCAGCATAGCCCTGTGGCCGCAGTCAGGGCCAATGGCGCGCTGCAACTGCAAGGCAGTAGCAACTGGCTGCAGTTTGACCGTGTTATTAATGTCGCCGGGCCCTGGAGTAATCAGTTGCTGGAACAATCCGGCCTTGTAGTGCAGCAGCAGCTGGATCTGGTGCGCGGCAGCCATTTATTGCTGCCGCCGGTCAGCAAATACGGCCATATGCTGGAAGTGCCGGGCGAGAAGCGTATTGTGTTTGTATTGCCCTATCAGGGGCAAACCTTATTGGGCACCACAGAAGTACGACAAAGCCTGGCCGAACCTATTGCCTGTAGTCATGAAGAAAGATCTTATCTGCTGGATTTATATAACCATTATTTTGTCACCAGCCGCAATGCCGCCGATATAATCCGCGAATTTGCCGGGGTGCGGCCTTTGCTTGGCGGCAGTGACAATGCCAGCACCGCCAGTCGTGAATACAGCATGCACTGGCAGCAGCAGCTGTTAACTGTGACGGGCGGTAAATGGACCACAGCCCGCGCTCTGGCGCGGCAAGTGGTGCAGCAGGTGTTATTGTCCGATAAAAATTAACCTGAAGTTGTCGCTGCTGCCGGGCGGGTAAAGCTGCAATAAATTTTTTATCAGGTATGAACCTCAGGCTGTGCTGCCTCGTCTTGAGTACAGGTTCACATCAGCGCGACAACACAAGGGCAGCATGACCAAAGCACAACTGGATTTATTGGTACTGGCATGGCAGGACGGCCGCTCTGAAGCTTTTGTCTTGTTGTATCAGTTTTATCAGCCAAAACTTTGCCATTTTGCTGCGTATTTACTGGGAAACAGTGCAGTTGCTGAAGATTTAGTGCAAAACGTCTGGTTAAAACTCAGCCGTCGTTTGCAGCGGCTGGAAGATCCAAGGCTGTTTGCCAGTTGGTTATACAAAGCAGTGCGCTGGGAAGTGCTGGACTGGCAAAAAAGCGCCAGTCAGCGCCGGCAAGTGCCGCTGGACGAAACAACTGAGGCCTTGTTGTGGTATACGCCCGCCGAGCAAGATTCTGGTTTATATCAGGCCATTGCCACTCTGGCGCCTGCGGAACAACTGGTGCTGTTGCTGCATTATTTTCATCAGTGTGAGCTGACTGAAATTGCGCTGATCCTGAATCTGCCAACCGGCACGGTCAAATCGCGGTTATTCCGTGCCCGCCAGCAACTTAAACAACAGCTCGACGGAGATTATGATGAACAATAAACAACAAGCAGCAGAACTGGCGGCACAAGCCTATCAGCTGGATAAGCTGATGCGGGAAGAGCAGGGTTTAATGCCGTTGATCCAATCCGGTTTTCGCGGTGGTTTAAAACCTTTGATGATCCTGGCTTATCTGTTGGCGTTGCTGCTGACGGTTGCCATCGTTTTTTGTGCGTATCAGTTTTTCACGGTAGAGGCGGCACAACAAAACTTTTGGGGTTTTTGTCTGATGCTGGCCTTTCAGGCGCAAGTGGGCACCAAAATCTGGATCTGGCTGGAAATGAACAGGACATCCACAGTGCGGGAACTGAAAAGAGTGGAGCTGGCGCTGGCACAGCTGCAGGCCCAGGCTGTCGCACAGGCAGCAGCTGAGCGCTGAGCAGAACTACAATAAAAAAGGCAGCCTTTGTGCTGCCTTTTGTCGTTAAGTTAAATCCAACGCCAGAATTTTGGAGCGGCGCTGGTAGTTATACAACTGCTGTTTTTTCGCCGGTAAATCTTCGACGTTTTTCAGCTCAAAACCATGTTCTAAAAACCAGTGAATACTGCGGGTGGTCAGTGCAAACAGGGTTTTGTATTTACGCTGGCGCGCCAGCTGAATAATGTTTTTTAGCAGCAAGGTGCCACGGTCGGCGTCGCGATAGTTTGGATGCACCGCCAGGCAGGCAAATTCACCGACGTTTTCTTCCGGAAACGGATATAACGCCGCGCAGCCAATCACTAAACCATCGCGTTCAATCAGCACAAACTGGTCAATTTCCATTTCCAGCTGTTCGCGGGAACGGCGTACCAGCAAACCCTGTTGTTCCAGCGGCCGGATCAAATCCAGAATACCGCCGATGTCGTTAATGGTGGCACCACGCAGCCGTTCGGCCGCTTCGGTAACAATCTGGGTACCAATACCGTCGCGCGAGAACAGCTCCTGCAGCAAAGCGCCATTGACGCTGTTACTGACCAGGTGGCAACGCGGAATGCCGGCGCGGCTGGCGCTGATAGCAGCGTGCAAAAAGGCCAGGGTGGCAGTGCAGGCGCCGGGTTGTTGCTCCATTTGTTGCATAATGACTTCAGCGTCATTGGGCATCAATTCGGCAATAATTTCGCCGTCTGCATCCACAATGCCGCCAATGTCGGTAAAACCAATCATTTTGTCGGCACGCAGTTTAATCGCCACCTGAGTGGCAATTTCTTCGGCGGTCAGGTTAAAACTTTCGCCTGTGACCGAAGCGGCAACCGGCCCCATCAACACAATACAGTTTTGATCGAGCTGACGGCGGATACCCGCCACGTCAATACGGCGCACCCGGCCACTGTGGTGGTAATCCACACCTTCATCCACACCCAAAGGCTGGGCAATGACAAAGTTGCCGCTGACCACGTTGATCTGGGCGTTATGCATAGGGGTGTTAGACAAACTCATCGACAAGCGGGCGGTGATATCCAGCTGCAAAGCACCGGCCACTTGTTTAATCAGTTTAAAAGAGTCGTCGTCTGTGACCCTGATCCTGTTGTGGTATTGCGCCAATAAACCATGTTGCTCCAGCGCCTGGTTAATTTGTGGCCTGGCGCCATACACCAGCACTATCTTGATACCAAGGCTGTTCAGCAAAGCAATGTCATTGATAATACTGCGAAAACCGGGTTGGATCATGGCCTCACCGCCCAGCATCACCACAAAGGTTTTGCCACGGTGTGCATTGACATAAGGGGCCGACTGGCGAAATCCATCAACAATTTCAGTGGTACGCACGCTCTGTTTGGTTCCTTCTGGATAAGTGGTTCATGTCATACAGTTTTTGCATGACAGCAGCATGAACTTGAGTGTAGTGGAAAATCACCACAACAGCGCTGAGCGAAAGCTCCGCAGGCGGAAGCTGCTGTGGACTGGGTAAACGGCGCGTACTTTAAAACAAAAGTGGATAAATATCCAACAGAAATTTCTGGTTTATCTCTGGTTTGTCTGGTGGCATTTGCCAGTGAATCTCTGTTGTTGCTGCAAATTGATCTGCCGGGTTTTTTGGTGCTGTTCTATCCTGTTTTACTGCATGATTATGCGCATTGTCAGGACGGCATTTTGTGTTTTTACCTCGCCAATAAAAAAGCAGCACCAGGTGCTGCTTTGATATCGATAACTGTCAGATCAACAGCTATTTGCTTAGTCCAGAATAATATGAGGTAAAAAGCGGGAACTGTCTTTGGTGATCAAAGTGTTGTCTTCACGAATACCCATACCGGCGGCACTGTCACCGACCAGCCAGGAGCCAATTAAAGTGTAACTCTGGTCAAATTTAGGCAGCGGATAAAACTCCTGCCGGATAAAACCAGCGTCGGTATAAGGGCCGTCCACTGTCAGTTTGTTACCTTGTGGGTCTATCAGCTCAATATTGGCGCCTTCACGCGAATACAAAGGTTTACGCACCCAGCCAGAACGCAACGAAGCTTCACCCGGGCTTTCAAAAAAGCTGGGTAGCAGGTTTGGGTGATTCGGGAACTTTTGCCACAACAGTGGCAATATGCCTTTGTTGGATAACAACATTTTCCAGGCAGGTTCCAGCCACTGGGTGTCTGAGGTTAATAAATGCTGGCCAAATTCTTCCCGCAGCATAAATTCCCACGGATACAGCTTAAACATGGCCTGCACCGGAAAATCATCCGCATCCACTAGCTGACCGTTAATTTCACCCAGCTGTTCCAGCGCTAAAAAGCGCCCGTCGATGCCGGCCTGAGTGGCAATATCCAGCAGATAATTCACCGTGCCTTTGTCTTCAATATTGTCGCCAATGCAGCTGAAATAACAGGGCTGGCGCAAAGGCATGGTGGCAAAAGCCTGCTCCAGTTTGTCCTGTAGTGAATTAAACTGGTCGGCACCTTGTGGCAGCTGCCCACGCATCATTTGATCTTCCAGCCACACCCATTGGAAAAAGCCGGTTTCAAATAACGAGGTAGGGGTGTCGTAATTGAGCTCCAGCAATTTGGCCGGGCCTTTGCCATGATAAGCCAAATCCAGCCGGCCATATAAATGCGGCTGAGAGGTACGCCAGGACTGCGCCAGCCAGTCCCAGTATGGCTCCGGTACTTCCAATAGCCTTAACTTTTGCTCGTCAGCCAGAATATCCGGCACCAGCGACAAGGCCATCTGGTGCAGCTCTTCAGTCGGCGCTTCTATGTCCTGTTCAATCTGCTGCAGGCTGAACTGGTAATAAGCGCTTTCGTCCCAATAAGCTTCACCGTCAAAGGTGTGAAAATCAAAACCGACACTTTCGGCATATTGCCGCCAGCCCGGCCTTTCGTGAATTGCAACTTTTTTCATCCGGGCTTAACCACCGCTGCTCATGGTCTGACGCTGCTGTGCCTGAGCACCAAAACCACCACGACGCACCATAGAACCCGGCTGCGGCTGCATTTTAGAAGGCAACACAGACACAGGGCCGGACTGGCGTGCCACCGGCTGGTTGCTGGCAGTGCGGTAAGTACTCATATCATCACGGGATTTATACAAAGGCTGGGTTGGCACTGATTGTTTTGGTGCGGCCTGGCCACTGCGGTTCAGCATCTGGCCTGCTAAAAAGCCCATCATCATCGGCATAAAAAAGCCTGAGCTGGCCTGTTGTTGCTGCACAGGTGCTGCTGGATCTGTTGCTGTGCCGCCTGTCGTGGCAGCAGTGGTGTTTTGTGCCAGAGTGGTTGCCGGCGTTTCACATTGGCCAGCCCCAAAATCTGCTTCACATTCGGCCTGAGACTGATATTTAGGCGCGACCTGGGCATGCAGTTGCTGCGCTTTGGCAAATTCAGCCTGACATTCGGCTGGCGGATTGTAATAAGCGGCACACTCATCTGCGTTCTGATACACAGCGGTTTCCACCGGCTCTTCAGTGCTGCAGCCTGCCAGCAACAAGGTGGCTGTTGGCACCATCAAAATCAGCGCGGCTTTTTTACTGCGTTTAAAAGATGTAGACATAATAACTCCTTAAAACGTCATGCTGGCGGCGTTGATCATGCCCACAGCCACAGAGCAGCAGGCAGAGAACACACCGGCGGCCACTTCACCATTGGTGATCCGTTGTGGCAACTGACGCAAGGTAAAACGTACCACCACAAAAGTCAGGCTTTGCACCACCAGCGCAATGGCACCCCAGATAGCACAATCTGCCAGCGAAATTGAATGAGTAATAGCGCTGGATAGTGGCAGCGCAAAACCAACTAAAGCACCGCCAAAAGCGATGGCAGCCGCAGTATTGTTGGATTTAATCAAAGCGATTTCGTCATGGGGCGTCAGCCAGCTGTAAAAACGGGCAAATAAAGCCATTAATAAAATAGCGAGGAAAAAGAAACTTAAAAACTCAGGCAAACCGGCAATTGAAGCAAGCAGCGTATCAGACATCAGATCTTCCTTTGATTTAACGGGTGGGTCTGGCGCTATCATCCTGAATTTAGCAGTAAAAGGCAATTGTCTCGCCGTTTTGCGCTGTGTTGGCTGCAACCAGACCTAAGCACGGCATAGTGAAAAGCGCGGACAACAGTGGCTGCTTGTACTAGGCTCAAAGAGATGAACGGACTCACGGAAATTGCTGCGGTGATAACCAGATTGAGGTGAGTTTATGTTAAATCAGATCAAAGTCCGCACCCGCTTGATCGGGTTGGCGGCTATTCCGTTACTACTGCTGATCCTGGTCAGTCTGATTGCTGTTTATAACATGGGACTGTTAGCCACAGGCGTGGACAGCTTGTATCAGGACAGAATCAAACCCCTGCAACAAATTAAAATTGTTTCTGACGCTTATGCCGTCACCATTGTGGATACGATGCACAAACACAGAGCCGGTTTGTTGAATGTGCAGGAAGCCAGCAGCCAGATCCGTCAGGCCGCTGATACGGCCCAAAACGCCTGGCAGGCCTATCGCCAAACCAGGATGACCGCTGAGGAGCAGCGTCTGGTGGATGCGACCAATCCCTGGATTGATAAGTGGCAATTGCAGTTACAGGGATATCTTCAGAGCATTGCCGATGGCTCAGTGCTGAACCAGCCCAATGCGGATTTTCAGCAGCAGATGTATGGTGTGGCCGATCCGCTCAGCACTGCGCTGGCGAACCTGATCCAGCTGCAGCTGGATGAATCACGGCTGTTTACCGGCGAAGCAGCAGAGCGCCACAGCAGTACTTTGCAGTTATTTACTGTGCTGATGTTGCTGACCATTGCCGGTTTGTCGTTATTGGCCTTATTGGTGTACCGCTCTATCCAGCGGCCGTTGCGTGATTTACGCCAGGTGATTAACAATGTCGGGCAAGATTCCGACCTGCGGTTGCGGGTAAAAATTACCGGCAATGATGAAATAGCCGAAGCAGCCGAATCTTTTAATCAGACTATCAGCAGAGTGCAGGCCTTTTTTGTTGAGCTGGGTGGTGCAGTGCATATGCTGGCGTCGGCTTCAGAGCAAATGAGCAGTGTCAGCGCTCAGGTCAGCGACACAGCTTTTGCCCAGGAACAACAGGCTAATCTGATTGCAACCGCCATTAACCAGATGTCGGCGGCCATTCAGGAAGTGGCCGCCAGTGCGCAGGCCACGTCGGTGCAGGCGGCAGATGCCGATAACAAAACCCGGCTGGGTCATAGCAAAGTATCGCAAAATGTCCGTGCTATCCGGCAGTTATCCGATGCTATAGGCAACGCCAGTGTGGTCATCAACGGTTTAAACGATGAAACCGATAAAATTAGCCAGGTGCTGCTGGTGATCCAAAATATTGCCGCCCAGACCAACTTACTGGCGTTAAACGCGGCCATTGAAGCCGCCAGAGCCGGCGAAGCAGGCCGTGGTTTTGCTGTGGTCGCAGATGAGGTTCGCACTCTGGCGACGAACACGCAAAAGGCAACCGAATCTATCCGTAATATGATCGATACCTTACAGGGTGCAGCCAAAGAAGCTGTCAACGCTATGACCCAATCACAACAATATGCCGGTGACAGCGTACAGAATGCGCAGCAAGCCGGTGATGTGCTGGAGGAAATCCGCAGTTCGGTTGGTACCATAGTGGATATGAATGTGCAGATTTCAGCGGCCACTGAACAACAAACCGTAGTGGCCGAAGATATTAATAAAAACATCACTGAATTTAGTGGCAGTATCAGTGAAGTCAGCCACAGCGCCCGTCACAGTGCCGAGGCCAGCGGGGCTTTAGCTGAGCTGGCGGCGAAATTAAGGTTACAGGCGGCGCAGTATCAGGTGTAACTGCAGCTCTGGCGTCAGGCTGCGCTTTGCATTTCTGCACAGCGCGGCCGTTTTCCAGCTCTTTTTTACGAATCGTTCATAAATTCAGCCTTTTATCGCAGCTGTTGCCCCTTATATCCGCCGCTGCTGGACATTCAGATCGGATTCACTAAACTCGGGCCTTAATCAGCATCATGATGTTATGCAGGAAATCCCGATGAAACAAAAATCTTTATTGGCCTTAAGTATCGCTTTGGCTTTTGGTCTGGCCGGCTGTGAACAAGCGAGCAAAACTGAAGCGCCACAAGCACAGGCACAAGCTCCGGTTGCGGCTTTAAAAAGTGGTATTGAACTGGGTAATCTCGATACCCAAACCAAACCCCAACAAGACTTTTTCCGTTATGTAAACGGCAACTGGCTGGCAAAAACCGAAATCCCGGCGGATAAATCGGTATGGGGCAGTTTTCATGAATTACGCAAAGGCGCTGACGAGCATGTGTTAACGCTGATTAAAGCTGCTGCAGCCAAACCAGCGGAAGCGGGCTCTGATCAGCAAAAAATCGGTGATTTGTTCCGTGCTTATCTGGACACCGCCAAAATTGACAGCCTGGGCTTAACGCCATTGCAGGACGAGCTGGCTGCTATTGATAAGCTGACGCAACCTGCCGAGCTGGCGGCATTTTTAGGTCAGATGCAACAAGACAGATATGGCTCGCCAGTGGCGCTTTATGTTGGCCAGGATCAGAAAGATTCCACCAAATATATCGTCAGTGCCAGCCAGTCAGGCCTGGGTTTACCGGACCGGGACTATTACCTGAAAACCGACGAAAAATCTGAACAAATCAAAAAACAATACCAGTGGATGATTGCCAGGTTCTGGGAACTGGCCGGCTGGGCTGAAGGCGGCAAAGCGGCAGAGCAAATTTTTGCGCTGGAAAGCAAACTGGCTGAAGCGCAGTGGAGCCGGGTACAAAACCGGGATCGCAACGCCACTTACAACAAAATGACTCCGGCTGAACTCAGCACTTTAGCACCTGGTTTTGACTGGGCGGCCTTTATAAAAGCGGCACAGCTTAATAGCGAAGATGCACTGGTGGTGCGTCAGCCTACCTATTTTACTGCCTTTGCGAAATTGCAGCAGGAAGTAACGCTGGAACAATGGAAAACTTATCTGAAGTTTCATTTGATCCGCAGCAATGCGTCGTTACTCAGTGCCAATTTTGATCAGGCCAGTTTTGATTTTTACGGCCGGGTTTTAAGTGGCTTACAGGAGCAAAAACCACGGGAAGAACGTGCCGTAGAAGCCATTAACAGCGCGCTTGGTTTTATGGTTGGCAAAATGTATGTGGAAAAATACTTTAAGCCAGAAGCCAAAGAGCGGATGGATCAGCTGATTAAAAACCTGCGGGTGGCTTTTGAGCAGTCGATTAACGAGCTGGACTGGATGAGCGCCGAAACCAAACTGGCGGCTCAGGAAAAACTGAAAAAATTTAATACCAAAATTGGTTATCCGGATGTGTGGCGTGACTACAACTGCCTGAGCATCAGCGCCGATGATCTGATTGGCAATATGCAGCGCAGCAGCCAGTGTGAATATCAACGTATGATTGGCAAGCTGGGTAAGCCGGTTGATCGCACTGAGTGGGGCATGACACCACAAACAGTCAATGCTTATTACAGCTCGACCATGAACGAAATTGTGTTTCCTGCCGCCATTTTGCAACCACCGTTTTTTAATGTGGAAGCTGACGACGCCGTGAACTATGGCGCCATTGGAGGTGTAATTGGTCACGAAATTACCCATGGTTTTGACGATCAGGGCAGCCGCTCTGACGGTGACGGCAATCTGCGTGATTGGTGGAGCCCGGCCGATGCTGAGCAGTTCCGTCAGCGCACTCAGCTGATGGTGGAGCAATACAGCGCCTTTAACCCTATTGATGATTTAAAACTGCAGGGTGCGTTAGGTTTAGGTGAAAACATTGCTGATTTAGGCGGTTTAACCGTGGCTTACCGTGCTTATCAGAATTCTCTGGGTGGCAAGCCGGCACCGGTGATTGATGGTTTTACCGGCGAAAAACGCTTTTTTATCGGCTGGGCGCAGGTATGGCGTACTAAGTTCCGTGACGAAGCTTTACGCCAGCAAGTGATCACAGGCCCACATTCACCGGGCATGTACCGGGTGTTAGGTGTGCTGTCAAATATGCCGGAGTTTTATCAGGCCTATGACGTAAAACCAGGTGACGGCATGTACCGCCCTGACGATCAGCGGGTGAAAATCTGGTAATAGCGATTGTCGCATTGTCTTAAAAACGGAGCCTGTTGGCTCCGTTTTTATATCACTCAAAAGTGCAAAGTCCGGTTGGCATCAGCAAAGGCGAAAATAAGCACAGGGGTTGAACGCGGTTGGCGCTCTGGCCGCAAGGCCGTATAATCGCCGCCAAAGTTGGCATCTACTACAAGGATTGACGGTTGAGAACTCTTACATTCCCGCAACGTCTGGCATTTGGTTTATCGGCCCTGACCCTGAGTTTACAGGCGCAGGCAGGCTGGTGGATTGAAGCGGACGATTTGGCGCTGCGTTCAGATATCCAGTTATTGGCGGATATCGGTATTATCAAACAACCTGTCACTACTTTCCCTTTGATGTGGCAGGCCGTGATCAGCGATGTGCAGGCTGCCGATCCACAACAATTAAACCCACAACAAGCAGAAGTGCTGCGCCGGGTAGTGGCTGCTTATATGCGCGACAAACGCCCAAGCCAGGCCCGTATCAGTCTTGCCGGTGAAACCGAGCAACCACAGTTTGTCCGTTTTGGTGACACTTTGCGTGATGAAGCCCAGCTGGGGCTGCAATACAGTTATCACAGCGACAACCTCAGTGGCCGGCTGCAGGTGAGCAGAGTGCATGCGCCTGTGGACGGCCAGCGCACCCGGCTCGATGGCAGTTATGTCGCTGTTAAAGCCTGGAACTGGGTGGTCAGTGTAGGTGCTTTAGAAAAATACTGGGGTCCAAGCTGGGACGCCAGCACTATTGTCAGCAACAATGCCCGGCCTGTTGCCGGTATTAGTTTCAGCCGCCATTCCAGTGCTGCCAAGGCAGACGACTGGTTACCGGCCTGGACTTTTACCACCAGCTTTGGCCAGCTGAGCGAGAGAGCTGCTGTGCCTTCAGCTAAGTTATGGCAAGCCAGGTTAGGCACTAAACCGCTGGACTCACTGGAACTCGGTTTTAGCTGGGTGATGCAATACGGTGGTGATGGTTATGGCAATGGTTTAAACGACTGGTTTAATGCCTTATTTGACGGTGGCACCCTGGAAGGCACTGAAAATATGCTGGCTGGTTATGATGCCCGTTGGTCCGGCAGTGTGCTGGATAAACCTTTGGGTGTTTACTTCAGCGCCACTGCCGAAGACTTTAACAGCAAAAAACTGGCGCTGTATAAAGTGGTGTATCAGCTGGGTGCCGATGTGTTCTTGTCTTCCATCGACAGTCGCATTTATGCAGAGTTTGTGGATACCACTATTGATTGCAGTGATGATCGCGACTGGAACTGCATGTATGAACACAGTGTGCATCAGGACGGATATCGCCGTTATGGCCGTAACTTTGGCTCACCGTACGACAATGACAGCCGGGCTTTTAACTTAGGTGTGTTGACGCAGCTGGATATCAACACTCACTGGCACAATAAAATTGCCGCTTTGCAGCTGAATATCGACGGCGGCCGGGTGGATTTACCATCCCAATGGACCCAAACCCAGTTGCCGGCGCGAAATGTATTGTTGTGGCGCACTGAGCAGCAATGGCGTGAAGACTCGGATCAGGTCAAATGGGGGCTGGAATTTAGCCGCACCACTTACAAAGCCAGCAACAGCAGTGACTGGCAGACCGAACTTTTCCTGCAGTGGCAAAGGTTGTTCTGATAACCACAGTTGTAAAAGAAAAAGGGCCACGCAAGTGGCCTTTTTTATCAGCAGCATGCGGGTGATAACCACAATAACGCAACAAGGATTGCTGATGGTTTGATGCTCCCGCTGTTTGCCGGCAAAGCTGCTGTCCGCCGAAGCAGCACCGGCTCCCTGCCGTTATTTCCAACACACAAGCCGCGCTGCAGCGCTGTGATCCCTGATTAAATTGCATACGTATGCAATTTAGTCAGCTGTTATTCATCTGTTCGTAAAGTTTCAGGACAGAGCCTGAGCCGCAGCGGATTGCACCAGCCTGGTGCTTTGTATTGATGACAAAGCACTGGTCGTTGTTGATGTTGCAGACTTGTAGCCAGAACCTTGCAGTTTGCCGCGCTGGCAGCGGGCTTTTTTAACGGCCAAACGGCAATTTTCTGAACTAAAGCTATGCTGAACAAGCAGATGCAAATCAAGGCTTGCACCCGCCTTGGGCAAAGGTCAGACGGGGCGCACTAAAGTCGTGCGTTTGCGCTGGTATGAATACGTATTCATGTTGTGTAGTTCAGGTAATCCACATAGAAATAGCAAGGTTGTCATACTTCATACCGGTTGGTGTGGAGCGAACAACCTAAAAATCAGAAACACCACACCGGGGATGAAGGGCATGAAACACTATAAATTAAATTTACTGACGCTCGCGCTGGCGACTGCGGGCTTCAGTACTGTCAGTTATGCTGACCAACAGGCAACTACCGAAACCAAAGCCAAAGCAGAAGAAAATATTGAGGTGATCCAGGTGTCTGGTATCCGCCGCAGTCTGCAAATGGCACAAGCATTAAAAATGGAATCAACCTCAGTGGTTGAAGCCGTTTCAGCAGAGGATATCGGCAAATTACCGGACATGAGTATTGCCGAATCTATCGCCCGTTTACCTGGCCTGGCCGCACAACGTTTGGACGGTCGTGCCAACGTTGTGTCAGTGCGTGGTCTGGCACCAGATTTTACCACCGCCACTTTAAATGGTCGTGAGCAGGTGACTGTGGGTGATAACCGCAGTGTGGAATTTGACCAATATCCATCTGAAATGATGAACAACGTTGTGGTGTACAAAACACCAGACGCAGGTGTTATGGCACAGGCCATTGGCGGTACTATCGATATGCAGACAGTACGTCCGTTATCGCATGGTGAACAGGCCATGGTGTTTAACTTACGTGGTGAGCGTAACGACCTGGGCGCCTTAAACGCCGGTTCTACGGCCAACGGTTACCGTGGCAGCTTCTCTTATATCGACCAGTTTGCTGACGACACTGTGGGTGTGGCTTTTGGTTATGCCAAAATGACATCACCAAACCAGGAAGAACGTTGGCAGTCATGGGGTTATGCTGATGGCCCTAATGGCTCTAAAGTCATTGGTGGTGCCAAACCTTATGTGCGTTCAAGCGAATTAGAGCGTGATGGCTGGTTAGGTATTGTTGAATTTAAACCAAACGACAAATCCAGCACTGTGGTTGATGCTTATTATTCTGAGTTCCAGGATGAGCAACAATTACGGGGTATCGAGCTGCCGTTATTATGGGGTGGCGCGCCACTGAGCAATGCGGTGATCCAGGACGGTCTGGTCACCAGCGGCACTTACACAGGCGTAAAATCGCTGGTGCGTAACGACGTCAACCTGCGTGATGCCGATACACTGGCGCTGGGTTTGAACCACGAATACAAGGTGAACGATCAGTGGAGCCTGGAAGCTGACTTAAGTTATTCCAAAGCCAACCGCAAAGATTTTAACCTGGAAAGTTATGCCGGTACTGCCCGCGGTGATGCCAATGGTGCCAAAGACAGCTTAGATTTTAATTTTACTCCGGGTGGCATTGTTACCTTTAATCCAACTTTGGATTATTCAGACGCCAATCTGATCAAACTGGGTGCAGCCCGCAGCTGGGCAAATGGCATCACACTGCCATCCGACGCTCAGGACGGTTTTGTGAACACCCCGGATATTGAAGATGAGCTGCAAGCCATCCGGTTAAGTGCCAAGCGTATGTTTGCCGATGGTGCTGTCAGTGCTGTTGAATTTGGTGTGAACTACAGTGAACGTGATAAAGCCAAGGTGGATACCGGTAACTATCTGACGTTAAAAACTTACCCGGTTTCATCACCAGTGCCGGCTCAGTTCCTGTTAGCCCCAACTTCGCTGGACTTTATCGGCATGGGCAACATGCTGAGCTATGACTCAATGGCGCTGTACAACAGCGGTGCTTATAACGAGGTTTCTGAGTCTTTAACAGACGCAGCCCGTTACAACAACACCTGGACTGTCAGCGAAGATGTCACCACTTTCTTTGTGAAGTCTGATATCGAATCACAAATCGGTCGTTTCCCGGTGAAGGGTAACGTTGGTTTGCAGGCAGTTCATACAGATCAGATGGCCACAGGTTTTGCCACCACTAAAAACTCAAGTGGTCTGGTTGTTGCCACGCCGGTTGAAGGCGGCGACAAATACTGGGAACTGTTACCAAGCTTTAACTTAGGTTTTGATGTTGCTGAGCAACAAATGGTGCGTGTGGCTGCTGCCCGTACTCTGGCTCGTGGCCGGATGGACAAAATGAATGCCAGCACTGGTTTCTCTTACAATGCGGCCAATCAGTCCAGCAACGACATTAACCGTTCGCCTTGGTCTGCTCAGGGTGCAAACCCGGCGCTGCGTCCTTGGATGGCCCGTCAGTACGACCTGAGCTATGAGAACTACTTCGACGATGCAGGCTATTTTGCAGCTTCGGTGTTCTACAAAGACTTAGAAAACTACGTGTTTGATCAGGACCAGCTGTTTGACTTTACCGGTTATGCCTACACAGGCCCGGCGCCAGTGTTAAATCAGGGTTATATCAAAACCCCAACCAACGGTAATGGCGGTTATATCAATGGTATCGAACTGTCGCTGTCACTGACAGGTCAGATGTTAACACCAGCGCTGGAAGGTTTTGGTGTGTTATTAAGTGGTTCTTACACTGACAGCGAAGTGAAAGAAAAATCTGACTCTAAGCCAATGTCGTTACCAGGCCTGTCAGAAAAAGTAGTAAACGCCACTGTGTATTATGAAAAACATGGCTGGCAGCTGCGCACCAGTGCCCGTTACCGTTCAGAGTTCTTAGGTGAAGTCAGCGGTACCAGTCTGACCCGTGTGTATGACATGGTGTTAGGCGAAACAGTTGTGGACGCACAAATTGGCTACGATTTCAGCCAGTCTGGTTTTGCTGACCTGCACGGTTTGTCAGTCTTGTTCCAGGTCAGCAACCTGACCAACGAACCATTTGTGACTTATCGTGATGGTGACACCCGCAAGATCCGCGATTATCAGAACTATGGCCGTAACTTTATGTTTGGTATCAGCTATAAACTGTAATAGCGCGTGACTTTGTAAGCTTGTCAGAAAACCCCTGCTGCACATCTGTAACAGGGGTTTTTTTATCGGGTTAAAGCGGAGACTTTGTATGCAACAAGTGGTGATTGCAGGTGGTGGTTCTGCCGGCTGGATGGCGGCGGCAATGCTGGCCAAGGTACTGGGACACAGTGTGAAGATCACGCTGGTGGAGTCTGACGAGATTGGTATTGTTGGGGTGGGGGAAGCCACTATCCCGCCTATTTTGTTTTTTAACAAAGCGCTGGGAATTGACGAGGCTGAGTTTATCCAGGCCACCCAGGGCAGCTTTAAACTGGGCATTCAGTTTGAAAACTGGGCGCGCCAGGGCGACAGTTATATGCATGCTTTTGGCGAAATCGGCAGCCCTATTGGCTTGTCGGCTTTTCATCATTTGTGGCTGCGGGCCAAAGCAGCAGGGCATCCCAGTGATTTTTGGGATTTTTCGCCCACTTTTCAGGCGGCCAAAGCCGGTAAATTTGCCCCCTCAGTGCAGTTAACAGGCACTCCCTTTAGCCAGTTTTCTTATGCATATCATTTTGACGCCAGCCTCTATGCCAAATTGCTCAGACAAAAAGCTGAGCAAAACGGGGTACGGCGCCTTGAAGGCAAAATCAGCCAGGTAGAGCAGGCGGTAAACGGAGATATCGCTGCGCTGGTGATGGAAAATGGCGAGCGGATAGCCGGTGATTTGTTTATTGATTGCACCGGCTTTAGGGCATTGCTGATTGAACAAACCCTCAAAGCCGGTTATGAAAACTGGAGTCATTGGCTGCCGTGCGACAGAGCCATGGCGGTGCCAAGTGCCAACATCAGCGCGCCTGTACCTTATACCAGAGCCATTGCCCATCAGGCAGGCTGGCAGTGGCGTATTCCGCTGCAACACCGTACCGGTAATGGCCTGGTGTATTGCAGTGCCTTTTTACAGGATGATGCCGCTAAAAGCCAGTTACTGGCCAACCTTGAAGGCGAAGCTTTGGCAGAACCCAGACCCATTCGGTTTACCACAGGGCGACGCAAGCAGCAGTGGTCGCACAACTGTGTTTCTTTGGGGCTTGCCAGTGGCTTTTTAGAACCGCTGGAATCCACCAGTTTGCATTTGATCCAAAGTGGCATTATCCGACTTGCTAAGCTTTTTCCATCAGGCAGCGATATGGCGCTGCTGCGCAACGAATATAACCGCCAGTCGCAGCTGGAGTTTGAGCAAATCCGCGATTTTATTATTTTGCATTATCACCAGACCGAACGCAGTGACAGCGAGTTTTGGAACTACTGTCGCACTATGACAGTGCCGGACAGCTTAAGCCGTAAAATAGAACTGTTCCGCCACAGCGCCGTGTTGCAGCGTGAACAAGATGATTTGTTTACTGAACTGGCCTGGCAGCAGGTGTTGCTTGGGCAACGAGTGTTGCCGCAGCATTATCAGCCGCTGGCCGACAAGCTGAACCCAGCCCAATTGAGTGAGTTATTGGAGAATTTGCGCCTGATAGTGCAGGGTATTGTCAAACCCATGCCAACTCACGCCGAAACACTCGCACGAATGACCCAAAGGAGTTAATGGATGAACTGGCCCCAAGCGATAGTGTTTGGCATCAGCAGCAGCTGGTTGTGCTGCAGCGCTGTCGCATCCGCATTTGCTGCCGATTTGCAGCGCCCTTCACCCGACTGGCGTGATCAGGTGATTTATTTTGTATTAACCGACAGGTTTGCCGATGGCAATCCGGCCAATAATGATCAGGGCGCGGGTGAATTTAACCCGGCAAGTTCGGCCCATTACAGCGGCGGCGATCTGGCGGGCATTCAGCAAAAACTGGATTATATTCAGAAGCTGGGGGCAACTTCGTTGTGGCTGACGCCGCCAGTGGCCAATCAGTGGTGGAGCCAGAAGGTACAATACGGCGGTTATCACGGTTATTGGGCCACTGATTTTATGGCGGTGGATGCCCATTACGGCACCCTGGCCGACTATCAGCAATTATCAAAGGCCCTGCACCAAAAAGGCATGTATCTGATCCAGGATATAGTGGTAAACCATACCGGCAATTTTTTTGGTTACGACGGCCCTTATGATGCCAACAACACCGCAAAAAACTTTGTGTTGTATGAAAAAGGCCGGCAAGCTGCACCCAGCCAGGCACCTTTTCATTTGATCAACAGGCTGGATCCGGTCGCCGCCAAAGCCAATATTTACCACTGGACACCGCCTATTCAGGACCCAAGCCTGCCAGGGCAGGAATTTAGCTATCAGCTGGCGAATCTGGCCGATTTAAATACCAGCAACCCGGAGGTGCGCCGGGCGCTGAAACAAAGTTACCGCTTCTGGCTGGAGCAGGTGGGGGTAGATGCGTTTCGCATCGACACGGCCAAATATGTCGAACACGACTTCTGGTTTGATTTTTTACATGCATCTGATGGCATTAAGGCCAAAGCGCGTGAACTGGGCAAACAACATTTTTTCACTTTTGGCGAAGTGTTTGAAGCATCCAAACCCTTTCACAATGACGGTGAGCAAAAACTCAAAGCTTTTCTGGGCAGCAAACAAAAACCTGAACTGGATGCTGTGATTGCCTTTCCGCTGTATTTTGATATCAACGCTGTATTGGCCGAAGGCAGGCCGCCTGCTGTCCTGGGTTACCGGCTGGCTGAGCACAGTAAGTTTGCCACCCCCCATTTATTACCCACATTTTTAAATAATCACGATACCAAAAGGTTTTTAGCGGCCGGCAGTGTGGATGCTTTTATTCAGGCTTATGCGCTGCTTTTTACCATTCCCGGTATTCCGGTGATTTATCAGGGGGATGAACAGTTGTTAGAGCAAAGCCGTCAGGCGATGTTTGCCGGTGGTTTTGGCTCGGCAGAGGATCAGTTCCGGCCCGACAGCCCGATGTACCGCACTATTCAGAGTTTGGCCAAACTGCGCCTTGAGCACAAAACCTTAAGCAGGGGAGACTGGCAGTTATTGCAGGCCGACAGCGCAGCGTCCGGTGTGCTGGCCTATCAGATGAGGTTGCCTGAGGCGGAAAAACAGCAACTCTTTGCAGCTGGCAGCGCGTCGTCAAAACCACAGATAACCGACCAGATTGTGGTGCTGATGAATACCGCGGACAGGCCAGTGCTGCTGGCCAATTTGCCACTTAACCCAAAGCAGGGGCAAACAGCAGCAAAAGCAAGCCGCTGGCAGCTGTTATGGCAGCATCAGTACAACGCTGATTATGTTGACACCGACGCCAGTGGCCGGCTGAGCTTGTTGTTACCAGCGCGGGCTGTGCTGGTGCTGACACCTGAACCGCAGACGGACAAAACAAAAACTGCAAACGCAGCCTTAGTCAAAGCAGCGCCTTCGCTGATATTTCAATTGCAGCCTGTACCTTGCGCGCCCGGTTGTAGCCAGGATTTTCGTTTAACAGGTAAAGTCAGCCAGCCCGGTGTTTTACTGCAGCTGGTAAAAAACGGCGAAGTATTGCCGCAGGTTCAGCACAGTGATGCTCAAGGCAACTTTAGTTTTGTGGTGCAGGTGCAGGATTTAGGGCAACAACAAAATCAGCTGGCGGTGTATGCACCAGAGTTACATCAGGTCAGTGACAGCCTGCAATATCAAAGCAGTGTTACCACAGCAAAGTGGCAGGCGGGCAAACAAGATCCGCTGAATGATGATAAAGGGCCGAGCGGCAAATATCAGCAGCCGCAGCAGGAACATTCACAAAATCAGATGGATATTCAGGCGGTGAGCGCCAAGGCCTCAGGGGCTAATCTGGAGCTGACTGTCAAAATGGCGCAGATCAGTCAGTTCTGGGCGCCAGCCAATGGGTTTGACAATGTACATTTTTCGATTTTTTTCTCTCTGCCACAGAGTAAGTTAACTGGCGCGCGTGCGCTGCCTGGCCTGCAAACCAGTATGCCTCATGGCAAAAACTGGCAACTTGGCCACTTTATGTTTGGCTGGGGCAACTCTGTGTTTAATGCCAATAAGGCAACAGAGTATAAAACCGGTGACAAACTGGGCGCTGCGCCAAAGCTAGAGGTTGATGCCAAAGCCGGTGTCATTACTGTGTCTTATCAGGGGCAGGCGCTTGGCATCGATAGCTGGGATGGAGCTGGCATTTATATTTCCACCTGGGATAAAACCGGTGAAGGCATGTTGCGTTCGATCCAGCCTGAGCCTTCGCCCTGGAACTTTGCCGGTGCCAGCGCCGATGCGCCTAAGGTACTGGATGATATCTGGCTGGAATTAACGCCGGTCCGAGCCGACTAAGCCGGATTGTCGGCGAAAAAATGCGGTTTTTTGCGGCAGGATCCGCCCGATCAAGGCGGATCCTGTGGGCAAAACAAGGCAGCACCCGCTGATTTTTTGTGCGCTAAATGCCTGAAGTCATAAATAATTCACCGGACTTCACTGAATTTCGTGATCCCGCTGCTTTTTTTTCGGGCAAATCAAAATAAAATCCTGTATATTGTCGCCCTATTTTCAAACCCTAGCTTAATCGAGATGACTATGTCAGCAGATTTATCCTTATACAGAAACATTGGTATCTTCGCTCACGTTGATGCCGGTAAAACCACCACCACCGAACGTATCCTGAAACTGACCGGTAAAATCCACAAGCTGGGCGAAGTTCACGAAGGTGAATCAACCACAGACTTCATGGTGCAGGAAGCTGAGCGTGGTATCACCATCCAGTCAGCCGCTGTTACCTGTTTCTGGAAAGGTCACCGTTTTAACGTGATCGATACACCAGGCCACGTTGACTTCACAGTTGAAGTTTACCGTTCTCTGAAAGTATTAGACGGTGGTATCGGTGTATTCTGTGGATCTGGTGGTGTTGAACCTCAGTCAGAAACCAACTGGCGTTATGCCAACGATGCAAAAGTATCGCGTCTGATTTTCGTAAACAAGCTGGACCGTATTGGCGCTGACTTCATCCGCGTAACAGAACAGGTGAAGAAAGTTCTGGGCGCTACACCACTGATCATGACATTGCCAATCGGCCGTGAAGATACTTTCACTGGTGTTGTAGATCTGCTGAGCCAAAAAGCTTATGTATGGGATGAGTCTGGTCTGCCAGAAAACTACACTATCACTGACGTTCCAGCCGACATGGCTGACGACGTTGAAATGTACCGTCAACAACTGATCGAAACTGCTGTTGAGCAAGACGATGACCTGTTGATGGCGTACATGGAAGGCGAAATGCCAACTGTGGAACAAGTGAAAGCTTGTATCCGTAAAGGTACCCGCGAACTGGCATTCTTCCCAACTTACTGTGGTTCTGCTTTCAAAAACAAAGGTATGCAGTTAGTTCTGGATGCTGTTGTTGATTACCTGCCAAACCCGACAGAAGTAAACCCACAGCCACTGACTGATGAAGAAGGTGCTGAGACTGGCGAACACGCTATCGTTTCTGCTGACGAGCCGTTCCGCGCTCTGGCATTTAAGATCATGGATGACCGTTTTGGCGCCCTGACCTTTATCCGTATTTACTCTGGCGTGCTGAACAAAGGCGACACAGTTCTGAACTCTTACACTGGTAAAACAGAACGTATCGGCCGTATGGTTGAGATGAACGCAAACGACCGTACTGACCTGACCTCAGCTCAGGCCGGTGACATCATCGCGTTAGTAGGTCTGAAAAACAACACTCAGACTGGTCACACGCTGTGTGATCCAAAACACCCATGTACGCTGGAACCAATGGTATTCCCAGAGCCGGTAATTTCTATCTCTGTTACGCCAAAAGACAAAGGCGGCATGGAGAAGATGTCTGTAGCTATCGGTAAGATGGTTGCTGAAGATCCAACGTTCCGCGTTGAGACTGACCAGGATTCTGGCGAAACCATCCTTAAAGGTATGGGTGAACTGCACCTGGATATCAAAGTAGACATCCTGAAACGTACTTACGGTGTAGAACTGATCGTTGGTCAACCACAGGTTGCTTACCGCGAAACTATTACCCGTGAAGTTGAAGACAGCTACACCCACAAGAAGCAGTCTGGTGGTTCAGGTCAATACGGTAAAATCGACTACCGCATTCGTCCGGGCGAGCCAAACTCAGGCTTCAAGTTTATCTCTACCGTTGTTGGTGGTAGCGTTCCAAAAGAATTCTACCCAGCTATCGAAAAAGGTTTCGAGTCGATGATGTCGACCGGTACTATGGCTGGCTTCCCGGTATTAGACGTAGAAGTTGAACTGTTCGACGGTGGTTTCCACGCAGTTGACTCATCAGCCATCGCGTTCGAAATCGCTGCGAAAGGTGCATTCCGTCAAACTATGCCTAAAGCTGGTCCACAGCTGTTAGAGCCAATCATGAAAGTTGACGTATTCACGCCGGAAGACCACGTTGGTGACGTTATCGGTGACTTAAACCGTCGTCGCGGCATGATCTCTGGTCAGGAGTCAGGCGCTACTGGCGTACGTATCAAGGCGACAGTTCCGCTGTCAGAGATGTTTGGTTATATCTCTACCCTGCGTACTATGACTTCAGGTCGTGGCCAGTTCTCGATGGAATTTGATCACTATGCACCGTGCCCGGCTAACGTGGCTGATGCAGTAATCGCCAAAGAGAAAGAAAAGAAAGCTGCTGCTAAAAACTAATTAGCCGTTAGCTTTAAAAAGCCCCGCAGGTGCAAACCGCGGGGCTTTTTTTATGTTTCTGGCGGCAAGAGCGGCCGCTATGGCAGGGTGGGTACAGGCTTTACACTCTAAGCAATAAACGAAAACCGCGGGCGGCATAATAAGACTCGGCGCCGTTATGATATACAAACACCCTGTTGTAACGTCTGTCACCAAAAATAGCGCCGCCCAAAGCGCGGATCTCTGCTGGAGTGCAGAGCCAGCTGGAAGTTTTTTGATCAAAGTGGCCGAGTTGCTGTAAGGCCCGGTACTGCTGCTCGGTCAGCAACTCAGCACCAAACTCCGATGCCATTGCCACAGCGGCGCCTGAGGGTTTGTTTTCTTTGCGTTTATCAAGTGCGGCCTGGTCATAACATAAACTGCGCCGTCCAGAGGGGCTTTCGGCGGCACAATCACAAAACAGAAAACAGTTTTGCGCGGGGTCCTGCCCAATCACATCGGGTTCGCCACCACTTTGTTCCATCAACCACAAAGTCTGCAGTTTGGCAGGCTGTGCTAATAAGCGTTCCAATACCTGCGGCCATTCGATGCCGGCATGGCGCTGCATATGCTGCACAAAACGCTGTTGTAACTTTGCTAAAAATGTTTCGGTATTTGCCTTATCCATAGCTTAAATTTCCTGTTGTAGAGAGCCACAACAGCATAACCAGCATTTTCCCAACAACACAACAGTCATCTGCAGGCTTAGTCCGGTCAATATGCTGTAAAGGTCAGACCAGAAAAACTGAACTTCTGCTGAATTGTGGCAGTCACACAAGCAGCGATTTCACCGGAATAGCCAGCGACAGTCGTATCGCCGCGGGGGGAATGGCATAATTTCTGGCCGAGGGGTGTGCCGGTTAGCTGTGTCAATTCTGGTGGTTGGTTGTGATGGTGAAACCGCGCTAACCCTATTGCAAACAAGAGGTGAAAAGCCCATGCCACACAATGCGCGACCCCGTATTCTGCAATTCCTGCAATTAGCCCGTTGTTCTTACCGTGTTGAAGGTCAGCAGATCATCACACAAAACGCTGTGATCACGCTGGCAGAACAACACATCAGTATCGCCCGCCAGGGCAAACCGCTGCGCACTATGCCTTACCAGCGACTTAATCTGGACAGATTGTTGTCTTTAATTACGGCGCAAGCCGAGCGTAAACATCTTGTCTGAATACTTGCCGCCATCTGGTATGGCGGCATTTTTATACAAAGCAGCTTGTGATTAGAAATGACACTGCGCCTGCAAAGCGGCGATGTCGGTGGGTGTCAGTGTAGTCTGCTGACTGGTTAAACTGTGATACATAATAGAATCGTCAGTGTCAGTGTGACCCACACCAAAAGCATGACCAAATTCATGTGCCAGTGTTGCGACTAAATCCTGATTCGACGCAAAAGCAAAAATGGTCATGGTTCTTTGACCGGCTTTGATATTCATTAAACCCACTTCAAAAGGCGCCTGTTGTGTTGGCGTTTTTGCTGTTGTCAGCAGCTCGTTACGCTGTTTAATAGTTTCATTTAAATAGTCCTGATCACGCATCAGTTGTTGTTTTTGCTGATCAAGCCAGGCGGCTTCCTGTTGCAATTGTTGTTGGCGGCGCATCAGCTGTTCCCGCTCAGAACTGGCATTTGGGCCATCGGCCCGGTACGCCGCAACGTCTTGCTGCAGGCGGGCATTTTGCTGGTTAAAGCTGTCAATCTGCTGCTGCAGCTCGGCAAACTTTTGTGGCAGCTGTTCGATGCCGGGGGAAATGGCCTGATCGTATCTGTCCAGATTACGTTTTAATAAATGTTGTTTCAGCAGTTGTTGCTGGCGCTCGTCATAACGAAAATCAATGCTGAATCCTTGTGCATCCTGCTGCAGCAAAGTACGACCAAACGCCTGATTCCACATCTGGGCTGCCTGCTCTATGGCAGCTGTTGCCTCGGCTTCACTGAGGTTAAAAGCCGGATCCAGGTAACCCAGTTTCCAACCCAGCGGTGTGCTGCAAAGACCACTGCTGAGCACAGGCAAAGTCAGGGTAGGTTGTTCCTTTTGCCAGAAGCTGAAACCTAAATAAATTAAAATGCCAACAAACACCAGCTGTAACAAACGTTGCATAAAAACTCCTTGTTTGCCTGCGATTAAACGGCAGCAACCGGCTTTTGGCAAGCTTTGTGCTGTTTTTGTGCAATCTGCTGACAGGGAAGGCTCAAAGCCACAATGACGCTGGGCAAGCGCCGCAACGCTGGCTACAATCGGCGCCAGTTTTGTCACGGAGTTCAACATGGAATTACAAGTGCAATATCAAGACAGCAGCCTGCAAGCCAAGGTGCAGCAGCTGGTGGAAAAAAACTGGTTTACCCGGTTGATTTTAACGCTGATTCTGCTGAATGCAGTGTTGCTTGGCATGGAAACTTCAGCGGTATTAATGGCGCAATACGGCACTTTGTTGCATAGCCTGGACCGGCTGTTGCTTGGTGTTTTTGTGCTGGAACTGCTACTGCGGATTTTTGCTTACCGGCTGTCATTTTTTAAAGATGCCTGGAATTTATTTGATTTTGCCGTCATAGCCATAGCGCTGGTGCCGGCGTCCGGACCTCTTGCCGTACTGCGTTCTTTAAGGGTGCTCAGGGTATTGCGGGTGCTGTCGATGGTGCCTTCGATGAAAAGGGTGGTGTCGGCCCTGCTCGGTTCTTTGCCCGGCCTGGCTTCTATTGCCATGGTGTTATTGCTGATTTATTACGTTTTTGCCGTGATTGCCACCAAATTGTTTGGCGCGGCTTTTCCACAGTGGTTTGGCAGCATAGGCCATTCTTTATATACACTGTTTCAGGTGATGACACTGGAAAGCTGGTCTATGGGCATAGCAAGGCCCGTGATGGAAACTTTCCCGCTGGCCTGGCTGTTTTTTGTGCCTTTTATTCTGATCGCCACCTTCACTATGCTGAATTTGTTTATTGCCATTATCGTCAACACCATGCAAACCTTCAGTGAAGAAGAGCATGCTGCTGAGCGGGCAGAAGATAAACAAGCCGAAGCGCTGGAGCAACGACTGTTGCATGAAGAGCTGCGTGAAATCCGCCAGGAGCTGAAATTATTACGTGCCGAACTCAGCAAGGAGCAGTCAGACAGGTGAGCTTAAGCCTTCGTTTTAGCAGCTTAAATTTACAAAACTTTGCCGCGCCACCGCTGGCGAGCTACGAGTTTGACAATATTTATAGTCAGGCGCAGTGGCAACAAAAAACCAGCTGGTTGCGCCGCACCATTGCAGCAGCAGCCCCCGATGTACTGCTGCTGCAGGAAGTCTTTAGTGTGGATGAGCTAAGGCAGTTGTTGCTGGAGCTGGGGTATTCCCATTTTGCCGCGGCGGCCGAGCCGCTGCTGGTGGATGGGCATTTTTATTTGCAGCCGGTGGTGGCCATAGCGTCGCGTTATCCGCTGAAACAACATCACTTGCCAGAGCCTGATGCGGCGTTATTAAAGGCGCTGGGACTTCATCATTTTCAGTTTAGCCGCACACCTTTAGCGGTCACAGTGTATTTGCCCGGTATAGGTGCCTGTGATTTTTATGGGGTGCATCTAAAATCCCGCCGGGCTTTAACTGCAGTGCTGGAGCAAGGCGGCAGCGATAGGCTGGGTCGTTTTGCCGCTTGTGCCCAGCGCGGTTATGAAGCGGCCATATTGATGGAGCTGGTGCAGCGGCAACAACAGCTGCGCGGCCATCCTGTGGTGCTGGGCGGTGATTTGAATGACGATCTGCAGTCAGGGTTTTTACAGCCGCTCACTATGGCGGGTTCAGCTTTGCAGCTGAAAGACAGTTGGGATTTGTGGTCAGATGCACCACAGGCAAGGCCTGCCACCCACTATTATGGCGCTAAAGGTTCGGTGCTGGATTATCTGTTATTGTCGGCTGACTTTGACGCTCTTCAGGCGCACAGCCTGGCCGGGGTGTCTGAAGTGCATATCAGGGATCAGCATTTGCTAAAGCCGGATTATCAACTGGATGCTTACAGTAGTGACCACGCTATGGTCACTGTCACTATCCAGCTGCGGCATTAAAACGCCGCAGCCCGTTATACAAACTCTGATTTATGCGGATGGCTGGTCGCTGTTGTCGCTGGCGGCACTTTGTTCTGCTGTTGGCTCAGCACTCGTTGCCTCAGCGGCCTGCTTGGCTTGTTTGAGCCGGATCGAGTTTTTCACCTGAATATTTTTTTTCTGTTTGGCTCTTTTACTGATTTTCTTTTTTAACGCTTTGATCGAACTCATATTGCCGCTCTGCCTTTCACAAACTGGTGCTTAGTGTAACCCAGAAGCCTTATTCGGCCAAACTCCGAAGCAAAGCACCGCGGTGGCTTTTCAACGCCGGAGTTATTACACTGTCGGCCGTTTTTGAAGAGGCAAACTGATGCGAATCATACTGGCACCAATGGAAGGGGTGGTTGACCACCTGATGCGTGAAATGCTGACCGAAATTGGCGGTTTTGATTTATGCATCACCGAGTTTGTGCGGGTGGTGGATCAGCTGCTGCCCAAAAGAGTTTTTACCAGGCTTTGTCCTGAATTATTGCAGGACGGCAAAACCCGTTCCGGCACGCCGGTGCGGGTGCAGTTATTGGGGCAAGAGCCACAGTGGCTGGCCGAAAACGCCGCGCGGGCTGTGGAGCTTGGCTCGCCTGGTGTTGACCTGAATTTTGGTTGTCCGGCCAAAACGGTGAATAAAAGCAAAGGTGGTGCAGTGCTGCTGCGCGAAACCGAGCAGCTGTATGCCATTGTGAAAGCAGTGCGCGCTGCGGTGCCAAAAAACTTTCCGGTGACCGCCAAAATGCGGCTGGGTTATGACGACACCAGTCTGACACTCGACAATGCCCGCGCTTTGTGTGAAGCCGGCGCTTCCGAATTAACAGTGCATGCCCGCACTAAAAGTGATGGTTACCGGCCACCGGCCTATTGGCCATGGATAGCACAAATCCGCACTGTGGTAGATATTCCGGTGATCGCCAATGGTGAGATCTGGCAACCGGCCGATGCTGCACTTTGCCGCGAACAATCCAACTGCAGCGACATTATGCTGGGCCGCGGTGCTTTAGCCCAGCCCAATCTGGCCGCCCGTATCGCCAATGGTGGTGAGGCTATGCCCTGGCCTGTGGTGCTCAGGCTACTGATGCGTTACTCCGAGTTTGAAATCGCCGGAGATAAAGGTTTGTATTACGGCAACCGCATTAAACAGTGGTTTAGTTATTTAAAACTGCAATACCCTGAGGCCGCCGGTTTATTTGCCCAACTGCGGTTGTTGCGCAAAAGTGTCGACATCGTCAGTTTATTAACAGCTGAACTTCAGGCGCTGGACTGATCAGCAGCGGGCGCCTTCAGGATAAAAAGCCGCGCCAGACTGATGGCCAGCACCCCGGCTAACATCAACAGTGCAAAGGGCAGGGTATTTTGTTGTGGCCACAAAGCTAATAAAGGCCCTGCGACAGCACCGGCGCCAAATCTGAGGGTGCCAATCACCGCTGTTGCGGTGCCGCTGTGGTTGGGAAAAGCCATTAAAATCAGTGCGTCAGCATTGGTGGCTATCAGACCAAGGCTTGCCATCAAAGGCGCTATCATCAGCACAGTGAAAGTCAGAGTTAAATCCAGGCTACTGACCAGCACCAGACCTGTGGCAAAACATAAAGCACTGAGCCAGCCGGCTTTAAGCATCTGATGGCTGCCAAGGCGGCTCACTAACCTGCTGTTGATAAAATTGGCGCTAATCAGCATCAGCACATTCAGGCCAAACAACAGGCTGAAAATTTGTTCGCTGACGGCAAAATGCTCGATATAAACAAAAGGTACCGCGGTTAAAAAACAAAAAAAGCTGAATGATGAGAACATCGAAATGGCAATCAGTGGTCGTGCTGTTTTGTTGGCAAACACCACCTGATAAGAGCCAAAAAAGTTCAGTTTCTGCCGTTCGGCTTTTTGGTTGATCTCAGGTAAATACCGCAGCGAAAATGCCAGGATCAGCAGCGCATAGGCTGCCAGCACAATAAAAATCCAGTGCCAGCTGCCCCAAAACAGCACCAGACTGCCAATAGCCGGTGCCAGCAAAGGGGCCAGCATCATCATCATTGACACATAAGACATGCCTTTGGCGGTATGCTCCTGATACAGCGCGCGGATAATACCAGGCACCACTACAGTGGCAGCGCTGCCAGAAAGCGCCTGCAGCGCACGCCAGCTTAAAAAGGCTTCAATACTGTCGCTTTGACTTAACAGCAGGCTTGCCAGCACAAAACCTGTTAAACCCCAAAGCGCCAGCGGCCGGCGGCCAATAGCATCGGCCAGCGGGCCAAATAACAACATGCCGAGGCTATAAAACGCCAGAAAAATACTAAGAGACTGCTGCACCAGCACTGAGTTGCTGTGCAGGCTGTCGGCCAGTTGCGGCATGGCCGGCAAATACATATCAATGGCCAGCGGTGTGGTGGCGATAATGGCGGCAAAAAGCAGAATAAGGGCAAAAGAAGGGCTGGCGCGTGACATGCTGAAGTTCCGGCTTAAACAATGCCGCTATTGTAATGCGTTCACAGTTCGGAAAAAGCGCATAAAATTGGCCTTTATACGCTAAAAACTGTCGATTTACTGCAATAGTAGCCGGAGTTTCACCGCTTATTGGGCTTGCGGCGCGCTGACCTGCCGCACCGGCCTTGCCGGATTGCCCTGCACCAGTATGCCGGCGGCCACGTCTTTGGTCACTATGCTGCCGGCGGCAATCACGGCTTCGTCGCCTATGGTCACCCCAGGCAGCACAATAGCACCACCGCCAATCCAGACTCTGTCACCAATCACAATGGGTTTGGCCAGTTCCATGCCGGTGACTCTTTGTTGTGCATCCAACGGGTGAGTGACGGTATAAAGCTGAACACCAGGACCAAACATTACATCGTCACCAATCTGCACCGGTGCGGCATCCAGAATGACACAATGATGGTTGGCATAAAACCGTGCGCCCAGGCTGATATTAAAACCATAATCACAATAAAAATCCGGTTCGATATAACAGGACTGCACAGCACCAAAGAGTTGTCTGGCCAGCTGCTGATGTTTTTTAAAAGGCTCTGGCCCCTGCTGATTTAGCGCACGGCAAGCTTGTTTGGCCAGACTTCTGGCTTTGGCAAGTTCCGCATCACGCGGATTAAACCATTGCTGATTGAGCATTTTTTCTTTTTCGGTCATTCAAATTCCGGCAAACGTCAGTTGTCCAACAGTTCAGTGCGGTTCCACAGGTTCTGATGGCGGGGGTCGGCAAAAAACTCATCCGGATGCCAATAACGGGGTAATAACCGCCGCAAGCGGCCAGGCGCAAAATCTGACGACAGCTTTTTTAATATTTCCTGTAACCGCTGCTGTGGTACCACTTCCAGTTGTTCCCGTGCCGGTTTGAAATACAGGTTGGAGGCCACGCTGATATGGCAGTTGGGCAGGTTGTTGCGGTAATGCAGGTTGCGGGTGACGATGCGGCACAAAGGTGCTTCCGGCTGCGGCGGGTACAGTGAGTTCACAATGGCAAATTCGTACCTTTCCTGTGGCTGACCGCTGGCATCTCTGGGTAAAAACACAATACCGTAACCCTGCGGGAAAATGCCGGTAATACTCAGCAGCGACTGGACCATACGTTCATCATACTGCCCGGCAGCTGCGCCGGCTTTTAGAATAAGCGCTACTTTGGGCAGTGCCTGGTAATCAAATCTGTTGCGCCCTGGCAGCACGGCAGAAGCGTACACCTGAGGAATTTTCAGCAGATTACCTACGCCTGTGCCCGGGTTGCCGGCATTTCTGAGCAAAGTGGCGGCAAAAGCCAGTTTGTCCTGCTCGTTTTTATCAAAGTTGTCGCGCTCGGCTCTGGAGTTGCCTCTGTATTTGGGCGCACCTATGCCCTGCAATAAAAACTGCAGGCTGGCCTGTAAGCTAATGTCGAGAAAACGGTTGCGCTCGTCGCTGTCTAATTCGCGGCTGCGTGGCAATTTGCCCTCTGGCCCGGTCAGAATATACAGTGCATCGGGGTGAGAATGGCCGACATCCTGTAATAACAACGCCATCAGTAACGGGATTTGCACATCATCGCGGAACGGGCAATAGTCGCCCATGCCGGCACCCGGATTACGTGCTTTTACTTTTTGCAGAATATAACTGCTACTGATCATGCCCTGACTGAGCAGATGATCCAATAACCTTAAGCTCAGCGTGGCTTTGTAAAAAGGTTTGTATTTTTGCTGCACAGTGGCAATTTGTTCACCTTCGCTTGGCGCCAGTAATTGCAGGGTGCCGAGCATTTTGGACGAACGTAAAATAGTCTCAGCTCTGTTGCTGCCTTCCGTCATTTGCAAAAACTGCTGACATAACAAATACAGCTGGCTGTAGTTGTTCAGGCGTTTCTGCTCTTGTTTATCCTGTTCGGCACGCAGAGCCTGCTGACATTGTTGCGCTTGCTGCACCAGCCGGGCTTCGGTTTTGGCACTGGCACCGCTTAACTGGCGCTGCGCCTGATCACAGGCTTGTTGCAGCATCGCTAGCGCATTTTTGTTTTGCTGTTGCTGCTGGAAAAACTGACTAGCCTGACCATACACCGAATGTTGAAACCTGCTGACAGACAACAAACTGCTGATCAGTTTTTTCAGCTGACGCACATAAGACTTGTCGGCATGGGGATCTACAGTCAGCTGCATCTGAGCTATTTCCTCTGCAAATCATCTGGTTAATAAACAATGCCAACACCTTAGCGCAACAGCGGCTTTTCGCAAAGTGCTGTTTTGTCGCCAAAGACAGGACAATTCAGCAACAAAGTTGCATGCGCTCTGGTGGTGGCTTAGTATTTGAAGATTACCGAGCCTTAAGCTAAGTCGTTCATGTGACTGTTGATCTATGATCTGACATTCATCATTGTTGTTATCCGGGCCAGTTGGGAGCCTACATGAGAAAAAATAAAATCATTACCACAGAAGAGATCCTGTTAACGCTGTGTTCTTCTGTGACTCAGGTGCTGGCGGCTGCCGGCAATGCGCAGGTGGCTTATTCACCTATGGTGCAGAAAATTCATAAAACCTGTCTGCGACCGGATCTGGGTTGTTTTGTGTTATTTGACGGTGGTTTTTCCGGCCTGGTGATTATTAACTTCACCTCTGAAGCGGCAATGGAAATTTACCGTAAATACATGATGAGTATGGGTATGCCGGAGTCTGAGCTGGCGCAGTTCCACACTTCTGATGAAGTGGGCAACGTGATGGGTGAGCTGATGAACCAAATCGTCGGCGACTTTACCAACAGAGTGCGGGTAGATTTACAAACCTCTATTAACCAAAGCCAGCCAAAAATGATGGCTATTAACAAGCAGGTGCAGATTTTAATTAACACCCAGCTTGATCAGCCACAGGCAAGGCGGGTGACCTTCAGTACACCGTCGCATAATATTTTTTATATGGAACTGGCGATGGATAAAACCGAGTTTATCCAGCTGCATGACTTTGAAAAAGCCGAACACGAAAATGTGGACGACATTCTGGCCAATGCCAATCAGCAAACGCAGCCGGAACAGGCTGATGCCGATAATCTGGTCGATGACGACTTTTTATCCAACCTGGGTTTATAACAAGCTGTTATTTGTTGGGCTGCGGTTGTTTGAGTGGCAATCGCAGTTCAAACAAAGCGCCGCCGAGTTTTGAATCGCCAATGCTGATCTGGCCCTGATGCCAGCAGACAATACGGCTGACAATAGCCAGCCCCAAACCAAAACCACCATGGCCTTTACTGCGGCTTTCATCAAGCCGCACAAATGGCTGCAGGATCTTGTCTCTTTGTTCCGGCGCTATCCCCGGGCCATCGTCTTCCACCCGGACGAGCAGCTGATTTTGCTGCTGGCTGAGTGTTAGCAGCACCTGCTGTTTAGCGTATCTTTTGGCATTGACCAGCAAATTCTGCAGCGCCCGCTCCAGATAATGCGCATCACAACATAACCACAAGGTGTCCGGTTTTTGCAGCTTGATGGCCGCGCCCGGTAAAGGGGTTAGTTTTTCCACCAGATTATCGGCGAGCTCTGCCAGGTTCACCTGCTCTTTGGTGAGTTGTACTGTCTGTGACTCCAACCGGGCATAATCGAGCATTTCGTCTACCAGCTGATCCAGCTCTTTGACATCCTGCAGCATGGCCTGTTTGTCGGCGGCAGCAATATTCTGCATTTCCAGCGCAAAACTCAGCCGGGCCAAAGGCGTGCGCAGTTCATGAGACACCGCATGGGTCATTTCACGTTGCAGTGCCACCAGCCGGCGGATTTGCTCTGCCATTTGCTGGGCACTGTTGGCAATAGGGGCTAATAACGAATGGGCTGGCAGCTTTTGTTCCGGCAGCTGCATGCCCTGGCCAAATTGTTTGAGCTGGCGCTGCAATTGCTGAATATCGCGCGCCAGTGGCCATAACCACAAGGCCACTGCAATGGCCAACAAAGCAAAAAACAATAAAGTAAAAAAATACCCCTGATGGCTGCTGGCTTCAATTTCAACCGGACCAAATTGCAGCAGCAGCTGTTCGTCATGGCTGTGGCGGTAAAAATACACTGCATTGCCACTAAACAGCGGCACCAGCTGGCCGCGGCTCAGCGCCTGTTGTTCAGGTTCAGACCAGGCGATAGCGTTGATGGCAAGGATTTGCAGTGGTAAATCTAACTGGCCGGCAATTTGTTCGGCGCTGGCGTCGGGTTGATTCAGCTGTGAAGCCAGACTCTGTCCCAGCACACTGACCCAGCCCGGCTGTTGTTGTGGCTGGCTTTGTTGCCACAGCCGGTCGACACTCCAGCCGATGCCGAGCAACACCAGCAACATAAACAGATAAAAATGTAAAAACAGCCGCTGCATCTCAGTTCCAGGCGTCGGCAACAAACAGGTAGCCTTTACCCCAGACAGTTTTTATCCGAAATGGCGTGTCGGCGTTGTCGCCCAACTTGCGGCGGATATGCGACACCCGCACATCGACAGTGCGGTCCAGACCATCGTATTCGCGGCCGATGATCTGTTTATGAATAGCTTCACGGCGGACGGTCTGGCCAGCATTTTTTGCCAGCATCCACAATAAGTCAAACTCGTAACTGGTCAGCTCGACCAGCTGGCCGGCAAAATAAGCTTCACGCGCTGATTGGCTCAGTTTCAGCTGGCCAAATTCCAGTTCGGTGCTTTCCTGACTGCCACCAGGCAGGCTGCGACGTAATAAGGCATGAATACGCGCCAGTAATACTCTGGGTTCGACCGGTTTGATGACATAGTCGTCGGCGCCAAGCTCCAGGCCAAGCACTTGATCAATATCACTTTCTTTGGCGGTCAACATCAAAATTGGCTGTTTAAACCAGGGGCGGATAGTACGGCAGATAGCAAAGCCATCCATGCCGGGTAACATCAGATCCAGTACTATCAACTGCGGTGCAAAGTCGCGGCAAGCCGCTTCAACCGCCAAACCATTGCTTTCCAGTCGCACCTCAAAACCCTGCTGCACTAAAAAACTCTGCACCAGTTGAGCCAGGCGCTGATCATCTTCTACCAACAAAATTTTGTTCATCAGAATACACTCCAGGGGGCTACCAGTCTGCGTCGCCGTTCCGGCTGGCGGCTTAGCACTGTTAATTGCTGTTGCAGCAACACTTGTTGTTGCATGTTGCGTAATTCAAGATTGGCGGGCCCGGTTAATGGCAGTTGTTGCTGCAACTGACCCTGCTGACTGGCGGACCAGCACTGAAGCTTACGCTCATTCAGATAAGCACAGGCCGACAGCGGCTCGGCACTTTGCCAGTCCAGCTGCAATGGCAGCTGACAGCTATTCTGCTGCTGATCAAGCAGACAGACTGTCGGTGCAACCTGCCAGCACAACCTTTGGGCGCAGGGCGACGCCGCCTGCGCAGCAAAGCTCCACAGGCTTAAAAAGATCACAACAACAGTGGTACGTCCTTGCATCAGAAAAATCGGTAAGTTACTCCTACAAACCAGCTCCGGATATTGTCTTCATTGACCAGCGGGCTATTGGTCATCGCATCATCCAGAAAACGATGCCGGTAAAACGCCAGAGCAGACCATTCCGGAGTGAGTGGATAACTCCAGGACAGTTTCAGCTCGGGTTGCCAGCTTGAACCGGTTTGATAATAACTGGAAAAATACTGTTCTTCAGCAACACCATAATAGGTATTGATCAAATCTGCGTTTTTCCACAGCAAACTACTGCTCAGTTGCCAGTGGCCAAAGCTGCTTTGCCAGCCGGTACTCAGGCTGATACTGGCATGCTGGCCATGATACTGGCCTGAAATATCATGCCACCAGTTGGCTTTGAGCTGTAAATTGGGTAAAAACCAGTCCAGCTGCACGCCGCCATCAACGGCTGTCGGGCGTTTGGCCAGGTTATCAATAGAAAGTTCGGGGGCGGCTGCCATTTTTTGCACAGGCCCAGCCAGACCCATTTCGCTGACCAGCGACTGACTGAATATATTGCTGGCGTTGGCACGGCGGAAATAACCCCGTTCTTCATTCAGCCGGCTGACCAGGCTCAATTGCCATGCGGAACCAAGCTGCCAGTTATAGCCGAGGGTGCCGTTGTCAAAAAACCAGTGTTTGCCGTAATAACTCAGGTCGGGGATCAGCCACAGCGGAAAATTATGACCGCCATTGAGCGGATTAGATCTGTGACCAGCCCCTGCCGCCAGCGCAAAATGCAATTGCCCCGGCTCAGTACATTGGCCGGCCGTGGCATTGGTTTCTTGTTGGCATTCGTTGCCCCAGGCCCATAAAGGTAAACTACAGGCGAGAACTAACAGCAGACGCATAGACTACAGCTCATCTTAGGAATACTCAGGCACTTTAGCATTTGCGCATGCTTAGCTTAAGTGCCAATAACAATGTTTCACAAAATGCAGGCAGATTTGTCACAGAGCTGTCGCGCTGATTTTTTTACACTGCAACTCTGTTTTGAATAACCGGAGAACAACATTGTCTGACATTGAGCCACAACCTTGGTTGGTGATCCGCAATCAGCTGCTGGCTTTTGCCTTGTTAACCCTGTTGGGTTCTTGTGTGCATCTGCCTGGCCAGCAGCCGTCAGAGCGACAGAAAGTTGTGTTAAAGCATGATGTTTCAACCGCTGCTGTAACACATTCCATGCTGAATCCGGCAAATTCCGGTCGCGATTACAACTCCAGATAACAAACGAAGCTCGCATCAGCCTTGCCTTTGGGGCTTGGGTTATGGCACCTTAGCACTCCTTATGAACAGGTGTTTGCGCCTGTTCAGCTCGCAGTTCGGCAAAGTCTGAGGTAAGTGCGGTGTCAGTCTCCATCATCAGCAGCATTCTTTCCCTGTCAGCACTGGGTTTTGACGGGGGACAGCCATGAAAGGTAAAGCCACATCATTTGATATCGCTTATCAGGCCGGAGTGTCTCAATCGACGGTTTCCCGCGCTTTACGTGATAGCCCGGCGGTGAATCAGGAAACCAAAGATCGTATTTTTGCCATCGCCAAACAGCTCAATTACAAAGTGGATAAAAACGCCAGTAACCTGCGCAAACAACGCAGCGGTACTTTGGCGTTATTGTTGTTTGAAGATCCCACAGTAGATGATTCACAAATTAATCCGTTTTTTTTGTCGATGCTGGGCAGCATCACCCGTGCCTGCACCAAAAGAGGCCATGACTTATTGGTTTCTTTTCAGCAGCTGTGTGACGACTGGCATGCCGAGTACGAAGACAGTAAAAAAGCCGACGGCATTATTTTGTTAGGTTACGGCGACTTTATTGATTACGAAGAAAAGCTCAACCAGCTGCTGGCGCAAAAAACCCATTTTGTGTGCTGGGGCGCCAAGGTGCAAGGCCATCCGGAATTTACTATCCGCAGTAATAATCAGCAGGGTGGCCGCCTGGCCGGTGAACATTTACTCAAACTTGGCCGTAGCTCTTTTGCGTTTATCGGCAATGCGTCTGAGCATAGCCCGGAATTTTTTGAGCGTTATCAGGGCTTTATTCAGGCGTTATCAACGCAGAATATCAAGGCGGACGCAGTGCCGCAGTATGATGCCATCTCCACTGAACAAGCTGGTTTTGACGCCACCCTAAAGCTGCTGGCGGCGGGCCATCAACCTGACGCCATTTTTGCCGCCAGTGATTTGATTGCCATTGGTGTGATGCGCGCTTTACAGCAGCAAGGCATGCAGGTGCCGGCCGATGTGGCTGTGGTGGGTTTTGACGATATTCCGGTGGCGTCTTTTGCCTCGCCGGCACTGACCACTATTCAGCAAAACACTACACTGGCCGGTGAAATGCTGGTGGTGAATCTGCTCAAGCTGATTGCGCAGGAAAATATCGAACAAACCGAAATTGAACCTAAAATCATAGTGCGACGCTCTTGTGGTGCCGCACCAACTGACTCAATCTGACCTGCTTTTTTATGAAAAAACATTCTGCCCCGCAGCGCGCCAAGGCCGCTGCGGCCAAATTGCATCCGGCCAATCCGCATCAGCATGGTTATGATATGGCGGCGCTGTGTGCCACTTTGCCGGCGTTAACCCCTTTTTTGCAAACCACACCGGCAGGTATACTCAGCATCAATTTTGCCGACCCCAAAGCGGTCAAAACCCTCAATCAGGCGTTACTGGCGCATCATTATGGCCTGACACACTGGGATTTACCTGAAGGTTATTTATGCCCGCCTGTGCCGGGACGGCTGGATTATCTGTTGTATCTGGCAGATTTATTACAGCACAACAATCAGGGCAAAAAACCAAAGTTCAGCCAACTGACACTGCTGGATGTGGGTTGTGGTGCCAATTTAATTTATCCGTTGCTGGCGGTAAAAACCCTGGGTTGCCGGGTACTGGCCTCCGATATTCACAGCGGTGCACTGGCCCATGCCCAGCAACTGATTGACGCCCATCAGCTTGGCCACAAAATTGAACTGCGCCAGCAAACTTCAGATCAGCATATTTTTGATCATCTGCTCAAAGCTGGTGAGTATCTGGATGCCACCTTATGTAATCCGCCTTTTCATCAGAGCGCGGCTGATGCCGGTGCCGGCAGTGAACGCAAAAGACAGAATCTGGGACTTGGCGACAATGCAGCTGCACTGAATTTTGCCGGTCAGGCGCACGAGCTCTGGTGTGAAGGGGGTGAGCTGGCGTTTATCCGCCGCATGATCAGCCAAAGCAGAGCAGTGGCTTCGCAAGTGTTCTGGTTTAGCTGTCTGGTATCCAAACAACAACATGTGGCGCCGTTACAAGCTGCATTAACACAAGCCGGCGTGACAGCACAACATCTGGTGGAAATGGCACAAGGCAATAAACAAAGCCGTTTTATTGCCTGGACCTTTTTAACCGAAGCACAGCAGCAGCTGTGGCGTCAGCATCGCTGGCGCTAAGTTTCCTCAACGGACCATTAAAACCTGAAGCCTGAGCGCTAAAGGCCAAAGCCAGATCTGCTGGCCAGCCCACAAAGAAAAAACCCCCGATGTTTGCATCGCTGCAAGACACCGGGGGCGGGAGAGCCGGTTTTGTCGAATCACTGTTATGGTTTGCTGTAACGCTGCTCAACCGGCGGGTATCTGTCCCATACCTGTTGATCGTTCAGTGAACGTAACAGTTTGATATATTCAGCATGGCTCCAGGCCAGTGGGGTAGCGCCATTGGTGCCTTCACCTGCGCTGTATTGATACACCGAATTATTACCAACGTTATCAAACACTTGCTCTGGTAACATCATGCCTTCATTGGCAAATTGTTCCATGGCCTGCACATAGTTGTGACGCAGTGGCTGCAGAGTTTCAGCGCTCAGTGGCTGTTGTTGCTGTTGTTGCTGTTGCAGCACAGCCAGTTCATAGTGACCACGTTCGCCGGAGAAAATCGGCCAGACCCGGCCACGCTGGTCGGCGGTATTGCTGTCGTTGGGGCCTTTGGCATAACCCATGCCGGTGTTGGTGTCTTCACCATAACCATCCAGGCCATAACGGCGCCAGCCCGGTAAGGTACCTTCGATGCCGGCAAAGCTGAACTGATATTTAACGCGCAGTGCATCAGGCAGCTTTTGATCGTCCAGCTCACCTAAAGTGGCCAGCACGGCCGGGTGATTAGCACTACGCACGCCATAACGCACCAGTTCCAGGAAACCACCGTCCACTACATCACTTTCGTTGACATTACTGATGCCGTTGCGATCAGCCAGTTTGCTCTGATCGTTTGGATCTTCATTGCTGTTAATGCGCAGATAATACTGACCATCGCTCGGAGCTTTGTTTAACGTACCTTGGGTGGTAAAGGTTTTGGCTTCCAGACCGGCGCTGTATTCGTCCGCTTTGGTTAAATACAGTTCAGCAGAGGTGGCATCACCACTGACTTTGGCAATATCAGCCGCTACCACCAGGCCGCTGATCACAGCGGCAATAGTGGAAGGTGAATAACCCCCTTGTTCTTCCCAGCGCTCCTGTTGGGTTGAAGGTGGTGTTAAGTGAATGTCATTCCAGTCCAGTTTGACATTGCCGCCTTTGGCCAGAAAATCAGCGGCGGGTTTGAGCATAAGCTGATACCAGTCTTTGAGCTCAGTCTCAGATAACAAACCCTGTTGCCATAAACGCCAGCCCAGCATAATAGGCATAGCGGTTTGATCCAGCTGAATACCCACCCATTCCAGGGTGCCGTCAACATGGGTTTTTTGTAAAAACCAGCCAGGGGCGCCGACATAAGCCGGCGTTTTGTCACTGACCTGTACCTTGGTTAAATATTCAAAAGCCACTTTGGGGCTTTGTTCATCACCCAAGGCCAGCATCGCCATGGCCACCTGATAAAAGTCGCGTGGCCATACGGCTTTATAACCGGTCTGGCTTTGTTCGGCCGACTTTACATCACCCCAGGGGTTGGACAAAGACGCGATTAACGCACCGGCATGGGTTTTATCTTCCTGTGCTTTGAGTACCATAGCGCTGGTGAACAGCAGTTTGCCGTTGTCCATCGCCGTATTGGCCAGAGTGTTCAGTTGTGGCAGGCTTTGCAGATAATCTTCCCAGCCGATGGCATCCCCCAGGCCATTATATTCGGCTAAAACCTGGTCTAAACCACGTTTGAAAGTTGCTTCCGCGGCTTGCTGGCTCTGCTCAGTGTTGTCGCCAAAACCAATCACCAGATCAAACTGGCCGGTTTCACCTTTGTTGACTGCGGGTAATTGTGCTAAAGCGGCCACATTGCCTGCTTTGTCACCTGTGCTTTGGTAAATATTGTCAAAGCTCTGGCTGGTTTTGAGTTCAGTTAAACCGTCTGACACGCCAACAAAACCAGTGCTGGCTTTTGTAAATGCCGGCTGGCTGACTAAAGTTAACGCGGCTTTGCCTTCAGTGGCATGGATCAGCTGGTTTTTAACAAAAGCCTGGTCGTTGCTGCCGGTGTTGCCAAGTGCAGGGTCCAGATACACAAACAGCTGCAGATTGTCGGCTAAAGGACGGAAATAACTGCGCACCACCAGGCTTTGGCCCGATGGGTCGGTAAAAATATGTTTTTCAATTTCGTATTGACCGTTTTTGGCTTTATTCACCACTTTGTAAGCCAAAGACAAAGGGCGGCCGGCGGCGTCTTTGTATAAATAATCAATGCTGGACACAGTCGCGGTTTTTTCTTCATCAACAAAACCGGCACCTTTGACCACAAACTGCATTTCCCGCAGCTGTGCCTGATGAATAAGGCCCGCCATGGTTTCGGTTAATACCCCTTGTGCCAGTGAAAACCACACTTTGGACACAGTCCCTGTTGCTGCCTCATTGCTATAAGCGCCCTGGTGATACTGCTCGTAGGAGCTGCCAATGCCTTGTTTACCGGCATAAGCCCAGGTCGAGGCGGCGCCGGGCGCACCTGGCGCTGTGCTGTTGGTGGCGGCTGAGTCAGCTGCAGGCTGGCAGGCACTAAGCAGCAGTGCTGCGCTCAGGGCAGCAAAAGGAAACATGGGTTTTATCAGCGATTTCATCAGAAAGTTCCGTATGTTGTGCGCAAATGCGTCAGTTTTACATAGAGTGTTGCTGGCGTTTCACTTTGATACTCAGCACATACAAGGCGGCTATCACCAGACTGGCGGCACCCAGAGCCAGGGCATAAATGGCCTGACCGTCAAAAAATACATTTAATAAAGTGCCCAGCACTGAAGCGGCCAGCAGCTGTGGCAATACAATAAAAAAGTTAAACATGCCCATATACACGCCCATTTTCTGGCTGGGCAAAGCGTCGGCCAGCAGTGCATAAGGCAAAGACAAAATAGAAGCCCAGGCCACACCCACGCCAATCATCGACAACCACAACAGTGCCGGGTCTTTGATCCATAAAAACGACACTAAACCCAGAGCGCCGCAGAGCAAATTGATGCTGTGGCTGATTTGTAATGAGGTACGTTTGACCACCCAGGGGATCACAATGGCGGCAATAGCGGCAAAACCGTTATAAATGGCAAATAACAAACCGACCCAGTCGGCGCCGTCGTTGTAAGCGGTTGACGTTGGGTCTGAACTTCCGTAATGCACCGAAGTGACAGCGGCCGTGGTATAAATCCACATGGAAAACAGCGCAAACCAGGAAAAAAACTGCACCACGGCCAGATGGCGCATGGTGTTTGGCATGGTAAATAAGTCGTCGACAATCTGCACTAACATGCCGTTGCCGTTGCCGTTTTGGTTTTTCTGCGCGCTGACCAGCCACTGCAATAAACCAAAAGCCAGTAAACAGCCCCCCAGTACATACAGCTGTTTATCCAGACTGTACAACCAGACAAAAGCCACAGCAGCAGCGCCAATCAGGCTGAACACAGCGCCACTTCGCCAATAACGGGCCGGATTTTCGCAGGCAGGGGCAACTTCATCTTCGGCTTCACCAAAGGCCTGCAGCTGCGCCGGGCTGTATTCGGTAGAACGCATCACTGTCCAGAGCACGGCGGCAAACAGCACCACACCACCTGCGTAAAACGAATATTTGACTGAATCAGGAATTTCGCCGGCCGGCGCTGTATTGGCTACATCAAACCAGTTACTGAGCATATAAGGCAGGGCAGATGCCACTACGGCGCCAATACCAATAAAAAAACTCTGCATCGAAAAACCAAGCGGACGTTGTTGCTGGTTCAGGTTGTCACCGACAAAAGCACGGAAAGGTTCCATGGTGATGTTAATGGAGGCATCTAAAATCCACAGCATGCCGGCCGCCATCCACAAAGTGGGTGAATTGGGCATAAAAAACAGCGCCAGCGTGGTGAGCACAGCGCCATAAAAAAAGTAAGGGCGACGCCTGCCCAGTTTGTTCCAGGTACGGTCGCTGAAATAACCCACCACCGGCTGCACCAATAAACCGGTCAGCGGGCCAGCAATCCATAAAATAGGGATTTCATCAATGCTTGCGCCCAAAGTCTGGAAGATCCGGCTGACGTTGCCATTTTGCAGGGCAAAACCAAATTGAATGCCCAAAAAGCCAAAACACATGTTCCAGATTTGCCAAAAACTGAGATTGGGCTTTTGTTGTTGCATTGTGATTCCCCGTCAAAGTGCTGTGTATCCGTGGTCGGATCGCTGTTTTTTGTTTAGGGTCTGCTGACCCATTGTTGTATGTTTTTGCTGTTGCCTGGCTGGCTTTTATACAAGGCAGCGCTCGCGATGTGCAGTGATTCTGCATGAGCGTGCGCTAACACCGTAGAAATGTCAGCCAGGCGCAGCCCCAGGGGTTCAACCGGGAAGACGCCAGCCCTTTGTCACTCGCCACTCGCTTAGAAGACTAAGCTTCGTGGCTCCTTTCGCGGGCTGGCGGCTCCCGATTGAACAAAACTCACCCAACAATGGGCCAGCAGACCCCTAGCATAGCAGACAGATTTTGCGTGCAGAGTGCACAATTCAGCTGAAAGAACCAAACAACAATAAGGCGGGGTTTACCCGCCTTATTTGCCAGCTTTTTCTGCAAAAACATGTTGTTATGAAGTAGTTCGGCGCTTGGTTTGCGCTCTTGTCTTCAGTTGCAAAACTACAATGTCTGCTTTGATAACGTGAATTGACTGTGACAACAAGATGAATACGTATTCAGACAGCGGCAGTTGCCCAATACTGGTGCAGTCTGGCGCTCTGTTGAACCGCTGCAGTGCAAAAAGGGGCGTCCTTTGTTGCACTGTGGCGGGAGACTTTGCAGTGGCACATCAGTGCCAGGCTTTAACGGTGATAATGGTTTTCAACGCCGTTTTGTAATAAATAATCACCTAAATCCGGCATTTGCATTTCGTCCAGCTCCAGAATATCCAGTACAGCTTCACCGTACTGGCGCCATTCCTGCTCTAAGGTCACATCAAACAGGCTGGCTTCTTCGCCAGTCAGGTGTTCGGCCAGTTTTAAAATGGCAAAGAGTCGTTTTTCATATAAATCAGTGGATAACAACACTGCATCCGGATTGTGATGGTTGGCAATCACATTAATAATTTCCGGCGCCAGACCCCAGGCCTGTGCTATCAGATAACCCAGAGTTTCATGATTGGTATGGAAATATCTTTGTTCAATCTCGGTGTAGAGCATCTGATTGCTCAGACCTACTTTCAGCACCTTGGCGTAGTCGGGAAACTGCGCCTGGATCAGGCTGATACCGGCATTGTGAAATAAACCCAGACTATAACAGTCGTCGGCACAGTCACTGCCCAGACGCAGCTGCTGCGCTATCAGCATAGCGGCGCTGCCGACATTCATCGCGCTGTTCCACAGTTTGAGCGTAAAAGGGTCGCTGCGGCCGTCGCTTAAGGTAAAACGCAGCACCACACTGGTAACCAGTTTAATCACCCGGTTTAAACCAAGAAATTTACAGGCATGTTCAATAGAACTGATTTTGCGGCGCAGGCCAAAATAGGCCGAGTTCACCACTTTGAGGGTAAAGCCGGCAATGCCGATGTCCATATTGATCAGCGCTGCTATGGTATTGATATCCGGATCTTCCAGTTCAATTTCCTGTTTGATCCTCAGCAATACGTCGGGTTGAGGCGGAATGGTAAAACCAGCCAAAGCATTTTCAACCAACGACATATCAATAGGCTTCACCATACAGCAGCTCCAGAGGCAAAATAAAAAAACAGTATATCTGCTCGTGGCAAGAACTGCAGTGGGGCTTAGTGCAGAAAAACAAAAATTGGCAGGAAAAGGGCAGCGCCAAAACGCTGCCGTTGCTTATTAACCTTTTAATTGTTTTATAAAGGTTTTTAATTCGTTACGCAGGTTTTTCTGCGCTGGTTCTTTCGCCAGTAACGGCGCTATGGTTTGCTCTGCTGCGGCTTTGTTCTGGCTTTTGAGCTGAATTTGCGCCAGGCGCAATAAAGCCCAGGCATAAGACGGATGGTCACTGTCGCGGAAAAACTCAATAAAACGACTCAGCGCCTGTGCGCCTTTGTCAGGCTCAATACCTTCAACCGCAGCCAGGCGGCCCACCTGATACAAACTTTCATATTGTTTGCCGGGTTCGGTAAATAAAGCGGCAGCTTGCTGGTGGTAATTGCTGGCTTGTTGATGCTGTTTATCCTGACTCAGCAAAGTGGCATAACTTTGCAATAACTCGGCCTGTTGCGGCTGTTGCTCTATGGCGGTTTTTAACAGCTGCAGCGCTTTTTTTACATCGTCCTGCTGCAACACTTTGGCTTTGGCCAGAACGCCCTGTACCCCATCTTTTTTGGCTATAGCTTCTGCAACTTTATGGGCTTCGTCGATATCACCACCGGCGATGCCGGGTGCTGCGGCATAAAAACTTACCAGCGCCTGCTGATATTTTATTTCATCCGGTTGAAGTGCAATGGCTTGTTGTAACAAGGCCAGGCCCGCTTTGGCCCGGCCGGGTGCCGAAAATAAACTGCCGGCCTGGGCCAGATTAAATTTGTTGGCGGCAGACAGGTAAAATAACTCAGCGTCGGCCGGATATTGTTTGCGCTGTGCTTCCAACAGCGGTTCTAAGGCCTCATCTTCGCCCAGTGACAACATGGTTTTGTAGTGCAATAACTGCAGTTGCGGTTGGCTGGCAAAGTCGGGCACGGCAGAGAGTTGCTGTTGCAGTTTGCGGTATTGCTGACGTTCGAGCAGTGGCTGATAAGGGCTCAGATCAGTGTCAGCGGCGACAGCGCCACTGAGCAGGGCAGACATCAGCAGACTCAGCAGAAAAGTGGTTTTCATCAGAAGCTTCCTTGTTTTGCAAATCAGGTTATTCGACGTTAACACAAAGTTAAATGTGATTGTCGGTACAATTATGCATTTGTGTTGTCGCGTGGGTGGCGATTTTTTCTGCAACGTTCTGAACAATATTTCACCTGTTGCCAGTCGCGTTGCCATTTTTTGCGCCAGGCAAAAGCTTTACCACAACATAAGCAGATTTTTTCCGGCAAATGCAGTTTGTGATGGGCCATCTGAATTTTGTCTGAATAATAAAAGATACAGCAGCTTACGGAGAAAACGGGGGCTTGGATTGCGCCCGGCAGCAAAAGGCCGGGCCAGCAAAGGTTAAGAGTCGAGGTAAGGGCGGCCGGCCATCATTTGTTGCGCCAGCTGCAATTCGGCGTCGCTGTCGGACAACTGCAATTCGCCAAACTGCACATCAAACTGAATCAAGTCGTCTTGTGGCATGTTTTGCGCAATCAGTTTATCCGGCACCTGACCCACCTGACGGTAAGCGTTAATGGCCACCTGAGCGGCTTGTTCCATTAACATAAAAAAGTAACCCAGTGGGAAGGTGCGGAATACTTCGTGATCCAGCTGTGCCCAGCCTAACAGGTCGCCACTGATACTGCCGTCGGCATGATCGGTAAATAACAGCGACACTGCAGGGAAAGGCGGGTTTTCACCTGAGCGGTATTCTTCAACATCCTGTTCGGTAAATAACAACACATAACCAAATGCCGGGCAGCCTTCGGCGTCCATATCATCAAAGGCAGCGTCGTAAACTAAAAACAGGCGTTGATCGGACATCAGGGTGGATCCACTAACTAAAGGGCGCACATTCTACCTAAGGCAAGGCCAGAGCTAAAGAATAAATTCGCTGGCTCTGGCGGTTTTTTCGACATGATGCCGGCTGCAAGTCCCGGCCCTTAGCGTGACCAGGCGTTCGGTACTTTTGGGATCTCCAGCACCATCAGCAACAGCTGCAGCAATAAAGCCTCGTTTTCATTGGTATTTTTATCAGCAAGCACCGCCGCTTCCAGCATCTCAGCCAGTTGTTTTTTTAGCATAGGCGCAGTGTGGATTAATTCCGGCAGCAGCTCTGATAATTTTGCCGGGCTAACTTCGGGCTGCGCTGTGTGGGCGTCTAACGCCACAGCGGCCAAACCAGCCTGCCAGGCCGGTGTTGGATCTGTACTTTGAGCAGCACACAGGCTCAGCAATTGTAGAGCTGGTTGTTGGACCTGATGAAAACGGCTGGCTCTGTCTTTTTTATGCAGCAGGCTGCTGTCAAAGTGCACACCAATCCAAAGCAGCAGATAAGCCAGCACACAGGACTCCAGCAAATCTTGCTGGCCGTCGGCTTGCACCATGGCCTGACAGAGTTCACTGAGTTCGCGGAACTGCCAGGCGGTCAGTTGTTTCAGGCTGGGGGCTATTAACTGCAGCAGCTGCAGTTTTTGCAAAGGTTGCAGCAGCTGCACCTGATCATACAAGGTATCCACATCCTGCAATAAACCGTCCTGACCCAGTTCTTTGATCAAATGCCAGTGTTTGGCCAGTTGCTCTGGCTGCACCAGACAGGCGCATAACAAAGCAGGTGCTGACGGAGCGTGCTGGCTGCTGTGCAATAACAAGGCGGGTAAGGCATTTAAGAGTGCTGCCGCCTGCGGCTGTGATGGCCTGGCAGACTGTGCTGTAGAGCTTGCCGTTGTGCTGCTGGCTGCTGTGTTGTTGCGATTGCCCTGGCGGCGTTTTTGTAGTTGTTCGGCATTAGGAAACTGGCCAAGCCAGGTGGGCTCAATTTTTTTAATCCGCTCTGCCAAAGGCGGGTGAGTGGCAAATAAGCTGGTCCAGCGGCTGATGGCTTCACCAAAAAATAAATGACTCATTTCATCGGCATTGGGGTTTTGTACCCTGCTGCCAACACTGGCTGCGCCTATGGCTTTGAGTGCGCCAGCTATGCCTTGTGGGTTACGGGTAAACTGCACCGCACTGGCGTCGGCCAGAAATTCACGTTGCCTGCTGACAGCGGCTTTAATCAGGTTGCCAAAAAAAGACCCGAGATAACCCAGCACCATCAACCCCAAAGCCAGCCCAAGCAAACCACCACCGTTATTTTTGCTGCTGCGCCCTGAGCTCAACACTTCAGTGCTGCGGCCACTGCTACGCAGCAGGTAATAACCGGCGTGGCCTATAAATAAAATGCCATGCAACAGTGCAATCAGCCGGATATTCATCCGCATATCACCGTTCAGAATATGGCTGAACTCATGGGCCACCACTCCCTGTAATTCGTCGCGGCTAAGTAAATCCAGGCAGCCCTGGGTGATGCCAATCACGGCGTCGGCCGGTGAATAACCGGCGGCAAAAGCATTAATAGATTTTTCCGGCAACAAATACACCGGCGGCACAGGCACTCCGGCAGCGATGGCCATTTCGGCCACTACATTCAGCAACACTTTTTGTTGTTCGTTGGCATTGGCTTTAATCAATAATTCGCCGCCAAGGGCCTGAGCGACCACTCTGCCACCTTTACTCAGTTCGGCTTGTTTCGACAAAATCACTATGCTGATCACCAAAATCAGCACCAGACTGGTGATACTGATGGCTTTCCACGGCAGGGCCGACCAAAACTGCGGATCTTGTGGGTTCAGCAGTAACGCACTTTGTTCAGGTTGCATCACACCAAGGGTGATACAGAGCAACAGATTGGTCAGCACCAACAGCGACAGCACGGCCAGGCCAAATAAAAACACCAGCAGTTTAGTGTTGCGTCTGGCCTCGTCCTGCGCCTGAAAAAAATCCACTGCCATCGGGATTAAAAGCTCACCTTAGGTGCGGCCTGAATGGCCACAGTGTCGGCAAACTCCAGCAGTTTAGCGTCCTGCTGATGGCCAAAGATGCCGGCAAATATCACGGGCGGGAAACTTTGTTTGTAGCTGTTATAGGCGGTCACCGCGTCGTTAAAGGCCTGACGAGCAAAAGACACTTTGTTTTCGGTAGAGGTGAGTTCTTCCGACAGCTGCAGCATATTTTCGTTGGCTTTTAAGTCCGGATAAGCTTCCATCACCATATTAAATTTACTCATGGCGCCTTGCAGTGTGGCTTCGGCGCTTGCCAGATGGCTGATGGCGCCGGCATCTGACGGGTTATTGGCTGCAACTTTTAACTCGGCAAAGGCGGCATTACGCGCCTGGATCACCGCTTCCAGTGTTTCCCTTTCATGTGACATATAACCTTTGGCAGTTTCCACCAGATTGGGGATCAGGTCATAACGGCGTTTGAGCTGCACTTCAATCTGGGCAAAGGCGTTTTGAAAACGGTTTTTCAGTTTGACCAACTGGTTAAAGATGCTGATGACGTATAACAATAATAAGCCAATGATCAATAAGGTAATAAGGCTGCTCATAAAGTCTCCCTACATTGAGTGCGGATGGTTGAGGCGGACAAAAAATTACTCTAGCACCGTTAACATTAAATTAATAGCAAAGGTGCAGCAAGGCGCAAAACCTTAAAACAACAGGGCTTTGGCTGCTATTTTTTTGTGGTTGGGCTACTATGGCGTTCAGTACTGCCGGCCTGTAGTGGCCGGAACCATCCGTAGTTTTTGAGGTTGTTATGTCTGATTTTAAACATATTTCCATTGCTGAAACCTTTGCCCGATTACAACAAAAGCAAGTGGTGATTGCCGATATCCGCGATGAACAAAGTTTTAATGCCGGTCATATTGAAGGTGCCTATCATCTGACCAATACCAGCCTGCATCAGTTTACCCAGCTGCACGACTACCATACCCCTGTGGTGGTGGTGTGTTACCACGGCAACTCCAGCCAGGGGGCGGCGCAATATCTGGCGCAGCAGGGTTTTGAAGAGGTGTACAGCATGGACGGTGGTTTTGAAGGCTGGCGCCATAATTACCCTTTTAGTCGTGGCGAGGAATAACAGCCGATGTTAAAACTGGCTGAGCTGAATTCTGCCAGCGCGGCACAAACCTTTGCCGATTATTGTGTAGGTAAAGGCTGGCATGTCAGTGTGGTGGTGCAAAACCCGCAGCGGGCGGAAATTTTCACTGCGCCCGACTGTATCGAACAGGTGCAGCAGGAGCTGGAACTGTTTTTACAAAACCCTGAGCAACAGAAATACAGTCAGGCAGCCTGGAGCCGTAATCAGCCTGCTGTGGCCGGCCAAAGCCTTGGCCTTGGTGATATCTGGCAGCGGATGCGGCTGATGTCGGGTTTGGTCACCCAAGCTATCGCGTTATGCTGTGTGCTGGTGTTTGTAGCCCAGCAAATCTGGCCTTTGCCCTTGTATCAGACACTGACGTTTTTTCACAACAGCAGCGAGTTGCAACAGTGGCTCAGCTGGCGCTGGCTGACGCCTGCACTGCTGCATTTTTCGGCAGCACATCTGATATTTAACCTGCTCGCCTGGTGGTTATTTGCTGGCCGGATAGAACGTCAACTTGGTGGTTTTGTGCTGCTGTGGCTCAGTCTGGTGGCAGCAGTGCTGAGTAATACTGCGCAGTTTTTGTTTAAAGACGCCAACTTTGGCGGTTTGTCCGGTGTGGTCTATGCGGTGATTGGTTTTGTCTGGGTGTATGGCTGGCGCTTTAAGCAGCAGCCGCTGCGTCTGGGGCGCGCCGATATTGGTATGGCACTGCTGTTTTTACTGCTCGGTTTTGCCGACATGCTGTGGGTTAATACCGCCAACTGGGCGCACCTGTTTGGCCTTGGCAGTGGCATGTTGCTGGCCTTGGCACAATCCGGGCCTGCAACACAGAGTCACAAGGCTGCATAGCACAAGCTAAATCCTGGTTAAACCCAGATGATAAAAAAACGCCGGCATGCCGGCGTTTTTTTATGGTGCTTAGCCCTACAGTTATTGATACAGGTACTTGGTAAAAAGCACATCCTGCACTGCTTCAACCCCTGTTTCTTTTTTCAGTAACTCATTGAGGTTGCGTAAAATTTTTAATCTGATTTCTTCGCGGCCGGTCAGCGACTTAATAATATCTTCCGGCTCTTTGCCAAAAGTGGCCACTATAGCGTTCAGGATCAGCGGTTCGTGGTGCTCAATAATCGGCAGATATTTTTCATCTTTAATCATCAGCTCCATGGTCACCCGCACATAACCCAGGCTTTTTTGCCCTGTGGTGACGTAGTTGGTCACAATATCCGGGTCAAAACCGTAATAAACCACTTTGGGTTTGGCTGGTGCCGCCTCTTGGGCCAGTGCCACCGAACTTACCAATAACAACAGCAGCGCAAATATGTTTTTCATCTAAACCACACTGAGATTTGTTGAACTCCTGAGGCTGACAAGTGTACCTGAGGCCGTTAGAGCTGGCTATCAGGAAACAGCAATTGCCCCTGCCAATTCGCCACAAGCAGTAACCTGACTGATGCGGCTTGTTAACTATGATCACGGCGCTGTCACTTTGCCAGATCGCTTCAATATTTTTACGGTGAAGCCCAGGAGCACTGATCACTGGCTTTGCTGAAAAAGCCGGTTGAAGTTGTTATGATGCCGCCAGTTTTTGTTGTTGATCACAGGTTTATGCTGTTAAGTCCCGCACATTTGTTTGAATCTTCGCTCTGGCGCGCGCTGGAATCGGCATCTTGCCCGCCATTATGGCTGCCCTGGTTGTCGGGACAGGGTTCGTTAACCCGTCAGTTAAAAGCCTATAAACCGGGTTTTATGTTGCAGCTGTTGCAACAACAACATCAGCCGTTACCCGCTGCTTTGGCAAAACGCTGGGGTTGCAGCCATGGTTTGTGTCGTGAAGTGCTGATGTCGCTGGATGGTCAGCCTGCGGTTTTTGCTCAAAGCTGGTTACCCGACAGCACCATAGCTGCGTTGCAACCGCTGGCGATGTTGGGTGAGCAGCCGCTGGGGGAATACATTTTTACCCAGCCCGGTTTAAGCCGTGGTGGTATTGAGGTGCTTTGTTTGCCACAAGGGCTGCAATTGCCTGCAGTGCCTGGCGCGGCGCACACCGAACTCTGGGGAAGGCGCTCGTATTTTTCGTTGCAACAACATGAATTTCTGGTACAGGAAATATTTTTAACCGGATGGCTGGACTGATGAAATTAGCATTAACACTGCAAAACTGGCGCCCCTACAGCAGACTGATGCGGCTGGAAAAACCTATTGGCACTTTTTTATTGTTATGGCCGACTTATTGGGCTTTGTGGCTGGCCAGTGAAGGCATGCCGGATTGGTCGATGTTGCTGGTGTTTACTCTGGGGGTAGTGCTGATGCGGGCTGCCGGTTGTGTCATTAACGACTATGCCGACCGCCACTTTGACGGCGCTGTGGAGCGCACCAAACAGCGTCCTCTGGCCACAGGAGAAGTGAGTGCTACTGAAGCCTTGCAGCTGTTTGTGTTGTTATTATTGTTGTCGGCTTCATTATTATTGTTTCTGGATTGGCGCAGCGCCCTGCTGTCGCTGGTGGCTGTGGTGCTGGCGGCCAGTTACCCCTTTATGAAAAGAGTCACCCATTTACCGCAGGTGGTGCTGGGCGCCGCCTTTAGCTGGGGCATGGTGATGAGTTTTATGGCAATTCAGGGCCAGTTGCCGCTGTTGGTCTGGCTGATTTATGCCGCCAATTTATTGTGGACAGTGGCTTACGACACTTTTTACGCCATGGTGGATCAAAACGACGATGAAAAAATCGGTGTAAAATCGACCGCCCGGTTATTTGGCCGTTATAACCTGTGGATCATCGCCATACTGCAGCTTGGGGCGCTGGCGCTTTTAGAGTGGGCCGGTGCTATTGCCGGTCTGGGCTGGCCTTTTGGTGTAGCGCTGGTAGCGGCTTTGCTGCTGTTTATGCAGCAGCACCGGATGGCAAGACGTGGCCGTGATGGCTGCTTCCGCGCTTTTTTACACAATCATTATGTGGGTATGGTGATTTTTGCCGGCATCCTGGCTGGCCAAATCTGGCACTAAATTCAGTTTTTTCTTCCGGTTTTTCTTCTTCAGGCTGCGGCAGTTTTGCTGCTGCCTGCCTATGTGTTTTTGGCTGTTTGGCCCATAGCTAATCCAGCCGGGTTGTTGCTGCGTATAAAATTCAGGTTCAGATTTTCGCGAAGAGCAGTATGCGGTTATTACAAGCGCTGGGTTATGCCGGCTTAATTCCTTTTTTGTTATTAACCTCGTTGGTGTGGTGGCCGCTGCTGCCGGGCTTTGACGCGTTGGGAATGTTTCAGCGCTACAGCGCCATTATTCTGGCTTTTATGGCTGGTGTGCTGTGGCCTGTCTGGTCACAACAAGCGCCCTTTAAACCCCTGGCTATTTTTGCCGTAGCGCTGCCGGTGCTGAGTTTTAGTGCCGGTGTCTTGCCCGACAGCGCCTTGCTGGCGATTGAGCTGCTGCTGTTTTTATTGTTAAGGCTGGGCGAGCGCTGGTTTGGGCTGGACCAGCAGTATCACCCGCTGTATTTGCAGCTGCGCAACAGACTGACTTTGGTGGTGGTGTGTTGTCATTTGTTGCTGATATGGCATTTGCTGCAGCAATAACGCCGGTGCGCTGAAAGTTTTTGCCAACAGTGCCTGTCTTATCTTGCAGCATAAGCAGATCGCAGGAGTGCAGATGAACAAAATCAAATTCAAATCAGGCTTGAAAGCAGTAGCTCACTGCGGTGCCCTGTGCCTGACTTTGGCTGGTCTGCTGCTCAGCAGTCCTGTGGTCAGGGCTGAACAAAACAAAGCTGCCCTGGAGCAACTGGTGCTGGGCGCCGGTTGTTTTTGGGGTGTGGAAAAACGTTTTGAAGCTTTGCCCGGCGTGGTCGACGCGGTAGCAGGTTATGCCGATGGCCGCGGTGTGCGCCCGACCTATCAGGCCATCACGGCGCCGGAGCAGCGGATGAATCCGGATAATTTTGCCGAAGTGGTGCAGGTGACTTACAACCCGGCGCTGATCAGCAGCAGCACCTTGCTGCAGTTTTATTTTGAGCAGCACGACCCCACCCAGAAAAACCGGCAGGGCAATGATATTGGCACCCAATACCGCTCGATAGTGCTTTACAGCACACCAGAGCAACAACAAACAGCTTTGGCATTAAAGGCGCAATATCAGCAACTGCTGACAGCGGCAGGTTATGGTGAAATTCAAACCCAAATTAAAGGATTGAAGCGTTTTTATCCGGCCGAAGATTATCATCAGGATTATCTGGCCAAAAATCCGGCTGGTTATTGCCCCGATCATGCCACAGGTGTGCGTTTTGCCGTTCAATCAGAAGCCACGCCAGATACAACTCCCGATAACAGCGCATTATTAACAGGCCAGCATATTCTGGTAATAGACGCGCCGGACTGCCCTTATTGCGCCATTTTTAAACGTGAGGTGGCGGATCATTATCAGGGTTCGATTCCGATGCATTTTCGCCGGGCGCAGCAGTTGCAGGGGCTGAGCCTAAAAACGCCCACTTTTGCAACTCCCACTATTTTGTTTTTAGACAATGGCGTGGAACAGTTCGGCCGTCAGGGCACCATGAGCGCCGCTGAGTTTTATCAGGCGCTGGGGTATTTTAAATTAGGTGATTCTGAGGCCTTTCGGGTGGCCTTTAATCAAGGCACCGACAACAGGTTTTGCCAGCAATATGAAATTTTTAAAAACACGCCGGATGGTGTTTTTACCGACAAACTCAGTGGCCAGCCCTTGTTTGATACCCGCGACCGTTTTGATTCGGGCACTGGCTGGTTGTCATTCCGCCGGGCGGTAAAAGGCGCTGTGATAGAAAAACCGGACAACAGTTATGGTATGCAGCGCACTGAAATCCGGGCGAAAAAATCCGGCATTCATTTGGGACATTTGTTTTATGATGGCCCCAATGGCAGCGCCCGTTATTGTATTAATGCCACAGTGCTGGACTTTGTGCCGCGTGGCAGCTGACTACTGTAGCTTGAATTGTGGCGGTTTTAGCGCTGGCCGGTTTGTGGTGACGACGGCTGTGGTGCGCCGCCTGTTGGTAATAACCTCAGCTCAGGGCACAACAGCTGCTGTTGTTGATCGCTCTGCCAGCGCAGCGCCTGGCCGGCTTTATGTGGCATCACGGCGATCGGCGAAAACTGCACCAATGCAGGCACCATAGCAAGCTGATACGCCTGGGTTAAATCCAGCCATTCGGTATGGGTTGCGCCCGGTGCTAACAACAATAAATCTTCTTCGGCAGGTTCGCCTCTTTTGGCTTTCGCCCCCTGATACTGCAGCTTTTGGCCATTTTGGCTGATGTGTAAAAACTCACTAAACCAGGCATCCAATGGACTGTGCCAACGCAGGATCAGCCAGGGAGTTGTGTCTTTGTTCTGAATTTGCACCTGCAGCTGCCAGGCTTCGCTGCCGGCACTGGTGCTGCAGTGTAGCTGCAGCTGTTGGCTGGTCTGGCCGCCCTGAACGGCGTTTGACATAAAAACTCCCAGCAATACACAGAACAGAATGAATTTTGGCATCTGAAAAAAACGGGTGATGGTTTTGTATGTACCATAACCCGTTCCTGCTAAGTGCACCAGCCTGATCATCACATCAGGCCGGTGTTGTGTTGGAGAGAACTATTAGTTCTGTGCCGGTGTATTTTCGGCAAAATATTCATGGCTGTCAGCATTTTGCACCGCTTGCGCCGGGTTGCTGATCGCCAGCGATTTAGCTGCGCTGTGGCCATAGGCCAGATCGTCAGTGCCAGCCACCACGTTAAAGTGGCTCAGCTCGTGCACTATGGTGCCGCCTTTAGAGTCGGTACCGCTGGTTGGTGCAGTCCAGAAGGCGTTACATAAATACACTTTGTACGGCTGGGTTGGGTAGACATAAGCAAAATAAGACTTTTTGCAGCTGCAGTCGAAGGTCAGTGGCTGGGTATTCAGTGCACTGTCGATATTGTTAAAGTTACCCCGTACTGTGCTCCAGCGGCCAGCATCGTAGTTACCAAACCAGGTTTTGTAACGCACTGAGCTGCTTGGGCTTGAGTAGCTGGTCAGGTAGTTTTTGGCATCAGCCGACATGGTTTTGGCCGCTGCTAAACCAGCCAGAATGGACGTTTGCTGGGTGTTGCTGCAACGGCCGGTAAAAGTCACACCATTAACCGTAGTGCCACCGCCATCACCTGGCTTGGCCGTGGTGGTGATGCTGCCTTGTTTGGCTTCCAGATAAAAGCTGACAGGTGCCGAGCTGATGCCGGTGATACCCAGGCGGGCCAGTTTTTTGTCCTGACCAGGGTTATTGGTAAATAAGGTATAAGATTCAGCATGGTAGCTAATCTCATACTGGCCGGTTTTGCTTAAATCGTACAGGGAAGACAATTCCACTTCATAACTGACACTTTGGCCACTTTTCAGCTGGATATAGTCTTTTTGTTGTGCGGCTGGTCTTTTGTAATGTGCACCCAGATAGTCGGTTTCCACACCGTTGACCGACACTTTAAATAAAGCTTCTTCGACCCCTTCAGCCGGGGTGTACCATTTTAATACCCGCACCGGTACCGCTTCTTCGTTAGTCAGCGTGACCTGAACTTTAATGTCTTCGGCAGAGGTAAAGTTGGTTTTGCTTAATGTCAGACTTGCGCGAATGCCATCAGCCAGCGCCTGAGTGCTGAAGAGCCCGGCCACCAGCAGGGTACCCAGCAAATAATGAGCGTGTTTCATCATGTTCCCTTTTTATTAACTATTTTATTGTAATGTTGCATTTTTAATGCTTAACCATTAAAGGCTAATAAATGAAATTCTTCAATAAGGTTTTTACAGTTGTAATTTTGTGTAAAAGTGGCCTGGCGTAAATCAGCTAAAAGGGGGGAAAGGCTGTAATAGATAAAATAATTATATTATATTCAATCACTTAAGTATGGTTAGGGCAGCGTCGGTTGCCATGGTTGTTGTGTTGTGACTGAAGCGGTGACTTTTTGTCGAACAGCGTATTTTTGTAAAAATGAAATTTATTTTATTCGAGCAATCAGAAACTTAACCTCAGTACCTTGCGAATGTTAGCTGTTGGTTAAAAAAAGAACTGTTCAGACCAGCTGGCAGTGTTTAAAATATGCCCCTTTATCACCTGATGCTGTTAAAAACGGAGCACACATGAATTTTTTAACCACCGCAGTTTTGGTTGTTGGTTTATCCCTCTGGTCTGTTGCGGCTCAGGCCACATTGATCATTAACGGTGGTTTTGAAGCCAACACTGTGGCCAAAAACAACTGGAAGTATTTTAGTGCCACCCAGGTGGCTGGCTGGGAAGGCAGCAATATCGAAATCTGGCACGGCTTAAACGGCATCAAGGCAGCCGAAGGCAACCAGCATGCCGAGTTAAATGCCGACGGCAGCAACAAAGGTGCCTGGGAAATTTATCAGAATTTTGCCACTGAAATGGGCAAAACTTATGACTTTTCATTTATGTACCGCGCCCGCACCAACAATAAAGAAGCCTTTTTGTTCAGCATTGGTGATATTAAAACCACAGTGAACAATTATTCTTTGGGTCAGTGGCTGAAATTTACCGGCAGTTTTACCGCCAACAGTCTGCTCAGCACCATTCGTTTTACCTCATTAAATAGCGGCACTATGGGCAACTTCCTGGACGATGTGCAGGTGACTGCAGCGCCAGTGCAGCCGCAGAGTGTGACAGTAGATGAAGCCTCGACGCTGTCTGTGTTGGCGTTAGGTTTGGTCTTGCTGGCACTGCGTCGTCGCCGCTCGGTTTAACCGACTGATTTGCAACTGCAAATAAGCCCTGGTTACAGATAAAGTACAGTTAAAAAAGTTACCCCAATAAAAAAAACCGCCAAAAGGCGGTTTTTTTTATTTATCGTTTTAAAGCCTTAATGCATATGCCGGTGGCCGTGTCTGGCGCTGTTGCTGGCAGTGCCCTGAGGCATTGGCGCTCGTTCAATCACAGGTTTGTCGCTGACAAAAGGTTTGATGCCCAGAGCCTGGTAAATATCGGTTGGGTACATGGCTTTACCCTGGGTGATCACCAGCGCCAGCTTGCGGATATCACCAATATTTTTGGTTGGGTCACCGTCCACCAGCAATAAGTCGGCGTCTTTGCCAACCGCAATCTGGCCCTTAGTGGCTTCAACTTTGCTGTAACGGGCGCCATTTAAGGTGGCAACCTGCAGTGCCTGGGCCGGGGTTAAACCCGCTTTCACAAGCAGCTCCAGTTCACCCTGTAAAGTAAAACCGGCCAGCTCGTCGGTACCAGCCACCACCGGAATACCTGCTTTGTACATCATGCCCACAAACTCCACCATTTTGGCGTAGGATTTGGCATAAAGTGCCGCTGTTGCCGCATCCGGAATATCTAGCTCGGCGGCGGCATATCTGCGCTGCACATCAGGGGGTAAATGCTCAACGATGGCTTGCCACGGATCGCCAACAGTGCCGTCCACTTTTTTCAGAAAATCAAAGGTCGCCAAAGTTGGGTCTACCACTATGCCTTTGTTTTTCATCAGCTTGATATAGTCCTGCACCGCTTTGCCTTGTAAATCCAGGCTGGCGACCTGTTTGGCCGGTAAATAAAACCGCTCCAGGGTGCGGGTGTCGGTGTCGGGTTTGACCAGGAAGTTCAGCAATAACTGGTTAATGTGCTGAATTTCGTCATAACCTGCAGCTATTACATCTTCCGCTTTTAAAAAGGCCGGCACATGGCCACTGACCCTTAAACCCCGTTGATGGGCATAAGCCACAGTGTCTTTTAAAATGGCTTTGGGAAAAGAGTTATAAATTTTCAGCTGCGGGTAACCATGAGCAGCGTACCAGTCGATGGCTGACTTAGCGCCGGCTAAATCTTTGATAACAAAGCCATTGCGCGCTGAATAGGGGCTTTCGCCTTCGAGGAAACCGGTTGGTACCACTGTCGGTGCCAGCAGCTCGCCGGCGGCCGTTTCGCTGATCATCGCCTGAATACTGGCATTGTCGTTGCCCATATCACGCAAAGTGGTGACACCGGCCGCTAAATGCAGCGGGCCTTCCCAGCGTGACAAGTGGCCATGCATATCAAATAAACCCGGCAGCACAATACGGCCTTTGCCGTCGATGCTGTTTTGCGCTTTGGTGGCTAAAGTGCCGGTTGGCACTATGGCAGTAATTTTGCCCCGCAGCATAAACAGATCCGACGGCGCACCTAGTTGTGCCGTTACGCTGTCAAAAGGCCGCACATTACGCAGCACCGTCAGACCAGGTAAATCCTTTGGAATGGCACTGGCAAGGTCAGTCAGCAGTTTGGTTTCGGTTTGTTTTTGCAGCTGCGCCATTTTGCCGGCATTGTGCTGCCAGCCTTCTTCAATCAGCGTTAAATAACCAGGCGCTATGCTGGCAAATAAACGTGGGTTTTCCCCGCTGGTGGCCCACACCAGATTGGGTTCCAGGCCAACGCCGGTTTGTACCAGCAGTTGTACCTGCTGTTTTTCACCGTCTTTTTCCACAATCAGCGAAGCAACATTCTGTTGGGTCAGGGTGCCGGAAGGTAATAACGACATGCTGTTACCACCGCTTTTGGCAATAGCAGCAATGGCAACAGAACTCAGTTCAGGCGAGCCGTCGACCGGCAAATACAGGGCCGGGCCTGTCACTTTGGCCTGGCCTTTTTTGTCACCTGTGCTCCAGCTGGCATTGTCGCCCTGGCGTTCAAATTTTTCGTTGATCACAGAGCCAAAAGTCGACTTACCCTGACCGCTGTAGCTGGCAATGGTGCCGTCGGCGTTCAGTTTGATGCTTTCATTGAGCTCAGGCCCGCGGCCGTTGTCCTTAAAAATAAACCGTACTTTCAGCTCGCCATTGTCGGCCACATCGACAATTTGCTCACCGGCCTTGACGCCGTTGTCGACCAGAATAGTGTAACGGCGCTGTTCGCCAGCCATGCTCTGCAGCGCTGTACTGGCCAGCAGCAGAGCTGCAAGATAACGAAGACGCATAAAAATCCTTAAAAATTGCGGGCATAAAACAGGACAATAACAAAGAGCACAGCAAAAACACAATGTAGCTTCAGCTGCTGTTTTCGCTGTCTGGGCGAATGCTGCCCGCGCTTTGGAGGGCGGATTGGCTGCCGTGTGAACCAGGCGTGGCCGCTGACCAGGACAGAGGTGGTGGCTGATCTGCAAAAGCATCGCAAAAAAAACGCTGGTCACGCAGGTCAGACTTTGGCCTGCGGCCGATTTGCGGTAGCATAAGCACCCTTTGCCTGAAATTATTGAACTATTGCATGTCTGAAGTGGTGTTTCCTGTCAGCGCAGCCACGCTGCAACTATGGTTTGATCCCGGTACTTTTCAGCGCGCCCGCGCCTATTGGCAGGCCGGCAAAGTGATCAAACTGGAATACAGCGAAGATCTGTCGCAAATCAGCGCTCAGGTATGGGGCGAGGCTTTGTCGCCGTACCGGCAGTTTTTATCGCTGAAACCCCATGGTGCTGAATGGCGTTTAACGGACTCCTGCAGCTGCCCTGTGGGCGGTCGTTGCAAACATGTGCTGGCGGTGCTGCTGAAACTAAAACAAGTGTATGAGCAGCAGCAACTTGGCCTGCAGCAGCTGCCGCTGCGCCAGCTGAGTCAGTGGTTTAGCGATGCCGAACGACTGGCCAAAACCGACCCCAGCCTGGAAAAACTCAAAGATGTTGTGCTTTATATCTTAAGTTATGGCCAGTCCGGGCTGCAGCTGTATCCACGACGGGTAAAACAAAATAAAAAAGGCGGTTACAGCAAAGGCCAAACCATAGGCGCGCAGGAATTTTCCGGTTATTTAGTGCCTTATTGGATAGAAGAAGCCGATTTTCGGTTAATTAATCAGTTCCGCTCACAAAATATCCGCGAACAGTCGTTGCTGGAAGACGAGTGGGGTTATCAGTTGCTGCAGCAAATTATGGCAACGGGCCGTTGTTATTTTGGTGAAGCCCGCCACGAACTGCAGCAAGGTGCCCCCAGAGCATTAAAACTGCAGTGGCTGGCTGGCAAAAACGGTCATCAGCTGGTCTGGGATTTAGGCGACGATGCCGAGCTGGAAGTGGTGTACACCACGCCGCCCTGTTATCTGGACACCACCCATTTTGTCATTGGATTACTGGACACCGAGCTGACTGGCCGCGAGTTAAAGCTGCTGGCAAAAATGCCGCCTGTGCCCAATGACGTGGTGCTGGACAGTGTCACTAAGCTGCAGAAATTATTCCATAAAGTCAGTTTGCCTGTGCCCAAAGGTGTGGCGCTGGAGCGGCTGGAAATAAGCCCTGTGCCAGTGCTGCAACTACTGATGCAGGCGCAGCAGGGCGGGGCGAAAAAACCAACAGCACAACTGGGTTTTGCTTATGGCGACTTTGTGCTGCCGCTGGATTTACAGCAGGCGCAGCACGAAGTGAAAGAGCCGCATCGCACCGTATTTATTAAACGCAGCCGTGCTGATGAAACCCAGGCACTGGAGCAGTTGTTAAGTTATGGCCTGGTGGCTTTACCGGAGCAAGCGCAGCCGGTGTTGTTTGGTGTTGGTGAAGGCCCGGATAACCCAGAGTTGTGGCAGCCCTTATTGCAGGCGGTGCCCGATTTAACAGCACAAGGTTGGCGCGTTACACAAGCAGCTGATTTTAATTTAGATATTCTGGCCGCTCAGCCTTATTTACAGGTGCAGGATGGCAAGCAGGGTGGTTTTGAGCTGGGTATTTCGGTGGATATTGACGGCCAGCAGGTGCCGCTGCTGCCACTTATTACCCAATGGCTGCGGCAGTACGGTTTGCCAACGGCCGGGCAGCAAATCTGGCTCAGTTTACCTCAGGGCAAACTGGCGCTGCCGGTTAGTTTAATTCAGCCTTTGATTGATACCATTATTGAACTGCTGAATCTGAGTAAATCGCCGTTAATGCTGGAGTTGCCCGACTTTAAAGCGGCGTTATTACCGCCACCTGGCGCTGCGGAAATTCAGTATCTGAACGCTGGCCGGTTGGAGCGGTTAACCAGTCAGCTGCATAATTTTGCCGGCATCAGCGAAGTGGCTAAACCCCAAGGCCTGCAGGCAGAACTGCGGCCTTATCAGCAGCAGGGCCTGAACTGGCTGAGCTTTTTACGTCAGTATGGCTTGGGCGGTATTCTGGCCGACGATATGGGCCTGGGTAAAACCTTGCAGGCCTTGAGCTTTTTACAAAACGAAAAGGAAGCCGGCCGGTTAACAGCGCCTGTGCTGATCGTATGCCCCACCAGTTTATTGGGGAACTGGCAGCAGGAAGCGGCACGTTTTACCCCTGAACTGAGAGTGTTGCAGCTTTATGGTGCCAAACGTCAGCATTTATTTGAGCAGCTGGCGCACTACAACATTATTGTGACCAGTTATCCGCTGCTGGTGCGTGATATTGCGTTTTACCAGCGAAGCCGTTTTAGCGCTGTGATTCTGGATGAAGCCCAGCATATTAAAAATGCCGGCAGTCAGGCGGCGCAGTCGGTGCGGTTGTTAAAAGCCGATTTTCGTTTAGCGCTGTCCGGCACCCCTTTGGAAAACCATCTGGGCGAGCTCAAATCCTTATTTGATTTTGTGTTGCCGGGTTTATTGGGCACAGAACAACATTTCCTGCAGGTGTACCGTCGTCCTATCGAAAAACAAGGGGACAGCGAACGGGCTTATGCACTAAAGCAAAAAATTGCGCCTTTTATGCTGCGCCGCACCAAGTCGCAGGTGGCGACCGAATTGCCGGATAAAACCGAAATTCTGCAATTGCTGGAGCTGGAAAGTGACCAGCGCAATTTATATGAAAGTATCCGGCTGGTGATGGAAACCAAGGTACGGGAGTTATTCCTGCGCAAAGGGGTGGCGGCCAGCCAGATTGAGTTTTTGGACGCCTTGTTAAAACTGCGCCAGGCCTGTTGTGATGCCCGGCTGGTGCCGATAGAGCAGGCACAGTCGGTAAAACATAACGCCAAGTTGCAGTGGTTACGCGACAATTTGCCGGAGATGCTGGAAGAAGGCCGCAAAATTCTGTTATTCAGCCAGTTTGCCAGCATGTTGCATCTGATTGAACAGGAGCTGGAATATCTGGGCATTTCATACAGTAAGCTGACAGGCCAAACTAAAAAACGCCAGGATCAGATTGACGCTTTCCAGCGCGGTGAAACATCGGTGTTTTTAATCAGCTTAAAAGCCGGTGGGACCGGCTTAAACCTGACGGCGGCTGATACTGTGATCCACTACGACCCCTGGTGGAACCCGGCGGCGGAAAATCAGGCAACAGACCGCGCCCACCGTATTGGTCAGGACAAAGCAGTCTTTGTGTATAAGCTGATAGCCCGCAACACTGTTGAAGAAAAAGTGCAGAAATTACAGCAGTTTAAGCAAGGTTTGGCCGACCAGTTATTTGCCGGTGGTAAAGGCCAGTTATGGCAGGGCAATGCACAGGATTTATTGTCGCTTTTTGCTGAAACCGAAGTGGTGGTGGCCGAAGCCGGGCCTAAAACGCTGCCGGGCGCCAGGGCTTAATTTCGTTGTCACGAATTGCCCGGTAACAGGCGCTTAGGCAAATCTGGTTGTGTAGGTGAAATGGCAATATGGCGGTTCCATGCGGGCAAAGCCTTTTTGCCGGCACTAATGCTCACTGCGTTTTATTGACCCTTGGGGTTGGCTTTGGCATCGCCGGTTGCTGCTGATGTTTTGGCAGTGTCATCCACTAAATGCTGCTGAATATGGCCAATCAGTTGTTGCAGCTGTTGTTTGCTTTCGTCGTCATACCAACTCAGCATATGCTTTTGATACAGCGGATCCGGCCATAATTGCAGCAGCTGTTGATTCACCGCTGTAATGACTTCAGCGGCTTTAGGGTGTTTACTACAGGCCACATAAGTGGCGGCACGGCCTTCGGCGCCTGCTATCTGGTAATAATCTAAATCCAGCAACGGCTGGCGTGAGCGGCTTTGCAGATAGCTGATGCGGTGCGGGTAATCAATTAAAAAATCAATACGGCCAGCCAGCAATAAATCCACCGGGTTATTTTCCATAAAACTGCGCTCGGCCAATAAACCACTGGAGTTTTGCTGCGCCTGCTCTATGACAGGTGCATAACTGCGGCCTTTTTCCAATAAACCGGTAAATTTGCCCTGGCTTAATAACTGCTGTAAGTCGGCTACGCCACTCTGCTGTAGCTGCTGGCTCAGGACGCTGCCGCGTACTGTGGCCAGTGCAATATGCATCACCACTGCGGCCGGAATAGACAACTGCATTTTGGCTTTGCGATCGGCATTGGCCAATACACCAAAGCTGCAATATAAAGCCGAAGGGTCGGCATGCAGCAGTTCCCGCCGTTCAAAACTGACAAAACGGCTTTGATGCTGATATTGCGGCAACAGTTTGATCAACATTTGTTCCATCTGGTCGCTGGAGCCTTTGCCTTGCTCAGGGCCATGCATCAGCCGAAATGGTGCTAAATCCACCATCAGCCAGTGAATGGTGGTTGGGGTATTCGCCAGACTGGCGCTGGTGGTGAACAACAACAAAATGGCGAAGAACTGGCGCATTTGGGTGTTCCGTAAATAGGAGTGCGGTTAACATAACAAGACTCAACAGCAGCCGCAAGCTGCTGCTGAGTTGGGAACAAATGTTGCGGGCCAGGTGCCTGAGCAATTGCTGTTTTTATCGCTGTGAAAAGTTAAAGTTCTGAAATTCTTTGTAAAAAATGCTGGAGCCTTATGAAATCTTTGCTGCAGACCTTTGCCGGCCAACAACAATGGCTGGACCCGCTGCTGGCCTATTATGGCCTGGTGTTGATGTTTATTCTGTTGTTGTCGCTGGGGCTGCATCTGCTGTTACACCATGGTTTGCTGCGTGTTATTGCCGCCAGATCAGGTGCGCAGGCCTTGTGGCGGCAAAGCCATTTATTAAGCCGGCTGGCCTTTACGCTGCAGGGTGTGGTGCTGATGTGGCAGGCCAACTTCTGGCTGGAGCCGGACTCTGAAACCCTGCATTTATTAAACCTGCTGACCCAGCTGTGGGTGTTAGGTTTTGGTACCGCCAGTTTTTTTGCACTGCTTAATACGCTGGAAGCTTTGTTACAACAAAAGGGGCTGGGTAAACAGGCGCCGATCCGGGGTTTATTTCAGAGCCTGAAACTGCTGACGTCGGTGTTGGTGCTGATTCTGGCGTTGTCGTTATTGCTGGGTAAATCGCCGCTGCTGTTATTGAGTGGCCTTGGCGCCATGACCGCCATTTTATTGTTGGTATTTAAAGATCCGATTTTAGGTTTTGTCGCCGGTATTCAACTGTCGGCCAACCGGATGCTTGCCTTAGGCGACTGGCTGGAAATGCCTAAATATGGTGCCGACGGTGAAGTGATCGAAATGAGCCTGACCACAGTCAAAGTGCGCAACTGGGACAATACCATTACCAGTATTCCGGCTTATGCGCTGATTTCCGACTCTTTTAAAAACTGGCGTGGCATGAGCGAGTCGGGTGGCCGCCGGATAAAAAGGTCGGTCTTTATTGAAGCCAGCAGTGTGCGGTTTTTAACAGACGAAGACATCAACCGCTTGCAACGCTCGACCTTATTGCAGCCTTATTTGCAGAAAAAACTTTCGGAAATCACAGCTTATAACGCCCAGTGTGATATGAGCTCGGTGCTGAACGGCCGGCGTTTAACTAACCTTGGCACCCTGCGCGCTTACCTCACTGAGTTTTTGCAACAACACCCTGATATTCATAAAAATATGACCCGCATGGTGCGGCAGCTGCCTTCAGGCCCTACCGGTATTCCGCTGGAGATTTATGCGTTTTGCAGCAATACCGCCTGGTTGCACTATGAGGCGGTGCAAGGTGATATTTTTGACCATATTTTTGCGGTGATTAGTGAGTTTGATTTGCGGGTTTATCAGCAGCCTTCTGGGTATGATTTACGGCAGATTAAGATTGGTTAGTTTTGGCTGGCGCTAATGCTTTTTTGCTTGCAGCTGATGGCGCTGTTGAGGCGGAGACTCGCCTCCGCGGGCGAG
>DPJG01000001.1 GCA_003543135.1 Rheinheimera sp.
CGCCGCCAAAACTCAGCGGCTGCTAGCGTCAGCCGCTTCAGACAGTTGGCGTCTTAAAACCTCAAACTTCCAATTTTTATCGGCTTGGCTAAACGGGGAGGAAAAGCGCTTGCTTGGTGATTAGTGTTTTCTTATTTTGATAGTTTCAATTTGCTTGCGTTACTGTGTGTAATTTGTTGCAAATTAACTATGCGAGTTTAACCACGTTTTCACGCTAACCAAAAATCGCTACTGTTATAACTACTTGTCGTGAATCGTCTTTCTGTGTAGCTTTGATGCATATTGGGACTAAAGAAGGGATAAACCACGATTTAAAGCCTGGTTTATCCTTTTGATTAAGTTGTTAGGCAAATGGACTGTCATCTTTCGGAATCTGAAAAATATGAACCATATCGAGTCAATTGAGGCTGGCCTCAAGGCCAAGAAACCTTATAACGAGATAGTGCGAAAGGTATATTTGGCATATCCAACAAAGGCATTGATAGGCGATGAGGAAAGGCAATACCAAATACTAAATGATATAAGTTGCTTTGCCGGTGTTCCAATTATGTCGATTCAAGTTGCAGGGTCTGCGAAGACTGGGCGAAGCTTCCATAAGCAGAAAGATTTTGAGCCGGGGAGTTCCGACCTTGATATCGCAATAATAGATCCAGGACTTTTTCAACGATATATGGAAAAGATATTTGAGATAACTAAGGGATACTCTGATAAATCAAGTTTCCCATTGAAAGACGGTAAATCGACATTCGAAGAATATATAGCTTACCTCACAAAGGGCATATTTCGCGCAGATTTGATGCCTACATGCGAAGACAGAAAAGCATGGAATCAATTTTTCGGGCAGTTGTCGAGAAAGCATGGGGATTTGTTTAAGTCAGTTAATGCTGCAATCTATATGTCTCAGTTGTTCTTCGAAAGCAAGCAGCGTTCAGTCATTAAAAATTATGTTGAAACTAAGGCGGTATAATGATCGATTATAGAGTAAGGTCGGTATCCTTGTTGAACCTTGTCAATGACATTAGGAATGGGAGACTAATTCCAGACGCTTATTTCCAAAGAAATCTTGTATGGCGTGAAATACATAAAATTGATTTTATTAAAACAATTTTACTGGGTCTTCCATTTCCACAAATTTTCATTTCTAAAGGCAAGGTCAATGTTGAAACCATGTCTACAGTTTCATGCATTGTTGATGGACAGCAAAGAAGTAACGCGATCATTGAGTTTATTGATGATGTCTTTGCTGTTGATGGAAAATTATATAGTGATTTAGATGGGAACAAAAAATCTGATTTTTTAAAATACGAAGTAGCAGTCATAGAGCTTGACCTTGAGAATGATGACCCTAAAGTTAAGGAGATCTTCCAAAGAATCAATAGAACGTCAAACTCATTAACATCTATTGAGAAGATGGCGTCGGAGTTTTCTACCTCATACTACATGCTCGTCGCAAAATTTCTTTCAGATCAGATCGATGTAGATAAAGCTAATTTGGATGATTTTAAGGAAGATCCTAACATTCCAGACGATTTCTATGATTGGGCAAAGAAGAAAAAAATACCAAAATTCACACAGCTTATTACTCGAAAGAACGTATTCACACCCAGAGAAATATCTAGAAAAGTTCATCTTATGCATGTGTTGAATATAATGTCGAGCGTTTTGGTTGGATTCTACAATCGAAATGAAAAAACCTTGGAAAATCTAAACGACTATGCGGATGTTTTTGATGAAAAAGATGAAATTGTCGCTGTCTTAGAAGCGGCAGCTGATATCATTTTGAAGTTGAGGTTGAAGCCAAAATCATATTTTCTTAACAAGGCAAATATGTTTAGTTTAACGGTCTCTATCGCGAATTTTATCCGAGATGGGAATGGTATCGATACAGAGATATTGGGGCGTGAACTTGAAAGGTTTGAGCTTGAAATACCAGAAGATTACAAACTATCTGCCGCAGAAGCCGTTAACTCAACAAGAGCTCGTCAGCTTAGAAATAATTATATTTCGGCGATTGTTCAGCGTGCGAAAATTATCTAACAATCGGCAGCACTCAGACGGCGCTACGCGCCGCTGGTGAGCCGGGTGTTATGTGATCTGAAGTGGACAAAACCAGAATCAAAGTGAAAAAGAAACGGGATCACATCTCGTTTTTTGCCTTTTACGATTCACGCCATCAATCATCACAGCCAAAACCAACAGCCGGGAACTGCGGAGTGAGCATTCAAGAGTGAGCGCGGGAGGCGCGAACGGGCGAGCGCAGTAGTTGCCGGTGGTTGGTTTGTTCGCGCAATGCTTTTGTTTGAGTGAATCCAGAAATAAGCAGCGTCACATCTCGTTTTTTGCCTTTTACGATCAATCGTCATCAATCACCAGAACCATTAGAGTCAGGTTTTGCGTTTTGTAGGCTCTGGCCTTTATTGTGTGATGTTGAGGTCATTTTTCTGTATCGCGGGCATTGTCACTGGCAACAAACATTTGCTTAGCCAAACTCGCCGTTTATTTGCGGCAATATGCAGAGGTTGTCGTGGGTACTGACCTTTCCGTCTGATGATTCGGCTGCTTCGTGATAATTATGTTAATCTGCGCGCCTTTTTTAGCGAGCTTAAGCTTGGACCCGTGAAAGCAGCTGATGCCGCAGATTGAGTAGTGTGATGACAAAAAGCCAAACCTTATCAACCCAAAGCTGGATGTTAGTGCTCAGCCTGATGTTGATTGCCCTGACGTTAAGACCTTCGATGGCATCTATCGGGCCTTTATTGCCGCTGATGCAACCTGAACTGCATTTATCTTTTACTCAAGCCTCGTTATTAACCATGTTGCCGGTGCTGGCGATGGGGTTGGGCATCTTTTTTGCGCATCAGCTGGTGGTGCGTTTTGGCGTTTACCGGGTGATCTTCTGGGCTTCGCTGGCAATTGCTGCGGCCACAGCGCAGCGTTATTGGGCTATTGGCGCTTTGGACTTAACCTTAAGCGCTATCCTGGCCGGTTTAGGCATCGCTATGGTACAGGCCGTGGTGCCTGGTGTGATTAAACAAAAATTTACCAGCCAAGCGCCGTTAATTATGGGTTGGTATATTTCTGCCATTATCGCCGGTGCCGCCTTTACTGCGTCTTTAGCGGCCTTTTGGGCAGACTGGGCACAAAGCTGGCGGCTGGCGTTATCCGGTTGGGTGTTGTTGTCTGTATTGGCGTTAATGTGCTGGCGTTTGCAAAAAGGGCAGATCGCCGCCTTGCCCGTTGCAAAAACTGAGCAAAAACCGCTGAGTTTTCGCCGTTATGGCCGCTCCTGGACCTTAGCGATGTTTTTCGGTCTGGTTACTTGTGCTTTTACCTGTGTGCTGGCCTGGTTACCTGCTTATTATGTAGAGCAGGGCTGGACTGAACAAAAAAGTGGATTGCTGCTGGGTTTATTACTTTGTATGGAAGTGGTGTCAGGTTTTATCAGCCCCTGGCTTGCCAGCCGTAACACCGACCGTCGCCCCGTGTTGCTGGGGTTATTAGTGCTGATGGCGCTGGGTTTTACCGGTTTAGTGCTGGCTCCGGCTATGGGTTTGTTATGGGCGTCATTATTAGGTTTAGGGATAGGCGGGCTCTTTCCATTGTCGTTAATTGTCGCGATGGACCATCAGTATCAGCCCACTGCGGCGGCAAGCCTGACCGCTTTTGTACAGGGCATAGGTTATACGCTGGCGGCTTTTTCGCCGTTATTGGCCGGATTTATCCGCGATCTTAGCCAAAGCTTTAGTATCAGCTGGTTATTGCTGGCGGCTATGGCCGTGCTGTTGATGGGTATGGCAAGCCGTTTTAATCCAAAGTTTTATCAGAGCAAATTTTAACTGGCGTTTTTTCATCGCTCCCCTTTCAAAGAACACACACAGAATGGGGCACATCTTGCGTTTTACTCTCATGTTGATGACTTTAACTTTTGATAACCAATGCACTTTGGTTATTCAATTAAAAAGTTGTATTTATAAGTAAGGATAATTATTTTTTTTGGTGCTATTAAGTTTGATTTAAATTTATAAAATTCCTGAATCTTTTTCTGTTTTTACTGTAATCAGCTTAGAAGCATCGGCAATAAAGTCTTCCAGGCTATTTTCAGTTTTATAGCCTGAGCCAGAGACCCAGAAAATGTTGTTTTTATAAGATAGGCAGATTTTAAAGCTGGAGCTTTTATTTTTTATGATGATTTCATCATATGAAAACTTCTCACCGTTAATTATTGCAAAGTATTTTTGTAGTTCTAATTCACAAGATGCCTTCTTCAGAAAAAATCCCAACATATCAAATAAAATATAAATACAGGCGGCGCTGCCAGCGAGCAAAATAAAATAATTCATTTTATATATGCCACCATCCCCGGCAGGACCCCAGACAAATATACGAAAATATGCATAAAGAGTTGCCAATGGAAACAACAACATCGGACCCTTCTGGGTCATCCAGTAAAAAAAAGACTTCTGCAAACAGAATTTCATGTAAAGATCTCGTTTATCTAACAAAATAAGCTGCTTAGCTAACACTCAGCCCATAATACTACAATGACTCACTGTGAAGCAGCAAAACACAGGGTTGCTCTGGTTTCTTTCCTGATGTTATCCGTCCAGGGAAATCAAGGGTTTGAGGCGGTATTAGTGCTTTGAACATCTGTTTATCTGTAGGGTTTTTAATAAATGAATACGGAAAAAACAATTTTTTATTACGAAAGGTCAAGAAAACAACAGGCAAAGGTGCTGGCTTTTAATATGATTTTTTTGCCATTGGTTATGTGGTTGTTTTTGCAGTTAATTCCTGAAACTGCTGCTGTGTATGCAGATGTTTTAATGTACACCCAATATATTCTGCTGACTGGCGAAGTGCTGTTGTTGGCGCTTCTGGTTTGGTTTATCACTCATCCGGCAACTTTTTATATCAGGCTGACAGATTCTGAATTTTCGTCATTTCATCCAAACTTTAAAAGCTGGAGTTTTTCTGTGGATCCACACGATATTGTGGCCATTGAACAGAGTACAGACCAGGGGGCTCATGCCAGTTATATTTCGGTAAAAATGGCAGATGGCCGCTGTTTTTTGTTAAGCCCTAACTTTGGGTATAACAGAAAAAAATTGTATGAAGCTTTGCGTTTGGTGAACCCACATATCAAAACGCCAACTTATCGCTGGTTGTTTTCGCGCAAAGCGGGTTTATAGTCGGTATCAGACAACGGCTGAAAGGGGCCCGTTAGCCTGCCGTTGTGCCACGGGCAGGCAACATAAAAACCGGAATTGTGCTGTCAGTTTATTGAGCGCAATTTTTCGTGGAAAAACCGCACAACATGGCTGTTGAGCTGCCGGTGAAAGGCCGCTCTGTTGATGCCTGCCGGGTCGGTGCAGATTTGTTCTGCTTCAGCTGCCAGCGCTGGCGGGCATGGACTTAAAAACACAAAATGGCCGGCGCCTTTGGCAACGTGGTAGTCCGGAGATTGAGGTAAACCTGCTTTAATCGCTTCAATATGGGCCAGTTCAACACTGTCACCTCCCAATTCTGAGGCCCATAACTGCACCGGCACCTGCACTTTGTCGTAGCTGTTGTTGCCAAACAGATTCAGCGGATCCAGCACCACAGCTGCTTTGAACCGCCCATCGGATTGCGGGCGCAGCTGCAGGGTTTCATCCATTAATTGCCTGCAGTGACTCAGCATAAAAGACCACCATGGTGCACAAAAACGACTGTTGCTGGCGGTTTTATCCGGTACTGCGCCAATCAGTGCCAACGCGGTGTAACCGCCCCGGGAAAAACCCAAAACGCCGGAGCGCTCTTTGTCCAGTTGTCGCTGTTGTGGCCATTGTTGATGCAGATAATCCAGCAGTCGGCTAATGTCGCGGGGTCGGCTGTCAAAAATCGTTAAGTCGCTCTGGCGGCTGTGATCGGCATAGTTATTACCCGGATGCAAAACCGCTGCAACGACAAAACCGGCATCAGCCAGCGCTGCTGCCGTGTCGTGGTGGCCAATAGATGAGCCGGAGTCGCCGTGTGATATTAATACCAGAGGTAAATTTTGTCCGGCCAGTGGGCAGTTTTTCCGCCCTGCCAGTTCAAAGCTGCCAACCGTCAAAGTGCCGCCGGCTTGCGCGCAAGGGGTCCAGACCACAGCACTGAGTTCCGGCTGATCACCCTGCGCCGGTACCGTGATGTTTTGTATGCCAGCCGCCTGGATGGACAGGCTCAGGCAACCGGCAAACAACAGCCCGGCAGATTGAACAATGGATAACAATAAACGCATTGCGGAATTCTCGGAAAAAAAGCTGATCTCAGTCATCTGAAGTTGGCAGATGACACACTAAGCTGGATTTGTGTCAAAAAATCAAATATTTGTCAATTTTATGTTGTTTACGCTATTTAGCTGTTCGTTGTTTTTTTTAATTCACGGGCAAAACGCACGAATGACTCTATGATAGTTAAAGAATTGTTAGCTATATAAACCAGGGATGTAAAAAATGGACTCAAGTACTATTTCAGGATTGATCGGTGGTGTGGTGGCAACATTAATAGGTGTTGTTGCAACAAAAGCGGCTCGCAGAAAAATAACCCATGGTGAACTTAAGCACAGTGCGTTGATTTTTATTCTGGCCATCGTATGCATAGGTTTGTCTGCATTTGCTGCCTGGCTTTTTTTTTATGACAACAACGTTCATCAAAAAACCAGTGAGCTTATTTCCTTCATCGGCCTTTTTGTCGGCTTTGGCTTATCTGGTTTGGTGTGTTTTGCTGAATATTTTAAAGTGCAGGGCGTATTCAGTACCGAACACATCGAGTTTTATACCCCCTGGACAGGGCGCAAAACTGAACGCTGGGATAACCTGATTTCCGCAAAATTTAACCCATCCATGTCTTGGTATACCCTGAAATTCAAGTCGGGAAAAACCATCCGGTTATCCTCTTACGTGCTTGGCCATGGCGAAGTTTTAGATATTCTGAAACAGAAAGGTTTTAACTTTTAAAAAAGCAAGGTTTCAGGAGCAATCCGTGTTTTTCCTCAGATATCATCCACTTACTGAAACAAAATCACATTAAACCTGACGCTATCCGATAGCGTTCGCACCTGCCGGACGGCAGTATGGATCTTCATATTATCAGTTTTGCCGCGAAATAATGTCGGTTGTCTGTTATAGGGTTTTCAGGTAAATTGCCGAAATTAACAAAAATTTACACTTAAGATGCAAAATTTTTTCAAGGTAGTGCTGTTGTTGCTGGGCTGTAGTCTGGTTGGTTGTGGTGGTTCCGGTACTGGTCAGGATGGGACTGCGGTGGTTAAACAGGCAGAGCCAGGTGATTTCACGATGGATACCGATCAAATCCAGCTTGAATCGCTGGGGACTTTTGACCTAGGTTCACTGCGTCAAATTAACATCCAAATCAAGGGCAAAAATGTCGCTTACGTTGGCGCGGCTTATAGCCAGAACCAGACTCCCGTGTCTTGGCTGAACATGACGATCAGCGGTAGCGGCGAAAAATACCAGCTTTATATCGAAGTTGGCCGTTATGGGATGAAACCCGGCAGCTATACGGCAGCTTTTACGGTCGGCACTGCCGATAGACAGGGTAACGTGCTGAAGACTAAAGTGGTGACAGTGAAAGTGCTGATTAAAGCCCCGCTGAAACTGCAAACTGACACGCTGAGTGAACACCGGACTTATGGTGCCAATGACGGTGCACATGATGTGGTATTTGGCCTGACGGCCGATGCTCAAACGCAGTGGCAGGTCAGTGCTGGCGATCCATGGGTCACGGTGCAGCAGAACCAGGGTCAGGGCGGTGGCAGCATCCGGGCGACAGTAAATTATGCCGATAAAGTGCCGGGGACTTATCAAACTTCGTTTACGGTGACCGATAAAAACCGACCGGAAAATACGGTTACGCTGAGTTACAAATTAGTGTTGGTGGCACCGGTGCTGAAGCTGCAATACACGCCTGTGTTGTTGGGTGGCGAAGATGGTTTGACTGAGAATAACCTACCGTTGACAATTTCAGTCAATACAGCAGACAAGCAGTATCCCTACAGTGTGACCCTACAGACCAACGATGGCAGCCCTTGGTTGCAGGCTGACAAGCTCAGTGGCATGGTGGGACAGGCGTCACAGACGGTATTACTGAGCAGCAAGCCGGCGCCGGCACTAGCTGGGGAGTTCAGTGGTAAAGCTTTGGTAGAAGTGCAGGTTGGTACACTTCTGCTCCGCCGCGAAGTACCGGTGAAAATGCAACGTGAATTTAACCGTATCACGCTGAGCAGCAACGGGGTTCATCTGAGCAGTGCGCCGGACCAGCAACTGTTGAGCCGTCAGATTCAGGTGTTCAGCAGTCGCAATCAAACGGATATCCCATGGCAGGCAAAATCGGACCAGGATTGGCTGCAGGTCACGCCGACTGGGACCACCGGTAGTGCGCTGACTGTCACCGCGTTACCGGCCGGGCTGGAGCCGGATCGCACTTATTTTGCGACTGTCACTGTGTCATCGGACGATCCTTCAGTGCAAAACACCGAGCAGATCCGTGTTGGGTTTACGCCGTTAAGTAAAGTGCCGGTTGAGCAACGGATCGTCATCGACCGCCAGCCGGTAGACAATGACACCCATGTTGCATTCAGCCCGGTAGAACCGTTGTTGTATGTCGCTTATCAGAACCAGATTAGTATCTACGATGCGCACGATGCCAGGTTGCTTGGCCGATACACTGTGGCACTGAATGCGATTAACGCCATTGCAGTGGCCGTGGATGGCCGGCAGTTATTTGTCTATGACAAAATCGCCAAAGAAATTGCCATGCTGGTACCGCAAACCGGCGAGATCCAGCGGCGCTTTAAGGTGAATCCGGCATCAGATTACCGGGTTGGCCTGCTGCATTCCCGCAATAACGGTGAAAGTTTGTTGTTGGGTAACAATTATCATATTTTTGATACCAACACGGGGCTGGAGATGAAGTTGTCTGATCCGTACCGCGCGCCGGTCGGGCGTCATCTCAGTGCGTCTTATTCGCCGTATCGTGTCAGCAGTGATAGCTCTTATTATGATGTACGGGTGTCGGCGCTGAATAATTATCAGGTGAAAAACCAATGGCGTTTTATCTCGAACCGCGCGGGGGGGGAGGTTGCCGACAGTTGCCAGAGTTATGACGGCCAGTATCTGTACCTACTTGGCCCGACGGCGCTGGCACGCCATAACTGGCGTGACACTCAAACTGACTGGCAGCTCAGGCACGAGCCATTTGGCCGTTCAGTGCAGTGCAGTATCAGAGGCCAGGTAATTGTGGGGCTGGATCAAAGCGATGGCCAGCCAGACATCTTAGTCTACAGTGCCGACGGCGCTTTGCTGCAACAGCTTGAATTAAGTTATTCCGCCGATTTGTCTCGGATTCGGGTGTCGGCGGATGGCGCGCAACTGCTGGCATTGAGTTATGGCTCCTACGATGATGGGACTGTAATTCGTTTGTACCGGTTAAAGCCATAATTTACCAGATGCGGGCGGCGAAAAAGAGAAATCACAGGGTTAGGTTTGTGTTTTCAGGGACTAAACCGGTGGGAGTTTAGTTTACTGCCCGCAAAATATAATAATCTATTAAATTGAGTAAAACAGGCAAAGAACGTGGTCACATCTCGTTCTTTGCCTTTTACGATTAACCACCATCAATCAGCACTACAAAAACCAACAACTGCTGAGTGAGCGCGGAAGGCACAAACCGGTGAGCGTTGTAATTGCCGGTGTTTGGTACTTTTGTGCATTGTTTTTGTATTAAAAATAAAGCGTCTATATTTATCAGCCCACAACTCGAAAGCTGACAGAACGGCTTGAAACTTAAGCCAGCGAGCAGCTGATTTCTGTGTAAATAGAAAAATGGGGTGATATCTGGCTTATCCATGTAGAATGCCGCATTAATTGCCCATGAGCGCTATGCCGCTTATTGCCCACCTGTAGGAATTCCGATGAAAAAAACCTTCGCTTTAAGCCACGACAAACATCAACCTGCCCGTTTGGTGGATTTAATTAAGCATGAGATTAAAAAATACCTGAACCGCGAGCGGCGCAAAAATTTGCCGCAAGGCACAGACTACTGGACCTTTGATTGTCGTTTTGGCGCGTCAAAAGATGTCGCAGAAAAAGTTTTTACCTCGGAAATTAACAAACATATCGACGCAGCGCTCGCTGCACAGTGGCCGTCTTTTTATATTGAAATTCTGGCCCGTGCTGCCAATCATCAGCCACGCGCAGGCTTTGACGCCGACGACAACGAATAACAGCTGACAAAAAACGCTGGTGTTTTTTATAACGCCGCCGGAATTTTTTGCTTATTTTCCAAAGTATTAGCTGTTTTTGTCTGAGAAAAAACGCCGGCAGGTAAAAACAAAACTCTGCGCCAGCGGCAAAATGCTGTATATTTCGCCCCCAACTTTTGGACTGTAGCCATTTCTACAGAGGATTTTTTATGCAATTTTCATCTTTAGATTTAGCACCAGACTTACAGCGTGCGCTGCAAGAGTGCGGCTACAGTGACATGACTCCGGTGCAGGAAAAGGCCATAGTGCCGGCGCGCCGTGGTAAAGATTTACAGGTAACAGCCCAAACCGGCACAGGTAAAACCGCCGCTTTTGCCGTGCCACTGTTACAGCGGATGTTAGATAACCCCAAAGCCACAGTGGAAAAACGGCCACGGGCGCTGATTTTAACGCCAACCCGCGAACTGGCTGAACAAATTGCCGAAGCGGTAAAGGCTTATGCCAAATATTTGCCACTGAGTGTCACTGCTTTATATGGTGGCGTTAAAATGGGCGGTCAGGCCAATAAGTTAACTGCCGGTGTGGATATGGTGATCAGCACCCCTGGCCGTTTGTTAGAGCATATGGCGCTTGGCAATGTGATTTTAAGCGACGTGGAATTTGTGGTACTGGATGAAGCGGACCGGATGCTGGATATGGGTTTTAGCGCCGATGTGCTGAAACTGATCCAGATGACCGCCAATAAACGCCAGACACTGCTGTTTTCTGCCACTACTTCACCTGCGGTGAACGAGCTGTCGCATAAAATTCTGCATAACCATCAGCAAATTAAAGTGACCAGGGTCAACAGCACCGCCGACACTGTGCACCATGTGGTCTATGCGGTGGAAGAAAGCCGCAAAATTGAATTGTTTGAGCTATTGCTGAACGAACAAAACTGGTTCCAGGTGCTGGTATTTACCAGTACCAAAGAGCAGGCCGACCGTTTATTGGCCGGTTTGCAACAACGCAAAATTAACGCCGCTGTCTGCCATGGTGATAAAAGCCAGGGCGCGCGCCGCCGTGCCATTGCTGATTTTAAATCGGCCAAGCTGCAGGTGCTGATTGCGACCGAAGTAGCGGCCCGTGGTTTAGATATTCAGGGCCTGGACTATGTGGTGAATTTTAACCTGCCGTATTTGCCGGAAGATTATGTACACCGTATTGGCCGTACCGGTCGTGCCGGTGCTGCAGGCAAGGCGCTGTCTTTTGTCAGCCGTGAAGAAGAGCTGACCTTAGAGCGTATTCAAAAGCTGATTGGCAGCAAAATTGAACGTATTATCCAGCCGGGTTTTGAAGTCAGTAACCGCGAGTCGTTGTTAAAAAGCATCTCGCGCAAAATAGTGCCGGGCCGTGCCAATAAAAAGTCGGAAACTGTGATTGAAGCACCAGCGGCCAAAAGTAAAACCAAGCCGAAAAGCCAGCCAAAACAGCCTAAAACCACAACGGGCCGCGCTAAGGCAATGAAGGGTTAATACAAACCGATAGGTTTCAGCAGTCTTTGAAAAAAGCCAGGTTATGCCTGGCTTTTTTATTGCGGATAGCGGCTTCTCGCTTGGTTATTTTCAGGCTTGTTGTTGGCGCTTTGACCTTTCCCCGCAATTTCCCCGAATTGAACGTTTTCCGGTTTATTGACTGGCAGCGGGGGTGTAACACCAACCTGGGTGCTGCTGGTGTGCACCTGAAAATATCGAACCAGACTTTATCAGAGAATTATCAGCTTTTCCTCTTCAGGAACGCTGGCTTTTGTGGGGGTGCCAACTAGGCTCTGGACGCTGTGAGTGACCACAGCAACCCAAGTTGGCAAACCAAGCTGGCAAACCGCAGGAGAGCAAGATGCCCATACCAATGTTGAACTTAGCTGATCACAGATCAGTAGATAAAACAGCAATTTATAGAACAGAACACGACAGCGTCGAAAATTACAGCGCAGTTATTGCTAACTTAGCCCTGCACAAAGCAGTTGCGCTGATGCTGCCGCTGTTATTTTGCAGTGGTCTTAGTGCTGCAGATGCCAAACCCACAGCGATAGATTCCGCCATGTACTTTCAGGCGGATGTGCGGGACGCCGGTTATTGCAGCATGCGGTTGGTTAATGGTCAGCTGCAGGCGTTTAACCGCGACAACGGCAAGCCCATTTCTAACCCGGCGATGACCTGCCCTGATATGTTTTCCTGGAAGTTGTTTGCTGAAGTGGTGCAGGATAAATTCTGGTCGAACTGGGCTGATGAGCAGCAAAACTGGCCGGCCCAGCCTTATCCGCTGTGCCAGAGTGGGCAAACACCAGCGGCCAATGCCTGTTGCCGCCCTGGTGATGCCACCAACAGCACCAGTCATTGCCCGGTGTTCCCTGGTCAGCGTTTTGCGCCACAAATCAAAGCTTTTGCCAGCGCTGTGGGTGAAAAAGCCACAGCACAAGCGCGCAGCAAAGAGCTAAACCGCCATACCCGTATTCCTTTTCATCATCAGCTGAATTCACTACATCAACCGGCGCCTGCGGACATGCTAAAAGCTGATGGTTCAGGTACGCCGTCCTGCAACGCTGTGCCACAAAATGGCCGGCAGGTTGATTTGGTGCCGGCCATTCTGAAAAACTTTAAGCCTGCCGATGCACAAAGTGTGGGCCGTATTATCCGCCAGACCAATGCCGAACTCACCATTCGCAATCAGGCGTTTCATGACTATTTGTTCCGCAATAATTTGTATAACGCTGATGGTGCGCTGGAGGTGTTTTTTGCCAATCAGGCCAATTTGCAGCAACAAGCGCCTTATCATGGCGCTGAAGTTGCGGCCAGTGCCGGCAATAAGGGACGGTTGTTTCACATAGATTTTCCTTTTGATGCCGTGATGATCAAAAGCAACTGGGTGCATTATCAGTTGATTAATGCTCTGGGTTTGCCAGCAGATTCAACCGCTTACGCCAGTAAATATTTGTCGACGCAAATTAATTTGTCCGCCATTGGTTTGAGTGACGTCCCAAAAGCGCAGTGTAATCTGCAAGGTCCGCATTATCTGGTAGCCTTTCATATCTCCTCCAAAGACACGCCAAACTGGGTCTGGACCACCTTTGAGCACATCAATCTGCCCGGGCGTTGTGATACTACCGGCTGTAACGACGCTTATGGTTATCAGAGTGCCGACGTGCGCCCATCAGGCACAGCCGACAATTATGTAAAACCCAATCAGCAGTCGGATAAGCTCAATGACAGCAGCATAGTGTTCCGGCCGGACGCCGGTTACCCGCTGGAAAAACCAAGGCCGGAGTGGCAGCAGTTATTGGCGCAACTGAAAATTGGTACCACAGCGGACAAAGATCAACATGAGCCGTCACCCGCCGACAGTGCCTGGTTAAATTACCGTCTGAAGGGCTCGCAGGTGGATTTTGTCACTGCCACAGGGCGACCAACCATGCTGGGCAATTCGGTAACTGAAGCCGGTTTTATGGATGGTTCCAGCTGTGTCAGTTGTCATGCCAGAGCTGGGGTCGCTGGCCTGGGGCAAAAGCCGGGCAGCAAAATACCGGATGGCACTGCCACCAAACATTTCCTGGCGTTGTCGGTGTTTGAAACCAGCCTGAGTGATTTTGGATATTTTCGCAGTCACCACGGTATTCCGCGTTCAGAATGGTATCACCGCGATAATAATTCCAGGCCGGAACTTGAAGTGCTGCAGCTTGATTTTGTCTGGGGCTTTCTGAATGCCCAGCCTGTGGTGACAAATAAATAATTGGCTGTCTGGTGGAGCTGAAGGCCGCTAATGCAGTTGCTTGAAGTTCAGTTGCGCTAACTGTACCGGCAGACTAAAGCAGTTATTTACCCCTGGCATGGCCGCTGAAATGCTTAGCGGCCATGCTGCTTTCTCAACTCAACTCAACTCAACTTAGCGTAAGCCGGAGCAGCGCCACTTTTATGTTGTGGCAGTTGTTGTTGTGATCTGCACAAAACTTGCGCTCAATTAATATCTTTCTAATTTAAGCCACTACACTGATCCAGTATGAATCAGTACGGTAAAAGGCCCATGCATGGATAACGCCTGCAGTCTTATCGCTTCAGCACCTGCCAGACATTTATTTGCCAGTCGCCCGGAACATGCCGACCGGGTCACTGGCCACTCCTTCCCGACACAGGCTGCTGCACAACGTATTTTGCAATTACTGCCCGACATTGCACCGCAGCAACTGGTGATGCATGTAGGGGCAGGCTCAGGTTATTTCAGTGCCATTCTGGCCAAAATGGCGGCCAGGGTTTTTGCTATAGAACGCAACGACTTGCTGGCGCGTACCACCTGTGAACATTTCCACACATTAAATATCAGTAATATTGAGGTTATTCAGCTCGATGCCAACCTGAGTACGCCCTTATGCGGTCAGTGCCAGCTGATTATCACCACCTGCATCTTAACCAGTTTTGAGCATCTGCTGCCCGTGCTGGCAGAGGGCGGTTTTCTGGCAACACTGGAAGATGACAAAGATCATGTGTCAAATCTGGTGTTGTACCAGAAGCAACAAGGCCAGTTGCAGCGGTTAAATAATTTAGGCTGGGTCGATTTCAGCCGCCGTTTAGCCGATATGGTGATTGATTTAGGTTATGTCGACGATGCAACCTTGCAGGCCGCTAAAACTGATGCCCAGAAAAATGCCGAACCTTTAATTAATGCGATTAACCGCATTAAACAACTGAAAAACCGTAGCCTGTTTGAAGCTGTAGCCAAAGAACGGCAGATCCCCTTTTTGGATTACGAAAGCCTGATCCAGCAGGTAGACACCTCGTTATTTCGCCAGTTCTCGCGGATTTTTCTCGATCGCAGCCATGCGTTACCGGTCAATATTACCGATAACAAACTGCTGGTGGTCACAGACGACCCGGATGCAGACTTTGCCGAGCTTGCCATGATGAATGGCAACGGCCATATCAGCCTGGCCTTGCTGACCCCGGAAGACTTTAACCGCTTGTGGACTCAGCTGGATGTCAGCACCAAGGCGCAGTACCGCGCTCAGTCCGAACAAATCAAAAGTACTGAAGAAGCTAACGCCGATAGCAAACCCAACCCGGTCAATCCTTATCTGGTGTCCTTGTACGATGCGTTATTAATGGAAGCCATCAGCGAGCATGCCAGTGACATACATATTGAGTGTTATCAGCAACATACCAGGCTGCGACTGCGTATTGACGGTGACTTGCAGGACATGACCCAGTTTCAGGTGTCGATGACGGATTTAGCCGGCCTGATTAATGTGATTAAAATCCGCGCCGAACTGGATATTGGTGAACGGCGTTTGCCGCAGGGTGGCCGCAGTCAGGTCAAGCATGGCCAGCATCAATATGATTTGCGTATTCAAACCCAGCCTTCATTACATGCCGAACATATTGTGATCCGGCTGTTAAAACAAACCGGGCGCGCCCTGAGCATGACAGATTTGGGCATGTCGGCGCGTGTCACCGGCATGTATCAGCGCTTACTGAATAACCCGGCCGGGCTGGTGCTGGTGGTTGGGCCCACAGGTTCGGGCAAATCCACCACCTTATACGCCGGTTTGCAATTGCTGGCAGAAGATGGCAAACGCAAAGTGATCACGGTCGAAGATCCGATTGAATATTCAATAGATAACATTCAGCAAACCCGGGTCAGAGCTGATATTGGTTTTGATTTTCCGGATGCATTACGTGCTTTTGTGCGGGAAGACCCGGATGTGATTCTGGTGGGGGAAATCCGCGACCACGCTACAGCGCTGGAGGCGGCGAGAGCCTCACAAACCGGCCATCTGGTGTTATCCACCTTGCACTGCAACGACGCGGTAGATGCGATTCAGCGCTTGCGCGATCTGGAAATTCATCCCAATTCGATTGCCAGTGAATTACTGGCGGTGATGGCGCAGCGGCTGGCAAAACGGATTTGCCCGCATTGCAAACGGCAGACAGAGCCCGATGCGGCTATAGTTGCAGAGTTATTTCCCGATGAAATACCGGCTAATTTTCGTTGTTTTGCAGGCCAGGGTTGCCCGCGGTGTAACGGCAGAGGCACCCATGGTCAGGTGGCGGTGTTTGAATTTATGCTGGTGAATACCGACATCCGTAATGCCATTTCACAACAAAAAACTGCCACCGAACTACGCTGGCAGGCGCTGGATGCCGGCATGATCACCATGCGCGACAGTGCACTGAATCTGGTGGTTGAAGGTGTGATCCCGCTCAGTGAGTTACCCAAAGTGCTGCTGCAGGAGCGAATGGCACCGGAAAACCGCGGTGGAGTGAGGCCATCCGTATGACAAAAACGGCACAAAAATTATCAGCGGAGCAGGCTTATGCTGCTGAGCTGGATCAACTGCAGCAGCAGGACACAGCGCCTGTGCCTCCCGGTTGGGCTATGTCTGCTATTGCGGTGGAGCGTTTTATCTGTGGTGACAGTGCGCTTGGCATCAGCCGCAAATTTGTCGCCGAAGCAGGGGTGGTCACGCGCATTATTCTGTCGTTATGCACCCAGCGTGGCATTTTGCTGACCGGCTCTCCCGGTACCGCCAAATCCTGGTTATCTGAATTGCTGGCGGCCGCTATTAGCCGTGATTCAACCCAGGTGATCCAGGGCGGTGCCATCAGTAACCTGAGCCAGCTGCTGTATAGCTGGAATCCACAACTGATGCAGCTGCAGGGCCCAAGCCAGCAGGCACTGGTCAGCACCCCGCTGTACAGAGCCATGCGCGATGGCAAAATTTTGCGTTTTGAAGAAATTACCCGCTGCCCGCAACCTTTGCAGGACGCAGTGTTGTCCATTTTATCTGAGCGTATTCTGGTGGTGCCGGAACTGCCCTCAGCCCAAAGTACCCTTTATGCCGTGGCTGGCTTTAATATTGTGGCCACCGCCAACAGCGTGGATGAAGGTATTCAGCGTATGAGTTCTGCACTAAAACGGCGGCTGAGTTTTGAGCATATAAAACCTATCCGTCATCTGGATGATGAAGCGCAAGTGATACTGCAGGAGTGCAATAAACTGATGGCAGTCAACCAGATCAAAGTGGAACCGGCGCCTGAGCTGATCCAGGTGCTGGCCACCATTTTTCACGAGCTACGCAATGGCCAGACGCTGGATGGCCGCAGTACCGACCGGCTGGCGGGCGCCACTATGTCAACCGCTGAGGCCGTCAGTGTTGCCCATGCCATTTATACACACGCTTATTATTACCAGCAAAGCCGCCCTGATGCGACTTTGCTGCTGCACGTGCTGTTGGGGTCAGCCTTAAAAGACCAGCCAAAAGACCGGCGGCGGCTGCGACATTATGTTGAAACCGAATGTGCCGAACGTCAGGGCGAATACTGGCAAAGTTTATATCAACAAAGACACTTGATTTAATTGGAGATTTTTATGCTGAAAAACAATGACAAGCTGTTAGTTTGTTATCGCAGACTATTCATTAACGATGAAAATCGCTTTTTCCTGGGCACAGTAGATGAATACGACAATGGTCTGGTCAAGATCACCGGGCACAGCTTTCTGCGCGACGGCATTACCGGGCAAATGGCGGAAAAATCCAGCCAGGCGACCAAAATTTTGTCAATCAGTGCAGGTTCGCTGATTGTTTATCTGTTACCGGATAGCGTCGATATAGACAAGCTGCACTTTTCACAACAAAAGTTGAAGATCTGTCTGACGGACGGTCAGGATTTTAGTCTGGATTTAACGGAAAAGTCGTTGCGCACCAGCTAAACCAGCCGCGTTAAAAACACAACCTTATGCAGATTTAGTCTGGCTGTAACAGGCTTTGCCATTGCCGGCACGGGCTGGTTGAGCCTGGTACTGAATAACCTGTGCGCTGAGCCGGAATAAGGAACAAGCTTGCGTTGCCTGCGCCCTGAAGTTAAGGTGGATTTTTCTAAATCGCGTTTGTTCAGTACAAACAAAAGTTAGGATGAAGTGTTGGTGCAGGTTGAATATGTAGCATTATTGGTCACTGGCACTTCGATGAACGAGGCTGTGCATCGGGTTTTGCCTGCCAACAGTCAGGTGCAGATTATCCGCGTCGATAACAGCCTTGACGCTATTGCTGTGCTGAAGCAACAGGCTGTTCATCTGATTATTTCTGAAATTGATATTGGTTCTATCGACGGTTGGCGCCTGGCCAGACTGGTTCGTGCCAATGTGCTCAAGTGTGACGAACACACGCCTTTTATTCTGCTCAGTTCTACCTATTGTGAACGGATCACCGAGACTACGGCCCGTGCTTATGGCATCAACCTGGTGGTGGCAAAACAACAGCTGGCGGAGTTACCCCGGCATATCAATCATTTATTGCAAAAAGCTGCACAAACCCAAAACCGGCAATGCGTTCTGGTGGTGGAAGATGAACCTGATATTGCTGAACTGGCCCGCCGCATCCTGCAGCCTAATTATGATGTGGTGATTGCAGCCACTGGCCCTCAAGCGCTGGCTTGTTTTGCTGAGCAGGAATTTACACTGGTATTGCTGGACGTGATGTTGCCCGGCCTGAACGGTCAGCAAGTGCTGGCAGAAATGATGCGCCAGCGGCCTCAGCAGTCTGTGGTGGTGATGACAGCACATGGTGGTATTGAGATTGCCGAGCAGATGATGCTGCAGGGTGCTGCCGATTTTGTCAGTAAACCCTTTAGGGCAGAGCAGTTGCGGCGGGTGATTGATGTTGCCACCCAACGCGAAGATTTTCTGGTCAGTAACGAGCAGTTTAAACAAAAAGTTGAACAGCTGGCGGGCAGCGAAGAGCGCTACCGGGCCTTATCTCTGGTTCATCAGCGGGTATTGGACCATGTATCTACAGTGCTGATGGAGTTAGACCCAAGCGGAAACATCCGCTTTGCCAATAAAGCCTGGTTCGATTTGGTGGCTGGCAGTAGTCTGCAGCACGCCGGCAAGCTTTGCAGTTTTTTCCATCCTGCCGATCGGGTGCTGTTTGAACAGCAGTTACTGGCCTTGTGTCAGGGAAAGGCGCAGCAATGGCATATTGAGCTGCAATTGATGATGCCGCAGTGTTGGGTTGCGCTGAATATGGCGCAGCTGCCGGATCAAATGACAGGTGTCACTGTTACGTTAGAAAATATAGAAGAGCGCAAACGTGCCGAGCAGGAGTTACAGCATCTGGCGATGCACGATCCGCTGACCAGTTTATATAACCGCCACTTTTTTGACCGGGAATTGATCCGGCTGGCAGGACTTGCTTCTGCTGAACAGACACACGCTTTACTCTATATCGATCTGGATCATTTTAAGGTCATTAACGATTCCCATGGTCATTCGCATGGTGATGCCATATTGCGTGAGGTGGCGCTGCGGCTGGCAAAAGAGCTCAGTGCAACAGATTTGCTGTGCCGGGTGGGTGGCGATGAGTTTGTGGTGCTCACCCAGGATAAATCCATGCAACAAGCCGTTGAGCTGGCGGAGCAGTTATGCCAGCAACTGCAAAACCGGCCTTACACTTTAAAAGATAAGGTGTATTCACTTAGTTGCAGTATTGGTATCAGCCTGATTGATGGCAGCATGTCAGATGCACAAATTTATCTGCAACAATCTGATATCGCTTTGTATGTTGCCAAAGACAAAGGCCGGAACAGGGCGCATTGTTACAGTGTGCAGGATGCGGCAAGCCATACACTGCAAAATTCATTGCAATGGTCACAACAACTGCGCGAAGCCATAGTGCGTGACCAGATTGTGCTGCATTTTCAGCCTGTGGTTTGTGTCAAAACCAAAGCCGTGGTTTATTTTGAAGCTCTGGTGCGTTTGAGTCTGGCCGACCGACTGGTTTATCCGGGCGATTTTATCCAGGCATTGGAGCAGGTAGAGGACATTAACCTGTTGGATCATCAGGTGATTGCCAAAACCATCGCCATGATGAGCCGGCATCCGGTGCTGAAAAAAGTGGCCATCAACTTGTCGGCCCAGGCATTCAGAGATGAGCGGCTGGTGCCGCTGATTGAACAAAAACTGCAGCAATATCAGGTGTCACCAAATCGGATTGTGTTTGAGCTGACCGAAACGGCCAGTTTAAATAATATCAGCGGCACCTATGCCATGATTGAACAGTTAACCAGTTTAGGCTGTGAGTTTTCGATCGACGATTTTGGCACAGGTTTCAGTACCTTCAGTTACCTGAAACAGTTGCCGTCCGGCAGTATTAAAATTGACGGCTCTTTTGTTAAAAATATGCACCGCGACAAAATGGATTTCACTTTAGTGAAATCTATGGCGGAAATCGCCACCGCACTTGGCCGTAAAACAGTGGCCGAATTTGTCGAAAATGCGGACATTTTTGCCATGCTGGCACCTCTGGGTATCGATTACGCTCAGGGTTACCACATCAGCAAGCCGCTGCCGATCGAGCAAATTGAAAAAACATTCTAATACAAGATCTTAGACATCTTGTCTGCTGTTGTTTTAACCAACCCTGTGATATACCCATGGCTGGGGGAAATGAACTCCCATGGCTTTTTAAAAGGTATATCAAATGCACGATCAATTGATTGAGCATGGACAGCAGATGGACAAGGAGCAAGTGACGTATGCAGATCTCGTCGTTGAGTATCTGAATTTATTAGGTGTTGACTATGTTTTTGGCGTACCGGGCGGCGCCATTGAACCACTGTTTAACGCACTGGCGCGCAGTGAGCGCCGCGGCGGTGTGCGGGCAGTGGTGGCACGGCACGAAGCCGGTGCTGCTTTTATGGCGGATGGTTATGCCAGAGAAACCGGAAAACTCGGTGTTTGTTGCGCCACCACAGGCCCTGGAGCGACCAATCTGCTGACCGGCGTTGCCAGCGCTTACGCCGACAATGTGCCTATCTTAGTGATCACCGCACAAACCCCCTTACCCAAGTTCGGCCGGCGTGCCTTGCAGGATTCTTCCTGTGCCGCCATTGATATTGTTGGCATTTTCCGCCATTGCACCCGCTACAACTCGCTGGTCAGCCATCAGGAACAACTGGAAAACAAACTGATAGCCGCGGTGATGGCGAGCAGCCGTATTCCGGCCGGCCCTGTACATATTTCAATTCCATCCGATATTTTACGGACCGAAGCAGGTTACCTGCCTAAAGTCAGGCCGGAATTATTAACCCAGCAATTTCAGCTCTCCGACAGAGTGGCGCTGGAAAAGCTGATTCAGGAGCTGTCACAGGCAAAACACATAGCGCTTTTTATTGGGGATGGTTGTAAGGATGCGTCCGGCAGCATTATGCAGCTGGCCACTTTGCTTAATGCACCTTTTGTTTCCGGCCCGATGGGCAAACGCTGGGTAGATGAAACTCATCCGTTGTATCGGGGCGTTTTTGGTTTTGCCGGACACAGCAGTGCCGCCGAGTTATTGGCTGACAAAGAAAACAAGCTGGATTTGGTGCTGGCCATCGGCGCTGCGCTCGGGGAGCTTGGCACCAGTGGCTGGGCGGAAGAGTTAATAAATCATAAGCTGATCCATATTGACTCCAGCGTTGAGCATTTCACCCGTTCACCAATGGCCAGGCTGCATGTCTGCGGTTCCTTGCCGGTGATCTTTAAAAAGCTGGTGGATGAAGTGCAACAAGCCCAGCTGAAGTGGGGCAAATGCTGGCCAGAATTTGGTTCTGTACCTCCACTCAATGCCTTGGGTGGCCGCAGTCTGTGGCGCGATAGTATGGCAATGGAACATCGTCAGCTGCCATTTAAACCACAAAGCCTGTTTTGTCTGCTGGCCCGCATACTGCCCGAAGGAACCCGGTTTTTTGCCGACGCCGGCAATGCCTGGGCCTGGGCAATTCATTATTACCAGCGTGCTGAATCTAACGGTAAATTCCATATTGCGATGGGGTTAGGCGCTATGGCTTGGGCTATAGGTGCTGTCATTGGTTCTGCGCTTGGTGATACCACAGGGGCGGCGCACGTTTGTGTGACAGGTGACGGCGCTTATCTGATGAGCGCGCAGGAGATCACAGTCGCCAAACAACAGCAGTTGCCCATTTTGTTTATTGTGCTGAACGATGGGGTGCTGGGCATGGTGATGCATGGTCAGCGGCTGGGGAACGCAGAAAAAATAGGTTTTGAACTGGGCGCTGTGGATTATGCTGCGCTGGCACAGGCGCTTGGGGTGGATTCTGCAGTGATCACCGCTGCAGAGCAACTGCTGGCGCTGGATTTTTCCGCTATTTTTCAGAAAAAAGCGCCCACGCTGCTGGATATCCGGATTGATCCTGAGGAAATTCCGCCGATGTTATCCCGTATCCAAAGTCTGCAGAACCAATCGATGACGCCGGGCGGTTAGCTTGTTCAGAAAAAGCCAGGCTGCTAAAACACATCTTTAGTCAATCACAGGAACTGGCCGGGCAGGATGCCCCTGATAGCTGATATCGGCACATTGTAAAGCCAGAAAACTGCGTTCAGTCTGATCAAGTTGATCAACGTAACAAGCCATCACACCGCTGGCAACACAGAGGTTTTTGATGCGGTACACTTCATCCGGACTAAAACCCTGATCGGACATAAAAGCCGCAGTGTAGCCGCCAATATTAATGCCCATGCCAAAGGTCGCCAATAAGTAGTCTGACAGCTGATTGGCCAGCGTCAGGTGTGGGCCATCGGTAAAACCCAAAGCTGCCGTCATGTGCCTGTGAGGTTCAATACGCTCGTCGTGGCGGGCCACAGGACGGGCAAAACCAATAATGGCCGGTTTGCCGTGTTTGAGCGGTACCCTGGCCACCAGTTGTTCAATGCTTACACCTTGCTCAACCTCAAGACGCGCCTGTTGAATAAATTCCATCGCCAGTTTTGAGGTAAGGCTGCCGCCATAAGCGCGGGAATCTGCTGCCAGACAACCAGCGGCTGTGGCTGCGGTCGGGCTGCTGTGCAATTCACCGGCAAAGGCGCCAATCTGGTTACACCAGATACGGGCATCCGGATAGCTCATCACCATAAAATTGTTTTCCAGCCAGCAGCCAAGCTCAGCGCTAATCAAACGACCTGTGGCATTAAGTACCAGCACCTGCATATAACTTTTTTGCAGGAACAGGTCGTTGAGCAGGGAATATTGCCGGATTTGTACGTCCTGGCCGCCAACCCATTTACCAATGCGGCTGACAATACGGCCACGGCGGGAATCCCACAATGCCAGTTTATTCGACTTGTTGGTATTCATAATCTTCGTCCGCGAGTAAAGGCGAGGCGGTGATAGGCCTGTGGGTTTGTTCCATTCCATGGGCCAGCAGCCCTGGGGCACGCAGCAGCTGAAATAAACCAATGCTTTCACGCTGGCCAATGCCAAGGTCGAGGCAGACTGCAGCACAAAGCCCCACATCCAGCACACCCTGTTGCCTGGCTTGCCACTGTTGTTGTAATTGCAGGCATAACGCCAGTGCCGGGCCTGCCGCCGGTAACAGTGCAAGCTGCTGTAGTATGTCAGCCATCAGCGGATCCGCTTCACCATAGAGCTGACCAAATCCAGCGGGCGGCAGCTGATTGTCCGGGCTGATACCGTCCAGTCGCTGTTTCAGCGCTTGCCAGGCGGTTGCCACAGCTACGGCACCCTGACGTTCGCCGCCCAGCACCTGTAAGCCAATAGGTAATAAATGCTCCGGCCGCGCTTTACTGACTGCAGCCGTCATCACAGCTCTGGTGGCCGGATGGCGTGGGCCGGCATTACATAAGGCAATTTGCAGCTGTTGCAGCAGTTGGGCCTGGGCTGCATCTGGCAATTCGCCGGTCAGCAGCAAAAACAACAGATCGGTAAAACTGCGTTTTTGCATCAGTTCCAGCAAGTCATAACCACAGATGCGTTGTTGTACTGCCAGATAAGGATTGTCAGTTGCCGCCACTTCCTCAGTAATGCGGCTGCTTTGTGCTGCATAAACAAAATCTTTGCTCATGTTATGGCTGCCAGTTGTAGCTGATTTGTAAGGTCAGGCTGCGCCCTTCCAGCAGGAAATCATTGCTGATGGCGGTACCGCTGGGTTCATAGGCTTTTTTATTCAGCAGATTGCGAATAGCGGTTTTTACTTGCCACGGACTTTGATCAGGCTGGTAATTGAGCGACAGATTCCATAGTTGATAATCAGCCAGTGGTGGGCGGTTGTCATTGCTTGCCCGCTGGCGGTCTGCTATCCAGTGGGCCCAACCCGACACTTGCCAATTGCTGTTAATGTCGTAATACAACCGCAACGAAGCCGATTGTCCGGGCGCGTTGGCAACCTGCAAATCAGTGGCCCTGTTGGTCGTGTCCTGATAAGCAAAGTTAAAGTCGGCACGCCAGTGCGCCGCCGGGCGCCAGTTCCATTCAAACTCGGCACCCTGGCCGTCCAGGTTATACAGGTTGGCAGTTTGTAATGAAGATGTCCCGGGCACTGCTGTTTTGTCGATTAAATCCTTGGCCCTGTACTGATACAGGTTAAATACCAGGTGATTGTCAAAGTTGATCTGGTAATCAAACACCAATTCAACGGTATCTATGGTTTCCGGATCCAGATCGGGGTTACCCAGCGCTGACGGATTATTTTGTAAAAACAATTCGTTAAAAGAAGGGGCCCTAAAAGCGCTGCCATACAGCAGTTTAGTGGTCAGATTATGCGCTGTGTCCCACACCACAGCGAGGCGTGGGTTCACAGTGCTGCCAAAGTCGGAAAAGTGGTCGTAGCGGACACCATAAGTGAAGGCCCAGTCGGCAGCAATCTGCCAGATGTCCTGCACACTCAGATGCACATTGGTGCGGCTGACCGGTTTGACATAGATATAGTCAGTACCTGTGACATCCGTCAGTTGACCGTCGATTTGCGCCACTGTGCCATCAATCACACCTGGGCCAAAGTTTTTCAGTTCTCTGGGGCTGAGTTTTTGTTCAAAGGCGCCAAACTCCAGGCGCAGTTCATGTTCGTTCACGCCCTGATAGTTCAGGATACTGTTAAAACGGGTGTCCTGATGGTTGCTGCGCGGACTGCCGATATAACCCTCAGTAAAGGTAACCCGCCCGACCGGCCTGGTAAAATTGGCATTGCCATCGGCGCCGATGGGGAGGCGGGTTCCGGCCGGAAACAACACAAAATAAGTTTCGCTACGCGCATCGAGATACGACAAATCATTGGTCCAGGACAAAGTGTCATTGAGCTGATGCACATGGCTGAGTTTAGTGCGGTAATCGCGGAATTTTTGGTAGCCATCGAGGTCCAGCGCCTGAGCGCCGCCAGGACCAAGACCACCATCTCGTTGCTGCCACCACCAGTGCTCCCAGGTAAACCCCTGATATTGCAAAGTGGCGTGTGCATTTAGAATATCGTAGCGGGTTGCCAGTGCGCCGGGCGCTCTTGATGCTTTGGTGCCAAAAATGCGGTCAAACACAGTTTGCTGGTCAGCGCTGACCACCCGATCGCTATCTCCATCCGATTGCTGATGTTCCAGCGCAAAACCCAGCGCCAGCTCTTGCCAGTTTCCACCCGTTTGCAGCCACAAATCGCGGCTGCCAAAACTGCCAATACGCGCGCCCGCGCTATTGGCGCTGGAGCTCAGGTTTTTGGTCACGATATTAATCACACCGGAATAAGCATCAGCACCATAGACTGCAGTGCCGGGGCCGCGGATCACTTCAATACGCTCAATCAGATTGGCCGGAAAACGAAAGGTATAAGGTAAGCCGCCGGAAAAACTATTTTTAAATTCGGTGCCGTTGAGCAGCACCAGCACCTGAGGGTTAAAGCCGGTTTGAATGCCGCGGATGGAATAAACCGAGTCCAGCCGGCTGATGGTCGAAGGCGCAACATGTAAACCCGGTACCATTTCCAGCACTTCATCAAGATGGCTGGCTCCGCTGCGGGCAATGTCTTCGGCCGTGATTAAAGTGGTCACTGCCGGTGCTTTATCAATACGTTTGCTGGTACCGGTGGCAATGCTCACCATGTCCAGTTCACCATAAAAATCGGCAACTTCTTCTTCGATGGTGTTTTGCCGCGCAGCCCAACTAGCCGCGCTATGCAATGATGTCAGCAGCAGGATAGCACGAACAAACGGATTAAATTTCATACGCAGTGATCTCCAACGTGACATTTGCTCAAATTACCTGCCCAGCGTTTCTACAACATAGCAGTATTTTGTATAGAAGCTATTGATTTTTATGCAGTTAAGTTTTTAATATCGGAACGTATACCACAAATTCCGAGCCCACCCCGGGCTTGCTTGAGACCTGAATTTTGCCATTCATCAGGCGGACAAATTGTTGGGTAATGGCGAGTCCGAGACCGGTTCCGCCGCTCTGTCTGCTTTGACTGCCATCAGCCTGATAAAAGGGAGTAAAAATTTTATTCAGCTCTGCCTCTGTCATGCCGATTCCGGTGTCGGCAATGCTGAATTCACAGCCTGTTTCCTGATAGCGCACTGTTAAGCTAATAATGCCGCCCCGGGTAAATTTGCAGGCGTTGCTCAGTAAATTCACCAGAATTTGTAACAGTTTTTCACCATCCAGATAGAGTTCCGGCGAGTGTTCCGGCAGCTGCAGTTGTAGCTGGTTTTGCTGTAATAAAGGACGGATCAGTTCCACCGCCTGGGTCACTACCGAATTCAGCCGGACAAAACTACAATGCAGTTCCATTTTTCCCGCTTCTATTTTTGCTAAATCAAGCAGGCTGTTGATCATCTTCAGCAGGTTCTCTGCATTCTGTTGCGCCCGGTTTAAGTCGGTGGTCAAGTCGGCATAGTCACTAAATTCCAGCTGCTCGTTCACCAAATCGATATAACCAATCACCGACTGCAATGGGGTGCGTAGTTCGTGGCTGATATTGGCCAGAAATTCGGATTTGTGGCGACTGGCCGTTAGTGCCGCATCGCGGGCTGTGGTCAGTTCCCTGGTACGGATTTGCACCAGAGACTCTAATTTTTGCTGGTGTAATTTCAGTGCTTCGTCGCGTTCGGCAATGGCGGCAGCCATCTGCTGATAAGACTGGCTGATGTCCTGGATTTCAGAGCTGCCGGCCAAGACAGGTTCAGTGGCTTGCTGTAAAAAGTCTTCACTTTTCATCCGTTCAGACAATTGATGCAGTGGCTGGATGATTTTTTGCAGCCAGTTGCTGAGAAACAAAAAAATACTGACCACTGCCACAGAGAGCACCAGCAAACTTAACATCATCAGGTCTCGGTTTTGTTGTTGCAGCCGCTCTTTGCTAAAGACCAGCAGCGCATAACCCAGGTTTTGCATCTTGGCGGTGTCCAGCGACAATTCCGATTCGCTGTGCTCTGCCTGCGACTGCACCTGCACCGGTGCGGCCAGATAGATAAATTGATCGTTTTGCCAGATAAACATCTGGTCTGGGTTATTGGCTAAGTTGTCGCGAAACTGACGGGCATGGATGTCATCACCGCGCCAGACCAGCATGGTATTTTCGTTGCTCCACAGGCCGGCACCAATCAGATCCGGAAAAGCCTGCATCTGCTGCAATACGGCATCGGCATTTTCTGCACTGGCGGTTAACAGCGCTAAGACCGATTGTTGTGAAAATGACAAAGCCAGTTGCTGTGCATTAGACAACATTTGCTGATTACTGGAGCGGGAGGTCAGCGCAATCAGCAGTATGCCAAGGGTGGCGACCAGCACAAACAGGCTGGGAAGCAACAGATTAAGGAGTTGGCGCTTCAGTGTTGGAGTGTTTTTTATTGCCATCTGATTTTTTAATTATTTGAATGTAATGGCAATTTGTCGCAATACTTCCGGTTTGTATTCCATGCCAAGGTGTGCGGCCGTGCGTAGATTGACTGCCAGCTGAACTTGTTGCAGTGGTATTACGGTAGCTGCGATTTTTGTCTGGTGCAACTGTTCAACCATCAACACCAACTCTCGACCCAGCTCAAAATGATCCGGAAAAGTGGAAAATAATACGCCTCTTTTGGCATGTTCCGGTTTACTGGAAAACAACACTATATTGCGCTCCCAGGCGACTTCCAGAACTTTTGGCAAAATGACCTGTTCGTTGACTGACACCGGGTCGAGCGGCAACCAGACGGCCGTGGTTTTGGCATCGATGTTTTGCCATAACTGCTGGTATTGCCTGAGGGCATCTTTGAGATCTGTCACCTTTTGCGCAATAACTTCAATACCTTGTTGCTCGCCCTGTTCTATTGCAATTTGAATGAGCCAACGGCTTGATTCGGAGTACAACACATGGACTTTATCAATAGCTGGCGCCAGCATTTTTAACGAGCTGAATAACACTTTGGGATCAGTCAGTAAACTAATGCCAGCCAGACCAGCCGGCTGAATGGGCAAGGCACCGACCACTACACTATTGCTGCTGTGAATTTGTTGGGCCACCTGATAACCACTTTTACCCAGTGCTATCACCATGGTAGTGCTGTCGGCGCGCAGATCTTTAGCCAGCTGTGGCAACGAAGTGGCAGCGTCTAGTTGTTGCAGACGCATTTCACCCTGATGCTGATGTTCAATGCCGCGGATGATTTGTTTAAAAATGTCGTCATAAGGTGCTTTGACCTGAGGATACAGCACTGTTAAAGGTGCAGCCGCCCATGCTGGCCATGCGGTCATTATCCACAGCAAAAAACAGCAGAAGATGACGGGGCTGGGGCGCATGGACATCCTTATTTACAAGCCGGGCCGGATTGCATCGGTTGCCGATGCAGTAGTGGCATAATAAGCCAAACCATAGTGGTACAAATTATAACCATTTGTCAAAAAAGCAAATTCCACTTGATTGACACCACTCAGGCGCAGTGGTCTTGTTCAGGCCTGAGCATTGGGTTTGACTGTGACAGTTAACCATAACATTGCCTGCCGCATTCGCACAGCCCCTTGTGTTGGTCGTATCAGAAAGCCAATGCGGACCTCGGCGGCTGGCGCTGTAATTCAGGGGATCAGCCAGAACTGCAAGCCTTGTTGTTGTAAAAAGGCTTCAGCATCAGCGCCTTGCAGCAGTGCTGTGGTGGCTAATAAACCAGCCATGACGCAGCTTGGTGCCGACACTGTGACAGAGCGCGGGGCGTTGGGCACTGGCCAGCCGGTTTTGGGATTAAGGATATGGCTGTAGCGGATGCCGTCTTTTTGTAAAAAACGCCTGGCATCACCGCTGGTGGCCAAAGCGCCGGCTTTGAGTGCAACCAGCATGGCAGGCTCGTCCGGTTTGCCCGGATGTTCAATGCCAATGCGCCAGGGCTGCCGGTCAGCTTTGCTGCGCACAGCCAGCATATCGCCGCCAAAGTTCACCACCATGGCCGTGCCTTGTGCTTTGCTGGCATCTGCCAGTAGCTGCGCTACTTTATCCACCGCATATTCTTTGGCAATACCGCCTAAATCCAGCTCCATACCCTTTGGCAGCCAGAGCTGGTCGTCGGCAAATTTCAGTTGGTCAAAACCAACCAAAGGCAATAAAGCTGCAACAGCGGCAGCAGTGGGGATTTGGTCTGAACCGTCAAAACGCCAGACTTTTCGCAGCACACCCGAGGTAATGTCAAATAAACCGTCGGACAGCTGATAACAGGTGTTGGCAAACTGCAGCAAAGCAGCGGTTTCGCTATCCAGCTGTTGCCAGCATGCAGTGTGTTGATTGAGCTGGCTTAACACCGAATCAGCTTGATAGCGGCTGTATTTTTGTTCAATACGCCAGGCTTCATTGGCAGCCAGTTGCGTGAGTTCAGCCGCTTGTTGTTCAGTAACAGCTTCAAGCAGAATTTCGCAGGGGCTTGCCATAGCACGGAATTGGCCCAGCCAGCCGTAAGGGGTGGCTTCCAGGGTGATGTTGCTGGAGGCAGTTTGTAATGTCATGGGTTTATCCGCGTAAAATCAGCTGTTTAGCAAAGCTTATTGCCATAATACCGCTATTGCAGCTTTACGGCAGAAAAAAGCGGGCTTTGCGGGCCCGCTTGAATGACTGTCGATAGCCAGGGATTGAGTGCTCAGCAAGCCACAGCTGCAGCCCGCACGGCAGGTCGCAGCAATGGTATAGCCGTTAAAACGAATAACTAACCTGCAACATCACAGCTTTAACGTCGCCAAACAGCTCCAGATCTTGCAGCACGCCCGGCAGTTCTACACCCGGGTTATTCGGATTTTGCTGGTAATATTCGAGCCGCACGGCAAAATCATGGCCGCCTTCAAGCACAGTGCCCACTTTGGCACCCACAGTGTAAGCGTCCATCTGACCAATACGGTAATCAGTGCTGGCAAAAGCCGGCAGTGGCATCCCTTCACTTAAAAACGGCTGATAAAACTCTGCTTCATCCTGGGTGTAATACCGGGCGTGTGGTTCTATATACCAGTTGCCCGCTACCGGGAAACGCCAGCGTGCATCAGCAGTATGGGAGTTCAGGCTCCAGTCGTCCCACATATAACGGTAGGACAAATCGAGATAACTGCCGCTTAAGTGCCATTTATTCTGCCAGTACAAACTCTGTTTGGTGCGGCTGTCTGGCCTTTGTTCGTACAGGTTTTGCTGGGTGATGCCGTTGCTGTTTACCACACTCAGCACTTTAAATGGGTCAGACAAATAACCGTCGGCTTTGGCAATTGAATAATTCAGTTGCATCAGCCAGTTGGGGTTGATCACCTGAGTGACGCCAAACAGCAGCTCGGCCGTGGTTTTGGTATCGCTGTCGGTGCGGCGGCTGCCATCAAAAGCCTGCTGATAAGCCGCTTCACTGGCAAAATTGCTGCGAAACAGCATAGGAGTAAAAGCTGACGGAATGCCACCTTCAGGGTTAATGCTGTCGTGGCTGAATGAAGTGCCCACCGACACCGTGGTATTTTTATGGTTAAAGTCGCGGCTGATATTGCCGTTGATACCCAAAGATAAATAATCATATTCTTTGGAGAAATGGCCGCCCACAGTACCGCGGTAATTGGTGGTGAGTGGCTGTTCCCAGCTGGCGTCCAGTTGCACTCTGGTGTCGCGGAAAGTGTCATCCAGAGGTGTGGCGCCAGCGGCTGTGGTATAGCTGCCGGCACCGGACGGCCGGGTAAAAGTCTGGGCGTCAGGCTGAGCCACAGCACCAGTGGCAGAAGCGCCGGTCAGGCTGTCGAGGACCAGATTTAAGTTCAGAAATTTATCGTCACCAAAGTCACCCCGTGCACTTAAAATGGCTTCGGCCGCTTTGACTCTGTCGGTTTCGCCGTAATACAGCAGTGCTGAATTAAACTGCCAGCCTTCGATTAAGCTGTCGGTACTGTTAACTGTACTGCTGTCGGCAGCTATCGCATTCGCAGACAATAAGGTGCAGGTGGCGGCTGCTAAAGCCGCGCTGATACTGCCGGTTTTAGTTAATTGCATCCACAACCTCCGCCTGCAAAACTACGGCCGCCGCTGGAGCCTTCTTTACTGAAATAGATGTGATCATCTAACGCATTGTCGAGACCGGCAGAATTAAGCTGCATCTCTTTTTTGGCCAGAGTGCCGCGTTGCCAGGGTTTGACTGTGTCGAGGCTGGCGCAGGCGGCCAGCTGTGATAACGCCAAAGCGGTGATTAATATCCTGATTTTGCTTTTCATTTTGTGTCCTCTTGCAGCAACTGCTGAATTTCGTGTTCGTAATCCTGGGTTTTTGCAGTAAAAAAGCCGGCGTGGCTAAAGCGGATCTGGCCTGTTCTGTCGAGAAAAATGCTGGTTGGCATGCCCTGTAGCTGATAGTGCGACGCCAGCTCGCCTTGTGGGTCAAAAACCAGAGAAAACTGGGCAGGGTACTTTTGCAGAAACTGCATTGCATCAGCACGTTCTTCGTCTTCATTAATGGCAATAATGACTAAACCCTGATCGCGGTATTTTTGCTGCATCTGATTCAGCCAGGGAAAAGACTGGCGGCAAGGGCCGCACCAGGACGCCCAAAAGTCCAGTAACACCACTTTGCCCTGATATTGCGCCAGGTTCAGCGCTTGGGCTGGCGTTGGGGCAGTTTCGCTGGCAATAGTGGAAAAACAGAATAAAAACAGAAAGCTATACAGCAGTTTCATGGAGACTCCTTGTTAGTGTGACAGGAGCTTAAAAGGCTTTACTTAAGGCAATCTTAAGACTGGGGGAGGCAAGCAGCTGATGTCTGACGCAAGCTCCGGCAAACTGATGGCCGGGAACATGAAGTTTCAGTGGGACATGGCTAAAAGCAGGCGGCTACTCAGTGGCAACCAACCACCTGGCTGGTTGCCCGCTGAAACTGCCATAGAGATAAAGGGATTAAGGGGTCGCTGTGACATCCTGAATGGTGACTGTGCCACGCAACTGACGCTCTGTAGGTTCCAGCAGTTTCACTACTTTGACTGCCTGTTCTGCACGCGCAAAGTCCATCAGCGGCTGGCCGTTACACACCACTTTTTCCACCACAGTTTTGCGCTGAATACGGTGTTCTTTGATGGTTTTTAATAAAGCCAGCTTATCGTCAGCCTGAGTATTCAGGCAAATTTGCCGGGCTGTGTCCTCGGCGTAAGTAAAGCTGCCGACACTGGCAGTCGCAGGCTGTTGCAAACTCAGGGTGAATAAAGCGCTGGTCATCAATAAAGCAATTTTCATGGTCAGTTTCCTTGTGTGTAAGTGGTGGTATGGCTAGTTATCAAAAGGGCTTGAACCTTGCCATGGCGATATTTTGCGCAATACAACGCGGAAATAACCGCCGGATGTGGTTAGCGGAAGCTACTTTGGGGCGAAGTGATAATAGGTAGAAAAGCAGGGACAAAACCCAGCAGAAATTGACAACAAAGCAGCATCGGGCCTGCCCCGCAAGGCTTTGGAAGCCGGGCCAACGCCAGATGGTTGGTACGGTAAAGACAAAAAAGGCCCATCTAATGAGCCTGTTTCCCGGGGTTAGGCTTGAGCTGGATTAAATTTCGGCCAGCAACTGGTTCCAGTTTTGTTTATAACGCCTGGATGCAGTCACGACTTTGCCATCAGACAAGGTGAACTGATAGTCGTTGTTATGCGGCTGCACTTTATGCACATGATGCAAATTCACCAGGGTAGAACGATGGACCTGCACAAAATGGCCGGGCAGGCGCTGCAGCAGTTCTTTGAGCGTTTCGCGGATCACCAGGCTTTCGCTTAAGGTTTGAATACACATATAGTTGCCGGCTGCTTCAATCAGTACTATGTCAATGTCATCGAGCAACAGGGTGGAAGCGCCGGTGCGAAACGACAGTTTATGGTTGGTGCTGGGCGGCAGTTCGGGTTGTTTATCCAGCGCGGTGCGGGCATCCAGCAGGCATTGTGCCAGGCGTTGGCGCGATACGGGTTTGAGTAAATAATCAAAAGCAAAATGTTCAAAAGCGGAAAACGCATATTGTTCATAAGCCGTCACCAGTATCAATAAAGGCGCGGCCATGGCTGAGGCTTTATTCAGCTGCTTTAAAATATCGATGCCTTTTAAGCCCGGCATCTGAATATCCAGAAACACTAAATCCACTTCATGTTGATGTTGTTGCAGGTATTGCAGCGTGTCATCGCCGTTGTCAAAGCAAGCTTTGATGTTCAGGTTCGGATAATTAGCCAGTTTGGCTTTTAAATTGCTGATGGCCAGGGGTTCGTCATCGGCGATTACCAGATTAATGGTCGACATATAAAGACTCCAGAGGTAAACAGAGTTCGGTGTAAAAAACACCGGCTGATAACTTCAGTTGCAGCCTGGCTTTTTGTCCAAACATCAAATCCAGCCGCTCTGCCAGCTGACTGAGGCCAGCGGGCCATACCGTGGCTTCGGCGTTGTCCTGCTCCGGCTGCGGCACCCGGCACAGAATAATTTTCAATTGCTTGTCGTCACAGTGCAACTGAATGTCCAGCTGCACCGGCCCTGAAACCTCTGCCACTGTATATAACACTGCATTTTCGGCCAAAGGCTGTAATAACAAAGGCGGGATCTGTAGTTTGGGCAAAGGCTGTAGTTGCCAGTTTAGTACCAGCCGTTCGCCAAAACGTAATTGCTGAATAGCCAGATAAGCCGACAAAGCGTCCAGTTCCTGCGGCAGTGGTATCAGTTTGTCGTCTTTGTTTTTCAGCGAATGGCGCAGGAAAGTGGACAAATGCTGGATCAGCTCTTCAGCCTGCAATCCCTGACGGCTGACAATCAAGGAGTTGAGGGCGTTTAACGTATTAAACATAAAATGTGGGTTCAGCTGATAACGCAGTACCTTCAGCCGCGCCGCTCTGGCCTGATTTAACAGCGCCTGCTGGGCAATAAATTCCCGCTGATACAACTGATTGGCTTTGATCAGCATATAAACCGCAGTCCAGCCAGCCAGTGGCAACAATATCAGTTGTGAGGTGCCCGCTAACATGTCAAACCAGGTCATCACTTTTCTGTTGTCCAGCGCATAAAACTCAAGCAGCCGCTGACGCAGTGGTAACAGCACAAAAAACAGCGGGATTAACCAATACAGCAACCGCTTAAGTTGTTGTGTCAGGCTGAAACTGGCCATCAGGTAATGCTGGCCCAGCAAACCTGTGACCAATATCGCCAGACTGGTGATAATGCTGTAGCTCAGCAGAAAAGGCCAGGACTGGTCACCCTGCCTTGGCACCAGCACGCCAATATGGGTAAATTTCAGCAACAGATAGAATAGCCAATACAGCAGATGGAAATACCAGAATCTGTGTTGGGGTTGGGTAGACCAAAGCGTCATAGTTATCCTCTTCAGCCTTGCCACGGCAAACAGATATTCACCTGAAAACCAGTGGGCAGTGCTTTGATCACCAAACTGGCTTTGTCACCAAAATGCTGTTGTAACCGGTTTTTGATATTGCTCAGGCCAACCCCTGAGCTGTGATTATGGTCCTGATGTAAACTGCAGCCAGGGCCATCGTCGGTGACGGCCAGCAACAGCTGTTCATTTTGATGGCTGCCCTGAATGCGGATGGTTGCGCCCTGGGAGCGGCCTGCCACAGCGTATTTCACCGCGTTTTCCACCAGGGGCTGTAACAACAAAGCCGGGATCTTTTGCGCTTTCAGGCTGTCGTCGACCTCCCAGATCACCTTGAGTTTGTCGCCGAAGCGGGTTTTTTGTAAGGTGAGATAAGCCTCTATCGCCGCCAGTTCATCTGCCAGCTGGACCAGGCTTTGCGGCGACTTACTTAACGAATAGCGTAAAAAAGTGGCCAGCTGCTCTGACATCAGTTCAGCGTCTTCATAACGTTCAGCTTCGAGCAAAGCACAAACTGAATTCAGTGCATTAAAGGTAAAGTGGGGATTAAGCTGGTGCTGCAGCGCCTGTAATTCCAGCTGCTGAATGTTCTGATGCAATTGTGCCGATTGGCGCAGTTGCTGCTGTTGTTGTTGGTAGCGCCAGAAGGTCAGATAACACATGACCCAGATAAAAAGTGGCAAACTGGTGGTATCAAGCTGATTTAACAGCATGGCGGCTTTAAATTTTTCTTCGTCCATCAACACCATCCAGCTCAGATTGCTGACCGGGGCGTATAAACACAACATCACAAAAGCGGCCAGCACCACCTGCAATTGCGGTAACTGACGGGAAAAGGACCAGTTGATAAAACGTTGGGAAATAGCAATCTCCAGCACCAGTAGCAGTAGCCTGGAAATCACATAAGGAGGGTGAAATTCGTATTCTTCATAGGTCAGCAACATCAGCAAACCGTTCAGACCATCAAAGGTCGCTAACGCCAGCCAATAATACAGGTTGTAGCGAAGTAACTGACGTAGTTCAAGATTTGGCATGGGGTGTTATCCAATTGAAGCTTGCCAGAGTATAAAGACAAACCACAGAGGATGCCGCTGTTGTGATGACAAAAGGATGAAAATTTGTGACGGTGTGCTGACAGTTTTGTTGCCGCTGCAGGTTTGAGCCGGTTCACCGCCAGGGCGGGAGACTGTACCAGACCAGCGCCGGAGGTCAGGGTAAGTTTATGTTGTTATTGCTGCAGATATTGCAGCAGCCGGTCAAAAGCGCGGTAACTTAAGGCTTCCAGCAGCTGCGGTTTTTCAATCTGGGGTTGTTGTTGTAAATCGGCAATGGTACGGGCTACTTTCAGCAATTTATGGTAACTACGGGCCGATAGTTTCAGCTGTTGCAGGCAATGTTCAAAAAAGTCAGCGTCCTGCTGGCGCAAACGGCAATACTGGTTCACTTCGCGGGCACTGAGTCTGGCATTGGCTTTGCCCTGACGCTGCAGCTGCAGGGTGCGCGCTGCGGCAACCCGGGCGGCAATAGTGGCAGAACTTTCGTCCTGATGTTGTTGCTGGCTCAGCACGCCTTTGGGCAGTAGCGGCACTTCAATTTGTAAATCAATACGATCCAGCAAAGGCCCCGAGATACGGCTTAAATAACGCAATATTTGCTCACGGCTAGCGCGACCATCCTGATGATTGCCACTTGGGCTGGGGTTGAGCGCCGCCACCAGTTGAAACTGCGCCGGAAATTGCGCCTGATGACCGGCGCGGGCAATATGCACAAAACCGTTTTCTAAAGGTTCCCGCAGCACATCCAGCACTTTACGTTCATATTGCGGTAGCTCATCGAGAAATAACACACCCTGATGGGCCAGCGAAATTTCACCTGGTTTAGGCACTGAACCACCGCCCACCAGCGCTATGGCAGAGCTGGTATGATGCGGTTGGCGAAAAGGTGGCAGATGCCAGTCCTGCAAAGCGCGCGGCCTGGCCAGAATGGAATAGACAGCCGCACTTTGCAGCGCTTCGTCTTTGCTCAGTGGTGGTAATAATCCGGGCAAACGCTGCGCCAGCATCGACTTGCCGGTGCCTGGCGGGCCAAATAACAACAGGTTGTGTTGCCCGGCGGCTGCCAGTTCCAGTGCTCTTTTGGCGCTATGCTGGCCTTTGACTTCAGAGCAGCAAAGCAGTTCACTGGCTTGTTCCGGTGCTGGTAAGGCAGGAATCGCCGGTAGCGGCTGCTGGCCGGATAAAAAACTATGCACCTGCAGTAAGTGGCCGGCGCCATGAATACTGGCTCCCTGCACTTGCTGGGCCTGACTGGCGTTGGCCATCGGCAGTACTGCGCCGCGCTTTGCGGCCTGACAGGCGATAGCAAGCGGGATTTCGCCCACTATGGCGCGGATCTCGCCGGATAAAGCTAATTCACCATAAAATTCAAAACCCTGGGTATGTTCTGCCGCCAGCTGACCACTGGCCACCAGAATGCCGATGGCAATAGGCAAATCAAAACGGCCACCTTCTTTGGGCAGGTCGGCCGGGGCTAAATTAACGGTAATTTTTCGGTCCGGAAATTCAAAACCGCTGTTGAGTAAAGCGCTGCGTACTCTGTCACGGGCTTCTTTTACTGAAGTTTCAGGTAAACCCACCAGCAAAAAACCAGGCAAACCCTGGCTTAAATGCACTTCCACACAAACCTGCGGCGCTTCCAGCCCTAAGCGGGCTCTGCTGTAAACAATGGCGAGTGACATGCGACATCCCTGACGCTTGAACTTTGCTTTAGGTGTAGCAAGATGTAAGTAAAATGCAAATAAACTGGTGCTCAGTGCAGCCTGCTGCTGCCCTTACTTTCTAAATGCTGGATAAGTCGCTACACTGCAACCAGATTTTTCAGGTGGGGCAGCAGCGTTTTGCCCCAAATTTCCGGCAGTCCTGCCGCTGATTTGAGAGAGAAGCAGTGCGCTCAGCAACAAGTCGGTTTTTGTTTTATCGGGTGATTGGTTATTTGCTGGTGATGCTGGCAGGCGCCATGTTAATCACCACAGCTGTTGCTGTGTATTACGACGAAAAAAGTTTCTGGAGTTATCTGGTTTCGGCTTTTATCACCGCGAGTTCCGGTTATTTTCTGGTGTACAAAGGCCGACACGATTTTACCCTGGTAAAACGCCATCTGTTTTTACTCACCACTTTGTGTTGGCTCTCCATTTGTTTGTTTTCTACTTTGCCTTTTATGTTGGTCTTACCAAATATCAGTTATGTCGACGCTGCTTTTGAAACTGTATCTGCTATTACCACCACAGGCGCCACAGTGCTGACAGGCCTGGATTTGATGCCCAGGGGGTTGTTGTTCTGGCGGGCGATTTTACAGTGGATTGGCGGGGTAGGTATTATCGTGATGGCGATCGCCATTTTGCCGGCGTTAAAAATCGGTGGTATGAAGTTATTTAAAACTGAAAACTCCGACATTTCCGAAAAAATTCTGCCGCGAAGTTCCAGCCTGTCGATGTATATAGGCCTGGTGTACCTGATTTTAAGCGCCAGCTGTATGCTGTTGTTTTATATTGGCGGTATGAGTGGTTTTGATGCTATTACCCACGGTATGACCACTGTTGCAACCGGTGGGTTTGCCAACTATGACGCATCTTTTGGCCACTTTAACGACAAACCACATCTGCTCTGGATCTCGGGTGTGTTTATGATGTTGTCGGCGCTGCCACTGGTGCTGCTGGTGGGTACCCTGCGCGGGCATAAATGGATTTTGTTTAAAGATCCGCAAGTAAGGGCATTCCTGGCTATTACCGCTTTTTGTGTGCTGCTGCTCACCTGGTATCAGCATGAACACAATGCCAGACCCTGGCTCGACGGCCTGACCCACAGCTTCTTTAATGTGGTTTCCATTATTACCACCTGTGGTTATGCCTCAGAAAATTATTCAGCCTGGGGCGGGCTGGCGGTGATCCTGTTTTTTTATATTACCTTTTCAGGTGCCTGTTCCGGTTCCACCTCGGGGGGGCTCAAAATCTTCCGTACCCAGCTGGCGGGTTTGTTACTGATCAAACAATTTAAATTACTGGTGCACCCTAATGCGGTCTGGGTGCAAAAATATGGCAGTAAACCGGTAAATGACCAATTGTTAGGCTCGGTGCTGGCGTTTTGTTTTGTTTATTTTGCTTCTATCGGTGCTCTGGCTTTGGGGCTGTCGATGTTTGAACTGGATTTTGTCACTGCCTTAACAGGCGCCGCCACTGCCATCAGTAACGTCGGTCCTGGTCTGGGTCCTGTGATTGGCCCTGATGGCAATTTCAGCAGTCTGCCCGATGGTGCCAAGTGGCTGATTAGCTTTGGTATGATTATCGGCCGGCTGGAAATTCTGACGGTGCTGTTGTTGTTTACCCCTATGTACTGGCGTTATTAAAAACGCCGGTATTTGTTCACTGTAACTCCGTTAACATTGCTGCAGCCACGCAAGGGCCTGTGCTGTTTTGCCTTCTTTCTGCTGGCGATGGTTGTTTAAAGTGCCTTTTCCTGGCAGTTCCACTACCTGCGACCAACTCAGATGAGTCCTTGTTTTATCAGCAAAAAAACGGTGTTATTTTGCAACTGCAGAAAAAATAACCTTGAGTTCTGCGTTTGATTGACTATTATGACGATTCGTCAATTTACTCGGTGAGCCCAGGTTCCTGCCCCCAATGAAAGCACAACCGCCTGCCGTCAGCATAGCCGCGCACAATTCTGACAACCGAGCCCGCCTGAAGCAGCAGCGCGAGCAACTTTTATTACAGCTGGCGCAGCAAATTCTGCAGCAGGAAGGTTTTGCCGGTTTAACCATGGACAGGCTGACTGCAGCGTCTGAGGTGTCTAAAGGCACCATTTATAATCATTTTTGCAGTAAAGAAGATTTAATCACTGCGCTGAGTGTCGACAGTCTGCAGCGTCAGCTGTTGTTATTTCAGCAGGCTCTCAGTGTCAGCGGCCATAGCCGGGAGCGGGCGCTGGCGCTGCATTACGCCTATTTTTTATTTTCGACTACTGAACCTACGTTATTTTTATGTTTGTTAAGTGCCGCCACCCCGGCAGTGGTGGAAAAAAGCTCAGCCAGCCGGTTGGCGCAACGTCAGGCGCTGGAGCAGCAGCTGCTGGGGTTCTGTCAGCAGGTGATCAGGCAGGCCTTGGCGGAAAATGCTATCAGTTTGCAGGGCGGGTGCAGTATCGAAGAGCTGACCTATCTGCAATGGGCGCAGGCTTTCGGCGCTAATGCGTTATACAGACCCGCGCAGCAGATGGGCTTTTTTCAGGGGCTGGCGCAGCAGCAATTGGTGTTAGCCGGCGTCAATTTAATGCTGGATGGATTAGGCTGGCGGCCTTTATCTGCCGATTTTGATTATCAGAGCTGCTGGCAGCGTATTGCGTTGGCGTTGCAGCAACAAGCACCACAAGCGCAGTCTTAATCAGCGGCTTGCACAACATCAGTTTTTACAACACCAGATAACAGGGAATGCAAATGAAACAATTTTGGCTAAACGGGGCCTTACGCCACCCCTGGTTGAGTCTGGCCTGGGTCATGCTGCTGGTGATGTTGTTTAGTATTGGCGCGAAAAACCTGTATTTCCGCGGTGATTTCCGCATTTTCTTTTCACCGGATAATCCGCAGATGCAGGCTTTTGAACGGATGCAGGCGCGTTTTAATAAAAGTGACAATATGCTGGTGGCCATAGCGCCGGCATCCGGCACTGTGTTTGACGCCAAAGTGCTGAAAGTGGTGAAAGAGCTGACCGACGCCGCCTGGCAAACCCCACACTCGCTGCGGGTTGACTCCATCACCAACTTTCAGCATACCGAAGCGGCGGAAGATGACTTGCTAGTGGAAGATTTGTTGCTGGACAGCAACAGCCTGGACGACAACAAAATTGCCAAAATCAAACAGGTGGCGCTGAACGAACCGGCGCTGGTTGACCGGTTGGTGGCCAAAGACGGCAGTATTACCGCAGTGAACATTACGGTGCAGCTGCCGGAAAAAAATCAGAATCAGGAAGTGTCTGATGTGTATAACTCGGTGCGCTCTTTAACCGACAAACTGGCGGCCGAACACCCTGAACTGACTTTTTACCATGCCGGCGTGATGTCGCTGAATAATGCTTTTAGTGTGGAAGCACAACATGATGCCAGCACTCTGGTGCCGCTGATGTTTGTGGTGATTATTCTGATGCTGGCGGTGATGCTGCGTTCGGCGCTGGCGGCCCTGACAGTGGTGGTGATCATTCTGGTCACCATCAGCAGCACTATGGGTATTTCCGGCTGGGCCGGTATTTTCTTAAGCACAGCAACAGTCAATGTGCCCACTCTGGTGATGACACTGGCGGTAGCCGACAGTGTGCATCTGATTGCCTCCACCCAGTTTTTTATGCGGCAGGGTCTTAGCAAAGAGCAGGCAATCGAAAAGTCTGCGCAAATCAATATGATGCCGGTATTTATTACCAGCGCCACTACGGCGGTTGGCTTTTTAACTTTGAATTTTTCCGAAGTGCCGATTTTACGGGACTTTGGCAATCTGACCGCTTTAGGGGTAATGCTGGCCTGGTTTTTTACCCTGACTTTATTGCCGGCTTTAATGTTATTGCTGCCCATCAGCCATGGTTATGTCGATGCTGAAGATGGCTCTTCGATGATGGACAGGCTGGCTGATTGGGTGATCCGCCACCATAAAGCTATTTTGCCGGTGACTGCAGTACTCACACTGTTGGGTGGTTATCTGACCTTGCAAAACAACGTGAATGACGAAGCTGTGAAATATTTTTCCACCGACACCGAATACCGTCAGTCGGTGGATTATCTGGAAGAGCGGCTGGGTGGCGTGGCTATGCTGGATATTGCCATCGACAGTGGCAGCCCCTCTGGTGTGAATGACCCGGCATTTATCAAAGCTGTCGATGAATTTGCCAGCTATTTGCAAACTTTGCCGGAAGTGACCCATGTCAGCAGTATCAGTGACGTGTTTAAGCGGCTGAATAAAAACATGAATGGTGACGACCCGGCTTTTTACACGCTGCCTGAGTCGCAGGAGCTGGCGGCACAATATTTATTGATGTACGAAATGTCTTTGCCATTTGGCCTGGATCTGAATAACCAGCTGAATCAGGATAAAAGTGCCACCAAAGTGGCGATAGCGCTAAAAAACCTCGGCAGTAAAGAGATGCTGGCGCTGGAGCAACAAACCATGGGCTGGCTGGCCGAACATTACCCACAGTATAAAGCCGAAGCGTCCAGTACCGCCCTGATGTTTGGCCATATTGGTGAACGTAATATGGCCAGTATGCTCAATAGTTTACCGCTGGCGATGCTGCTGATTTCCTTGTTGCTGGTGTTCAGTTTGAGGTCGTGGCGCCTGGGGGCCATCAGTTTATTACCCAATATGATTCCGGCTTTTTTGGGTTTTGGTTTATGGCAGTTATGGTCGGGCGAAATTAACCTGGGGTTGTCTGTGGTGGCGTCGATGAGCCTCGGCATTATTGTCGATGACACCGTGCACTTTCTGGCGAAGTATCAGCATGCCTGCAAAGAAGGCCGCAGCACAGAGCAGGCCATTCGTTACGCGTTTCACAGTGTCGGCCGCGCCCTGATGATCACCACTGTGGTGCTGGTCATCGGTTTTGCCGTGTTGTTGTTGTCAAACTTCAGGCTAAATTCCGACATGGGGTTATTAACTCTGGTGATTATTGCCACAGCACTGATTGTCGACTTTTTGTTTTTACCGGCTTTTTTACTTTTATGCGACCGGCAGCCGAAAACAGCGGCTGCCGCAACAGGAGAACAAACAAATGAATCTGCTTAAACTCAAAGGCGCGGCAACTATTGCCGTGTTGTTATTTGGTTTTACTGCACCTGTGTGGGCCGATGCCGCCAAAGGTTTGCAAATTGCCGCAGAACGAAAAGCCCGTGATGAAGGTTGGAAAGACAGTGAAGCCAAAACCACCATGATACTGAGAAATGCTCAGGGTGAAGAAAGTACCCGGCAGATCCGCTCTATTGCACTTGAAGTGGCAAACGACGGTGACAAAGGCCTGACCATTTTTGATGAACCGAAAGATGTGCGTGGTACCGCCTTTTTAAACCATTCCCATACCGGCAAACCCGATGACCAATGGTTATATTTACCGGCTTTAAAACGAGTAAAACGCATTGCATCCCGCAATAAATCCGGTCCTTTTATGGGCAGCGAATTTGCCTATGAAGATTTAAGTTCGTTTGAGCTGGAAAAATTCCGTTTTAATTACCTCAAAGATGAGACTTTGAACGGCGTGAACACCTTTGTGGTGGAGCAGGTACCGACAGATGAGTTTTCCGGTTACAGCAAAACCCTGGTCTGGGTTGACCAGCAAGACTACAAAGTGCTGAAGATTGAATTTTATGACAAGAAAAACAGCCTGTTAAAAACACTGTTGTTGCAGGATTATCAGCAGTATCTGGGCAAATATTGGCGGGCCTTAAAAATGACGATGCACAATCACCAAACCGGTAAAAGCACAGATTTACTGACCCAGGACATTCAGTTTGGCAAAGGCCGTACTGATGCGGATTTTGATACCAATGCGCTGCAACGTAGTAAATAAAAAAGCGCAGTAAATAAAAGTTATTCCGGTAAGCTGGCGCGACATTTGCCTGTCAAAAGTCTGCGTCAAAATACTGCCGGCGCGCTGCGAAGGAACTGATATGCGTCTGACTCCTCTGTTACCCCTGCTCTGTGGTGGTCTGCTATGGCCACTGGCTGCGGCTGAACTTGGCCCTGTTACCGGTAAAGATACCTTATGGAGTCTGGCCAAAACGGCGCGGGGGGATGCGCCTTACAGCATGTATCAGGTGATTATTGCCTTGCAGCAGAAAAACCCACGCGCTTTTATTGGCAACAATGTGCACCATGTACAACATGGCGCCCGGTTGCAAATTCCAACAGCGGCTGAAATTGCTGCTGTTGACGTGGAACAGGCAAGGCAAAAAGTAGAAGCCGACGAGCAGTTATGGCGGCAGTTGCAAAAACACGGACCACGGCATCAAGGCCGTTTTGTTTCAGCGACAGACCGGCTGATAGCAGTACAAAAACGAGAGACAACAGCACCAGCCCCGGTTCAGACTGTGCTGCCAGCAGCACCAGCAGCACCAGCANNCAGCACCAGCAGCACCGGCAGCACCAGCTGTTGCCGTTGCTCCGGCTGCACCTTCTGCCCCGCCTGTACCGGATAAAGCCCCGCCTGTGGTGGTGGCTATAGTGCCGGGGCAGCACAGGAACAGCAGTCCTGTCACCAGCAGCTGGAGCGACCGGCTGCAAAGCAACAGTACCTTGGGGTTGGAAAGCCGTGTTTTTGCCAAACAGGGTTTACAGCAACAGGCTAAGCTGCACAACAGTGTGAATTTTTTACAGGAATGGTATTGGCAGTCTGAAGATGAAAGTCACAGCTGGACGCTAAGCCCATATTTGCGCTGGGATCAACGGGATGCCGAGCGGCATTTGCTGGATATCCGCCAGGCCTTTTGGTTAACAGTCGGCAGCGGCTGGGAGTTGAAGCTGGGGGTTGATCAAATCTTCTGGGGTGTGACTGAATCCCAGCATCTGGTGGACATTATTAACCAGACTGATTTTGCCGATAATATTGATGGTGAAAGCAAACTGGGTCAGCCGATGCTGCAGTTCAACTGGTTTGGCGATTTTGGTAATCTGCAGACTTTTGTGTTGCCTTATTTTCGTGAACGTACTTTAGCTGGGCTCAATGGCCGGCTGCGTTTACCTTTGCTGGTAGAGCAGGACAAAGCTGTTTTTGCCTCGGATCAAGAACAACGTCATATCGACTGGGCGCTGCGTTACAGTAAACAGCTGGACCAGCTGGATATTGGTTTGTCCTATTTCAGCGGCACCTCCAGAGAGCCCGGTTTTGTGCCAACAGCGCAGGGCACTTTGTTGCCTTATTATGGCCAGATTAAGCAATTTGGCCTGGATGCACAGTGGATAGTGGATAGTTGGATCTGGAAGCTGGAAACCATCAGGCGCTCTGATGGTCAGAGCCATTACCGGGCCTTGACCGGTGGTTTTGAATACAGCATGGTGGGGGTGTTTGATTCAGATTTTGACCTTGGCTGGCTGATGGAGTATCAATACGACAGCAGAGGTATGTTTGCCACCACGCCGGGTCAGCGTGATTTATTTGTCGGCACCCGGTTGGCCTGGAACGATGCGGCCGGAACTGAGCTATTATTTGGTATCACGCAGGATCTGGATGACAGCGGCAGTCGTAGTGGTTTATTGGAAGCGTCAACAAGGTATAACAATAATGTGCGGTTGCGGCTGGACGCCTGGTTTTTTCAAACCCGTTCGCCGGAGCAACAGATTTGGTGGTTACGTCAGGATGATTATCTGCAATTTGGGATAGACTACTACTTCTGATTGCTGTACGCAGTTAAATCCAGAGGTATATCAATGAAGTTGTGGTGTTTGCTGTGGGTATTCTGTAGTTACAGCGCGCTGACGCAGGCCGGCAACTATGTGATCGGCATTGAAGAAATTGACTACTATCCGCATTACGATTTCAGCCGTGGGCAGAAACGCGGCTACTTTGTTGATCTGATGAAGTTATTTGAAAATCACAGCGGTCATACCTTTAAGTTCGAACCCTTGCCGGTCAAACGGCTGTATCACTCTTCTACCTCAGGGATAGACCTGATTTATCCCGACAATCCCAAGTGGCAACAGTATCTGGAAGCCGGAGTAGAAAAACATTACAGCGACCCTGTGATTTATACCCTGGGCAGCACCCTAGTGCGGCCTGAGCAACAGCATATTCATCTAAACCAGTTCCGCACTCTGGCGGTGATCCATGGTTTTGCCCCGACCAAGTGGCTGGCGCTGCAGTCGCGTTACAACTACCGTATTGTGGATGTGCCCGACGTGGCTTCGGCGCTTGGGCTGGTGCTCAAAGGCCGGCTGGACGGCGCCAATATTGAATACAACGTGGCGCAACATTATTTAAGGGGAATTCAGCAGCAGGATAAGCTGGTGATAGGGGAATTTTTACCTTTTACCCAGCTGCCGTTTTTAATATCCACAGCCAAGTATCCTGAGCTGATTCAGGAGTTTAACCTGTTTTTGCAGGAAAAGGCCGCTGAAGTGGCGGCGTTAAAACGTTTGTATCAGCTGCAGGAACAAAGACCGACCCCAGTGGCGCAACAACTGCCCGAAACCCAGCCCGACAGTTAAGCTGCACTGCAGCGCCAATCAGCTTGATTTCACCGGCATCAGTTCCTGCAGCGCCCGCACTGTGGCTTCCACACCGGTGCGGATAGCAGGTTCAGCTTCAATCTTAAATAACGGACTATGATGGCTCGGTACTGCAGGCCCGCCATTTTTCTCGGCGATAAAAGCCGCTTTGGGTGTACCGCCCACGGCAAAATACAAACTTGGAATATAAGGTTTTGTGGTTAAAAATGGGAAGTCTTCTGCTCCCATACCTAACCGTTTGTAATTCTGGTCAAAAATATCGTCGCCCATGGTTTTGCGCCAGCTGGCTTTAATACGCTGGGTCAGCGGAATATCGTTGACTGTCGGTGGTGTGGTTTGTGGGTCTACTTTCACTTCCGGCAGCTTATCTTCAGGTAAACCGGCAGCGCGGCCCAGGTTTTTGGCCACTCTTTCAATGGCGCTGATCAGATAATTGCGGGTTTCCATATTGTCGTTGCGTACTGTCAGCTGTAAATGCGCCTGATCCGGAATAATGTTGTGTTTAGAGCCGGCATGAAAAGCGCCCACGGTAATGACCCCGGGCTCTTTGGGCGCCAGTTCACGGCTGATAATGGTTTGCAGCGCCAGCACTATTTGCGCGCCCAAAACGATTGGATCTTTACCCCGGTGCGGGCTGGCACCGTGGGCGCCAATGCCGTGAATAATAATATCAACACTGTCAACACCCGAATAAGGTGAACCTTCCACCGCTACCAGTTTACCGGCTTCAATTTCACTGGACACATGTAGCGCCATGGCATAATCAGGTTGGCCAAATTTTTGATATAAACCATCGTCCATCATGCCCTGCGCACCGCCGGAGCGCTCCTCCGCCGGTTGGCCTATCAGCATCAGAGTGCCGGACCAGTCATTTTTACGTGCTGCCATTTGCCTTGCTGTGCCCACCAGGCTGGTGATATGCACGTCATGGCCACATGCATGCATCACCGGCACTTCATTGCCATCCCAGTCTTTGGTGCGCACCTTGGATGCATAAGGCAAACCGGACTTTTCCTCCACCGGCAGCGCGTCCATATCGGCGCGCATCATCACCATAGGACCAGCACCATTTTTTAGAATAGCCACCACACCGGTTTTGCCAATACCGGTATAGACGTCAAAGCCTGCATTTTTTAGCTCGGCGGCCAGGCGTTTGGCGGTATTCACCTCCATATGCGACAGTTCAGGATTCTGGTGAAAATGACGGAATAATGGCGCCAGATGTTGTTGATAATCCTGAGCAACAGCTTCAGGCAATGCAGTGGTAGCGGCATGGGCCAAAGTGCTGGCGCACCACAGTGGCAGCAGCAAGGCAATTTTATGAAGTTTCATCAGAAAATCCCGATCAGAAGGGTGTTTTTTGAGCATAACAGCCATCAGTGGTCGGCGGCCAGCACCAATAAACGCAGATTTTATTGTGCTGGTCGAAAGCCTGCCAAGGTTAGGTATCGCTGAGGAACTGTGCAGTTAAACATAATTTCTATTTGCAACTAGTGGCGGCTTTAGCAAGCGCTGGTACACTAGCCGGTAATTGTTCATTTTAATCAACGGGAATTATATGTTTGAGTGGATTGCCAGCCCTGAAGCCTGGATTGCACTGGGTACCCTTGCTGCGCTGGAGATTGTGTTAGGTATTGATAACATTATCTTTTTGTCAATTTTAGTCGGTCGTTTGCCAGAAAAACAACGGGCCTTTGCCCGTCGGCTGGGGTTAGGATTGGCGATGTTTGCCCGTCTGGCGCTGTTATTCTCAATTTCCTGGGTGATGGGATTAACCGAAACCTGGTTTACTGTGCTTGGCAACGACATTTCCGGCCGCGACGTGATCCTGATAGGCGGGGGGTTATTCCTGCTGGCCAAATCTACTCAGGAAATTCACCATAGTCTGGAAGGTGCTGATGATGAAGAAACTTCAGGCCCTAAGGTGGTGGCGAATAACCTGATGATGATCCTTATTCAGATTATGATCCTGGACATAGTGTTTTCACTGGATTCGGTGATCACAGCGGTAGGTCTGGTGAACAACATTGAAATCATGGCTATTGCCATTATTGCTGCAGTATTAGTCATGATGTTTGCTGCCAAGTCGATTGGTGATTTTGTTGATGCGCACCCGTCAATTAAAATTCTGGCGTTATCTTTCCTGATTATGGTGGGTGTGATGCTGATGATTGAAGGTTTTGATGTGCATGTACCAAAAGGTTACATCTACTTTGCCATGGCGTTCTCGGTGACAGTTGAGATGATCAATATCCGCATGCGCAAGAAAAAAGCTGTGCCTGTGAAGCTGCACAAAGAGCTGTCGGAATAAGCGCCAATAGCCGCTGTAAGCTGAAACAAAAAAACAAAGGCCGCTATGCGGCCTTTGTTTTTACACAGTTTTTTGCTCAAGATTTTGCCCCGATTAAGGGTCTATTTTACGACTGCGGCTAAACACCGGAATGGTCAGATGCCAGCGGATAGCAGCGAGACGCAGCAACAGCAAGGCCAGCATACCGGCAAACATGGCCGGCATTTTTTCCACCCCCAGTTGCAATAAACCTGTGTACACCAACCCCCCAAAAATACAGGTGACGGCATAAAGCTCACCCCGAAATACCAGCGGAATTTCCCGGCATAACACGTCGCGGATCATGCCGCCGCAAACCCCGCTCATGGTACCCAGCATAATAGCCACTAAGGTGGACGTGCCGTGGTCCAGCGCTTTTTGTGTACCCATCACCACAAAAAAAGCCAAACCCAGCGCGTCGGCAACTTGCAAGGTGTTATTTGGAATAGTCAGGCGCTTGCGCACCAGCAGAATAGTCAGAGCTGTGGCGGCAAAAATGGCATAAAAAAAGCTGTCATTACGCAACCAAATCACTGGCACATCCAGGATCAAATCACGCAAAGTACCACCGCCAATCGCAGTGACCGATGCCAGCACTATCACGCCAAAACCATCCATCTGCTTGCGCCAGGCGGCCAAAGTGCCCGACACCGCAAACACGGCGATGCCTAATAAATCAAACCACTGAAAATACAGCTCCATACCAGACTCCGGCGAAATAAATTTATCATATCAACGGTACAGAGCTTTGTGATAACTTCAGCAAAAAATAGCTGTTATAGCGCGTACTTAGCCCCTGTATGCAAAGGTTTGGAGCCCGGAATGGCGCGGTTTTTTTCAGCCAGATATCAGGCATTGTTGTGGCTGACACTGAATCTGTTGTTGCTGTGGTTGTTGCTGCAGTTGTATGCCCGGCACCTGGTGCAGCAACATTTGGTGGAGTTTAATCAACAATATCAGCTGTTTGCCCATGCCAACGGCTGGCCCTTGTGGCAGCTGCATGCTGATCAGGTGCGTGTTTTACCCTGGCGTGATGAGCTGCAGGTGCAACAGCTGCAACTGACTCTGCCGTCCGGTGCAGTTTTGCTTGAAGTCTCAGGTATCAGGTGGCGCGGGCTGATAACCTCTGCGTTGGGCCCACACAGCCGTTATCAGCTGCACTGGGAGCAGTTACAGCCTTCTGTTGCCGTCCGCGCCTGGCTTGGGCCGCAGTGGCAGACGCTATTAAAGCCGTTGTCGGGTTCAATACAGTGGCAGCAATTGCAAGGGCAACAGCAGCAAAATCAGTGGCAAATTAAGAGCCGGTTTGTCATGGCGGATGTGGCTGCTGTTTTGGTACAACTCAGGTTGCAGTCCCTGCAGGACCCACAACTTGGCACAGGACTCAAAGTCGATCAGCGGGTGCTCGAGCTGCAGCAACAAGGATTGGCTGACATGCTGTCTGCTTTGAGCGATACGCAAAGAGCCGTGATACAGCAGCAACTGCAGCAATGGCAGCAGCAGTTAGCCATGCCATTACCACCACAGCAACAACAGTGCGAAATCGTCAGGTCGCAGTTGTCCGCTGTTTTGTCGCTATGGCCACTACAACCAAAGTTACAATTTCAGCTGCAAAAGCCGGTGATCTGGTGGTTCTCCGGGGTAAAAAATCGTTTGACTGCGCCTTTGATCAGTTGTGAAAGCGTGGGTTAGTCAACAGTTGTGGTCACATTGATGCGTAAATGCTGATAAAGATCTGATAAAAAAGCTGAGCCTTGCGAAGGCGTCTTTGTCTCTATTATGATTCCACAGTGGCTGGCGGGTTCTTTGAACTGCCTGTCGCAACCACCTTAAGCCTCAGGTTGTTGTCACTTCTGCGAAGCGGAGTCTTCCGTGGTGTTGCTACCTGTGCTGTGGCGTTCTGGTGGCGGAAGTGATGGCATCAGGCTCTGTGCAATACAGCGCCTGATGTCAGCCTGATGACAGATGTTTTATAAAAATCTTATATTAAAGTGATGCAGTTTTGCCGGTGTTTTAATCCGCTATGGTTGCTGGGCTGTGTGCAAAAGCACGCAGTAAAACCAGGAACATAAGATTAAATACAAGAGGCAAACCTCAATGAAACATCAACATTTATCCCGTTTAACTGTCGCCATGCTGATGGCTGGTTGTGGCTCTGTGATGGCGGCTGACGTCGTGCCGGCTGAACAGGTGTTAAACGGACAAAACCTGCAAACCCTGACCCAATCTGCTGCCGGTGATCGCCAGTCTGAACTGATGAAATTTGTTGCCAAACAACAAATCAAAAGAGCGGACGGCAAAATGAAAGTGCGTTACCAGCAAATGTACCGTGGCATACCAGTATGGGGCCACAGTGCAGCGGCCAGTAAAGCAGGCAACACTTATTCCGATATCAGCGGTTCAGTGGTGACTGGTATTGAACAGGATTTACCGGACGTCAGCCCTCAATATAAAGCCATTGAAGCCATAGCCCTGGCTCAGGGCAGCCTTTCGGCGGATCAGCAGCTGTTGTCGGCGTCCGATGAAACTGCGTTACTCGCCAATCAGAGTGCGCAGGCCGCCAAAGCCAAACTCTGGGTTTATCTGGACGAACAAAACCAGGCTCGGTTGGTGTATATCACAGATTATGTGACCACTCAGAACGGTAAACCGAGCCGGCCTTTTTCCATTATTGATGCCAATAGCGGCCGTTTATTACAAAGCTGGGAAGGGATTAACCATGCCAATGCCACAGGCCCCGGTGGTAACAGCAAAACTGGCCAGTATTTTTATGGTACCGACTATGGCTACCTGAATGTCGACAGTAGCTGCCGGATGACCAATGCCAATGTGGACACTATCAATTTAAATGGTGCCACCTCAGGCGGCAGCATTCACCAGTTCACTTGCCCGAATAACACTTTTAAAGCCATTAACGGTGCTTATTCACCACTGAACGATGCGCATTATTTTGGTGGTGTGGTGTTTGATATGTTCCAGAGCTGGTTTGGCGTGAATCCGCTGAACACCAAGCTGAGAATGCGGGTGCATTATGGCAGCAACTACGAGAATGCCTTCTGGGATGGCAGCCAGATGACCTTTGGTGACGGCGCCACCCGTTTTTATCCGCTGGTGAGCCTGGATGTGTCCGCCCACGAAGTCAGCCATGGTTTTACCGAGTTTAACTCTGGCCTGGTGTACAGCGGCCAGTCAGGCGGTATGAACGAAGCATATTCGGATATGGCCGGTGAAGCTGCGGAATATTTTATGAAAGGCAGCAATGACTGGATGGTGGGTGCTGATATTTTTAAAAGCACCGGCGCTTTAAGGTATATGGATGACCCAACCAAAGACGGCCGTTCTATTGGTCATGCCAGCAACTACACCAGCGGCATGGACGTACATTACAGTTCAGGGGTGTTTAACAAAGCCTTTTACCTGTTAGCCAATAAATCCGGCTGGAATACCCGCAAGGCTTTTGAAATTTTCACCATTGCCAACCAAATCTACTGGACCAGCAGCAGCACCTTTGTGGCCGGCGCCAATGGTGTTTGTAAAGCTGCCAAAGACAAAGCCTACAACCTGACCGATGTGGCTGCGGCTTTTAGCAGCGTGGGCATTACGGCAACAGAGTGTGGCGGTGTGACCAATCCGGGCAACTCCGGCACCCTGACCAATCTGTCAGCAACCAAAGGCAACTGGACGCGCAATACCATCACTGTTCCTGCAGGCATGAGTACACTAACAGTCACTATCTCCGGTGGTACCGGCGATGCCGATTTGTACCTGCGTTTTGGCTCACAGCCAACCACCACCAGTTACACTTGCCGCCCTTACAAAAACGGCAACAATGAAAGCTGTGTGATCAATAACCCAAGTGCCGGTACCTGGCATGTGGGCATACGCGCTTACAGCACTTTTAGTGGTGTCACCCAAAACTGGAATTATCAATAACGGCAAAAGTGATTGCCTTATTGCTCCCTGAAACAACAACCCCACCATTTGGTGGGGTTGTTTTTAGTGACAGCTTAAAACCTGAAACTGAGTTCAACACCGGCAAACCACTGATAAGGCTCCGGGTTTGGCAGATAGCCTTGTTGCCATAAAGGCTCGCGATAATATTGTTGCTCCAGGCTACGCAGGTAACGATAGCGGGCAAAAGCATGAATTTGCAGAAACTCCAGTTGAAAACCGCCACCTAAACCAGCAAACCAGTCAATCGGGCCCGAGCTGCGGTGCCGGTAACCGAAGTTGTCATAATAGTCCGTTTCTTCTTCATCAAAGGCTAGTTCGTCCAGCGCTATGCCAATTTCGCCATAAAGGCTGAAGTCGTCAAAACGGCCTAAACGCAAAGAGGTATCAAAGTTGGTAAAGCCGATATCGCTGCCACCCCACTCTTGGTTGGCACGATAAAAACTAAAGCTGGTGACCACAGCCACCGATTGGCCCGGCAAGCCGCCCCACTGCAAACCCACACTGCTGATTTGGCCTGCTTCGGAACTTTCAAAAGCCAGCAGTGGCCGGACACTCCATCGCTGGGATTCGGTCTGGCGCGGGTAATAATGCTGGTAATCCAAAGGCTGCGCCTGTAGTGAGGTTGCCGGGATCAGAAATAACATCGTAGTCATAACAGCACTGCAACTGAGTTTTTTGCAGATTGAAGCTGACAAAATGAAGTTACGCATTGCAAAATTACCTGTGGCTGATGGATTAGATCTGAGCCTAAAGCCCCGGATCTGAACATATTCTTAACATCAACCCTTGTTGTGCAATCACAATGGCTTTAAGGTATTGCCAGCTGAACCAAAACAGCGCTGGCTCAGTATTATTTTTAAACAGGCAGCGCAGTACAATGTGTCGTGCCGGGGCGCCGGAACGTGGATCAACAGTCGCAGCAGCGATGCTTTTCTGGAGTGACTTCTGATGGATCAAACCCAAAAAAAACAATGCAGCAAGGTCAGGCTGATCTGTTCAGCTCTGACCATGCTGGTTCTTACTGCCTGCGGTGGCGGTGGTGACTCAGGTAACACCACAACACCAGGTGGAGGCACTGGCAATCCACCGGCAACAACGCCGGTCTGGCAAGCAGGTGTTTATGCGCCGGAAAGCCAGTATCAGGCGCAATGTGCGGCGCCACGTTCAGGCATAGATCCATACAGTCAGCAACCATACCCGGATAAAGCTGGCAGCGCTTTACATGAAAAGCTCTGGTTAAGGTCCTGGAGCAACCGCACCTATTTGTGGTATCGCGAACTGCCGGATCCGGATCCAACCAGTTATAGCGTCGCGGATTATTTTAAGTTATTACGTACCACAGCCTTGACGGATTCTGGCGCCGCCAAAGACAACTACCATTTTTCCGAAGCAACAGCCAGTTATCTGCAGCGCACTCAGGGTGGGGTGGAAGCTGGTTATGGTATTGAATGGAGCATCGCAGCAAGCCGGCCACCACGTAAAATTTATATTGCTTACACCGAGCCTGGTTCTCCCGCTGCACAACAAGGTCTGAGCCGCGGCGCCATGTTGGTGGAAGCCAATGGGGTTGATGTGGTCAATGACAATACCCAGGCTGGTGTTGATCTGATTAATGCTGCTTTGTTCCCACGACAACTGGGTCAGAGCAGTCAGATGACCTTTGTCAAAACCGACGGCAGCAGAGTAAATCTGACGATGCAGTCGGCACAGGTGCCGACAACCCCGGTGCAGAATGTCAAAGTGCTGCAGACCCCGGCCGGTAAAGTGGGTTATCTGCAATTTAATAGCCATATTGCTTTGGCTCAGCCGCTGTTAATTGACGCTTTTACCCAATTCCGCGATCAGGGCGTGCAGGAGCTGGTGCTGGATATTCGTTATAACGGCGGTGGTTTACTGGCGCTGGCGTCGCAACTGGGTTATATGGTGGCCGGACCTAATGTGATTCAGAACCGTATTTTTGAAAAAAACACTTTTAATGACAAATACCCCAATACAGATCCGGTCACAGGGCGGGCGTTACAGCCTATGCCGTTTTACAACAGAGGCATTGACTACCAGCAGGGTCAGTTTACCAACCAGACTTTGCCGAATCTGACATTAAAGCGGGTTTTTGTGTTAACGACGGACGGAACTTGTTCGGCCAGTGAGGCTTTGATGAATGGTCTGCGGGGAGTTGATTTGGAGGTGATCCAAATTGGTGGTAAAACCTGTGGTAAACCTTATGGGTTTTATCCAACTGACAACTGCGGCACCACCTATTTCACCATTCAGTTTAGTGGCGTTAACGCCAAAAACTTTGGTGAATTTGCCGATGGCTTCCGGCCGACGCCTGCGCCACAGTTTGGCGCTGATGTCAAAGGTTGTCCTTTGGCTGACGACTTTAGCAACCAGCTTGGCGATCCAAAAGAGAGATTATTGGGCGCTGCGCTGAACTATATGACGAGTTTAAGTTGCCCGCCGGTCAGTTTGTCAACGGCAACTGCAGAGACCACTCAGGCACAACAACAAAACGGCTTGCCGGTGCTGACAAAAGACCCAAGACATGAAGCAGTGATCCTGGAAAACAAACTACGGCAACCCGTGCTGCCAGAGCAGTTATAACCAAGTCGTTTTAACCACAAAAAACAAAAAGGCGCAGCATTTGCGCCTTTTTGCTATTTGGAACTGACTCTGTTGTGGTTGCCGCTTCAGGCCAGATGGTAGTCGCCACCATCTTTGGCGCGGTAACAGGCCCTGCTTTGGCAACTGGTGCTGGCGTCCTGCTGCAACTGGCCGCGGATCATACTAAACCAGCGTTGTGGCTGACCTGCTGCCGATAATTCCAGTAATACATCCTCAATACCGGCGCTGTCGTGTGAACCATGTTCACCCTGCTTGCTGATCACCAGCTCAATATGGCGGCCGGCATTACATAATAAAATCGACTGAGGTTTTTCTTTACTGCCGCACAGCGCCACAAATTGGGTTGGATTGGCTAAACCACTGTTGCTGCCGTCGGCAAAAAACGCCAATAAATGCTGGTAATACACCACGTAACTTCTGACATCCTGATGGGAGCCTGCTGATAGCGGGAAGACTTTATCCAAAAACCCTTTGGAATAATTCAGCACCTGCTTCAGGTGGCTGTCGTTCAGCGCACTGATAGCGTGCATTTGCTGACGGATGATTTGATCCAGCGGTTGTTCAGTTTGTTGGCTGTGGTTTGCATTACTGTGCATATGAATATCCTCGCTCACTCTTGTTATCTGCGCTGACTTCCTTGTGCTGCATCAGCAGCTGGCGTCGTCGTTGCTTCCTGTCATTGGTTGAGCCCGGTAGGGTGGCGGGCGTTGTTTCGCAGTCAGTCATTGCTGTTGCTTAGAAACTAGTCTATGTTGTTTTTGTGCATAATTTGACAATTAAAACTTCACACTGTGAATTTTACAAAATGACAACACCTAAAAGCCTGATCCGCAAATCACATTTTCTCGGTACTAAAATCAGAAACCTGAGAAAACGCAATAACTTAACTATGGAAGACTTGTCGACCCGCTGTATCCGCATCGACCCGGAATACGCACCCTCGGTGTCATATTTGTCGATGATTGAGCGCGGCAAAAGGGTGCCCAGTGTGGAAATGTTGACTGTGATAGCCGCAGTTTTTCAAAAAGAGCTGGACTGGTTTTTAGACGGCGAAGAGCAGCAGCTGGATATTACCCCGGCAAAAGGCAGCAGGGGGGGGATCAGCGGTATGGCGTTGGAACCCGGTTTTTTGTTTTCCAACGATATTTTGCAAATTGCCATTCCGGAAATGTTGTCGCAAACCGGTATCAGCGGTAAACAGTTTGCCCAGCTGTTGATCCGCGCCCATCAGGAACATCACCAAAACCATTTCCCGGAGCTGGAGCGGGCCGCCGAAGAAGTGGGGCAAAAACGTATGCCGCTTAGTGTCGACGAGCTGCTGCAGATTGTGAAACAACTGGGGCTTAGCATCAGCTGGTTTGATGAAACCCCAAAAGAAGTGCTGGATGAGCTTGGGGTTTTTAGTAAAAACGTCTCTACTTCGTATTTTTTACCGCCCAAAACCCTGCATTTAAACCGTATTCTAAAAAACCATCCGACCCGGTTGAAGTACGAGCTGGCGGTGCATATTGGCCATGCCGTTTTACACAACAAAGACGGTGTAAAAAGCGGTATGACAGTAGGTGGCGCTTATGAAACTGTGGAGGCGGATTCGGGTTTAGTGGCGCCACAGGATATTCTGCATGCCTGGCGCGACTTTGAATCCAGTTTTTTTGCCGGCGCTTTGCTCTGTCCTAAATTGCCGTTTCGCCAGTTGCTGGACCGCAATGGGTATGAAATCAGCTCCCATCAGCTGGCCGGTGTGTCCGCTTCTGTCGCCATGCGCCGTATGACGGCAGTGTCGCCTTATAGCCACTGGCATTATTTTGATGCTTATACGCCGGGTAAACTGAAAGCTGTCTATCGGGGCAATGGTATTCCGCTGCCCTGGGGCAATATGCGAAAAGTGGAAGACCCCTGCCAGCACTGGGCTGTGTTCCGTATGTTTGATGTGCAGGGCGAACAAAGTTCGGCGCAATTGTCGTTGCTGGATGTGCAGGGCCAACCACGGATCTATTGTTGTGAGTCGGTCAAGGTGCAGGATTTAGCCGGCAACGCCCATGTGCTTTGTGCCGGTATCGACTTAAATCCGGCCATTGCCGCCCAGGGCATGGATGCAGATGCGATGGCGCAGGAGCTGAAGTTTTTGTGTAACAGCCAGGGCGGCGCCGGCAAGATTCCGGCGGCGATGAAAAGCACCTTAAGCACAGTGGCTAATATTCTGAATATTAACTGGGTGGCACGCAGTTTAGAAAAACCGGCGCAGCTGATTTGCGCCCGCGGCAATCATTGCCCGCGCAGTCCGGCCTGTTATCAAAGTTGCGGTGGCTAAATTGATGAATTACATCAGCTTTCAGACAAGAAGCTGACAGATTGCGATAAAAGGCCAGCGCGCAGTTTTAAGCTGACGGAACTTTGTGCAAAGAGCTGCAGCCAATGCAAAGGTTATGTAAATTGTTTTTTCTGGTACCGGCCCAGCTGGTACATTCTTTTCAGTTTGAAAAAAGGACAACAGCATGTTTCAGGTGGTTGCGGTAAGTCTGAATCCGGCATTATTAAGTTATCTGCGTAAATATTGTGAGCTGAATGACCCACGCTGGCAGCTGAAAATTTTTCCGACTGTGGGCAGTTTTGCCACAGCCCCCCGCAATAACGACAGTATCGATTTGTTGTTTTTTGATGCCTTGGGTTTAACCAGTTCGCAGGAAGAAAAGCGGCTGGTGTGTTTTATGGCGCCGCTGGCGCTCAGAGTGGTGGTGACCAATCCGGAGCATGATGATGTGGTGTTGTCGCATCTGGACCACTTTCATAGTTTTATCGGCGCTTCGGTTGAATTTGATCATCTGACGCAGTTGTTCCGTAATGCTGAAAGAGTCAAACAGCTGCCACAAACGGCGCTCAGTAAAAGGTTGTTGTCGTCGTTTTTGCATTACCCGGTGTTTCCAAGGTTAAGCGAGCAGCTGCAGCGCAAATTGCAGGATCCCAAAGTGGAAATCAGTCAGGTGGCACGTTTGCTGGAGCAAGACCCTGTGGTGGTGTCCAGGCTGATGCAGCTGGTGAATTCACCTTATATGGGTTTTGTCAGTGAAACCCTGTCGCTGGACATTGCCATCAGCCGGCTGGGGTTACAGGTGGTGAACGCGCTGGTGCTGATGTTATCGCTCAGAAGTCAGCTGCAGGGGCTGGATCAGGCGGAGCACAATAAGGTACTGGACAACGCCATGCAATTTGCCAATCAGTGCCGTGAACTGGCCAAAACCGCCAAATTGCGGCGCAGCCAGCAGGACCATGTGTTTATTGCTGCCATGTTCAGCTGTTTTGGCCAGTTATTGTTATTACAAAATGGGTTTGTGCTGGACGACCCGCAGTTACAAAACAGCGAGCCAGGCGAAGTGCGCTCTGATGTGGCTGTGACTGCCCATCTGCTTTGTTTGTGGGGTTTTGACAACCGCATGTTGCAGCCGCTGTTAACCCAGCATCAGTTTATCGCCAGTGACGAGCCTGATGCCGATGTCAGCAATTGTTTATATCTGGCCAGGTTAAGCAGAAGCGAATTGCAGGCTTTGCCGGCGGCAGAAAAAGAGTTGATTGCCGCTTCTGTATTTGCAAGCGCTTTAGGTCTTAAACCCTGATTATCGCTGCAAAATAGCAGCAAATCGCAGCAAGACTGGTCATTTCTCTGCAAGTTGGCACAATGAGCCGCAAAACGGATAGGCCTTGTCGGGCCGCAATAACAGCCCTGGCCGGATAAGACATTCGGCCAGGGCTGAATATCACCACAAGGTCGCAGTTGCTGCGGCTACAGGTTTTACACAATAAGAGTACAGGTGCATAAAAAGCGCCTGTCACACAGCATTTTGCAGGGATCACAACAGCATGCCGAAATTTACCAAACCCACCTTTTTGATTGTTGCCGGTGTTTTATCCATTGCGGCCGGAGCCTGGTGGTATCAGCAGAGTCAGTCAGAGCCGCAGGCTGGTGTTGCGGGCAAAACACAAAACGGCGCTGCAGCTAAAGCGGGTGGCGCTCAGGCCGGGCAAAGACCACAAGGAGCCAGGCCCGGTGGTGGCGCTAACCCCTGGAATGCACCAGTGCCGGTGCGGGTGATTGCCGCCCAAACCAGCGATTTAAAAGTACAAATTAAAGCCATTGGTACAGTGACGCCACTGCAAACTGTGCTGGTGCAAAGCCGGGTGAGTGGCCCGCTGCAGCAGGTATTTTTTACTGAAGGTGAAAAAGTAGAAGCTGGTCAATTATTGGCACAAATCGACCCTGCGCCTTATCAGGTAAAGCTGGCGCAGGCGCAAGGCACACAACAACAAAATGTGGCCCAGCTGCAAAATGCCGAAGCCGATCTGGCGCTTTACCAAAAGTTAAAACAACAAAATTCTATTTCAGCCCAGCAGTTTAACGCGCAGCAGGCGCTGGTGAATCAACTCAAAGGCACATTAAAATCCAATCAGGCGCAAATTGACGCAGCTCAGCTGGAGCTGGGTTACACCCAAATTAAAGCGCCGATCAGCGGCCGCTTAGGCTTGCGTAAAGTGGATGCCGGCAACTTAGTGCAGGCCAACAGCGCCGAAGGCTTGGTGACTATCACCCAGAGTTCACCTATAGCGGTGCAATTTACCATTCCGGAAACCCAGTTACAGGCGGTGCGGGCTGCAGTGCAGGCCGGCAAAAAGTTAACAGTGGAAGCATGGGACAGGGCAGAACAACAAAAAATCAGTGACGGCTTGTTAACCACACTGGATAACCAGATTGACCTTGCGACCGGCACGCTGAAACTCAAAGCGCAGTTTGCCAATGATAACGAAGAGTTGTTCCCCAACCAGTTTGTCAACGTCAGGCTGAATGTGGCGGTGCAGCAAGGTGCTGTCACTATTGTGCAAGATGCTGTGCAATACGGCTCACAAGGCACTTATGTCTACACAGTGGATGACAACAACAAAGCTCAGTTAAAAATGCTGAAGCTGGGCGCTGTCGACAATGGTTTGATCGCAGTGGAAGAGGGGTTAAAAGCCGGCGACCTGGTGATTTTAGAAGGCCTGGACAGATTAAGACCGGGCCGCGACGTTGAAGTGGTACAAACGCCGGCGCAGGGCTAAAACATGAATATGTCCAAACCTTTTATTCTGCGCCCTGTAGCCACTTCATTGCTGATGCTGGCGCTGTTGATCGCTGGCATGCTGAGCTGGCGCTTATTGCCGGTGGCGGCATTGCCACAGGTCGATTATCCGATTATTCAGGTCTTTACCTTTCAGCCAGGTGCCAGCGCCGACATCGTTGCCCGTACCATTACCGCACCTTTAGAAAGGCGGCTTGGCCAAATTCCCGGTTTAAAACAAATGTCGTCGGCAAGCTCCAACGGCGCTTCTGTCATCACTTTGCAGTTTGCGCTGGTGGTGGATATGGGCGTGGCAGAGCAGGAAGTGCAGTCGGCGATGAATACCGCAGGCTCGTTATTGCTCAATGATTTGCCAGCGCCGCCTGTGTATCGCAAAGTGAATCCGGCCGATGCGCCTATTCTGACGTTAGCCGTCAGCTCCGACACTTTGCCTTTGCCGCAGGTATACGATTTAGTCGACACCCGGATGGCACAAAAGCTGGCGCAATTAACAGGGGTGGGCATGGTCAGTCTGGCCGGCGGGCAGCGCCCTGCCATTCGGGTCAAGGCCAACCCGGCGGCGCTGGCGTCGCTGGATTTAAGCCTGGAGCAGCTACGCACTGCCATTACCGGCGCCAATACCAATCAGCCCAAAGGCAGTTTTGACGGCCCGTTCCGCTCGACCATGCTGGACGCCAACGACCAAATCCGCGACACCAAAGAATATGAAGAGCTCATCGTCGCCTGGCGCGCTGGTGCGCCAATCCGCCTTAAAGACGTGGCTTCGGTAGAACAAGGGGCGGAAGACAGATTTTTAGCGGCCTGGGCCAATCAGCAAGCCGCTGTGCTGGTGAATATTCAGCGCCAGCCGGGCGCCAACGTGATTGAAGTGGCCGACAGAGTGCAGCAACTGTTGCCACAACTGACCGCCACTCTGCCGGCCGCGGTGAAAGTGGAGGTACTCACAGACCGCACCCAAAGTATTCGTGCCTCGGTGCATGACGTACAAATGGAGCTGATTTTTGCGATTGGCCTGGTGGTGGCTGTGACCTTTGTGTTTTTACGCACTATTCCGGCCACTATTATTCCCAGTCTGGCAGTACCCCTGAGTCTGGTCGGTACCTTTGCCGTGATGTATCTGCTGGACTTTTCAGTCAATAACCTCACCTTAATGGCGCTGACCATAGCCACAGGCTTTGTGGTGGACGACGCTATTGTGATGCTGGAAAACGTGGCACGCCACAGAGAACAAGGCGCCAGCCCGCTGGAAGCTGCCCTCAAAGGCGCGAAAGAAATTGGTTTTACGCTGATCTCTTTAACCTTTTCGTTAATTGCCGTACTGATCCCACTGCTGTTTATGGCCGATGTGGTGGGGCGGTTATTTTTTGAATTTGCCGTAACCCTGGCGGTCGCCATTTTAATTTCGCTTGTGGTGTCACTGACCTTAACGCCCATGCTCTGCGCTAAGTTACTGACCAAATTGCCAAAACACGATGATGAAACCGACTGGATGTCGCGCATTATCCGCCGTTACGGCCGGATGCTGCAGTGGGTGTTACAGCATCAAAGGCTCGCCATGCTGACAATGCTCGGCACTGTTGCCCTCACTGCGCTGCTTTATCTTGCTGTACCCAAAGGTTTTTTTCCGGTGCAGGACAGTGGTGTTATTCAGGTGGTGACGGAGGCTCCGCAGGATATTTCTTTTGCTGCTATGGCCGAGCGTCAGCAGCAGCTGGCTGCCACTTTGCTGCAGCACCCGGCTGTGGCCAGTTTAAGTTCTTTTATTGGGGTTGATGGCAGCAACAGCAGTATTAACAGCGGCCGCATTTTGCTGAACCTGAAAACCCATGCAGAGCGCGAAGAAAGTGCCACAGAAATTATCCGCACCCTGGAGCAACAAGCCAGCATGGTCAGTGGCATTAAAGGCTGGTTCCAGCCGGTGCAGGAGCTGAGTATTGAAGATAAAGTCAGCCGCACTCAATACCAGTTCAGCATCACCACACCCGACAGCGAAATGCTGGCGCAGTGGCTACCGGATTTGATGGCGGCGCTCAAAGCAAGGCCGGAGCTGTCAGAAGTGGCGCACGACTTACAACAGCAAGGTTTGCAGGCTTTTATTGATATAGACCGCACAGCAGCTGCAAGGCTTGGTATCAGCGTGAGTCAGGTAGGCGCCGCTTTGCAAAGTGCCTACAGCCAGCGTCAAATCAGCACTTTGTTTACTCAGGCCAACCAATACAGGGTGATTCTGGAGGTCGACCCGGCGCAGGCGCAGGGCATAGCGGCGCTGGATAAACTGTATCTGACCACAGCTGCCGGCACTGCAGTGCCGTTGTCTGCTGTTGCCAAAGTCAGTCAGCGTCCGGCCAAACTGTTGATTAACCATCAGGGCCAGTTCCCGGCTGTCACTTTGTCTTTTAACCTGGCGGCAGGTTATTCGCTGGGTGAAGCAGTGGCCGCTATTGAAGAAGTGCAACAACAGCTGCAACTGCCGGCCGAAATTGAGCTCAGTTTTCAGGGGGCTGCTGAAGCTTTCAGGGCATCCCTCAGCAACACTTTATGGCTGGTGCTGGCGGCTGTGCTCACCATGTACATAGTGCTGGGTATTTTGTACGAAAGTTTAATTCACCCTGTGACCATTTTATCCACTTTACCTTCGGCCACTGTTGGCGCTTTATTGGCGCTTCTCATCATGAACCAGCCGCTGGATTTAATAGCGGTGATTGGCATAGTGCTGCTGATCGGCCTGGTGAAGAAAAACGGCATTATGATGGTGGATTTTGCGCTGGAAGCGCAGCGCAATCAGGGGCTGACGCCTCGCGAAGCCATTTATCAGGCCGCCTTATTGCGTTTCAGGCCTATTTTAATGACCACGCTGGCGGCACTCTTTGGCGCTGTGCCTTTATTGCTGGCCAGCGGTTCAGGTGCCGAGCTGCGCCAGCCGCTGGGTTTGGTGATGGTGGGAGGTCTTATTGTCAGCCAGGTGCTGACCTTATTTACCACACCTGTGGTGTATTTATGGTTTGACCGTTATTTCAGCAATAACAAAGCCCAACATCAAGCGGCGGATCAGGCGGTGGTGCTATGAATCTGGCGGCGCCTTTTATTCAAAGGCCGGTGGCCAGTGGTTTAATTGCCAGCGCCATTTTGCTGCTGGGGCTGTTGTGCTGGCGTTTATTGCCGGTGTCACCGCTACCGGCGGTGGATTTTCCAATGATAGTGGTCAGTGCCAGTTTGCCGGGCGCCAGCCCTGAAAGTATGGCGGCCACAGTCGCCACACCGCTGGAGCGTGCGCTTGGCAGTATTGCCGGTATTCGGCGCATCAGTTCCAACAGCAATCAGGGTTCAACCCAGGTGCGGCTCGAGTTTGAACTGGATCGCAATGTCGACGAAGCCGCCCGGGATGTGCAGGCCGCCATTAACGCTGTGCGCGGTCAGTTACCGTCAGGCATGCCGGGCAATCCGTCGTACCGTAAATTTAATCCGTCACAAGCGCCGGTGATGGCTTTGGCGCTGAGCTCCGACAACCTGGCCGCCAGTGTGTTGTACGACGCTGCTGCCACTGTGATTGCGCAAAAACTGCTGCAAATTCAGGGCGTAGGCGAGGTTGAAGTGACAGGTGCTTCTTTGCCTGCGGTGCGGGTCCAGCTGAATCCGGCCATGCTGAGCCATTTTGGCGTGGCGCTGGATGAAGTGCGAAGCGCAATTTCCAGCGCCAATGCCACTGTGCCTGTGGGAGTGGTGGAGCACAACGAGCAGCGCTGGCAGCTTGCCACCAACCAGACCATGCGCCGTGCCAGTGACTATCAAAAGCTGGTGGTGAAGTATGTGAATGGTGCCCCTATTTATCTGTCCGATGTGGCCACAGTGTCGGATTCAACTGAAAACCGTTATAGCGCGGGTTTTCACAATGAAAAAAGCGCCGTTATTCTGCAAATCAGCAGGCGCAGTGGCGCCAATATAGTGGCCACCATTGATGCCATTTCGGCGGCTTTACCTCAGTTGCAGGCTTTAGTGCCGGCCGACGCCGAGCTTGCCGTGGTAATGGACAGATCGCCTGTGATCCGCGCCACTTTGGCTGAAGCGCAAATCAGTTTAATGCTGTCGGTGCTGTTGGTGGTGCTGGTAGTGTGGTTGTTTTTGGGCAAATTACGCAGCGCGCTGATTCCAAGCCTGGCCATTCCGGTGTCTTTGGTGGGTGCTTTTGTGGTGATGTATCTCTGTGATTTTTCACTGAATAACTTATCTGTGATGGCGCTGATAGTTGCTGCAGGTTTAGTGGTGGACGACGCCATAGTGGTGCTGGAAAACATTAAACGCCATATCGAAACCGGCTTAAGCCCGCTGCAGGCGGCGAAAAAAGGTGCGGCCGAAGTGGGTTTTACCTTGGTGGCGATGAACTCGGCACTGATTGTGGTGTTTTTATCGATATTATTTATGGGCGGTTTAGTGGAGCGGCTGTTCCGCGAATTTTCCATTACCCTCTGTGCCGCCATGCTGATTTCGTTGTTTATTTCTTTAACCTTAACCCCCAGTTTGTCGGCGCTGCTACTGCAAAAACAGCAGGCCAAAGCTGCAACACAATCGCAAAAGACAACGTTATTTCACAGCTTTGCGCACAAGTATCAGCGCAGCCTGGGCTGGGTGTTGCAGTATAAAAAGTCGGTGCTGACGCTGATGCTACTGGTCTTTGGCGCCAATGTCTGGCTGTATCAGCAACTGCCGGGCGGTATGTTGCCGGATCAGGACACAGGCCAGCTCAGCGGTTTTGTGCGTGGTGACGACGGTTTTTCTTATCAGGTGATGCAACCAAAAATTGAAGAATTCCGCCAGTTATTACTCAAAGATCCGGCCGTTGCCGATGTGACAGGTGCCAGCGGTGGCGCTATGGGCCTGAGTAATTCCTGGATGCGGGTACGGTTAAAACCGCTTAGTGAACGGGGTGTTTCAGCACAGGAAGTGGTAAACCGGCTGCGGATGAGCGCGCCCAAGGTGCCGGGCGCTATGTTGTTTTTAAGTGTGGAGCAGGACATCAGGTTAAGTTCACCCTGGAACAGCAGTGACTATGAACTGTTGTTATTGTCAGGTGAGCTGAAACCACTGCGTGAATGGGGCAAAAAAGCCGCTGAAGCGATGAAAGAGCTGCCCGAATTAGTGGACGTTGACGCGCCGGGCGGTGAAGACGCACAACAAGTGGTGCTGAGTATTGACCGCGAAGCGGCGCAGCGCCTGGGTGTGGATATGCGCACTGTGGCCACTATGCTGAACAACTCGTTTTCGCAGCGTCAGGTGGCCACTTTGTACGATGAAATGAACCAATACCGGGTGGTGATGGAGCTGGCCCCAGGTTACACAGCACAACCTGAAGTATTAAAACAGCTGATGTTAATTTCCAAAGACGGCAGCAGGGTGCCGCTCAGTGCCATTGCCAGTTACGACTATGGCCTGGTCAGCGACAGGGTGCGCCACGATGGTCAGTTTGCCTCTATGGGCATAGGTTATGGCCTGGCGCCTGATGTGACCGCAGAGCAGGCGGCAGCGGCGATAGACCGTATGCTGGCAAAATTAATGATCCCGTCTGTGGTGCATACGGTGAACGGTGAAGATCAGCGCAACGCCATGTTTCAGAACGAAGATAATTTCTGGCTGATGGTGGGCGTGGTGCTGGCGGTGTATCTGGTGCTTGGCGTGCTTTATGAAAGTGTGGTGCAACCACTGACCATTATTTCAACCTTGCCTTGTGCCGGTATTGGTGCTTTGCTGGCGCTGTATTTAACCGGCTCGGCCTTTAGCCTGATTGCGTTATTGGGGCTGTTTTTATTAATTGGCATTGTGATGAAAAACGCCATTTTGCTGATTGATTTTGCCTTGGCGGCTGAGCGCCAGGGCTTAACACCGGAACAAGCTATTTTGCAGGCGGCCAACCAGCGGCTGCGGCCTATTTTAATGACCAACTGTGCTGCGGTATTAGGCGCAGTGCCTTTGCTGCTGGGCATGGGCGAAGGCTCTGAGCTGCGCCAGCCGCTGGGTATTACCATAGTGGGTGGTTTACTGGTCAGTCAGCTCCTGACCTTATACAGCACCCCAGTGGTGTATTTGTTATTAAGCCGCTTCAGGCGCAAAAAAGCCGGTGCGGCTGACAGTCTGGCCGCTGAAGGCTAACAACGGGCACAGTCAGCTTGATGATGAACAGTCCGCTTGATGATGACAGATAAAAAAACCACCTTGCGGTGGTTTTTTATCTCAGTCTTTTCACAACAAAGGGCAGCAGTGATTAGCGGAAGACGTCGGTCAGAATATCGGCCACCACCATAGTGGCGATAGACACCAGCACTAAGTCGGTACCACAAACCTGCCACTGATAACCTTCATGTTGTGGCAACTGGCTCAGCATTTGTGAATGGCCAAGTTTTTTTGCAATGCCTGGTGGCAGCGGTTTACCCCGCGCCAGATTTTTGCGGATGCCTGGCGGCAGTTGCTGGTAACCGGTTTGCTGATAGCTCACCGCCAGTTCACGCGCCTGACCAAAACTGATACCGGCTGTGACATTGACACCACCAATCTGGCTGTTAATAGCCACAGTGCCACCACCCAGGGCTGCACCCGCTACTGCGGCGCCTGTCAGCACGGCGCCGCTGTCGCTGCTATAACCTGCCTGGGCAGATTTCTGGGCTTTTTGGCCGGCTTTTTGCGCTTTTTGTTCAGCTTTGTGGGCTTTACCTGGTTTGTTATCTTTTGGATCAGCCTGTACCTGACTGGCAGTGAAGGCAACTGCGGCAGCCAATAACAGGTGCAACAGGGTGTTTTTTTGCATTGGTAACTCCTTGCGCCCAAAGGCGGCTGCTGTGAGAGGTGGTGCGGCTGCAGGGTTGGTTGCCTGGTGTCAGCCTGTTGCCTGAGTGTAGCGCTCTGGCAGCGACAAACCAAGGGCTAAAAATCACAGAAAATTTACCGGAAAATCCTTACAAATCTGAGCATGACTGTTATGCTGCGCGCCGTTTTTCCAGGTGGGTTTGTTTGTATGTTTAATAGTCAATTCAGTCAGTTAGAACAGTCCATTCAGCGTTTAGTGCTGGATAACCAACAATTGCAGCAAGCGCTGTTGCAAAAAGAAGCGGCCTTTAAAGCGCAGCAGGAAGAGCTGGAGTTATTACAACTGAGCATGCTGGAGTCGGAAGAGCAGGCACAACAGGCTGCCAGCCGGCTGGATGCGCTGCTGGCGTTATTCCCAAAAGCTGTAGCGCAGCCATAATCCGGGGGCAACAGCGATGATCAATACTGAATATACCGAGCTGACGCTGGAGATTGCAGGGCGCGACTACAAACTCAAAACGCTGGCGCAGCAGCGCGAGGGTTTGCAGGAAGCCGCCTCTTTGTTAAATCAGAAAATTTTTGAGCTGAAAAACCGCGGCCGGCATTTAAGCAACGAACAGGCGGCCATTCTGGCGGCTTTGCATTTAAGTTACGATCTGCTGACCGAACGCGAATTATTGGCGCAAGACCGGCAACGCATTGAAGAGCGGCTGGCGCAGCTGCAACAGGCCATTGAAGGGGCTTTACCGCAGGGGTAGCCAGTGCCGTTGCTGTTAGCGCAGCTGGCGTTGTAAGCTGGCGCTGTCGTTGGTTTTGCCCGGGGCGCAGCTGCTGTAATTGCTCTAAATAACAAGGCGTTGTTGCACTAATACTGGCGCGGCACAGGCAGCCAGGGCCTGTGACGCCGTTCGCCCGCGAATCGCTCCCCGATTCGCTTTTAAATGCTCACTTTGCAACAAGCCTTTGCTGCTGGTATTGAACTTTGCGCTGGGTCTGTTGCATTAATTCCGGCGCAGCACAGGCAGCCAAGGCTTGTTACGCCGTTCGCCCGCGAATCGCTCCCCGATTCGCTGTTGAATGCTCACTCTGCAACAAACCTTTGCTGCTGGTGTATCTATCTGTATGCCTTTTTAGGCAACAAAAAAGCCAGCTGATGCTGGCTTTTGATGTCACGCAGGGCGATTAGCTTATTTATAAAAAGCTTCAACCTTGCCTTTGACTGTCATTAACAGGGGCTGGCCGCGACGGTCCAGCGCTTTTGGTGCCGGGAATTTTACCCAGCCTTCGCTGATACAATATTCTTCTACGTCAAAACGTTCTTTGCCGTTAAACAGAATACCAATTTCATGTTCAAAAATTTCTGCCACATAAAACGGGCTGCGTGGGTGAACACTCAGGCGGTCTGGTAAAGCTGGGCGTGTGCTGTTGTCGGTCATGATAAAAGTCTTTGCTGAATAAAAAGTGCGCCATTGTAGGCAAAGCACGCTTTGGGCTCAAGAGTGGTCGTGGAAAATACGGATAGCGCAGGCTTTTTATGATCGGGTTTATTTGAACTCAACCGCATCAGTGTTCAACAAAATCCTGATGCTCTGCTTTGAAACTTCAGGCCGAGATCATGCATTCGGCAACAGGCCAAAAAAGGAAATGCATTTTTGAACATTGTGTCTGAAATTCGTACTGACCGGAGGCAAAATAATTTGCTTATAAATTTCAGCCTGGTTGGCTTTTTCAGCTCACTATTGGTATAGTTTCGCGGTTTCGGCCACACCAAGAAGGAGAGTTTGATGATTGCAGTAATGACCCACCCGGCGAAGGCTGCGGCGTAAGTTAAACTTTTACCTTTTTAATTTAACCTGCCTTTGCCCGGTGTTTGTTTACCGGGATCTCTGAAAACCAATTTATACGGTTTACATTCGCTTTGTTCCAGAGTTCCTAACCATTTTTACTGTGCGTACAGTTTTTAATTGTATGCGAAAGGAAATGACATGAACTTACCCTCAACATTACAACAACTGGGGTGGCAGGCTTTTTTTCAACAACAACTTAATCTGCAAGAATTTGAAAATGCCGTTATTGCCAGGGTCACTGCACATCACAGAAGTAGCTATGAACTGATGACGGTAGGCGGGGCTTGCAGTTTAATGGCTAACCCGACTTTACCGCAGATAACGATCGGCGACTGGCTGCTATTGGATACTGCCGGCCGTTTTATTCGTTTGTTAGCAAGAAAATCACTATTCAAACGCAAAGCGGCCGGTAGCCAACTTGCTGAACAATTGATTGCTGCTAACGTCGATACGCTGATCATTGTTTGCTCGTTAAACCATGACTTTAATTTAAGTCGGATAGAGCGCTACCTGACATTGGCTCATGAGGCTGGTGCAGAGCCTTTACTGGTATTAACCAAGATGGATCTATGTTCAGATGTTGAAGCCTATTTGCAACAGGTAAAACAACTGGATCCGATGCTGATGGTTGAAACGGTCAATGCGCTCGACATCAGTTGCAGTCATATTTTGCAACCTTGGTGTAAAGCAGGCAGCACATTAGCAGTAGTGGGTTCTTCTGGTGTTGGTAAGTCTACGTTAGTCAATACACTGACTGATAATTCGGAACAAAAAACAGCAGAAGTACGAAGTGATGATAGTAAAGGCAGGCACACGACTACAGCACGCTCAATGCATTTTATTGCTGCAGGCGCGGTAGTGATAGACACGCCAGGTATGCGTGAACTGCAACTGACAGACTGTGATGATGGCATTCGTCGCACTTTTGCAGACATAGAATCGTTAGCCAGGCACTGCCGCTTTAATGACTGTCAGCATTTTGCTGAACCAGGTTGTGCTGTGCAGCAGGCTATTGCGCAAGGCGATTTAGATGCAAGGCGATTGACGAACTATCAGAAGCTAAATGCTGAACAAGCACGAAACACTGCATCTTTGCAGGTGAGACGTGCCCAGGCGCGGCAATTTAGTAAAATGGTCAAGTCAGTGAAATCACTAAAAACCAGAAAATATATTGATTAGTAAAATTCACGCCGCCTAAGGGCGGCGTTTTCTATCGGCTTATCACTGAGCCAAACTACAGATGGCTACCGCTGCGAGAAACTGTGGCACAAACTGCCATCAGCTCCCTATCAGCCCGTTACATCTCAATATACTGCGGCCAGCCCAGCAATGGGTTTTGCATACCTTGTTTATGTTCAAAAGCATCCAGCTGTTCTGGTGAAGCGTTGGCGAGTGCCTTTTCGCGGTATTTCACCGCAAAGTTCAGAGTTTTGAGCAGCGCTTGTGCAAAGTTTTGCCCTATATCGGGGCGGATGGCTTCGCTGATGCCGGGCGGGAGTTCGGCCAGGGCTACTTCGGTTTGCAGCTGTAAATAAGCCACGTCAAACCAGCGGTCCTGTAACTCCACCTGGCGGATGCGCTGTTTTAAGTCCTGTTTTACTTTGCTGTGGCCGCAAACCACGCGGTAAATCACCACTTCGGCCAGCATGGCTTCCAGGTTAAAGTGCTCAAAAGGGTCGAGCACTGTTTGCTGGAAAAACTGCTGTTTCAGCACAGTGATGGCATTGCGGCGGTTGGCTTCCAAAAGCGCATTCTGATAAATCTGCCAGCCTTGCCACTCTTCGGCGTCCGGCGGGCTGGAAATATCCTTGAGCAGCTGCTCGTCCACCTCACCAAACAGCGATTTACGATTGGGTTGTTTGCTGCTAACCGTAACCAGCATGCTCCAGCCTTTTTGAAAAGGTTTCATCACGCTGTCGGGGCTGGTCAGCAGTTGCAGTGCTTTTTGCACATCCTGACCGCTGAGCTCTGCCAAACCTAAACTAATGACACCAATCACATCATGAGCGGCTTGCTCCAGTAGGTGCATTTTGTATTTGTTGTAAAACTTATCGGCAAATTTCAGGCTCATCAGCACGGCTTTGTTTTTAATTTGCGCCAGTTCAGCATTGCTCAGTTGCTGCTGTTCCTGCGCCTGTCGCAGCACTTTGCTGAAAAACGGGCCTTGATTGCTATCGCGTATTGCTAACTGCATGGCAAACCTTAATCCAGAAAACTAAACATCTCGTCCACTTCGGCGTATTCGTCGGTGGCCTGATTTTTCTCTTTGGCTTGCATCACCAGCTCAGTGGCAAACTTATTGATAATATTTTCCCAGCCGGAGTTCTCGTTGCGGATCAGGCTTTTAATCGACTGTTCCACTTCAGGGGTCAGCTGGCGAATCAGCGCCAGTAAACTGCGTGGGTCGTCAAAACCCAAACCATGCACTTCTTCGTTTAAATGGCGTTCGGTGTAGCTCACCGCTTCTTCTAAATCCTGCTCTTCTTCGTGCAGAATGTCGTGAATTTCGTCTTCATCTTCAATCACTTCACCGCGGTATAACTCGATAAAGGGAATGGACAGATAAAACAAACCGGCCGGATCTTCGGCAATACACTCGAGAATTTCGGCTTGTTTTTCTTCGGTTTCCTGAGTGCGGATCAGGTAAGTTAAAAAATCAAAAGTATGCTGTTTTAATTCTTCAGCGTTATTTTTGATTTTTTCTTCCCAATACAACGGCTGCTGACACACGATGTCGCGGATTTTTTCCACTGTCATCAGCTCAGAAATAATCGAAGGGAAGGAAATATCGTGTTGGCTGTTAATTTGTGTCAGCGTTACAATGTCAATATTTTCAATGACTTCAACCAGCTGGGCGTCTGACATTGTATTGGCCATCAGCTCAAATCTTTTGCTGGCCTGCTTAGGTTCAACCACGGCCAGTTCTTTAATTTCCGCAACTGCAATCTCAATCAGACTATTCATCAGCGACCTTCCCGTTTAAAGGTAATTTCATCATATTGATCATCATAACCTTCTTCGTCTTCATCATCATGACCGTCGTAATCGTCAGCTGCTTCGTCACGCTCGTCACTGTAATCTTCTTCTTCTTCGTAATCTTCGTCGTCATCCTGAGCGCCTTTGCTGCGCGGCGGCGGGGCTGCAGTTTCATTCGACAACATAAAAAGCACGGCACAGGCTTCAATCAGCAGGCTTTCGTTATAAGCACGAATGGTTTTTACCAGTGCTAAATCGGCGTTATTAAAAGCCACTGTGGTTTTAAAGTCATCCCAGGCCGGGGCATTGCCGGTTTTTAACCACTGCGACCATTTTAGTTTGGCCTCACCCGGAAACTTCACCCGGCCATAGAGTGCCACCGGCAAATATTCCGGCACCGACTGCAGCATATCCGGTGCAGCGTGCAAAATGCCTTTAATTTGTTCAGTAAAAGCGGCCAGGGCTTTGGGCGTGTCCGGGTCGTTATAAGATTCAATGTTTTCATAAGCATCGCTTTTGAGTTGTTCCAAGCGTGCTGCGTTAAATTTCTGGCTCATGGTGGGTCCTGCTATGCTGTGTGCGACCAGTGCTGTGGCATGGTTCTGGCTGCGGTCTGTCCGCTCAAATCTGGTTTTGGCTGTTATTACTGCGGCGGATAATATTGTTCCCACAGCTCCTGCATGGCGGCTGTTGGGTCCGGCACTATCACGTTATTAAAATCTTTAATAAAAGCTGCGCGTTGTTTTGGATCTGACAATACGTCATAGGCTTCTTTTACCCTTTGCAGCTGCACAACGGCTTGCTCTTTTTCATCTTCAGAGCTGTTTTGTAATTTATCCGGGTGGTATTTGTTCGACAGCCTTTTATAGGCTTTTTTAATCTCTTCTTCGCTGGCGCTGGCTTTAACCCCAAGCACACGGAAATAGTTGATCATACAAGGTTCCTGCAGAGGGCGGACTGCATTGTTGCTGTTGCGATCGCGCTGACCGGTGAATGCGGCGATCATAGCAGAAAACCGGCCCTTATCAGCAGGCTAATCTGCGTCCATTAAACATTGTTGTAATTGACTGACCGTTTCGACCACTTGCCAGGCGCCGGCAAAATCATAATGACGGCAAAAGCTGTGTTTGATGACCACACAACGTAACCCGGCGGCGATGGCGGCCTGCAGGCCGCGTGGTGAGTCTTCCACCACTATCACTTGCTGTGCTTTTTGGCCGCTTTGTGCCAAACCGCGTAAATAAGGCTCAGGATGGGGTTTGCCCTGCTGCACCTCATCACCGGTCAGTACAAACTGAAAATATGGCAATAAGTTGCTGTGCCTGTGGATCAGTTCAAAATGCTGACGATGTGCGCTGGTGACAATACCATGCTGATAACGGGGTTTAAGCTGTGCCAGCAGCGCCGCCATACCAGGCACAGGGGCAATTTTAAGTTCACTAAGCATGGCGGCATAACGCTGGTTGCGCTCCAGCCGCAGCGGGGCAATTTCAGCTTCAGTCAGTTGCTGCGGCAATAAATGCCAGGCGCCGATGTTATCGAGTAAAAAACACTGGAAAAACTGCTGTTCTGTCAGCTCCAGACCCAGTGTTTGATAAAAGTCGCGGTTGCATTGGTAATACAGCACTTCGGTATCAACCAGCACCCCATCATTGTCCCACAATATAAAATTGGCCATGCTGCTGCCTGTGGCGTTAAAAATTGTGGCGATTATTCACAGCAGCTTACCGCAGCACAAGGGGGATGCGCTCAGCCGCCGGTATTTGCCGCTGTGGCCTGCGCCAGCTCATTCATGCCTGACAGCTAAATCCTGGATCATAAGACCCTGACCCGAAGTTACCGCTCACAAGGGGCAAACTTGCGTTTTTCTGAAAATCACCGACAATGCCGCCATTGCAGCACCATCGCCTGCAACACGCTCTGAAAGGCCGCCTGATGCAGATAATGCCAACCCAAATTCCTGATGTATTGATATTACAACCGCGCGTTTTTACCGACGAGCGTGGTTATTTTTTGCAGAGTTTTCAGCAACAGCAATATGAACAGTTGTTATCAAGGCCGCTGAATTTTGTGCAGGACAACCATTCTCATTCCAAAGCCGGTGTGTTGCGCGGTTTGCATTATCAGTTGCAACAGCCGCAGGGCAAGCTGATCCGGGTCGTGCAGGGTGAAATTTTTGATGTGGCTGTCGATTTGCGGCGTTCGTCGCCCACTTTCGGTCATTGGGTGGGGCAGCTGTTATCGGCAGAAAATCAGCAGCAGCTGTGGATCCCGGAAGGTTTTGCCCATGGCTTTCTGGTGTTGTCAGAAAGTGCTGATGTACATTACAAAACCACAGATTATTACAACCCGGCTGCCGAGCGCAGTATCAGATTTGATGATGTACAGCTTGCTATTGACTGGCCGCTTAAAGGCACGCCGTTATTGTCGGTCAAAGATGCTGCAGCGCCGGCTTTTGCCGACGCTGCCTATTTTGATTAATGCTTTCAGCCGCTTCCTTCAGGGCTGATAAGTGACGGTAAATAAGGTTTGGGCACCCGGCAAATGTCGTTGTGTTTCTTTATTGGCGGCCGTGATAAACACATGCGGAATACCGGGTAACTGCGGTAATAGCTTCATATAATCAAAAGGTTCCGGTGCTTTTTTCAACAGCAGGTGATCAGGCGTGCCGCCCAGTTCAATTTTCCGGTATTGATAAGCCGGAAACTGCTGTTGATACCAGGCCAGGATCTCAGTGGCGGATGCTGTTGAAGCAAAAGATACGCCGGGTAGACTTTTGATACTCTGATCGCCGAATTGCACCATGCCCTGCGCCGGTAAATGCACCAGCACTTTACTACCAGGATACATAGGCGCCGGAATATTGGCCGTGGTGCCCTGACTGGCGTTCACCAGCAGATCCACGTTCGAGCGCAGTTGTGCTATGCCTTCCTGCTGCAATTTATTGGTTAACTGTTCAATTTGCATTTGTTCTGCGGCCGTTGGCTCTCTGTCGCCAATTTGGTCAAACAGCGCGGTCAGCTGAGTTTCGGCCGAAGATTGCTGTTGTTGCTGCTGCGCCTGTGCTGCCAGTTGTTCACACTTTTTTACCGCCGCTTGTGATATGCCTGTGCTTTGGATCAGTTTGGTTTTGACACATTGTTCGCTTGGCATGCCATTGGCGGCGAGCGGACATTGTTGTAAAGCGCTGGCTAAATGTTGTTTTAAGTGGCTGCTACTGACACCACTGCAGTTGGCCGCCTGCTTTAATAAGCCCGACTGCTCGGCCATTTGCAGCAACAGTTGTTGCTGTGCCGGCGGTATAGTTTGCGCGTTGACCACCTGCATAGTGAAAGATGCGGTGACTAAACCAAGACCACACCAGAAGCTGGATTTTTTGATTTGCATAACCTGATTTCCCTGGAAGAAGTTGCGGCTGACGGCCCTGTGCCGTCGGAACTTGATCAGTATGCTGCCACAAGCTGACTGATGAATGAATAACAAAGCAGCACAAGCTTATTGTATTTTCACTTTACAGTGACATCAGACTGACAAATTTGTGATATTTATTTTTCCCTGCTTTCACTGCGGCCCGCTGAGGCTAGAGTGAGCTGTGGCTGTTCAGGCCATAGCTTAACCCTCAGAAGGACGATCAGATGAAAAAAAGGAATATCAGCATTTGTGTTATTTGTGCACTTGGCCTGCAGGCAGTGGCAAGTGGTGTTTTGCAGGCGGCAGAACCTATCCGGCCACCAGAATCTTTAGAGCTGGTGCATCCACTGGTGTACAGCTACGACGAAATGTTTAATTTTGATATCGAAGCTTATCTGGCTAGTCAGGCGCCGCATTTGTTGCCTTATGCCGAACATATTTCCCACTGGGCTGGTTACAGCAGTATCAGCCCACGGGTGTTAATTACCCTGATTGAGCAGCACAGCGGCATCATAACGGATGCCAAAGCGGATGAAGCCAGAATGCAGCGTCCCTTTGCTTCCTTGTCTTCAAAGCTTGGTTTTAATGCACAGCTGCAGGACGTGAGTCATCAGCTGGCCGAGCGAATTTACAGCGGCCAGAAGTTGCCGGAAGCCCGGGAGTTTATACAAAATCATGATGCCGATCCGCTGGGTTATCTGTTTAGTCAGAACTCAGAGTTCGCAAGACCTGTAGTGCAACAGGTACGATTTAACCAGTTGTATCAAAAGCTGTTTGCCGAAGATTTTAAAGCGGCTCAGGTGAAAATACGCCAGCCGGAGTCGAGGTTACTGGCTGGGCCTGCCAATGGTTTTTTACAGTTTCCCTTTCCGACCGGTCAGTCCTGGCATGTGGGCGGTGCTCATACCAATACCGGCTCCGGCAGTTATCCGATGTCGTCGCTGGATATGAGTCAGGGCGGAGGCTGGGGCAGTAATCAATCCGGCGTCTGGGTGGCGGCTTCTGCAGCTGGCAGTTTTAAACGGCATTCGTCCTGTTTTGCCGAAGTGGTGCACAGTGGCGGCTGGTCTACCACTTATTATCACCTGATGAATATTCAGTACGGCACAGGGGCCACAGTGTATAAAAACACCCGTATTGCCAACCCGGCGAACAGCAAAGCGCAGGCCTTGTGCAACGGTGGTTCTTCTACTGGTCCGCATCAGCACTGGAGTTTAAAACAAAATGGCAGCTGGACCCATTTGCACGGGGTGTATTTGTCCGGCTGGCAAATTAGTGCAACCGGCAGCAGCTACGACACCAATTGCAGCCGTTATTACCTGACAAAAAACGGGGTCAAACGTTGTGCCGGTTATTTTAGTCATTAACAGCCAGCGGCTGCAGCTGTTGGTTTTTTAGCCTGACCAGAAATACCTGGGTTGAAGCCTGATGGCGTTTTGATCGTAATGAAGTTCAAAATCATAAAGTTGCTGAGCCGGTAATGTTTTTAATAAACAGCTCCGGCTGATATCTTCGGAACATTGTTGCAGCGCCTGCACCAGCAGTGTGGCTGCAGCAAAACCTTCAAAAGCAATATCACTCAGGGGGATCTGTTGCCCTGCCGCATCGCGGTAAGCCCGCGCCAAATCCGACTGGTTGCTGACCGGATCCGGCATCACCATAGAGGCCACCACTTTATCCTGGCTGCCGAGCATCAGTGCCAGCTCAGACACACCGGTAAAAGACACCACACTGTACACAGGCCGGAATTTTTTCAGGTTTGCCAGTTTAATCGCCTGTGCCAGCACCTGATAAGTGCCTACTGTTAACACCAGTTCCGGCTGGTATTGCACCAATTGTTTCACTGCCTGACTTAAGTCGCTGCTATTACGCTGAAATCTGCTGATCACCAGGGGTTTAATGCCGCGATAGCTCAGCTCAGTTAAAAAACTCTGTTCCAGTGTGGCGCCAAACTCGTCGGCCTGAATTAATAATGCAATTTTGCGCAGCTGCTGTTGATCCACCAGATATTTGATTTGGGCTTTGGCTTCTTCGGCATAACTGGCGCGGAAGTTATAAATAAAATGGTCTTCGCTCTGGCGTAATAAGTCTGCACCGCTAAATGGCGCCAGATAAGGCACCTGTTCATGCCTGAGCATCGGCAGCACAGCGCTGGAGGTTGGTGTACCTATATAACCAAATAAGGCCATCACCTGATGAGAAAACAGCAGCTGCCTGGTATTGGCCACAGTGCGCATTGGTTCGTAACCATCATCCAGCGCTACCAGTTGTAGCGGTCGGCCGGCAATGCCACCCCGTTGATTTTGCTTTTGAAACACCAGTTCGGCGCCATGGCGGTAACTTAGCCCCAGCTGTGCTGCAGGGCCGGAAAAAGGCGCAGACATACCAAGGCGAATAGGCGATTGATCTTCTGCTACCGCCACAAAACTGCCAAGCCATAACAGCAACAGGAAAAATCGCCACATCAATACAATAACCACCCTGAGGTTTATAAGCTGAGGTTAAATCTGAACTTGTCCGAACTATAGCCTATATCCATCAGCGCCTGTCTGTATTGATACAGGTCAGGGGATCTGCTTCCAACTGCGATTCAGATCCAACAATAACACTGGATACGGCTTGTTGCATGGCACGGATCAAGGCCTTTTTGCCGGTATGACCCGATCCCAGGCTTTGCCAGCTGTGTTTTTGCCAGAGTTTTTTCACAAAAATGGCGGTTATCTCTGCGGGAAGGTTTTGATAATAAAGGTTGAACCAATGTAATAACCAGACTTCGACTAACTCATAGGGTCTGTGCCCGGCGCTGAATAACGCTAGTTGCGCAAGTGCGGTGGCCGGCAAGGCCATTTCAGGCGGTGTTGCCAGCTGTATTGCCAGAGCCGGACACAACTGGCGCTGGCTGTCGGCCAGTTGCCAATATAGCTGCTGACTAAATTGCTGCTGTAAAAGCTGTACTGTGGCCTGCCACTGGGGTTGCAGGGCTTTGAGCATCAACACCGAAGCTTCACTGCTGGCTTGTTCGGCTTGCTGGCTGAGTTTGACCGGCCGATAACCGGCACCTTGCCAGAAGTTCAGCAAGTTTGCGTTGCAGCCAAAGCTGCTGCCCAAAAGCGCCACATCAGTATTGGCAAAATATTGTTGCAGCAGCGTCAACATCGTTGTGCCAAGCCCCTGCGACTGCAGCACAGGGCTGACGGCAATACGCTGAATGCGCGCCATTTTCAGCCGAGCCAGTTCCGGACTTGCCAGATGAAAAGCCAGACTTTGTGCCATTAAATGACCTTGCACCCGGCGTTCGCCCTGATAAATCTGCTGGCATAAAGCGGCTGGTAAATCACCTTCCAGACTGATCACAGCACAAGCCAATAGCTCATGCTGCTGCCACAGCGTAAAAAGTTGCAGTGCCGGGTTATCCAACAGTGCCCATAAATCCGTGGTACTGGTTTGGTAATGCGCCAGGCTGAGCAGTGCCATCATTTGTGCAAACCGGGGATGTTGCGCCAGCTCTGTCTGTGGGATGTGCTTTAGCTGCAGGGGCAGTGCGGGCTGATATTGTGGCAGCTGATATTCGGTGGCCAATAAAAAACTGTTAAAAATCAATTGTTCCAGCGGGCAGTCGGCGGCGTAACGAATAGCTTGTTGTAACTGAAATTTTTGCCAGCCAGGGCAGTGTGCGTCCAGATAAGGCTGAAACTTTAATAAAAAACCACGGCCTGTGCCTTCGTAACCATGTTCTGTGCTGGCCAGCACCACGCGGCTGTAATGCGCTACCAGTTGCTGTAGCTGAGGGGTTGGAATGGCCGCTGCTTCGTCAATTAACAACAGATCCAGTTTGGGTTTTTCCGCCAGTAACAAATCCACAGGCCAGAAGCTCAGCGCAACTTCAGTGTCTGGTGCCAGCTGCTGCAGCTGTTGTTTGGCCATGTGAAGCGCCACTACGGCGTTGTCGGGGTGAGGTGCACAAATGGCCAGCCGGGTTTTGCCCTGATGTTGCAACTGCGCTGCTGCAATACCAAGGGCTGCCGATTTACCGCGGCCGCGGTGCGCTGTTAGCAATAAAGGCCGGCGCCTGTGGCCGGACAACATCTGGAAAATTGCTGTGACGGCCTGTTGCTGGTGCCAACTTAAATAAGGGGACTCAGGCTGCTGCACTTCGACATTTGAGGTGTCCGCTGCTGGCCAGGCGAGATCCTGCAGCAGCAGGTTATCGCGGCATACCAGCCAGTTATGTTGCCTGGTTTTGTGAAGCCAGCTTTGTAAAAATGCCGAAGGGCCGGCTTCATCAGGATAAGAGCGCAGTTTGCCGGTTTTAGGATTGGGCTGCGCTGACCAAAGCTCAGGGGCTGGGCTACACAACAGCCATAAACCACCGGCTTTTACACAACCAGCGCTGGCGGCGACCAGATCCCAGTCGATCCCCTGCCAGGCGTCAATCACAAGCACGTCACATTCAGTGCCGAGCAGCTGAGATTTGCGCTCTATCTGCTGAAATTGCCACAAAGGGCAAGCCTGCTGCACTTCGGCTAAAGGCGCGCCGAGCCAGAACACTTTAGCCTGTGGTGGCTGTGTTTTTAGTAACGCCAGCAGCAATGGATGACTTGCGGCTGTTTGCTCAGTGGCTTCGGTGGTGTGTTCAGTTGCCACAGGACTTGTTTGTAACCAAAGCGGTAAACGCCAGCCCAGCGCCTTGCATTGCTGCTGCCGCGTTAATAACAGCGTTGGCAAAGAGGCCGCAGTCGGGCTGGCAGTCATGTTAAATCGCCTCTAACCTGGCATAAGCTGTGACCAGCCATTTGCTGCCCAAGTCGTCAAAATTCACCTGGATCCGCGACTGATTGCCGGTGCCTTCGTAGTTCAGCACTGTACCTTCACCAAATTTTTCGTGAAACACCCGCTGGCCCAGTTTAAAACCGGTGTTTTCAAAAGCGCTGTGGGTGGCGGCGCTGCCAAAACGGTTAAATTGGGTTGGCCGGCTGACACTGGTGGTCAGGCGGATTTCTTCGACATATTCGGCCGGAATTTCGCGTAAAAACCGTGACGGCTTGTTGTATTGCTCCTGACCATATAACCGGCGGCTTTCGGCGTGGCATAAATACAGTTTTTGCATAGCGCGCGTCATGCCGACATAACAAAGCCGGCGTTCTTCTTCGAGCCTGGTTGGGTCGTCGCCTGATTGCTGGCTTGGGAACATGCCTTCTTCCAGGCCACAGACAAATACCAGCGGAAATTCCAGGCCTTTGGCGGTGTGTAAAGTCATCAGCTGCACAGCGTCTGAATGTTCTTCGGCCTGATATTCACCGGCTTCCAGGGCCGCTTGTGATAAAAAGGCCGACAGCGGACTCATTTCTTCATTGGCGGCAAAATTCTGGTTGGCGCAGGCGTTTACCAGCTCGTTTAAGTTTTCAATGCGGGTTTGGGCTTTTTCGCCTTTTTCCGCCTGATACATGGCATAAAGGCCAGACTGATGAATCACATGGTCGGCTTGTTCATCCAAAGGCAAGTCGCGGATGTCGTCGTCCAGTTTATTAATCAGCTCCATAAAAGCGGATACTGCATTGGCAGCGCGGCCGGTTAGCTCTTTCTGGAACAACATCTGCTGCAGGCTTTGCCATAAAGTTTGTTGTTCACGACGGGCAAATTCCCGCACTTTATCCAGGCTGGAATCCCCAATACCACGGGTTGGGGTATTGATAATACGCTCCAGCGCAGCGTCGTCCTGCCTGTTGTTAATCAGCCGCAAATAAGCCAGTGAGTCTTTAATTTCCTGACGTTCATAAAAGCGCAGGCCGCCATAAATGCGGTAGTTCATCCCGTCCTGAATTAAGGCTTCTTCCAGCACCCGCGACTGGGCGTTATTGCGGTACAGCACAGCGGCTTCAGTGAGTTTGCCACCCTGACGGCGCCACTCACGAATGCGGCTGACAATAAAACGGGCTTCATCCAGCTCGTTAAAGGCGGTGTACAGCGAAATGGCTTCACCGTCGTCGCCGTCTGTCCATAAGTCTTTGCCCAAACGGCTGTTATTATTGGCAATAACAGCGTTGGCGGCTTTTAAAATAGTGCCGGTAGAGCGGTAGTTTTGCTCCAAACGAATAGTGACAGGATCCGGAAAGTCTTTTAAAAAGGTCTGGATATTTTCTACTTTGGCACCACGCCAGCCGTAAATGGACTGGTCGTCGTCGCCCACTATCATGACGCGGGCATGGTTGCCGGCGAGCAGTCGCAGCCATTGGTATTGAATGGCGTTGGTGTCCTGAAACTCGTCGACCAGAATTTGGCGAAAACGCTGCTGATAATGGCTGCGGATTTCGCTGTTGTTTTTTAACAGTTCAAAACTTCTGAGCAGAATTTCAGCAAAATCGACTAAACCGGCGCGGTCGCACAGGTCCTGATATGCGGCGTAAATTTTAATCATGGTTTCTAAATTAAAATCGCCACCATGCACCATTTTATTCGGGCGCTCACCTTCATCTTTGCGGCCATTAATAAACCACTGAATTTGTTTAGGCGGCCAGTGTTTTTCATCGAGGTTCAGCGCTTTGAGCACCCGGCGCACCAAACGGTATTGATCGTCCGAATCGATGATTTGAAAACCCTGTGGCAAATTGGCTTCGGCATAATGGGCGCGTAGCATACGGTGCGACAAACCGTGGAAAGTACCCATCCACAGGTTGTTTAAACTCACCCCCACTGTTTGTTCAATACGGGCGCGCATTTCCTGGGCTGCTTTATTGGTAAAAGTCACAGCCAGCAAACTATAAGGTGCCACACGCTCAACCTGCATCAGCCAGGCCAGCCGGTGCACCAGCACCCGGGTTTTGCCCGAGCCGGCGCCGGCTAAAATCAGCATATGCTGGCTGGGCGCAGCCACCGCATCACGCTGTTTGTCGTTTAAACCATCAAGTAATAAAGAAACGTCCATTCCGCTAGCCTATGGATAAATGTACAGGGGTACTGAGATAACGGCAGTATATCAGGGCTTGCCAATGGGCTAAACCCGTTTGTTTTTTTTCCCCGGATCTGCCTTATTTGCAGCAAAACATTAAGTTGCGACCTGATAAGTAAAGCTCTGCATAGCCGCATTGGGTGCTTTTGGTTATGCTGCGAAAAAACAACAATATAGGTGCACAATGCGGGTGAAGGGGGGGAGAGGCAACAAACACAGCTGGCAAACTTTATTGGCGCTGGGTTTTATTTGTGTCTTGCTGGTTGCGGCGCTGATGCAGTGGCTACCCTGGTGGTTAGCCTGTTATTACCTGCTGTGCTCTGTGCTGACTTTTGTGGTGTATGCACTGGATAAAAGAGCCTCAATACAAGGGCAATGGCGTACGCCTGAATTCAGGCTACAGCTTTTTGCTTTATTGGGCGGCTGGCCTGGAGCTTTGTTAGCGCAGCAATTTTTGCGGCATAAATCCAGTAAAACCAGCTTTTTATGGCTGTTCGGCCTGATGGTATTGCTGAACTTTGCGGCTTTTTTCTGGTTGATGCTTGCTGACAGCGCTGTGCCGCTGCGTCAGCTTCCGGGGTGATGATGATCGGCAATAAACTGCTGTTGGTGCCGGGCACCTTATGTGATGACAGATTGTGGTTGCCTATGCTCAGTACCCCAGCCGGGCTGCAGCTGCAAACAGCTTTTAAGATGCAACATGCCACTATCTGGCAAGCACAAAACCGAAGTTTGATGATGGATGCTATTGCCACATCGGATGCAGAACATCTGGTTGGTTTTTCGCTGGGCGGTTATTTGTTGTTATCCCATTTATTGTCACTCACGCCAGAAAAAGCGAGCCAAATCAAATCGCTGGTGTTAATAGCCACTAGTGCCGGGGCTTTAACGGCAGAAGAGCAAAAAATACGGCAACAAACGCTGAGCTGGTTACAACACCATCAATATCACGGCATGTCGCAAAAAAGGCTTAGTGAATTTGTGCATCCATCCAGACTCAATGATCTGACAGTCACTGAACCCATTCTGCAGATGGACAAAGAGCTTGGTCATTCGGTGTTGCTAAATCAGCTGACACAAACCAGCAACAGACGCTCTTTACTGGACGGGTTGTATCAGATCCGCTGCCCAGTGTTGATTATTGGCGCTGCAGCGGATCAAAAAGTACCTTTAACCGCTTTGGAGCTGATGGCAAAGCGTTTACCGGATGCGCGCTTAGTGGTGCTGCCGCATTGTGGCCATATGCTGCCTTTGGAACAGCCAGAACAGCTGGCGTTATTGTTAAGCTCGTTTTACCAGTCTTGTGGTGTGGTCGTTAGCGAAGCCTGATGAGCGCTACTTCGCTGCAGTCTTGTGGTAGTGAGCTGTTGCTTGCTCTGCGGAGCCGGGCCTTTTAGTTACATTTACTTACTCTTGAAATTAGCTGTTTTCTATCAACTGCTTTGGTTGCCATGTTAGTTTGGTTTAGCCGCTGTACTGTGGCCAGAGCACTTTAAATTCCCTAGTTTTAACTTTACCGGTCAGGAAAAGGATGTTGTATGAATCAGGAAAAGGATGTTGTATGAAAAAGACCGTTGGAATGCTGTTGTGTTTGCTGTTGCTTGGGTACGGGCTGGTTCGGATTGGTGTTGGCACCGCCTTGCTTGCTCAGGAACTCACATGGATTAACTTTCCGGAATTGGCTGAAGCCCTTGCCGACATGAGAGTATTTTTTGATGCCCGCGCCGACAGGCAGTTGTTGCCTTTGAATATGGCAGCATACAACGGTTATATCCTGGGCATGGGGCTGGTATTAACTGCCGGGGCGGCCGGCGTGATCTGTTACCAGCGTTGGGGTTTTGTTCTGCTTGCGGTTTATCTGCTGATGCACGCTGCGCTTTTTGTTAACTTTCAGGAGTTTACGCTGAATAAAAAACTGTTTTGGCTGGTTATGCAATGCGTCGTATTGCTGGTTTTAGTTTATTTAAGGCCAGCGCGAAAACCTCAGCTGCAATATTAAAGGCAGTGATGGCACAGCTAAAAATAATTGCTATCAGCGGAGCGTCCGGCAGCGGCAAATCAGCATTGATTAAAGAGCTGGCTGCTTTGCTGGGTTGTGGTTCGTTGCATTTTGACGATTTTATTGACGAAGGCACTTATCCGGCGGATATGGCTTTTTGGCTGGCGCAGGGTGCTGATGTCAATCTGATTCAGACGCCCAGGTTCACAGAGGCGCTACAACAGGCAAAAGCCGATGCGGCACAAAGCGCTGATGGCCCGAGTTATTTACTGCTGGAAGAACCTTTTGGCCGGCAGCGTCTGGCAATAGCCAGTTTGATTGATGCTGTGGTGTTGTTATGTCCGCCTGCTGATATTTGTTTATCCAGAGTGATCCAGCGCAATTTGGCAGCCTGCGCCGCTTTGAAGCAAAGTGCAGCTACTGAGGCAAATTTCAACAAAACCCTGATGCAGATTGCTAATTATCTGCGCCGTTATGATGACTATTTAGCTTTGATCTATCAGGCAACAGTGGCGCAGGTTGCAAGAAACTGCGATTTACAAATCAACGATATAGCGCCAATCAACCAGATTGCTGCCAGGGTGCTGCAGTGGCTGGTACTTGATCAACAGCGGCGGGCTTTATTCTGACGATAACAAAGCTAAAACTTCCCATTGTTATAAAATGCTGACGGCCGGCATCGATCAGGTTGTGTTGCAGGAAGACGAACATATGGGGCTGTATCTGTTTATCACCGGGCAAAGTTATGGCTATCAGAAAAGTGGTGAATAAATGTTCGTGTCACCCGGTGTAAATCTTGACCTAAGCGTTTGATAATTTGCTGAATATGTTTACACTGGTTTTCTTCGCTTTTGGACGGATCTGATATGCCAGGTTGTAAGCCCTACCTTTTATTATTCAGCCTCACCGGCTTTGTCATCAGCCCTTTCGCATGGTCTGCTAATTCAGTGGAAAAAATGTTGTGGGAAAATGGCCTGGCAAGCTATGAAGCAACAAAAGCCAGTCTGAAAAACAGCATGGACTTAAGTGATGTTTCCAGAATTTTATCGTCCCGTTGTGATGCAAAATGGTCCAATGCTGATGAAGTTCATGCTTTAGAGCAACAGTCGGCGGCTTATAACAGTGATGTTGGTTTAGAGTTTCGCGCCGGTTACACCTCTCGTGATATTCAACGGAATCCGGATGAAAACGAAGGCAATACCTACATGGAGTTGTCCTGGGAGTTGCTGGACAGTGGTTATCTCGATAATCAGTATCAGGCCACCGATTATAAAAGACAGGCCGCCATCAAAGCCGTGCAAGGCAAATTAAAACAACATGAAATTAACTACCAATGTCGCCGTTTTAATTTAAACCGGCATTTTGCCGGTTTAGAGCTGCATCTGAATTCAATCAAATTAAAGTTTATGGAAGCGGTTTACGGTGTTGAAAAGCAAGCTTATTTTTCCGGAGCCAGTTATCTGGATGAATTGATGATCCCGGAAGAGGACATCATGCTGGCGCGCCAGACACTGGCTCGTTTACATGCAGATCCTACTCTGGCGACCAGCGAGCTGGATTTGATCAACCCGCCGGTGATTGATGTTGATTTAGCCGCAATACTGCAACAAATTCGGCAAAACAAGGACTTTGCTGAGTCGCACCGGCTGGCTCGGTTAAGGATTGAAGATCAGGCACAACAAGAAGACTCTTTTTTACAGGGCAGCCGCTTTCGTTTGTTTTTACGAAAAGAGTTTGATGTGTTCAACAGTGGCCAGGAAGACCTGGTGGCTGGTGCCCGCTTGCAGATGCCCATCACTTTTGGCGAGAAAGGTTCACAATCTGAGGCAAAGTTAAATCAGCTCGAGCAGGATTTTAGTCACGAACAGTGGGAAATCATGACCCGCACCCGCGTTGCCTATGTGGCTTTGCAGGAACAGCTGGAACGCACCACCAGACAGCAATACAGAGTGCTGCGGGCACAGGAAGCCATGCGCCGGGTACAAAGTTATACGGCGCTTGATATGCCGCTGGATATAGCAGCTGTGAATGTGCGTGTGAAATCCTATATTGACGCTGCCATTGAGTTGGGCAACGCCAAACAGGAACTGTATCGCAGAGTCAATGAAATATTTCTGGTCGCGCGGGTGGAATACAACGAGAAGTTTATCAAAGTGAACTCTTTGAATGAGACTGAACACAGAGCTCGCCCTGGTGAGCGTTCTGTGTATATCTGGTCAGAGCAATTTAACCGTTATTCTAACGCAGAGCTCTTTGCGTTATTTGAAACCAAAGCGCTGAAGCATGCTCTGGTCAGCGTTGGCAAGAAAGTAGACGCAAAAAAATTATTTGAATTTATGCAAGAGGCTGCTCAGCATCAGATTCGCGTCAGTCAGTTATTAGGTGAAGCAAAATGGGCGCTGCAAGAACACCACAACGAGGCGCTGGCAGCAGTCGAAGCCAGGGGGCGGTATGGGGATGGCATTCATCTGGATATTGAGCCACATGCCCTGGCTCAGTACAAAGCCAATCCAAAGCAGGTGCTGCAGGATTTGACCAGGCTGGTTAGTGCCATACGCCAGCGGCATCCGGATATCAATTTAACCCTGTCTGTGCCGCATCATTGGCCGGCTGAAGTGTTGCGGGCGCTCGGCAATGATGTCGACCGCGTTTATTTAATGGCCTATGAAACCAGCGATGCTGAAGTGATTAGCCGCCGGATTAAAACTGTGCTGGCATCAGTACCCCTGAAAAAGCTGGTTGTAGCGCTCAGAAAGCAGGATTTTAATACCGAGTTGCAATTAGAAGCGGCGATAGAGTTATTAGGTCAGGCGACAGGCGTCACACAATTTGCCGTTCACAAGCTTGATATTTATACACAGGAGTAACCGGTGAACTTATATAACCGCAAAAGTCTTATTACTGCGGCACCGGAGGGTACACCGGTTACGTCGTATAAACCCAATGTGACCAAGTGGCTTTATTTTATTCTGGTCATTTTGCTGGTTGCTTATCTTATCTATCTGTTGATCAAGCCTTATTACCTGGTTGAAGCACAAGGTTTGGTCGACGTTGAAGTCCGTGAGGTTCTGGCTGAGCGTGATGGCCTGATGGTGCAGGTGGCAGTGAAACCAGGCCAGACCTTTAAAAAAGGTGACCTGTTAGCGAGCTTTGCCGCAGAAAAACGCTGTGTTGCTGAGCCTGATCCGGTGCTTGAAAAACTGTCATTTGATATGCAGCTGTTAACGAATGAGATTAAAGCACTACAAAAAGAAAAAACCGCTTTAGCCGCTACGACCACAACACCGGATAGCATGCTGCGGGCACTGGAAGTGAATGCATCATTGTTCCGTCAGCAGCAACAGCAGCAGCAAAAACAGCAGCAGGAACTGGATAAACTGAATCTAGAAATTAACAAGGAACAGGAAAGGCTGGCAATTATGTCCAGCCGGCATAATAGTCTTGCCGAGGCCAAACGACAGCAACCCGTCGACGAAGCTTGTCTGGAGAAACACCTTTATGCCAGCGAAGATGGCCAGATAAAGGAAGTCCGGGTGTTAGCGCAGGATTTTGCGGTGAAAGGCCGGCCCATCCTAAAATACAGCCCTGCTGATGCACAGGTTCGTGTTGTCTTTCTGGCGGATGCCAAGTTGTATCGCTCTTTTGCTCAACAATCTCAGATCATGGTGACCTTTCCTGATGGTTCTGAAAGTTTGGGCCGTGTGGAGCAAATCGAATCTGTCGCCAGTCAAATCAGTGGCAATCTGAATGATTTACTGTCGAAGGACAAAGTGCAATTACGCATGACCCTGGTGCCGGTCAACCCAGCTGATCGCAGTCTGTGGCGCATGTACGAAAGACTACCGGTAGCAGTGAGAGGGTCATTATGATGAAGCAGCCGTTGCAATTAGTGTTTGCACAAAACAATAGATCCTTACTGCAAGCGACAACCACATTTGAAAGTTTAGATAAGGTCGACTGGCAGCAGGTATCCTGTTTGTTGCTTGACGCTACTGACATCAGCACAGCTTATGCGGCCCTGGTGAAGCTGCGGCAAAATAGTTTGCCACATTGTTACTTAAGGCCTGTGGTGTTTGTTGCCAATACCGAGCGTCATAATGGTTGGCAATGGCATGCGGCTGATGCGGTTTTAGTACTGCAGGGTGAGCATCTGCTTGATCCGGCTCTGGTGCCGGATAACCTGGAAACGATTAACCGCTGGATTGACAATCTGCCGCAGCAGGAAAGGGGAGCAGATGGTCATTTACAGGTCAAAGTGCTGCGGTTGTTAGCCAGCCGTCAGACAAGTGCAGAACCCCAGGCAACGCCAAGCAATTACAACGGTTATGTTTATCCGCTGTTACAGCCGGTTTTTTCGCTACAAGACATGGGCGTCATGCAAACGCTGGGTTTTCTGGAACAGCAAAATTTATTGTCCGCGACTTTGTTTGACCGGGCACATTTTTGTATTCACTGTGACAGCGCTTTTCTCAATTTTAAAGAAACCTGTGTGGCCTGTGGCTCCCACGACCTGGATGTGGTTGAGTTAGTACACCATTTTAGTTGTGGTTTTACCGCTGATATAACCCGCTTTAAGGCGGGCGGTGATGCATTAATCTGCCCAAAATGTGATAAACATCTGCGCCATATTGGCGTTGATTACGACAAGCCGTCGACAGTGAACAAATGTCGCCTTTGCCAGCATGTCAGCCAGGATGGCAATGTGGTGGCCAAGTGTTTTAACTGCGACTGCAGTACTGAAGCCAGGTTTCTTGATGTGCGGCGTATTAATAGCTACAAGCTGACATCGGTCGGTTTAAATGCCGCCTTTTATGGTCTGAAAACCTATTTCACCGATATTCTGGAGAATGAACTGCAACTGCTGTCGTTACGTGAGTTTGAATTGTTTGCCAATGCTGAAGCTGCCCGCATCGCCCGTTACGGCAAGTCACAAAGCGCGCTGGCGGTGGTCCGGTTTGTCGGACTGGATAAAATACAAATGGAACTTGGGAGCAAAGCAAAACAAATTTTTACTGAGCTGGCAGATATCTTTAAAAGCATATTGCGTGAAACCGATATTATTACCGCCTACAACGAAAGTATGTTTGCTATTTTGATGCCGGAAACCAGTCAGAACAACGCTGCATTAGCTCTTAACAGGCTGCAGAAAGCTGTTGAGCAGTTATTCAGCGAAAACTTTGACCGTTCTCTGGACATCCAACAGCATGCACTGGCTGTGACCTCAGAATTGCAGGTGAGGGATGCATTAGAGCGGTTTTTAAATCAATGAGGCTTTACTGTTGATTGAACAGGCCTTTGTATTCTTTATCAATCTGAGTGGCTGGCAACTGTTAGGTTACTTTTGGCCATTTTTTATGATTGATATGGTGCGCTACGTGCTGCTGGAAGGCGTGGTGTTACTGCAATATTTACCGCAGCGTAAGCGAAAGGCAGCATTATACGCAGCCGCACGGCAGCAGCTGTTCAGAGAAAAGCCTCTGGTCTCAGTGATAGTGCCGGGCAAAAACGAAGGCCGGTATATTCCGAAACTGGTGCAAACCTTACGTCAGCAAAGTTACCCTTTTTACGAGTTGATTGTGGTGGATGACGGTTCAGATGACGCCACACCGCAAATTTGCCGGGAATTGGAACGTAATGGCTTGATTGACTGTTTTATCCGCAACGAAATTCGTGGTGGGAAAGCGTCGGCCGCCAATACGGCGCTGCAGTTTGCGAAGGGCCGTTATATTGTGCATATCGACGCAGATTCATACATGGAGCGGGATGCGCTGGAAACAATTTTACTGCCTTTTTTAATGGATGCCGACGTTGGCTGTGTGGGCGGTGATGTTCGGGTAGCAAATTATGAGGATAGTTTTGCCGCTCAAATTCAGCGGATTGAGTACAGTAAAAGCATCATGGTGGGTCGGACCGTGGCTTCCCATCTGGGTATTCTGCGTATAGTGTCGGGCGCTTATGGTGCATTTCGCAGGGATATTCTCGAGGCCATTCATGGCTGGGACGTGGGCCCCGGATTGGATGGTGATATTACGCTGAAAATCCGCAAAATGGGTTTTAAAGTGGTGCATGAGCCGGCCAGTGTTTGTTATACCAATGTGCCAACCAGTTACACTAAGTTAGCCAAGCAGCGCTACCGTTGGGATAAATCCATGATTAGGTTTCGTCTGCGCAAACACCGCGATATCCTGTGGCCTTCTGAATCCTTTCGCAGCAGCAACTTTATAACAGTGGCAGACAATTTATTTTTTAATTTACTGCTCGACATCAAGTGGGTGATTTATTTTTTCCAGATTATTCAGCTCAGCTCTGGTTATATTGCTTTTTTAATCATCCTCAATTATTTCTTTTATGTGTGTGCAAATCTGGTGCAGTGGTTGTTCTCGGCAATGATGCTACGGAGCCTCAACCAAAAACCAATGTATCAGTCGATTATGTTTATTCCACTGATGCCAATCTATACCGGAACCTATTTAAGGTTGATTCGCACCTTTGCTTATGTGATGGAATTGCTGCACAAACGTTCTTATGTTGATAGGTGGAATCCGTGGAAAGTTTCGAAGATTGCAAAGCGGAATAAACTGTAAGATAATTGTCGAAATTTTGCTCTCCTTTATTCGCTAACAAGTGAAGGTCATGATGAAGAAGTATGTTGTAGGACTTTTGTTGTCTGTTATCTCAGCAACTGCAAGTGCGGGTATTATCAAGATTGATACCGCTCAATGGTCACACCAGGCTGGCCCATCGAATGACCTCACCACGGGGAATTGGGTTGGTGTAAAAGGTCAGGCACCGGAAAAACACAGTAATTCTTCCGGCGCTTTGGTCAGTGACTTCCGGGTTTTTGGCGATTTTCTGTTCAGTGGTTATTTTTCACCGACCAAACGCGAATTTGATGACAACGACATCGTTGGTCTGGTGTTTGGCTGGCAGGATCCCAAAAACCACTATCGCTTAGGCTGGACTCAAACCCAGCGCCCGGGCACAGACGATGATAAATCCTTTACCGATATTACCGGTCGTACCGGGTTGTTTTTGATTCGCGAAGTGAACGGCAAGTCAGAAACTTTATTTAATATCAAAGATTTGTTCTGGGAGGATAACGCCAATTACAGCTTTAACATTAAACGTGTCGCAAACCAGTTAGAGCTGAATTTCGCCGGTAATGTATTTTCTGTAACGGATTCAACCTTCTCCAGTGGCCTGCTTGGTGTTTACACTGAAAGTCAGACTGCCAAATTCTGGAATTTAAAGGCAGAAGGCAAAACATCGTTACTCCCACCACAATCAGTGCCGGTCTCCGAGCCTGGGGCTGTGATGTTTTTTTCAGGTTTACTCATCGCTGCAGCAGTTCGTCGCAGACGTGAGCAGAATGCCTGAAGCTCGTTAAGTACCCGTATAAACGCCGCCATTTGAGCGGCGTTTTTATTTGCGCTTTGCCGCTTGCGGTCTGAATTCATCCATTCCCCAGCAAATAACAATAGCCTCAGCCAAATTTGGCCAAATCTTCCAATTGATGCAATTCAACATGGGGCAGTGTTTTGAGCTTTGCTGGCGTGTCAGGTGTCAGATTCAGCCAGGCCGCCTGACAACCGGCGCTCAGTGCGCCTAATACATCAGATTTAGCATGGTCACCAATATGCAAAATATGCGGTGGTGGCAGCGCTAAGCGCTCAGCGGCCGTTAAAAACATATCCGGATAAGGTTTCATCCGGCCATCAGGCCCGGCGCGCAGTGCAAACTGAAATAAATCGGCAATGCCCATTTTTTTAATATCCGCATTGCCATTGGTAATGGCCACCAGCGGGAACCGGGCCGCCAATTGTTCAAGTAAAGGCCGCACCTCTGGTGTTAGCTGAATGTCGGTGCGTGCCTGCAAAAAAGCGGACATGGCAAGTTCAGCAATTTCCGTTGCCTGTGCCGGGTGCATGCCCTGAGCTGTTAAACCGCGTTGCAGCGCCAATAAACGCCAACGGCTGACGTCGTGACGCACTTCTTTATCTTCTGTGGCCAGAATTTTACGCTGCTCAAACCAATAAACAGTGTTGTTGTGAAAAGAGGCCGGTAATAACTGCGCCAGCTGCTGCTGCATCGCGACTTCAGCTTTGGCAATTACTGCCGTATTGGCGTACAGCGTATCGTCCAGATCAAAAGACAGGGCTTTGACCGGGGCAAGGGCTTTGTATATCCGCATTAATTTTCAGGTCCTGATTCAAAACGGCAGGCTGGATTATCCGGCGGCCGCATATTTTTGACCAGCGGCAAGTTGATTTTAATTCAGGAAATTATGTTATTCAGATGTTTCTTTTGTTATGCTCCAACCGCCTTTTTGGCGGCGGTATAGCCAATTTTATTAATCTAACTACAAGGAATGACTGTGATTTTTCGTGGACTTATTTTAACCCTTATGTTGCTGCTCGGTGGTTGTGCTTCATCTTCTATGGTAAAAGCACCGAATCAACAACTGGCGGCGGTACCTGCTGATAAAGCGCAGGTTGTGTTTTTGCGTTCGTCGTTGTTCGGTGCCGCAATTAGCGCACCTCTGTTTGATGTTACTCAATCAGAACCGGCTTTTATTGGTATTCTCGACAACTCCAGCAAATTGATGGTGGAAGTTCCGGCCGGCAAAAATACCTTTATGGTGGTTTCAGAAGCAGCGGATTTCCTGGAGGCCGATCTGGTGGCAGGGAAAAGATATTATGCGGTGGTCACACCAAGAATGGGCGCCTGGAAAGCCCGTTTTTCCATTTGGCCGGTGCGTGCCGACGGCGATGCTGAATTTAAAAAAGCAGATCCAAAAGTGCAGAAAATAATCAGCAATACAGTGCTGATGCAAAATTCCCCGAAATCTGAAGCCTGGTTTGAAAAAAACAAAACCGACATCAAGAGCAAACAAGCTGAATACTGGCCGGTATGGCAGCAAAAAGCACCGGGTGAATTGTTAGAGCGCACGCTGTTACCGACAGACGGCGAATAAGCTTAAGGCAGCTGCAGCACCTGTTGTTGCTGTAGCGATGTAAGATGTTGCTGGCTGGCAACACAAAACTGATAGCCCAGTTGTTGCCAGCATTTTAGCTCTGGGGCAAGTTCAGGCTCTGGTTGTGCAAGCAGTGCAAATAAATCACCGCCACTCAGTTTGAGAGTCGCTTCCAGCGCCGTCCAGCGCTGATAAAATTGCTGATCTGAAACACAATAATTGCGAAGCGCCGGATACAAAGTGGCATAAGGTTGTTTATCCCGCTGCGGGCAGATGTACTCAACATCCAGGCCAACAGCACCAATGCTGCTCAGTACAACAGCCACCATGTCTTTGCTGTGGCTGACAGAACAATGATATTTTGTGCCAGCCACCCACAGTTCCGGTTTTTGCTCTGCCGGCAGGCTGATCACCACTTGCTGCTGAGTCACGTTCAATAGCTGGCAGCATAACTGTCGTAATAAAGCCCTTGACCAGACAAAACTCTGAGTACGCTTGGCCGATTTACCATGTAACCACTGTAATTCACTGTGATTTAACCAGTGCAAAGGCAGAGGTTGTACAGACTTTAACAGCACAAAATGTAGTGATAATGCATGAACTTGGGCTGAATCTGGCTTGGTTGTTGGCATAATAAGGCGCTCAGGATTGTATTCTTGGGTTTACAAATTTGCTGCGATTTGGGTATGATGTGGCGATTGCATGCAGCTATTGTCGGCGAAGCCGCGTTGTTTTAGAAGAGCTTCATGAACATGTTTTGGTTGAGTAGTTTTTATGGATTTTTTTATCAAAGGCTGGCAATTCTGGCCAGCTGAACCCGGCCCGGACGCCGGCGCTTTCGACCAGACATCTGCAGAGCCGGCGTGGCCAGCCTTACCCCAGGTCCCCGCCATGCAAAGGCGAAGATTAAGTCCCTTGACCAAAATAGCCTTTGATGTTGCCTTTAGTCAGGCGATTGATGCCGGCACGCCGCTGGTATTTGCCTCCCGTCATGGTGATTTACCCAAAACAGCAGAATTGTTGCTTGATGTGGCGCAGCAACAGCCTTTGTCACCCACCCAGTTTGCTTTGTCGGTGCATAACGCCATTGTTGGTCAATACAGTATTTTTCAGCAGCATCAAGCGGCACATTCGTCAGTGGCCGCTGGCGACAGCAGTTTGCATTATGCTGTGCTTGAGGCTTATGGCCTGATGTCTGATGCCCAAGTTACTGAAGTGCTGGTGGTTTATGCCGACCAACCGGTGCCTGAGTTATATCAGTGTTTTTGCCCGCAACCAGTCAGCGCCAGAGCCGCAGCTTTGTTATTGTCCAAAACCGAAGGTGAGGCGATGCGGCTGAATTATCTGCCTGCTGCAGCTGAGCCGGTGCAGGATGAAGTGGCAGCCTTGCAGGCATTTTTGCAGTCGGCGCAACCGGGCTGTGTTATTCAGACCCAAAGTGCAGGCTGGCAGTGGCAGCGGAGGCATCATGTGGCAGAAGCTTAATCACCTCTACCGTATTCTGGCCACGGGTTTTTGTTTTAGTGTTTTTGGGCTCGGTGGTCTGGTGTTGTCTCTGCTGGTGTTTCCGATGCAACGCCTGGTGATCCCGAATCAGCATAAACGCCGTCAGGTCGCCCGTTATACAGTGCATCGCAGTTTCAGGTTTTTTATTGCTTTGATGCGCGGCGTCGGGGTGTTTAATTTTGATTTTCCGGCCAAAGCTGAGCTGGAACAGAGTAAAGGTAAAATTCTGATCGCCAATCACCCCAGCCTGATTGATGTGGTGGCGTTAATTTCAATGTTACCGCAGGCCGATTGTGTGGTGAAAGCGCAGTTGTTTCGTAACCCTTTTATGCGCGGCGTGATTCAATCCACCGGTTATCTGACCAATGCTGACCCGGATTTGTTATTGCACGACTGCGCCGCTTCGTTAAAAAGTGGCAATACGCTGATTATTTTTCCGGAAGGCACCCGCACTACACCCGGGCTGGCACAACATTTTCAGCGCGGCGCGGCCAATATAGCGCTGCGCAGCGGTTGCAATTTTTTTGCTTGTTTTATTCAATGCAAACCAAGCACTTTAACCAAAGATGAAGCCTGGTATCAGGTACCGGCACAAAAACCCACGTTAAAAATCCGGGTATTGCGTGAAATTGACATCCAGCCATTTTTACAGCTGGAATCGGCGTCTCTGGCTGCACGGCAGCTCAGCCGCGAATTAGAAACTTTTTATCATCAGGTAATGACAACTCATGGAACAACTGAAAACCGAACTTAAACAGCTGATTATCAGCAGTCTGGAATTAGAGGATATCAGTGTGGATGATATTGACGATGCCGCGCCGCTTTTTGTTGAGGGGCTTGGGCTGGATTCAATCGACGCACTGGAGCTGGGTCTGGCGATTAAAAAACGTTACAACATCAAAATAGATGCCAACGAAAAACAAACCCAACAACATTTTGCCAGCATTAACAATCTGGCGGCTTATGTCAAACAGCAAGCAGTACTGGAGAACTGACATGAAAACCAAAGAAGACGTACTCAAGCTGTTAACCAACATTCTGGTTGAAGAGTTTGAACTGGATGCCGGACAAATTCATCCGGACGCTCATTTATACCAGGATCTGGATTTAGACAGCATTGATGCTGTGGACCTGGTGGTAAAACTGCGCGAGCTGACAGGACGCAAAATAGAGCCCGACGCTTTTAAACAGGTTCGCACCGTTGGCCATGTGGTTGACGAAGTCTATCAGTTAACCCAAGCCTGATTGACCAAAAGTGAAATCACTGCTGCTCGGATTTGGCACACTGTTGTATCCGGTATGGGTGTATGCCTCCGTCAGTTATGGCTGGTTATGGCTGGCCCCTGTGCCTTTATTGCTGTTGTTATTGGCCAGGTTATGGCTGCAGAAAGATCCGAAGCAACGCGGTTTTGCCGCCCTGACTTTGCTGGTGTTGCTGCTCGCGCTGCTGGCCGGTCAGACCGAGCTGGCGCTGCTGTATTATCCGGTGTGGATCAACGCCGGTTTATTGCTGATATTTGCCTGGTCGTTATATTTCCCGCCAACAGTGATTGAACGACTTGCCCGGCTGATGGAAGGTGAATTGCCCGAATCAGGCGTACGTTACACCCGCAAGGTGACTCAGGTCTGGTGTCTGTTTTTTTTCGGCAATGGCAGTGTTGCTGCCTGCTTGGCCTGGTACGGCAACTGGCAGTGGTGGCTGTGGTACAACGGCGCGCTGTCTTATCTGCTGATGGGTTTGCTGTTTGGGGCTGAATATCTGGTGCGCCGTCGGGTGAAACAACATGGCTGAATTCTGGCATTTTGCCTGGCCCTCGTTCGCCGAGCCGCTGTTTTTGGCCGGTGATGCCGACCTGACTGACAAGGCTGACGCCATGCATCCGGGACAGGTCACTGTCACTGCAGGAGATTTCCTGCTGCTGTTACAGCAGGCCACACAACTGGCTTTGCAGTTACCCGGGCAGCGTGTGATGTTGTATCAGCCAGACAGTTATCTGTTTGTGGTGTCGTTATTTGCGCTGTTGCAAGCAGGTAAAACAGTGTTGCTGGCGCCTAATGGTTTGCCGGACACGCTGGCGCAGGCCGCTGTATTCACCGACGTACAGCTTGCTGAAGATTGGCTGGCGGACGCTGCTCAGTCTGGCGGCAGTCTGGTCAGTTCTGTTGCCGGCTGTCGGTTGCCGCTTGACGGTGAGCTGGTGTTTTTTACTTCAGGCTCCAGCGGCGCACCCAAGCTGGTCAGCAAAAAATTGTGGCAATTGCAGCGGGAAATTGCCGTGTTGTCGCAAACCTTTGCTCAGTTTGGCGCAACAACAACGCCGTTGGTCGCCGCCACTGTGCCACCTCAGCATATTTATGGTTTGTTGTTCCGGTTGTTATGGCCACTGAGCCGTGGCTGGACACTGGCACGCGGCACTGTGCATTTTGCCGGACAATGGCTGGCACTGTGCCGTTATCAGCAGCCTGTGATGTTGATCAGCAGCCCAGCGCATTTGTGCCGTTATCAGGATGCCGCTGAGTTATTACAGCAACAACCAGAGCTGCGTCAGCAGTTACTGGCCGTGTTCAGCTCGGGCGGCCCGCTGGCAAGTCAGGATGCCGCCCGCTTTTATCAGCAGACAGGGCTGGCTCCTCTGGAAATTTATGGCAGCACCGAAACCGGTGGCATTGGCTGGCGCCAATACCAGTGCGAGCAACCTGAACCGGCCTGGCAGGCTTTTGCGACCATCGGGCTGCGACAGGATGAACAAGGCTGTTTGGAGTTAATCTCACCTTATTTGCCGGATGACAACTGGTTTCAAACGGCCGATTTGGTGAGCTTAGAGTCGCCGCAGCATTTTCGCTTGCATGGCAGAGCCGATCGTATTGTGAAACTGGCGGAAAAACGCCTCGCCCTTGGTGAAGTTGAACGCTGCTGTGCTGAATTGCCTTATGTTGAGCAGGCGGTAGCTTTGGTGTTGCCAGGGCGCAGCGCCACATCAAGGCCGCAGCTGGCGTTGGTGGTACTGTTAAATCAGCAGGGCCGGCAGTTGCTGGCACAACTTGGCAAATTGCAGCTGAATCAGCAGATCAAACAGAAGCTGGCCGCCCGTTTTGAAACAGTGTTATTGCCACGACGTTTTAGTTATCCGGCTCAGTTGCCATTTAATGCGCAGGGCAAATTACCACGCCAGGCGCTGGAGTTATTGTTTTTATCATGAATAAACTGTTCCCGACTATAGTGCAGCAACAGCAAACAGAGCAGGGCGTGACCCTGCTGCTGGCTATCGACGCTGATTTACATTATTTCCAGGGCCATTTTCCGGGAGCGCCTGTGCTGGCGGGTGTGGCACAGCTGGACTGGGCTGTGCAATTTAGTCAGCAGTTATTGATGGGGCCGCGTGCGGTGCAGGCGGTGGAAGTGCTGAAGTTTCAGGTGATGGTGCAGCCGGGTTGCCGGCTGAGTCTGGAACTACAACAACAAAAAGCCGACACCAGCACTTTTTGTTATTGGCTTGATGGCAACAAAGTGGCGTCAGGCCGGTTAAAGTGGGAGACGGCGGTTTGAAACGTTGTTTTGTTATTCCGGTCTACAACCACCCCGACACTATTGCCGCTACTGTCCATTCTTTATTGCAGTTTGAGCTGCCCATTATTGTGGTGGATGACGGCTCCGATGAGCGCACCAAAGCTGAACTTTCCAGACTGGCAGCAGAGCTTCCCACACTTGAGCTGGTGACTTTGCCAGAAAACCTCGGCAAAGGTGGCGCTGTGATGGCTGGTTTAAGCCGGGCCTTTGCGCGTGGTTTTAGCCATGCGTTACAGGTGGATGCCGATGGCCAGCATAATCTGGCGGATATTCCGCTGTTGTGGCAACGTTCAGCAGAGCAGCCGCAAGCGCTGGTCAGCGGTGCGCCTGTCTATGACGACTCTATTCCAACGGGCCGCAAAATTGGCCGCTATATCACCCACTTCTGGGTCTGGGTTGAAACCTTAAGTTTTAGTGTCAAAGACACTATGTGTGGCTTCCGCGTCTATCCGCTGGCGTCCTGCATGCAGTTATTTGCCAAAAAACGGCCGGGCCTGCGGATGGATTTTGATATTGAAGTGATGGTGCGGCTTTACTGGCAGCAGGTGCCGCTGCTGTTTGTACCGACCAAAGTGATTTATCCCGAAGGTGGCCGTTCGCATTTTATGGTGGTGCGGGATAACTGGCTGATCAGCAAAATGCACAGCAGATTGTTTTTTGGCATGTTATGGCGCCTGCCGCAGTTGTTGTGGCGTAAATGCAGGAAATCCGGTTAATGCAGCAGCAAGAACACTGGGCCAAACAACAGGAAAGCGGCAGTTACAGCGGTATCCGCTTTTTGCTGTTTTGCTACCGTATTGGTGGTAAGTTTTTGATTTTATTGGTTCTTGCTCCGGTGCTTTGGTATTTCGTCTGCAGCAACAGCCGTGCCCGTCAGTCGTCGTTAAAATTTTTGCAAAAAGTCCATCAGCAGCTGGGGGCGGCAAGCCCTTTTCAAAGCACGCCGGGTTATCGCCAGGCCTATCTGCATTTTCGCAGTTTTGCCCTGGAAGCGCTGGCCAAAATTGATGGCTGGCTGGGGCGTATTCCCTCTGACCACATTCAGCAACAAGGCCAGGTGCAGTTTGCCGATTTAGTGGCGAGCGGCAAAGGCGGCATTTTAATGGGCAGTCATCTGGGTAATCTGGAATTGTGCCGGGCCATGTCAGCCGGCAAATACCATACCCGTATTCATGTGCTGGTGTTTACCCGCCATGCCGCTGCTTTTAATAAAGCTTTGCGTCAGGCCAATCCGCAGGTGGAAGTGAATTTAATTCAGGTCGACAGCATCAACCCTGTGCTGGTGATGCAACTGAAAGAATGGGTTGAACAAAACGAATTTATTGTCATTGTGGGTGACCGGATTTCGGTGACTGCACCGGAACGAATGATATATGCGCCCTTTTTGGGCGAGCCTGCGCCTTTTGCCATAGGGCCCTGGGTGCTGGCCAGTGTGCTGGAGTGCCCGGTGCACCTGATGTTTTGTATGCGTGAGGGGGAGCGATATCAGCTGACGCTGGAAGAAGTGGCTGCTCAGGTGGTCTTACCCCGGAAAAACCGGCAGCAGGCGCTGGAGGCTTATATCCGGCACTATGCCACTACGCTGGAGCAGTACGCGCTGCGTTACCCGCTGCAATGGTTTAATTTTTATGATTTCTGGCAGCTGCCCGCTGCTGCCAATAACAAGGATCCGCAATAGTGACGTCAGTGACCTCCGCAGTTTTTACACCGGCTGAATTTTCCACTACACAGGCGGGCCCCAGGCGCCAGGGCCAGGCGCAGGTATGTTTTGGTCAGGGCCGGATTTCTTTGTACGACATCACGGCGCTGGCCCGCGCCCAATGCCGTGCCACTTTAACCGCCGACAGCAGCTTCTGGCAGCGCATTGATGCCGGTGTGGCATTTCTGGACAAGCTGCTCAAAGAAGACGGTGTGATTTATGGCGTCACCACAGGCTATGGCGACAGTGTTACTGTGAAAGTGCCTTTGTCGCAAGTGTATGAATTGCCAATGCATTTAACCCGTTTTCATGGGTGTGGTTTAGGTGATGAATTCAGCAAAGAACAAAGCAGGGCCGTGCTTGCTACCCGTTTGTGCTCACTGAGTCAGGGGTATTCCGGGGTCAGTCGTGATTTATTAAGCCTGCTGCAGGACTTTTTAAACCACGACATAGTGCCTTGTATTCCGCAGGAAGGCAGTGTGGGCGCCAGCGGGGATTTAACGCCGTTATCTTATGTGGCGGGCGCCCTGATCGGCGAACGTGACGTGATGTTCCGCGGTGAACGCCGTTGTTCTTTGGATGTGATGTCAGAGCTTGGTTTAACCCCCTTAACTTTAAGGCCGAAAGAAGGGCTGGCGGTGATGAACGGCACCGCTGTGATGACGGCTTTAGCTTGTCTGGCCTATGAAAGAGCCGAATATCTGACCCGCTTGTCCAGCCGTATTACCGCGCTGATGAGTCTGGCGCTCAAGGGCAACAGCCATCATTTTGATGACATTTTGTTTAGCGTCAAACCGCATCAGGGCCAGAATCAGGTGGCCGCCTGGATCCGACACGATTTAAATCATTATGAACATCCTCGTAACGCCGACCGCCTGCAGGACAGATATTCGATTCGTTGTGCACCCCATATTATCGGCGTGCTGCGCGACGCTTTACCCTGGTTTCGTCACACCATTGAAAATGAATTAAACAGCGCCAACGACAACCCTATAGTGGATGGCATAGGTGAGCATGTGCTGCATGGTGGTCATTTTTATGGTGGCCACATTGCCATGGTGATGGACAGCATGAAAACCGCAGTTGCCAATCTGGCCGATTTACACGACCGGCAAATGGCGCTGCTGATGGACACTAAATACAACAATGGGCTGCCGGCCAATCTGAGTGCAGCTGCGCCGGAGCGCCGTTTTATCAATCACGGTTTTAAAGCGGTGCAGATTGGTTGTTCAGCCTGGACCGCGGAAGCGTTAAAACTGACGATGCCGGCCAGTGTGTTTTCCCGTTCTACGGAGTGTCACAACCAGGACAAAGTCAGTATGGGCACTATTGCCGCCCGCGACTGCTTGCGGGTGTTACAGCTGACCGAGCAGGTGATGGCGGCGTCTCTGTTAGCTGTGCAACAAGGGGTGCAGCTGCGTATTCAGCAGCAGGAGCTGGCGCAGCAGAGTTTAGTACCGGAACTGCAACAGATGCTGGCGCAGTTACAGCAGGATTATGGCCTGGTGACGGAAGACCGGCCGCTGGAAGGCAGTTTAAGGTCGCTGGTGAATGCCATTCAACAGCAGCAATGGCCTTTGTATCAGGAGTAAATGATGAAAAAGGCCAGTGTCATTATTGAAGTGCCGTTTTTTGATGTGGATGCCATGCAGATTGTCTGGCATGGCCATTATGTCAAATACCTGGAAATTGCCCGTTGTGCTTTGTTGCGCACTTTTGACTACGACTATCCGCAAATGCAGCAGTCGGGTTATTTGTGGCCCATTGTGGATTTAAACCTGAAATACCGCGGTTCAGCCCGTTTTGGTAAACAAATTGAAGTAACCGCCACTTTGGTGGAGTGGGAACACAGGCTGAAAATTAACTACCGTATTGTTGATATCGAATCCGGCCAAACCTTAACCAAAGCCAGCAGTATTCAGGTGGCGGTTGATATACAAAGCCAGCAAATGTGTTATGAATCGCCGGCGGTATTACTGCAAAAGTTAGGGCTGACAGCTGATGAATAACAAAAAAACTTCCCTGCTGTTTGTGCTGATGCTACTGATCTGTGGTCTGCCAGAGGCAGGTATGGGCACAGCCCTGGCACAGACAAGCCAGCAACAGGCACTGACCGCTCAGGCACAACTGGCGTTATGGCAGCTGCCGGCAGGACGTTTTGAGTTTCAGCAACAAAAATGGATCCGTGGTTTAAAGCGGCCCTTACAGAGCAGTGGTTATCTGCAACTGGCGCAGGACAGTTTGCAGTGGGTGACAGAAAAACCAGTGCAGCAACAGGTATTGTTGAATAAACAGGGGGTACAGCAGCAGCTGGGCACCGAGCTTAAATTGCAACCTGGCAGTGAGTTGATTGGTCAGCTGATGCTGGCGGTGATGCAGCAGGACTTAGCATTTTTACAGCAACATTTTGTGTTAAAAACCGCCGAAGATTCTTGTGTGCAGCTACAGCCACTTAAAGCACCGCTGACCGGTTTTTACCGTTATATCGCGCTTTGTGGCAAAGAGCGGCTGCAGCAGATTGAGCTGCTGGAACTATCCGGTAATCGCAGTGAAATTAAGCTCAGCCCGCAGCAGGCTGCGAAGGTCAAACAAACTACAGGCAAAACACAGTGAGCCGGTTTTTGTCACCAGGTCGCTGGCTGAAATGGGGCTGCTGGCTGGGTACCCTCTTTATGCTGTTGGCTTATTTAGCCTGGCAGCTGCCACAGCGGCACTGGAGCAGCAGTATCACAGCAGCTTTTCCGGCTGCAGCGGACTGGCAAAGGGATGTGCTGGCAGACCACAACGCCAGCCGTCAGTTGCGACTGGTGCTGACCGGCCTTGATGCCGAAACGTTAGCCCAGGTGGCGACAGCTTTACAACAAAACACGTTATTGCCCTCAGATGGTGTGGCTCCGGCCGCGCTGAGCTGGATCACGCCTGAGCAGCAGCTGGCGCAGCTGCAGGCTTATATTGGCCGCAGCGCCGGTTTGCTGATAAGCCCCGCAGCACAACAACAATTGGCCAATGGTCAGTACGCGCAGCTGACCGAGGCCGGCTGGCAAAGGTTGTTCAGCCCGGTGCCTTTTCAGCAGGCGGCATTGGCACAAGATCCGCTGTTATTGTCGCAGCAGGCCATTGAAGCCCTGCTGGCTTCGTTGCAGCAACCAGAGCAGCAGTTAACGGCCGCCGGCGGTTTTTTGACCGGCAACAGCGATGGCCAGCATTTTGTGTTGTTACACGCACAAATGTCGATTGACCCTTTTGACACTGCGCTGGCGGTGCCGCTGCATGCAGCTTTGCAGCAGCAACTGACCAAGTTGCAACAGCAATATCCGGCTTTGCGCTGGTATCACAGTGGGGTGTTGTTTCATGCTGTGAAAGCCGCACAAAGGGCCCAGGCGGAAATGAGCTGGTATGGTGGTTTGTCGTTGCTGGCCATAGTGCTGTTGCTCGGGCTGGTGTTTGCCAGTGCCACGCCTTTGTTGCTGGCGCTTGCCACTTTAACCACAGCTGCGCTGGCAGGGCTTGCTGCAGTGGTTTGGTTATTTCCGGCGCCTCATGTCCTGGCTTTTGTGTTTGCCACTACCCTGATCGGTGTCGCCATTGATTATTCGTTTCATGGGGTATTGGCAGTGCAGCAGGGCGCGGCTTTTTTCCGCCGCATGCTGCCTGGGTTGAGTCTGAGTTTGTTGTCCACTTTGTTAGGTTATGCCGCTTTATTGTTATTACCTATGACCATTCTGAATCAGGTGGCGGTGTTTATGCTGACCGGCCTGACAGTGGCTTATCTGATGGTGCGTTGGTTATATCCGGCTGTGTTGCAACAGGGGGGGCTGCCAGTTTCTGCTGTGGCCAGACGCTGTGCAACTGCGGTCATTCGTTGCTGGCAGCTGCTGACGCTGCGCCAGAGCTGGGGCTTGCTGCTGGGCGCCGCTGGCTGTTCCGTGCTGGTTTTTCTGTCGGTTTATCAGTTCAGCGATGATGTTCGTGCTTTTAATCAGCTCGACCCGCAACTGAAAATGCATGAACAACAAGTGCAGCTGTACAGCGGCCAACGCTTTGACAACAAATTTTTGCTGGTGTCGGCCGATGATCCACAAACCTTGTTACAGCGCGAAAGCCAGTTAAAGCCATTGCTACAAAGCTGGCAACAACAGGGCGGGCTGGCGGGCTGGCAAGCGTTATCCGACTGGCTACCGTCACAGCAGGCCCAGCAGCAACTGCAACAGCAGTTACAACAGGCTTATCAGTCGGCGGTATTCAGTCGTTATTTTGATGAACTGGGTTTGGCTGTGCCGGCGCCGATCAGTCAATGGCTGACCACGGCAGATCTGCCGGACTTTCTGGCGCAGCAGTTGTTTCAGCCAAAAGCCGGGCTTGGTGCACCGCCTTATGTCAGTGTGATTTTATTGCGTGACGCCAGGCTGGATGCTGTGCAGTTATCACAGCTGCCCGCCAGTGCCAACGCTCTGTATTTTGACCCTGTTGCTGATGCATCAGCCCGGGTAGCGGCAGTGCGGCAGTTATTGCTGCAAGGGCTGATGCTGGCGGTATCCGCAGCTTTGTTATTGTTATGCTGGTGGTACGGTTTGCGCCAGACTGCCGCTATTGCGTTGTTTTTACTGGTGGCCGTGCTCAGTGCACTGAATGTCAGCCTGCTGCTGGGACAAGCGCTGACCTTGTTCCACCTGGTCGGGGTGCTGCTGGTGGTGGCGCTGGCTTTTGATTACGCCATTTTTTTTGTGTCGGGGCTCGATACTGAAGAAGTGCAGCTGGCCGTTGGCCTGTCGGCGCTGACCAGTATGCTGGCTTTTGGCATGTTGGCTTTTAGCCAAACGCCGGTGATCGCAGGTTTTGGCCTGACAGTGTTAACGGGCATTCTGGTGGCTGTGCTGACAGCGCCAGTATTAATAAAAATCGGGGTTAAGGAGTAATCAACCGATGTCGACCACATTTTTACCTTTATACGATGTGATAATTATTGGTGCCGGGCCTGCCGGTGCCTGCGCCGGTGCTTTATTAAGCCGCGCCGGAAAAACCGTGCTTTGTGTGGAAAAATCCCATTTTCCGCGTTTTTCAATTGGCGAAAGTTTATTGCCCCATTGTATGGAGTTTTTAGCCGAAGCGGGTTTGCTGGAAGGTCTGGAGCAACAGGCGCAATCTTTAGGTTTTCAGTTTAAAAATGGTGCCGCATTTTTAAAAAATGGCATGCGCACTGAATTTGATTTTACCCGCAAGTTTTCCCAGGGTCCTGGCACCACGTATCAGGTAAAAAGAGCGCCTTTTGATGCTTTGCTGGCAGATGGTGCCGCAGCGCAGGGCGTTGACATCCGTTACGGGCTGGAAGTGACAGACTTTGTTTATCCGGATGCTGATTTGGTACAACTGACAGTGCGCGATGAACAAGGTGAACAACATCAATTAAGCTGCAAATTTGTGCTGGACGCTTCAGGTTTTGGCCGGGTGTTGCCGCGGTTATTAGACTTAGAAACACCATCGGGTTTTCCGGTACGTCAGGCCTGTTTTTGCCATATCCGTGATGGCATCACAGATCCGGCTTTTGATCGCAATAAAATTTTAATCACCGTACACCCCACTTTGCATGATGTCTGGTACTGGTTGATCCCGTTCAGCGATGGCACTGCCAGTCTGGGGGTTGTAGGGGCCACCAATCGTTTTGCTGCTGATGACACAGCGTCGGCCTCGTTATGGCAAAAAGTAGCGGATGAAGCGGATTTAGCACTGTTATTGGCCAATGCCGAAGCTATTAATGACGTCCGCAGTCTGGTGGGCTATTCCGCCAATGTGGGCGCTCTGGCCGGTGACAGGTACGCTCTGCTTGGCAATGCCGGTGAGTTTCTCGACCCGGTGTTTTCCTCAGGTGTCACTATTGCACTGCGCTCGGCCAGCACTGCAGTACCGTTGGTGCTGAAGCAGCTGGAAGGTGGGGCGGTGGACTGGGACAAAGAATATACCCAACCGCTGCGTCAGGGCATCAGCACCTTCCGGCAGTTTGTGGAGGCCTGGTATGACGGTCGGTTCCAGAACATTATTTTTAATGATCAGCGTCAGGAGCAGGTCAGTCAGATGATTTCTGCCATTCTGGCCGGTTATGCCTGGGATCAAAAAAATCCTTATGTGGCAGAAACGAAAAAACGTTTACAAACCCTGAGTGAAATATGCGCTTAACCCTGCTGTTGCTGCTGACTTTGGCCTTGAGCGCCTGCCAGTTATGGCAGCAAGGCCCTTTGTATTATCCATACGCTGGCGGCGGTTATCAGTTGCAGACCCGCTGGCCAGGCCCTTCACAGCAGTTGCTGCAGCAGGTGCAGTTTGCGGCCGGTTCGCGCCAGCAGGAATTCTTACTCAGTGTGCAGTTATTACCGGAGCAAATTTTGCTGGTGGCCTTGTCGCCACTGGGCCATGAGCTGGGGCGGGTGGAATTAACAGCCGGAGGCAGGTTACAGCAGCAGGGGCAGGCGCCTTTTTCTGACCGTTCTTTTGCCGTGCAATTGCTGGCGCAGATGCAATGGAGTTTGTGGCCGCTGACACAAATTCAGCCAGGACTTGATGATTTACAGATAACGCAGCAGCAACAGCAAAGGTTATTGCTGGATAAAAATGCTCAGGCTGTATTAACCATTAATGGGGTCGGCCCGCTGACTACAGGGCAGGTCACCGAAATCAGCCAGCCAGATTACCGGCTCAGGCTGACCACAGTGCAACAGGATTTTTTATGAGCGCAGAGTTAACCACAACAACTGCAGCGCCGGTGTTGTCGGCACTGGGTATTTGTTGTGCTTTGGGCACTTGCAAAAGCCAGGTGTGGCAGACCGCCGTTGCCGGCAGCAGAGCCGGTATGGTGTGGCGTGATGATTTATTACAGGCAGCGCAGCCCGTCGTGGTGGGGGCTGTTAGTGGCGAATTGCCAAAGCTGCCTGCGGCCTTAATGTCGCAGCAAAGCCGCAATAACAGCCTGGCCTATTGTGCTTATTTGCAGATTGCTGAAGAAGTAGCGCAGCTGAAACAACAATATGGCGCGCACCGTATTGCCGTGGTGATTGGCAGTAGTACCTCCGGCATTGCCGAGGGTGAACAGGCATTACAACAGCGTTTGCAAAATGGCAACTGGCCGGCGGATTACCATTATCAAAAACAGGAAATGGTGGCGCCAGCTCATTTTATTGCCGCTGCCGCTGGTGTGACCGGGCCTGCTTATGTGATTTCTACCGCTTGTTCGTCCAGTGCCAGGGCTTTAATCAGCGCCGCCAATTTATTAACCACAGGTTTGGCTGATGCAGTTATTGTCGGTGGCGTCGACTCGTTATGCCGCATGACGCTGCAGGGTTTTGCAGCACTGGAGTCTGTTGCTGCAGGTTTTTGTCAGCCTTTTGCTGCCGGGCGGGACGGCATTAATATTGGTGAAGGGGCCGCACTTTTTGTGATGCAGCGAAAGGCCGGTGCAGAGGCTTTTGGTAAGCCGCAGCAACTGATTGAACTGGCCGGAGCCGGCGCTGCCGCTGATGCATATCATATGTCAGCGCCGCATCCACAAGGGCGGGGGGCTGAAGCCGCTATCCGTCAGGCGTTGGCGCAGGCCGGGCTCAATGCTGCTGATCTGGGTTATATCAATTTGCACGGCACAGCGACACCGCTCAATGATGCGATGGAAAGTGCTGTGTTACAGCGCCTTGGTGCAGACAAAGTACCGGCCAGCTCCACTAAAAGTCTGACCGGTCATACACTGGGGGCCGCAGGTGCTATTGAAGCCGCCTTATGCTGGTTGTTATTGTCGGACTATAATGCGCCTTTTGATTTATTGCCGCAGGTACGGGACAAAGCGCCAGACCCTGAATTGCCAGCGCTGAATTTTGTTCAGCCAGATCAGCGCCAGAAGGTGTCGGTATGCCTGAGTAATTCTTTTGCTTTTGGTGGCAACAATGCTGCCGTGATTTTGAGAAGACAACGATGATAAGCGGTTATTCGCTGGAGCAATTATTGCCCCATGATCACCCGATGATTTTACTGAGCCGTTTTATCGGGGCCGATGAAAACTCAGTGTACACAGAGGTGGATATCAGCAGTGCCAGCCCTTTTTATCAGGCTGAGTTACAGGCTGTCCCTGCTTATGTGGGGCTTGAGTATATGGCGCAAACTATTGCCTGTTATGCCGGTGCCAAAGCGCTGGCAGAGGGCGGTGCCGTGAAAATTGGTTTTTTGCTTGGTTGTCGCAAATATGCACCCACCATCAGCCATTTTGCCGCAGGTACAGTGTTACAGCTGAAAGCCGAACAGCTGGTCACTGAAGACTCAGGCCTGAGTGTGTTTTTATGTGAAATTTCGGCTAACGGCACTGTGCTGGTGCAGGCCAATTTAAATGTGTTTCAGCCAGAAAATCATCTGGACTGGTTAAAGGAGTCTTAAATGCAACGTTGTTTAGTGACAGGTTCGGGCCGCGGAATTGGCCGGGCCATTGCATTGCAGTTAGCCAAAGATGGTTTTGATGTCACAGTGCATTGCCGCAGTGATGTGGCAAGTGCGCAAGAGGTGGCGGCGCAAATCCGTGCTATGGGGCGCCAGTCTCATGTATTGCAGTTTGATGTGGCCGATCGGGCCACTGCCAAAAGCGTGCTGGAGCAGGATGTGGCAAGCCACGGTGCTTTTTACGCTGTGGTCTGTAATGCCGGTATCAGCCGCGACGGCGCTTTCCCTGCTTTAACAGAACAAGACTGGGATCAGGTGATCCACACCAATCTGGATGGTTTTTACAATGTGTTGCACCCGCTGGTGATGCCGATGATCCAGCTGAGAAAAGGCGGTCGTATCGTCACTATTGCTTCTGTGTCCGGTATTGCCGGCAACAGAGGCCAGGTCAATTATTCTGCGGCGAAAGCCGGTTTAATGGGTGCCACCAAGGCGCTGGCACTGGAGCTTGCCAAACGCAAAATTACCGTCAATTGTGTGGCCCCTGGCCTGATTGAAACTGAGATGGTCAGCGACCTGCCTATTGATGACATGTTGCAGCTGGTGCCACTGCGCCGCATGGGCACTGCCGAAGAAGTGGCGGCCACTGTCAGCTTTTTATGTTCAGAGCCTGCGGCTTATATTACCCGTCAGGTGATTTCAGTAAACGGCGGGATGATCTGATGAAAAGAGTGGTTGTGACCGGCATGTCGGCCATTACGGCTTTGGGTCAGGATTGGGCCAGTTTCCGGCAGAATCTGGCGCTGGGCAAAAGTGCCACCCGTTATATGCCTGAGTGGGATTGTTATAGCGACTTAAGCACCCGCCTGGCCGCGCCTGTTACCGATTTTGAACGGCCGGCGCATTATTCCCGTAAATTAACCCGCTCTATGGGGCGGGTGTCGCTGATGGCCACCCGTGCGACCGAAGTGGCGCTGCAGGACGCTGGCTTAACTGAGCATCCGGCTTTAACGGACGGCCGTTGTGGTATTGCCTATGGTTCGTCCACCGGCAGTACCGAGCCTATCAGTGCCTTTGGCCGTATGCTGGAACAACACAGCATGGCCGGAGTGACAGCCACCAGTTATATCCAGATGATGGCCCATACCACAGCGGTGAATCTGGGGGTGTTTTTTGGCATTAAAGGCCGGATTTATACCACAAGTTCAGCCTGTACTTCGGCATCCCAGGGTATTGGTTATGCGTATGAAGCCATTAAGTTTGGCCGTCAGACACTGATGGTGGCCGGTGGTGCGGAAGAGCTTTGTGTCACCGAAGCTGCAGTGTTCGACACTCTTTACGCGACCAGCACCCGCAATCAGCAACCTGAGCTGACCCCCAGACCATTTGACCGCAACAGGGATGGTCTGGTGATAGGCGAAGGTGCAGGTACTTTAATTCTGGAAGAACTGGAACACGCCTTAGCCCGTGGCGCCCGCATTTATGCTGAAGTGGTCGGTTTTGGCACCAACTCAGATGGTTTACATGTCACCCAGCCGTCGGCGCCAACCATGGAGCAGGCGATGCGGCTGGCATTGCAGGACGCCGCTTTAGCGCCGGGCGCTATTGGTTATGTCAATGCCCATGGCACCGCAACCGACAGAGGTGATGTGGCTGAAACCGAAGCAACGGCCCGGGTGTTTGGCCCAGCCATGCCGATCAGTTCGCTGAAAAGTTATCTTGGCCACACGCTGGGTGCTTGTGGTGCTATTGAAAGCTGGGCAAGCATCAATATGATGCGTGACAACTGGTATGCACCCACGCTGAATCTGGCTGAGGTGGATAACGCCTGTGCACAGCTTGACTATATCAGGGGCACAGGCCGCGAATTTCAGTCAGCGTATGTGATGAGCAATAACTTTGCGTTTGGCGGCATCAATACCTCCTTGATTTTCCGCAACTGGAACGACACAACGACAGCGCAGGGCAACGGCTGATGCAACCGCTGTTGTCGCGCATACTGTGTAGCATATTGCTGCTGGGCCCCTGCGCTGTTTCGGCTGCGCAGGGGGAATATCAGCTCGGAGTAGGCACGCTGGCGGCGACTCAGCCGCATTATCCAGGCTCAGCGCAGTCGGCGCATTTTGTCTGGCCTGTACCTTATTTTACTTACCGCAGTGCGCAGCTGCAGATTGACCGGCAGGGCGCCACAGGTTTATTGGCACAAGGCGAGCACTGGGCGCTCAACCTGAGTCTGGCCGGAGCTCTGGCAGTCGACAGTGACAAAAACCAGTTGCGTCAGGGCATGCCGGCGCTGGACTGGATTGCAGAAATTGGCCCTGCGCTGGATGTTCAGCTGACGCCTAACCTGCAATTACGCTTACCGGTCAGAGCTGCCTTTGCCACAGATTTTAAACAAGGCTCAGCTATTGGCTGGCGGTTTGAACCTCAGCTGCGTTACCAACAGGCAGTGGCAGAGGCTGTTCAGTGGGAGTCGGTGTTGTCACTGGCGGCAAGCAGCAAAGCTTATCATCAGTATTTTTATGGGGTTGCGCCAGAGTACAGCCTGGCAACCAGGCCTGAATACAGCGCCAGCGGTGGTTTTAGTGGCTGGCGTTTTGCCAATGGTCTGAGTTTGCGACAAGGCGACTGGTGGTTTGCTGTGTACAGCAGGTATGACTATCTGGCTGATGCCACTGTTGCCGATAGCCCACTATTGGTGAAAGAGCATCAGCTCAGTGCCGGTTTTGTCGTGGTAAAAATTCTCAAAACCGGCCTCTGGTAATACCGCCGGGCGGCTTATTTAGCTAAGCTCAGCTGATTCATCCGAACCCGGATATCCTGACGCAGATTGGTCACCCAATTCACGTACTGGCGATGAATTTTGCCTTTTTTCGCGTCCATATTGACCGAGTCGACATAGGTAATAGAAAAAGACTGCGGGTTGTAAGTCACACTGGTAATAACCTTATGAGAGCGGATGTTCAGCTCGGCGTGAATTTTGCCAGGACCCTGAGGCGTCATCAGCCAGCCGCGGCCTGCACCTGCTTGCAGAATCGCCTGTTCCAGTTGTGGCTCTGTCAGGTTATAAGGCACAGGATCTGTGTACACTTGTTGTAACGGGGTAGACTGACAGGCGGTTAAAGCCAAAGCCAATACGGCTGCGCTAATCAACTTCCAAAATTGCATGGTGCTCTCCTTGTGGTAAAAAGGGCGCCATTGTTAAAGATTTAGCCGGAAAATTCCAGTATTTGTTACCTTGCAATGTTGCGCTGGCTAACAATTTCTCCGTGCTGTCTGAGCCAACAACCTTTGGCCTGTTATTCAGCTGTGTGTGCAGCTCAGGCTGTCAGCGCTATTTTTTCGCCCTGGGATGCGCAGCGTCATACACCTTGGCCAGATGTTGAAAATCCAGATGGGTATACACCTGAGTGGTGCTGAGGTTGGCGTGGCCTAACAGTTCCTGCACGGCGCGCAGGTCGCCGCTTGATTCCAGCATATGGCTGGCAAAAGAGTGGCGCAGCATATGCGGATGCACGTTTTGTTCCAGACCCTGACGCGCAGCCCAGAGTTTGACTCTGCTGCGCACATGGCGCGCGCTGATGCGGCTTTTTTGCCGGCTTAAAAATAATGCATCGGGCTCAATTCCGACAAAAGCGGGCCGCAGCGCTAACCAACGCTGCAGTGCCTGCATTGCCAGCCGGCCTATCGGCAAAATCCGTTCTTTATTGCCTTTGCCGCGCACGCGAATTTGTTGTTCGCTAAAGGAAATATCCCGCACATTGGCATTTACTAACTCTTCAAGACGCAGGCCCGAGCTGTAAAACAGCTCCATCATGGCCTGATCCCGGCAGGCTAAATCATCATCCGGCTCCTGAATATCCAGCAGCCGGTTCATCTGATCAACATCAAGATTTTTGGGCAAAGGCCTGGCCGATTTGGGCACTTTTAAATAAGCCGCCGGATTGTCATTGAGCTGTTTTAAAGCAACAAAATACCGATAAAAACTGCGCAGCGCCGCAGCCCGTAACGCCAGACTGCGCGGTTTTAAACTGGTACGGCAGGATAATAAATGTTGTTGCAGCTGTTGCTGGCTCAGCTGGCGCCAATGACTGGCCTGAGTTTGCAGCTGACTGGCCACAGCGCTTAGCTGTTGCTGATAACTGGCCAGAGTTTGCTGGCTGTAACCGCGTTCAAACTGCAGATAAGCCAAAAACTGGCTCAGCCAGGGTTGGAAATCGGCCAGTTCAGTTTTTGTCATAACGTGGCAATACCACGGCCAGTAATTTGGCGATATGGTCGAGGAACAGCGTGTCCATACTGGGCTGGAAATGGTCGTCCAGTTCGCTGCCAAAGGCCAGCAGCGCCAGTGGTTTATCCACCTGACTGATTTGCAGCAGCGCCACCGAATGAATAGTGGGTGGGAATAAGGTTGCCATTTCGTCTTTATTTAACCGGCCAAAATAATAACTGCGGTGTTGCAGCCGGTGCTGTAACACCAGTTGCAGGCCGCTGAAGTGTTCGCCCATGGCTTCATGGTTAAAGTCGAGCAGGGTGCAGGCATGCACCTGCGGCATTTTATTGGCAAAAGCGCTGAGCGCTATGGTGATATCGGTGCGCTGACGTGCTGACAATAAATCCAGATGCAGCTGATTCAGTGCAAAAAAGATATGTTCGTTTTGCCGCGCCACACTCATTAGCCTGGTAATATCTTCTTCCAGCCCACGGATGCGTTCACGCTGCATTTCCAGCTGGCGTTCGACCAGGGACACAGCCCCGCGCTGGGCATGCGGCAGTCTTAACCTGTTCAGTAATTCGGGGTGATGCTGAAAAAACGCCGGATGTTCCAGTAAATACTGATACACCAGTTCGTCCTGCAGTATGGCTTTGTCCTGATCGTTCAGTTCGTTTAACCCGGTTTGGGCACCGGTTATTCCATCCGTCATAACACCAGCTGTCCGTCAAATACATGTTCTGCCGGGCCTGTCATTTTGACCGGCTGGCCTGGACCGTTCCAACGAATATGCAAGGTTCCGCCAGGTAAATCAACTCTGACGTTATTGCCCAAAGTTTTTTGCAGTTGCCCCACCACAGCGGCTGCACAGGCACCTGTACCACAAGCCAGAGTTTCACCGGCGCCACGCTCCCATACCCGCAATTTAATATGCGAAGGGCTAAGGACCTGCATAAAACCAATATTGGCGCGCTCGGGGAAACGTTCATGGTTTTCAAACTCAGGCCCCCAGCTATGCACCGGCGCTTTGTCGATATCATCAACAGTGATCACCGCATGGGGATTGCCCATCGACACCACACCACACAAAGTGGTGGCATTTTCGGCGTGCAGAATGTAATTCACTTCCTGTTTTTGTGCTTTAAACGGCACTTTGGCAGGTTCTAACTGCGGCACACCCATATTGACGGTGACCTGGCCGTCCTGCTCGACATAAAGCACAATTTTGCCGGATTTAGTGCTGACATTAATTTTGTATTTGTTGGTCAGGCCCTTAGTGCGGACAAACTTGGCAAAACAGCGGGCGCCATTACCACATTGTTCTACTTCAGAGCCGTCAGCATTAAAAATCCGGTAATGAAAATCCAGATCCGGATCATAAGGCGGTTCCACCATCAATAACTGGTCAAAACCAACGCCAAAATTACGGTCGGCCAGCGCTTTGATTTGCTCTTTGGTCAGAAACACGTTCTGACTGACGGCATCGACCATCATAAAGTCGTTGCCAAGTCCGTGCATTTTAGAAAACTGTAATAACATGCCAACCTTATCTGTTGCTGCCTGATTGCAGTTGTTGCCGTTATTCCGGCAACAGTTGTTCACCTTGCCACAGGTCTTGCCATTGTTCACGGCGGCGCACCAGATAAGTGCTGCTGCCGTCGACCAGTACTTCAGCAGCGCGTGGCCTGCTGTTGTAGTTCGAGCTCATGGTAAAACCATAAGCGCCGGCTGAACGCACCGCCAGTAAATCACCGGGTGCTATGGCTAAGTCGCGGTCTTTGCCAAGGAAATCGCCGGTTTCACACACCGGGCCTACCACATCATAACGTTGGGCCTTCAGTTCTGCTTTCAACTGCACAGGCACAATATTCATCCAGGCACTGTAAAGCGCCGGACGGATCAGGTCGTTCATGGCGGCATCAACGATGGCAAAATTCTTTTCCTGGCCTGGTTTTAAATATTCCACTTTTGTTAATAACACACCAGCGTTGGCCATAATGGCACGACCTGGCTCAAACAGCAGCGTTAAATGTGGATATTTGGCCAGACGTTTGACCACTTCAGCGGCATATTCGGCCGGATGCGGCGGTGTTTCATCCAGATAAGTCACGCCTAAACCACCGCCAATATCAATATGGGATAACACAATGCCGAGGCTTGAGAGTTTATCAATCAACAACAGCAGTTTATCCAGCGCATCTAAAAACGGCTGGGTTTCAGTAAGCTGTGAGCCAATATGGCAATCCACACCACAAACTTTTAAGTGGCTGGCCTGTGCCGCCACCTGATACATAGCAACAGCGTCGTTAATATCAATGCCAAACTTGTTGGCTTTGAGGCCAGTGGAAATATAAGGATGGGTTTTGGCATCAATATCCGGATTAACCCGGATAGACACAGGCGCAATTTTATTTAAGCGGCTGGCGACCTGCTGAATGCGGTACAGCTCGGCTTCGGACTCGACATTAAAACATTTAATGCCGGTATTGAGCGCAAACTCAATCTCAGATTCGGCTTTACCCACACCGGAAAACACCACCTTGCCAGGGTCGCCACCGGCCTGTAATACCCGGCGTAATTCACCTTCAGACACAATGTCAAAACCACTGCCCAGGCGCGCCAGCAAATTTAACAAGGCAATATTGCTGTTGGCTTTGACCGCGTAACACACCAGGTGCGGATGGGCACCCGCCGCATTGGCAAAAGCCTGATAATGGCGCTCTAAAGTGGCGCGGGAATAAACATAAGTGGGAGTGCCGTATTGGGCGGCGATATCGGCCAGTTTGACCTGTTCGGCCAGCAGCTCTGGCCCCTGATAATTAAAATAATCCACCAAATTTACCTTTGCGATTGGCCGGGCTGTTGGGTTGTGTCTTGCTGTGCAGAGTCAGTTGCAGTGGCACTGGTCTGTTGTTGTGATTGTGGCGTATTGGTGGCTGCTTTGGTTTTTGGCAGGGTTAAATCCCCTTTTTGGCCACAACCGGTGAGCAACAGACAAAGCGCCAGCAGGCAGAACATAGATTGAGTCACAGCTTTCATCGTTTCTGTTTCTTTAATTTTTCAGCGCTCTATAATCGCATCCTTAGCAGCAAAAGCAAACAGGTGAAGCCGATGAATGACGTAGAATATGATGAGTTGACCGACAGCGTTTTGCTGGCGGTGGAAGAAGCCATCGAAAATATGGATCTGGATTTGGATTATGAGAACCATGGTGGTTTGCTCAGCATCACTTTTCCGGACAAAAGCAAAATAATCATCAATAAACAACCACCCCTGCATCAGCTGTGGGTGGCAACCAAATTTAACGGCCACCATTTTGAATATCAGAATGGCCAGTGGATTGATAACAGAACCGGCACTGAGTTCTGGACTTTATTAAATGACGCAGCCTCGCGTCAGGCCGGGCAGAGTGTGGAGTTTGTGCGTTAAATGAATCAGTTACCTTTTGTTGATGTAAAGTCCCCTGGCCCAACCACTGCGGCCGTGATCTGGTTACATGGTCTGGGTGATTCCGGCCATGGTTTTGCGCCTATAGTGCCTGAGCTGCGTCTGCCAGCCGGCCATGGGGTGCGGTTTTTGTTTCCGCACGCGCCTGAGCGTCCTGTCACTATCAACAATGGTTATGTGATGCGTGCCTGGTATGACATTAAAACCATGGACTTACAAAACCGTGCTGATGAAGAAGGCGTGCGTCAGTCTGCAACCTTAGTGCAGGCGCTGATCGACAAAGTGATTGCTACAGGTGTGCCGGCGGAAAAAATTATGCTGGCCGGTTTTAGCCAGGGTGGGGTGATAGCGCTGCATCTGTTACCGCGCTTGCCTTATAAAATTGCCGGTGTCATGGCACTTTCTACCTATATGGCGGTGCCGGATAAACTCAAAGCTGAAATGAATACACTGAATAAAACCACGCCGGTATTTTGTGCCCATGGTGTGGCCGACCCTGTGGTGCCATTACAGGCTGGTCAGGCGGCATTTAACAACCTAAAATATGCAGGTTTTAATGTGCGCTGGCAGGACTACCGGATGGAGCACAGTGTTTGTGCCCAGGAAGTGGATGACATCAGCCGCTTTATTCAGCAGCTGTTTTGTGTGTAACAGCGTTTTATGCCAGCAAACAAGCCCTAACCTATAACCAATGGCCGGTCTGAACCACCGGCTTTTGATGACGCCAGAGAAAACACGTGTCTGAACAATCTGCCAAACTCAGGGTAAAAGTCACTTTGCACCGCGACTTGCCAAGCCAGCCGCCGCAAAAGTTGCAATATGCCAAAGCACCGCTGTCAAAAACCAGGTTGCTGTTTGGTACTGGCTTGTTGCTGCTTGCCGCTTTTGGGTTATGGCAATATTGGGAGGCCGGTGCTCAGAGCGAGCAATCAGCAGATACTGAGCTAAGTGCTGAGGTTTTGCAGCAACCGGATCTGTTAAACAACACTGAGCCTGTTTCTGAGGCGGAGCAGGCCGCTTTGGAAAACAGGGCCGACACAGAAACGACTGAAACTGCAGCCGTCGGTGCAAGTACATCGCAAATAAGCACAGCACAAAACAGTCCTGTTGAAGACGACAGCACGGCGCCAGCTGCGGAAAACTTTGCAGAAAACACGGCGCAATTGGTGCCTGCAGCACAAAACAACAATAGCGATATTAAAAACAGCGCCGCTTTGCTGGCAACTTCAGCTCAGGCCATGCCAAACCATAACGTGGTGGCTGACGCTCTGGCACCACAATCTGCGGCAGAACCTCAGGCAGCCGCTGTTGCGTCCGACAATTTGCCCAAACTGCCGGACGGTTTTAGCCGTATTGTGCTGGCGGCCGATATGGAACAGTTAGAGCCGGGTCGCCCTGTAGCGCAACTGGTGGCGAAAAAAGACATTCAGCGGCTTTATTTATTTACTGAACTGAAAGGGTATGCCGGACAACAGCTGAGACATCGCTGGTCTTTTAATGGTGTAGTGCAAACCGAAGCCTTGCTCACCATCGAAGACTCACCCTGGCGCACCTACAGTGAAAAATGGCTGTTACCGGACCAATTGGGGGCCTGGCGGGTCGAAATTATTGATCAGCAGCAAAATGTCCTCTACTCACACGACTTTCAATATCAATAGCAGTTATACTAGCGCCAGTTTTTTAACCGGCGGTGTGGCCTGACGCACTGCCGTGTTTAGCCTTCAGACACAGGTTTTTTGCATGACTTCATTGATCCGTATCGCCACCCGTAAAAGTGCGCTTGCGTTATGGCAGGCCGAATTTGTCAAAGCAAAGCTGCAGCATTTTCATCCGCTGTTACAGGTGGAGCTGGTGCCAATGTCTACTCAGGGCGACAAAATTCTCGACACACCTTTGGCCAAAATTGGCGGTAAAGGTTTATTTGTGAAAGAGTTAGAAACTGCCATTTTAGAAGGTCGTGCCGATATTGCCGTGCATAGCATGAAAGATGTACCGGTAGAGTTTCCTGAAGGTTTGCAGCTGCAAACCATTTGTGAGCGCGAAGATCCGCGCGATGCTTTTGTGTCGAACAACTTTGCCAGCCTGGATGAACTGCCGGCAGGCGCTGTGGTAGGTACTTCCAGTTTACGCCGTCAATGTCAGCTTAAAGCCAAAAGACCGGACCTGCAGATCCGCGACCTGCGCGGCAACGTTAACACCCGTTTAGCCAAACTGGATGCCGGTGAATACGACGCTATTATTCTGGCGGCAGCTGGCCTGATTCGCCTTGGTTTTGCCGACCGTATCCGCACCCATTTACCGGTGGAGCAAAGCCTGCCGGCCAATGGTCAGGGCGCTGTGGGCATTGAGTGTCGCAGCAACGACAGCGCTATTCATGCGTTATTGGCGCCGCTGGAGCATTTGCCTACCCGTCAGGCGGTGCTGGCCGAACGGGCGATGAACCGCCGTTTACAGGGGGGCTGCCAGGTGCCTATTGGCGCTTTTGCCGTGCATCAGGGCGACCAGCTGTGGTTAAGAGGTTTGGTTGGTTCTTTGGATGGCCAGCAAATTTTACATGCAGAGGTAACAGGCCCAGCCAGCGACGCTGAAGCTTTGGGCTTACAGCTGGCTGAACAGCTGCTGCAACAAGGCGCAGCTGCTATTCTCAAAGCTGTTTATCAGACGGCCCCTTAATTGATGAACAACCCGGCCCCATTTCAGCCAAGCCAGATACCTCAGCTTACCGGCGCAACAGATTTTCCGGTGCTGATCACCAGACCAGCCGGCAAAGCAGATAATCTGCTGGCTGGTCTGGATGAGCTGGGCATTGGTTATACCTATCAGCCTTTAATCACCACACAGCTGATGCCATTGCGTGCCCGGGATATCCAGCATCTGCAACAGGCGGAGCTGGTGATTTTTGTGTCGGTGTCTGCCGTGACTTGTCTGGAACAACAATTTGACCTAAAAAGCCTGACCCAGCCGCTGTTGGCTGTCGGTGCAACCACAGCTTCAGTGCTGGAACGTAGTTGTGGCCACACTGTGACTGCGCCTTTGGATCAGCGCAGTGAAGGGGTGCTGGCACTGCCGCAACTGCAAAATGTCGCCGGCCGCGACATAGTGATAGTGCGTGGTAATGGTGGCCGGGAGCTGATTAAACAGGGTTTATTGGCCCGCGGCGCCAAAGTGACTTATGTACAAAGTTATAAAAGAGTCCCCCTGCCGCTGGATGGTCAGCGCTTGTCAGACCAGTGGCGCCAGCAACAAATTCAATGTATCGTAGTGACCAGTAACGAAATTTTATCCCTGCTGCTACAATCCCTGCCCGAAACTGCCCGCCCCTGGCTGGCACAGCGGCAATGGATTATGGTCAGCCAGCGCATGGCGGAAACGGCCGTTGCCAGCGGGATCCCGATGACCAACATTTTTCTGGCAGCCAGTGCCAACGATCAGGCGTTGTTGGAAGCTATTTGTCAGTTAAGAAGGAAATTCCATGAGCGAGCTCAGTCCAATGCTGAATAACGAATCTGCAGCCCCTGCTGCTGTGGCAGCAACGCCGGCAAAACCGGCCGCCAGAACAGGTTCCGGCGTGATGCTGGGCATGATGGCTTTGCTGATCGCCTTGGCTTCAGCGGCGTTGGTGGGCTGGTTTTTTTATGTCTGGCAACCGCAACTCGTTGCGCTGCAACAACAGCAACAAACTTTGCAAAATCAGCAACAAAGCCAGACAGCACTGTTTCAGAGCAAGCAGGAAGAATTGCAGCAGGAAATGCAGCAACAGCTGGTGAATGTGGTGGCTGACTGGAATAACAAACAACTGGAACAGCTGCAAAGCACCCAACAGGAAATCGCCAGGCTGCAAACCCAGTTGGATCAGCAAAGTGGCAACGTCAAAGGCTGGCAGCTGCTGGAAGTGGAATATTTCCTTCGTCTGGCCGAGCAAAAACTGTTTTTGGAACAGAATGTCAGCGGTGTGGTGCAGGTGCTGGAGTTGGCCGAACAACGCTTAAAACAAATGCAGGATGCCAGTCTGGTGGCGGTGCGTGAAGCTATAGGTCAGGACAAACATATGTTGTCTGAGCTGAATACACCCGATATGCACCAGCTGCACCTGACCTTGTCGGCACTGCGCCAGCAAAGCCTGACTTTGCCACTGCGCCAGTCGGAGCGGGCGATGGATAATCAGACCGAAGAAGAAATTACTGAAGATGCCGCCGATTGGCAGTCGAATCTGGGATTGTACTGGCGTAACTTCTGGCGTGGTCTGGTGCAGGTGCGGGCCAGTTTGCCGGAAGATGGTGTCAGCTTAACGGCCGAACAACAAATCAGTGTGCGTAATACCTTAACCCAGCAATTACTGCTGGCTGAGCTTGCCGCTATGCAGCACAATCAGGCGGTGTATGCCGCAGCTATTCAGCAAAGTGCTGACAGTTTACAACGTTATTTTGCTGCCACTGAACCTGCTGTGCAGCAAATGGCCGATGACTTGGTTGCGCTGTCGGCGCTGCAGGTCAGTTTGCCATTATTGGCCCCCTTAAAAAGCCCACAACTGTTTGAAGCTTACCGTCAGGGCACGGCAGAAGCGGAGCTTAGCTTATGATCAGGCTGGCATTTTTTATCCTGGTGTTTGGCCTGGCCATGCTGCTGGGACCAGTCCTTGCCAACCATCCGGGTTATGTGATGCTGGTGGTGGCCGGTGTTACTATTGAAGCCACTTTTATTGGCCTGATGCTGGTGCTGTTTGGCTCCATTCTGGCCTGCTGGTTATTGTGGTGGGTGTTAAAACGGTTATTCCATTTGCCCCGGCTCAGTTTTAGTTTTTTGCGTTCGCGCAAAGAGCGTCGCGCCCGTCAGGCGATGCAGTATGCGCTGCTCTCTTTTGCCCGGCAAGACTGGCAACAGGCCGATCAATACTTTGACCTGGCCAAAGCGGACTCTGACTGGGACAAAATCAAACAAATCATGGCCTGTTATGCGGCGCAGCGTGCCGGTGACAGCCAAAAAGCCAATCAAAAAGCGGCACAACTCGACAGCGATGACAACGACAGTGCAGTTGTGGTGGCAGATTTATTATTGCAGCAGGGAGATGCGGCGAAAGCTGTGGCTTATCTGGCGCCACGTATTGAACAAAATCAAAAAGATGGTGCGCTGGGCCGGCTTTGGCTTGCGGCTTTATTGCAGGCCGGCCAGTGGCAAACTTTGCTGGAGCAGGTGCCTGTTGCCATCAAACAACAATGGCTGAACAAAGCGCAGTGGCAGCAGTATCGTTATCAGCTGTATCCGGCTGCTGTGGCGGGTTTAGCACAGGCCGGCCAGTTTGATGAAAATCTGCCGTACTGGAGCAATTTACCGGCCAAAGAACGCAAATCTGTCGCAGCCATTTTAGGCAAAGCAAGGGCCAAAGCGGTCAGTGGTGACGCCGAACAAGCGGAAAAACTGCTGCTGGACAGCCTGGCGCTGGCGGATGTGCCTTTGGCTTATAGTGCGATCCGGCAAATTCCGTTAGGGCGTTCTGTGCTGGCGCTGCGCAAACAGGTGCAGCACTGGTTACGCGACCATAACAACAATGGTTATCTGTATGCGCTGCTCAGTTATTGTGCCGAGCAGGAAGGCGAACAGGATCAGGCGCGCCATGCCTGGGAAAAAGCGCTGCAGTACCAGCCTGAACTGGCCAACGCTGCCGCTTTTGTAAAATAACATCTGGCTTGTGACTATCAGACTACCGCTGTTATCGGGGCTGGCGCCTGTGGCCCGGCCCGATGCCAAAGTTCTGATCCTTGGCAGTATGCCGGGTCAGGCGTCCCTTGACGCTCAGCAATATTACGGACATCCACGCAATCAGTTCTGGCCATTGATGCAGCAACTGTTTGCGGTGGATGCCAGCCTGCCTTATCCACAGCGGCTGCTGGCGCTGCAAAATGCCGGTGTTGCTTTGTGGGATGTGATTGGGGTTTGCCAGCGTCAGGGTAGTCTTGACAGTGCCATCCGGCCTTCGTCAGTGCAGTTTAATGATATTGCTCTCTTGCTGACACAATTGCCGCAATTGCAGGCTATCTGGCTGAACGGCGGTACAGCGGCCAAAAGCTGGCAAAAACTGCAAAAATCTGCTGTCACTCTTCCTGCCAGCATCAAAGTCTGGTCTTTGCCTTCCAGCAGTCCGGCGCATGCCGCCCGCAGCTTCAGCGATAAACTGTTGCAATGGCAAGAGGCCAGGCTGCAAAGTTTAAGCTAAACCCCACAACGGAGCGCACAGATGGATCCTATCAGCTGGGATGATTTTATGCAGGTGGAACTGCGGGTTGGCACTATAGTGGCGGCCGAAGCTTTCCCACAGGCGCGTAAACCGGCCTGGAAGCTGACGGTCGATTTTGGCCCTGATATTGGCCAGCGTCGTTCCAGTGCCCAGTTAACAGCTTTGTATCAGCCAGCGCAGCTGATTGGCAAACAAGTGCTGGCGGTGCTGAATTTTCCGCCAAAACAAATCGGGCCTTTTGTATCTGAATGCCTGGTGACCGGTTTTTATCGCGACGATGGCGCTGTGGTGCTTGCGGTGCCAGACCAGCCGGTGCCCAATGGCGCCCGGCTGGCCTGAGTTGCAGTTATAATGCAGCTTTTAGCTCTTTGGCTGTGGCGTGACCTTTGGCAATAGCTGCATCCAGCAGTTTTTCGCCTTCGGCTTTTTGTCCGCCCAGAATCAGCGCTGTACCGGCCCAGGATTGCACCACAGGGTCTTGTTGTTCCAGCAGATACATCTCCCACTGTGGCTCTAAGGCCGCAAGTGCTCTTTGTGCTTCGATGCTACCGCCACGGGCGGCCTGTTCCAGCCAGTAGCTGTCGGAATAAGTTTGTGGGATCCGCTGTGCGCTCAGCAGCCTCGGGCTTTTATCGCCGTCCTGATTTTGCAGTTTATAAAAACCAGCAGGCACCTGCTCTGTGGTCAGGCGTTTGCCCAGCAGCTGCGCTGTCAGTTTGGCCTGATGTTCAGCATTATTGTCATGCACTGCCAGCACGACGGCCTGGTCATCCAGGGTGACAAAAGCATCGTGTGTAAAACCTTCAGGCAGCTGCAGCTCTTTGCTGACCACTTTGCCATTTTTCACCAGATCCGCCGTGATAGGCCCGAGCGCAGGTGGCAGTGAATCATCGATAAATTGTGTGTAGTCACTCTGGTTTCGTGCCAGATCGAGAATATGCGCCAGCGCATTCTGGTGCGCCGGCGACCCCAGGGCTGCGTATTGCCACATGTTGTGTTGGCTAACCAGCTGTTCAACCTTCCGGTGATCAATGTCACCGATATTAAAGGTCAGCATGACCCGGCTGATAAATTTGCTGTTGCCGGGTTCATATTTCCAGCGTTTTAGGGCGCGGATGGCTGCTCGGTCGAATACGTCCTTGGGGAAAGCATTCAGCACATCAACGGCTTCCACATCACCTTGTTCGTTCACCAGCAGGCGCATGATGACAGAGCCAAAAAGGCCACGGGCCGCCGCATCTTTTGGATACTCCGGTGCAATACGTTTTATTGCTTTGCGATCGCTGCCAAAAAGCGCCATCAGTTCAGGTTTGGCTTTGTCTTTGACTCTGACTTGTTGTTGCAGCTGCGCCAGCAGGGCCCCCGCCTGTTGTTGTTCTGCCTCTGACAGCTTACTGCGGATTTTATCGGCCATTGTTTTGGCACTTGGGTGTTCACGGCTGGCAGCAAATTCAAAATAAGCCAGCGCTTTGACCAAATCACGGCTCTGGCCTTCAGCATTAGCTGCCATGGCGCCTAAATTAAAAGCGGCTTGTTCATTGGCTAAAGGTAATAAGGCCGCAAACTCTTGCGCTGCTTTGGTAAAATCTTTGTTTTCATAAGCTTTCATTGCATCCAGCAGGTCGGCCCGACTGGCAAAAGTGCTGCATAACAGCAACAGCATAGCGAGTTGACGCATAAGAATTCCCTCTTCGGTTTTGTTTTAAATCGGCGTCATTGTTACATAAAAAGCAAAAATAATTGATGTTTTGTTTTCCAAATTCCCGTTTTTCGTTGGTTGACAGCGCTTTAGCGCTGCCGCATATTAAAACTCCACTGATAAATTTTTATGCAGAGTCATTGTGAAAAAGCTAACACCACTTTCAGGGTTATCGCTGTCACAACAGGTGCACAAACCTGCCAATCTGCACGCCTGCGCCAGCGACTACCACTTATCGGAGTGGTTTGATCTATAAGTTTTTCCCCGCTTAAGCACCCGGAATTCCGGAGTTATGCCGTTTTGCGCCGGCATAACGCCTGAAACCATGGGCCATTCTGGCCTTTTATCCCGATCGTCAAAACAACAAAAACAGGAAAGCAACAATGAAAGCAACGATAAAAGCCGTCGCTCTGGCGACGCTGTTGTCTGCGCCTGGCCATGCCAGTGCCGCTTGTCTGCAACAGGAAACAGAAAATAACAATACTGAAAGCAAAGCCAATAGCGGTCTGTGCAGTGGCCAGACAGTCAATGGCAGCATCGGCAGCAGCAGTGATATTGACTGGTACAAATTTGATACCACCAGCACCGGCGATATCAGCGTGAGCCTCAACCATGGCAGCAGCGCCGATTTTGATTTTTATCTGTACCGCAGCAGCGGCAGTTATATTTTGTCCGGTCAAAGCAGCGCCCGGCCAGAAACCGGTACTTACAGCGCAGCCAGCGCCGGCACGCATTTTATAAAAGTCAGCCGTTACAGTGGCACCGGCAGTTACACCCTGAATGTCACTTTTAACGGCGATGGCGGTGGTAGTACCCCCCCAACAAGTTGCAGTTATGGGGTAAGGCCAGCCAAACCCAGTAACCTGACCAGCTATCTGCTGGGCGGCAGTAGTGATGTTTGCCCGGTGTTAACGTCGGGTCAGGGCTCATTGTTATTGATGGGCGGTGGCACCGATGTCGACGCAGCCTTTAGCAACCGCATGGCGCCACAAATCAAAGGGGGCAATATAGTGGTGCTGCGCGCAGCCGGCACAGACGCATACAACAGCTACCTGCAGGGACTGACAGGTGCAGCTTCAGTGGAAACCCTGATTGTGGATACTCAAACCAAAGCAAATTCCGCTTATGTGGAGTGGGCCATTAAAAGTGCGGAGGCGGTATTTATTGCCGGCGGCGACCAGTCTGCTTATCTGAATGCCTGGCAAGGCACTTTAGTGCAGAGCGCCATAGCCCATGTGTATGCCAAAGGGGGTGTTGTTGGCGGCACTTCGGCGGGTGATCATGTGCTGAGTCAGTATGTGTATGATCCGGATGGGGTTAGTGGTGCCATCAGCAGTGAAGTGGTGACAGACTATTGCCATAACACTATTAACATCAGCAGCAACTTCCTGAACTTCCCGTTGCTGGCCAATACGCTGAACGACACCCATTTCCGCCAGCGGGATCGGATGGGCCGCTCTGCGGTGTTTCAGGCCAAACTGGGGCAAAATGGCCGGGTGATTGCAGTATCTGAAGCAACGTCTTTGTTTGTGACCGCAGACGGCCAGGGCATAGTGGATGGCACCAACGAAGTGTATGTGCTGCGTGCCGACAGCCAAACCCAGTACACTCAGACCAGCTGTGGTCAGCCGGTGATTATTAAAGACTTATTGCGCTTTAAGTTGTTGCCTGGAGACAGATTTAATCTGCTGGACAACAGCACCACTGTGACGCCCATCCGTATTGGCATTGATGGCCGCAACACGTCTTTTTATAGCCCTGTGAGTCCGTACTAACAGCGCTGAACAACAGGTTGTAAAGCCTGCCAGAGGTTTTACAACCGTGTTGTTGTGTTGGTATTAAGCTGTTTAAAATTGAGGTAAATGAAGGATAAAACCGGCAGGTTCATGCCAGGCGCTGATAGGGGGTGGTGTTTTTGCTGGTCATCACCTGCAGCCGGCGTGAATGGCGTTCAAAACTGCGGGCCGGAAATGCATCCTGCCGTGCCGCTGCATCTGCGGCGGCATTTTCTTTCATCAGATAATGAAACTGCACCGCACTGACGGGTTGGGATAAGGGGAGTTTTTTCCCGCTTTGGGCGGAGAGTTCGCTGCCAGGCTCATTCAGACTCAGACCCAGGCTGGTGAACAGCAGCACGAATAAAGAGCGCCGCCATAAGGCACTGTGAAAGCTATGATTTTTGCTGCTTTGGTGTGGCATCTTCGTTTCATCACCATCGAATATAACAGGCTTGAGCCTAACCCAAGCCTTGGCAATGTGCAATCACTCAACGCTTTTTTGCGGCAAAGACTTGCCGTTTTACTGCCAAATACCTTGATGAATCAAGTTGATGGCAAACTCAGTCGTTCAGATGTTGTTCCAGGCGCTCTTTGAGCGCACCTTCAATCAAAGCGGCTTTGCCGGTGCTGCGGTTCAGGCAGACAAAGGTAATATCGGCGTCAGCCACCACAGTGTCAGTCCCCTGAATTTTAATCACCTGATGGATCACCGCACTTTTACTGCCGATCTGGCTGAATTGAGTGGCAATTTCCAAAGTCTGGCCATTGGTGGCGGCAAAACGGTAATTGATGTTGATGTTGACTATCACCCAGGCCAGATTCAGCTGCTCAAAATAAGCCACATCACCACTGTCTTCCAGATAACTCCAGCGTGCTTCTTCTAAAAACTCCAGATAACGGGCGTTATTCACATGCTGATAAATATCTAAATGGTATCCACGAACTTTAATCTGGGTCAGGTGTGGCATATTGCTCTCTCTGGTTAGACCTGTTGCGCTGTTATTGGGCGGGATTGTGCCGCAAATTGCCACTGACGACAACCACAAGGTCGTCAGTGGCAGCTGGCACTCAGAGCCAGGCAAAAGCGTCGGCGTACATCTGCTCACGTTTGGCGCCTTTGGCTAAAAAGGCGTCGCGCACCACTCCGACCATGGCAAAAGGCCCGGCGATGTAAATGTCATAAGCGGCTAAATCGGCATGGTCATCCAACACCGCCTGATGGACAAAACCGGTGCGGCCCTGCCAGTTGGCATCCGGTTCCTGTACCACCAGATTCAGCTGATACTGCACGTTTGATGCCTGCCAGGCGGCCAGTTCGTCGGCGGCATATAATGCCTGAGAGTTTCTTAAACCCCAGTACAGCTGCACGCTGCGGTTCAGATTGGCGTTGGCAATAGCGCTGGCAATGCTGTGTACATAAGAAAAACCAGTGCCACCGGCCAGCAGAATAATGGGATTTGTGCTGTCTTCCCGCCAATAAGCTTCACCTAAACCCACCTGCACCAGCACTTCAGTGTTATCGCTCAGATGCGCTAAGGCCTGACTGGCGTAATTGTCGGTTACAGCGCCGCCAATCTGCAGTTCCAGCGCTGGTTTGCCTTCGAAGGTAAAACCAGGTGCGCAGGCAATAGAAAACGGCCTTTTGTCGCTGTCGGATAAATAAATTTGCAGGTACTGGCCTGCTTTAAATTCCACTGGTGCCTTGGGCGTTAAAATCACCTGTTGCACTGTAGGGGTCAGCGGCTGAATACGGCTGACGGTGCATAACACTTTGTTTGACGCGGCTTTTAATTGTGATTCAGTCATGGGTTCTGTTCTTTGGTTCCGTGCTTAGGTTCAGTGCTTTGGCTTTGTGGTGTTGATGGTATCAGCCGCGAATAAAAGGGTGCTGTAATACCAGGTCGCTGTCAGCATAAGCCAAACAGCAATAGGTAAAATTCTGGCTTTTGTCGAGGTCGGTGAGTGGCTCAGGTGGCAAATAATGCACCTGGCCACTTTTGAGTTTGCAAACACAGGAGGTGCAAACGCCTTGCCGGCAACGGTTGGGAAAGTCGATGCCATGCTCAAGCGCCGCCTGCAATATAGTTTCGCCCTCGCGCACCTGAAAACTCAGGCCGCTGGGTAAAATAGTGACCAGATGGCTCATGCTTAACCTTTCCCCTGGACTGGCCCTTTGGCCGGCAGTTGAATGCCAAGGCTGGACCAGAGTTCGTCCACTTTATGTTTCACCTCTGGTGTCATTTCTATCGGCACCCCCCATTCACGGCTGGTTTCACCCGGCCATTTATTGGTGGCGTCCATCCCCATTTTTGAGCCTAAACCTGAAACGGGTGAAGCAAAATCCAGATAATCAATAGGCGTGTTTTCAATTAAAGTAGTGTCGCGCGCCGGGTCCATCCGGGTGGTGATGGCCCAGATCACGTCCTGCCAGTCGCGGGCATTCACATCGTCATCACAGACAATGACAAACTTGGTATACATAAACTGGCGCAGGAAAGACCAAACCCCCATCATCACGCGTTTGGCATGGCCCGGATATTGTTTTTTCATCGTCACCACAGCCAGGCGATAAGAGCACCCTTCTGGCGGCAGATAAAAATCAACAATTTCCGGAAACTGCTTTTGCAAAATAGGCACAAACACTTCGTTCAGCGCCACACCTAAAATGGCCGGTTCATCCGGCGGGCGGCCGGTGTAAGTGCTGTGGTAAATCGGATCTTCTCTGTGGGTAATGTGGGTAACGGTAAACACCGGGAACGAATCCACTTCGTTGTAATAACCTGTGTGGTCGCCATACGGGCCTTCCGGCGCCATTTCACCCGGCTCTAAATAACCTTCCAGCACAAATTCAGCGCTGGCCGGTACCTGTAAATCGTTGCTGATACATTTCACCACTTCAGTGTTATCACCACGCAGTAATCCGGCAAAAGCGTATTCAGACAAAGTATCAGGCACTGGTGTTACAGCGCCTAAAATAGTGGCGGGGTCGGCGCCCAAAGCAACTGCCACCGGAAAACGCTGACCCGGATGGGCTTTTTGCCACTCGAGAAAATCCAAAGCACCGCCACGGTGTGACAACCAACGCATAATCACTTTGTTTTTACCCAGTACCTGCTGGCGGTAAATGCCCAGATTCTGCCGCTCTTTATGCGGGCCGCGGGTCACGGTTAAACCCCAGGTGATCAGTGGCGCAGCGTCGCCTGGCCAGCAGGTCATCACGGGTAATTTAGTTAAATCAACGGCGTCACCTTCCAGCACCACTTGCTGGCAAGGGGCTTTTTTTACCACTTTGGCCGCCATATTCAGCACTTGCTTAAAGATCGGCAGTTTGTCCCAGGCGTCTTTTAAACCTTTTGGCGGTTCCGGCTCTTTTAAAAAGGCCAGCAACTTGCCCACTTCACGTAAAGCGCTGACATCGGGCTGACCCATACCAAGGGCTACCCGCTCTGGCGTGCCAAATAAATTCGCCAGTACCGGAATGTTAAAACCCTTTGGATTTTCAAATAATAACGCCGGGCCACCGGCACGCAGGGTGCGGTCGGCAATTTCGGTCATTTCCAATACCGGGTCTACTTCCACTGTCACACGGTGTAATAAACCCCGTTGTTCCAGCTGAGCGATAAAGTCGCGCAAATCTTTATATTTCATGAGGTTCCAAAAGTTATTTGCAGCCTTGGGCCACAGCAAAGTTGGATTGGGCACAATGCCGGCATTATACATGGCAAGCGCGCGCTTGCCATGTTCGGCTGATACGGCAATCCCTCTGAGTTGGATTTGCTGCTGTTATGATGTTGTAAAACTCAGAGAGTGGCACTGCGGCAGGCGAGGGGGAGCGAAACTTCTGTATTTGAGGGACTTTGGTATCGCGGGCGCGAGGTTTAGCTCTCACTCTAAATGGTTTAGCATAAGGCAAAATCAAGTGCTGATCCTGTTTGCCCTACTCAACCAATAACACAAACCAACAGACAAACCAACAGTGCTAACAGGGTCACAACAGGGTCAGGTCTTGCCTTTTTCCTTTGAGTTAAATTTGTATTAGCAGCTCGAAGTCTGGCCTTTTACCGCAAATGAATTACGACCAGGCAAAACACAAGACCTGACCCTATGCTGCTGTTCCTTGTACCTCTGCCCCTTCAAAGTTCAGTAGCACTCTTCGGGAAAATTCAGCGTCGCTGTTTGCTATCAGGTGATGGCTGGTATCACAACAGCAGCTCTGCTTTTGCCCGGCATTCATGGCTCAATAACAGCGAATTTTCGCATAAAGCTTTGCAAAGCGTTTAAATGTGCTCACACTAAGAAAAAGTGCCAAAACGAGGCTGTAATGGAATTTCCGAGTCAAATCAAACAACAAAGTTGTATGGACTGCTTAAGTGGGAAGTCATTGGGGTTTGAGATCCGCATGGCATTTCAGCCCATCATCGACTGGCAAACACGGCAGGTTGCAGGTTACGAAGCGCTGGTGCGTGGGCCTTTGGGTGAAGGCGCCGGTTGGGTGTTTGAACGTATTAACGAACAAAACAAATATTATTTTGACCAGGCCTGTCGGGTCAAAGCCATTGAAACCGCCTCTAAGCTTGGTCTTGATAAAATGCTCAGCATCAATTTTTTACCCAATGCGGTGTATAACCCCGAAACCTGTATTCGCGCCACTATTGAAGCGGCCGATATGTTTGGTTTTGATATCCGCAATATTATGTTTGAAGTGACCGAAAGTGAGCAGATTGTTGATCATAAAAAGCTGCTGAAGATTTTCGACAGTTACGCCAAAAGAGGGTTTATTACCGCTATTGATGATTTTGGCTCTGGTTATGCTGACTTATCCTGGCTGGAATCGTTACGGCCCAGAGTGCTGAAACTGGATATGGGGCTTATCCGCGATATCAACCAGCATCCGGCCAAACAGCAGCTGGTGGCGGATGTGCAAAAGCTTTGTCTGGATATGGGCACAGAGGTATTGGCCGAAGGCATAGAACATCAAGCCGAACTGGATTATCTGGCTGGCGTCGGCATTCGTTATTTTCAGGGGTATTATTTTGCCAGGCCAGCGCTTGAGCAGTTAATCCGCACTGATGAGATAGCTGCATTGCAGTAATGCTTAAGGTGCATATTCTGGCTGAGGTTCTGCGGCTTCGTTGTCCTGCTTGTGCATTTAGCCAGCCTGGTCATTGAGTTTTTGCCACACTTCTTTAATCAGCACACCATCTTCCATACCCTGATGTAACCATTGATTGCCGCTGAGCTGACACTGAAAGTGATAAGTTTTGCTCTGTAACCGCGGCAGTGATGCCGCTTCCACCTGTTCGTGATAGCCCAAGCTGTCGGTATAAAAAGTACCGGTAGCAGCCACCTCAAATTTGCCGTCGGGTTGCCAGGTGATAAAACTAAAATGCCGTCCGGCAATCAGTTTGCGGCTCAAGGTGCTTTGCTGTTTAATTTCTGCCAGCAGTTTGCCATTGGCATCCAGATAAAGCGCTGATTCTAACTGCCAGCTACCCTGCAACAGTGCCGCGCTGCATTTACTCTGTGCTGGCTGCTCAGTTTCAGTGGCCAAAGCTGCGGTGGCATTCAAAGTAAAGGCCAATAACAAAGCCAGCTTGTGTGGCTTCCGGGCAAAAAAAATTGTTCTGTTCAGACTGGTTATCCTGCTGCTTTTTGTTGGTGTAAAGAAGCTAACTTGCCAACAATATTTAATAAAAACAACAGTTTTTATCTAATACCTGATCTCAGGCTTACAGCACCAGGCCCTTGCAGCATCTGGCAATTGAGCTCAGGCTATGCCTACAATGCAGGCATCCGGATGTCTGAGGGGAAGTTATGAAGATCGCAAGTAAAATTGTGCATGCTGGCCGCGATAAAAAATGGACGGGTTACAGCGTAAACGTGCCCGTGGTGCGGGCCTCCACTGTGGTGTTTGAGACCGTCAGTGAACTCAAACATGCCACAGCCAAAAGAGGCGAGCAGGTACCTTATTATGGCCGCCGTGGTACCCAAACTCATTTTGCTTTTAGTGACGCCATTTGTGAGCTGGAGGGCGGCGCCGGTTGTGCTTTATATCCTTGTGGTGCAGCTGCTATCAGTGGTGCTTTGCTGGCATTTTTACAAAGCGGTGACCATTTGCTGATGGTGGATTCGGTGTATGAACCCACCCGGGCTTTGTGCGATAAGCTTCTGAAAAACCTCGGTATTGAAACCACTTATTATGACCCTCTGGTTGGCGCTGGTATCAAGGCGTTAATCCGCCCCAACACCAAAGTGATTTTCCTCGAGTCACCCGGTTCTATTACCATGGAAGTGCAGGACGTGCCGGCTATTTGTGCTGTGGCCAAACAGCATAATGTACTGGTGATGCTGGATAACACCTGGGCTTCCCCTGTGTTGTTTAAACCTTTTGCCCATGGTGTGGATGTGTCGATTCAGGCGGCCACTAAATATATTGTTGGCCACTCTGATGTGATGCTGGGTACGGCCAGCGCCAACGAAAAATACTGGCCGCAGCTGCGGGAAGCCAGTTATTTGCTGGGTTATTGCGCGTCGGCCGATGATGTGTATCTGGCCGCACGGGGTTTAAGAACTATTGGCGTGCGGCTGGCGCAGCATCAGCAAAATACCGCGCAGGTACTGGCGTACCTGCAGCAAAGGCCGGAAATAGCCCGTATTTTGCACCCGTCTTTGCCCGACCATCCGGGACACGCTGAATTTACACGTGATTTTAGCGGCAGTAATGGTTTGTTATCGCTGGTACTGAAACAGGGCGACGCCAAAGCTGTGACTGCTTTTGTGGAAGGCATGCAGTTTTTTAAAATGGGTTTTTCCTGGGGCGGTTATGAAAGTCTGGTGACTTTTAATCTGAATTTACAAAGTATCAGAACTGCTACCCTCTGGCCTTATACCGGCCCTGTGATCCGGCTGCATATTGGCCTGGAAGATCCAACCGATTTAATTGCGGATTTAGCCGCGGCTTTTGAGCGTTTTAACAACACTCTGGCGTCCTGAGTCTGAACGCTTCGCGACGCACTTCTGCGGCATCAGGATAAACCGGGGGCCGCAGCCAGCAATCTTGGCTATAGTGATATTTATCTGATAAAGCTTAGGAAATGGTTGTGATGCGCTCGGGCTTGTTGCTGTTATCTTTACTGTTTTTTTGTGCCCGGCTGGCGGCGGATCCGTGCCCGGCTGAGTTTCGGATGCCTTATAACAGCAGCTGGGCGCCTTATGTGGAAGTGCACGACGAGTCGGTCACAGGCACTGACATTGAACTGATTCGAAATCTGCTCAGTGGCGCAGGTGCTGAACTGAAGTTGGTGCCGCTGCCGGAATCGCGGGCGCTCAGTCAGCTGGCGCAGGGGCAGGTGGACATAATTTTTGCCGCTTCTTATACCAAAGAGCGGGCTGAATATGCCTGGTTTTCCAAAGCTTACCGTACTGAAACAAATCAACTGATAGTGCATAAACAGCTGCTGCAGACCTACCCGCAAATCAACGACAAAGCAGGTTTTTTAGCGCTGGCAGCACGCCGGCTGGCCGGTGCTTATAACCCCAAAGGTTATTACGGTGAAGAGTTTGAGCAGCTCAAACAATTGCCGCAGGTGATGCAACGCTCGTTGGCTATATTTGATGCAGAGCAGCGGCTGGAACTGGTATTAAGCCAGCGCGCCGACTACAGCATAGTAGACAGCCAGTGGCTTTTGCAGCGCCAGGCGCAACAGGGAGAATTACCGGCGCTGGCGGTGCTGCCCTTTGTGTTATATCAGGCCGATATCCATTTGATGTTCAGCAAAAAAACCATCACGGCGGCCTGTGTCAAAAAGCTCAATGCGCTGCTAAAACCACTCAAACCGCTCAAGCCGCTCAAGCCATAGGCAAGCTGGTTCGCAAGCCTGAGGTTACTTCAAAAAATTTTCTACATCTTCACCGGTCAGTTTGCCAATCTGACTGAATAAATACCAAAGTGCCGCCATCATTAACACCATGCTGGGCAGGGCAATCACCGGGTAACTCAGTGCTGTCATCCGGCCCAGTTCTTCGTTATAGGCTGTGGTGCCGGGTGGGCTGACTAAAATCCATTTGGCGAGCAGATAATTCAGCAGCGACGACACAAAAAAGGAACCAGCCAATAACTGGTTGGTGACATTCATTTTTTGCTCAAAAGCTGCAGTGTTATTGGTTTTGGCCAGTGCCGCCTGCAGTTTTTCCATATTCAACAGCTGGGCATTTTCCAGCATGGCTTTGATCAAATGAAATTTGCTGTGCTGACTGAACCACACCAATAAACCAATAATGCCGGGTACGGCCGCTTCTTTAATGGCGATATATTTGGGGTCCAGCTGCAGCAGGCTCATACCGCCGGTCAGCAACACCGAAATTAACCCCACCACCGAAAAAAAGTTTATTTTGCCCGACTGTTTTAACTCCCACAGGCCATAACCAATAGGGAAACACAGCGCCACCACTAAACCCCAGACCGGGCCTAAATAAGCTTCGGTGCTGAATTTACTGAGAATAATTACCGGAATTGCAATATTAAACAGAAGGTTAGGAAGAAGGCCTTGCGACTTTTTTTCGGCTGGTACGGACTGCGACATAATCAAACCTCGAAGCAAACAACGGCTGAAACTTTGGGTTCAGCCTGACAGCGCCTTTTTACCATAGTCTCAGTCAGGATTGCTATCAGCCTGAGTTTGGCTTTTTACTGCAGCATCGGCCGATGCTGGCCTGGCCAGCTGAAAATTATCCGGCTGCCGGCTGTGGCTATACCACAAGCCCCCTAACCTGGCTAACAGGTCCAGTTCGTTGTGCCTGAGTTTGTGCTGATCGTCCAGCAGCGCATCGGCAATATCGATACATAACACTTCGGCCAGCAGGATATCGCAGCTGGGCTGGTGCGCCGGGTAGGGCGTCAGACTCACGACTTTGCACTCAAAACTAACAGGGCTGGCGGCCACTTTTGCTGGTCGCACTTGTTGTGACGGTATGGTGTTGATGTTCAGCGCGTCGATTTCGCTGACATTTTTGGCAAAGCTGGCGGCAGTGGCATTCATCAGGCCAGCCAGTTCGGGTGTCACCAGATGCACCACCAGTTCCGGGCACAGCTGCAAATTGCGGCTGCTGTCTTTTTGGCTGCCATCGGCATGACGGTTAATCGAAATCATCAAAGTTGGTGGTTGGTCGGTCACCAGCTGAAAAAAGCTAAAAGGCGCCAGATTGCTGTGGCCCTTATCATCACAACTGCTGAGCCAGGCAATAGGCCTTGGCACCACAGTGCCGGCCAGCAAAGGGTAAAGTCGCTCGGGCGGCATCTTTGCACAATCAAAAATCATCTGAGGGTCCTGTTCTGTGGTTTATTAAAAAACAAGTGTTGCCGGGCACTGACAGAAAAATATAGAAAAAAACTGGCAATTATTACTGTGTGGTGCATAGTATATGCTGTGTGTCATACAGTGTGTGGCGCACAGTATTGTTCAGTGGCTTTTTATCAGCGGCAGTCTGGTGAAAGTGCCGTCTGCAGACAACTTAACACGACACGCAGTGGGGTGTCAGTGATACAGGAACAACAATGACAGAAAGCCGGTTGGACAAAATGCGGGGTGAGCTCAGGCGCGGTGTACTGGTGCTGGCCGTGCTGGCGTCATTAAAACAGCCTCATTATGGCTATTCGCTGCGTAAACAGCTGCTCGACAATGGCATCGACATTGACGAAGGCACTTTATATCCGCTGGTGCGGCGTTTGGCCGAGCAGGGTTTACTCGACAGTGAATGGCAACAGGCAGAAGGACGGGAGCGGCGTTATTACCAGCTGTCGGCTGAGGGGGCGCAGCTGCTGCAACAACTGGCCGCAGAATGGCAGTTACTGAACGGCGCTCTGGCCAACTTAGTGGAGAATATCTGATGGAACTTGTACAACGATATGTCAGCGCCGTGCAGCGCTATTTACCCGAGGAGCAACAAGCCGCTATTGGCCGTGAGCTCAGCGCCGATATTGCCGATAAAATTGCCCATCAGTCGGAAGAAGCCGGCCGGAGATTAACCGACAGTGAAATTGCTGCGCTGCTGCAAGAATGGGGGCATCCACGCAGAGTGGCCAGCCAGTATGTGCCACCACAGCCGCTGGTCAGCAGTGAGCTGATGCCACTGTACTGGCAGGTGTTGAAGCTGGTGCTGGCCTTGCTGTTTGTCTGGCAGGTGCTGGGCGCCAGTATGACGCTGCTACAGGCCGAACAGCTCAGGCCAGTGCAGTTTATATTGCAGCTGACAGTTGGCTTTTTTGACGAAGCCGCCACAGCTTTTATGGTGATCACACTGATTTTTTATGCACAACAGTTCGGTGGCCCGCTGCAAGGCTGGGTGCAGCAGGCAAAGTGGCAAGCGACTGATTTGCCGCCGGTTGAACGGCCATGGCAGCAGATTGGGCTGGGTGACAGTATCACCGAGCTTGCCACTACCGGCTTTTTATTGTTGTTGTTCTGGTATCCGCTGTGGATGCCTGCTGAAACTCTGGCGGGGCTTAGAGTGGTGCTTAGTGATGTAGTGCAACAACAGCGGCCGGTGATCACCGTTTTATTGTTGCTATCTGTGGCTTTTAGCATCTGGTGCTGGTTAAAACCTTATTGGCAGCAGGCAACACTCTGGGTGAATCTGGCTTTAAACCTGGCTTTTATCTGTTTGCTGGCCTGGCTGGCGAGTCTGGATGCCATAGTGGCCGGCACAGCACAGCCACTGCCTGAGTTACTGGAGCTGTCTGACATTAACAGAGTACTGAAACACAGCGCCTGGCTTGTTGGGCTTTATCTGCTGTATGAAACAGGGCGTGACCTGTACCGGTTGTGGCAGCTGAAAAAACCGGCCAGCGCCGCATAACAGCAGACATTTTAACGGGGGCCTGCCAGAGTTTTGGGGCGCTTTGACTGGCACTTTTGCAAAGGTTCCGGCAGGCTCTTAAGCAGGCATTCTGGCGGCCACTCAGGCAAACACCGGGCCAGGTAATTGAAAAGGCATCAGTTTTTCTTGTTGAGCAGTTGGGGAAAAACTCAACAAGAACTCTGGTGTTAAAGCGAAGCGTTCTCAATTACATGTTTATGATTTTATTCATGTTTTTTAAAAATTAAAACTCGACATTCCGCTATCTCCGACTAAAATAGTCAACATTTCCGGCGGGTTTTGCCGTGCTGTTCAGCCTATTCTGCTCTGAGGCTGATGCTGATGTTAAATCCGACTTTTAATCTGACGTGCAGGAGCCCCACCATGAAAGGCCATCCGGCGGTAATTACCGCATTAAATGACGTGCTGACGTCCGAACTGACCTCCATCAACCAGTATTTTTTGCATGCCCGCATTTATAAAAACTGGGGTTTGGCTGAGCTGAACAATGTCTGTTACAAAAAGTCGATCCGCGATATGAAACAAGCCGACGAGCTGATAGAGCGGGTGTTGTTTTTGGAAGGTTTACCAAATTTACAGGCGCTTGGCCGTTTGCGCATTGGTGAAGACACCGAAGAAATGCTGCAGTGTGATCTGGATTTTGAACTGGAGCAGTTGCCGCTGTTAAAACAAGCCATTGCGCTCTGTGAAAAAGAGCAGGACTACGTCAGCCGCGAAATTCTGCAGGAAATTCTGGAACATGAAGAAGAACATATTGATTGGATCAATGCCCAGCAGTATCAGATCAGTGTGATGGGGCTGGCCAATTATCTGCAAAGCAAACTGGGTGAAGGAGACAAATAATGCAAGGCAAACAACAAATTATCGACGCGCTGAACACCCTGCTTGCCAATGAACTCAGTGCCATGGATCAGTATTTTATCCATTCGCGCATGTATAAAGACTGGGGCTTGCACAAGTTATTTGAGCGCATCGACCACGAAGTGGAAGACGAAAAAGGCCATGCTTCGTTAATTATTGAACGGATTTTATTCCTCGAAGGCACACCGGATATGGTCACCCGCGACGGTTTGCAAATTGGCTCCGACGTACCTTCAATGCTGCAAAACGACTTAAACGTGGAATACGCAGTAGGCGCTTTATTAAAAAAGACCATCGCTTTATGCGAACAGCAGCAGGATTATGTCACCCGCACTATGCTGCAAACCCTGCTGGATGACACTGAAAACGACCATGCGCACTGGTTGGAACAGCAACTGCGGCAAATTAACATGCTGGGTTTACCCAACTATTTACAGTCACAACTGTAAGCTGCAATTGCAGTTATCACATTGGCCCGAGTCAGCTGCCTCTGGCGTTCACGCAAAAAAACACCGGCATTTGCCGGTGTTTTTGTTTTGGTGCTTATTTGGGGATAGGGAGCAGCACTGACAGCAGGGGGGGCTGTCAGGCTGACACAGCTGGCTTTTAATACACTGCTTTGGTATCCAGTGCCTTTTTGCCTTCGAGCTCACGCAAGCGGCGCTCTTTGGCGGCTTCTAAATCTTTTTGTTGTTGCTGCACTTTTGAAGGTGGGGTAGGCATAGGTTTACGCGGCAGCATTTTGTCAGCCATCGCGGCTTCGTAAAGGAAACCGGCCATCAGCACAGACGCTTGTTTTAAGTCTTCTTCAACCACATGGTCAATCGAGTCGATATGGGTGTGATGCAACCTGGTGCTGTAATCCAGTGGGTCCTGAATAAACTGGAAGCCAGGCAAACCTACATCGTCAAAAGATTCGTGGTCAGTACCGCCGGTGGATAAAGGCGAAATAGTACCGGTGCTTAAGTCGCTGTAAGGGCCAAACCAGTCGGTGAATACCGGTTTGACGGCCACATTGCCTTCGGTATAAATGCCGCGGAACTTGCCGCTGCCGTTGTCCATATTAAAGTACACCGACAATTTGTTGTACGCAGCTTTTGGCGCAATTGGCCAGCCTGGGCTTGACCATAAATAACGTGGCAGCGCTTTTTCCGCCGGATCCTGAGGTTCTGGCCGGCTCGCCAGGAAGTCGTTAACATAAGCGCGAGAGCCATACAATCCCTGCTCTTCACCCGACCAGAGCGCAATACGGATAGTACGTTTAGGTTTAACATTGAGCTTGCTTAAAATGCGCACGGCTTCCATCGCCACGGCCACACCGGCGCCGTTATCCACGGCACCATCGCTGGCGTGCCAGGAGTCCAGATGCGCGCCCACCATCACCACTTCACCATTGCTGTCGCTGCCCGGAATTTCCGCGATGGTGTTGTAGGATTTCATGTCTTCATCGTGAAAACGGGCTTTGATATCCAGCGTCAGCTTGGGTTGTTCTTTGCGATCCAGCATGCGCAGCAGCAGGCTGTAGTCTTCCTGTTCGATGATCATGGCCGGCACCGGGAAAGTTTCACCCACCCGGTGTGACTTGCCAAATACCCGCACCAAACCACCCTGACGGCTGCTGCGGTAAATCACAGCTGCCACTTGTTCTTTTTGCAAAAACGCATCTAACTCTTTGTTAAATTTATAACTTTGCATGCGGCTGTCGCGCATGGCTTTGGTCATAAAAGACTCATAACTGGCGCGGGCGCTGGTGTCGTAGTCTTTCATATCGGTCAGTTTTTTTGCGCTTAAACGCTCAAAAATCACCGTTTTAGGTGGTTCTATTTTTAAGTCTTCGCCCATCAGCAGTACTTTACCGGCCAGTTTGCCGGCATAAGCGGCTAAGTCGGCGCTGGTATTCACGTCAAACAACATCACTTCGCCAGTGATGGCTCCTTTTGTACCCGGTGTCCAGGCCACCGGAATACCGTGCAAAGATTGCTGGCGCGGGCCAGTCAGCACAATGCTGGCCGACTCGCTGCTCCAGCCGCGGCCAAATTCAAAAGGGTGTAACTCAGCGTTTTTTAAGCCCCAGTCTTTCAGCTGTTGTAAGGTCCAGTGGTTGGCTTTGACCATTTGTGGTGATGCGGTCAGGCGCGGGCCAATTTTGTCGGTCAGATGCTCCAGCGTATGCATCACTTCAGATTGGTAAAAACCTTCATGGCGGATTTTGTTGGCCATGTCCAGATCGGCTGCAAGTACTGCTGCAGGTGAAAACAGCATTACAGGTAACAAAAGACGTTTCATAACAGTTCCCGGCATTAATAAGTTATTGTTTTTAATACTGTGGTGGATGCCAGGCGCAATCATTTAAAACCTGGATGTTTAAGCAGTAAAGCAGTGCTTAGCCAAAGGCAATGGCTTTGCGGTCATTGTGTGTACAGAGGCGATAACTGGTCTGAATGGGCTGGACAAGTGATTCCCGCAGTTCAGCGACAAGGGGCAATAGCGGAAAAAATTCTGGAGCGGGTGATGGGAATCGAACCCACGGCACCAGCTTGGGAAGCTGGGGTATTACCATTATACGACACCCGCAATGGCGCCTAAGGTACTGAAGAGAAAAAGGCATGTCAATTGTCAGCCGTTTGCATCCGTGAGCTTTCATGCCGCAAACAAAGTAGTCGTGTTACAGTGCAGTGTTTTTTTTTGTTGGAGTCTGTTGATGTCAGAAACTGCTGCTGTCATTTTGGCCCGTCGTCGTTTACAGGGTGAAGTGGCCGCTTTATTACCCCAGGGCCTCAGGCCACAGAATTTTGCACAGGCTTTTGCCCTGCAACAACAGGTGGCGGCTTTGTTGCCTTCGGCCATTGCCGGCTGGAAATGCGCTTTGCCCACTGTGGACGCCAATGGCGAAAAACAAGTGGTCGCGCCTTTGTATGCCGCTGAGTTATGCCGTTTCCCGACCGCCATTTGCCCCATTTGGCCTTCAGTGTTGCCCCAATCAAAGGGGCTGGCCAGAGTGGAACCGGAACTGGCTTTTGTGTTTCACACTGATTTACCGGCCAAAGGGCAGGGCGAGCCTTATCACAAAGCAGACATAGATGCAGCGATAGGCGGGGTGCATCTGGCGCTGGAGCTGATCCAAAGCCGGTTTTTGCCCGACAGTGGCGCCCTTTATTTTGATCAACTGGCCGATGGTTTATTTAATCAGGGTTTGTATCTTGGTCCTGCTGTTGCGGTGAAAGACGTTGATCTTAACCAGTTTTTGCTCAGTATCAGTACCGACGATGCCCTGTTGTTGCAACAGCAGGCACAGCATCCAAATGGTGATGCCAAGGCGGCTTTGTATTGGCTGGTGAACTTTTTATCGGCTCAGGGTATCGGACTTACAGCCGGGCAGGCGGTGATCACCGGTTCTTATGCCGGTGTGTTGGAGTTGCCAATAGGGCCACAAATCCAGATTGAGTTTGGTCAGCTGGGGGCGTTTTCACTGCAGTTTCAGCCCAGAGTGTGTTGACTCAGGCCGCTGGTGCTGTGCTGGTTTTTTGTCATCTGTCTGCTGTAACTTCTGAATAACAGCAATAAAAACAAGGGTTTTGCATGGAGTTTTTGCCGCAGCATGGTTTGAGTATGACGCCGCTGTTGTCTTTTGGGGTGCTGTTGGTGGTGGGCACTTTAGGGGGGTATCTGGCACATCGTTGGTCCTGGCTGCCTAGTATCACAGGTTTTATGGGGGTTGGTTTTTTAGTCGGTCCCAGTGTGTTGGGTTTATTGGATTATGACACCCTCAAAGACGCGCGGATTTTAATTGATATAGCACTGGCGCTGATTTTATACCGGCTGGGTTCATCACTGGATTTACGTTTTATCCGCGCGTCACCGCGGTTATTGGCGGTGGCTTTACTGGAATCTGGTTGTACTTTTATTGCCGTGTTTGCGGTGAGTTTCTGGCTGGGCTTTAGTCCTGTCATCGCGGCTGTGATAGCTGCCATTTTAATTTCATCGTCACCGGCAGTGCTGCTGCACGTCGCGCATGAAGTGGGGGCAAAAGGCCCGGTGACAGAATCGGCCAAAACCCTGGTGGCGCTGAATAACCTGTTGTCTTTTCTGGTGTTTGCGCTGGTGATCCCAGCGTTGTTATTGCAGGAAAATGCCAGCTGGCAACAAGTAATTTTACAACCTTTGTATTTGCTGCTGGGCTCAGCAGTGCTTGGCATCTGGATCGGCCTTGGCCTGCATTTTATCAGTAGCCGCACCGCCAAAGCGGCGCAATATAAACTGGCGCTGGTGGTGGGGGCGCTGATGTTAACCCTTGGCCTGGCGCAGCAGCTGCAACTGTCGATGTTATTTGCGCCTTTAATTGTCGGCATTGTAGTGCGCAGTGTGGAGCAGGACGAAGTGGTGTCGGCGCTGGAATTTGGCAGTGCTTTTGAGCTGTTTTTTATTGTGCTTTTTGTGTTTGCAGGCGCCAGTTTGCATCTGAAAGAGTTAATTGAATATGCACCGGCCATTCTGGTACTGGTATTCACCCGCTCTTTGGTCAAGGTGCTGGCGGTGAGTGTGGCACTGCGGTTTGGGTTGCAGCCCTGGCGTAAAGCTTCAGCCACAGGATTGTTGCTTATTCCGATGGCGGGCCTGGCCATTGGTCTGGTACAAACCAGCAGCAAGCTGGTGCCAGAGCAGGCCGCAGTAATAGCCGCTGTGGTGCTGGGCGCTGTCACTTTGTTTGAAACCTTTGGTCCGCCAGTTGCCGCTTTTGCTTTTGGTCTGGCTGGCGAAGCGGCTGACAGCACACCAGTGCGGCCACAAAGCCCGTGGCGGCAAGGTGCCTGGCGTCAGCAACATGAAGTGCAGGTGGATGTGTCGGCGCTGGTGGCGGCCGAACCGGAAGATAACGCGCTGGCTGAACCGCAGAAAGCAGACAGTCGTAGTTTCAGATTCTGGCCTTTTGGCAAAAAGCAGTCATAACAGGAACAAGGTTGCCTGGCTGAAGCCGGTCAGGCAGCGATAAACAGCGGCAAATAAATAATATACCAAATGGTATAAATAATTATTGTACCGACTGGTATGAAACTGTTAGACTGCGCTCCTTTGCTGTGAAGGAGCCAAAAAATGTCTGATGTATTAAGTTTATTATCCTGGCGTTATGCCACCAAAAGTATGGATGCCGCCAAAACAGTGCCGGATGACAAGCTGGCGCATATTCTGGAAGCCATCCGGTTATCGGCCAGCTCCAGTGGTTTGCAGCCTTATCAGGTGCTGGTGGTGACAGATCCGGCTATCAAAGCACAAATTAAACCTGTGGCCTGGAATCAAAGCCAAATCACGGACTGCTCACATTTATTGGTATTTGCCGCCTGGGACAACTACACCGCAGATCGCATTAATATGATGTTTGATCTGGTCAATGAACAACGTGGTTTTAAAAATGAAGGTTGGGAAGCCTACCGGCAGAAATTACTGGCGTTTTATCCTAACCGCAGTGCTGAAGAAAACTTTGAGCACGCCGCCCGTCAGGCTTATATCGGCCTTGGCAGCGCCTTAATTGCTGCTGCTGAAGTGCAGGTAGACAGCACACCGATGGAAGGTTTTGAGCCGGCAAAAGTGGATGAAATTTTAAATCTGTCTGCGCTGGGTTTACGCTCTGTGCTGTTATTACCGCTTGGTGGCTACCGCGCTGCAGAAGGTGACTGGCTGGTGAATTTAACCAAGGTACGCAGAAGCGCCGACGACTTTATTCTGCGTCGTTAATGCTATTGTTGTCGCCAAAACAGGTGCTTGTATCAGCACCTGTTTTTTTATCTGCGTTTTTATTTGTGTTTTTGTCCCTGTATTGAGCTGCACTATTATCCGCAGCTCTCACTGTCCGTATCCACAGCTCTCACTGTCAGTATCCACAGCTCTCACTGCCCGCCCTTTACCCTGACATTTCTGCCCTTTGTTGTTGCTTTTTTAGCCTGCGTTGTGCCAATGTGAAAGATAAAGCCATCTAAAAGGCTAAAAGTCCATTTTGTTGCCTGTTTTGTAATCTGTCAGTGTTGAGTACCGGCAAATAACAGGCTAGGGTGGATTAAAAATAAACGGTTATTACCACAACAGCAGCAACAGCAACAGACGCCACAGCGCGCAGCAAGAGGAATGGGACATGTCACAATATGCTGCCTTGAGGGCAAATGTGGGCCTGCTGGGCACTCAGCTTGGCGACACAGTACGGAATCAGTTAGGGGACGCAGTGCTGGAGCGGATAGAAAAAATCCGTCAGCTGGCCAAACAAGCCCGGCAGGGCACCGAAACTGAAAACCAGCAGTTAAAACAAATTCTGGCCGGTTTAGGTGATGATGAAATTTTGCCGGTGGCCCGTGCTTTTGCCCAGTTTTTAAACCTAGCCAATTTAGCCGAGCAGTATCACACCATTTCCAAAGCCGGCCACAGTGCTATTGAAAAACCTGAGCCTTTGGCCGAATTATTGGCGCTGCTGCAGCAAAAAAATGTCGATCTGGCCAAAACCCGCCAGGCGGTGGCTGATTTATCGATAGAGCTGGTGCTCACCGCACACCCGACTGAAGTGACCCGCCGCACCCTGATTTATAAACTGACACAAATTGCCGATTGTCTGGCCGAACTGGAGCAGGATTTAACTGCAGCACAGCGCCATAAAATTGAGCTTAGGCTCAGTGATTTAATTACCCAGGCCTGGCATACCAACGAAATCCGCGAGCAGCGGCCAACACCTGTGGATGAGGCTAAATCCGGTTTTGCTGTGATTGAAACTTCGTTGTGGTACGCCATTCCGGATTTTATCCGTGAACTGGATGACGCCTTAACACCTGTGTTGGGCCATGGCCTGGCGCTGGACGCTGCCCCTATTAAATTTTCCAGCTGGATGGGTGGGGACAGAGACGGCAATCCTTTTGTCACCGCCAAAGTCACCCGGCAGGTGTTGTTATTAAGCCGCTGGAAAGCCGCTGATTTATTCAGCCGCGACCTGGAAGTGCTGGGCAACGAGCTGTCGATGAATTTAGCCAATCAGGCGCTGAGAGACGCCAGCGGTAATTCGTCTGAGCCTTACCGTGATGTATTAAAACAGTTAAAAAACAAACTGTTGTATACCCGCGACTGGCTGACTGAAGCATTAAAACACGACAGATTACAAAGGCCGGATGATTTACTCTGGCATAACGCACAGCTGCTGGAGCCTCTGCTGTTGTGTTACCGCTCGCTGGTTGACTGCAAAATGCAGGTGATTGCCAACGGCAAACTGCTGGACACCATCCGCCGCGCTTATGCTTTTGGCTTAACCTTGTTAAAACTGGACGTGCGGCAGGAATCGGGCCGGCATACCCAGGTGTTTAGCGAATTTACCAAATATTTAGGTTTAGGCGATTATGCGCAGTGGGACGAAAGTGCCCGCCAGGCGTTTTTACTGAATGAACTGGCCAGCAAAAGGCCGCTGTTTCCAAAAAACTGGCAGCCCAGCGCCGAAGTGCAGGAAGTATTGGATACCTGCGACATTGTTGCCCGCCACGGCAGCGAAGCGCTGTCGACTTATGTGATTTCAATGGCAGGTCAGCCGTCCGACGTGCTGGCGGTGCAGCTGTTACTGAAAGATGCCGGCATCAGCTTCCCGATGCGGGTGGCACCATTATTTGAAACCCTGGCCGATTTAACCAGCGCCCCTGAATGTATCAGCAAGTTGCTCGGGATCGACTGGTACCGTGGTTATATTCAGGGCAAACAGGAAGTGATGATTGGTTATTCCGACTCCGCCAAAGACGCTGGTGCTATAGCGGCAGGCTGGGCGCAATACAGTGCGCAGGAAGCTTTGGTGGCAATTTGCCAGCAAGCCAAAGTCCAGCTGACGTTATTCCACGGCCGTGGCGGTACTATTGGCCGTGGCGGCGGCCCCGCTCATGCCGCTATTTTGTCGCAGCCGCCGGGATCTCTGGCAGGTGGCCTGCGGGTGACAGAACAAGGCGAGATGATCCGCTTTAAATTTGGTTTAAGCCAGTTAGCCCAGCGCAGTCTGGCGCTGTATGCGTCGGCCGTGCTGGAAGGGGTGTTATTACCACCACCGGTACCAAAAACCGAATGGCGCACACTGATGCAACAACTGGCGACTGATTCTTGTGAAGCTTACCGCGCCATAGTGCGCCATCACCCTGATTTTGTAAGGTATTTCCGTGCAGCCACCCCTGAGCTTGAGCTTGGTCAGTTGCCGCTGGGCAGCCGTCCACCGAAACGGAACCCCAATGGTGGCGTGGAAAGTTTAAGGGCAATCCCCTGGATTTTTGCCTGGTCACAAAACCGTTTAATGTTACCGGCCTGGCTCGGTGCCGGCAGCGCGCTGGCCAAGGTAGTGGCGCAAGGTAATACCAGCACTTTGCACCAGATGCGCCGCGAATGGCCGTTTTTCGCTACCCGCTTGTCGATGCTGGAAATGGTGTACCTCAAAGCCGACGCCCAGATAGCCGCTTATTACGACGAAAAACTGGTACCGGCCGAGCTGAAGCATTTAGGGGTTGAGCTTCGCAGCCAATTAGAAGCCGACAGCAAATTGCTGCTGCAACTCATTGACGCTAAAGATTTTATGGCCAACGAAAGCTGGATCCGGGAGTCGATCGTGCTGCGCAACACTTATGTAGACCCACTGCATATTTTGCAGGTGGAACTGTTAAACCGCGTCCGTCATGCGCCGGAAACGGTCAACGACAATATTAAACGTGCTTTGATGGTGACTATTGCCGGTATCGCAGCCGGGATGCGCAACTCGGGATAAGTATCAGCCGTCAGATAGATAACAGCGGCATCAATACCGTTATTTCAGCAAAGACGCCTTAGGGCGCCTTTGCTGCTTCTGGGCGATATTATTCACTGAACAAATATCAGCTCTGTTGCCCGGAGCCGCCGACCAGTGTTGAAGCTTGAACAGTTTAAGGTACCGGCTCTTCCCATAATAAATTATCAAAATTGGTGGCCAGCAATACCAGGCTGGCTGTTGCCAGTAAATCCTGCTCAGCCGCGTCGCCTTGTTGCCATAACAGTACCCGGCCTTCGTTGATTTTTTCGACTGACCAATAGAGTTGCTGCTGTTTTTTAACGTGGAATCCAACCGGCACTGCACTGCTAAATAAACCACCCGCCAGCTGATGTACTGAGCTGATGTCGTACACCTGGTTGCCGCTCACCAGCTGCCCCTGCAGACGATTTAAATGATCCTGACGCAGTGACAGTTCGCCTTGCTGAGTACCGGAAAAAGTGCAGGATAATACCGGCAAGTTGCCAAAAGCCGGGTCTACAGCCAGCGTGTCTTTGCTGGCGCTTAGCAGCAGGCCACTGCAGCGTGCAGCGCTGCCGGTGTTGGTGCTGATGGTTTTGCCATGGTAAGTGCCACCAATACCAAGCTTGCCAAAGCTCAGCCCGGCATCAAGCCGGCCTTTATCCTTAAGTTGGGTGGTATGCCAGCGGCCAAACTGCAGTGGTTTATCCCAGGCAAAAGGATTGGCACCACGCACTGTGTATTCAACAGCTGGTGCCGCCGACTCTGGCAGTGCCATTTTTGCGGTCGACACACAAGCGGTCAGTGTCAGCACTGCGGGCCATAAACACCAGGTAAAGCGGGTAGACATTCTCATCATCAATCCTCCGGGGACACTGTGACAGCCTGCTGGCTGGATGCCTGGCCATAGTAAAAAAGCGCCGCTGGCGTATTCTGTAATTCTTTGTCAGCAGATGTTGTTTCTTGTGTGAGGCAAGTTGGTTTTACCGTGGCTGTTGCTCAGCAGATCACTGCAAAATTTCGGGGGAAAAAACAACCACAGCAGCTGCGCACAGGCCGCTGTGTTTAGTGAAAAGCAGCGGTGTGAAAAACCGCTGTGTGAGCAGCGGTTACGCTGGTCTTTAGTGGGCTGAGCCTGTGCTAAGCAGGTCGCGCAGTGGCTGATAAGGCGCATCATCCACAGGTGCCAGATGGGTGCTCTGGCCAAATTCCGCCCAGCCCTGTTGCAGGCCCTGTAATACTGCAGCAGCTTGTGGCGCCTTGCTAAGTTGTTGACTCAGCTGGTTACAAGGCAAAGTCTGACTGTTACAAAGTAAAGCGCCAAAAGGCAATTCGGCGGAGCGCCAAATTTCGCTGACACCTGCTGGCAGCTGTGCCGGTAAGGTTGCGCTGGCCACTATGCCAAGGCCTTGTTCGCTTGCGGCCAGGGCTGGTAGTACCGCCTGGTGACTGCCAACATAGTTAAACTTCAGCTTTAAAAACTGCCCGGCCAGTTGTTGTTTCAGCGCTGCAGTGGCAATTAAGCCGCCGGACGCCGAATCAGGCCAGACCGCAAATACCGTCAGTGGTTGGCCTTGTGGTAACAACAGTTGCAGCTGCTGAAAATTGGTTACATTTTTGCCAAGCAAACTCGAGGTATACACAGCTTGTTGCTGCGTCTGCTGACCAGCAGGCACCAGAAAATTCAGCATGGTTTGATTCTGCAGCTGAATTTGCAGGTATGCCACCAGATTGGGCACCACCAGATCGGCTTTGCCCTGCACCGCCAGCTGCACCAGCTCATCCGGTTTGGTTGCCACTAGTACTGTCACCTGCTGCTGTTGCTGAGCAGCCAGCCAGTTGGCTAAGGGGGTCACGGCCGCCTGCCGGTTGATGTCCGGGTAGGCATAAGTGGCCACCACCAGCGGTTTGCTGTGGCCCTGCAGGCTGAAAAAAACGCAGCACAGCAACAGGGGCAGCAGCAAATGCAGCGGTTGCCGCAACAGTGCAGAACATAAAGGCATCAGTGGCACTTGCATAAAAAACCTGTGCAGATTAAAGGGAGGCCTTCAGCTTAGCGTTTTGCCGGCTTGTGCGTCCAGTGCTGGCAGTGCGGCAGCTCAGGGGCGCGGCCAAAAGGTTATTTAATCCGATTGGCAAATTTTGACACCGAATCAACCACTTGTTGTGCTGCCAGCTGGATATCGTCAATCACCAGCCGGGCCTGGCCAATCAGCGCATTCACATCCCGGGCTTGTTGCTGGCTTTGCTCTATCATTTGCACCGCACTGGACGACAGCTGCTGATTGCGGTTCACCACATCCACTATCTCCACTGTGGCTGCGCTGGTGCGCGACGCCAGTTGACGCACTTCGTCCGCCACTACGGCAAAACCGCGACCTTGTTCACCGGCCCGGGCTGCTTCAATAGCGGCATTAAGCGCCAGCAGATTGGTTTGATCGGCAATGCCCTGAATACTCTGGATAATACTTTGCACCAGCTGGCCCTGGTGGGCCAGATCGTTAATGTTTTCCACCGCTTTACTCATCTGGGCTTCCAGCTGCTCCATTACTGCGGCTGTGTTGTGCATCACCTGTTTGCCCTGGCGCGAGCTTTCGTCTGTGGCCTGTGAGGTGGAAAATGCCACCTGGGCGGCGCTGCCCACTTCCCGTTCCTGCAGCACCTGATCGGTAATCACAGTGGCAAACTTCACCACTTTGTAAAATTCACCACGGGCATTGGCGATAGGGTTGTAAGACGCTTCCAGCCAGACTTCACGGCCGGCACTGTCGACCCGGCGAAAACGGTCGGCGACAAACTGGCCCTGACCTAAACGTTGCCAGAACTGGCTGTATTCGCTGCTTTGATGAATTTCGGCCGGACAAAACATTTTGTGATGTTTACCGGCAATATCAGTAAGCCGGTAGCCCATGGCCTGTAAAAACAAGTCGTTAGCGCTCAGTACATGGCCTTGCATATCAAATTCAATGACGGCGGTAGAGCGTTGCATGGCTTTGATCAGCGCATCATGCTGTTGTGACGTTTCGATGGTGCGGGTCAGGTTATTGGCGTAAATTTCAAAATGATCCAGCTTACCAGCGCTGGTTTTTACCGGGCAAAGCGCAGCGCGCAACCAGAATTCCTGCCCCTGCCGGTTGGCAATTTGCCAGGCTCCTATCCAGAAATCTCCGGTTCTGAGCGCAGTGGCCAGCTTGTTAAAGTGTTCAGTTTGCTGCAAAAAAGACGGCACTAAATCCAGCACTGGCCGGCCAATCACGTCAGTTTCATTAAGGGCACTTTCATTGCAAAAGTTCGCATTCACAGCCCGGATTTTGCCGCTATCATCCATCGTTAAGCGCATCATTTGTTTACTGACGCTGTCACGAATTTGCTTTTGCATACTGACTTGTTCTTTTAACTGCTGGTTTTCTTCCCGCAAAGCCCTGAGGCCGAACCAATCAAACATAAACCATCCTCTGATTTGAGTGCACTTATCAGTTTGCAAGTACTGCATTGACTCTATACAGCAAGTATCGATAACTCAAGGTGTTGTCTGATGCTCCTGGGCCGGAAGAGGCTATCTGTGATTGGCTTTTGTTGTTTTTGTATCGCCTGGGCTTGCTGTACCCGGGGGCGTTTTGATGCCTGTTGTTTTGACTCGCTTTTGAGGGGCTGCCTGCTTTTCAACATCTGGGGGCAGCGACTGGCGCCGTCGGTCGCTTCAAATAGTTGGCGTGTTAAAACCTTAAACTGCCGATTTTTGCCGGCTTGGCTTAAAGGGGAAGAGCGCAGGCTTGGGGAATTGGTTTCTGGTTGGTGCCAGCAGTGGCTGTCCGCCGGTTAACAAATGAACGAACCTTGCTGGAACTCACTGTGTAAAAACTCGTTTTTCGCCTTATATTGGCTGTATGTTTTTCAATACATTGAGGTTGATTACAACAAGACCTGAAGGCATAGTACTTTTGGCTGCCTAAGCCAAGAGTTTTGAATTGAAAAGCAGGACTTAGCAAAGTGTCTACTGTTGCCGGTACAGATCAATTCAATAAAAAACACAGACGCAGCAATGGAGCAAGGAATGTCGCTTAAGTTATTGATCAGTATGTGTGCATCTGGTGTGTTGTTGTGGGTGGTGGCAATACAGTCTAAACCACTGTCAAATAACTGGTTAGTCATTGATGTACCTGAGTTTCAATTGTCTTCTGAGCTGGCAAAACAATTGCCTGATCAATGTCTGCAAAATACTGAACTGATGCTATTGCAGTATCAATTGGACTTTCGCAAATCAAACAACTTAAAACAGAGCTTAAGCCAACTTCACGATAGAAATCAGGACTATTTCTATCAGCCTCTGCTTGATTTTATGGCCCCAAAATCTATTGCTTTGGATCCTATGACTCTCAGGCCTGGTTTTGAGCAAGATGCGGTACAGGTGGATCGAAGAGTTCGACGGATCGAATTGCGTTTTGGCAAGTATCCGACCAGTAATGCTCTGTCTCTTGTTTACGATTTTACGGTAGATCATGCCGGCGAAATTATCATCACTGAAAATCCTTCAAATCAGCGAAAAACTTCAGTACCGCCGGTTGCGATCCAAGACCCCGAATATCAAACAGGATTGGTTGACGGTTCCTCGCGTATCACTGACTGTATGGCAGCGGCATTGCCCTTGTTGCGATCTGATTTAAGCTGGCAATTTGCACAAATACCGGGAGAAAAGGGCTGTGAACTGCGAGGGCAAGCGACAGAACAGGTGCAGATGAAATTTCTGGCGACTTGCCCTTCACTTTGATTGTCGGTGCGACCTTAATGCAGATGTTTACCTTCAAAAGGTGGCTTTGTGCCAACGGCTGACATCAAGGATTTCACAGGAAAAGCTGAATTCTTAAAGTTGCCGTTCAGACGTGACGAACTTTGGTCGCCAAGGTTAGTTAAAGGAAAACCCGGTAAATATCCGCACAAAAATAATGCCAGTCAGTTTAACTGACTGGCATTCCCACAATAATGTTGTGTTTTTTTGAATGGTATCAATAAGCTTATTGCTTTTTGAAGCGGCGTAATCCTAAGGCAACTAAGGTCAAACCGAAGATGGCAAGAGTTGATGGCTCTGGAATATCGTTTTTCGGGGCGTTATAGGTAAATACCAAACGTTCCCATTCAGTACCTTCGTAGATACTATAGTTACTACCACTTCTCCAGCCGTTATAAACATGCAGAGGAGATAAAGCTGAATTTTGGTTCCAATAACCTGCCGACATAGACGTATGCCAACTTAAACGGTCTCTTTCATTCAAACCTGCGGTGTCAGCAGTTGTTTGACTGATCATGTCACCTAAACCAGCAAAACCCATTGAATAACCGTTGAAATACCACTGTGCGCCATTTGAAGTTCTTGTTGTATTTACCGAGGTATAGGCTGTTACATCAGAGAATAAAGCAGCTGCCAGCGTATCAATTTTGTTTGATGAGCTTAACGCACCAGCCAGCATCACATAACTACCATTACAAGTACCAAACATATCTGTAATGGATACACTGCTACCGTAGTTGCTGCGATGGCAAAGTGTCCAACCCCAATCAGCAGTTACCGTAGAGAAATTGATATCATTTTGCACGCCAACAGGCACGACACCGGCTTGGGCAACATGACTGAGAGATAACACCAATCCAGCGACTGCTGCTTTTAACATTTTATTTTTCATGATGATTTCCAAAGGATTGACGATTTTTACCCATAGATCGGAATTGAACAGCACTTTTAATGCCAATATTTAAAGTCATTTAATTTCAATGCGTTACTTGAGTTTGTCATTTTTTCTTACAAAATATGTAAAGAAAGATGACATAAAATAATGGCGCCAGATGAATATTTATCCCAGGGATTGGGTTTGAGAATAATTTCCGCGGGAAGGCAGGCTTCGCATACACACAAGGAAAAAGCGGGCTGAAGTAAACGAACAGTGCATATGATGAAGTTGCTTCTATTTGGTAAAACGCAAAGCGGGTTACAGCAGATATCTACGCTGCACTAAAAACAAAAAAGATAAGCGCCTTGTGGCGCATATCTTTTTTTAAAACCAGCTTAAAAACAACGTTGTTTAAAAGCTGGCTGTTTAACAGCAGGGCTGTGTTCAAGCAACTTCGCTTCAACCTGCTGCTATTTAAAAACGCAGCTATGTCAGCTTAAAACAACTGCTCAAGAAGATCGTCGTCTACTCTGTTGGCCAGCGTGACCTGTAACTTAGGCGTGCGTGCCATTTCACGGCGGATGGCAAAATCGGCTTCATTGTTACGCGCCCAGCTGCGGCGGGCGATGCCGTTGTTGACGTCAAAAAACAACATCGACTTTAAGCGGCGATCTGCCTCCACTGAGCCGTCCAGCAACATGCCAAAACCGCCGTTCATCACCTCACCCCAGCCCACACCGCCGCCGTTGTGAATCGACACCCAGGTGGCGCCGCGGAAGCTGTCGCCAATCACGTTGTGAATGGCCATATCGGCGGTAAAACGGCTGCCGTCATAAATGTTAGAGGTTTCGCGGAACGGCGAGTCGGTGCCGCTGACATCGTGATGGTCACGGCCTAATACCACAGGGCCAATTTCACCGCGTTTTATCGCAGCGTTAAAAGCAGCGGCAATTTCAGCACGGCCTTCAGCGTCGGCGTATAAAATGCGCGCCTGAGAACCCACCACCAGCTTGTTTTGTTTGGCATCCAAAATCCAGCTGATATTGTCCTGCATCTGCTGCTGAATTTCTTCCGGCGCAGCTAACATCAAACGTTTTAACACTTGTGCGGCAATGGCATCGGTTTTATCTAAATCTTCCGGCTTGCCTGAAGTACAAACCCAGCGGAAAGGGCCAAAACCATAGTCAAAACACATAGGGCCTAAAATATCCTGCACATAAGACGGATATTTAAAGTCGATGCCGTTTTGCGCCATCACATCGCCACCGGCGCGTGAGGCTTCCAGCAAAAACGCATTGCCGTAGTCAAAGAAATAAGTGCCTTTGGCTGTGTGTTTATTCACGATAGCGGCGTGACGTTTTAAGGTGTCCTGCACCTTGGCTCTGAATAATTCCGGCTCCTCGCGGATTAACCGGTTGGCTTCATCATATGAAATGCCAACAGGGTAATAACCGCCCGACCAGGGGTTATGTAATGAGGTTTGGTCTGAACCTAAATGCACAAAAATATCTTCGGCATCAAAGGCTTCCCATACATCCACCACGTTGCCGATATAAGCAATAGACACCACTTCGGCCTTGGCCTGGGCTTGTTTTACCCGGCTAATTAAGGCCGGCATAGTGTCAATCAGCTCATCCACCCAACCTTGCTGGTGACGTTTGGTGGCGGCTTTTGGGTTCACCTCAGCACAAACGGTAATGCACTGCGCAATATTGCCGGCTTTTGGCTGAGCGCCGCTCATGCCCCCCAGGCCAGCTGTTAAGAAAATTTTGCCTTTGGGGCTATCGCCTTTTGGCAGCACTTTGCGAAACGCATTCATCACCGTAATGGTGGTGCCATGCACTATGCCCTGCGGGCCAATATACATAAAAGAGCCGGCGGTCATCTGGCCATATTGGGTGACGCCCAGGGCGTTAAACCGCTCCCAATCATCCGGTTTGGAATAGTTCGGGATCATCATGCCGTTGGTCACCACCACTCTTGGCGCTTCTACCGATGACGGGAATAAACCCATCGGATGGCCTGAGTACATATGCAAAGTCTGGTCTTCGGCCATTTCGCTTAAGTACTTCATGGTTAAGCGGTATTGCGCCCAGTTTTGGAACACTGCGCCATTGCCACCATAAGTAATCAACTCTTCCGGATGCTGCGCCACAGCCGGGTCGAGGTTATTGTCAATCATCAGCATAATGGCAGCGGCCTGCTGGCATTTGGCCGGATAATCGCTGATAGCCCGGGCTTTAATCTCATAATCCGGCTTAAAGCGGTACATATAAATACGGCCAAAGTCATTCAGTTCTTTGGCAAATTCCACTGCCAGTTCCGCATGCCATGCCTTGGGGAAATACCGCAGCGCATTACGCACCGCCAGTTGTTTTTCCGCTTTGGTTAAAATGTCTTTGCGTTTAGGCGCACGGTTGGCGCCTACAGGGTAAGCTTTGGCTGCTGGCAGCTCTGCTGGAATACCTTGTTTGATTTGATCCTGAAAAGTCATCTGTTGCACTCCTTAAACATTGACCGCAAAGTCGACCTTCAAGGCCTGGGTTTTGACCAGTGTGATCATGGCGTCGATGTCCGGTTTTAACAGCCGGTCTTCTTCGAGCTTGGCTACTTTGGCGCGGATAATGGCATGATTTTCTTCAATTAAGTCTGAGCAAGTGTTGGGGCGGCGGAATTCAATGGCCTGAGCTGCGTACATCAGCTCTATCGCCAGAATTTTTTCCAGGTTGCCTAAAATCTGGTTCAGCTTCCGGCCTGAGATACTGCCCATAGACACATGATCTTCCTGACCCATTGAGGTAGGCACGCTGTCGGCTGAAGGCGGGAAACATAAAGATTTGTTTTCGGTCACCAGCGCCGCAGTGGTGTATTGCGGGATCATTAAACCTGAATTTAACCCACCGGCTTTGGTTAACAACCGTGGTAATCCATGCAGGCCTTCCAGCAGCAAATAACAACGGCGGTCGGAAATATTGCCAAGTTCAGCGGCGGCAATGGAGGTGTAATCCAGCACCATGGCCAGCGGCTGACCGTGGAAACCACCACCGGACAGCGCTTCTTCGCTGCTAATGACAATAGGGTTGTCGGTCACTGAGTTCATCTCAATTTCAACCAGCTCTTTGAGGTGGTGAAAAGCGTTGCGGGAGGCGCCGTGCACCTGCGGAATACAACGCAGTGAATATGGGTCCTGCACCCGGGCACAGCCGGTGTGCGAGGCCATATTTTGTGAATTTTTAAATAACCGGCGCATACGCGCTGCCACTTCGATATTGCCGGCAAATGGGCGGATTTGGTGTAATTCAGGGCGGAACGGCGAGCCGCTGCCTTGCATACCTTCAATACTCATGGCGCCTGCCACATCGGCTAAATTCAGTAAGTACTGCATTTTGGTCAGTGCGGTAATGCCGTGCGACAAAATAAACTGGGTGCCGTTAATCAGACCCAAACCTTCTTTGGCCTGTAATTCCAGCGGCGCTAAACCATGCTGCGCTAAGGCCTCACTGGCCGGCACGCTGCTATTGCCAGCCCAGAATTCACCTTCACCAATCAGTGGCAGGAATAAATGTGACAGCGGTGCTAAGTCGCCTGAAGCACCGACAGAACCTTGCTCCGGCACCACTGGGATCAGATCCAGTTCAATAAACTTCAGCATGCGCTCAATTACTTCCAGCCGCACACCAGAATAACCCTGGCTCAGCGCATGTACTTTGGTGATCAGCATCAGCTTGGAAATCGCTTTGGCAATAGGTTCACCTACACCCACTGCATGGGTGATCAGCAGGTTTTTTTGCAGCAAGGCAGTTTCAGCCGGGGAGATTTGGGTGTCGCATAAAGGGCCAAAACCGGTGTTAATGCCATAAATAGCTTTGCTGGAGGCCGCCATCACATCCACACAGCTGCGGCTTTGGTTAATTTTGGCGATAGCTTCGGCGCAAAGTTCTGCTTGAATGCTGCCGTCGGCAATGCCGTTCACTGTGGCTAAATCGAGACGATCAATACCGTATTTAAAAACCATGACTGACTCCTGAAATGTCTTGCTGTATGGCCGCCACAAAGGCGTGTGATGGTCAAATGCTAGCTTGTGTCAGATGTTTTATAAATACATAATAATCGTATCTTATTCCGGATTTATCGAACTAAAGGCGGTTGGCAAATGCAGGTGCAGGACGTTGATTTACGCTTATTGCGTATTTTTGTCACTATTGTGGAATGTGGTGGTTTGTCGGCGGCAGAGTCCAGGCTGAATATTGGCCGCTCGACCATCAGCACCCATTTATCTGATTTGGAAATTCGTTTAGGTCTGACGCTGTGTAAACGTGGCCGCAGCGGTTTTGAGCTCACCGACGCCGGCCGTATTACCTATCAGGCATCACTGGAATTACTGCAACAATGTGAAACCTTTGCCAGCACAGTGGCGGGCTCTAAACACCATTTATCGGGCCGGGTCAGCATTGCCATTATTGATACTCTGGTCAGCGACCCCCGTTGTGGTGTGGCCCAGGCGATAGCGGTGCTGAAAGATAAAAGTAATAACCTGCAGTTTGATATTCATGTGTGTGAAGCGCGGGAAGTAGAAACCAGTGTCGCCAATGGCCGCGCTCTGGTGGGGATTGGCGTGAGCCGCCATCATATCCGCGGTCTGGATTACGAACCACTGCATCTGGAAACCAACTATCTGTATTGTGGCCAGGGCCATCCGTTATTTGGTTGTGATGCCAAAGATATCCATACTTTATTGGCGCAGGCTGAGGTGATTAGCAGTAACTATATGCGGGATAAAGAAATCCGTAACGACGGCCTGAATTACCAGCACAGCGCCAGCGCTTATCACGACGAAGGCATTGCCCATTTAATTTTATCCGGCAAGTTTATTGGGTATTTACCCGAGCATTACGCCAGTTATTGGGTGGAAAAAGGCCTGTTTCAGGCCATCAGGCCGGAAAAATACCATTATCAAATTCCGGTGGTGCTTATTACTTCTAAAACCAATGCCACGTCCCCGCTGGCGCAGGCCACTATTAAAACCATCAAGGCTTGTCATAGCGGTTAAAGGCTTTAGCCGTAACCAGACAACGGTGCGGCTTTTAGCTTGAAAGAAGCTCAGCAGCAGCCCTGAGCCCGGATAAATAAGCACCATGGGCAGTGCCTGCATAGTGGCGCTCTGTGGCTTCGCCGGCAAAAAACAGCTGTTGATCCACTGCTCTTGCCAATGTATCGCGCATTTGCGGGTTGGAGCCAAGCGCCTGATACGAATAAGAGCCACGGGCAAAAGGGTCAGACGCCCAGCGGGTGATTTGGTAGTTGATGGGTTGGGGGATATCTTTGCCAAAGATGGTTTTAAGTGTGGCCATGGCGCTGGCCACTATCTCTGCATCGCTGAATTTTTCGATGGCCCGGCCATGCGCTGCGGCATTAAAACCTAATAACACCGGCACTTGTGCCGCACGCATAAAACTAACCCATTCGGTCCACTCGCCATGTTTTGGCGCAATATATTCAAGCCAATCAACATCTGTTGGCCAGAATGCCTGGTTAAAGCGCAGATAACATTTGTTTAAAACGCCCATGCCAAGTTTGTTGATAGCTTCAAGTTTTGCCGCAGGCAGTTCAGGCACAAAACGCACTGATTGATGCTGTAACACGCCAAGTGGCAGGGTGATTAATACCTGATCGGCAACAAAGCTGGCTTGTGTTGTTTGCACCTGTACGCCTGTTGCGCTGTATTCGATGGCTGTCACCTGTTGCCCCAGTTTAATGGCTAAGTCTCTGGCCAGATAATCAGTGATCACGCCAAAACCGGCGGCAAACAGCGCATCATCGCCGCTGAAAAATTTGCCGTTATCAAACCAATGTGCCGACATCTCAGCGGCACTGCCGGCATATTCCTGTTCATAGCCGGACGATAAACAAAAATTCAGCAAACGCAGTGCGGCCGGATCCCGGGCAAATTCCTGCTGCAAAACGGCAACAGCTTGTCTGAGCGACCTATCCTGTTCAGTGTTTTGCGCCTGACGCAGTGCCTGCTGCACCTTCAGTTGCATGCTGTCCAGTGCTGTTTCTTCCGCAGCACTGAGTAAATGTCCTTTGCTGTGATAAGTGGCGCTGCGCTGATAACTGGTGAGCCAGCGTTTGGCGTTGATTTCATCGGCCAGAGTGCTGAGCGGATTGCCTTTTACACCGTGGATCCAGCTGGCCCCAAGGTCCAGTGGCAGATCCGGCCAGGCGTGACTGGTATAAATACGACCGCCAATCCTGTCCCGGGCTTCCAGCACTGTGACCTGATGGCCATGGCGCTGACATTCACGCGCAGCTGCAAGCCCGGCAAGACCAGCCCCAATCACCAGAATACGTTTTTTGGTACTGCCAGCGCCCTTTAGATTTTGTAGTTGGTGTTGCCTCTGGAAAGAGGCAGCACTTGTACTGCCAAAAAGCAGCATCAGCTGAAGAAAAAGACGTCTGTTCATGATGCACCTCGAAGTTGCAACTGAGCTGGCCGCATAGGGATTGAATACTAACTAATGTCCCGGCCGATGCGGTAAGCCGGTCACACTAAAACACAGGAAAAAACAAGGCGCCCCAGGCGCCTTGTGTACTTTGCAGTGACAACGTCAGCTGTTAATAAAAGCTTTTCTTAAACTCAATACCCACCATCCGCGGTTCGTTGACAAAACCGGTCAGGTTGGCAAAGTCCACTGCACCTTTCACGTTATCTTCGTCGGTAATATTGCGGCCATATAACGCCACTTCGTAGTTACCGTCGTAGTTCTGGTAGCCAATACGCAGGCCTGCTTCCATATTATCGTCGGTTTTGAATTCAACAGAGTCATACAGGAACAGGTTGGTTTCGCCCTGGAAAGCCACATCAGTGTAGAAGTAGATTTCACCTGTGCTCACCGGAATATCGTAACGGGCGTTGAGCGTCAGGATAGTTTCAGGCGCTTGCGGGAATGGGTTGCCATTGACATAAGCCAGCGTTTTGCCAGGAACCTGGATGGTTTGATCCAGTGGCGTACACATGCCTGAGCCACAAACACCAACCAGCAAGTTAGGGTCTTTTAACTCAGTTTTGTTATAGCTAAAACCACCGCCCAGTGTCAGGTTCGACAGTGCACGCCAGTCGGCGTCAATTTCAAAACCATAACCTGTGCCTTCTTCTGCATTCACTAGCGAGTTGCCGTTGTTGTTACCACCAATAGCTGATAGCTGCATATCGTCAATGTTGTAATAGAACACAGCACCGTTTAAGCGCAGCGTGTTACCCAGTAAATCTGATTTGGCACCAACTTCAATAGAGTTGATGGTTTCAGATTTTGCTGTGGTTGGATCTTCTTCAAAAGCCACGTTACGGCCCTGAATAGACTGGGCGCGGAAGCCGTTGGCAAAACGGGCAAACAATGAGGTTTGATCGGTTAAACGGTAGTTGGTCGCCAACTCCCAGCTGACTTGACCATCGCTTAAATCAATAGGGGCGTAGTTCTGAATTTGCGCCACACCAATCACCAAAGCAAAACCGTTCACATTCTGCTCGCCGACATCAAAAGATTTTTTGTCGTGGGTGTAACGGATACCACCAGTCACATCCCAGCGGTCGTTCAGGTTATAAGTGCTCTGGCCAAACACAGCCCAGCTTTGGTTGTCATGGTAGACCGAGGTTTGACCAAAAAAGCCATCAATACTGGTGACGCCAAAAGAAGAGTCAAAATAAAAGGCACCGACCTGCCATTCCAGCGCTTCGCTGGTGTCGCTGGCTAAACGGAATTCCTGCGTGAACTGTTTTAAATCTTTTAACTGATCTTCAGTTACTGCATTGCCAACAGCAGAAGGACCCGGACCTGCTTCAGTACCACCGTCGATATCACCACGGCCATTACCGTCAGCCTGTTCGTGCGCGGTAATAGAAGTGAAGGTCATATCGTTCAGATCAAAATCCAGTTTTAACGACGCACCTGAGTTGTCATATTTCTGGAAGTTGTTGCCGCCATCATATGCCACGTTGTCACGGTCATAATTGGCATTCAGTTCATTGCTGCCTTTAGTAAAAACGTTACGGCGGAAAATAGACGAGGTACCGTCTAATTTACGGCCATGCACGTTCAGTAAAGCGCTGAGGTTGCCGCTTTCATATAAAAATTGCAGACGACCGGCAGTTTCATCAAAACCACCCATCACGTCTTTTTCATTGGTAAAGGTGTTGTTGATGTAATGGTCGCGGTGTTGTGATAACACAGAGACCCGGGCTGACAGCTCGTCAGTCAGGCCTGAGCCAACAGCGGCTTCGATATTACGGGTACCATAGTTACCTAATGAAAACTTGGTATAAGCATCAAAATCCTGCCGTGGTTTGGCGGTGCTGAACTTCACAATACCTGCGGTGGTGTTGCGGCCGAATAAAGTGCCTTGGGGGCCACGCACCACTTCCACCTGCTCAATATCAAACAGCGGGAAGCTCTTTAAAATCACGTTTTCCAGCACCACGTCGTCCATAATCACCGACACCGGCTGTGAAGCGGCCAGGTCAAAGTCGGTGTTACCTAAACCACGGATATAAAAACGTGGCGCGGCCCGGCCGTTCGATGATTCAGCAAATAAACCCGGTACTTTTACGCCCAGTGCCTGAATGTCATCACCGGCAGAAAAAATAGCGTCAAACTTTTCGCCCGATAAAGTGGCAACCGAAATAGGCACTTCCTGTGTACTTTGCACGCGTTTTTGCGCTGTCACCATAATACGTTCAAGTTGTTGATCGTCCTGTTTGGCTTTGTCACTTTCCTGCGCCAGAGCGGCAGGAGAAAGACCAACAGTGGCAGCGATTAAAGCGACCTTGATCTGCAGAGCTAACAATGATTGTTTGCTTTTCATCAGTGGATACCCTTAGTTTGAGCCCAATTGGGGTGGAGCGTCTGTGCGCTTTTTCAGTTATGACCTGAGCGATAACAGTGTGTTGAAGCAACTGCTTAGGTGTAGCAGTTTTCACGCTGCCCGCCAGCCCGACAGTATTGGAGTGACCACAATACTGTTTGATAATCAACAGCTAATATATCATTAATTCGTGATAACTGCTTGTTATTGCAGGAGTTGGCAGCATTTGGCTGCGTATTCGGGATAAATGTCAGAAAAAGGCTAACTGTAGGGGGCAGGCTTTAATCTGTTGTTGAAAAGAAGGAAGCCAGCGGCTGCCGGCGCAACTCTGAGAGTGGTTATTTCGGCTGCCATAACTCAAATTTATTGCCTTCGGGGTCATAAGCCCAGCCAAAATCGCCGTAGTCACCGGATTCACGCTGTTCATCCACCCGTACACCTGCGGCTTTGAGCTGTGCCAGCATGGCGTTTAAATCCGTTACTCGGTAGTTCAGCATCATCTGTTGTTCCGGTCGGCCAAAATAATCGCTGCTGTCGGCAAAAGTCGACCAGACAGTTTCATCCTGACTTTGCGCGATAAAACTGCCATAAGGACTGCCCGGCAATAAAGGTACGCCCAGATGTTGCTGATACCAGAGCGCCAGTGCCATAGGGTCACGCGCTTTTAAAAACACACCGCCTATCCCTGTTACTTTTTGCATTGCAGAGTCTCTTTTGCTGTTGATACCGGGCTCAGTTGTAGCATGTTTCACCTGAAAAACCAAAAGCGCAGGGGAGTGTGGCGGGAGCTGATGCTGCAATCAACAGTGCGCACCTTTTGCTTGCGGCACGCCATCGCTAAATTGCCGCTTCCGGTGGTAAAAAAATGACCAGCTATTTATCTGCCAAACGGAATGCAGTACCTTGTTTGATTAAAATGCTGTGATTTGCCGGAGATGTTGTTGTGAAAGGATGGCCAAAGTCTGTATTAGCGCTGTTATGTGTTGCATTTAGTCTGCAAGCCACTGCCTGCCAGCTGCGCTTTGCCGCTGAAACCGACTTTCCGCCGCATCTGATTAAAAACGACGAGCAGCACTGGCACGGGCAAACCGCCGAACTACTGCAGGCATTGGCAGCTAAAGTGGGTTGTAACATTGACTATCGTTCAAGCCCCTGGCTGCGTTCACTGATGCAATTAAAAAGCGGTGAACTGGATGTGATCAGTCACCTGTACCGTAACACCGAGCGTGAGAAAGATTATTATTTTCTGGGTCCGCATCATCTGGAAGCTATTTGGTTGATTGGCAAAGCGGCGGATTTTAAAGACGTCAGAACCTTAACCGATACCATCCATCTCAAGCCCGCCCCCCGTATTGCGGTACTAAACGGCGCTTATTATGGTGAGGATTTTGCTGCGGTTCAGCGCAACCCGGGCTTTGCGGCTTTATTGGTGCCCATCAGCAGTATTCAGGACAAATTAGCGCTGCTGAATGCCGACCGGGTTGACGCCATCCTCGAGGACAGGTCTGTGCTGCACTACTGGCAACACCATAAACAAAAAAGTGCCGATTTATATCAGCCTATAGTGCAGGTTTATCAGGCGCCGGTTTATTTTGGTTTTAGTAAAAAAAGCATCAGTGCAGCAGAGTTTGCCAAACTGCAACAAGCCTGGCTGGCCATGGAAAAAGACCAGACAGTGCGCAGTATCCAGCAAAGGTATCAACCACAACTCTAATGACAAATACACCGCTAGCCAGGTTTGGGGCCAGCGGTCTGAGTTGTGATAGCTGGTGCAGTGATGTGGTCGCTGCAGTTCTGAACAAGTAGTGATGAATAAGTCGTTTTGAATTAGAGTTTCAGCCGCTGGGCTGCCTTCTGTCCTGCTGCTGCCCTTGTCACAGACTTTATTGTGTCTGCAAATCCTGCAACGGACTTAGTAACTGACTGATACTGCTGGCTTCAGCATGCAGCATTATCAAACGACAGCCCAGTGTTATAGCTTGTTGCTGCGCCTGTTGCCTGACTGCGACATTGGCAATTTGTTTAAATTCGGCAGCAGGAAATGCGCCTATCACCCGGCGGATGACTTCAGCGCCGGCAAAGCCAATGCTATAACGCAGCACCTGTTGCAGAAATTTTTGCTGATAAGCGCTGTTACTAAACAGCGGATCGCGGCAATGCTGCTGGCACAAATTGAAAAAGGTTTTGGCAAAATGCAACCAGCATTCTTTGATTTGGTTGTGCAGGTAGTTCTGTTGATCCTGAGCGCGTTTGGGCTCAGCAATGACCCCGGGCGCAGCGCAATATTGCAGCATCAGGCTGCCAAAAAATATACCTAAATCAAAACCGACCGGGCCATAACAGGCAAACTCGGCGTCTATCACTTTAATGTCGTCACCACAGACAAAAATGCTGTTACAGCCTAAATCGCCATGTTGCAGTGCCTGTGGGCAACTGCGATAAGCGGCTCGTAACGAGGCGACCTCTGCCTGCAGTTTTTCGTCCTGCCACAGCTGGCGGGCCAGTTGTTGTAAATGTTGCTGATGCTGGTTGCGCTCATGGTTGATATAAGGGTCGCTTAATAACAAATCCTCCACCACCTGCTGCGCCTGTGGGTTATTCAATTTTTTCAGTGCGTTATTTTTGCCGGCAATATCAGTGGCAAAGTCGCTGCTGAAAAAACTATTGTGGGCCAGTAGTTGCGCCAGCTGTTCGGCAAGTTGATGAAATTGCCGGCCGCCGGCCAGGGTTTTACTCAGTAGCTCGTATTGATCTAAATCTTCCAGCAACATAGCGGCCTGATCCGCATCATAATGCAGCACTTCGACCACATGATCCGGCGAGGCTTTGCCCAGCTGAATTAAAGCTTCGGCTTCAATCCGCAACCGGTCCAGGCTCAGCGGCCACTGTTCACTTAAACCACGCGCCACCGGCAGTGCCTGTTTTACAATCAGGCTGGTGCCAAACTGATTTTTTACCCTAAATACCTGATTCATATGGTTGTCGCCAAAGCTGACACTGGTCAGTTTGCTGTGTATACCAAATAACTCACTGTGATCATTGGCAAAAACTGCGGCATCATCCGGGGTAAAACGTTGGTATTGCGGCATAACATCAACCTTAAATCTGAGATAAAACATCATCGCAAAGCTTATTTGTTGCGGCAAGGCTTAGTCGCTTTTTGTGTCATTGCCTGTGGGTTTTGCGCTGGTGCTAAGTCCGTGCTGCCACCGCTGGTTTTGTGGTGATGGCGGCCTTTTGCAAAATCGGTGACAATAACGGCGATTAAATCCCAAAGCGTGGAGTAAAAGATGTACGCCAGCAATTTTAGTCTTGAACTGTACCTGCAACGTATTGGTTATCAGCAGCAGGTAAAACCGGATATTGCCACTGTGACAGCGCTGATGCAGCAGCAGCTGCGCAGCATTGCCTTTGAAAATCTTGATGTGCAGGCAAAAAAAGTGGTGTCGCTTGAGCCTGAGCAGATAGTTAACAAAATTGTCGGCAATGACGGCAAAGCCCGCCGCGGTGGTTATTGTTACGAAGTGAACGGCCTCTTTGCCATGGCGATGACAGCGCTGGGTCTGGAGTATCAGTTTGTATTCTGCCGGCCGATGTTTTACCCGATGCGCCGGCCCAAAACCCATATGGCGCTGCTGGTGAAAGTCCAGGGGCAGCAGCTGTTGTGTGATTTAGGTTTTGGCAGCTATGGCTTGCGGGCTCCTATTGCCTTGTCAGAGGTGAATTTAGTGCAGCAGCAGGATTTTGACCTGTTCCGCTTAGTCAGCCCTGAGCCTGGTCAGTATGTGCTGCAGGCGCAGCTGGATAACAACTGGGTTAATCAATACGGTTTTGATTTATACCCCGCCGACTGGCTGGACTTTATGCCAGCTAATTTCCTGAACTCGACGCATCCTGACACTATTTTTGTGCAAAAACTGCTGATCATTCTGCAAACGCCCCAGGGCCGCAAAATGCTGGTGGGCAACGAATTTAAACAAACAGTGGCGGGGGTGACTCAGGTGCAGCAGGTGGAAGCGGCGCAGGTTGCGGCTTTGCTGGAAGCTGAGTTTGGCTTAAAGGCCTGAGGTTTTGTGTTTGCAGCCGGCTTTGAGCAGTGCCGGCTGTTGCACTGAGCAAGGTTCTGACCACAGAGGGCGGCGGCCTTGCTTCGGCCAAGTGTAAAAAATAACAGTCCAACACCATAGTGCTGTCGGCTGTATTTGTTTTATGCTCTGTGCCAGACAACAAAAAAATTGACAAAAACAATGATAAATCAGGGTTTTTACGCTGTGTGACTGGCTAAAAACACTGAATTTGCCGACAACAACGGCGTTTTCCAGAGGGACTATCCAGTGTTTAAACCAACGCTTATTGCTTGCAGTCTGACTTTGCTGCTGGCCGGTTGTGCCAGTACTTCAGGCACCACATCAACCAGCACAGTGGCCACAGATCCAGCCGGGCGCGCCCAGCAACTGGCGCAACAAATGTTGATTGTGGATACCCATATCGACGTGCCTTACCGTTTGCAGGACAAATGGGAAGATGTCAGTGTGGCCGCACCAGGTGGGGAGTTTGATTATCCGCGCGCCAAAGCCGGTGGTTTAAATGCGCCTTTTATGTCGGTGTATATTCCGTCCAGTTACGAAAAATCCGGTGGCGGTTATCTGCTGGCCAATCAGTTGATTGACAGTATGGAAGCGCTGGTGGGCCGGGCGCCGGACAAGTTTGCCATGGCCTACAACGCCGATGATTTAACCAAACATTTTAACCAAGGCAAAATTTCGCTGGCGCTTGGCATGGAAAACGGTACGCCTATCGATGGCAAACTGGAGAACCTGCAGCATTTTTATCAGCGTGGTATTCGTTACATCACGCTGGCGCATTCGGAGTCTAACCATATTTCCGACTCCAGTTACGATATGCGCCGCAAATGGAAAGGTTTAAGCCCCTTTGGTGAAAAGGTGGTGGCTGAAATGAACCGGCTTGGCATGATGATCGATATTTCGCATGTGTCCGATGACGCTTTTTATAAAGTGATTCAGCTGACCAAAGCGCCGGTGATTGCCTCACACTCGTCGCTGCGCAGTTTTGTGCCGGGTTTTGAACGCAATATGGACGATGCCATGATCAAAGCTTTGGCGAAAAACGGTGGGGTGATTCAGATTAACTTTGGCTCATCTTTTGTGGTGTCACAGGCCAACCAATGGGGTTTGCAGTTTAAAGCTGCGCTGGCTGCCGCGCCCAAGGGTACTGACGAAAAAACTTTCAGAGCCGAATATCTGAAAAAACATCCTTATCCATTTGCCAATGTCGACACTGTGCTGGATCACATTGATTACGTGACCAAACTGGTGGGCGTGGATTATGTTGGTATAGGTTCAGATTTTGACGGTGTCGGTGATTCGTTACCCGAAGGTTTAAAGGATGTGTCTATGTATCCGAATCTGATTGCAGGTTTAATTCGCCGTGGTTACAGCGAAGCCGACATAGAAAAAATTCTGTCCGGCAATTTGCTGCGGGTCTGGCGTCAGGTTGAAGCCCAGGCCAAAGCCCTGCAAGGGCGCTGATAGTCAGCAATACAAAAAAGAGGCGCCTGTGGGCTAATGCCAGTCAGTTAAGCTG
>DPJG01000032.1 GCA_003543135.1 Rheinheimera sp.
GTGTCGGTGGTTCGATTCCGCCTCTGGGCACCATAAACAACAAGCCCTGCAAGCAATTGCAGGGCTTTTTGTTTTGGGCTTTTTATTGTTCTGGCTTGCCAGAAGTGAAGGTAAAAAAACAAGCGGGCCCAATGCAGGCCCGCCTGGTTGCGGCCTTATTGGCAGGAGCCGCAGCACTGACCTTTCTGTTGCTGTGGTTCAACAAACAGAATTTCGTTTTCCAGCAGAATATGTTCCATTAAATCTTCTTTCAGCTCGGTCAGGCCCAGATATAACGCCGACCAGGTATTGCAGGCGCCGGCCGGTAACACCAGGTCTTTGGCCAGGTTCAGCATGGTGTCCAGCGCATCACCGTGTTGCAGATGTTCTTCCTGCATCACGGAAATAGGGCCGGCCGGGAAAAAACCATTACATAACATCGGGAACAAAATTTGTTCTTCTTTATGCATATGGCTTTCCAGCTCCTGATACATATGTTCCAGATGAGTGGCCAGGCCGGTTGGACACTCTGGATGATCGGCATGCACATGCTCTACCCGGCGGGCGAGGCGGATCAATTCCGGCAGCTGCAGCCGGTGTTTGGCGTGAAAACGTTCCAGAATAAAATACGCCAGCTCTTCGGTTTTTGCCTCGCGCCAGTTGCGCTGCATTGACCCGGGTTTCTGCGCCAGCGCCGCCAGTTCAGTATTAATTTGCGCGGCGTTCAGTTGTCTTTTGGCGGCTGCTGCGGCCAGTGACTCTTTACCACCACAACAAAAATCCAGTTTGTATTTGTGAAATACGGCGGTTGCGCCCGGGATTTGGGTGGCAAGCTGGCCTAAAGGTTGATCTAAATAAGACATAACAGACTCCGGTTTTTGGGCCTTGGGCAGGCGGAAATTTCACATCAGCAGCGTGCTGCCGTTATGCTGATATTCCAAGAATCAGGCCAAAACTACCCCTTTTGATTTATATAGATTTTTTGCCGGTAGTGGTAAATTTAACCCCGAAAAAACCGGGTAATAATTACCAAACAGGGTAAAAATAACCATGCTGGAAGAAACCTTAGTGGCTGATTTAGTAGCCGATTTACCCTCAGCGGTGCGGTTGCAACGGCTGGTGAATACCATGCGCACCCATTTTGGCTGCAGCGCTGTGGCGCTGCTGCAACTACAGCAGGAGCAGCTGAAACCTGTGGCCGTCTGTGGCCTTGCCAGCGAAACCCTGGGCCGGCGTTTTATGGTGGCGCATCACCCCAGGCTTGCCACTATTTTACAAAGCCGGCAGCCGGTCCATTTTGCGCCCGACAGCAGCCTGCCCGATCCTTATGATGGTTTAGTTGAAGTGCAACAAGGCCAGCCGCTGTTGGTGCACGACTGCATGGGTATTTCGTTATATCTGGAAGGCCAGTGCTGGGGAGTGCTGACTCTCGACGCCCTGCAGGCCGGCACTTTCAGCCGTTTAACAGTGCTGGAGTTACAAAGATTCAGTTTGCTGGTAGAAGCCGCGGTCAGGGTCTGTCAGCTTGAAACCGAACTTCGTACAGTGCGCTTTGCCAGAGCCAATCAGGTGCTGGACAGCGGTGTTTACCATTCACCGGCTGATGAAATTATTGGTCAGAGCCCGCAGTTATTGCAGCTGTTGTCAGAAGTCAAAGTGGTGGCGAGTTCCGATTTGCCTGTGTTGCTGCTGGGGGAAACCGGTGTTGGCAAAGAGTTATTTGCCCGTTATCTGCATCAGCAGTCCAACCGCAATAATAAACCGCTGGTGTATATCAATTGTGCCGCTTTGCCCGAGTCGCTGGCGGAAAGTGAACTTTTTGGTCATGTGAAAGGGGCGTTTTCCGGCGCCCAGCAAGAGCGCAGTGGCCGTTTTGAAGCAGCTGACGGTGGCACTTTATTTTTAGATGAAGTGGGGGAGCTGCCGCTTCTGGTGCAGGCCAAAATGCTGCGGGTGTTACAAAACGGCGAAATTCAGCGGCTGGGCTCGGACAAAAGCCGCAGTGTGAATGTGCGGATAGTGGCGGCCACCAACCGCGATTTAGCCCAGCAGGTGGCGCAGGGCGCGTTCAGAGCCGATTTATATCACAGGTTATCGGTGTATCCTGTGCCTATTCCGCCGCTGCGTCAGCGCAGCAGCGACATTGCCATGCTGGCCGGGCATTTTCTGGAGCAAAACCGCAGCAGGCTTGGCCTCAGATCCATCCGTTTGTCGCAGGATGCGCAGCTGTTGCTGCTGCATTATCACTGGCCTGGCAATGTGCGTGAGCTGGAGCATGTGATAAGTCGTGCGGCAATCAAAGCGCTTAGTGAAGGCCATAACCGCAGTGATATTCTGACCATAGAACCCCGTTATCTGGATATCAGCCCAACAGCAGCTGTTGCTGGCGAGCAAAACATGGCCGCAGCTGAACAGGTGTTTAGCAATACATTAGCCACAGCCAAAGGCCTGCCGCTTAAACAAGCGCTGCAGCAGTTTCAGCGCCAGCATATTGAAGCTGCCTTTAAACAAAGTGGCGGCAGCTGGTCTAAAACCGCCCGGTTGCTGGAAATCGACAGTAGTAATTTACATAAACTGGCAGAAAAACTTGGGGTCAAAGCCCTGCTTAAAGGACAAAACTGATGCAGCTGGCGCGTATTGTATTGTTCCGCATGTTGGCGCTTTGCAGTTTATTGCTGGGGTTGATTGGCGTGGTGCTGCCTGGTTTGCCGACAGTGCCTTTTGTATTACTGGCCGCTTTTGCCGCTGGTAAAGGCTGGCCACAGCTGGAAGCACGTTTATTGGCACATCACAAATATGGCCCTGTGATCCACAACTGGCGCCGTTATGGGCTGGTGCCACGCGCCGGCAAAATAGCCGCCAGCCTGATGATGACGCTCAGCCTGGTACTTTGCTGGTTCAGTACCTTTGCGCTGCTGTACAAAGTGTTGCTGACGCTGTTGCTTGGGGCTGTGGCACTCTGGTTATGGCGCCGGCCAGAGCAGATGCCAGCAGAGCGGGCATTGGAGGAGCAAAAATGAAACCAACAACATCTGCAGAGCTGAATTTGCAACAAGCCATGCGCTACAGCCGGCAAATTATGTTGCCGGCCTTTGAGCTGCAGGGGCAGGAAAAACTGTTGGCGGCCCGGGTGCTGGTTATCGGAGTGGGTGGTCTTGGCTGCGCCGCTTTGCCCTATCTTGCAAGCTCAGGTATCGGAGCGCTGACGCTGGTTGATGGGGATGTGATTGACCGCAGTAATTTACAGCGGCAGATTTTGTTTCGGGAAGCTGATGTAGGTAAATACAAAGCCGAAGTAGCGGCAGCGGCGCTGGCGCAGCTTAATAGCGACGTGAAGTTTGGTGTGGTCTGCAGTTTTGCCGATGAAACTTTGTTGGCTGAGCTGATTGCACAACATGATCTGGTGCTGGATTGTTGCGACAATTTAAGTACCAGGCTGCTGATTAACCAATATTGTTATCAGCAGCAGGTACCGCTGGTGTCGGGCGCAGCCATCAGGATGGAGGGGCAGGTCAGCAGTTTTGCCATGAACAGGCAACAACAGCCGGACGCACCCTGTTACCAGTGCCTGAGTCTTGGTTTTGCCGAGCAGCAGCTGAGCTGTCTGGAGGCCGGTATTTTATCGCCTGTGGTTGGGGTAATTGGCACTATGCAGGCGCTGGAGGCCATTAAAATCTTATCGGGTTGTGGCAGCGCACTTTATGGCCGTTTGTTGTTATTGGATGGCAAATACAGTGAATGGCAAAGTTTTAACATCCGCAAACAGCCAGATTGCCCCTGTTGTGGCATATTGGCTGCGGATAAAGCGCCTGCTGAATAAAGGGGCCACTTGAGCCAGTGTGGCATGCAGGGCTGCAGCTGTCGGCAAATATTGCTTAGCCGGCACCCTGCGGTTTAGCGCTTGGCAAAATATCCTGCTGAATATGCTGCAATAATTTATAAGCCTGCTGCAAATCACAGTCTTCACCGTCGCGTTTTTTATAACCAAAACTGGTCAGCTCCAAATGCCAGGTGGGTTCCACCTGTTGCAGCGCCAGGGTGTGGCGCACACAATTGAGCGGACAACCGTCAATGGCCAGAATAGGCCGGCCGGATTTGGCCACTTTCACCAGCTGTTTCACCTGGCCGCCGACACCGGCAATACAGGACATTTCGGCAATACCTTCTCTATCCAGCACCACGGCCAGATCATTGGCCAGCTGCGCTACGTTAGAGCAGCCCGAGCAAGCGTAAACCAGTGGTTTTCCGGTTAAAGGTTGGTCTGTAAAAGCGGCCATACAAAACTCCCTGATTGTGGATAAACACAAACGGCAATACAACAAAGGGCGGCCTGCCGGGAAAGCCCTGCGCTTTTTGTAAAAACGCGGTGCTTCATCAACAAAACGCAGTTGGCGTATTACCTGTTGTTGCTGAGTCTAAGCATTGGTGTTTGTTAGAACTTGATATAAATCAACTGAAAGTGGCGGCTACTCACACAGAGGTATCATTGCCCGGCAGGGAAAAAACTGCGGTTTGACGTTATTACACAGGCCAGCGAAAACAAAAAACCAGCCCAAAGGCTGGTTTTCATAAAAAAATTACAGCAGCACAAGAGCCACAGATCTGGGTTACATCGCTTTGCAGTTAACCAGGCCTGCCGTCCGCTCTGGTGCTGCACAGCATGCCGGCATAACAATAACAAAACAGCGCATAAGCCAGTACCCAGCAGCCAATGGCCAGTATCAGCAGCGCCTGGCTCATATCCGGCATCAACCACAGCAGCAGGCTGCGGCTGATGCCTGCGGCCACCACCAGTACAAAAGCCGGCACCATCAAGGCCGATACCTGCAGTGGCCGCCCTGTGTGGCCAAGCGACACCCGCGCCATCATGGCTAAAATCATCGAACCCATGGCGCCGGCTGTTAATGCATGCAGCGCCGTGCTTTTGAGCACCGTATGGCCCAACAAAGTGCTGCCGCTGTAATGCAGTGCAAACAGCGCCAGGCCAAGTGGAATAAACCAATAAGCCAGATGTAAAGACCACAACAGTGGCACTCTGAACGTGATCCAGATTTTCCAGCGGGCACAACGGATAGCCAGCAGCACAGCCGCAATACCATATAAAGCGCCAATCAGCGGATGCGGCAGGAAGTTTTCCAGTTTTAAAAACTGCTGAATAAATACCAGCCATAAAAGTCCAAGCGCCAGCCGGTCGAGCCAGAGCACAGGCTCCACTTTTTTGCTTTGGGTGCCATTGGCGGTAAACATCGGCAGCACCCGGCCACCCATAATGCTCATTACCAGCGTCAGCAGCAGCACGGCACTATAAAGACCATGTTGTTGCAGCATATAGTCGTTTAATGCCAAACCAACCCAGCTGACCGCGTTACAAAGCGTAAGCAGCATCAGCACAGGCACAAAAAACAAATTACGCCACTGCGCCACGGCCAGAATAGGTTTGGCCATCAGCACCGCGGCCAAAGGTAAAAACAGCAGGTCTACCAGTGCCACCACCCAGATGGGCAAAGCCGCACCAAATAACACCAATAACCGGGCCAGAAGCCAGCAGAGCAGCAGCCATAACAAAGGCTTGCCGTGGGGGGCTCTAAGGCCCGTCCAGTTTTGCATCGCTGTTAATAAAAAACCGGCCACTATGGCGCAGCCAAAACCAAAAATCATTTCATGGCTGTGCCAGAACAGAATATTACCCACAGGGGACAGCGGCAGGCCGGCAAAAAGCGCCAGTCCCCACAGCAGCATGGCAATACAGCTAAAAGCACCACCGAATAAAAACAGCGGCCGAAACGCCAGCCGAAGTAAAGGTGGTATATCAAGTTCTGTTGTCAGATCAGTAATTTGCATCTTGTTTTCCCAAATGAAACGGCTTTAGTCGCTGCCGTCTTCTAATAAAAAATTGTGGGCTCTGGCGGCGGCCAGTTCGCGCTGATATTGCTCCCGTTGGTTGGCAAAAAACATCAAAATCATACAAAAGGCCAGCACGCCGTACAGCAACATAAAACAGGCGGTGTGAATGCCGAGTAAATCCTGCGACAACCCAAATAACAACGGCAGGGTACAACCCCCCAGCGCGCCAATGGCCGCCACCATACCCCCGGCTGCCCCCATTTGGTCGGGGTAATAGTCATAAATGGTGCGAAATACACTGGCACGGCCCAGGCCCTGGGCTATGCCGATGACAAAAATCAAGGCAGTAAACAGCCAGAGGTTGATGTTAATTTCCAGCACCACCTCTTTTTGAATACCGTGGATCACCAGGCTGGTGGGTGGGTAACTTAAAATAAATAAACAAATCAGGCAGATCCAAAAAGCACTCCAGTTGACTGCCCGGCCGCCATAACGGTCAGCCAGCCAGCCGCCCAAAGCACGCACCATGCTGGACGTAGTGACAAAAAACAGCGTAAAGGCCATAGCATCTGCTGCGCTGAGCTGATAGGCCTGCATGTAATACAGTGGCAGCCACAGCAGCAACGCCAGAAAGCTGCCAAACACAAAATAATAATACAGTGAAAAACGCCAGAGCCTGGCGTCTGTTAACAACTGCTTGCTGCGCTGATAGAAGGGGCTGGTTTTATTGGGCAGCGTTGTTGTTGCAGCCTTTTGCGGATGCCCTTGCGGCATTTTGGGTGCAAATAAAACAAACAGCAGCGCCAGCACGGCAGTTAACAGCGCATACAAAGCACCGACTCCAAGTGGCCAGCTGACTTGGTTTAATAGCGGTACCAGCAATAAACTCAAAGCGGCACCGGCATTACCAACCCCAAACAAACCCATCACTGTGCCTTGCTGCGCAGCGGGGTAAAAAGCCGACACATAAGCAATGCCGAACGTAAAAGCCACACCGGCCAGCCCCAGCCAGAATCCAAGCAACACCAGACTCAACAGGCTTTGGGCATAAGGCAATAACAATAAAGCGGGGATCAGCAGCAACATCAGCCACAACCACAAAGTACGGGGGCTGATTTTTTCCGCCAGGATACCGGCCGGAAATCTTAATAAAGCGCCGGTCAGCACAGGGGATGACAACAACAAACCATAGTCAGTCGCGCTTAGTTGCAGCTGTGCTGCCAGCTCCAGTCCCAGGGCGGCATATAAACACCAAATCGCAAAACACCAGGCAAAACAAAAAATTGAAAAACATAAAGCACGGCGTGCCTGCGGCAACGGCATCAGCAGTGAGTGTGCTGTTTCTGGGCTTGTGATCCGGGCGTCAGACATAAGAGATGTAGCCTTTGGCATTAAAAGCTTTCTGATGATAAACCGCCGGGCAACGAAGTGGGGTTTTCATCGGGAGTATTCCTTTCGTTTTGGTCAAGGCGCCTTGTGAAAACCTGTTACCACGAAGTGGGTAGTGGGGTGGTTCAGGTGCTGAGTTGCAAGCTTGTTTCGCCCTACCTACAAGGTGATATTCCTTATAAAAACAGTGGTTTAGTGGCGGCTATTGCTTGATTAAAGTCAATGTTTTTTTACCTTTGAGTCTCTATGCTTCAGCCAGTTTTGTTCTCACTGGGTGTTCCACCGGAGGTTTATATGTCCAAGCTGTCCTCTTCCGTCTCTGAAGCCGGAAAGGTCAATTTGCTGAATTTTGGCGATGCAAAAATAAAAACTTTGCATCTGACCTGGTTTGCATTTTTTCTGACTTTTGTGATGTGGTTTAACCATGCGCCGTTACTGACCGAAATTAAACAGGCGCTGAGCCTGACGGACGCTCAGGTTAAAGCACTGCTGATTTTGAACGTAGCACTGACGATACCGGCCCGTATTGTGGTGGGTATTCTGGTCGACAAGTTTGGCCCCCGCATTATGTACAGCCTGTTGTTAATGATTTCGTCGTTTTTTTGTATAGGTTTTGCGCTGGCTGAAAGTTTTGAAAGCCTGGCCTTATTCCGCTTCTTACTGGGTTTTGTCGGTGCCGGTTTTGTGATTGGTATCCGGTTGGTGGGGGAATGGTTTCCAAGCCATCAGGTTGGCACAGCCGAAGGCATTTATGGTGGTTGGGGTAACTTTGGCTCTGCCGCGGCGGCCATGACGTTACCAACCCTTGCGCTGATGTATGGCGGAGCCGATGGCTGGCGGTATGCTTTGATCAGCGTAGGTGTATTAAGTGCGGTGTATTCATTGTTGTTTTACCACCAGGCGCGCAATACCCCTAAAGGTTCAGTGTATTTTAAACCGAAAAAAAGCGGGGCTATGGAAGTCACCAGCTGGGGCGATTTATGGCTGCTGATTTTGCTGAATATTCCAATGCATCTGGCGCTGGCGATGCTGGCCTGGAAAATGTCGCCAGCCGGGGTGAATTTATTCTCTGAACAATATATGTATTTGATTTGGGCCAGTTTAGTGGTGCTTTTTGTGATCCAGACCCATCAGGTCTGGCGGGTGAACGCCGAGCACCTGCGTAAAGGCGTGCCAGAGCATGAAAAATACTCGTTTAAACAAGTGGCTATTCTGGATTTAGCCTATTTCACTACCTTTGGCTCTGAGCTGGCTGTGGTATCGATGTTACCACTGTATTTCCTGGAAACCTTTGAAGGTTTAAACCCTGTGAGTGCGGGTTTGTTAGCGTCCAGCTTTGCTTTTATGAATCTGGTCTCCAGACCTATGGGTGGCTGGTTTTCAGATAAGTTTGGCCGCCGCAAAAGTATGGTGTTGTTAATTGCCGGTTTATCGGCCGGTTATTTCCTGATGGGGTTAATGGACAGCAGCTGGTGGTTGCCGCTGGCGGTACTGGTGAGTATGGCTTGTAGCTTCTTTGTGCAGGGGGGCGAAGGTGCGGTATTTGCCATAGTGCCGCTGATTAAACGCCGGATGACAGGGCAGATTGCCGGTATGGCCGGTGCTTATGGCAATGTCGGCGCTGTGGTGTACTTAACCGTATTAAGTTACGTTGATTACAGCACCTTCTTTTATGTGATTGCCGCCTCGGCGCTGGTGGGTTTAGTGGCGGTGATGTTCCTGGACGACCCTAAAGGCCATATTGTTGAAGTGGATGAAGACGGCAACGTGCATCATATTCACGTCAGTTAAGGCAAAAGGTAAACACCTGATAAAACTGGCTGTTGCAATACAGCCAGTTTTATTCTTTCTGGTTCGTTTATCAATGATCACGGATGTTGATCACAGCTCTTGTATTTATCTGGCAAAAAGAGGCAAAGATGGTGTCAGGGCAAAGTAGTGACGAATCGTCCTTATTACAATCACAGCTTAAACTGGCGGCTGGCGGTTTAAGCTGCGCCGGTCATAAAAGCCAGAATGAAGATGCCATTGCCTGGCATTTGCCAAAGGATGCCCATTTATTAACTTATAAAGGCGGCTGTTTTTGTTTGGCCGATGGTGTCAGTTCAGCCGAGGCAGGGCAACAAGCCAGCGACTATGCGGTGCAACATTTTGCCAGCGAATACGCCAATACCCCCGACAGCTGGTCGGTAAACCACAGTGCCAGCCAGTTACTGGCCAGTATCAATACCGCACTTTATCAACAAAGCCATGCTTATGTATCTGAAGAAAAAGGTTTTTTATGTACCTTTAGCGGCCTGATCATTAAATCTCATACTGCTTATTTTTTTCATATTGGCGACAGCCGTATTTACCTGTGGCGCAAAGGGGTCATTGCCCAGCTAACGCAGGATCACACCACTAAACTCAGTGAAAACCGCCAGTTTTTAGGCCGGGCTTTGGGTATGGATGAGCAGGTGCAGTGGCAAACCGGCAATGTCGCTTTGGAGCCAGGTGACAGGTTTTTGCTGTGCAGTGACGGCCTGTCAGATTTTATTCCCGACAACCAACTGTCTGAGCTGTTAAACCCTGAGCCGTTAGATCCTGAACCTGGCGCTGCGGCTGTGCAGACACCACAGGATTTAACAACACTGGCTGAGCAGTTATGCCAGCTGGCGCTTAAAAACGGCAGTGACGACAATATCAGTGCGCTTATCGTCGAAGTGCAGGCGCTTTGCGCTCAAACGCTGGAAGACTACAACGAAAAACTGACCCGGCTGCCGTTTTTACCTGTGCTGGTGCCCGGCATGAAAGTGGACGGTTATCAGGTAGAAAAAGAGATTTTTGCCAGCAGCCGCAGTCATTTATATCTGGTGTGGGATTTGGCCACAGATAAACTCTGGGTATTAAAAACACCTTCGGTGAATTTTGCCGACGATCACAGTTATATCGAGCGTTTTATCCGCGAAGAATGGATAGGGCTTCGGATTTCCCACCCCAATGTGGTGCAGGTGCACCGTCAGCAGCGCCCCCGTACTTTTTTATATTATTTATTGGCTTATGTCGAAGGCGAAAGCCTGGAGCAGTGGTTTGCCAAAGTGGATAAACCGCTCAAACCAGCCAAAGCCATAGCGCTGGTAAAGCAAATTGCCGCGGGTTTGCAGGCTTTTCATAAACTCGGCGCTGTGCATCAGGATTTAAAACCCGGCAATATTATGCGCCGCCCTGACGGCACTTTAGTGTTGGTCGATTTTGGCTCTGTCTACGTGGCAGGTCTTGCCGAAATGTTTTCGCCGCTGGAGCAAGACATTGCCCTTGGCACTGCCAGTTATTCCGACCCGCATTATTTGCTGGGCCATAACTCGGGCGTACAGGGGGATGTGTACGCGCTGGCTACCATTTGCTACGAGCTTTTTACCGGCCAGCTGCCATACGGCGCTAAAGTAGAAGACTGCCAGACTATGCGCGACTACCAAAAACTGCGTTATCAGCACAGTTATCAACACAATCCTATTATTCCGCCCTGGTTTGACCGCGCACTGGAGCTGGGTGTCAGTCTGGATCTAAGCCAGCGTTACAGCTCAGTGAGCTTGCTGATGAAAGACTTACAAAACCCCAACCCTTTGTTTTTACAGCAACAAGTCGTAGCTAAACACAAAACCAACCGGTTGTTATTCTGGCAACTGATGTCGGGTTTCTGGTTTGCTACTCTGCTGTTGGTGATTTGGTTGTTTTTGATCCGAAGGGGCTAGCGGGGCTTTTGCCTTATGGGTTTTGCTGTGGAAAAGTTGAAGAGGTGGTTATCAACTGTTGCTGACAAACCGGTATTTAACCTTTTAGCTAACCGCTAACCGCTAACCGCTAACCGCTAACCGCTAACCGGTGCCTGCGACTGCAGGACTGCCAGAGCCAGAAAAAACCAAGGCCTGCTGGATCAGGCCTTTGGTTTTTGTCACAGTTTCAGTCAAGGTGTTGCCATTAATCTGAAGTGTCCGCCTGATTTTTGCGATAAACCAGCCAGCTTTGAGCTGTGGGGCGGATATTGTTGTCGTAGCCGCCCAGAACCAGGACTTTGCCATCGGATAAAGGGGTTGCCGTACTAAAAGCCAGACGATTGCCAATACTGCCGCCGGCTTTGACAAAAGCAGCTGTGCCAGGTGTCCAGATCTCAACATCGTTTGCGTCACCAACCACAACAACATCGCCGCTGGGCATTACTGTGGTGGCGGTCACTATCTTGTACCTGGGGTTTAACAGCGCTGGGCCGTCACTAAATTGGCCGGTGTGAGGATCGTATATCTCCGTTTGGGCAATCCGGTGTTGCTCTTCGCAGTTGCGGGAGCCGCCAATCACCATCACACGTCCATCCTGCAGTAGGACAGCGCCATGTTTGCATCTTGCGTGTCGCATAGGGCCAGTTTTCGAAAATGTGTTGCTGGCCGGGTTGTAAAGTTCTGCCGTTGCGGTTGCTGACTGGCGTTTGTGCAAACCACCGATGACCAATACACGACCATCAGACAAGCGCGCAGCGGCGTGGTGGGCTCTTGCTTGGTGCATTGGCCCTGTTGCAACAAAGTGGCCTTTGCTCAGATCAAACACCTCGGCTTTGGCAAGTGCACTATTCACGGCGCTGGCACCGCCTGCAACCAGGATTGCCCCGTCGGTGAGTGGAGTCGCTGTTGCGTCCATTCTCGCTGATAGCATCGCTGCGGCCGGTGTAAAAGTGCGTGTGCCGGGGTCAAAAAATTCGGCCGATGCAGTTGTGTTGGTGCCAGTCCAGCCGCCAGCGACCAAAACCCGGCCGTCCTTGAGCAAGGCCGCAATATGAGCAACACGGGCTTCACGCATCGGCGGTGTTATTTCAGTGCGTCCGGTTGTGGTGTGAAATAATTCGGCTGAACGTTCAACCGGGCTGCAACCGCCACCACTGCAGCCGCCCGTCACCAGCACCTGGCTTGGGGAAATGACGGTCGTCTGATGCGCCGCCCTTGGAATTGACAGGTTAGAGGCAGGTTGCACTATCCAGTCTGGTTTTGTTAAGGGCTTCGGCGCAGCAAAGGCCAAGCCAGGGATAAAACAACACAGACCGGCAACAAAAATCAGGTGAAGTCTCATCAACGTTTCCTTGCCATGGATTGCAGCCTAATGATGTACAAGCGGATAAAACAGCACCGTGGAATCAGCCTGCGATTTACCCATCATAAACCTAAATGAATAGTCTGAGTGCTCACGACCAGACGCCCGCCATTGCTGATATAGCCAGACCTAACCCTGCTCCGAACATAGCAAATGCAACAATGGTGATCCGGCTTTCTACTTTGGCAGTGCGCGGCAACTTAAAACGCCCGCCAGTCGCATCGTCGTCCTTTGCCAGTGTTGAACGTAACCTTTCAACGAGGATCTGTTGTGCTTGCAGTGAAAATAGCGCTGACAACACGAGTAAGCCACTTGCCAGGATCATCAAAGGCCGCGCAGAACTTCCGGTGAGCACAGTTTGCAGCAAGGTAATACTTCCGCCAGCGGTGGCGAGCGCAAGGGTAGCAAGCTGTTTGAGAAAGTCGAACGAAAGAAAGGCTATAGTGTCGTTCGAAACGTTATGTATATTTGTGTTTCCCTGTGGGGCCATCGTTTTGTCCTTTTTATCTGTATCAACCAGTATGGCGAGGTATTGATCAGGCTTTTGTTACCGTTGTTCAATTCGAATATATGCTCAGAACACAGAGGTTCAAGCTAAGCGTTTTGTAGAGCACTCTCTCAGGGATTTTAATGTCTGGACATTTCAATCAGCCATGCACTGGCACTCTCTCTCATGCATCAAAACTCAACCAACAGGAAATCCACGTTTTAAGTCGTACGTTTTCCCGTTTTTCCGAGATATACGTCCAAACTACATAGAAATATTATTCGCGACAAGTCGTCATAGAAAAGTCAGTTTTTGTGAGGGGGAAGGACTGGTACAACCCGCAAAGTGAAATTGGCGACAACATATGTAAATTTTGGAAGCCCGCCAAAGAGGCTTAGCTGCCGGGGCGAAACCCGGCATAAGCACCAAGGCGCAGGGCAGCAAATAAACAATTAAACCAGTCAGTGATTACATTAACCAGCGCTAATAGCCCTCAGCAAAAGGGCCGTGCAACAGGCCGCAGCCTTAGCGGCAAAACAAACCCCTTCGGCAGCCATTCAAACGGGCGCTAAAGCTTTAGCCCTTTTTTGGCCGGAATACCTGAATCACCTCGTCATTACACTGCAGATATGGCCCTTCCATCAGGTCGATGCAATAAGGCACGGCCGGAAATACTGCGTCCAGGCATTGGCGGATAGCGCTGGGTTTACCCGGTAAATTAATAATTAAACTGCTGCCGCGAAGGCCGGCGGTTTGACGCGACAAAATAGCGGTGGGCACAAATTTCAGTGATTCAGCGCGCATCAGCTCGCCAAAACCCGGCATCATTCTGTCGCACACTGCTTCAGTGGCTTCCGGGGTTACATCTCTTTTGGCAGGCCCAGTGCCGCCTGTGGTCACCACCAGGCAGCAGCCCAGCTCGTCCACCATTTGGCACAAGGTTTGTTCAATCAGCGGCTGTTCGTCCGGGATCACTTTATATTCGGCCTGCCATGGGCTTAATAAATACTGATTCAGCGTGTCGATAATGGCTTTACCGGAAATGTCGTCGTAAATGCCGGCTGAAGCGCGGTCGCTGACGGTCAGAATGCCAATTTTGGCTTGCTGCATTTTTTTATCCTTTTTAGTCGTCGGCCTGCTTTAAGTGAGTCTGCTGTAAACCTGCCAGCTGATGCCAATAACCGTTGCAGTCGCCGGCCGGCAAAGGCTGATGGCCTTTTGCAGCGCCAGATAACTTTTGCTGAAATTTATCAAGCCATTCAAAGCTTTGTTCTGGTTCCGGGCTTAACCTTACCACATCGGCCAGGCCGAGCATTGAAGGTAAATCGTTCAGCAGGTTGTATCTGTCGCCCGACTGGGTTTGAATGCCGTTGAGTAAAAACACCGCTTCGCCTTCCTGTGAATTGGCAATGCGGCCTTTGGGGTAGTTGATACAACAAAGTTCACACTGATCTTTAGCGCGGTTTTCCGAGCGGGCGGTAAAACAGCGGCCCGACCAGGCCAGCGGCAGATGACCAAAAGCAAAAACTTCCACTTCAAAACAGTCGCGCACGTCGGCAATTAACGGTTGTTGCAAAATGTCCTGTAACCAGTCGCGCGACAGCTCCACCGGCATCACCCATCGTTTCATGCCCAGCTGCAACAACTGGCGCAGCGCCTTGTGGTTATAAACGCTGATGGCGGCACCGGCGACAAAAGGCAGTTGTTGCTCCTGCACCATCTGAATAGCACCAACATCGTTGGCTTCAATCCAGAACTCGCCATTGTCGCAATAACGGCGCAGCTCTTTAAGCTCCGAAGGCGACTCCAGCATGGTGAGAGTAGATAACACCACTTCTTTGCCGGCTTCGCGCAGCATCTGGGCAATGGCCAGATAATCGCTGAATTTCAGCTCGCGCCTTTTACTGCACACCGTTTCGCCTAAATACACCACCTGCGCTGGTGAAGAAGCCGCTTGCTGATAAAAATCCAGCATCTGCGCTTTGGGCCAATAATATTGCACCGGCCCTAACGCCAGTTTCAGCGGCGCTGCTGCTGTGTTTAAAGGGCTGGCCGCTGTTGTTGCGTGTGTAAACAAAGACATAAGTTATTTCCAGCTGCGATGATATGCACCCAAAGTGGTTTGGCTGCCTTCAGATAAAGACGCCAGCACCTGATCCCACTGCGCCTGCACGTTAAAAGCATCGGGATTGGCTGCTAAAGTGTCGATGGCCTGTCGCCAAACGCGGGTGAGGCTTGCCACATAAGCCGGGCTGCGCTGGCGGCCTTCAATTTTCAGCGACGCTATTCCTTCGCGTTTAAGCTCCGGCAGCAGCGCCAGGGTATTGAGGCTGGTGGGCTCTTCCAGCGTATGGTACAGCTCGCCTTCTACTTCAAAGCGGCCTTTGCATAAAGTGGGGTAACCTGCGGTTTCGTTGGGGGCAAATTTGTCTATCAGCACACCGTTTAAGCGTGATTCCAGGCTGCCGTCGTTATTTTCCTGCCAGCGCACAAAAGCGGCAGGAGAGCAGGCACCTGCAGTATTGGGCGATTGCCCTGTTAAATAAGAGCTTAAATAACAACGACCTTCGGCCATAATACAGAGGCTGCCAAAGGCAAAAACTTCAAGTTCGATGTCGCTGCTGCGGGCTATGGCTCTCACTTGCTGAATAGACAACACCCTGGGCAACACCACCCGGCTGATACCAAACTGGCGGTAAAATTCAATGGCCGCCAGATTGGTGGCCGACGCCTGCACCGACAAATGCCGTTCAATATGCGGGTAGTGCTCAGCGGCATAAGCCAGCACCGCCATATCGGCAATAATCAGCGCGTCGGCACCGGCCGCTACCGCCTGATCCACCGCTTGCTGCCAGCGCGGCCAGCTACCCGGATGGGCAAAAGTATTAATAGCCACATGCAGTTTTTTACCGGCTTTGTGCACATAAGCACAGGCTTCGGCCAGCTTTAAATCGTCAAGATTTAAACCGGCAAAATTGCGGGCATTGGTGTCGTTTTTCAGGCCAACATAAACGGCGTCAGCACCGTTTTCGATGGCGGCTTTAAGCGCCGCCACACTGCCGGCAGGGCACAATAATTCCATCCCTTTCTACCTCTTTGGCGCAATGGGCGCTTGGCGTTGGCTGTGTCACCATGTTTTATCAGTTTCAGCCGGCGCACAGCTTTATCAGCATCAGAAGCAGTATAAAGTGTTGAGCCCAGGAGATGTTCCCAATGTGTCAACTCAAAATGATTACTCCCAAAGTGATAAAAGCCTTGCCCAAAGCCGGACAAAAGCTGAACCAGCTGCTGCCACAGCAGATAAAAATTGCCCTGATCAGCACAGTGTTAAATAAGCTCTTTGCCAACGACTGCGCCCTTGGTGCGCTGGATTTTTTAACCGGCAAAAAAGTGCGGATAGAGGTCACAGATTTTGCGTTTTGTTTTGTGGTTGAGTTGCAGTCACAACAGCTGAAAGTGAGCGCCTTAACTACAGAAAGCTCAGCACATCAACAACAGGCGGATTTAACAGTCAAAGCCAGCAGTGTGGATTTTTTCCTGTTATGCAGCAGCCAGGCCGACCCCGACACGCTGTTTTTTCAGCGCCGTTTAAGCATGCTGGGCGATACCGAGCTTGGCCTTTATTTAAAAAACTATCTGGATAGTTTTGACAGCCAAAGCCTGCTGCCGGCCACAGTCTGGCAATTGCAGCAGTATCTGGCGTTACAGCTCAGGCCAGAACCGCAGCCACAGCCACAGCAAATGAATAGCGGTTTAGCTCGCCCTTTGTAGCTGAGATAGCGTTGCAGTTTTGCCTCAAAACGAAAACGGCGCCTTCTGGCGCCGTTTCGTGTGTTGGAGCTTATTGTGTTGGTGCTTATTGTGTTGCGAATAAAACAATAACAATGAAGCTTAATAGAGCGCCACCAGTTCACCCTGACGGTTAAAAGTCAGGAAGTCGGCAATAATGCCGGACTGAATTTTGGCCAGCATCATTTTTAGGGGTTGTTCGGCTTCGTCGCTGTTTGGGGCAAAACCACCACGGCCGCCAAGCGCTGAGACAAAAGCAATATCCCACTCAATGCCGGTATGGGCTGATTCTGCGGCTAAAGTGGCAAATTCCGGAATTTCGTCCGGCAGTTTATCGACACAAAGCACCGGGCTTAAGGCGCCACCATGGCCTTGCTGATAACTGTCGTGCTGATTCTGGGTGTAACCATTGGGCAGTTCGGCTTTGGCAAAGACAAACAGCAGCCGTTGGGGCTCGTTTTGTTGTTTAGCGGCGCTAATTAAATCCTGATAACTTTCAATATTCATCTGAAACTCCCGGCCTGTTGCTGCAGGCGTGAACAAAACGATGTTGTTGAGTCTGAGTGGTGGTTCGCCAAAACAGACCCAACACAGGTTGGGGTCAGTGTAACAACAGCGGGCTTTGCGCTGTTTGCACAGAAGGGGGAGTTGAGCTCCCCCTTTGTAGGTAGCTTTGGCGCTTACGATGTGGCGGTTTGAGGTTGTTTTTGTGGTTTTGAGTGTTGCGGGCTTAGTGTTGTTGGCAAAGACTGCAACCTGGCCGGGCTTTGATGATAATGGCGCAGTTCGTGCTCCTGGCGGCGGCCTTTGCTAAAAGCCGATACCCGTTTTAAATAGCCAATAACGCGGGTGCCGTAGTCAATATTTGTGCTGCCACAACAAGAGCAGGCCGTTAAGGTGCGTTTGTCGATGGCTTCGCAGCTGTTACAAATGGTGATTTTGACGTTGACACAAAAATAATTACAGCCGGTGCTGGCGGCAATATTTAAAAGTTTTAGATATGCATCCTGACTGAGTTTTTCTTCCAGGTTTAAATGCAAAGCTGAACCACCGTCGAGATAGTCGAGCAGGGCCCGCCCATGCAGCTGGAACTTATCCAAAGCGTTGCAGCTGTCATCCTCTACCACATAAAAATACGAGTTATAACAGTCTCTTGGCACAAAATACCCGTCGGCTTTGTCCCACTTAGCGTTTTTAATGCCGAGATTCTCTGCCGGCACAAATTCGGTGTTAAACAGATAACCGTATTTGGCTTTGGCTGCTTTGTTGGCGTCAAAAATGGTTTTTAGTTTTTGCTGCACAAAAGCAATATAAGCCGGGTTGTTGCTGGCGGTCAGACCCTGTGATTCGGCAGCTTCCACCATGCCGTTAATACCAATGGTTAAAAACTGTTTGTCCAGGCTGATAAAACCGGCGTCGTACACTGTTAATAAACCAGCGGCCTGATACTCTTCCATTAATTTGCGATAAGCCACCTGATATTGCTGAATTTTTTCAACTTCAGCTGCTAAATCGCGGCCATCCTGTACCAGCCGGTTCATATTGATGGTAATGACATTAATAGAACCGGTGGCGACGCCGCCTGCGCCTAATGAATAAGAAAAAGTGTTGTCGCTGATTTCACTGCGTAAACGGCAGCAGGAGGCCAGTGAGTCGGCACTGTCGGACAAATACACAAAAAATGAACTGCCATCAGCAAGTTGCTGTGCCATTTTTTCGGCAAATGTTTTGTCTTTACAATAACTTTGCGCCGGGTTTTGCGTTTTTTCCGTTAACATGGCCACTGTCACCACAGGGAAAGTTAAAATGGTTTTTTCCCTTTCCTGATTAAACCAGCTTAAGAAAAAGTCCTGTAAGGCGGATACCGACTGCCACTGAGGTTTCACAAAATCCGGGAACACAAAATTGCCAAACATAGAATCAAAATAAAACTGGTCATATACCGAGATATTCCAGAACACACTCTGATATCCACGGGCGGCCGCAGGTTGATTCAGTGCATACACCACATGCTGCAGGTGGTTTTCAATTTGTTTTTTGTGGGTGGTCAGGTAGTTGTCGCCGTAGTCTTTGCGGGCAAAATAATCAAAATAAGTTAAAAACTCGACGGTGGCGACAGCGCCGGCAAACTGGCTGCTGACGGCAAACACAAAATTGACAAAACAACCACAAAAAGACTCTAAATGTTGTGGCGCTTTGGATTCACCACCCAGTTTGGTCAGGCCGTCCCGTAAAAAGGGGTACATGGTGACCGACACACAATAAGGTTTTAAGCTGGTTTCGTCGTGTACATAAATTTCGTGGGCTTCAATTTGCCGCACATATTCCGCAGCCAATTCAGTGCCAAAAAGCTGTGCAATTTTTTGACTGACCTGAGCCCGGTTCACCTGAATAAAATAATCTTTCATCAGCTCAGCTTCTAAAGTGGCAATGTTTTTTTGTGTCACATTGGCGTTAGCGTCCATTTTAGAGCCGTCGGCGGCATTGGTGGCTTGCAGGTAGTGCTGAATAAAGTCGAGTTTTTGTTGTACCTGGTGGCTCATCAGTCGTTGCATGGTAAAAGTCCTTGTTGTGTTGTTTTTTGGGTTTTTGCTGCGGTTTGGTCTGTTGTTAGGATCTGTATTGGTATTTTGTCTGCCGGTGCTGCACTCTTTACCGGCATAACCTTGTGGCTTTTGCCTGTATCTGCTGGCCGGAACTTCCAGCTTTGTTCCTGCAACAGGTTTAAATCGTAAAAACGCTGATTGCTGCCAGGCGCGCCCAAAGGACCCAGTTCAGCCTGCCAGCGGCCGGTTTTGATGTAATCCAAGAGCGGCAGCAGGCCAGGGGGCGGGCTGTCCAGCCCTGTGTATAAACAGGTTTTTAAGCCCTGCTTTTTGCAAAGCAGCAGCAGTTGTTGCAAAAGCCTGGCTTGCCACTCACCACCTAAAAACAGCACACAGCTGATAAGACCCCGGTATTGGTTCAGCTTTTGCTGCAGCAATATAGGCGTGAGTGGCATACCAGCCTTGGCTGGCCAGCTTTGTGCGCTATGGCAACCTTTGCAGCCCAGAGGGCAGCCACTGATGGTAAAAGCCAGGCTGGTTTCACCCGGCACTTCCTGCCATACCACTTGCTCTGCGTAAAAATATAAATTTGGCATCATCCTGTATCTTGTGTTTGTTGTGTGTTGTTGGCACTAGATATGGTGTTAGCTTAGGTTCTGCTCCCGGGCGGACTTTGATCTGGATCAATGTTTTTCGGTGGTTAAAAAGCCTGTCCGGCTGCAGGCGGCATGGTTGCTGTGGTTGTTACCCCAACAGAGGTAAAGGTCAAAACAGGGGGCTTTGGGGGGGGGGAGTTGGGGTGGCGTTTGCGCTGATAGATAAAAAAAACGCCATCCGGAACCCTCTGGATGGCGCTGCAAAAAACCGACGTGGAGGTCGGGCCGAGAAGAAATTTACAGGTTATAACTTGCCATAAACCAGACTTTGGTGGTGTCTACGGCATGGCTGTCGGCGTTGTATTGTGCCAGTTTCACCAGCAGATTCAGTTGAGGCGTCGGATCCCAGGCCAGGGTGGCATTCACTTCAGAACCAAGCTGTTGACTGCCCGCGTCGCTGTCGTATTGGTGATAGCTCACCGCCAGTTTTGTGCTGTTCAGCGGCAAGCTGAATTCCAGCGCATTGTCGCGTACACCCTGATTTGGCGTGGTCAGGAATAAATCGGCAAAACCATCAAAAGCATGCAGGGTGGCAAAAGGGGTTTGGAAGGCGGTGTTACCGTCGCCTGCCAGCCGTTCCTGCCATACCTTGCCGGTAAAGGGACCGAAGTTATAGCTCAAGTCGATGCGGTGATAATGGTGGCTTAAATCAACAGGCGCCTGATGGGCGTCTTTTTGGCTGGCCAATGCCAGTTGCCATTTGAATTGTGGTAAAGCACTCAGGTTGCCGCTGTAATCAAGCCCCTGGGTGCTGCTGTCACGTGCTTGCAACCTGTCAAAGTTGAAGTCATACACAAAGGCGCTCAGCTGCTGTGTGTGCAGCAACTGCCAGTTCAGCGTGGCCAGATTAAAACGGCCGTGTAAGTCGGCAGCGCTGCCTTTGGGGCCAAACACTCTGTTGGCATTGTGCAAAGTGGCAAGATCCAGTTGCCAGTTGCTTGCCACTTTTTGGTTATAACGTACACCATCAAAAGTCTGTTCATTTTGCCGCCAGCCAACACTGCCGATAAAGCGTTGATTTGCTAGGTTAATACGCTGGCGACCCAGGGTGAATTGGGCATCCTGGTTGGGGCTTATTATCACAGCAGCCTGATTAATATCAGTGCCGGTTGGGTCGGCTACCACCGAATAATGACCATGGCCATTAACGGTGCTGTTGTATCTTTCGCCACCAATGCTGCTGACATTGTCAATTTCCAGCAAGGCTTTGCTGTTGCGCCAGCTGCCGGTATTGAGCGTCAGGCGGCTTCTTAAGGTTGAGGCTGTGGCATTGTGTAGTGCTTTGTCTTCATCGACATTTTCCAGCCGGTAACGGAACTGGGCGCTGACGCTGCTTTGTTTTAGCGCATCGGCGGCAGCGCTGTTGGTGGCATAAGCTGCGGGCAGGAAAAGGCTGGTTAAGGTCAGGGCGAGCAAAGAAACAGGGGTGAGTAAAACTGAGTTGGCTTTTTTCATAATTTCCTTCATCGAGGCGGTTAAAAAGCATGGAAATTATAAGGTCTTTATGTAAAAACATGAATAAAATGAAATGGTTATCATCTGTTGGGTAGCAAGGTGTTGCCGGTGGTATCTGCGTGGCGCCAAATGGGTAGTGGCTTTATTTCACCAATAAAAAACCGCCGACTGTGGCCAGAAGGCGGTGAGTTTTATGACGGCTACAAAATGCTGTGATGAATGCTGCTATTGCATCAACGGCGAGCCACTGAGTGCAAAGTCGTAACCATCAATCTGCGCTTGCCCAATCAGGTTCTGAATATAATGGGCTATGGCTTTGCGTCTTACTTTTTCGTTGAGATAATCGCGGATCCTGTGCTCAACAGCATCAAAAGGTAAAACATCTCCTTCAATCCGGCGCAATACATCCACCACATGCAAACCAAAACGGCTTTCCACCGGATAGGGAATTAAACCCGGTTTGGCTTTAAATACCTGACGTTCAAATTCCGGTACTGTCTGGCCTTTGCTGATTTGACCTAATAAACCGCCATTGTCTTTACTGCTGCACACCGAATAATTGGCAGCAAGTTTGGCAAAATCGCCGGCCTGGTTCAGCTCCAGCAAAATAGCTTCCGCCAGTTGTTTGGTTTTAGCGCGTTCAGCGTCATTGTCCGGCGCGGCTGGTAATAACATATGCCGCACTTCAATCAAAGGTGAGGTGACAAACCGCTGTGGGTTTTGCTGGTAATAATGCAAACATTCGTTGCTGCTGGCCTTTGGAATCACAACTTCCCGCTCAATCAGTAAGTCCAGAACCAGATCCTGCGATGCCGGACTATGGTCTTGCAGCTGTTGTTCATCAGCCAAACCAAGCGACATAGCACGTTGTTTTAAAAGCTCGGCAATAATCAGGCTTTCGGCCGCCTTGAGCATAGCGGCCCTTTTATCCGGTGCCGGATGGTATTGCATTTCCGCCATAATGGCCGGTTCCGGAATTTGTACTTCATTGACAATAATCATCATTTTCTCCGAAAAAACCGCTTTGGCAGCAACAGCCTGTCTCGGTGGATACAGCAGTTGCGGCCAAAACGGTGGCAGAACAGCAAGGGCTTAACGTACAAAACGCTGGCGGACAATCTGATGCTGGCGGCGGAAATATTGCACCGGCACGCTCAGCATATGCACCAGACGGCTAAAGGGGAACAACACAAAAATGGTCATGCCTAAAAACACATGGGCTTTAAAAATCCAGTGCACACCAGAGATGGCTTCTACCGCAGCTGCACTCTGGAAGGTCATGGTGCTTTGTGCCCAGGTCATCAGCTTTAACATTTCGGCGCCGTCCAAGTGCCCCATAGAGACAAAAATCGACAACAAACCCAAAATCAGTTGTGCGTACAACAGCAGTAAAATGGCGATATCCATGGTGCTGGAATTGGCGCGCACCCTTGGGTTATTCAGCCGGCGGATAATTAAAATGGTCAGGCCGTAAAAACAAATCAGACCAAAAAAACCACCGACACCCATCGCAATCAGCTGTTTCATTTCAGTGGTAATACCCAGCAAATGCCAGACAGATTTGGGCATCAGCAAACCGGCAAAATGGCCAAAAAAGATGGCAATCACACCAATATGAAAGGCAATACTGCCTTTTCGCAGCTGCTTTTTCTCCATGATCTGGCTGGAGCTGGTTTTCCAGGTGTATTGTTCACGGTCGTAACGGATCCAGCTGCCGATAAACATAATGGCCATGGCAATATAGGGGTAAATGCCAAAGGCAAAACTGTCAAAAATGGAAGGGGTAAAGGCGGTCATATCATACTCCTTTTGCTGCAGCGCTTTGGGCCGCAGCTTTTTGGTTGGCCGCAGCATGGGCAAAAATCTCTGCGGCCAGTGCATCTTTATCAACAACTTGGGCTTGCTGCGCTAACACGCCAGCCTCTGTGGCCAGCCTGTCAGCAGCAAGCCTGTCAGTAGCCAGCAATTCGGTATTGAGCGGTACATACTGATCTTTACGTTGTTGCTCAGTTGGGCGTGACACACTGCTGGCACAGGCGCCGTTTTGCTGTTCATTGCCAAGGAAGGTCACCATTTCTTCTTCCCAGACTTTGTCGAGCGCCTTGGGTGTATCGTCCCGCTCTTCAGTGGCAATTTGCGCCTGAATATCCGACAAATCGATATCGGTATCCGACAGCTCCAGCAAAGCGATAAACAGCGCGGCATAGTTGCTTTGGCGTTTTTGCAACCGCGCTGTCAACAGCGCCAGCACAGGTGCAACTTCCTGCAAACCATAACGGGCGTTGTCATCGCCCTGAGTCGACAAAAACTCTAAATAAAGCGGCAGATAATCCGGCAGCTCTTTTTGGCCAATGTCTAAACCGGCTTCTTTATATTGGTTTTGCAGATTAACCATGGCCTGGCCGCGGTCACGTGACTCGCCATGCACATGTTCAAACAACAATAAAGACAAAGAACGGCCACGTTCAAACAGGCCGTCATAATCGGCCTGCCAGTCCATTAAATCGCCATCCAGGCGCGCTGTGACAAAGTCACAGAGCGCCTGTTGGTTGGCAGCCGAAAGGCCGGCGCTTTGTATCAGCGCCAGCAAGTCTTCTTTGCTGTCATGCAAAAGTTCGGTGGGGTAATCCAGTAATAAAGATAAAACCTGTAAAATTTTCATGTTTTAATCCTTCAACTCAACTGGAATGACCTGACGTACCCCTTTGGCTTTGGTGCCAAACAGGCTGACGTCGTTATTGCCATCACCACAACCATTGCCAAAGCTAAAACCACAGCTGCTTTTTAAGTCATAGGCATTTTCGGCATAAGCACGGTGGCTGGTTGGAATGACAAACCTGTCTTCGTAGTTGGCCAGTGCCATATAACGGTACATTTCTTCCACCTGCAGCGCTGTCAGTCCGACCTGTTTCAGCACGGCCAGATCTTCCACACCGTCTACTTGCTGCGCACGTTTAAAAGCGCGCATAGCGATCATGCGCTCCAGCGCTCTGACCACAGGTTTTTCATCACCGGCGGTCAGCATATTGGCCAGATAACGCAGCGGAATACGCAAAGATTTCAGATCCGGAATTTCACCATTCATACCGACATGGCCAGCCTGCACTGCACTTTGAATAGGTGACAGCGGTGGCACGTACCAAACCATTGGCAGGGTGCGATACTCTGGGTGCAGTGGCAGCGCCACTTTCCACTCCATTGCCATCATATAAACAGGGCTTTGCTGGGCGGCATTGATCCAGTTATCCGGAATGCCTTCAGCACGGGCAGCGGCAATCACTTGTGGATCTTTTGGATCTAAAAAGATATCCAGCTGCGCCTGATATAAATCCTGTTCGTTGGCCACACTGGCAGCGGCCGAAATTTTGTCGGCGTCGTAAAGCAGCACGCCTAAATAACGGATACGACCAACACAGGTTTCAGAGCAGACAGTCGGTTGACCGGCTTCAATGCGCGGGAAGCAGAAAGTACATTTTTCTGATTTACCGGTTTTCCAGTTGTAATAGATTTTTTTGTAGGGGCAGGCCGATACACACATGCGCCAGCCACGACATTTGTCCTGGTCAATCAGTACGATGCCGTCTTCTTCGCGTTTGTAGATAGCGCCACTTGGGCAAGCCGCCACACAAGCCGGATTCAGACAGTGCTCACAAAGCCGTGGTAAATACATCATGAAAGTTTTTTCAAACTGACCGTAGATGTCTTTTTGCACTACTTCATTAAAGTTCTGATCTTTTTTGCGTTTGGCAAACTCAGTACCAAGAATTTCTTCCCAGTTTGGGCCCCATTCAATTTTTTCCATGCGCTGACCGCTGATCAGCGACCTTGGTCTTGCCACCGGCTGATGTTGACTGTCTTTGGCGGTATGCAGGTGCTGGTAGTCAAAATCAAAAGGTTCGTAGTAGTCGTCAATTTCCGGTAAATCCGGGTTGGCAAAAATATTCGCCAGCACCCGGCGTTTGCCGCCAATTTTTAACTCCAGTTCGCCTTTGGCGTTTTTGACCCAGCCGCCGTTCCATTTTTGCTGGTTTTCCCATTCTTTCGGAAAACCAATACCAGGTTTGGTTTCGACGTTGTTAAACCAGGCGTATTCCACACCTTCGCGTGAGGTCCAGACGTTTTTACAGGTAATGGAGCAGGTATGACAGCCTATGCACTTGTCGAGATTTAATACCATGCCTATTTGTGCGCGTACTTTCATCATGCTACTCCTATTGGGTGTCCAGCCAGTCGACTTTGTTCATCTTACGGACGATGACAAACTCATCGCGGTTACACCCCACAGTGCCGTAATAGTTAAAGCCATAAGATTGCTGGGCATAACCGCCGATCATATGGGTGGGTTTCATCACAGCGCGGGTCACAGAGTTGTGAATACCACCGCGGGTGCCGGTCTGTTCACTGCCTGGCACGTTCACTATCCGTTCCTGTGCGTGGTACATCATGCTCATACCTTCCGGCACCCGCTGTGACACCACGGCACGGGCGGCAATGGCACCGTTGACGTTAAAAATTTCAATCCAGTCGTTGTCTTCAATGCCCGCCGCTTTGGCGTCAATTTCACTGAGCCAGACGATAGGGCCACCGCGTGACAAGGTCAGCATCAGCAGGTTGTCGGAATAAGTACTGTGAATGCCCCATTTTTGGTGTGGCGTGATCCAGTTCAATACTATTTCGGTGTTGCCATTGGGCTTTTTATTCAGCACAGGGGCCACAGTTTTTAAGTTGATAGGCGGTTTGTACGCACATTGTTGTTCGCCAAAATCGCGCATCCACTCGTGATCCTGATAAAACTGCTGACGGCCCGTGATGGTGCGCCATGGGATCAACTCGTGCACATTGGTATAACCGGCGTTGTAAGACACATGTTCATCTTCCAGACCTGACCAGGTGGGCGAGGAGATGATCTTGCGTGGCTGGGCCACAATGTCGCGCCAGCGGATTTTTTCATCTTCTTTGTTGAGCGCCAGATGGCGATGGTCACGGCCGGTAATTTTGCCAAGGGCGTCCCAGGCTTTTACCGCCACCTGGCCATTGGTTTCAGGCGCCAGCGTTAAAATCACTTCACAGGCGTCAATGGCCGATTCAATTTTGGCCAGGCCTTTGTTCGCGCCTTCAGCGGTGTGAGTGCGGTTCAGCTCTTTGAGGAAATGCACCTCGTTTTTGGTATCCCAGCCGATGCCTTTACCACCGTTACCGGTTTTTTCCAGTAATGGGCCAACAGAGGTAAAGCGCTGATAAGTATTGGGATAATCACGCTCCACCACATTTAAGTGTGGCATGGTGACACCAGGCACAGCGGCACATTCACCTTTCCACCAGGCTTTGACGCCATAAGGCTGGGCCAATTCAGCCGGTGTGTCATGGTGCATAGGCGTGGTCACCACGTCGGTTTCTACCCCTAAGTGGCCGACACAAACGCGGGAGAATTCTTTGGCAATGCCTTTAAAAATCTCCCAGTCGCTGCGCGCTTCCCACACAGGGTCAATAGCGGCTGACAACGGATGAATAAAAGGATGCATATCCGAAGTATTCATATCGTCTTTTTCATACCAGGTGGCGGTTGGCAAAACGATGTCGGAATAGAGACAGGTGGTGGACATCCGAAAATCCAAAGTCACCCATAAATCCACTTTGCCTTCGGCCGGGCTGTCGGTCCACTGCACGTCTTCCGGTTTTTTACCGCCAAAACCGCCTAAATCTTTACCGAGCAAACCATGTTTGGTGCCCAGTAAATGGCGCAGCATATATTCATGGCCTTTACCGGATGAGCCGAGCAAATTAGAGCGCCAGATAAACATATTGCGTGGGAAGTTCTGCGGGTTTTCCGGTTCTTCACAGGCAAATTTAATGTTGTGGCTGCTAAGTTCATTCAGCAGATAATCTTTAATTTCCATACCAGCGGCTTTGGCTTTGCCGGCAATAAACAGTGGGTTTACACCAAGTTGGGGTGCAGAAGGTAACCAGCCCATGCGTTCGGCGCGGGCGTTAAAGTCGATAATAGAGCCAGTCCATTTTTCTTTATTGGCAAGCGGTGACACCACTTCCGCCATATCCAGTTTTTCATAACGCCACTGGCTGGAATGGTTATAAAAGAATGAAGTACCGTTCATATGACGCGGTGGTTTTTGCCAGTCGGTGGCAAAAGCCAAAGGGGCCCAGCCGGTTTGTGGCCGCAGTTTTTCCTGACCGACATAATGCGCCCAGCCGCCACCACTCTGACCGATACAACCACACATCATCAGCATGTTGATGAGACCACGGTAGTTCATATCCATGTGGTACCAGTGGTTCAGTGCAGCACCTACAATGACCATAGAACGGCCACGGGTTTTATCGGCGTTACGGCCAAACTCAGTGGCAATCCGAATCACATCTTCAGGTTTGACACCTGTGATGGCTTCTTGCCAGGCCGGGGTATAAGGCACATTGTCGTTGTAACTCTGGGCACGGTTAGCATCACCAATACCGTTATCCACACCATAGTGCGCCAGTGTTAAGTCATAGACTGTGGCCACCAGCGCAGTGCTGCCGTCGGCGAGCTGTACTTTTTTCGCCGGCACTTTACGCAGCTGAATATCGTCATGCGCTGTGTGCTGGAAGTATTTGTATTCGTGCGGCGCACCACCAAAATACGGGAAAGCAACATCGACTAAACCGTCATTGTTGTCTTTTAAGCTCAGTGCCAGCTCAATATCACCGTTTTTGTCTTTTTGCTCTAAGTTCCATTTACCAGGCTGGTCGGTATTCTGGCCCCAGCGATAACCAATGGCACCGTTCGGGCTGGTCAGTTTGCCGGTTTTGTTGTCCAGCGCTATGGTTTTCCAGTCCGGGTTATTGTTTTCACCCAGATTGTCCACCAGATCGGCTGCCCGCAGGAAACGGCCCTGTGTCAGTTTGCCGTCGTTTTCTTCCAGAATGACCAACATCGGCATATCGGTATAACGGCGCACATAGTCGGTAAAGTAGGCGCTTGGGTTATTGACATGGAATTCTTTTAAAATCACATGACCAAATGCCATGGCAAGGGCGGCGTCTGTGCCCTGACGTGGTGCCAGCCAGGTATCACCAAATTTAGAGGCTTCGGAATAATCCGAAGTAATAACGCAGGTTTTAGTGCCTTTGTAGCGCACTTCAGTTAAAAAGTGGGCATCCGGGGTACGGGTTTGTGGCACATTCGAGCCCCAAACGATGATGTAGTTGGAGTTGTACCAGTCGGCCGATTCAGGCACGTCAGTTTGTTCGCCCCACACCTGAGGTGAAGAAGGGGGTAAGTCACAGTACCAGTCGTAAAAACTTAAACAGTTACCGCCAATTAATGACAAATAACGGGCACCGGCGGCGTAAGACACCATCGACATGGCCGGAATAGGTGAAAAACCAGTGACACGGTCCGGGCCATAAGTTTTGGCGGTATGCACGTTGGCTGCAGCGATCAGCTCGTTCACTTCATCCCAGCTGGCGCGAACAAAACCACCTAAGCCACGGCGTTCTTTGTAACTTTTGGCTTTGGCCGGGTCGTTGATAATAGATTGCCAGGCCAACACCGGATCTTTATGAATAGCTTTGGCTTCACGCCATAACTTCATCAGGCTTTGACGCACTTTTGGATATTTCAGCCGGTTCGCGCTATAGATATACCAGGAATAACTGGCGCCCCTTGGGCAACCGCGGGGTTCGTGGTTCGGTAAGTCGGGTCTGGTGCGTGGATAGTCGGTTTGCTGGGTTTCCCAGGTCACCAGACCATCTTTGACATAAATTTTCCAGCTACAAGAACCGGTACAGTTCACCCCGTGGGTGGAGCGTACAATCTTGTCGTGTTGCCAGCGTTGCCGGTAACCCTGTTCCCAGGTTCTGTCTTCATTGGTGGTAATGCCATGTCCGTCGGAAAATGGCGTTTTGCGGGTTTTAAAAAACCGCAATTTGTCGAGAAGATGACTCATCGGTTTACTCCTGGCGCTGGTTGCTGCTCTTGCATGCACAACAACCTTGTCTGCTTAACTTCTGAACACTATAAGAATGTTGGGCGAATGATGATTGATCTGGCACAAGCTTGCTATGGCATGAAATTGGGTAAAATGACTGCTTGCTACCCCCAAAGAGGTAGAGTGAATTTTCACTAAGTGATTGAATAAAAATGTAAACTTCGCTGCCAATTTTCAGGTCTGTTTGCTGACTTGGGGCGGGCGGGGTAAAAGGGGTAGCTCACTTGCGCAGCTTTTCACAGGGCAAAAAAGCATATGCTGTGCCTGTCTTCATTTGGGTGTAATGATGAAAAAATTTTCAATTGTGACGCGCATTGGCGTTGCCCTATCCTGCATAGTGGCGATGGCACTCAGTACCATGCTGATTTCCTACTGGTTATCGGAAAAAGCCGACAGTGATGCGCTGGCCATTAATGTGGCGGGTTCACTGCGGATGCAAACCTATAAAGTGGCGCTGTTAAGCCAGCAACAAAAACCGCAGCAGCTGGCCGAAGCACAGCAAAAGCTGCTGGACAGCTGGCAGCATCCGGTGTTTTACCGGATGAAACATGAAAAACGCGCGCTCAGTGAAGCTTTTCGTGAGGCACGTCACAACTGGCTGGAACTGAACCCAAAAATAACCAGTGGCAGTATGAATGCCGACGAGTTAAGCAGTGCGCTGGCCGGCCATGTCGCCATGCTGGAACAGTTGGTCAGCAGTATTCAGCAGGACGCCGAACAAAAAGTGCGGGCTTTGCGTTTAGTACAGGTGGTGGCGCTGTTTTTAACAGTGATGCTGGCCATGGTGGTGATGTACTGGCTCAAATCCAGAGTAGAGCAGCCGCTGTCGGAGTTAACCCGTGCGGCGCGACGCATTGGTCAGGGCGACTTTACCTCGCGCCTTGCCGCCGACCAGCCAGATGAGCTGGGGGTGCTGGCCGGCACCCTGAATAAAATGAGTGACGCTATTGCTTATATGTACGGCAATCTGGAAAAGCGGGTGGATGAACAAACAGCGGCACTGCAGCAAAGCAATACCAAACTGCAGTTTTTATATGAGATGGCGCGCAGTTTTAACCAGCAGGTACCGGACCGGCAGCAATTAAATTTACTGGTGGACCGGCTACAGCAGGTGACACAAATCCGTGATATTGAACTTTGTTTAATTACTGAGCAGGGCAGCCAGCCTTATCTGCAGCTGCAACCAGCAGATGCTGAGCACGACGCTTGCGGCCGTGCCAGTTGCCATGAATGTATAGAAGCGCCCAGCCATGGCATGCGCCGTGACGATCAGCTGTTATACCGTTATCAGCTCAGAAGAGACCATCAGCAGTATGGGGTGCTCATCGCCCGCAGTAGCGCGGATAAAAAGCTGGCCGAGTGGCAACAACAGCTGCTCAGCACTGTAGCCGACCAGCTGGCGGTCGCGATGAGTTTAAAATCAGAAGCTGAACAGGCCCGCCGGCTGGCATTGATGCAGGAGCGCACTGTGATTGCCCGCGAGCTGCATGACTCTTTAGCCCAGGCGCTTTCTTATTTAAAAATTCAGGTGAGCCGGCTGAATAAAGCCATCAGCACAGATGATAAAGCCAGTATGCAGGATGTGTCGGCCGAACTGAAACACGGCCTGGATGCTGCTTACCGCCAACTGCGGGAATTGCTGACCACCTTCAGGTTGAAAATGGACGGTGGCGGCTTGCAGCAGGCGCTGCAGCTCACTGCAACCCAGCTATCAGAACAATCCGGTATCAAGTTTTTGCTGGATTATCAGCTGACCAACACGCCGCTACAACCGCAGGAAGAAATTCATTTACTGCAGATAGTGCGTGAAGCCAGCCAGAATGCGGTGCATCACAGTCAGGGTTCTGAAGTGCGGATCCGGCTGGCGCAGCAACAGGGGAAAGCCATTGACCTGGCGATTGAAGATAATGGTGTGGGCATAGCGCAAAATGCTGAAAAGCTGAACCATTATGGCCTGGCCATTATGCAGGAACGTAGTAAACAGCTGGGCGGAGAAATTCAGATCCGCCGCCGCGAACAGGGCGGCACCGGGGTTTATTTCAGTTTTACCCCTGAATATTTGCAACAACAACCGGTAGAAGTTGAATAACAGACTTTTGGCCGCTTGCTGCGGCTTTTTCAAGGAGAGTTTAATGCAAGCGATGATCCGCAACTGGCCAATGCAAAATAAGCTGCTGTTATTGTTGGCTTTGCCATTAATATTTTTGTTCTGGTTTGTGAGCCAACATATGTGGACACAATATCAGGCGCTGCAAGTGGCGGCCGAGGTTGAGCAAAGGGTGCAACAAACCCTGGTGGTGGGGGCGCTGGTGAATAGCCTGCAAACCGAACGTGGCAGCAGCGGTGTGTTTTTGGGCAGTAAAGGCAATAAATTTGCCGACAAAATGCAAAAAGCCCGCAGTGACAGCGACCGCAGCCTCAGCGCTTTTTTGCAGTTAAAAGATGAGCGACTCAAGCAGGCTCAGCAGCAGTTAGCGGCGCTGACACCCATTCGGCAAGAGGTGGATAAACAGCAAATTAAAAATACTGAGTCGGCTGCCCGTTATACCCAATTGATCAGCCAGTTGCTGGCGCTGAGTCATCAGGCCGAGCAGCAGTTATCCCATCTTGAGATGGCACGTCAGCTGGCGGTGATGAATCAGCTGATGGAAATGATCGAGCGTGCCGGGAATGAACGGGCTTTGCTCGGGCTGGTGTTTAATCAGCAGCAGCTGGACAGCGATTTATTAAGCCGGGTCAGCACTAACCTCGGCGCTTTTATTGCGTTTCAGGAAAACGTGTTAAGGCAAAGTGGCGCTGAGCAGCAGTCGATTAAAACGGCGCTGGCCGAAGCCGACAGTGCCGAGTTTAAAAGCCTGCAGCAACTGGTGTTTCAGACGCCCATTAACACCAAACTTGAGGTGGACAGTGGCCGCTGGTTTGAGTTAGCTACCCAGCGTATTGATAAGCTGGTAGCCCTGCAAAACCAGTTATTAAACCAAACCGCCAAAGCGGCGGCAGCAGTGTATCAGCAAAGTCAAAGCGCTTTATGGTGGGCTTTGCTGTCAAATCTGCTGGTGTTGGTTTTTGTGTTGTGGCTGGCTTTTGCTGTGATTAAAAATATTAAAAATGCGGTGGCCAGAATTGATGATGCCATGGCCAAACTGGCTGCTCGTGATTTAACAGCCCGGGTGCAATACCAGAGTAATGATGAATTTGGCCATATTGCCAAAGGCATTAATCAGGTGGCCGATGAGCTGCATCAGGTGCTGCAGCAAATTGATTCCGCTGTGCATCAGGTGGCTGCAGCTGCCGAGCAGGCTTCAGCTGTGACGGTGCAAACCAGCAAAGGCGTGCTGCAACAGCAGCAGGACACTGAACTGGCGGCAACTGCTATGCATGAAATGAGCGCGACAGTCAGAGACGTGGCCAGCAGTACGGCAGAAGCGGCAGGGGAAGCCAGTGCAGTACATCAACATGCGGAAAAAGGCCTGACAGAATTACATCAAACCATTGATTTAATTGGAAAGCTCTCCAGTCAGGTGCAAAACACCAATAACACTATTGTGCAGGTAAAAAGCCACAGCCAGTCGATTAACACTGTACTGGAGGTGATCCGCGGTATTGCCGAACAAACCAACTTACTGGCGCTCAATGCCGCTATTGAAGCGGCCAGAGCTGGTGAGCAAGGCCGGGGTTTTGCTGTGGTGGCAGACGAAGTGCGGCATTTGGCGCAGCGCACCCAACAATCTACTGTGGATATTCGTAGCATGATTGAAACCCTGCAACAAAGCACAGAGCAAGCCTCAGCCGATATGCAGCTGAGTTTGCAGCAGGCAGGTCAGGGCGCGGAAAACATTCATGCGACCGGCCATTTATTGGAAGCAGTGCTCGAAGGCATAGTGGCGATTAATGACAAAACCACCCAGATAGCCTCTGCCGCTGAAGAGCAAAGTACAGTAGCGGAAGAAATTAACCAGAATATTATCCGCATCAGCGATGTGTCGGTGCAAACCAGCGCCGGCGCTGAACAAACAGCAGCAACAGCAAGGGAGCTTGCGCGTCTGGCCGGCTCGTTGCAGGATATGGTGGCCCGTTTCCGGCTGGCCTGAAGCTTTGCCGGACAGGCGCTCACAACAGAGGCCGTTTGGTAGCATTGACTGTTGCAAGCTGCTACCTATTTTTGGGCATTGGCAGGTGGTTGCTTATCGCTGACACTGAGCAAACAATAACCACAGGCTTTGTACTGTTATTGCAAAGCCAATTTTGCGGAGTGTATTGATGCCGTACTCCAATCAACAAGACAACAAGTCGCCACAAAGCGCTGTTGTTTACCAGACTGAACTGCAGCAACAAAGGTTACGTCGTTTGGCCTCTGAGCTCGATGCCATTACTGATCCTGCGTTAAAACTGCAATTTATTGAGCAGCGCCTGCTCGATAACCTGCAGCAGCTCAAACGCCAGCTCGCCATATTGCAGCAGGAACTGCCAAAAACCGCAGATAACACAAAACCCGGCTGCTAAGGCCGGATTTTGTGGTTTTAAGCGACTGAAGACGGCACAGTTCTTTTAGCAGAGAGCGCAGTGCCTTTGCCAATGCTATTTGGGCCGGGCATTGACGCCCGTCCGCGCCTTTGACAACTAAACCTTTGGTAAACGAACGTCTTGCCCCATTATAAATTGCAGTTTTTAGTTAAATGCCTGCAAAAACGCCGGTTGTACCACCCAGATGTGGTTGGCTCGTGCATTGTTGCCGGCTTTTTTGTCAGACTTCATCGTGGTTAGTGTCAGGCCAAGCAAACCACTGTCGCTGACTGCTGCATGACAAAGCCGGTGCCCATCCACGGCAATAGCGCTTAATTGCTGCTGGTTCAGGCTATAAAGCCGGCTGCGACAAGGCTGAACGTTGTCAGTGAGCAAAAACAAACTTTGTCTGTCGGTCGATGTCAGGGCGGTAAATTCTAACGGGCCACCAAGGCCATAACTCCAGTTCAGCCATTGTTGTTGTGCTGTGCCAAAGGTGCTGATATCGGTTTGTAATAACAGGGTTTGGCTGCGCTGATGGCGATTTTGCTGTAACACCAACACCAGCTGGTTGTGATAAAGCGCACCACCCATAGCTCGGATTTGCGCCGTTTCAAGCCCTTTGGGCAAAGGCAGCAAAGTGCGCTGGCAGTTTGGTACATCAATCAACCACAGATCGCCCGGCTCTTGTGCATAACTGGCCTGATACAACAGGGTTTTGCCTGGCTGCAGCCAGTGATTGTTGCTGTGTTCAACCACTTCCGGGCGCCAGTCGGCAAAACATTGTTGCACCTGATGTTCTGCGTCGGTCAGCGAAGGCGGTTCATCCAGCGTCCACTCACCAATATTGGGGTTTTTCAGCCGTTTTTGGGCGGTTAAATACGTCAGCTCTGTGGCTTCATCATCACCATTACCAATTACCAATAAGATGTTGTGGTGCTGCCACTCCAGGCTGAGCGCAGGGGCGCCATAATAGGCAAATTTGTTGGTGGTGCTGGCATCAATCAGTTTCTGTGGACTGTCGCTTGCGGTAAAAGACCAGGCATAAAGTTCGCTGAGCCAGATATCGCCAAGCTCACTTTGTTGTTTGCTGTTGCGGCTGGTACTAAACGCCAGTGTCTGGTTGTCGGGCGAAAATGCCAATAAGCCAACAGCATCGGCACTTTGGTACCGCGTCGCCAGCACCGGTGGCACTATCATACTGACAACAGGCTCAGCTTCAGGCAGGGCAGTGGTTAAAACATCAGTGGCCAAAAGATTGGCAGCTACAGCGGCGCTCTGCGTGGCAAGTGACGCCAATAAACAGCCGATAGCAGCAACTTGCCAGCCAAAGCAAAATTTCATCAGGAACATCCTTGTGTTACTTAGTCCGCGTTTTTGCGGCGCCGCGACTATAGCCAATCTGCCTGAATTTTTGCAACTGCAGCTCTGTTGGTTGTGGCCGAGGCATCAGTAGCTCCCTGGCACAGGGCTTTGTTCAAAGCTGCGGCTAATAAATTTCCGACTTAAGTTAATTTTAAGTATCGCTGATTAGGCTGTAGTGATGTTTAACACGCCGGTTGTCAGCCAATGGTACAGAATCACTTGAAACAGCTACTGCATTACCTGTTGGTGCCAACTGCTGTTTTTATGCTGGGTTTTAGCCTGTTTTATGCGGCAGGCTTTGATTTTGTGCTGGCCTCAGTCTTGTTTGAGCTTGAAGGTGGGCAGTGGCGTTTGGCCGATCACTGGCTGTTCAGTGATGTGCTGCATAGTGGCGGCCGCTTGTTCAACAATCTGCTGGTGGCGGCTTTGTTGTTGGGCTGGCTTTATCAGCAGTTCCTGACAAAACAACAGAGTGCCCGCACCCGGGCGCTTGGCAAATTACTGCTGAGCCTGCTGTTAAGTTTTGCCCTTGTTGCTGTCATCAAAGATTTGTTGCCGGCCGAGTGTCCCTGGGATTTACAACAATTTGGCGGCCATCAGCCTTTTATCGGCATTTTTGCCACGCGCCCGGATTGGATGCCATCTACCCAATGTTTTCCGGCAGGCCATGCCAGTGTGGGTTATGCCTGGGTTGCTTTGTATTTTTATTTTTTACCTCTTTCTGCCCGTAAAGCCCGTTTGGGCCTGACGCTGGGTTTGCTGCTTGGCATCTTGTTTGGGAGCGCGCAGCAGCTGCGCGGTGCCCATTTTTTCTCTCATGATCTCACTACGTTGTGGTTGTGTTGGTGTGTCAGCACTCTGGTGTATCTGGGTTACCCCAAAGACCCGGTTTTTAATAATGCATGCAGTGCAGGAGCGGTCTGATGTTTAGTTATTTACGCCGTTATGCGCCGGTATTGCTCTCGGCCGATTTACAAAGACCGGCGAGCAGCTGGCATCCGCTGCTGTTTATGCTGGTGGCAGCGCTTGGCATGACATTGATGTTCAACGCGCCTTTTTACGCGGCGTTACAAACGCAGATCCCGGACCAGCAGGGCCTGCAAATTTGTTTGTTATTGCTGGTATTTTTGCTGAATTTATTGCTGCTGTTTATTTTTGCGCACGGCACTTTACTTAAACCTGTGGTGTTGCTGCTGTTTTTTGCCGGTAGCCTGAGCCTGTATTTTAACCAGAGTTTTGGTGTGCTGATTGACAAAGATATGCTGCAAAACGCGCTGGAAACCGATCCGGCCGAAGCGCGCGGCTTGCTAAGCGGTGCGCTATTGCTGCACCTGCTGCAGTGGATGTTATTTCCGCTGCTACTGGTGCTGATGGTCAGAGTGCAGCGCCTTGCAAGGCGCAGTTATGCTCAGCATCTGCTGGCGGCTCTGCTGCTGGTGGTGTTGGTGTTGTCGGCCCTTGGCACGACCCGTTATGCAGAATTTGCGTCCTTTTTCCGTAATTTCAGAAGTGTAAAACATCTGGCTTTGCCGGTGAGCCCTGTAGTTGCCGGCCTTTCCTTGCTCAGTAAATCGGTGAAAGCCCAGACGCAGCCGCCCTTTCAGCTGCTGGCCGGTGACGCCCGGCGAAGCGAAAGCCCGGGCCAGCCCAAATTAATGGTGTTAGTACTGGGCGAAACTGCCAGAGCCGACCATTTTCAGCTCAATGGTTATCCGCGTCCGACCAATCCGTTATTAAGCCAATTGCCGGTGCTGAGTTTTAGCCAGGTGAGCGCCTGCGGCACTGCCACTGCGCATTCTGTGCCTTGTATGTTTTCGGCCCTGAGCCGGGATAACTATGACGAGGCCATCGCCAAAAACAGCAGTAATGTGCTGGATATACTGCAAGCCACGGGCGTCGACACCAGCTGGCTTGATAATAACTCCGGCTGTAAAGGGGTGTGCGACCGGGTGCCTTCTGAGTTTTTATTTCAGCAGCCTGATAAGCGCTGCAGCCATGGCCAATGTCTGGATGATGTATTACTCGATGGTCTGGCGCGTGCGTTAAAGCGCCAAACCAATGGCGACCGCATTATTGTGTTGCACCAGCTGGGCAGTCATGGCCCTGAGTATTACAAACGCAGTGCCGGTGAGGACAAAAAGTTTCTGCCCGAATGCCAGGATAAACAAATTCAGTTGTGTGAACGCAGCGAAGTGGTCAATGCATACGACAACAGCATTGTCGCCACCGACCGTTTGCTGGCCAAAGTGATAGCGCAGCTGCAACAGCAGCAGCACTACAACGCCGCGCTGTTGTATCTGTCGGATCACGGTGAGTCGCTGGGCGAGAACGGCGTTTATCTGCATGGTTTGCCTTATTTTATGGCGCCACAAGCACAAACCCGGGTGCCTATGTTGTGGTGGATGAGCGCTGATTATGCGGCGGCGACTAAATTAGATGCCGGTTGTCTGGCTGCAGCAAAAAGCAGCCCGTTCAGTCACGATCACCTGTTTCATAGCCTGTTGGGCGCTTTTTCAGTGCAGACCACGCTTTATCAGCCTGCACTTGACCTGTTTTCTGGTTGCCGGGCGGCTGGCTGAAGCAGCACTGTCTGCAATCAGCCGGCTTAGATGAACTCTGGCCAAAAAGGCGGTAGTGATGAACTTAATGCAGTCGTTGATGATGTTGCAGCAGCCGGTATTGCAGCAGCCAGCTTTGTTATATCGCTGCGTTCTGGCGTTTTGTCTATTGCTGACGCCTGCTTTGGCGTTCTGTGCTGAACCCTCAGATGCTGTGGCAGGAGCTGAGGCGGCAGCGCCCGCCGCGCAAGATAAAACGCGGCCCAAAGAGCTGACGCTGGAAGATTTGTGTCAGCTGACACGCCAGGCGCCCACAACGGATGACATGTCCGAACCTCGTTCTGACTGGCCACCAGCGATGACGGTCGGGCAAATTGATTTTCAGGTAAACCCCATTTTTGATGAAACAGCGCCGGATGCTTTCTGGCTACACCATTTTGCCAACTGGCTGCATATCAACTCCAAGGCCTGGGCGCTCAAGCGCGAACTGCCTTTTAGCAGCGGTCAGCAGGTTAATGCCGATGATTTGCGTGAAGCTGAACGTTTATTGCGGCAGAAAAATTATCTGCGTGACAGCAAAATCAAAGTGTTACCTGAATGTAATACCGATGGCAGTCACAATATTCAGGTAGAAACCTGGGATACCTGGAGCCTCCAGCCCACACTGGGATTTAGCCGAAGTGGCGGCAGTAATAAATATTCTTTGGGTTTTAAAGAAGAAAATTTACTTGGCCTTGGCGTGCGTACCAGTTTGAAGTTTCAGTCGAATTATCTGCGCCAGGGTTATGAGTTTCGCAGTGAAATTCCGCTGTCATTATTTGAGTGGGACAGTCTGGATCACAGTTATGGTTGGTTTGAATGGGTGGATAACGATGATGGCTCAAAACAGGTGCTGAGTTTGGACCATCCTTTTTATACCGATGATGCCGCGCTGATGTGGCGGCTCGCCTGGATGCGCGATGACAAGCTGGAGCAGATTTTTCACAATAACAACCCGGAAAACCAGTTCAGAACAAAGCAAAAAGAAACAGAGCTGGCTTACGGTCGTTTGTGGTCTTATTCGGAGCAAACCAGCTGGCGTTGGTTATTGGGTTATACAGAGCAAAAATTTGCGTTTAGTGAAGACCCATTGCACCCGACACTGTTGTTACCGCAAAACCGTCTTTATCAGTACCCCTGGCTCGGTGTTGAATATATGCAGCATCATTATCAAAAACTGTCCGATGTGTTTTTAATTAATCACACCGAAGATATTCATCTGGGCTGGCGTCATCAGCTGAAAGTGGGGGTGCAAACAACTGCACTGGCACCTGACAAACAACTGGGTTATCACCTGCAATGGCAAAGCAGTAAAGGTTTTGGCGATCAGCAGCATCTGGTGTTATTCAGCAGCAGCCTGGCGGTGCAAACCGGGGCGGCCAGTGGCAATCAAACTAAATTAAAGCTTGAGATGGAAGATTTTTATCGTTTATCTGAGCGTTTTGCCCTTTACAGCCATTTGCGCTACGACCAGCGCCGGCAGAATGAACTGGACGATCCGCTATCGCTTGGCAGTGAAGATGGCGTGCGCACCGATGGTGGTATTCGGGGTTATCCGGTGCAGTATCTGCACGGTTTGCGCCGCACTCTGGCGACTATGGAACTGCGCTGGTATCCAAAAATCACCCTGTATCAGCTGTTGGATGTGGGTTTTGTGGTGTTTGCCGATGCCGGTCGTATTGATGACGGCAAGGTTGGAGCGCTGGGGTTCGTTCCAGCCACAGCGCCAGAACCGGCTGCCGCACTGACAAGGCCGGCACTGGTTTTAACCGGCGCTCAGCTGGATTTATTAAATCCAAATAAGCTGAACTCCTGGCTTGGTTCTGTTGGCATTGGCGCGCGTTTTTATTCATCACGCTCGGCCAATGACAATGTGATCCATCTGGATTTGGCAAAACCCATAGGGCCAGCCCGGGACGTTCATGCTTATGAGCTGCAGCTCAAAGTAGAGCAACGTTTTTAGCCCAATCCTTGTTGGCCTTGTTGTCATTAGTGCCATGCAGCGTCCCTGAAGAAGGCTGTTATTGCAAGCTGGCCTGCGGTGTTGTGTTTAAACGCCAGGTGACCAGCACTGTGCCCAGCAAAAAGGCGCTGGACAGATAAAGACAAGCGTGAAAACCATAAGCCTGATACACCCAGCCGGATAACAAAGTGCCAATCAGCCGGCCTATGGCGTTGGCCATATAATAAAAACCCACATCGAGCGACACACCGTCGCGACTGGCGAGGCTTACAATCAGATAGCTGTGTAACGAAGAATTCACCGCAAAGACAGCGCCAAATAACAACAAACCACCGACTAACAGCCAAAGGGGGTTGGCGCTTTGTTGCATGGCAAGGCTGATTAACAGCGGCAGGCCACAAAGCAGGCCAGCCCAGAAGAGAGCAGTGTGCTGGTTGGGTACCTTGCCGGTGTTTTTACCTACCTTACTTCCGGCTTTGCTGCCCGCTTTGCTACCGGTCAAAGCAGGCGCCAACGCCTGCACAGCGCCATAAGCAATCACCCAGCAAGCTAAAAAAGCACCCACTTCGGTTTGTGACCAGGCAAAGTTGCCGGATAAATACAGTGGCAGCGCAATCACAAACCAGATATCGCGCGCGCCAAATAACAATAACCGCGCTGCCGACAGCCGGTTAATGGCGGCGCTTTTGGAGAACAAGTCTTTAAACTTGGGTTTAAAACTGCTTTTGCCCAAGTCTTTTTTCAGCAGCACTAAACTTAGCAGCCAGACAAGCGCAAGTGCAGCGGCCATGGCCGCGACTGCGCCCTGAAAACCATACAGGCTCAGTAACAGCCCACCTAAAAAGAAGCCAACGCCTTTGAGCGCATTTTTTGAGCCGGTTAAAATGGCCACCCATTTGTATAAAGCTCCCTGGGCATTTTCCGGCAGCAGTAGCTTCAGTGAGCTTTTGGCGCTCATTTTGTTGAGGTCTTTGGCAATGCCGGACAGCGCCTGCGCGGCCATCACCCAAAGCACAGTCAGAAACCCGGAGGGCACCAGCAACATGGCCAGAGCCAGCACCTGCAGCGCCAGGCCTGTATTCATGGTTTTATTCAGGCCAATACGGGCACCCAGCCAGCCGCCCACTAAGTTGGTGACCACACCAAAAAACTCATAAAACAAAAACAACGAGGCAATAGCCAGCGGACTGTAACCCAGCTGATAAAAGTGCAGCACTATTAACATGCGCAGCGCACCGTCAGTCAGGGTAAAAGCCCAGTAGTTGGCGGTGACCACCAGATATTGTTTCAGGCCGGTACTGGCCGGTAGTCCAGACATTGTGGTTTCCTGGTCATCAGGTAAAGCTGCAACTAAGCCGTTACAGCCATTTGACACACTTTGCTAAAACACAGCTGCGTGGCAGGGGCAGCTCTGAGCTGGCGAGCGACAGCCGGATCCCCCGCACACTGTGGTTGAAAAAGTTAAGCTGCGCTGCCAACCAGCCGCGCCAGTTCGACGGTGCGATTGGCGTAACCCCATTCGTTGTCATACCAGGCGTAAATTTTTACCTGAGTGCCGTTCACCACCATAGTCGACAAAGCATCAATGACGCTGGAGCGTGGGTCGGTTTTATAATCAATGGAAACCAGCGGCCGCTCTTCATATCCTAAGATATTTTTCAGCTCCCCCTCTGCCGCGGCTTTGAGTAAAGCATTTACCTCTTCGGCTGTGGTAGTGCGTTCCACTTCAAACACACAGTCGGTCAGTGACGCGTTGGCCAGCGGCACCCGCACTGCATGGCCATTTAACCGGCCCTTCAGCTCAGGGAAAATTTCGGTAATAGCTGTGGCTGAACCCGTGGTGGTTGGAATTAAACTGCTGCCACAGGCGCGGGCACGGCGTAAATCTTTGTGCGGAGTATCCAGAATCGACTGGGTGTTGGTTAAGTCGTGAATAGTGGTGATAGAGCCATGTTTGATGCCTAAATTTTCATGAATGACTTTGACCACAGGGGCTAAACAGTTGGTGGTGCAGCTGGCGGCTGTCACTATCTGGTGTTTTGCGGCATCAAAAAGCTGATGATTCACGCCCATCACCACATTCAGCACACCTGGCTCTTTCACCGGTGCACTGACCACCACCCGTTTTACGCCTTGCGCCAGATACTGCTCAAGCACAGCTTTGTTTTTCATTTTGCCGGAACATTCAATGACCAAATCACAGCCCGACCAGTCGGTGTCATTGATGTTTTTATGCTGGCTGACCGCAATCATTTTGCCGTTAATCAGCACTGTATTGCCCTCAGCCTGCGCCTGATGCTGCCAGCGGCCATGCACTGAGTCAAAATTGAGCAGATGGGCAAAAGTGGCGGCGTCACCGGCCGGGTCGTTAATTTGTACAAATTCAAATTCAGGCCAGTCAAAAGCGGCGCGCAAAGCTAACCGGCCGATACGGCCAAAACCGTTGATCCCTACTTTAATGGTCATCATGTATCCTCTGTTTCAGCTTTTCAGCCACTGTTCAATCTGTTCGCGATGTGGAATGGAGCCTGTATGCACCACAAGGTTATTTAATACAACGGCGGGTGTGCTCATCACACCAAAGCCAATGATTTGTTGCATATCTTCAATCTTTTCTACCTGAACCTGGATGCCAAGCTCGGCGGCAATACGCTCAATGGATTCAACGGTTTTGGCACATTTGCTACAACCCATACCTAACACTTTAAATTCTTTCATGATTGAGTCTCCGCAACTTGTTGAAAATACGTGATATGTGCAGGCAAGGTTAAGGCATAAGGCCGTAGCGCCTGCACTTTGTGTTGCACAACATCCAGTGGCTCACCACGCTCCAACAGAATTTGCGCTGCTATTAAGCCGGTACGACCCGAACCACCTTTGCAGTGTATTGCTACTTTATTCCCTGCAGACAGCAGCTGATGCACCTGCGGGCCAGCCTGTTGCCAGGCTTTGACAAAATCAGCCGCCGGAGCTTCGTCGTCAGCAATAGGGCAGTTAAACCACCCTAAACCTCTGGCGGCGCAATGCTCAGCCAAAGTGGCAGCCTGATGTGCTTCCAGCTCGGCCTGAGGCATCAGTGTGATAAGCGCTGTTGCACCCGCTTGTTGCAGTGTGGTCAGGGCATCGGCCACCGACGAGCCTTTAGTGCCGGGGCAGGGCGTAAAAATAAGGCCGGCAGGCTTGTGCGGCTCCAGCGGTAACAAGTTATACGGATGGGTCATCACAATTCCTTTATCAGCTCAGTGAAAGTTTTATGCATGGGCAAACCAGTGACGGGTGCTATTGGCAAACCACACCAGCGACAACATAACCGGCACTTCCACCAGCACACCCACGACTGTGGCAAGTGCAGCCCCTGAATGCAGGCCAAACAATGAAATAGCCACAGCAACCGCCAGTTCAAAGAAGTTACTGGCGCCAATCATGCCGGCAGGGGCGGCAATGTTGTGTGGCAGTTTAAGTTTGCAACCAACAAAATAACTCAGGGCAAAAATGCCATAGGTTTGCAGCAGCAGTGGTATTGCAATCAGCACTATGGCCAGTGGCTGGCTGAGAATAGTCTGGGCCTGAAAACCAAACAGCAGCAGCACTGTGGCCAATAAACCAAACACAGACCAGGGTTTCACGCGCTGGGCAAAAGCTACGATAGCTTTGTCGGTAGTGGCTGCGCCGTGCCGGGTTACACGCCGTGTTAAATAGTGGCGGGTAAACACACCGGCCAGCAGTGGCAGCACTACATAAAGCAATACCGACAACAATAAGGTAGACCAGGGCACTGTGATATCTGATACCCCCAGCAGCCAGGCGCTGATCGGCGCAAAAGCAAAAATCATAATCAGATCATTCACCGACACCTGCACCAGGGTGTAGTTGGCATCCCCTTTGGTCAATTGGCTCCAGACAAACACCATGGCGGTGCAGGGTGCTACCCCCAGCAAAATCATGCCCGCTATATATTCGGTAGCGGTCTGTGGGTCGACCCAATCGGCAAACAACACACGGAAAAATAACCAGCCCAGCAGCGCCATGGTGAAGGGTTTCACCAGCCAGTTGATCACCAGCGTCAGCAGCAAACCGGCTGGTTTTTTACCGACATCACGAATGGCAGCAAAATCAACCTGCACCATCATGGGATAAATCATCAGCCATATCAGGACGGCAATCACCGCATTGACCTGGGCATACTCCAACGAGGCCACCAGGCTAAACCACTGGGGTTGCCATAAACCTGCGGCGACACCTGCGGCCATAGCCAGTGCTACCCAGACTGATAAATAACGTTCAAAAATACCCACATGAACTCCTTAATAACTGCTTCAGTTTGACGGCTCAAAGCCGGTAAGTTGCAGCGGAAAACGTGTTGCAATGACCGATAACAGGGTGCTGTCCGGTTTTGTTGTCGCCTGAAACAATGCTTTGGCACGTTGTTGCAGCGCCAGATACAAAGCAGAAAATTCTTGTTTTTGTACATCCGGACTCAGCCCGTAACGACTGGGGTCTGGTAGCGACCAGTGTGCTTTCACAGCTTTGCCAAACCAGACCGGGCAAGATTCACCTGCCGCTTGATCGCAGACGGTAATCACCAGATCCGGGGCAAAATCGGCCATTTCATCCCAGCTTTTACTGGTCAGTCCCGCAGTGTCGATTTGCCAGTGTTTCAGATACTGCAGCGTCAACGGATGTATGGTGCCGCGCGGCGTCGAGCCAGCACTTTGTACCCTGATATTGACTCCGGCCTTGATGGCTTCAGCACGAAAAATGGCCTCAGCCAAAATGCTGCGGCAAGCGTTATGGGTACATAAAAACAAAATATTCATCAGGGTTCTGCACTCATGGCGTTTTGTTCACTTGGTCAGGGGCAACAGGCTTTTGCCCGTTCTGGTCTTTCACCCATGGCACAAAGATTATTCAGCAAGGGCGCCAGCAGAGGGGTATTTTGTGCCCGGGTTTGCTCCAGCGTTTGTGTGGCCCACTGCGGTAATTCCGGATTTAACCGGTAAAACACCCATTGTCCCTGACGGCGGTCCAATAACACTTTGGCACTTCTGAGCATTGCCAGGTGACGGGATATTTTAGGTTGGGATTCACCAAGGGCCGATGTCAGTTCACAGACACAAAGTTCGCCCTCCTGCGCAATCAGCAGCAGGGAAAACAAACGGGTTTCATCGGCCAGTAACTTAAAAAATTCGACAGGGTGCATGTTGTTTGCTGCCTCTTTTCTTGCTGCCGCGCTGAATTGGATAACTTTAATGGATATGTAAATTTACATATATGTGGATAATCATATATATGTTTTTCCAGATGTCAATGCTATGCTGCCAGCATCAACTGCAACAGCTACAGAGGAATGCAGATGGATATATGGGCCTGGCTTAACAATCAGCTGCTGAAAATGCAGTGGTTATCTGATCTTGTCAAAATGCTGGTAGAAGATGTTTTTGGTTTGTCGATGCAGTCGCGTTGGGGCGCCAGCCTGCATTTTTTTATTTATGACGTGCTGAAGATTTTTATATTACTGACAGTGCTTATTTTTACGGTGTCCTGGGTACAGAGTTATTTTCCACCTGAGCGCACCAGAAAAATTCTGGGCGGCATGCAGGGGTTTAAAGCCAACCTGACCGGCGCGTTAATGGGCACTATCACGCCATTTTGTTCCTGTTCATCTATTCCGCTGTTTATTGGTTTTAGCAGTGCCGGTTTGCCGCTTGGTGTGACATTTTCATTTTTAATTTCTTCACCGCTGGTGGATTTAGCCTCGGTAATTTTATTGGCCAGTATTTTTAACTGGTCTATTGCCATCGCTTATGTGGTGGTGGGCATTGTGCTGGCGGTGATTGGGGGCACTTTGATCAGTAAAGCCAATATGAGCCGATATGTGGAATCTTTTGTGCTGCACAGCCCGGTGCTGGATATACCGCAGGCAAAGTTGAGCCCAAAAGACCGTTTTGATTATGCAACAGCGCAGGTTGGGGATATTTTCCGGCGGGTGTGGTTTTATGTGCTGCTTGGGGTAGGAATTGGCGCTGCAATTCACAACTGGGTGCCACAAGCCTGGGTAACTTCGGTACTGGGTCAGGACAACTGGTGGTCGGTTTTTGTCGCAACGCTGATTGGTGTGCCTATGTATGCCGATATCTTTGGCACCTTGCCGGTGGCTGAAGCTTTGGTGGGTAAAGGCGTTGGCCTTGGCACAGCGCTGGCTTTTATGATGTCGGTGACGGCGTTATCTTTACCATCGCTGATCATGCTGAAAAAGGTGATTAAACTGCCGTTATTGTTATTTTTTGTGTTTATTGTGGTGTGCGGCATTATGGTGATTGGCTATTTGTTTAATGCATTTGCTCATTTGCTTATCTGAGCAAAGCCTTGTTCTTTCAGGAAAGGATCCTGTGCCAGACAAGAGCATGCTGTCAGGCGATGCCAAAGTCAGCCATCGCCTGGCTTACTCCACGGAACTTACCTTGGGCTATAAACCCCGGTATTTAGCGGTGCGGCAACTCAGTCAAACATCCTTGGTCAGGCTTGCAATAACACCAGATCCAACACAGCGCCACCGCGGTGCACACCGCCTTCGTTGCTGTTGGCATCTTTGGTGCGGCATAAATAACCGCCATAAAGCGCGTCGGTGCCAAGGCTAAAAATGCCAAGCTCAGTGATATGGCCCAGGCTGATGCGGGTGTTGCCGCCACGCAGGCTGGTGAATGCTTCAGCACGCACAAAACATTGAATAGGCGCCATCAGTAAATCTACGCTGTCGGCTTTGGCGAGTTGTTGCCGGGCATCTTCGCCGCGCGCCACATTGCCACCACCTTCCTGCTGTGTTTTATACCAATAACCCTGTGCAATCAGCTGTTCTGCCTGAGCTTGGCTTAAGTCGCTGACGGCCGATGAAGGCACCACAGCTTGTTGCAATAAACGAAGATCTGCACCGCTGAGGCCAAATTGACTGGCAACTGCAGCCGGGTTGTGCAGAATAAGCGCCGTAAGCCTGTGCTGAAACCATTTGCTGCCGGTGAGCTGACCTGCCAGAGTCGGGCACTGTGTCACAGCGCTTTGTTCCAGTCTGGCCCGGAATAACCAGACATTGTTATCAAGCTCGGTACCCGGGTTATAAGCTGTGCGCCAATACAATAAATCTACCCGCTGCTTTTGCCAGATCAGCTGCTGTTGGCTGTTAAAACTGGCCTGCAGCAGCGCTGCCACTGTCACTCTTTGCACCTGCACACCCAGGCGCTCCACTTCATCACAGAGCAGTTGCTGGTCAAAAATATTATCTTCATTAGCTTCCACCACTATCAGCATCAGCGGCTGCTGTTGGTGTGACGTTGTGCTTTGCTGTGCCTGTAATATCGCCGCTTGTGCCAACAGCCTTGCCTGCAGTGCCGTAGCATCATTCGGCGCATAATGGCCCTGCAGATGTTGTTGCCACAGCTGCTGATAAGCCGCGTTTAACGGCCCCATGCCGGCGGCGATGGGGTTTGATTCGACCCAGCGCCACCGTAGCTTCCGATCCAGCAACAAATCGTGCCGGTTCAGCATCAGATTCCGGCTTTTTATGCTGTGGTTTTGCCCGATGCGTCGTTTGACAGAGAGCGCTTTCAGGCGACGCCAAATCTCACCCGGCACTGTGTCTGAGCTGACAAGTTGCTCTGTTTGTGCCAGTAACCAGTCTGGTTCGTCAGCGGCTTTGGCCTGCAGTTGTCCAAGCAATTGCGCCAGTTTTTGTGCCGCAGCAAACTGCTCTGTGCTCAGCTGCCAGGGGGTTAATGAAACCGGCACCGGCACAAAGCCCTCAGCACCTTGTAACCCAAGCTGTGCTGCCCGCAGTTGCTGGTTGATCTGCTCTGGTTTTAATGGCGCCCAAGGCTGGTGGCGGTATAAGCTGGTTGTCACTTGTGCTGATGTGTTTTGTACAGTTGTCATGTTATTCCCCTGTTGTGCTCAGCAAAAAGTCGATGCTAAAGCCGGTGATACAGGCCGTCAGAAACACGACAGCGATAAAAGCGAGCAACAAAGGCCACTGAAAAATCCGTTTTAAAATAATCATCTCCGGCAAACTGGCACCAGCGCCGCCTATGGTCAGTGCCATCACAGAGCCATAGCTCATGCCTTTGCCCACCAGGCTCAGTGCCAGCGGGATCATCGAACTGGCTCTAACATACAACGGAATACCAATCAGCGCCGCGATCGGGATCAAAATCCATTGATTTAAATTGCCAAGCTGCTGAAAAAAACCTGTGGGTATATAACCGTGGATCACTGCGCCCACCAGCACTCCAAACAGCAGGTGTGGCAGGAAACTTTTGGTTTCAGTCAAAGCCCGGCCAAACAGCGATTGCAGATAAGGACCAGAAAAAGACCGCTCTGGTGCAGGAGCCGCCACAGCAGCATCGCTGCTGCAACCACAGGACTTCAGTTCAGGCAGCGTGACAAAACGCTGAAAATTCAGCCAGGACAACAGCACACCGGCCAGCAGGGCAATCAGCAATACAGCTGCACTGTACAGCAAAGTTAAAGCAGGCCCGAATACACTGAGCAGCAATACCACCAGCACAGGGTTTAACAGCGGCGAGGTCAACAAAAAGGTCATTACAGGGCCAAAAGCGGCATTGGCGCGCAGCATGCCGACCAGCATCGGCAGCGTGGAGCAACTGCAAAAAGGGGTAATAGCCCCGAGCGCCGCCGCAGTCAGGTAACCCCGGCCGCCACTGAGTAAGGCCTGAATACGTGCGGCCGGAAACCTGTCTTGCAACACCATCACCAGCATGCTGATCAGTATAAATAACAACAATAATTCGCCGAGGGTGCCAATAAAAAACTCAACACTGGCGGCAAAAGCAGGGGAAAACATGGGCTCGTTCATGGTTTGTCCTTAAGTTTATATTTCGAACATCTTGGAAATAATAATATTTCGACAAACATGGAAGTGTCAAATTATATTTCGATCTTTGTGGAAGTATTTTGCCAAAAAGCATAGACTGCAAAGCGAAGCTGCGGGCGCAAACCGCGTCTGTCCTGATGTTGGGACAGATGGTTCCGGGCTTCAGACAAAAAATTGCGGAGTGATAATGGAAGTAAACAGCGAACTGGAACTGGCCGCCGCCCAATTGGCTGAACTGGGGCACCCAACCCGGCTTGGTATTTTCAGAGTATTGGTGCGGGCAGGGCGTAGTGGCGTGGCAGTGGGAGACATTCAGCTGGCGCTGGATATTCCGGGCTCAACTTTGTCTCATCATATCAGCCGGATGAGCAAGGTGGGCCTGATGACGCAGCGCCGTGATGGCCGCACCCTGTATTGCAGTTTAGCCTTTGAAACCGTCGAGGCGCTCCTGGGCTTTTTATATGCCGAATGTTGTATTGGCATGCCACAAGCGCAGACTGCACCACAGGGCAATTGTTGTGATTAAGCCAAACTGGCAAACAGAAAAAACAAAATGCCAGTCTTTGCGACTGGCATTTTTATAATGAAGTTACAGAACCTGAGCTGTGCCGTTTTGTTACGGATTATAAAACTCACCTGATTTACGCAGGTAAAAGAACCAGTTTAATACCAGGCATAAAGCGTAGAAGGCGGCAAAACCTATCATGGCGTATTCAGGGGTGGCGGCTTTAATTTGTTCACCCAGCACCTGCGGAATATAAAAAGCACCATAAGCGGCCACAGCTGAAGTCCAGCCTAACACCGGGCCTGCCTGCTCTTTTGGAAAAACCACAGCAATGGTTCTGAAGGTCGAGCCGTTACCAATACCACTGGCGGCAAATAAACCTAAGAAAATCAGGAAACAAGGCACAAAATATTGCTCCGGTGTCGCACTCTGATAAGCCAGTTGCATGTAATAAGCCGCGCCTAAAGCACAAACAATCATCACGACAGAACAAATTTGTGTGACCAGAGCACCACCCACTTTATCGGCAACCCAGCCGCCGACAGGGCGGATCAGGGCACCAATAAAAGGGGCTATCCAGGCGTAAGTTAAAGCGCTGGGGCCATTCGGATTTGGCGTGGTGTGGGTCATCACGCCGTCCACCATGATATGGCTATAACCAAAAATCACCTGAATGGACAGCGGGAAAGCAGCGGAAAAACCGATAAAAGAGCCAAAGGTCATCACATACAACACACTCATTACCCAGGTGTGTTTGTTATTAAAAATTTTGTATTGCCGGTCTAAGCTGGTGCGGATGGCGCCCGGCAGCAGTTTAAGCAGCATCACAGTGCTGAATAACACCAGAATAATGACAATTTCTTTGGGAATGCCAAAACCAGAGCCATTGGCATTTTCCGGCAACATTAACCACAAGCCAACAATAGAGGTTAAAAAGCCAATACCGAGCATGGCTAAAATAATGGCAAATGACACAGGCGCTGCCGGCAGCTTGGGGGTGACTTCTTCAGTATTCAGGTTATTGGTGCCAAACCACAATAAAAACGCCAGCGGCACTAAAGTAATGAGCCAGGAAAAGCCTGAGTTCTGGATCCAGGTTTGAGTACCGGCCGCAATGGTGCCAATCACAGTACCACTGGCTTTTTCCAGCACCATTGGGTCACCGGCGCCAAAAATTGAAAACACGCCATAAGACATAAAAAGCGGTACCGCAATTTGCACTGTGGTCACGCCAAAGTTACCCAGGCCAGCGTTTAACCCCAAAGCCAAACCCTGCTGCTTTTTCGGAAAAAAGAAGCTGATATTTGACATAGAGGAGGCAAAGTTACCGCCACCTATGCCGGATAACAGCGCCATCAGCTGAAACACCCACAGTGGCGTGGTTTTATCCTGCAGCGCTAACCCTGTGCCCACCGCCGGGATCATCAGCAAAGAGGTGGTTAAAAACAGCGTATAACGGCCACCACAAAGCCGGACAAAAAAGCTTGATGGAATACGTAAAGTAGCGCCTGTTAAACCGGCAATAGCGGTTAAGGTAAATAATTCACTGGTGGTAAAGGGAAAACCCACGTTTAACATTTGTACTGTGACAATACTCCACAGCATCCAGACACCAAAACCACATAACAGGCTGGGAATGGAAATCCACAGGTTCCGGTTTGCAATTTTACTGCCTTGCTGCTGCCAGAAGGTTTCGTTTTCCGGCTCCCAACGTTTTAAATTCGACATAGTTCCACTCCGGGCTTATCCCACAAAAGGTGCGCTGAAACTATGCAGGCATGGCGACAAGGCCACAATGAGTCTGAGGAGTTAGTCCAAACTGGTTTCCCGGGCAGAATAGATACCTACAAAGTGGTATTTTTACTGGGGTTGTCAGATTTTTGGTTTATAAACAATGATTTACGGCCGTGATTTTGCCAAAGGAAAATTCCGGGCTTTTTGCGCATTGTCCGGTGTTTGCGCCGGACATGATATAAATCAACTTTATCGGTCAGACAAGCATGCAGCATAAGCGCATCAGTCCCGGACAGTGTTGGAGCAAAAGATGTCAGATTGTAAAACCACAGTGATGCTGGTGGACGACCACCCGCTGTTACGCAAAGGATTACGCCAGTTATTGGCTTTTGAGGCTGAATTTGAAGTGGTGGCCGAAGCGGGGTCTGGCGCTGAAGCACTCACCACAGCGCCTGAATTAGATCCGGATTTAATTATTCTGGATTTAAATATGCAGGGGATGGATGGCCTTGAAACCTTAAAACGGCTGCGGGACGAAGGTGTCACCTCCCGTATTGTGATGCTGACGGTGTCGGACAGTAACGAGGATGTGATTAAGGCCATTGGCCTTGGTGCCGACGGTTATCTGTTAAAAGACTCAGATCCGGATGAGCTATTGGAGCAAATTAAAAAAGCCGCCAGTGGCAAAATGGTGTTAAGCGACGCCGTGAACGCTGCGCTGGCCACCGCCATTCGCCGTCCGGCGGAAAAACCAGCCGCTGACATTAACAGCCTGACCAACCGTGAATATGAAATTCTTAGTCTGATCGCCAAAGGTCAGAGCAATAAACTGATTGCCCGCGAGCTGGATATTTCCGATGGCACAGTGAAGGTACATGTCAAACACCTGCTGAAAAAACTGAATTTACGCTCCAGGGTGGAAGCTGCGGTCTGGATGGTGAATCACCAGGGGCGTCAAGGCAGCTAGTGCTGCTGACCACAGCACAATAACCACCGTCAGCAGCAGAGCCTTGTGAATACGGAGCTATCTTATGCCGCAGGAAAAAAAACCAATGTTGTCGTTTCAGCAGGCGCTTGCGCAGTTGCTGGAAGCTGTCAGCTGTCACCAGCAGGTGCAGCATGTGCCGCTGTCACAGGCGCTTGGGCGGGTCTTGGCAGAAGACATGCAATCCCCTTTGCAAATTCCGGCTTATACCAATGCAGCTATGGACGGTTATGCCTTTTGTTATGCCGATGCCGTCAACACTCAAACTTTCCAGCTGATTGGGCAAAGTCTGGCCGGACACCCTTATCAGGGTGAATTAACACCGGGTTGTTGTATCCGCATTATGACAGGCGCCAAGTTGCCACCAGGGCTGGACACTGTGGTGATGCAGGAGCAGGTTAAGCTCACAGAAGAAGGCAAGGTACAACTTTGCACCGAACCCCAAATGGGCGAGCATGTGCGTCTGGCCGGCAGTGAAATTGCCAAAGAGGCCACAGTGCTGCGCCGTGGCGAGCGCCTTGGCCCTTTGCAGCTTGGTCTGGCTGCCACCTTAGGTTTTGCAGAGCTTCCGGTTTATCAAAGGTTGAAAGTGGGAGTGATGTCCACCGGCGATGAGCTGGTGGCGCCCGGTCTTGTGCTGGGTGACGGTCAGTTGTATGACAGCAACAGATTTGTAATAGGCGCTATGTTACAGCGTCTGGATGTGGAGCTGGTTGATTATGGCTGGATTGCCGATGATCCGGTTTTGCTCAAAGCCGCCTTTGACCAGGCCGCCTCTGAAGTCGATGCGCTTGTTACCAGTGGCGGCGTGTCGGTTGGCGATGCTGATTACACCCGTCAGGTGCTGTTGGAGCTGGGGCAAGTGAACTTCTGGCAGGTGGCGATTAAACCCGGTAAACCTTTTGCGTTTGGCAAACTCGGCCACTGCTGGTTTTTTGGTTTGCCCGGCAATCCGGTGTCGGCTGTGATGACGTTGGATCAGCTGGCACAGCCGGCGCTGCGTAAACTCGCCGGTGAAACATGCAAAACGCCGCTGCAATTGCCTGCTTTGGTCAGCCGTAAATTCCGAAAAAAACCGGGCCGACTGGATTTTCAGCGTGGTGTGCTGAGTATGACTGACGGACAGCTGCAGGTTGCCCCTTTGGCCATGGACAGTTCCGGCATGTTGTCTTCGTTATTGGCCGCCGATTGTCTGGTGCCGCTGGCGCTGGAGTCGGCCGATATCGAGGCAGGAGAGCGGGTGCAGGTTCAGCTGCTGTCGGATTGGCTGCGCTGAAAATAATGCTGTCTGCAGCTTTAAATGCGTGAATGTTCATATAAAGGTCAGCGCTTGGTGCCAACCGCGTTATATGCATCAATGCTCATATAAAACTTTAGCCGCATATTCAGATCCCGGATTTAGCGCTAAGATAATCAACATTGTTATGATAAATCCTTGTCTGCGCTGATGAAGTTACTGGTTCAAACCGCTTTTAGTCCAAGAGGCATGGCTGCCTGGTTGATTTTATTATTGGGTTTGTTGGCCACTGCCACCCTATGGCATAGCTTGCTGACCAATCAACAGCAGCGGGCTCAGGCCGAGTTTGAACTCCATAACCGCGAAGTGTTGGCCGCTATTCAAAAACGCTTACAGGGCCACGATCAAATTTTATTAAGTGGTGCCGCTTTATTTGATGCCAGTGAGCAGGTTGATCGCGACGAATGGCGCAACTTTGTTGCCAGGCTTAAACTGGAGCAAAACTACCCTGGTATTCAAGGGGTTGGCGTGGTCAAAGCCATTCCGGCGGCCGAACTTGCGGTTTATCAGGCTGACGCCAAAAATCAACAACTGCCGCAGATCCATCCCTCGGGTGAAAGGGAATTTTATACGGCCATTATGTATCTGGAGCCCGACAACGAGCGCAACAGGGCAGCCCTTGGTTACGACATGTTTTCCGAACAGGTGCGCCGTAAAGCCATGCAGTATGCGGTGGAACACAATAGCACCACCATTTCCGGTAAAGTGACGTTAAAACAGGAAATTAAAGGCCCGCAGCAGGCCGGTTTTTTAATGTATGTGCCGGTGTTTTATAACAACAGGCCCGTTGCCACTGCGGCCGAACGCTGGGCGGCGTTATTTGGTTTTGTCTATAGCCCCTACCGGATAGATGATCTGATGCAGGGCATTTTGGGCAACCGCGATCTGATGGTGGATTTTACCATTCATGATGGTGAGCAAGCCTCGGATGCCACATTAATGCACAACTCAGCACGTTGGCATGAACCAGAGCCCAACCATAAAGCACTTTATTCCAGCCGTTATCTGATCCCATCTTATGGCCATCAGTGGCTGATCACCCTCACCAGCCGCCATGCTTTTGAGCGTCAGTTCGAATCCTTGCTGAACTGGTCCTTACCTCTTTCCGGTGTTGCTATCAGCAGCTTATTGTTTTTATTAGTGCTGCAGCTGTTAAGCCGGCAGCAACAGGCGCTGGCGCTTGCTGAGCGGATGGCCAAACAGCGTGCTGAGTCTGAAGCCCGTTTTCATCAGTTGTTTTTACATATGGGGCAGGGGGTGCTGATTTATAACGCCAGTGCCGCTCTGGTGGATGTGAATCCGGCCGCGTTAAAGCTGATGGGACTGACCATGGCACAGTTGCAGGGCAACACAGCGCTGCCAGGTGACTGGCAAATCAACCCGCCACAAGCGTTGCCGCCAGCGCCGTTGCAGTCGGTGCTGGATGTGTTGGTGTCGGGGGAAGGTAAAACCAGCGAAGAGATAGGATTCTGGCACTCAGAGCTACAGTCTTATCTTTGGTGTAATCTGGATTTATACCCGCAGTTTGCTGCAGATACGCAGCAGCTGGAAAAAATTTATCTGGTGCTCAGTGACATTACCGAACGTAAAAGAGTGGCGCAGATGAAAGACGAGTTTGTCGCGACCGTCAGTCACGAGCTGCGTACGCCACTGACCTCAATTTCAGGTGCACTGGATTTATTGTGTCATCAGGTGCTGGAAGACGAAGGCCATGCCGCACTCAAACAACATATGTTGCAGGTGGCTTATGACAACAGCAAAAGACTGACGATGCTGATCAACGACTTACTGGATCTGGAAAAAATCGCCGCAGGTGGTATGAGCTTTGATATCAAACCCCAGTTGTTAATGCCAATTCTGACCATGAGTGTGGAAGCCAATCAGGTTTCTGGCAGTAAAAGGGGCATCCGTCTCGAGCTGACGCCGCCAGATGAAGATGTGCCGGTATTGGTCGATAGCCTGCGTTTACAGCAGGTGCTGGCCAATTTGTTATCCAATGCCATTAAATTTTCACCTGACAATTCGGTGGTGCGTCTTGGGCTCAGCACTGTGCCTGGTTTTATCCGTATCAGTGTTTGTGACAGCGGTGAGGGTATTCCACAACAATTCAGGCCAATGATTTTCCAGAAGTTTAGTCAGGCTGATGCCTCCAGCAGCAAAAGGCAACAAGGCACTGGTCTTGGTCTTGCCATTTGTAAAGAGTTGGTAGAGCGGATGCAGGGGCGCATTAGTTTTAGCTCAGAAGAAGGGGTTGGCAGCTGTTTTTACGTTGATTTACCCACTGCCTGACTCCTGAGGACTGTTTGTCTTTCCCAGCAGGCTGTTGTTTATTTTATCCTCAACAGCAATACCTCTTTTGCGCTGTTAGCCTGCTGTAACTGGCTTGATCCAGGTCAACAAGCCGGCGCTTTTGAACCTTCACACTGACGTCATCAAAGTGATTGAGGGTGAACTGATGCGTTTAGTTGATTTGTTGTTGCAACAATTGCAACAGGCCGGGGTGCAGCAAATTTTTGGTATACCGGGCGATTTTGTGTTGCCGCTTTTTGCTGAGCTGGAGCGGGCGAAAAAGCTGCCGCTCTATTATGTTAGCCACGAACCTTCGGCTGTGTTTGCCGCCGATGCGGCGGCCCGTTTTGCCAATCAGCCAAGCGCCGTGTTGCTTACTTATGGCGCCGGCGCACTGAATGCGGTGAACGCAGTGGCGCAGGCTTATGTGGAGCAGGTGCCGCTGGTGATCATGGCCGGTTTCCCGTCCCGCGCTGAAATCGAACGTGATTTGCACATACACCATCAGGCTAAACATCTGGACTCACAACGGGATATTTACCGCGAAATTACCTGTGCCCAGGTTCGGCTTGATGATATTCACACCGCCGCCGCTGAACTGTGCCGGGCTATTCAGACTTGTCAGCGCGAATCACGCCCTGTGTTGATTGAAATTCCACGGGACGCTGCCTGCTGGCCTCTGGCCCATGCGCAGGTGGCACAAGCCATAGCGGCTTTGCATTGCCAGCAGCAGGGGCAGGATCCTTTGTATCAGCAAGAGCTGCAACTGGCCTGTGATGCTATGTTAAAACGGTTGCAGCAGGCGAAAAAACCAGTGTTGTTATGTGGTATTGGCATCAGGCGTTTTGCTGCTGTGCCGCTGGTGGAGCAGCTTGCCAGCAGGCTCAATGTGCCGATGCTGACCACTTTGCTTGGGCGCGCCTGTGTCGACCAGACCCACCCACAATATGCCGGTGTTTTTGTTGACCGTCAGGACTCTGCTGCGCTGGCGTTATTGGCCGATGCCGACTTAATTATTCAGCTGGGCGTGATTCAGAACGACAGTAATTTTGCTGCTCATCAGGAAATATTTACACCGGAAAAACAGCTGCTGATTCAACAGGGTGAATTAAAAATGGCCGGGGTGATTTTTCATGACTTGCCTATTGCTGCGTTGCTGCAGCAGCTTTTACAGATGCCATTACCGGAGTTTGCAAGCCGCAGTCTGCAGCCCAATAGTTTGCGTTCTGCAGCTTGCGGGCAAGCAGATTTTACGCCACAGCTGGCAGAAGCTTCGGCTCAGGCACGCACTGAAGCCGACCCTCAGCCTGCCTTTAATTCAGCTTCTGCATTAACCCTGATTGACCAGTTGTTAAGTCAGCAAACAAAGCTGGTGCCTGTGGTCAGTGATATTGGCGATTGTTTGTTTGCGTCCTTGCAGGTCAAACCCACTTATCTGTTAGCTCCGGCTTATTACGCCTCTATGGGCTATGCGGTGCCGGCAGCGCTTGGTGTACAGGCGGTCAGTGGTTTAAGACCGCTGGTGCTGGTGGGCGATGGCGCATTTCAGATGACAGGACTGGAGCTGGGGCATTGTGCCCGTTATGGTTTTGCGCCTGTGGTGCTGCTACTCAATAACAGTGGCTGGCAGATGATTAAAGCCTTTGCGCCTGAGCTCAGTTCAACCTCGTTGCAGGGCTGGAATTATTCCGCCATAGCGCGGGGCATGGGTGGTGGTGCTTATCAGGTGTGGAGTTTGTCGCAGCTGGAAAGTGCATTTGAGCAGGCACTGCAGGACGATAAAAGATTTTCTTTGATTGAAGTGATGTTACCGCCGGGCAGCAGCAGCGCAAGGTTACAGCAGTTTGCCGCAGGCTTTTTATCAGCGCAAAAACAGCCAGCGCCATTGGCTGGCTGTTAACGCCATAAAAACAGCAGGTGTCGCAGATTTTTGTTGCACCTGTTGTTCATATCAGCTTGGCGTTGAAATAAAGTTGTGATTGGTGTTGGGTTGTCATTGCGGCTCTGGCGCTGCAAAAAAGTGTGATCACTTGCCGTGATCATTGCCACTTTTGCTGCTGCGCCTGATCTGAGGCTTTTGCTTCGACCCAGGCCGTGCCGTTGGCGTCATGCTGTTTTTTCCACAGCGGCGCTTTGGTTTTTAAATAATCCATTATAAATTCGGCGCCGGCAAAGGCGCTGCCACGATGCGCCGAGGCCACGCCGACCAGCACTATTTGTTGTTGTGGTGCCAGTACGCCAATGCGGTGGATCACAGTAACCGCTTTTAAATCAAATCTTTGGGCTGCTTCAGTGGCTATCTGCAGCAAAGCTTTTTCGGTCATGCCGGGGTAATGCTCCAGCTCCAGCGCCTGAAGTTGCAGCTCTGGATGATCCCGTACCAAACCGACAAAAGTGACCACAGCACCACAATAAGGGGTGGCAGCAAGCTGCTGATAGACATCCTGCAGCGAAAAATCAGCGTGTTGCACCCTGATATCGAACTTTGGCTGAAGCTGCTGTTTTTGTTCCGGCTGTTGTGCTGTTGTCATCTCCAGGTCCGGCATCATATTAACCTCCGGTGACAGGCGGGAAAAATGCCACTTCATCACCTGACTGAACCAGCACTTCAGTGCCACAAAGCTGCTGATTCAGGGCACAGAGCAGGTTGTTGTCTGCCAAAGCGCCGGCAAAAAGCGCAGACTGCTGGCGCAGCTGGTTGAGCAGTTCAGATACAGCACAAGGGGTATTGAGCGGCATTTGCAGGCTGGCGCATTGCAATCTTTCGCGTAAAGCGCCAAAAAACAGGATTTTAATCATGAGGTTGCTCCGTTGTGGCTTGCGCCGCTTTTTATCTGGGCAGTGTTTATCTGTGTTGTATTTGTCTGTGCTGAGTTTGCCGGAACTGTATGTGTCGGAGCAGGGCGCTGTGCTAAAAATGCCGCCCTTTGCCAGAGACCGGACTTGCCACCGGTCTTTTCCTCCAGCTGGATTTGACCGATCACCAGTGCCGGATCCACAGCTTTACACATATCGTGAATAGTCAGAGCGCTGACGGCCGCAGCTGTTAATGCTTCCATTTCCACGCCGGTATTGCCGTTGACGGCGCAGGTGGCAACAATACGCAGCTGGCCAAGCCTCTCGTCGAGGCTAAATTCAATTTCTACTTTATTCAGTGCCAGCGAATGGCATAACGGAATCAAATCGCTGGTTTTTTTTGCAGCCATTATGCCGGCGATGCGGGCACAGGCCAGTGCATCCCCTTTTTTCAGGCCGGCACTTTGTAATAATGCAATCACCGCTGGTGTGGTTTGCACCAAAGCTGAGGCTATGGCCTGTCGCTGGCTGTTTTGTTTGCCGCCCACATCCACCATGCGGGCACTGCCGTCCTGGTTTAAATGCGTGAACTCAGTGTTGGCTGTGAGGGCCGGGTTTATTAAATCTTGTGGCATCAAAGGTTCTCCAGGGGGTGAAAAGGCCCCATCAGCGCGGGCAGCATAAACGCTCTTCATAAACAGCGTTGCTGCCGCCGGCCTTCACCGGACGCAACAACAGAGGGACAAAATTGCACGGACCTTGTCTGGCATCAAGCTGAGGTAACAGCAGTTGTTGCATGGCCAGTTCGCACGCGGAAGGAGAGCCCGGCATCGCCACCAACAGCTTCTGATTGGCAAGGCCAGCGAGGGCGTTGGATTGCAAAGCTGCACTGCCGATACCGGCAAAAGACAGCTGACGGAACAGCTCGCCAAAGCCTGGCACTTCCTGATCAAACAAAGCGCTGATGGCGGCAACAGTGCAGTTGTCAGGGGAAAAACCGGTACCGCCATTCAGTAAAATCACCTGATGCGCTCTTTCACACAAAAGCCGCGACACTTCAGCTCTGATTTGATATTTATCTGAAGGAACTATGGCCCTGTGGCTAATGCGATGTCCGGCCTGTTGCAACAAATGGCTGATTAAATCACCGCTGCTGTCGGTGGCTGGCGTGTGGCGATTGGATATGGTCAGCACGACCACAGCCAGTGGCTGAAATGCCTGTGCGGTTTTAGCCATGGGAAATGCTCTCCTTGAACTCTTGATATGGTTGCTGTTTTTGCTGATAAACCGCTGTGGCTTGTTGCCATTGCTGCGGCGTGTTGGTGTTCAGCAGCGCGCCAGGCAGAGGGCAAGGCAGGGTCAGGCCGCCACAATAGTGCAGCAGTGCTGTAACGGATAAAGCGGATACAGTGTCATTGCTCTTTTGCTGCACCTGGTCTTTTGGCTGCTGTGCAGCTGCTTGTTGTAACTGCTGTAACAGCCAATGCCGCACAGCGCTGTTATTGGGGATCACGGCTGGTAGTGGCGAACCCTGAAAACTGGCACAGGGGTACTGCCATAACAAACGCAGCAGTGATGGCTGCAGCAGCGGAGTATCAACAGGCAGAATAAGGCAATTGGCAGCGTGCACCTGCAATAGGGCGGCCTGAATACCAGCTAAAGGCCCGGCTGCCGGGTAGAGATCATAAATAAAACCAGGCTGGTTACGGCTAATGAGAATCTGGTCGCAACCTGCGGCTTTGGCCAGCGCTACAGTGCGGCTGAGCTGACTTTGTCCGTTCAGTTGCAGCAGCGCTTTGTCTTGCCCCATCCGGCTGGAGCGGCCGCCGGCCAGAATAATAGCGCTTTTAAGCACTGTATCGCCGCTATGTTGTTGATTTACCGTTGTATTCAATCTGTTTGTCATACCGAACCTGCATCAACCACTTTTACTACAGTGTTAATCCCGGCGATAAGCTTTAGGCTTTGAAGCCGCAGTGATTTATCGCCTGCGATAAACAGCCCTTGGCTCACCAGCAGTTATTCACCGGCAATCATTAACCGCCAATCATCGCCAGATGGCGGGTGGCGCCGGTTTTTTGTTCGGCAAGGGCATGGCTGCTGCTTTTAAATAACAGGCTATGTTGCAAAAACTGCCGGACAGCTTCGGGATCATCCTGCGCCAGCAAATGACGCAAACTGCGGTGTTGTTCGGTAAAAAGACAAAGATACAACTCGCCAAGGCTCGACACCCTGAGCCTGTTACAGTCGGCGCAAAAGTCTTTGCTGTAAGGCATGATAAGGCCAATGCCGCCCTGATGCTGTGGATGGAAAAATTCCTGCGCTGGCCCGGCATGGGCGTCTTTGACACCCAATAACCAGCCAGCGGCGAGCAGCTGCTGCTTGATACTGTCGCCAGACAGATGTTGTCGGGCAAAAAAGGCATTGTTATCGCCGGTTTGCATCAGCTCAATAAAACGTAAAGTGACAGCACGTTGTTTTACAAAGGCCATAAAGTCGGGCAATTCACCGGCATTGTGCTGACGCAGCAGTACTGTATTAAGTTTTAGTTTTTTAATGCCAAGGCTGCTGGCCAGGTCAATACCTTCCAGAATATCCGGCAGTCTGTCCTGACCTGTCACCAGCGCAAAAGTGGCGGGGTCCAGGCTGTCGACACTGACATTCAGCGCATCCAGCCCTGCGTCCAGCCAGCTTTGAATATCCCGTTTCAGCCGGTAACCATTGGTGGTCATCGCGACCTGTTCTATGCCGGGCACTGCTTTGCAGGTGGCAATAATGTCGCACAAGTCACGGCGCAAACTGGGTTCACCGCCGGTCAGGCGGATTTTGCGGGTGCCACAAAGGGCAAAGGCGGTCACCAGACGTTTAATTTCCGGCAGCGTCAGCTCTTCAGCGCGGCTTGAGCATTCATTGCCATCCGGCAGGCAGTAGCTGCAACGAAAGTTGCAACTTTCCGTCAGCGACAGCCTTAAGTAGCTGAAGCGGCGGTTAAATTGATCTTGAAGCATCACTACACACCTTTCCGAGGTAGGGAGGTCTGACCGTTTCCCGTCAGGCCCGGTGGCCCAATTGCCACGGCTGCTGCAGGCGGATTGCACTTTGCAATCACCTATCCTGAATCTCAGAACTTAGCTTGCACAGCTCGGCGTTGTGCTTATGGTAGTGGCAGTGCCCCGGGATTGCTATGACCTTGAAGGGGGCTTTTGGCTACTCCCTTGGAGGTACAGGTGCCGCCAGGGCCACTCGCCCCTTAAGCTGCAATTTCCGGGCTTTGAGATCGGGTTGATGCCATCGTTTTTATCTTCAGTTCAGCGCAAAAAATTAGCCTGGGCGCAGCGTGCGCTGAAGTGATTGCTAAAATTCTGGTTTCGTTCTAAGCTGCGTGCCCTTTTTATTTTTGTGGTCTGGCTGGCCGGATTTGTTATTGGGCTTTCACCCGGACAATTTCTGTTCTAAAGCAGCACCACACACATAAGTGCAGGACTCTGGGCTATTGTAAAAGAGCTGGTTTGCCACAAGCCTGTTTTAACAAAACCGGCAAAGCAGCGCGCAGGTTTTATGGTTTTAGCTGGAGCAGGCAATAGTTGCCGTCGCAACCTGAAACCATCAAAAAATGCCGGCAGCAGAGTCAACTGAGGTAATAACGATGACTAAAGCAATTATTCTGGTTCTGGATAGTTTTGGTATTGGCAGTGCACCAGACGCCGAAAAATTTGGTGATGCCGGCGCCAACACTTTTAACAGTATTGCCCGTGCTTTTGCCAAAGCCAAAGGCCGGCAACTGGCACTGCCCAATCTGGCCAGATTGGGTTTGGTGAAAGCTGCTTTTGGTGCTTCGTCTGAAATGGCGGCAGTGGCTGATTTAGAGCCGGTGCAGGGCGCTTATGGTTTTGCCGCTGAATTATCCAGCGGCAAAGACACGCCCAGTGGCCACTGGGAAATTGCCGGTGTACCTGTGTTATTTGACTGGGGTTATTTTCATAATAAACAACAGAGTTTTCCAAAAGAGCTGATTGACGAATTATGTGCCCGCACCGGTGTGCCCGGTATTCTGGGCAATTGTCATGCTTCAGGCACTGATATTCTGGTGAAACTCGGTGATGAGCATATCCGCTCTGGCATGCCAATTTGCTACACCTCTGCCGACAGCGTGTTTCAGGTAGCTGCGCATGAAGAGCATTTTGGCTTAGACAAACTCTACCACTTTTGTGAAGTCGCCAGAGAATTGCTGGACCCTTACAATATTGGCCGGGTGATAGCACGGCCGTTTTTGGGTGATGCGGCAGACAATTACGCCCGTACCGGCAACCGCAAAGATTATTCGGTATTACCTCCGGCGCCAACGCTGCTGGATAAACTCACTCAGGCCGGTGGCACTGTAATCAGCATTGGTAAAATTGCCGATATTTATGCCCATCAGGGCATTAGTAAAAGCGTGAAAGCCAATGGCCTGGCCGCTTTGGTGGACACCACGCTGGCTGAATATGCAGGGGCGCCGGATCGCAGCCTGATTTTTACCAATCTGGTGGATTTTGACCAGAACTACGGCCATCGCCGTGATGCGATAGGTTATGGTGAAGCGCTGGAATATTTTGACAGCCGCCTGCCGGAAATTATCGCGGCGCTTGATGCAGACTCAGTGCTGCTGATGACGGCCGATCATGGCTGTGACCCGACCTGGATAGGTACTGAACACACCCGTGAGTTTGTGCCTGTGCTGTTCAGTGGCCCCAAAGTGGCGGCGGTCAATTTAGGGCAAAGACAAAGTTTTGCTGATATGGGCCAAACGCTGGCCGAATTTTTTGGTCTGGAAAAACTGGCTTATGGTGAGTCATTTTTAGCCCAGACCCGTAAATAAAACGAACAGACAACAACTGACAAAAACAACGAACAGATAACTGATAAGAGACAATCAATGACCACTCCACATATTCATGCCGAAGTCGGCGCTTTTGCTCAAACCGTATTAATGCCAGGCGATCCGCTGCGTGCCAAACATATCGCCGACACCTTTTTAACCGACGTGAAATGCATTAACACAGTGCGCAATATGTACGGTTTTACCGGTAAATATAACGGCAAAGACGTGAGCGTGATGGGCTCTGGTATGGGCGTGCCGTCCATGTCGATTTATGCCACTGAACTGGTGAAGTTTTATGGTGTAAAAAACATTATCCGTATTGGCTCCTGTGGTGGTTTACCGCTGTCGGTGAAGGTGCGTGAAGTTGTGATTGCAATGGGCGCCAGCACAGACTCAGCGGTCAACCGCAATCGTTTACAGGGCATGGATTTTGCCGCCCTTGCCAGTTATGACTTATTAGAACGTGCTGTTGCCGCCGCACGCGCCAAAAATATCGGCGTTAAAGTGGGCAATGTCTTTACTTCTGACTTGTTCTACAACCCAAGTGAAACCCTGTTTGATACGCTGGAAAAATACGGCATTTTAGGGGTTGAGATGGAAGCGGCCGGTTTATACGGTGTCGCCGCCGAATTTGGCATTAACGCGCTGGCAATTATGACAGTGTCGGATCATATCCGTACCGGCGAATCGTTAAGCCCTGATGAGCGTCAGACCAGCTTTAACGAGATGGTTGAAATCGCGTTAGCACTGGCATAAGGGGCCTGTTATGTCGCTGAGCAGCAACAAAATGTTTTATGTGTCCTGGGAAGCTTTTCACCGGGCCACCAAAGAGCTGGCCAAATTATGCCTGGACGGCGAGTATGACAGCATAGTGGCGGTGAGCCGCGGTGGTTTGGTGCCTGCCGCTATTTTGGCGCGTGAGCTGAATATCCGGGTGGTGGACAGCATTTGTGTGTCGAGCTACGACCATGACCAGCAGCGTGAACTGAAAATTTTAAAAGATGCAGCCCTTAAAGACAGCCCTAAGCTACTGATTGTTGATGATTTAGTCGACACCGGCGAAACAGCCAAAGCACTGCGTGAACATTTCCCGCAAGCTTGTTTTGTCACTGTGTATGCCAAACCTCAAGGTAAGCCGCTGGTGGATAAATATATCACCGACATAGAGCAGGACACCTGGATCCAGTTGCCCTGGGATATGGAGCTGGCATATAGCCGGCCGCTGGCGGAACAATAAAGCTGCATAGCAGTCTTGATGTAGCCAATAAAAAAGCGCCTGAAGGCGCTTTTTTATTGGCTCAAATACTGATTGAGCGTGCTGAAACCTCAGCTCTGGTTACTCCAGCTGCAGCTTAACCCAGACCAGACGGTGATCGGAGCTGGCACCGCGGCTGTTTACAACTTCATGTAACGGTTCGCCCGGTGCTGGCCAGAATACGCCACTCTCGTGCAGTTTCATGCGAAGGCCGGCTTTGGATGGCAATACATAATCAGCGCGCATCCGCCAGCCAGCGGTGTGGCTGGCGCCATGAGGATTGTTGTTGCTATGAAGTTGTCCGCCTTTGCTGCTTGGGGTGGGAGCGCCATTCACCAGCGGATGATTGATAAGCGCTTTAATGGCATCCCGGAAGGCATCACCCTCAACAGGTGAGGAATTTAAATCACCCAGAATGACAAAAGGTGCTTTGGCTTGATAACCGCCTTGATGGCCTTTGTCGTCATAGATGTACTCTTCACCTGACAGGTAATCCACCCAAAACCTTACTTCGTCATGGTTACGGTTGCCGTTGCGGTTTTCTGCGCCGTCAAACACCGGCGGAGTGGGGTGGCTGGCCAGAATATGCAAGATTTTGCCGTTAATGTTCAGCGGTATATCCCAGTGTGATTTACTCGATAGCGGCATCTGCTGCCAGGCGTCAGGGCTAAACCACGGACTGCCATCGGCTTTGACCGTGGTTTTATGGCCTGGCATATCTTTCCATTTAAAATGCTGGAAAGTGCGCACTTGTTGCTCGTGAATTGGAAAACGCGATAACAGCACCATGCCATATTGCCCCGGATAAAAACCAAAACCCCAGGCATCCTCCCCCAGTGTATTAACCTTACCATCGTTGTTTAAATCAAAACCGCTGGGCTGGCCGGTATTGACGGTATTGTAATAAAAATAGGGGTAATCAAGCGGCTTGCCGCCTTGCTGAGATTTCGCCAGGTAGTTGTCGATAAACAGCTGCACCCCGGCTTGAGGGTCGGCAATATAATCAAATTCGTTCAGCAAAATAATATCGGGCTGCACTTGTTGAATAATGGCAGCGATATTTTTGATTTGTGGGTTATCACCTTGCTTTAAGCGCTCTGACAGTACTTGTGGCCCGATAGGCTGGCCCTTTTCCACATAATTTTCCGCTTCCATACTGACATTAAAAGTGGCGATAGTGAGTTCAGTGGCGGTCACAGGCAGAGCTCCGGTGAGGAAAGAACATAAAGTCAGCAAAGCTGCCGTCTTTTTCATTTGATTTTATCCAGTTGGTAAAAGTGACACCAGCATATGCAACAAGTCGAATTTAACCCAGAAATATTGCAATTAGATGGCTAGAATGCTGAATTTTGCGGCAAATTTCAGCGAAATATTGAGCAAACTTTGTTGTGAGTCTGCATATTTCTGGTCTGATATGTTACACTGATTTGACAAGAGGCGCTTTTGACCGCAATAAAAGAGATTAGTTCAGTTAATCTGCATAAATTTAAAGGTCAAACAAAGCTGTAAAAAAAACGTAATGTTGATACGTTAAGCTTGTCTCCCAAAATTAAACAACGATTTGCTTTAATCAGGGTTTGATACAACCTACAACTACCGGGTGAAAACAGATATGAAAATGAGACATATTGCTATGGCAGTCGCCGTGGCCTTAAGTTCTAGCTACGCCATGGCTGATACTTCTTCAGCAATCCGCGGTCGTATTTCTAATCCTGAAGGCGCAGCTGCCGCAGGTACTAAAGTTATAATTCTGCACGTACCATCAGGCACCAGCCGCACTGTAACCACCAACGAAAGCGGTAGTTTTGTCGCCTCTGGTTTACGTGTAGGTGGCCCATACAAAATCATCGTTGACTCAGATACTTATGCAGATGAAACCGTCAATGACGTGTTCCTGCAACTGGGCGACACTTACCAGCTGAACAAGCAATTACAAGCGAACGACGTTGAACGTATTGCGGTAACTGGTGCTTCGATTGCCACTGCCAACAACGGCAGCAGCAGCTACTTCGGCGAAGATGACATCAAAAACGCGCCAAGCCTGAACAACGACCTGAAAGATATCGTTAAAAACAACCCATTAGCGGTGTTATCACCAAAAGACGGTGAGTTAAGCGTTGCTGGTACCAACCCGCGTTATAACAGCATCAGCGTTGACGGCATTGCTCAGAACGACGACTTTGGTCTGAACGCTAACGGTTACCCAACTACACGTTCACCAATCTCTTTTGACGCTATTGACCAAATCACTATCGATGTATCACCTTTTAACGCCAAAGACGGTGGTTTCCAGGGCGGTAAAATCAACGCCGTGACCAAGTCAGGTGGCAACGATACTTTTGGTTCATTCAAATATGAAATCAAAAACGACAGCTTAGCTGGCACGCCGGAAAACCGTTTTGCTGCCACTGCACAAAACCCGAAAGGCGAAGTACCGCTGGAATATGACAACAAAAACTGGGCTGCAACCTTAGGTGGTGCCGTAGTACAAGATAAGTTGTTCTATTTTATTTCTGCTGAAAGTTATGACGCAACTCCTCCGCTGGAGTGGGGCCCGTCAGGTGCTGGTCTGTCAAACGCCACTGCCGTGACTCAGGAACAAATTGACCAGGTTGTGAACATCGCGCGCTCTGTGTACGGTGTAGATGCCGGTGACTGGAACGTGATTCCGGAAGAAACTGACGAAAAATTACTGTTAAAACTGGACTGGAACATCAGCGACGAACACCGTGCTGCTTACACCTACCAGTACAACAAAGGTAACCAGACGCAAGGTAACCAGTCTTCATCAACTGTGATGCGCTTATCTTCAAACTGGTACAACAAAGAAGAAACGCTGAATAACCACGCCTTTAAACTGTACTCTGACTGGAACTCGGATTTCTCCACTCAGTTAAGTGCAACTTATATGGACGTTGCCACAGTACAGAAATCACTGTCAGACTTTGGTGATGTGTCTATCACTGTGCCACGTTTTGGTGGTAACCCAGGTCAGACAGCTACTATTGCTATCGGTAGCGACTTGTCTCGCCATTCAAACGATCTGCAAAAGAAAACCTGGATCCTGGCTGCTGACGGCGATTACCTGATGGACGATCACCGTTTAAGCTTTGGTTATCAGTTTAAGCGTTTAGACATTTTTAACCTGTTCTTGCAGCGCACTAAGGGTCAATACACCTTCAGCAGCCTGGCGAACTTCCAGAACCAAATCGCAAACATCCGTTATCAGAACGCTATCAGCCACAATCCAAATGATGCGGCTGCAGACTTTGTTCGGGACGAGCATGCACTGTACATCAATGACGAGTGGGCTGCGACTGACGAGCTGACACTGGATGTTGGTTTACGTTATGAGCGTTTAGGTTCAAACGACAAACCAGCTTTTAACGCTTTCTCTCTGGCCCGTACCGGCTATGACAACAGCGAAAACTTAGATGGCATCGACATTTTACTGCCACGCCTGGGTTTCACTTACACAGCAACTGAAGATCTGACGTTACGTGGTGGTGTAGGCCGCTTCTCTGGTGGCCAGCCAACAGTGTGGATCTCTAACAGCTATTCAAACGTTGGTATCGGAACCGGTGACCGTACTTTGAATAACCTGACAGGCGTAAAACTGGATCAAATTCCACAAGCGTTAAAAGATGCTGTTGCCGGTGTTACCACTGGTGGTAACACCAACCTGGTCGATCCAAACTTCAACCTGCCATCAGACTGGCGTTACCAATTGGCTGCTGACTATGTGTTCAGTCTGCCAGTCATTGGTGATGACATTAACTGGACCACAGAACTGTTATATGTGCAAAAACAAGACAGCGTGGTGTGGAAAGATGTGAGCATTCTGCCGTCAGAGCAGATCGCAACTACTCCGGATGGTCAGCGTAAGATTTACCGTGACACAGATGGTGTTGTTGACATTATGTTGACCAATGCCGAAGACGATGGCCGTTCTAAGATTTTCAGCACTATGCTGAGCAAAAACTGGGACAGCGGTATCAGTGTTGTGACGTCGTACACCCACCAGGACATTACTGAAGGTGCCCCAGCGACCAGCTCAACAGCCGGCAGTAACTATGGTAACAACCCGGTGATCAACCGTAACGAAATGTTGTTAGGTCGTTCTACATTCGAGACTGAACACCGTTTTGTCGTGAACTTTGGTTATGAAACTGAGCTGTTCTCTGGTTATGCAACCAACGTCAGCATGTTCTATGAGCGTCGTTCAGGCAAGCCAATTAACTACCTGTTAGGTGTAACTGACTTCAACGGTCCACAAGCGACCAACCCGTACGTGCAGTTAAGCCCTGGCACCACTAACAACTACTTCCTGCCGTTTATCCCGGTAAAAGGCGATTATTCAGTTGTTAAATTTGCCAACCCTGCTGCAGAAGCTACGTTCTGGGAGCGTGTAACTCAGTTAGGTCTGGATCAGTACCAGGGTCAATACCTGCCTAAAGGCGTGAAAACAACTCCTTGGGTAACTACACTGGACCTGTCATTGCGTCAGGAAATTCCAGGTTTTGCTGAAGGCCATACAGGCTCGGTATATCTGAATATCGAAAACTTACTGAACCTGATCGACAGCAGCAAAGGTAAAGTTTACGGCGATGACTTCGGTGACATCACTCTGGCTAACTTCACGTTAGATCAGAACACCTACCACTATGTGTACAACAACATCACGTCAAATCAACGCAACTGGGACAAGTTCTACACAGAAAAGTCTACGTGGCGGATGAAAGTTGGCGTAAGCTACAACTTCTGATAACTCAGCAGTTTGTATAAAAAACGCCGGTCAACAGACCGGCGTTTTCTTTTATGCTGAAGTCTGGCTGATTCAGGCCAAAGTCTGAAGCTCAGCAGAGATTAATTATTTCTAATTTGGCGTAAATTCGCGATAATTACGCTTATTTCATCTTGATAAGAACATAACCGTGGCCAAACCTACCATTATTGCAATTGCCGGCGCTTCAGCCTCAGGCAAAAGTCTTTTCGCTTCAACCGTTTATCAGGAACTTGTTGCTGAATTTGGCGGTGAACGTATATCAGTGCTGGCAGAGGACGCCTATTACCGCAATCAGGATCATTTGTCGATGGAGCAGCGGGTGCTGACCAACTACGACCATCCGGCTGCTTTTGAACATGAATTATTGGCTGCGCATTTGCAGCAACTGCGTGAAGGTCAGGCGGTAGAAATGCCGCAATATTGTTATAAAACGCATACCCGCAAAGCTGAAACCATCAAGGTGCAACCGGCCAAAGTGATTTTGGTGGAAGGGATTTTGTTGCTAACAGATGCCCGTTTGCGCGAGCAGTTTAATATCACAGTGTTTATGGATACGCCACTGGATGTGTGTTTATTACGCCGTATTAAAAGAGATATGGAAGACAGGGGCCGGACTTTAAGTTCTATCACCGAACAATACGAAAACTATGTACGTCCGGCCTTTTTTGAGTTTATTTCACCATCCAAACAATACGCTGATTTAGTGGTGACCCGCGGTGGTAAAAATGAAATTGCCATCGATATTATAAAAACCAAGATCCGGGCTTTATTGGCAAGTTAAGCGATATAAGCTAAAAAAACCGCCATAACGGCGGTTTTTTTGCTTTTGCACCTCAAGAAAATTCGCAAAAATACAAAGATAAGTAAATGAAATAAAAGCCGAATTTATAGTAAATCTGCAACAAAAACAGGCAGTGTTCAAACTCTTTTCAACTGTATCTTTTCTGTTATAATCGCGCAGCAAAACTTCAAGTTTAGACAACCCCAGACAAGCAATCTCAAGCCTCAGCAGCACTGCTGGCGGCCTCCCGCTTCGAAACTGTAACTACTTGATCTTTTGGTGCTATCCTAGGAATCCGGCATCACTAGAACAATAATTCTGCAGCTTTGCGGATCTAGATCCAAGGAATATCAATATGATGAGTTTAGTTGGCATCTTTGCCATCTTATTAGTCGCCTATTTGGCGTCTACACACAGAAGCCAAATCAAGTGGCGCACCGTTGGCGGTGCTTTTGCCATTCAGCTGGCCATTGGTGCTTTTGTACTTTATGTGCCTTTTGGCAAAGATGTGCTGATGAGCGTATCTGAAACTGTTGGCAACGTAATTTCTTATGCACAGGAAGGTATTCGTTTCCTGTTTGGTGATGCAGGTGCGATGAAATATGGTTTTGTTTTTGCCATTCATGTGCTGACCGTTATTATCTTCTTCTCGTCGTTAATCGCCGTGTTGTACCACATTGGTGTGATGAAGTTTGTCATTGGCGTTATTGGTGGTGGTTTACAAAAATTACTCGGTACCAGTCGTCCTGAATCGATGAGCGCTGCTGCCAATATTTTTGTTGGTCAAACTGAAGCGCCGTTAGTCGTAAGGCCATTTATTCCAACCATGACGCGTTCAGAGTTATTTGCGGTGATGGTGGGTGGTCTGGCATCTGTGGCAGGTTCAGTTCTGGCCGGTTATGCCGGTATGGGTGTTGAACTGAAATACCTGATTGCGGCCAGCTTTATGGCAGCGCCAGGTGGTTTATTAATGGCAAAAATGCTGGTGCCTGAAACAGAACAACCCAAAAATACCCTGACTGAAATTGGCGCCGAAGAGCGCAGCACCAATGTGATTGATGCGGCAGCATCAGGTGCGGCCAGTGGTTTAATGCTGGCGTTAAACGTTGGCGCTATGCTTTTGGCATTTGTAGGTTTGATTGCTTTAATTAATGGCATTGTCGGCTGGGCCGGCGCCATGGTGGGTATGGAAGGTTTAACCTTACAACTGATTTTTGGCTATGTATTTCAGCCTCTGGCTTTTATCCTGGGTGTGAGCTGGGAAGAAGCACGCTTAGCCGGTAGTTTTATCGGCCAAAAATTAGTAATTAATGAATTCGTGGCTTACCTGGACTTCATCAAGTATGTGCAGGAAGGCAAGCTCTCTGAGCACACGCAAATTATCGTAACCATAGCGTTATGTGGCTTTGCTAATTTCTCGTCGATTGCCATCCTGTTGGGTGGTCTTGGCAGCATGGCGCCAAGTCGTCGGCCTGATATTGCACAGCTGGGTTTAAAAGCACTGTTTGCCGCGACATTAGCAAATTTAATGTCCGCTGCTATTGCAGGCTTTTTCTTCTCTTTAGGCTAAAAACTTAAGTAAAACAGGTCTGTTCTATGACTCAACAACAAGTCCCAACCTTAGATATCAGACGGTTTGCCACCGACAAAGAAAACTTTGTTGCCGAAATTGGCAAGGCTTACACTGAATTTGGCTTCTGTGGCATTAGTGGCCACGGTATTCCGGATGAAGTGGTAGCTGACACTTATAAAGTGATTAAACAATTTTTCGCTTTACCGACTGAAGTCAAAGCGCAGTACCACCAGCCAGGGCAGGGTGGGGCACGCGGTTACACCGGATTTGGTGTTGAAAAAGCCAAAGACAGCAAACATCCGGATTTAAAAGAGTTCTGGCATGTTGGCCGTGAGCTGGATGGTCCGGCACCACACCCAAGCCTGTATCCAAATGTCTGGCCTAAAGAAGTGCCGGAATTTAAACAGGCCACTTATGCGCTGTATTCAGCGCTGGAAAAATTAGGTTGTCAGGTGCTGGAAGCTTTGGCTTTGTTCTTAAAACAAGACCAGCAGTACTTTGCGGACAAAGTGAATTATGGCAACTCTATTTTGCGGCCAATTCACTATCCGCCAATTGCCGATACTTCAACTCAGTCTATCCGCGCTGGTCAGCATGAAGATATTAACCTCATCACGCTGCTGGTAGGTTCACACGAGTCCGGACTGGAAATTCTGCGCCGTGACGGCAGCTGGTTACCGGTCACGACCATTGAAGGCACTATAGTGGTGAATATCGGCGATATGTTGCAGCGCCTGACCAACCACGTGCTGCCGTCCACTACACACCGTGTGGTGAACCCTGCAGGTGCAGCAGCTGGACAGCCAAGATATTCCATTCCGTTTTTTATGCATCCGAACCCGGATTATGTGATTGAAACCTTGGAGTCCTGTATCAGTGCGGAAAACCCAAATCGTTATCCGGAGCCGATTAACTCCAACGATTATTTGATGCAGCGTCTGGAAGAAATTGGTTTATTAAAAAAAGCCAAATATTAACAGGGTGATGGTCGAACCTGCGTACCTGAATCAGTCAAAATAAAAGGCCGCGGCAGTCTCTGCCCCGGCCTTTTTTATCAGGTTTATACCGCACTCTGTAACAAAGTGATGCTGAGTCAGTAATTGCCGGAACAGCGTTTGTTTGCACAAGTCATCAACTGCAGTGATTAAAGCAGATACAACGCAAGTGGTGATGAACACTGCAAATTTTATCTGCTATCAGCCGCGTTTTATGGCAGCACACTGTACTTTTAGCATGCTGGATCAGCGCTAAATTGCCATTTTTTGCAAAATCAGCGCAGCTTTGCTGAACATTTAAACGATCAGTATAAAAATGTCGGATTTTTTGCAAAGTCAGGTTGACGTAAATGCGTCCGGCGCATAATATGCACGGCGTCGGCGGCATATGCCTCGGTGGTGGAATTGGTAGACACACTAGCTTCAGGTGTTAGCGCTTCGCGGCGTGGGGGTTCGAGTCCCCCCCTAGGCACCAAAGTCGCAGACAAATAAAAGTCGTATTGCAAAATACGCAAAACACTTGCCTCGGTGGTGGAATTGGTAGACACACTAGCTTCAGGTGTTAGCGCTTCGCGGCGTGGGGGTTCGAGTCCCCCCCTAGGCACCAAATAATCCAGCTTTATGCTGGATTTTTTGTTTTTATAAGCGGCAAAAATTTCTCTTTATTATTTCCGTGAATACCCCCTTTAGCTCCATTGGCGCAGTCACTCTGGCGACTGGCAAAATTTTTTGCCGCACAGATACTTTTTGTGACAATTTGTTCAGTCATCTGACAAAGCCTGTGCCGGCACTGCGGTATACACTCAAAGCTGTATGAACTGCAGTTGAGGTGTGTTATGCCCCTATTCATTCATCGGCCAGCCATCAGAATTTTATCCATCTTTTTGTTGTTGTTTCTGACTGCCTGTCAGCAGTTGCCTGTGACACAGGAGCAGCTTGCCGGGCTTTTGCTATTACAGGACAACGAATTCCAACCGGTCACAACGCCGGTTGAAAGCGAAGCGCAAATTTTTGCCTTGCCGCAGACTGTCGTCGAGCAGGCGCGTCAGCAGGTTTTAGCTTATCAGTACGCCGACGAACGCAGCCTGGCACTGCTGACCTTTATTTTTGGCAGTGATGGCGACCCGCTGGAGTATGTGAATAACGCCACACTCACCGCCACTGATACCTATGAGAAAAAACAAGCCAATTGTCTTTCTTTGACCATTTTGGCTTATAGTCTGGCGCAACAACTTGGTTTTGATGCATATTTTCAGGATGTTGATGTGCCTGAGTATTGGGTCACCCGTTCAGGGAACAGTATGTTAAACGGGCACGTAAATCTGATGATTTACCCCACTAAAATCAGCAGTTCAGTCCAGCAAATTGTCGTGCTGAGAAACAATGGTTATCTGATTGATTTTGATATGGCACCGCAGCGGGCAAAACAACAAGCAAAGCGGATTTCCGAGCAGACGATAGTGGCGATGTTTTATAACAATAAAGCCGCAGATGCGATGATGAATCATCAATATGATCTGGCTTACCATTATCTGAAAGCTGCTATCGCCAAAGCACCGCAACTGGCACAGAACTGGAACAATCTGGCGGTGTTATATCGAAAAAAAGAGCTGTTAACGCAGGCAGAGCAGGTGTATTTGTATAGTTTGCGTCTGGAGCCGGAGCACACCAATACCATGTCAAATCTGGCGATGTTGTATGAACTGACCGGAAGAGCGCAGGAGGCCGCCGTATTGGACGCTAAAGTAGCCAAAAAACGGCTGAGTAATCCTTATTTTTTTATTATGCAAGGCAATGAAGCGCTGGAGCGTCATGAGGCCGATGATGCCATTAAACACTTCCGGCGCAGCCTGAAATTACAACCTCACGTGCCTGAAGCATATTTTGGACTGGCGCGCAGTTATCTGCTGAAGCAGGATCTGGTTAAAGCCAGTGGTTACCTGCAAACGGCCAAACGTTATTCCGACTCTGCTACTGAGCAGCGGCGTTATCAATATAAGCTGGATATGCTCAATGCAGTGGCAAAACAAGATTAAGCCTGACCTTTACTTCAAGCGCCAGCGCCATCGTCTGGCGCTTTTATTTGTGTTGTTATCTGCATCTTCAGGCGTGCTGATGCCCAAGGTGTCAGTGGCTGCAGAACAACAAGCTCCACAGTTAGCCAGACCAGGCCAGAAGGCCAGTGAGAAGGAACCGGATACTCTGTTTAGCCAGGCCTGGCAGGACTTACAACTGCTATCCGCCGATGACATGGCCGGGCGCAGCAGCGGTAGCAGAGGCAGTGGGTTGGCGCAACAATATCTGCAACAACGTTTTACCGACCTTGGTTTAGTTGCCTTGACCGACAACTACCGACAGCCTTTTCGTTATAACCTGGGTTTTAGTCAGCAGCAGGGGGTGAATCTGATTGGACTGAAACAAGGTTGCCGTTATCCTGATATTTATATTGTGGTCACAGCACATTACGATCACCTGAAACCCCAGGGGAAACGGATTTTTAATGGCGCAGATGACAATGCTTCGGGAGTCGCCGGAATGTTATATCTTGCCGCTATGCTGCAAAGCCAGTGCCCGGCTTATTCTTATCTTTTTGTCGCCACAGACGCGGAAGAGCATGGGCTTGATGGAGCCAAAGCCTTTTTAGCACAGCCACCGGTCAGTCCCGCAAAAATGTTGTTAAATATCAATCTCGATATGATTGGCCGCGGTGAAAGAAACAATAAGTTGTACCTGCTTGGTAAACGCAGTTTACCCGTCATTTTACAAATGCCACGTACTGAAAAAAACGGCGTCCGACTGGTGCTGGCAAGTGAACGGCGGCCAGAAAGCAGAGGCAGCGCCAGCGTGGACTGGAGTAATGCCAGTGATCATGGTGTATTCAGGCGCGCCGGTATTCCTTATTTATATTTTGGTGTGGATCTCCATGCCGATTATCACAGCCCCAATGATGACTGGCAGCGGATTGATGCCGGTTTTTTTCAGGCCGCTTTAAGCCAGATTGCCGCCACAGTGCTGTGGCTGGAGCAACAAAGCCCGGCGCAGCTACAGTATCCGCGTAAAAGCACAAAACTAAACTGAGTCTTCAGTAAAGATCTGCAGCTGTTGTGGTGTTGTTGATGTTTTCGCTGACGTTATTGCAGCTTTTGTAGATTTCACCGGCTTTTTACGACTGGCATGACGTTGTACCAGTTGTTGCTGCTGGGTACGCCACAATGTTTTGTTCTGTTGCGCCGACCAGGCCGATAGTTTTGCTCTGGCTTCGCGCATCGCTTGTTCCAGTTGTACTATTGGCATTGGATAGTCGATGCCCAGCAGCACACCGTAACGCCGCTGTAACTGCGCAGGTAACAACCAGGGGCTGTGCAGCCAGCTGTCTGGCAGCAGCGCCAGTTCAGGACACCAGCGCCTTATAAAATGCCCCTCTGGATCTTTTTGCTGACTTTGTTTCAGTGGGTTATAGATGCGGTTTGGATTCATCGAAGTGGTCCCGGACTGCATCTGAATTTGCGGGTAATGAATACCGGGTTCGTAGTCAACAAAACATTGTGCCAGAAAAAGTGCTGTTGGCCGCCAATGTAACCACAGATGGTAAGACGCAAAAGCCACCAGCATGGCGCGGCCCCGAAAATGTAACCAGCCGGTACTGAGCAAACAGCGGATAGCGGCGTCTATCAGCGGGTAGCCGGTTTGACCGGCACAAAAAGCAGCAAATTTTTCCCGGCTAAAATCCAGCTCACGCATGCCGTCAAAACCCGGATGCATATTGGCCATTTCAATCACAGGATCATCTTCGAGCTTTTGCATAAAGTGACAATGCCAGCGTAGCCTGCTGAAAAAAGCCTGCAGTGCCACTTTGCGGGTACCAGGCTGCAACTGTTGCATTTGTTGCACACACTGCTGTTGTAAAGCGCGCATACTGAGCATGCCGTAGCTTAAATAAGGGCTCAGCCTTGAGCAGCTTTGATCTGCTTTGGCAGCATAGGAAATGTGTTTTTGATAATTGTTTGCGCGGTTTGCAAAAAAACTGTGCACTGTGTCTTTGAATGCAAAAGCCTGCTGCATGCTGTGGCAAGGCGGTAAATCATGCTGTCTGGTTGGCGCCAGCTCAGTCAGTTTCTGCTCGAGATGAGCCCCGGATGCTGGCAGTTCAGCATGCGGTGTGACAACAGCTGCGAACAACGGCGTGAGCGCTTGCGGCGGTTTTTCCAGTGGTGATTTTAACCAGTCGTCGGCCTGATGAAACCAATGATCGCGGTTTAGCAGCGGCCGGAAAATAGCAAACTGACGAAACTGAAACCAGGCCACTCCATGGGCTTTGAGTGCTTGCGCGACAGCGACATCCCGCTGATAACTCCATAAATTACCTGTTTCTTCATGACTGAACACTGCAGTTGCCTGATATTGCTGACAAAGCTGCACTAGCACTTTACTGGCAGGGCCACGCAGTACCAATAAAGGTTGGCCAAGCGAGCGCAGCTGTTTATCGAGCTCCAGCAAAGCGCCTTTGATAAATTGCCAGTGGCGCAGTGAGGTATCAGGCTGTTGCCAGTAGTCGGGTTCAATAATATACAGAGGTAACACTGGCCCGCGTTTTGCGGCAGCTGTTAGCGCAGCATGATCGTCCAGGCGTAAATCACGTTTAAACCACAAAATGCTGATCATGGGTTTTGCAGCTGTTGTTGCAGTTTCTCCAGGCTGCTATGCCAGTCTGGCCGTGCTGGCGGTAAAGCAAGTTGTGCCGCATAAGGCGCGGCGGCGCTTGCAAGATAAGGCAAGTGTGCAGCAAGTCCCAAACTGTGAAGTTCTGGCAACTGACTGCGAATAAATACAGCGGCAGGGTCGAACTGCAGTGCTTGTTTTAGCTGATTAAAATAACGACCCGGTGCTGTGCCGGCGCCGGCAATATAAGCCCAGTTGCCCCAGTTGCTGGCCACGTCATAATCCAGCAGTTGTTGTTCAAAAAATGCAGCGCCAAGGCGCCAGTCGAGCGCTAAATCGTAAATCAGGTAACTGGCCACCAGCTGCCGACCGCGGTTTGACATCAGGCCGTTTTGCAAAAGAAAACGCATATTGGCATCCACCAGCGGCATACCGGTTTCTCCATGGCACCAAAGCTGAAATTTCAGTTGTTGTAGTGTTGTATCGCCTTGTGGTTCAGGCACTGGATGCCGGCCAAGCCCACGCTGGTGAAACAACAGATTGCCAAATTTGCGCTGTTGCCAGCGAAAATATTCGCGCCACAACAGCTCAAACTTCAGCCAGTAAGTTGAGTCATTGCCACCCAAAGTTTGTTCCAGCTGGCAAATTTGCTGCCAGACCCAGCGCACCGACAAGCTGCCGTGACTGAGCGCAGTGGATAAAAAACTGGCGTAGCTTGGGGTTTGGCCGGCAGGCGGTATGGTGCCGTCAGCAGCAAGATCACAAAACTGGTTACGGCTTTGTTTGTAGTGGTAAATGGCTTTTGTTTGATAAAGATAAGCAAGAAACTGTGCTTGTTGCTGCTCTTCTGTGGCAAGCGGTATCTGCTGTGGTTTGGGGCATAACAACAACTGCTGTTGCCACTTTGACTCCAGCGCCAGCAGCTTTGCCACACTTTCTTTTGTTTTGGCAAGTTCAGTGGCGCCCAGCCAGCGTCCGCTGATATTGTTGTCAGCGCAAGCTGAGCTTACCTGCAGCTTTGGCTCACGCTCCTTTCTAAACTGACTAAAACTGTCGGGTAAAGCGGCAAGCTCAGGTCGCAAGCTGTCACCAAGCAGTGAATTTAAATCAACAGATGACACAGGCACATATTGTGCGGCCAGCTGTTGCAATTGCCGCTCTTCGTCGGCTACAGGCTCAGCCATCACCACAGAGCGAATGCCAAGTTCGTGAATGAGTTCCGGCAGCAGTGACTGGTTGTCGGCCAGTACACAAAGCAGTGGTACTTTTAAGCTGGCAAGTTGTAACCTGAAATCTTCCAGCAGCCATAGCTGATGGCCAAGCCGCAGCGGGCTTGCTCTTGTGATGCCAAGTTGGCTGCCGAAAAATTGCGATTTTTCCAGTAGCACCAGCGCCATACAATCGCCCTGTTGTTGCAGCAGGGCATTGTCGGTCAGGCGCAGCGCCTGATTAAGCAGCACCAGGCGGGTCATACTCAGAGTTTTTCCAGTTTGATTAACAGCTCAGCCGCATAATCGCGGATGGCCTGTTGTGAGTCGGCCGGTTTACGTCGCCATTGCTGATAGGCCAGTTGCATCCTGGCATTGCTGGCCAGTTTATCTTCGTTGCGGGCCAGAAAGTCCCAATACAGCGCGTTAAAAGGGCAGGCGCCTTCACCCGTGACCTGTTTTACCTGATAACTACAGTGCTGACAGTAGTTACTCATGCGCTGAATATAATTGCCGCTGGCAGCATAGGGTTTAGACGCCAGTACACCACCGTCGGCAAAGAGCGCCATACCGCTGGTGTTGGGCAGCTGCACCCACTCAAAAGCGTCGGCATACACCGACAGATACCAGTCGTTCATTTCAGCCACTGACAAACCGGCCAACAGTGCAAAGTTGCCGGTGATCATCAGTCGCTGAATATGGTGGGAATAAGCATGTTGCCGCGTGTGGTCAATGGCCTGCTGCATACAACGCATGTTGGTATCGCCATGCCAATAATAAGAGGGCAGCGCCCGCTCTGCGGCAAAAAAGTTCAGGTTTTTATAATCCGGCATCAGCAACCAGTACAAACCGCGTACATATTCGCGCCAGCCAATTAACTGACGGATAAAGCCTTCGGCGGCGTTCAGCGGCACCTTGCCTTCCCGATAGGCTAGCTCAACTTTCTGGCACATCCAGCGCACATCCAATAAACCAATATTCAGATACATGGCGCTGACACTGTGAAATAAAAACGGCTGATCAAACTGCATGGCGTCCTGATAACGGCCAAACAGCGGCAATTGCTGACTGACAAAATCAAGAAAAACCGCCCTGGCGTCCTTGCCAGTGACGGCGAGAGAAAAGGTGTCTGCATCGCCCATATGATGACTAAATTCATGTTTGACCAGACGGATCACGTCCGCTGTAATAGCATCAACCGGCACCGCTGCCGGTGCTGGTAAAGCCAAATCATCAGGACAACTTTGTCGGTTGTCATGGTCATAATTCCATTTACCGCCTTCTGGCTCGCTGCCGTTCATCAAGAGACCGGTGTAACGGCGCATTTCACGGTAAAAATATTCCATCCTGAACTGACTGCGCCCGTCTGCCCAGCGTCTGAACATCTCGGTGCTGGCGATAAAACGATCGTCCGGCAGCACTGTCACCGGCTTTTTTAATAAGGCCGGCCAGGCTGCAATCTCTTGTGCCAGCCGGTATTCGGCAGCTTCAGTCAGCAATACTTCGCTCAGCTGTGGCTGCTGGCTCAACGTCGTGGCAACGGCTTCGTATAACGATGAAATCCGCTCTTCATACTGAAAATACTTTACCTCTATGCCCTGGGCGCGCAGGCTGGCGGCGAAGTGACGCATGGCACTGAAGACCAGCACTATTTTATGTTGGTGATGGCGTACATAACCGGCTTCAGCCTGAACTTCCGCCATCAGCACCAGATCGCCGCTTTGCCATTGCCTTAAGCTGGCAAGGGCCGGACTTAATTGATCACCCAAGATCAGAATCAGTTTTGCCATAACAATCAGACTGGCACTCAAATCAACAAGATATTGACATTACGCACCCGACCGGCGGAAGGATCAGACCGGATAAACTGATTTTGCCGCAGGCTGGTCTAAGCACAGCGCGCTGGCGATTGCAGTGTGGTTTGATTGCGGTATGATTTGGCCACAATCATTGCGGCACAGGAGATAACAATGAACACAAATCGGAGCAAAAAATGCTGGCCGGGCAAGCTGCTCATGGCCACTATGATGTTAGCTGCAGGGCTGGCACAGGCGCAGCAACATGCCGAACATGGCGCCCATCAGCATGGCAAAGCCAGCCTGACTTTTGTGTTGGATGGGAATGAAGCTGAGCTGGTGTTAAGCACTGCAGCGGCCAATATTGTTGGTTTTGAACACAAAGCCAGTACTGACGCAGAAAGGCAGCAACAACAGCAGCAGCTGGAGATGCTTAAAAGTGGCAGCTGGTTCATGCTTGCCACAGCGGCCAACTGCAGCATCAGCGGGCAGAATTTCCGCGAAGAGCAGGGCGATGCCAACCACGCTGATTTATATGTAGATTTTCAGATTTTATGTCAGGCACCATTAAAATTATCCGATATCAGTTTTAGCCTGTTTAGCCAAAGCCCGGCGCTGGAAAGCCTGAATGTACAATATCTGGTGAACGGTGAGGCTGGTGTGGCCGAGTTAACTGCAAAAAATGCAGTGCTGAAGTTAATCCGGTAAGCCTTCTCAACATTGGGGTCTGCGGCTTGGCCTTTAAAGAGTGCGAGTCTGCGGTTTGGCCATCAAAAAAGCCTGATGAACATCAGGCTTTTTTATTTAATGCAGGCCTTGTTGGGTTCAGGCATTTTTTATTCGTACACATACTCACTGATTTTATCGGCTTTTATGCTATACGCCGAGTTCGCCAGGTCGTGGCTCATGGTTTCAGTGGTTAAAGTGCCTTCCAGCCAAAACGGGTTATAAATCATGTCGGCTTTTAAACCTTTGGCATTGGTCACAAAAATAATCTGGTTTGGTGGTGGCGGTGGGACGTGAATACAGGCGCCAAAATAAGGTACCAGGAAAAAGGCGGTAATGTTTTGTTCGGCATCATATTCAATAGGTACCACAAAACCCGGGATCCGCACTTTTTTGCCGTTCAGCTCGCCGCGCACTTTGGCAGACTGCAGCACTTCAGCCCAGGCCTGGCTGGCCGGATCGTCCTGATTGAGTTTATTAATAGCAGAACCACTGCCTTCACCGCCTTCATGGCTGATTTCCGGCAAGGCTTCCATTTTGGCCAGATCTTCCGGCGGTAATAAATCTGTCCATTCCAGCGTTTGCACAGCTTGTGTACTGGCTGCTTGTTCGCTTTTGGCGGCAGAGGTCTGGAATGCGACCAGACTCAGGAATAATCCCATCAACAACGGCTTGAACATTGGAGCTTACTCTCGCGCTTATGTTATAAAGTAATAATTGCGTCTTATCATATCACTTTGCCGAGAATGCTTGTGCCTGCAGAACCGAATTTTCCCGCGCTTGAACTCAAAAATTTTTATTTCAGTTACCAGGGACCAACCGCTTTTAGCCTGCAGTTACCCGATCTGCAGCTTGATGTTGGGCAGCATTTATTTATCCGTGGTGCTTCGGGTTCAGGTAAAACCACTTTGCTGAATTTGTTGTCTGGTATTCACCCGTTAAGCCGCGGTGAAATCCGCATCCAGGGGGCGCTGTTTCAACCCCAAACAGCAGCACGCCGCGACTTGATGCGCGCCAGAGATATAGGTGTGGTGTTTCAGCAATTAAATCTCATCAGTTATTTATCTGTGCTGGATAACGTGTTGCTGGCGGCAGAATTTGCCGGCAACAGCAGTGCGGCCACCACCCAAAGAGCGAAGATGTTGTTAAGTGTCCTTGGCCTTGAAGCAGCCTTATGGCCACAAAGCGCGGTGAATTTAAGTGTGGGCCAACAACAAAGGGTGGCTATTGCCCGTGCTTTGCTCAATGAACCTGCGCTGCTGATTGCCGATGAGCCTACTTCAGCACTGGATGCCGACAACAGAGATGCATTTATCCGCTTGATGCTTAGCGAAGCCAACCGCTGTGGCACCACAGTGCTTTTTGTCAGCCATGACGCTGGGCTTGCCCGTTATTTTAAATGGCAATTGCGGATGGATGCGCTCAGTGATGGTGTTCAACCGCTGGCGGCAGCAGTTCCGGGCTCGGAGGATGTTTTATGTTGTTAAAACTGGCCAGACAAAGTTTATGGCACAGGCGGGGGACAGTGCTGATGACCTTGTTGTCACTGACCATCAGTATTGCGTTATTGCTGGGTATTGATCATTTGCGCCTGGAGGCTAAACGCAGTTTTACCAGCACAGTGTCGGGTACAGATTTAATAGTGGGCGCGCGCTCCGGCCAGCTGAATTTATTGTTGTATTCGGTATTCCGCCTGGGTAACGCCACCAATAACATCAGTTATCAGCATTATCAGCAGCTGGCTTCCCATCCACAGGTAGCGTGGGCTATTCCAATGGCATTGGGGGATTCCCACAGAGGGTTCCGGGTCATTGGCACCAATGCTGATTATTTCCGTTATTTTCGTTATGGCCAGCAACAACAGCTGACATTTGCGCAAGGTGAAGCTTTTAGCACTGTATATCAGGTGGTGCTGGGGGCCGCTGTTGCTGAAAAACTGGGGTATCAGCTTGGCGATAAAATTATTTTGTCGCATGGGGTGGGGGCTGTTAGTTTTACCCAGCATAAAGATCAGCCTTTTACCGTGGTAGGTATTCTGGCGGCAACGGGCACTCCGGTTGATCAAAGTGTGCATGTGAGTCTGGAGAGTATTGAAGCGATACATCTGGGTTGGCAGGGCGGTGCGCCTGGTTTTGGCAAAAAGCCCAAACTAAACGACACCCAACTGCAACAGTTGCAGCCCAAGGTGCTGACGGCTTTTATGCTGGGGTTAAAATCCAAAGTGGCAACCTTTGCCATTCAGCGGCAAATTAATGAATTTAAAGCCGAACCTTTAACCGCCATTTTGCCAGGCGCAGCCCTTGCTGAACTGTGGCAAATGCTGGCCATGGTAGAAAACATGTTATTGCTGGTGACCTTACTGGTGCTTATAGCGGCGCTGATTGGGATGGTGACCACTTTATTGGCGGCGATGAAAGAGCGGCAACGCGAAATGGCGATATTACGTGCTGTGGGAGCCAGGCCCTGGCAGTTGTTTTGCCTTATTCAGCTGGAAGTGTTTTGTATCAGTCTGGCCAGTATCGGCAGTGCTTTGTTACTGCTCAGTGGCACTTTAGCAGGGTTACAGCCACTGCTGAGTAGCAGTTATGGTTTGGTGATTTCCTGGTTGCCCTGGCATGGTCATACCGCTGTTTTGCTGGCGGCACTGCTGGCACTGGCGTTATTGCTGGGAGCAATTCCGTCTTATCTGACCTACCGGCAAAGCCTGGCACAGGGCCTGACGGTGCGTTTGTAAGCTGTTGGACCTATTCTAAGCTCTTGGTTGTTCAGGGAACTTTGCTATAGTAAGGCATCGGAATAAAGCGAAGCGGACGCATGACAAACGCAAAAGAAAAGCTTGAGCAACAAATGGCCTTGCTGCACCAGCAATATCTGGAAAGGCTGCAGCAGGAATTGCCGCAGTTGCAGCTGCTGTTGGATCAACTGGACTCCCCGGCAGACTGGCGTCCACTGGTTGCTAAACTGCTGGCCAGTTTTCACACTCTGGCAGGTTCTGCCGGTACTTTTGGTTTTCACGAGTTGGGGCAGTCCGCCAAGGTGCTTGAACTCCAGGCCAAAAACTGGCTTGCAGAAGCTCAAGCCCCTGCAGCGGAGCAAATTGACAGTTTCCGCCATATTTTTTCGCAGTTACGTCAGCAAAAACGTTTGGTGATCCAGCAGCGGCAGTTGCCCGTTGCGACCAAACATGACGAGAAAAAACAAACGCTGATTTATCTGCTGGAAGATGAAGGTGATACCGCGCGGCATCTGTGCCTGACTTTATCCACTTTTGGTTATGTGGTGGAGTGGTTTAAACAAAGCCATTTGTTGCAGGCGGCACTGCTGCGTAAATTGCCGGATGCGCTGATCATCGATATTGAATTGCCTGAAGAAACTGAGTCTGGCCTTAGTTTTGTTGAGCGGCTCCAGCAACAATTACCGCAGCAGTTACCACTTTTTGTGATCAGCGCTCATGATCATTTTGATTTTTACCTCAAAGCAGTCCGTTGTGGTGCTTTGGGATATTTTGTAAAACCTGTGAACGCCCAGGCGTTGGAAGCGCGGTTACAAAGGTTGCTGGCGGTGCGCCAGCGTGACGCTTTCAGGGTGCTGATTGTTGATGACGATCAGCTGCTGGCAAAACATTATGCGTTGGTGCTGGAAACTGCTGGCCTGCGTGCTGAAATTCTGAATGATCCGGCCGATATTTTTGCTGGGTTACGTAAGTTTCATCCTGACGTGATCCTGCTGGATGTGAATATGCCGCAATGTACCGGGCCTGAGCTGGCACAGCTGATCCGGTTGCAGGATGAATGGCTGGGTGTACCTATTATTTATTTATCATCAGAAACCGACAGCGAACGGCAGCTGGCGGTGTTGATTAAAGCAGGTGATGATTTCCTGACCAAACCTATCAGTGACAATGCGCTGGTGGTGGCTATTTTTGCCAGGGCGCAGCGCGCCCGTCAGCTGTCCGAAGTGATGACCAAAGACAGCCTGACCGGTTTATTGCAACACGCCCATATTAAAGAACGTCTGGCAACCGAGCTGGAGCGCAGCGACAGGGCGCAGCAGCAGGTCAGTGTGGTGATGCTGGATATCGACCACTTTAAAAAGGTTAATGATAACTATGGCCATTTAACCGGCGATCAGGTGATCACCAGTCTGGCGAACCTGCTAAAACAACAACTGCGTAAAACTGACATGATAGGCCGTTACGGCGGTGAAGAGTTTTTACTGGTATTGCCGGACTGCCCGGTGGAAAAGGCTTTTGGCGTTATTGATAAACTGCGTGAATCTTTTGCCGGTTTCCCTTTTAGTTTTGATAACCAGACGTTTTATTGCACCTTCAGCGCTGGTATTGCCTGTGGTAACGGCCAGTTACAGCCTGATCTGGTGATAGAGCAGGCTGATCAGGCTTTATATCAGGCCAAAACCGGCGGTCGCAATCAGGTCAGGATTTTTGCGACACCAACAGCTGATGAATAGTGTCCAATAATTGTGGAATGGCATGCTGACCTTTGGCCAGCACTGCCTCTACTCTGGCACATTGTTCTGCAGTGACCTGTTCAGACGACCAGACCAGCACCGGAATATGCTGATGTTGTTTGGCAATCAGCGGCAACAATTCCCAGCCAGAACCATCCGGTAAACCTAAATCCAACACCACCAGATCAAAATGCTGTTGCTGTAATAAGCTGCGGGCTTCTTCCACCGAGGTGGCACTGACGGTGCTGGCTTCATCGATGGTAAGCTGCTGCAGCAGTTCGCTCAGCGCCGGATCATCTTCTACATGTAAAATTCTGGCTTTGGCCGGGCTGAGCAAATTGTGGAGCTTGTCCAGTAAAACATCAGGTTGCAGCGGTTTGGTCAGCCAGTCAAAAGCAGTAAAGCCGGTATAGAGCGTTTGTCCTTCCTGTTTTTCCACCGAAATTACCAGAATTGGCAAGTTGGCGGTCTGACGCTGGCTGCGCAGTTCACTGATAAAGGCTGCAGCATGGCCATCCGGCAGATGCATATCCAGCGTCATGGCAACAAAACTGCGTAAACTTAAAGCTCTTCTGGCGCTCGCCAGATTATGGGCCGTGCTGACCAGATAACCCGAGGTTTCCAGTAACATTTTTATGTAACCGGCAACGGCCGGATCGTCTTCCACCACCAGTACAGCATCGCGGTGCAAGCTGTTGCCAGGCAGCAGAGTCGGGAAATAAAGTGCAAAACAACTGCCGCCTTCCGGGCGCTGGCGGTAGCTGACATGACCATGCATGCGTTCGGTCAGCTCTTTGACAATAGCCAGGCCAAGGCCTGTGCCTTCTTTACTGCGGGCATCGGCTGAATCAGCTTGTGAGAATTTCTCGAACATGCGCTGCTGGAACTCCACACTGATACCGGGGCCGGCGTCTAATATTTCAATCATCATTTCATGGCCAGATTGACTGAGCCGCACCAAAATTTCACTGCCTGGGGGCGAGAACTTGGCGGCATTTGATAATAAATTGGCCATGATTTGATGAAAGCGCATCGGATCAAGCTGCACAGTGCCGTCGATACCGGCGTCCAGTCTGATGCGTGCCTGATATTTGTCGGCATAAGGTTGGTTATGTAACACACTTTGTTGCAGCAGCTCTTTGATAGAGCAGGTTGAAAACTCAAACTGCATTTTACCGGCCACCAGTTTATCAATGTCGAGCAAATCGTTAATCAGCTGACTGAGTTTGTTACTGTTTTCCTGTGCAATCGCCAACATGTTCTGCATGCTTTTTGGCACTTCGCCCAAAGCGCCACCGCCAATCAGCCCCAACGCGCCGGAAATGGCGGTCAGTGGGGTGCGCAGTTCGTGGCTGACGGTAGAAACAAACTGATTTTTCATCTGTTCTATCCGTTTGTGCTCGGTGATGTCCTGAATAATGGACCAGCTTTGTTGTTCGCCACTGGCGCTTTGGATCAGCACACCACTTTGCACCACAGGCACCAAATGACCATCCTGATGCAGCAGTTCTTTTTCGTAAGGGCCATAACGACCGGTTTGTTGTAACGAATTTAATTGTTGTTGTTCCTGTTCGTCGTAGCTGGCAGGGGTCAGATCGGCAAAACGGCTATGGATCAGGGTGTGGTGGTCATAGCCCAGCATATGTTGCAGTTCAGGGTTGGCATCCAGAATAACGCCATCATCAAACCGGCTTAGCACTATGGCAAGAGGAGCCAGCTGGTACAAAGACGATAGTTTTTGTTCACTGGCCCGCAGTGCCAGCTGTGCTTCTTTTTGGGCTGTGATATCCCAGATAAAACCGTCGATATAGAGCAGCTGATTGTTTTGATCAAAAATGCCGCGGCCAAGTTCCTGCACCCAGCGCACCGAACCATCGGCATGACGGATACGATACTCAACACTAAAACGGCTGTGGTTAGCCAGCTCACGTTCCACCACAACTCTGTTGTTATGACTGTCTTCCGGCAGCGTAATGCCGGCGAAGCTGGTGACTTTATTGCGGATAAAGTTTTTTGCCGGATAACCTGTCAGTTTTTCCACTTCATCACTGATAAACAACATGGTCCAGTGCGCGTCATTAATACAGCGATACACCACGCCCGGCAGGTTCTCCAGCATAGAACGGTGCCTTTGTTCACTCAGTAACAACGCATGGTTCAGTTGCTCCAGCTGGGTAATATCCACTGCCACGCCCATATAACCCAGCACACTGCCATCGTCGTTGCGCATCACAGACACACTGAGCCGAACCTGTTTACGTTCGCCATTTTTGCAAATGTAGGTCCATTGCCGGGTTTCGCCGGTACCGCGGCGGGCCGTGTACACAAAGGTGTCAAAACCAGTGATGTTCTCCTGGTACTGTTTACTGAGTTGTTCGGCGCGGCGGGTGATTTCGGCAGCGTCATGAAACAACGCCGGGCTATGTTTGCCAATCAGTTCTGCACCGCTGTAGCCCAGCATGCGCTCTGCACCAGTGTTAAACAGCTGAATAATACCGCTGGGATCTGTGGAGATCATCGCCACTTCAGTGGATGAATCCACCACGGCCTGCAACCAGGATCGGCTTGCCATCAGCTCGGCTTCGCGTTTTTTGTCCTGGCTGATATCGGTATGGGTACCAAACATCATCAGTGGATTCCCTGACTGATCCCAGCTGGTCACCCGGCCTACAGCGTGGATCCAGACCCAGTGCCCGTCTTGATGACGCATGCGGAACTTCACATCATAAAAGGGCAATAAACCGGCAAAATGCTGTTGTAACAGCTCAGTGGATGGCTGCAGGTCGTCCGGGTGTAACAAGCGCTCCCAGGTGGCAATGGTAGTGTGAGACTCTTCTGGCAGTCCCAGCATCTGGTACCAGCGGGCGTTGTAAATAGTAACGCCGGTCTGAATGTTCCATTCCCAGGTGCCCAGGTTGGTACCCTGAATAATAGCGTCAAGCCGGTCGCGCTCTTGTTGGGTTTTTTGTTGTTGTAAATGACTTTCGGTAATGTCAGTGCCAACAATCACCACATGTTCAACCTCACCCTGTGTTGTTTTTTGTGGCACAAAACACAGGCTCAGGATCCGGTCGTTGCGCTCAGGGCTAATATATTCAACCTGTTCACCGGCAAAACAACGTGCCAGCCAGGGCGCAAGTTCGTCACTGCGCTCTTTGCCAAAAACTTCGCTGATAGTGCGGCCGACCGCCTGTTCCGGCTTTACACCAAACCAGGCAGAATATTTGGCATTACAAAATACATAACGTTGTTGCCGGTCAATTTGGCCCAGCAGTACGGGTACATGCTCAGTGACTGTCGTTAAAGTTTGTTGTTGCTGGGCTTTTTCCCGTGCCAGCAAACGGTTTTGCATCAGGCTCACGGCTTGTTTGGCCAATAATTTTAGTGCTTCTTTTTGTGCCTCGGTTAGCTCGCGGGGGGTGGTATCAATCACACATAAAGTGCCGACGGCAAGTCCTGGTTTGATGACCAGGGGGGCTCCCGCATAAAAACGAATGCCGTTGGGTTTGGTCACCAATGGGCTATCTGCAAAACGCGGGTCCGATATGGCGTCTGGTACATAGGTAAGCTGTTCCGGCTGCAAAATCGCATGAGCGCAAAAAGAAACATCTCTTCCTGTCTCGTTTTCCGCCAGATTCAGTTTGGCTTTAAACCATTGACGATCTTTATCAACAAGGCTGATTAGGGACGTTTGCGACTGACAAATCAGTGCCGCTAAGCGGGTTAAAGCATCAAAATCCGGATCGGCCTGGGTATCAAGAATTTGCAGCTGGTATAAAAAGTTCAGGCGTTCGGCTTCGTTATGGGGTAAAGCTGGTTTCATAAACACAAAGTACACCGGACATAGGTCATTCCAGTGTACGCTGATTTTTTAACGGCGTGGGGGCGCGGGCAGAAAAAAACTAAGGTTGGCTTGCTTCTGGCGCTGCTGTTTTTGCTCTTTCATCCAGTTGTTTACGCGCCTGCTGTCTTTCATGTTGCTGTTTGATCCGCAATAAAGCGGCATAAAGCTGGGCTGAATTAAAAGCTTTGGCCGGATCTATTAAGTCGCTGACATCTGTGCCTGATTGTTGCTGTAAAGCCAGTAACAGTGGCATATGGTTGGCCCGGATCAGCTCAGCGCGCATATCCAAATCTTCACTACCGTCGGTAATGCTGTAACTTTTCATCAGTAAATCAATGGTTTCTATTTGTTTGGCCGTGGAATTTTGCTGCTGTTGCAATTGAGTCTGCTGGCTGTCCAGCCATTGTTGCTGCAGCTTGTTCAGGCTTTCCATATGCCAGATATAAAACAACATAGAAGCAGCGCTGATGCCAAGGGCAAAACCCCAGATAAAACCATTTTGAGCACGAATAAAAGACATGAAAATTTCCCTGCAGGCGGGGCAGCAGAGGCTGCCGGAACCAGATAAAGCGACTGCTTTGTCAGGCGCCCATCATCATGGGCAGCCATGGTGCTGTCAACCCGGCGATGTGTAATTCGCGTTTAACTGCTGCAAAACTGCGCGTAGTGGCGCTTTGGGGTCTGCCGTGATGCGAACCTTTAGCCGTGAGCTAATGTTGTGCCGGCTTTTGGTGGCATTCCAGGAATTTTGCTAAAACGTTGCTGCTAACGGCTGCTGATGCGGCTGAGAGTGGCGGTAGCAGATGCAGTGCTGGTTTTTTCCACACTGCTACTGCGCTGCGGCTCAGCAGTCTGGCGTTGTGACATATGTTTGGCAATATCCTGTAATAGCAGCAGGATTTCTTCCTGGCGCTGCTGCTGCGTTTGCCGCGCCTGTTGGTTCTGATGTCCTTGCTGAAACAGCTCATCCGCCTCAATATTTTGCACCGACAATCGCAAAGTGCGGCTCTCTGCAACTAAGTCGGTCAGTTTTATTGAAATAACAATCAGGGTGATAGTGGCAACAGCGAGTAAAAACAGTATAAAAATCTGAACCAATTCCATGGTATACATCCTTGATAAAACCCAAAACAGGGATAAAGGTTTATAACACTGTTATTCCGCCCGCGGCAATGCCAGAGTCGATAACTGGTGTTTTTTGCTGGATTAGCGGGTTGGGAGTTCTGATTTGTGGCAGTTTGGTTGGCGAGTGCGGGGATAAAGGACTTCGTTGTATAAAGATGCGCTGATAAAGCTAAAACACCAATAAAACAAAAGGCCACCCGGAGGTGGCCTTTTGTTTTATTGGTGGAGCTGGGGGGATTTGAACCCCCGTCCGAAAAACCTACGTCTTCAGTACTACATGCTTATCCAGTTATTTGGTTAACCCTATGAGCGCCAACTGGCAGGCTATCGTCGGGCGAGTCCGATTGGTTTTAGCATCTTGGCTCCGGACAAAGCCGCCATGCGATCCTGTTAGGGGTGATCTCCCAAAATCCCGGCTTACAGGCATGCGCGGGGGGGAGAGCATCTACTGCTTATTAGGCAGCGATTGCGTATGTTTCGTCGTTTGCGACTACTTTTTTGCGGCTTTTTACGAGGCCAACCGCCCCTCGGCATGCACTTAGGAGTTCGTGAATCCCGTCGAATCCAGTATCAGCCCCGAATTCTTCGTGAAGCGAACGCTTCAGTAACTTAGGCATTCTACGCCCTGACACCGGTAGCGGCAAGCAATGCTTTGTTGCTTTGCTGCTTTATCCGGCGCCTTGTTTACTAAATGGCGATTGTTTCGCCAGTTTCAAGCGCCAAAAGAAAATTTTTTTAGCGTTTGCTGTGTTTCATCATCCGTTCTTTTTCGCGTGACCAGTCGCGATCTTTGATATCGTCGCGTTTATCAAATTCACGTTTACCCTTGGCGAGATAAAATTCCAGTTTAACCCAGGGGCCTTTCCAGTACATGGAAGTGGCAATCAGGGTAAAACCGTCGCGTTCTACCGCGCCAATCAGTTTATTCAGTTCCCGCTTGTTCAGCAGCAATTTGCGCGAGCGTTCTGGGTCGCACACTACATGGCTGGACGCGCTGTTCAGTGGGGTAATGACAGCGCCAAATAAATAAGCTTCACCATTTTTCAAGATGACATAAGAGTCGGTCAGATTGGCTTTGCCCTGACGAATACTTTTAATTTCCCAGCCCTGCAACGCCATACCGCCTTCAAAACGGTCCTGCAGAAAATAGTCGTGCCTGGCTTTTCTGTTGGTGGCAATGGTGCCACCTGTATTGGTTTTATTCGATTTTTTACTCATGCTTGCTCAAAATGCGCTTGAAAGTGCAACATGGCGAAAAGGGGAGAGCCATGGCGTTGAAACTTGTTACAGGTTCAGATTCTGCTACAATCGCCGACCTGATTCAGGGGAGTGAGTATGCCACAAATTGAACGCAGCGCATTGGTTTTTTATAGCTGCCAGCAGATGTTTGAGCTGGTGACCGATGTGCCGTCGTACCCGCAGTTTTTGCCCGGCTGTAGTGCCGCCCAAGTGCTTTCCTTTGATGGAAATATTCAAACCGCCAGTTTGCAGGTGTCTAAAGCCGGCATCAGTAAAAGTTTTACCACCCGCAATACGCTGGTGCCTTACAGCAGGCTGGATATGCAGTTGGTAGACGGGCCTTTTAAGTTTTTGCGGGGCGGTTGGCAGTTTATTCCGTTAAGTGACGAGGCCTGCAAAGTGGTGCTGGCTCTGGAGTTTGAGTTTTCCAGTAAGTTGGTGGAATTTGCTTTTGGCAAAATTTTTAATGAACTAACGATGGCGATGGTGCAGGCTTTTACTCAGCGTGCCAAACAGGTGTATGGAGAACAACATGGCTGAACAGATTGCAGTTGAAGTGGCCTATGCCTTGCCACAGCGGCAAAGTTTGTTAAGTTTGACTGTGGCTGTGGACAGCACTGTGCAGCAGGTGATCGAATACAGCGGTATTTTAAAGACGCACCCTGAGATTGATTTGAGTAAAAACAAAGTCGGGATCTGGAGCCGTACCGTTAAACTGGATGAGCGGGTAAGGGCGGGCGATCGGATTGAAATTTACCGGCCTCTGATTGCCGATCCAAAAGATATGCGCAGACGCCGCGCCGAAAAAGCAAAAGAAGAAGGCAGAGCTGATAAAACTACAGGTGGCCGGCCGCAACAGCATCATCAGGACGATTGAGCATTTAATTGCGGGCAAAGCTTGTCTTTGTTGTTGGTGAGTCGCTGGCAGCATCAGCTTCATCATCAAACCCGGCGTCAAACCAGTATCGGGCAGGCAACAAGCACGGATAAACAAAAAGGACATCTGAGATAGATGTCCTTTTTGTTTATGGAGCAAGGTATTTACGCTGTTGCCCGGCTGATATCCGGGCTTTGTTTGGTGTTTGAGTTTTAATACACGGCAAACTCAGCGTGAAATTAATGCTGTTTCTGTTATTGGTCTAATGGTGTATTAAAATCTTTGGGTACTTCAAAATCTCCGGTCATTTTGACCAGCTTATTATCTTCGAAATTTAACACCAGTTGTTTTTCAAAATCACGTTTACCATTGCCGCTTTTCAGTGAGTAAAAATAGTGCCAAACGTTATCATCAAAGCTGTTTTCGGCTACAGGGTTACCAAGTACAAACTGCACCTGCTCTTTGGTCATTGCGATACGTAATTTATCAATGTCTTTTTGTTCCAGAAAGTTACCCTGGGGTACATCAATCCGGTAAATCCAATTGCTGCAGGCCGACATTGACAGGGCACAACAGGCGGCAACCAGCCATTTGCTGATTGATTTTGAGAATACAGCTGCCATAACACTCTTCATTTTTTTAGTAAGGCTTGCATCATACCGCAAGCATGGGGGGAGATTAAACCCTTCATCCTTGAAGATTCGGCGTTGTTGTCCGCCTTCATTCACCCCGGTCACATAGAATAGCTATGCTCCCGGGGATTTATTCAGTTGCCGCCTGGCCGAATCATCAATGATTTTGGGTTTAAAAGTTTTCATCTGACTCAGGGCGTACATAAAAGTTCGCGGGCATTGGCAATTGCACTGGCACTGACATTTTCACCGGCCAATAAACGGGCAATTTCCTGCACCCGCTCGTCATCCTGCAAAGTACGCATCCGCGTTTCGGTATGCACACCGTCGGTATATTTTTCAACAAACATTTGCTGGTGCCCCTGGCTGGCTACCTGGGGTAAGTGTGTGACACAAATCACCTGAGTAGATGCACCCAGCTGGCGCAATAACCGGCCAACACCTGCAGCCACAGGGCCACTGATACCAACATCCACTTCATCAAAAATTAAGGTCGGGGTGGTGACTTTATCAGCCAGGATCACCTGCACAGCCAGGCTGATCCGCGATAATTCACCGCCTGACGCCACTTTGTGCATCGGCTGCAATGGCTGGCCCGGGTTGGTGCTGACCATAAACTCAATATGATCGCAGCCCAGGGCGTTGGCTTTATCCAGTGGCAGTTGCTGCAGCATAATTTCAAAACGGGCGTTGTGCATACTCAGCTCAGCCATGCTGCGTTCAATTTTATGGCTAAGTTCCAATGCAGCCTGTTGCCGCTCCTGGCTGAGCTTGTCGGCCGCTTCACTATAATTGCGCGCCGCCTGTGCTATAGCCAATTCCAGCTCTGCCAGTCTGTCGTCATCACCGGCCAGTTGTTGCAGTTGCTGCGCCAGATGCTGGTGGTGCAAAAATAGCTGGTCATTTGGGATCTGATGTTTGCGGCTTAACGTGAGCCATTGGCTTAACCGCTCATCAATGTCGTTTAAACGCTCCGGGTCTACTTCTACTTTTTCGCCATAACGGCGCAGCTCACGGCTGGCTTCTTCCACCTGCACCAAAGCTTCCTGCAGCATTTGTTCTATGCCACAAAGTTTGTGGTCGATTTGGCTGGCGTCCCCCAGCAGGTAACTTGCTTGTTTTAATAAACTTAATGCATTGCCTTCTTCACATTCTGTCAAAAGCTCCAGCCCCTGCTGACTGGCAGCAATTAAACCGGCGCTATGGCTTAAGCGCTGATGTTCAGTTTCAAGCTCGGCAAATTCGTCTTGTTGCGGGGCAAACTGGTCAAGCTCTGCCACCTGATATTCCAGCAGCTGCCGCTGAGCTTCCCGCTGCTGCTGTGAGGTGAGCAGCTGCTGATATTCCTGCTTCAGCTGCTGCCAGTCTTTCCAGTGTTGTTTGACTGCCTGCAATAAGGTTGGATGATCGGCAAAAGCATCCAGCAGCTGACGCTGATGCTCAGATTTCAGCAATAACTGGTGGGCATGCTGGCCGTGAATACTCAGTAACAACTGGCCCAGACTTTTTAATTGTTGCGCCGGCACCTGCACTCCGTTGATATAACCACGGGAGCGGCCTTCGCTGCCTACGACACGGCGCACTATACATTCCTGACCCATGGCTAAATCTTGCTGGGCCAGCCATTGTTGTGCTGCAGGCAGCTTGCTGATGTCAAAGGTGGCGACTAAATCGGCCTTATCGGCACCAGGGCGTACGACAAAACCATCGGCACGCTCACCCAGGCACAGCGCCAGGGCATCCAGTGAAATAGATTTACCTGCACCGGTTTCACCTGTGATGGTGGTCATACCGGGTTGCCATTCAATTTCCAGTGCACGGACAATCGCAAAGTTGCTGATATGAAGATGGGTAAGCATGATGCGGCCTGTAGTGTTCAGTCAAAGATAAAATGAATAACTGTGAATTTATACAGTAATTTTAAAACTGACAAGCCAAAGCGGAAAAATTTTTATCTGAAGGGGCGTGCAGGGCAGGCCCCTTGTTGGTAACAGCATGATTTAATAAAGTTTAGAACCCCAGCCCAGCTTATTGCGCAATACGTTAAAATAACTGTAGCCTGGCGGATGCACCAGTTTCAGCGGTTTGGGGTGTTTACGGATCACAATTTCATCACCAGGCATCACGGCCAGAATCACATGGCTGTCACAGCTGATTTGTAAATGTGCGTCGTTACTTGGTGCAACCTTAAGGCGGATTTCGCTGGTGCCTGACACAACCAGGGGTCTGCTGCTTAAGGTATGAGGGAACATCGGCACTAAACTCATGGCGTCCAGCTCAGGTGTTAAAATTGGGCCGCCACCGGACAGTGAATAAGCGGTTGAGCCTGTTGGAGTGCTGACAATCAAACCATCCGAGCGCTGGCTAAACACAAACTCGCCGTTAATATAGGCTTCAAATTCAATCATATGCGCCACTTTGTCGGCATGAAGCACAGCTTCATTAACGGCGCTGTTACTGCTTTTAATGCTGTCGTGGCGATGCACTTCAATTTCCAGCAGATTGCGGTGTTCGTTCACATAATTACCGGCCAGCACTTCGGCCAGCGGCACCTGAAAACTTTCCGGCGATAAGTCGGTTAAAAAGCCTAAATTGCCGCGGTTCACCCCAAGCACTGCCACGCCAAAACGCGCCAGCACCCGCGCAGCGCCCAGCATATTGCCGTCACCACCCACTACTATGGCCAAATCACAGTTTTTGCCAAGGTCGACCAGATCCATTGCCTGTACTTCAGCTAAGCCTAACGAAGCCGCCACTTTTTCTTCGACATAAACCTGTAGTTGATACTGTTTGAGAAAATGGTACAAACTGACCAGGGTATGATTGGCGCCCTGATGATTGGGTTTGCCAATCAGGCCGATAGTGCGAAAAGCATGGCTCATAGCTTATTGATCCAGCGAAGATTTGGCTTGAGTATACAAAGTGTGGTGGCGCTGTACCAGAGTCCGGCTGCCGGTTGTGTTAGTTTTGTGCTGATGGTTGTTTTTTTGTGGTAAGTCCCCACTATAAGCAGGTATTCATTCACAGGTGGCAGTATGACGGCAGGGCTGAGTCGGTCAGAGCTTATTTTAAAACTCATCGTAGAGCAGTATCTGGCGGATGGTTCGCCGGTATCGTCGAAGTTGATCGCAGAAAACGCCGCTTTGCAGGTGAGTTCAGCCACAGTGCGCAACAGCATGGTGCAACTGGAACAGCTGGGGCTGATCCGCTCACCACACACTTCAGCGGGTCGCATTCCAACCACCCAGGGGATCCGGCTTTTTATCGACAAAATGCTGCAGCTGGAGCCTTTACCTTCGCGTTGGCTTAATGACATTCAGCAGCATCTGGTGCCGCAGTTGCCTGTGTCGCTGTTGTGCCAAAAAGCCGGCCAGTTATTGGCTAACCTGACAGGTTTGGTCAGCATTTTTAGTGCGCCCAAAGCGGCAGGCCGGGTGATCCGGCAGGTTGATTTAGTACGGCTGGCCCCCGACAGGCTGCTGTTGGTGGTGATTGACGAAGAGGGCGACATTTTGCACCGGGTGTTATGGCAGCCGCAGGGTATTCATGCCAACACGCTAAGCCGCAGTCTGTGTTTACTTAATGCCGCGCTTTGTCATCAGCAGTGGCTGGATGGTATTTCCAGACTGAGCCTGATGCTGAACACTGAAGATGAAACCATTACGGCATTATTAAAAGATGTGATGGCGCAATTAAGTCTGGATGAGCTGCAGCAAAATCAGCCGCTGGTATTTGGTCAGCATCATTTACTGCAAGCGGCTGAATCGCTTAAAGATCCGGCGTTGCAGCAGGTGGTGCAATTGCTGGAACAACCCGCTTGTCTGATGCAGTTATTACAACCGCTGGCCACCGACAACAATACCAAACTTATTTTGGGGAAAGAGTCGGGCATAGCACAACTTTATAATGTCAGTGTGATTACTGTCAGGTATCAGGCTGATCCACAACGATTTTTAGCCTTATTAGGCCCAAGACGCATGAACTACGCCAGATTGATCCCGCTGGTGGAAGCCTGTGGCCAACAATTATCAAAGCACTTGAATCGGGCGTGACAATCCCCATAATAGCCGCACCAAGTTTGGAGTGAAGAACAGATGAGCGAGCAAGAAAAGGTACATAACGAGCCACAGGCTGAAAACGCAACCACCCAAGCCACTGATACAGTGGAATTATCGGGTGAGCAGGCAGTGATTGCCAAGCTGGAAGCAGAATTAGCGGCCGCCCGTGCCCACGCCGCCGATCAACAGGATTTGGCGTTACGGGTCAAAGCTGATGCGGAAAACACCAAACGTCGCGCGGCCATGGATGTGGAAAAAGCCCATAAATTTGCGCTGGAGAAATTTGCCGGTGATTTATTACCCGTACTGGACAACCTTGAGCGTTCTTTAGGTTTTATCGATCCGGCCAATGAAGCGGTCAAGGCGCTGGCTGAAGGTGTGGAGCTGACGTTAAAAGGTCTGCTCGACACTGTGGGTAAATATGGTGTGCAGCAGATTGATCCACAGGGTCAGCCATTTAACCCTGAGTTCCATCAGGCCATGTCGATTCAGCCAAGTGCTGAGCTGGAACCTAATACCGTGATGTTTGTAATGCAAAAAGGTTATGAGCTGAACGGCCGTTTATTACGTCCAGCCATGGTGGGTGTGTCGAAAAAGCCGGATTAAACCGTTTTTTTTACAGAGCACAACAAACAACAATGCCAGCATACGCTGGCATTGTTGTTTTGGCACTCTTGGTGTTGTGGTGTTTAGTTCACTTTAAAACGGCCAACCAGACCAAAAAGCGTATCCGATAACTGCCTGATTTGCATCGATAACTGTTCGTTTTGTTGTGCAATACCACCTGCTGCCACCGCCTGATCGTTCAGCGCATACAGGTTTTTGGTTATTTCTTCCGACACCAGACTTTGCTCTTCGGTTGCTGCTGCCGTTTGGGTGGCCATATCGTTGACGCGACGTGATGATTGTTGCAGCTGATGGAACACTTCATCAGCTTTGGCAAAAAACGCCAGGGTGCGGTCGGCATTTTCTTTACTGCTTTGAATAGCGCCTGAGGCTTCATTCACCCGGCTTTGCAGTTTTTGGATCATCTCCTGAATATGGTTGGTGCTTTGTTGGGTGCGCGACGCCAGGGTGCGGACTTCATCGGCCACCACCGCAAAACCACGGCCTTGCTCACCGGCACGGGCTGCTTCTATAGCCGCATTGAGCGCCAGCAAATTGGTTTGTTCGGCAATGGCACGGATCACATCCAGCACTGAGGCAATATTAGCCGAGCTGTTTTGCAGTTCAGCCGAACTTTCAAGTGCAGTGTCTACATCTGTGGAAAGCGCCTGCATACTATCGTTGACGTTATTCACCACAGTTAAACCCTGCTCGGCATTGCGGCTGGCGGCTTCGGCTTCCTGCGCCGAGCTGGTGGCCACATTGGCCATTTCTTTGTTGGCAATGGTCATTTCATGCACGGCGCTGACAATAGTGTCGGACGCGGTGTTTAATGAATTGGTAATGTCTTTGGTGCTGGACGCTGACGCTGACAAATGCTCGGTCAGTTCACTAAGCTGGCCGGCCTGTTTTAAAACAGATGCGATCAGCTGGCACAGGTTGGCAACAAAAGCGTTAAATTCGTGGGCAAGCTCGGCAAATTCGTCTTTGCTTTGTACATTGAGCCGGGCAGTTAAATCACCTTCGCCGGAGGCGATTTCGTGAATACGGCGGGTTAAAAAGTTAATTTGTGAGGTGAGCTGTCGCGGGATCTGATAACTGAACCAGCCGGCTATCAGTAAAATCAGCGCCGAAATGCCATAAGCCAGGCTTTGAAAACGGCTGATAGCACTGCTTAACACTTGCTGTTCGCTGATGGATTTATTGAGTGCTGCTTCACCTGCTTTATCCAGCACATCACGTAATGAAGCAAACTTTTGCTCTTCATCACTGAGTAAGACCGAGGTATCGGCGCCGTTGCCGGCGGCACTGAGCAGCTGTTCGCTGGCTTGTTGCCACTGGTTAAACTGGCTGTCAAAACCGGAAAATTCGCCCCTGATGTCTGGATACTGCGCCAGATGTTTTAAATAATCGGCAAAACGTTGTTTGACCTGAGCGGCGTTGTCGCGGGCGTCCTGCTGCTGCGCGGCGATATCACCGGTTTTATTCAGCGCATAAGTGGTGGCAAGTTTGGCCTGGTATAAATCTCGGTCGGCGTTCAGTACTAAAGAAATGGCTTTAAGAAAATTATTGGCCTGAGCGTCCAGCGCACTTTTTTGCATGGCGGATAAATAGCTGAACATCGCCACTACCACCACTAAGGTGAAAGCCAACATCACCATAGGAACTGTGCTTTTTACTCTGATACTGTGCAGGTTCATCTGCGTCTCCCTGTGTTGTATTTTCTTGACGCAAGTATTGGCTTGTATTGAAAATTTCTCCAATTCAAAGCTTAAATTTGCGACAAGTATTCCGGCTTTTGCTGCCAGTTTTTTCTCAACTGCGCTAAAAACGGTTTTGCATAAAAGCCGTCGCGTCTGCGGCCGCGCTTTTGGTTATACTCTGGCCCCTGGTGTTTATTTCGGATGATGCTTCTCATGCAACTTGCTGATCCCTCGTTATTAAAAACCGGCTTATTGCTCAATGGCGTCTGGCAACCCGGGCACGGCAATGCTGTAAATAGTGCTGTGGATAGCTTTGTCGTCAGCAACCCTGCCAATGCTTTGGAAGTTGCCAGCGTCAGCTCGGCGACAGCCCCTGATGCCGAGCAGGCTATTTTGCATGCGGTGCAGGCGCAGGCGTTATGGCAGCAACAACTAGCCTCTGAGCGCGCTTTGTTATTAAAAAACTGGTACCGGCTGGTGCTTGAACATCGGGATGACTTAGCGCTGATTTTAGCGACGGAGCAAGGCAAACCGCTGAGTGAAGCCAAAGCTGAAATACTTTATGCCGCCAGTTTTATTGAATGGTTTGCTGAAGAAGCCAAAAGGCTGTACGGCGATCTGATCCCAAGCACAGCACAGGGTCGGCGGTTGCTCACCATCAAGCAGCCGGTTGGGGTGGTGGCTGCGATTACCCCCTGGAATTTTCCGGCCGCTATGGTTACCCGCAAACTGGCACCTGCTTTGGCCGCCGGCTGCACTGTGATTTTAAAACCTTCAGAGCTGACACCACTGACGGCGCTGGCGCTCGGGGAACTTGCGCAGCGCGCCGGTTTTCCACCCGGTGTGTTACAGATGTTGCCGACCAATAACGCCTCAGCTGTGGCACAGGTGTTGTGCCAAAGTCCAATGATCCGCAAGCTGACTTTTACCGGCTCAACCTCGGTGGGTAAATTACTGATGCGCCAGTGTGCCGATACGGTAAAAAGGCTATCGCTGGAGCTTGGCGGCAATGCACCTGTGCTGGTGTTTGCCGATGCCGATTTAACCAAAGCTGTGGCTGGGGTGATGGCGGCAAAATTTCGTAATGCCGGCCAAACCTGTGTCTGTATTAACCGTATTTATGTTGAACGTTCTGTCTATGATCGCTTTAACAGCTTGTTATCAGAAGAAATTCAGCAGCTAAAGCTTGGGGATGCACTGACTCCCGGCGTGCAGATTGGGCCTTTAATTAATACGGCTGCCATACAAAAGGTGTCTGCTTTGGTGCAGGACGCCATCAGCAAGGGCGCCAGGTTAAATTGTGGCGGGCAGGGTTCAACGCTTGGGCCAAATTTTTATCAGCCAACGCTGTTAACAGAGGTCACGCAGGAAATGCAGCTGATGCAGCAGGAAATTTTCGGCCCTGTGGCTGCTGTGATGCCCTTTGATAACGAGCAGCAGGCTATTGACCTTGCCAATCAGAGTGCGGCTGGCCTGGCGGCTTATCTGTACAGTAGTGATATTGGTCGGTTATGGCGGCTTGCCGAAGCGCTGGAGGTGGGCATGGTGGGGATCAATGAAACCGCCATTTCCACTGAGGTGATCCCTTTTGGTGGGGTCAAAGAGTCGGGGCTTGGCCGGGAAGGATCGCGTTATGGTATGGATGAATATCTGGAAATAAAACATCTGTGCTGGGGCGGTTTAGCACAAAGCTAAAAAGCCGGGACTTGCGGTCAGCAAAAAGCTGGCCGCAGCAGGCCACTCTGGTGCTAGCTGCCGGCCTGACGCGAAGGGATAGGAAAAAGCAGATCATAAGCCCAGTGATATAAATAACCGTACAGCAGATAAAACAGCATAAAACCTAAATCCAGCAGCAGCGCCTGCCATAAGCTGATCGCCAGATACCAGGCGGTCAGCGGCAAAAACACCGCCAGTAAACCCAGTTCAAACAGCAGTGCATGACCAAGGCGCTCCGGCGCAGTTTTATAACTGCGGCCTTTCGGCGCTAAATAATAGCGGTCAAACCACTGATTAAACTGATAATTCCACCAGGTTGCTAAGAGCGACATCAACACCGCCAACAGGCCCAATGTCACTGCAGATTTGTCAAATAGCAGGCTGCTCAGCGGAACCAACAGCAGTAAACCTATGCCTTCAAAACCCAGCGCCATCCTAAGCCGGTCTTTGCGGCTGCGGCTTAGCGGCGTTGCAGCAACTGAATCATTGGTATGATGTACTGCTGATTTTGCTTTAATGCGGCTGTGCATGTTGTTGTTCCTGATGCAGTGGTATTGCTGTGGCTTATTCTATCTGACATTCTGTATACAACTAAGTTGGAACCCATCTGGAAAATAGATAGATGAATTTGCAGCAGCTGGATATTTTGTTGGCGGTGGTGGCGGCTGGGTCTTTTTCGGCGGCAGCGCGTAAGCTCAATAAAGCGCAGTCGGCTGTCAGTCATGCCATCAGTGAACTGGAAATTGATTTAAATCTGCAGCTGTTTGATCGCAGCGGCCGTTACCCAGTGCTAACCGAGGCCGGAGCTCGCATTGTGGCGCAGGCGCGGCTGGTGCGCCGGCAAATGCAGCAACTGAGCGAGCTTGCAACAGATTTGGCCGGTGCCGTTGAAAGCCGTTTGTGCCTGGCTGTTGACGACGAAGGCCAGCTGCCGTGGCTGGCGCCTGTGCTGGCAGAGCTGGCACAGCGGTTTCCGGCGCTTGAACTGCAGATTTTATTTCCGCTACTGGAAGATTTAACCCGACTGCTCGACAGTGGCAACGCAGATTTGGGCATTTGTTTTCAGCCACAGCAGGCGGGCAGCCAATTTTTACGCTGGCCGCTGCAGCAGCTGAAATTTGCCGCAGCTGTGTCGGTTGAACATCCGCTGGCGCAGCTTGCGCAAGTTACTGTGGCTGATCTGCAGCAATACCGGCAACTGATGGTGACAGGGCGTGGTGAAAGTGCGGAACGCCAGCGAGGCCGGATTTGTAGCCAGGTCTGGTGGCTGGAAGGCGATATGGCGGTGCTGGCGCTGCTTGAACAGAATCTGGGCTGGGCCTGGTTACCACAAACTTTGCTGCAGCAAGCCCTGGCAGAGCACAAGCTGACTCAGCTGCAGCTTAAAGATGAGCCTTCGTTGTTACCTGTGCAACTGGAACTGTGGCAACATCAAACGAAAAAACTCGGGCCGGCCGGTTTATGGCTCAGACAAAGGTTATTATCGTTACATGATGGGGGCAAAAGCGGCACAGCCTGAGCCGCTTTTGCTGCTGTGTTCAGCTTTATTTGACGGCAGGTCGCGGGCATCACTGTTGTTATCTGACTGTTTGGTCACAAAAATACTCCAACTAACGCTATTGTTTTGCGCTTTGCCCCTGCTTTGCGTTATCGTAACTTTCCTTGTTGTTGATAGGTGCAGATGTCAGCAGATGTTATTTTGGCGCAGTGTAGTTAGCTTAGTTCTGCTTATGATAATGAGCAGTTTTCAGGTTTGGGCCCGCACCACGCCACTCACCGACTATTTCCGTGAAAGCCTGACCACCCGCGATGGTTTACCCCACAATACTATTAACGCTATTACTCAAAGCAATGACGGTTATTTATGGTTTGCCACCTGGGAAGGGGCAGCCCGTTATGATGGCCGTAATTTCAGTTTATTTGGCCGTACCGCTGAAACAGGTTTGCCGGATCTGGGGATCCGCGCATTTCATCTGGCCAGCAATGGCGATTTATTATTAGGTGGCTCCCGCGGCGGCATGGCGCTGGTCAAAGATGGTCGGTGGCAACATTTGCCGGCAATAGGCACGCTGATCAACGATTTACTGCGGGACCATCAAGGCGATTTATGGATGGCAACCGAAGGCGGTGGTTTATTCCGGTTGTCAAAGGACGGCATTCGAACACAATTTACGGCAAAAGATGGCCTGGGCCCATCGGTGATTTACCGTGTGCTACAAGACAAAGAGGGTTTGATTTGGCTGGCCACTCAGCAGGGGCTCTATTGGTTTGATCCAAAGATGCCAAGCCCGGTGTTTACGCTGGTTGCCACTGATGCTGGCCTACCTCTGACCTCTGTTTTTGCGTTGGCGCAAACGGCAGCCGGCGAGCTACTGGTGGGTACTGAGCAGGGGGCGTTTAAAAAAGACGGCAGCGGATTTGTGCCTCTGCACCAGCAACTGGCCGGTATTGCTGTGGCGACTCTGATGCTGGATCAGCAACAGCATCTGTGGATAGGTACCATCAACCGCGGTGTGATGCGTTTGTCGGATTTAGGCCTGGAGCAACTGACAGTCAGTGAAGGCTTGCCGAACAACAGGGTGCTGGCGCTGTGGCAGGATAAAGAACTCAGCATCTGGATTGGCACCAATAGCGGTGTCTTAAGGCTGCGTGATACACCTTTCACTAACCTTACGACCAGCAAAGGTTTAGCTGACAATTATGTGCGCACTTTATTGCAGCATCAGGATGGTTCGGTTTGGGTTGGCACCAGTAATGGTCTGAACAAAGTGGTGGGGCAGCAGATTGACCCTGTGCCTGGCCTTGATGGTAATCCAGTGTCTGCACTTAGTCTGGCGCAGGGGCCGGATGGCGATATCTGGGTAGGCAGCTACGCCGAAGGGGTGCTGCGTTATCGGAACAATCAAATCATTGAACATTACGACAGGGCAGACGGCCTTGTGTCCAATGAGGTCAGGGCCTTGTTGCCACTTGCCGATGGCAGCGTCTGGATCGGCAGTTCAGGCGGCTTAACCCGGCTCAAAGATGGCCAGATGCAGCATTATCATGTGGCTGACGGTTTACCCGGTGAGTTTATTACCGCACTGCATCAATCGCCGGATGGCCGGCTCTGGATTGGTACCGGCAGCGGTGCAGCGGTGTATGAACAGGGTAAATTCCAGCAACTGGATTTGCAGCAGTATGAAGATGTGCATTATGTGTTTAGTTTTTATCAGGCGGCAAATTCTGCTGATGTCTGGTTTGCAACAGACCGTGGCTTGCTGCGTTTTGATGCCAGCAACAAGGTGATAAAACAGCTGGGTCTGGCACAAGGCCTGCCGTTTGACAAAATTTTTGCGATAGTGGCGGAGCAGGATCAGTATTTTTGGCTTAGCAGCAACAGAGGGGTGCTGCGTATAAGGCAACAGGATGCTGTGGCTATTACCAATGGCACCCTGCCAAAACTGGTGAATTACGAGCTGTATGGCGAAAGTGATGGCATGCAGAGTGCCCAGTGTAATGGTGGTTCTATGCCGGCTGCGGCAGCACTGAACCGCGGGGCATTGTGGTTTGCCACTTCACAGGGTGTGGCCATGGTAGAGCCATCCAGACTTGCCGATTTTGTGGTGAAAACCCCGCCCGTGGTGGTACAAAAAATCAGTGCTGATGGGCAAATCTATGCAGGCTCTGCCGCAATTTTCCCGCCAGGTACCCGCCGTGTTGCGCTGCAATTTGCCGGTTTAAGTTACGTGATGCCAACCCGCATTCAATACCGCACTCAGTTGTTGGGTTTTGATCAGCATTGGGTCGAGCGTGGCCCGCAGCAGGTGGCGGAATATACGAACCTGGCGCCGGGCGCTTATCGTTTTGTGGTCAGTGCGGCTTATCCGGACGGTGACTGGTCGGCAGAGCCGGCACAATTTGAGTTTGTGATTGAGCCAAGGTTGTGGCAGCGCACCGATTTTATCGTCAGTGTCGGTTTGGCTTTGCTGTTACTGCTGGTGCTTGTATACCGGGTCCGAATGCTCAGTGTGCGCCATAACGAAATGCGGCTGCGCCAGCAGGTCAGTGAAAAAACCGCGGCTTTACAGCAGCAGGCGACAGAACTTCGTCAGGTCGTCACTGAAAAATCAGCTTTGGCTGAACAATTACGTCAGCAAGCCGAGGCATTTGCCTTGCAGGCCAGAGAAGATGGGTTAACCGGTCTTGCCAACCGCCGGGCTTTTGATGAGCAACTGGCGGCTGAATTTGCAAGGGCAGCCCGGTTACAGCAGCCGCTTTGTCTGGTGCTGATTGATATTGATTATTTTAAACGTATTAACGACACCTATTCCCACCTGACCGGCGATGCTGTACTCAAACGGCTGGCGGGTCTGATTAAAGCGCAGTGCCGTGACATTGATATTTCGGCGCGCTGGGGTGGGGAAGAATTTGCTTTATTGTTACCCCAAACCAGTCTGGAGCAAGGCCGTGAAGTGTGTGAAAGGTTGCGCCATGGTCTGGCACAGCTCGAATGGCAGGATGTGGCGCCAGGTTTAACAGTCACAGCCAGTTTTGGTGTGGCGGTGAATACCGGCCTGTTGCATTACGAAAAGCTGATATCCAGAGCCGATACGCTGTTATATCAAGCCAAAGCTCAGGGACGGGATCAGGTATGTGGTTAACAAAAGATCAAGCTGATGCTGGGCTGCAATTAAAGGCGGTTCACTCAAACAAAAAAAGGAGCTTTTCAGCTCCTTTTTGCTTTTTAGCCTCAAGATCTCAGCAGATCAGAACTTCAGCGCCACTTTCACCGAAGCATCCACTTTGCTGGCATCGACATAACCAATCAGCGACGGATTGGTAGCCACCAGTTTAATCATTTCTTCATCACTGGTAATTTCTTTGGGTGGCGTGCCTTTGCCGGTAAAGACCAGCTTGGACCAATAGGCTTTCAGCTGACTGGACGATTTTTTCAGCACTGTGTCGTTAAAGGCTGTGCTGGCAGCTGCGGTTTCACTGAGCGAAACCGGCACCACTGATTTACCATCGGCAAAAGATTTTTCCCGGCCAAGGAAAATTTTCGCCACTGTCGCCTCGTCCAGCGCATTGTTGTTGGATGGGTGCACAATCACGGCCACCTCAGCAAAGGCCAGTTGGCTCAGCAGCAAGGCTGCTATACATAAAGTTTTTTTCATGGTTATCCCCTCAAAACACCAGATCAACGCCAAAGGACAAAATTTCGTAATCACCAACGGCAGGGCGGGTGTCGGAACCATTAAAATAATCCAGTTTAATAGCTGCGCTTGGGTGGAAATCGTAACGTACTGACAGACCAACCCCATCAAATTCGCGCTGGGCAAAAGCGTTGTTGATGCCTTTGCCTGTAGCTAATAATACCGGATGCGCCACGCCGTTTAAAAAGTCGTGATCAGTATCCTGGGCATAATCTTCGGTATGCAGTGTCACCACCACATTGTCAAAACGCCGGCCGAGCGCCAGATACCAGGACTGATTTGGGGCATCAGTGGAGTCTTTCACCACATAATCCACATACTCAAAATCCAGCAGCCAGTTGTTGTAGTCTATGGCAAAACCACTGAACCAATAAAAAGCGTCTTTGCCATCCCAGCCGATGCGGGATTTGAAGTCATTGACCTGAGCACCGGTGGCGCCCATATTTTGCGCCATGGCAATGCCCTGCGCAGCCAGCGGAAATATGGTGCTGTTGTCTATGCTGGTGCCGTCAATTTCAGTGGCAAAAATACCGCCGAATAACTGCCACCAGTCGCCAGCCAAAGTTGCATTGGCGCTGAAAATATTGTCCATGCCAAAATCAACAAAGGTATTGGTCACAGCGCTGAATGCTTCACCTGACCAGCCGCCATACAGCACTTTGGTGGCCAGGCTGTAATCACCCAGATTAAACTGACTGTCGAGTGCAATACCTTCGATGGTACTGAATTCAAAGTCGATATAAACAGCTTTGGGCAGCCTGGAGAAATTATGGGCATAACCCACTTTTTCATATTCCGACTGATGGAATATCGGGTTAGCAAAACGACCGGCGCTGACCCTGTGGCTATCGTTCAGCTGATAGCTTAAATACGCCCAGCGCGCTTCAATGTCAAAGTCGTTGCGTCCCTCACCAAACAGCTGCACTGTGGCTGATAAGCCTTCTCCCAAATCAGCCTGCGCCTGAATGGCAAATAAAGATTCTGGTTTAAATGACAGCTCGCCTTCCTCAAAACCCGGGAAGGGTTCAAGGCCGCCATCGGTGGAGACTGAGGTGCCACGAATAGAAGCAAAACCATTGAGTTTGACTTCTGCCAGCAGCGGTTGTGAAAAAAGTGCTGCGAAGACAGCTGAGGTGAGCAGCAGTTTTCGTTTTCCTGGTAACTTAAAAGTTTTCATCGTCTGTCCTACCTTTTCTTATAGAAGCCTTCCAAGCGTAGCTGAAGTTTTTGCTGCTCTCTTTCTTTTTTAAAACAATCACTTTGCGTCAGATCAACTGCTGTGTTTAAACCTGCGCTGCTGGCAGTTCAGCACATTTTTAAACTGGGGTGTTTTTAGCTGTGGCTAAAGGTAGAGTTTTGGGAAAAGCTACGGAAGTTCAACACAACTACAGTGCCCGATAGCAGCACAGTTGTTATAACCAGCGCTGCAGTTTTTCCAGCAACAGCGCTGCGTCCATAGGTTTAGTGACGAAGTCATTCATGCCGGCATCCAGGCATTGCTGGTGAAAATCGGCGGTGGCATGGGCGGTCAGCGCAATCACAGGTAAATGTTGCCAGCGTGCATCCTGGCGGATAGCACGGGTTGCTGTGTAACCATCCATCACCGGCATATGTACATCCATCAGGATCAGCTGATAAGTCGTGTCGGCCAGTTTTTCCAGTGCAATAGCACCATTGTCGGCGATATCCACGTCAAAACCGGCATGCTGCAAAATAATGCGCGCTAAAGTCTGGTTATAACTATTGTCTTCAACCAATAAAATCCGCTGTTTTTCCGCTTTGGGCAATAAAGGTTTTGCTGCTTCCCTCGTCACTTGAGGTTCTGTCTGAGGTTCAGCCTGATAACAGCGCACGGCAAAACTAAAGGTGCTGCCAACACCCACGGAGCTTTGAACTTCGATACAACCGCCCATCAGCCGCACCAGCCGCTGCGCAATACTTAAACCCAGACCTGTGCCGCCATATTTGCGGCTGGTGGAGCTGTCAGCTTGACTAAAAGCCTGAAACAGCTGTTCACATTGTTGCTGGGTTAAGCCGATACCGGTATCACTGACAGCAAAATGCAGCCAGATTTCGTTTCCGCCGGTTTGTTCCGGTGTTTCGGTTGCTGCTGTGGGCGGGCGAAATTCCTGGTCCACTGTTAATTTGACCAGACCGCTGCCGGTGAACTTCACCGCATTACCCAGCAGGTTGATCAGGACCTGGCTGAGTCTTAACGGGTCGCCGAGCAGCTGCCCGGGTAATTTGGGGTCAATACTAAACTGCAGTTCCAGCTTTTTTTGCCGGCTTTGTTCAATAAACAAATCCCGTACCTGCTGCAATAAATCACTGAGCTTAAACTGTACTTTTTCCAGCTCAAGTTTACCGGCCTCTACTTTGGAAAAGTCAAGAATGTCATTGATAATACTCAATAAAATCTTTCCGGAGTTACTTATTTTATGTAAGTACAATTGCTGCTCGGCAAAAGATTCGGTGTTTTGCGCCAACTGAGAAAAACCAATAATAGCGTTCATGGGGGTGCGGATTTCATGGCTCATATTGGCCAGAAACTCACTTTTAGCAACCACAGCTGCTTCAGCTTTGCTTTTGGCCTCTGACAGCTCGGCCATGGTTTGCTGCAGATGTGCAGTGCGCTCGGCCACCAGTGCAGTGAGCCGTTGTTGTTCTCTGAGCGATTGTTGCAGTCTGTGTCTGAACCACCAGGCAAATAGCGCCAGCAGCAACAACAACGCCAGGCTTTTTGCCCACCAGCTGTGCTGCCAGGGAGTGAGAATTTTAAAGTGAAAATTGTCTGCACTGCTGATATCGCCAAAAGCATTTTTATATTGCAGCTGGAACTGATAATTGCCCGGACTCAGGTTGGTGTAGTCGCGGTAACTTTCGCTGCTCCAGTCTGACCATTGTTCAGTAAAACCAGTTAGTTTGACCCTGAACTGCAGGTTGTCGGAAGCGCCAAAACGCGGAATGGCATATTCAAACCGCAGATTATTTTGCCAGGGTTCAAGCGTAACTGTGCCCGATAAAGGCCGGGTAAGCTGCTCATGATTGACCAGTAACCTTCTTAACAGTGGGGCAGGCAGAGGGGCTTGTTGCTGCTGTAACACTTTGGTATCAAGCCGGAATAAACCTTCGGCACCACCAAACCACAGCACGTCCCCGGCGTCGACCAGAATCACATCAAGCGGGGTGTCGGCCAGCGGATATAAAGGCGCTGTGGTCCAGTAAAATCCGCTCTGGCCGCTATCGGCGGTAACAGGTACTGCAGCGCCCGCCTGGCGCTCGCCGGTTTGATTATTCCAGCTTAACAGCCATAACCGCTGCTGGCTGTCGGCACTGGCAGAGCGGATCCAGGGCTGCTCTTTAAACAGCTGCTGATATTGCGGGTCAGGGTAAAACTGCTGCTGCTCTGAATTAAAACGATATAAACCGGCCACAGTGGCAATAAATAATGCGTTTTGATGCATCGACACTTCATTACGGTTATTACTGGGTAAACCGGATGCCTGCAAAAATTGGGTGACCAGCAGCACGGGCCTGTTGAATGCAGGTGGTGCTTGTGCACCTTGATTCAGTTGAGGCGTGGCAGAGTCCGCTACTGCTTTGGGTTGCAGCCGGTAAAGACCATGACCAAGGGTGCCAAGCCAAAGTTCACCCTCTGGCGTTTCTACCACAGTATTGATGGTGCCACTGATCTGCGGCACCAGACCTTCAAACTGCCACTGTCCCTGCTGCAGATACATGCTGGCGAGGCCATTTTGCAGACCAAGCCAGATGCGGTTGGGATCAGTTATTGAGCGCGTCAGTACTTTGGCCGGCAGCGGCGGTTTAAATAAAAGCCTGCTGCGATTGCCGTGCAGGCTAAAAATACCTTCATTACTGGCGGCTATTAACTCTGCAGCTTCGGTTTTTGCGCCGGCAGCCTGAGCTTGCTGCGGTGGTGCCAGACTGAGTAAATCCCAGGTTTGCTGCAAGATGCCGGGTACAGGCACAAAACTTGGTCTTTCATGCTTGTTTTGTTCAAGCAGGAATAAACCCTGACTGGTGCCGGCATACAGCTGCTGCTGGTGACGTGCCAGTGACAACACATTACCTTTGAGGCCAAGCACATCATTGTATTGTGAAATCGCCGCCGACACTTCGACCCGTGCCAGGCCATGATCCAGTGCCAGCCACAAACCCTGCTGCTGATCCTGATATAAAGCGCGGATGTTATCGTTGAACAAACCGGACTTTTTATTCAGATGCTGAACCAGTTCCCCCTGACGGTTCAGTAAATACAGGCCATCTCTGGTGGTGCCAATCGCCAATAAACCGTTGCTCAGAAGCGTGCTGCTGTACATCAGCGCCTGGGTTAACCTGCTGTTGAGCGCTGTGGCCCAGGGTTTCACCCCATCCGGCCCCAGCAGAAAAAAACCATGGGCTCTGCTGCCGAGTAAAATCTGGTTATCGCCCCAGTCTTCAGCCAGCAGCATGGCCATACCGCGCAAAGAGGCGGCTTGTGGCACAGGTACCAGTTGTTTATCTGTCAATTCCAGCAGACCCAGGGCTTCATCCTGCACCAGAATACGGGTGCCGACTAAAAAGGCGCGCTGAAAGTGACTCTGGCTCAGAAATACCTGAAGATCAGTGTCGCTGATCACAAAAATATGCTGGCGGGCGACAAATACAGCACCTTGCGGGCTGTAAAAGGTTTGGCGCACGTCCTGAAAATTTCGGTATTGTGCGCCGATGCGGTCGGTCCAGGAATGATATTGCCGCTGATCACTGTCTGCAGTCAGATAACCCAGTTCCGCCTTCGCGCCAATATAAATGCGGCCGTCAGGCCCCAGAGCCATGGAACGCACCACCGATTGATTAGCGGTTCTGATAGTGCGCCACGACACGCCGTCATATTCCAGCACGCCGGCATTATTACCACCGTAAATCAAGCCTCTGTTGTCTTGTAACAAAGCCCAGTTCTGGCTGCCGGCGTTGTAGTCTTTGGGTTTGTAGTTTTTTAACAGCGGCAGGCCGGTTTCGGCCAACAGGGCAGGACTGACGAACAGCAGAATAAAAATGAAGATCGTAAAGATATAAGCAGGTGCCAGCCACGGCCGGCACTGATGGATGCTTGCTGATGCGGTTCCCTGCAACTTATACCTCGTCCTGAGCCACTCGTGGCGCTGTTCGCTGTGCCTTGGTCAAACTTTCAGCAAAGGGTATAGCAGATACAGGACGGGCACAAGCAACAGGTTGTTTTTACTCTTTATCTTTCATGATTTTGTCGAGATAACCCATGGCAAAAGCCGACATCACAAAAGTAATGTGGATCAGCAGATACCACATAATTTTGTCATTTGGGATATTGCGGGTGTCCATAAAAATTTTCAGCAGATGAATAGACGAAATTGCCACAATGGACGCAGCGACTTTATTTTTCAGCGAAGCGGAATCCACTTTACCCAGCCAGCTGAGTTTTTCGTCGTTGTCATTGATATCCAGACGCGATACAAAGTTTTCGTAACCGGAAAACATCACCATCACAATCAAACCACCGACCAGCGCAATATCAATCAGTGACAACACCACCAGAATTAAATCCACTTCTTTGATGGCGAAAATGTTGGGCAAAATATGGAAAACTTCCTGAAAAAATTTAATGCCAAGCGCCAGTAACACCAGACTTAATCCCAGATAGATAGGTGCCATGATCCAGCGCGAGGTATAAATCAGTCGTTCCAGTAGTTTTTCCATCAGCAAGCTCCACTCTGTTAAAGTCAAAGCGCTGATCTGGTGCTTTTTCAACAAAAATCAAGGCTTGGCGCCAAATTGTTGCCTCAGACGCTGTACATTTTTGAAAATTATCGCACAATGCCAACCATTGCCCGCAGCGGTGCGGGCTGCTGTTCTGCACTGTGATAGCTTCGATGACGTCTTTCCAAAGGAACCTTTTATGATGAAAAAAACCATGCTTGCAGTGGCGCTGCTGTGCGGCGCACAGGCTGTGGCTGACGAGGGAATGTGGCAGCCGCACCAGCTGCCGGAACTGGAAACTGTATTAAAAAGCAAAGGTTTGGCCATTGATGCCAAAAGTATTGCCGAGCTCACCAGCTTCCCGATGAATGCGGTCATTAGTTTAGGCGGTTGTACCGCTTCTTTTGTGTCGAATCAGGGTTTAGTGGTTACCAACCACCACTGTGCTTACGGCAGCATTCAGCATAACAGCACGGCACAAAACAACTTATTGGCCAATGGTTTCCTTGCCAAATCGCTGGACGAAGAATTACCGGCCGCGCCAGGTTCCAAAGTATTTGTCACCGAAGAAGTACGTAATGTCACCCGCGACATTAATCAGGAACTGACGCCGGCATTGATTGGTAAAGACCGTTTTGACAAAATTGATGAGCTGCGCAAAGGTCTGGTGGCCGACTGTGAAGCGACGCCTGGTTACCGCTGTGATGTGTACAGTTTTCACGGTGGCCTGGAATATTACCTGATCAAACAGCTGGAAATCCGCGACGTGCGTTTAGTGCACGCGCCAGCCGGTGGTGTCGGTAAGTTTGGTGGTGATATCGACAACTGGATGTGGCCACGTCACACCGGTGATTATTCGTTCTACCGTGCTTACGTGGGTAAAGATGGCAAACCAGCTGACTTTAACGCTGAAAACGTGCCTTTTACGCCACCGTCATTTTTAAAAGTGTCGGCTAAAGGTGTGCAGGAAAACGATTTTGTTATGGTGATCGGTTACCCTGGCCGCACCAGCCGCTATAACACAGCTTTTGAAGTGAAAAACCAGTTCACTGAAGTGTTGCCACAGTCAAAAGCCTATCGTGAAGAAACCATTGCGCTGATTAAACAATTGACTGCCGAAGGTTCGGAAGGCCGCATTAAATACGAAGCTATTCTGGCGGGACTGGCCAACTATGCAAAAAACTTCGATGGTATGCTGCAAAGCTATCAAAAGGGCAGTACACAGCAGCGTAAAGACGAATTTGAAGCTGTGTTAAACCGCTGGATCAAATCTGATACCAGCCGTCAGGCCCGCTTTGCGCCTGCAGTAAAAAACCTGCAGCAACTGATCGAAGAAGGCGCGGCCAATCAGCAGCGTGATTTGGTGATGAACTATTTTGGTTATGCCCAGATGTTCAGCACGGCACGCCGGTTATACCGTCATGCCAACGAGCAGTTAAAACCTGATGCAGAACGTGAAAGTGGTTATCAGCAGCGGGATGCCCAGCGTTTTGAAGCCGGTTTAAAACGCATGTCACGCAGTTTTGACCCTGCGGTGGATCTGGAAATTGCACTGCATTTCCTCGAGCATTACAGCAAGTTACCAGCCAAACAACGACTGGCGGCTTTTGATAAGTTTTTTGGCCTGGACAGCAGCGCCTTTGACAAAAAGCTGATGCGCGAAAAACTGCAGGCCATGTACAGCGCTTCAACCCTGGCTGATGAAGTTGAACGTTTAGCCTGGGTTGGCAAATCAGTGGAAGACTTCCAGAACAGTGAAGATCCGATGATCAAATTTGCCATTGCGATGTATGAAACTGACTTGGCAGAAGAAAATAAAACAAAAGAGTGGCTGGGCAAAATGGCGGTGGCCAGGCCAAAAGTGATGGAAGCCGTGATTGCCTTTAACAAAACCCAGAATAAACCAGTGTATGCCGACGCCAACAGCACTTTAAGGGTGACTTACGGTACAGTGCAGGGTTATCAGCCAAGAGATGCGGTAAGCTACAGCCCGTTCACCACACTTAAAGGCATCAGTGAAAAATTCACCGGTGTGGATCCTTTTGATGCACCAGCCAAACAAATGGCAGCTATTGCCAAAGGTGATTTTGCCGGTTACCTGCACCCGCAGCTTAATGCAGTGCCGGTGAACTTCTTATCGAATGTGGATACCACAGGCGGTAACTCAGGTTCACCCACCTTAAACGGCAACGCTGAGCTGGTTGGTTTATTATTCGACGGTGTGATTGAAGGTATTATCGGTAACTTTGATTACGATCCGGCGCTGAACCGCTCTATCCATGTCGACAGCCGTTATATGTTGTGGCAAATGGAAAAAGTGGATGGTGCCAGTAATCTGATTAAAGAAATGGACATAGTGCGTTAACAGTTAGCGCCTTTGTTCTGATGAAAATGGCAGCTTCGGCTGCCATTTTTGTTTGCCGGCAAAGCATAGAGTCAAGGCTTTAAATGGCTGCTTGCCTGCATTGGTATTCCGGCCTTTTTGCAGTATGATAGGGCGCTTTAAAATCCAGCAATAACGCTGTCTGCGCGCAAATTAAGCCACACTGAAGCCACAAAACCCTGCCGCTTTTGCACAAAGGCCGGTGGCCAGTTGTGACATCAGGGCTGTGTTGCAGGTTAAAATGCCGGAGTTTTTTGTTTTTGGAGAAGGACATGAAATTGCAACTGGTGGTACGCCGGGCTCCGGCCATGGCTGGGGTTCGTTGGTTGCAACAGGCCTGGGCGATTTTTAAAAAATATCCGGGACTTTGTATTCAAACCGTGATGTTGATCCATTTCACCTCGTTATTGGGCGCCTTACATCCGCTGCTGGGTGTGATAGCGGCTTTGCTTAATCCGTTTTTAACCGCAGGTTTATACCGTTGTGTGGTGGCGATGCAGCAACAACAGCAGGTGTCGATGCAGGATTTCTGGATACCGCTTAAAGACAGTAGCGTGCGGGCAGTATTTTTACGGCTGGCGGCGGCCAATATGCTGCTGAGTATTCCGCTGACCTTGCTGGCAACGCAACTGGCCACTGACATAGCTGCAGGGGTGAATAACCTGGGGCTGATGTTTGTATTTGTGATGCTGCTCAGTTTAGTGATGATGATGTTTGCTTATGCAGTGGCAATTGCATATTTCTTAAAAGAAAAACGTTTATTTCCGATTTTGCAGGCCAGTTTACTGGCATGCTGGCGTAATGTGCAGCCGCTGACTATTTATGGGCTGATGGCGATTGGCTTGCTGAGCACTGGTATTCCAACCTTGTTTTTTACCTGGCTTTTGGTGTTGCCGTTATTGTCGATCAGCTTTTTTCTGTCGTTCAGCGAGTTTTTTGCCTTAACTCCGGCGTCAGACAACAAGGTGGAATATCTTGAAGTCTGAGCAGCCTGATCAGATTACGCCGCCGACTTTGAGCGATCTGAAAAAAATCGCCATCGATTTATTAAGCCGGCGCGATCACAGCAGACAAGAGCTTGTGCACAAACTGCAGGCAAAAGGCGCTTTGGCCGACGATATCCAGCAGGTGCTGGACTGGTGCCAAACCGAAAATTACCAGAGTGACGAGCGTTACGCGACGCTGCTGGTGCGGTCAAAAATAAACAAAGGGTATGGTCCGCTTTATGTTGCACAGGCAGCAAGAGAGCAGGGCATCAGCAAAGAATTATTAACGCAGACCCTTGAATCTCTTGAGGTGGATTGGTTTGCGCTGGCGCTTGCCCAATACCAGAAAAAATATGGTGACAAGCCGGTAACAGATTTTCAGGATAAACAAAAACGCATGGGGTATTTGCAGCGGCGTGGTTTTAACGGCGCGCAAATCCAATACGCATTAAAGCCGGCGTAGCTGATAACATCAGTTCAGCTGCAAAGGGCAGACATTACAAAGATAGTTAGGATTTGCATATGTACATGACATCAGCGCAACTTCGACGCGCATTTCTGGATTATTTTGCCAGTAAAGATCACCAGGTGGTTGCCAGCAGTTCTTTGATCCCGGGCAATGACCCAACCCTGCTGTTTACCAATGCCGGTATGGTGCAGTTTAAAGACGTGTTTTTAGGCCAGGATAAACGCAGTTACACACGTGCTGTGACAGCGCAGCGTTGTGTGCGTGCCGGTGGCAAACATAACGATTTAGAAAACGTCGGTTACACTGCCCGTCACCACACCTTTTTTGAAATGCTGGGGAACTTCAGCTTTGGTGATTATTTCAAGCGTGAAGCCATTGCTTTTGCCTGGGAATTTTTAACTGAAGTGGTGAAATTACCGAAAGAAAAACTGTGGATCACTGTGTATGCCACAGACGACGAGGCTTTTGATATCTGGACCAAAGAAATTGGTGTGCCGGTAGAACGTGCTATCCGGATTGGCGATAACAAAGGTGCACCTTATGCGTCAGATAACTTCTGGGCTATGGGTGATACAGGTCCTTGTGGCCCTTGCACCGAGATTTTTTATGACCACGGCGACCATATCTGGGGCGGCCCACCGGGTTCACCGGAAGAAGATGGCGACCGTTTTATCGAAATCTGGAACAACGTGTTTATGCAGTTTAACCGCCACGCCGATGGCCGGATGGAACCGTTGCCAAAACCAAGCGTGGACACCGGCATGGGTCTGGAACGTATTGCTGCTATTTTGCAAAACGTACATAGCAACTATGAAATTGACACCTTCCAGGGCCTGATCAAAGCCGCTGCTGCTATTACCGGCACCACAGATTTGGACAATAAATCGCTGCGTGTGATTGCCGACCATATCCGCTCTTGTTCTTTCCTGGTGGCTGATGGTGTGATGCCGTCAAACGAAGGCCGTGGTTATGTGCTGCGCCGTATTATCCGCCGTGCTGTGCGTCATGGTAATCAGCTGGGGGCCAAAGGGGTATTTTTCAGTAAGCTCGTCGCTGAGCTTGCAGTGCAGATGGGTGAAGCCTATCCGGAGCTCATTGAAAAACAAGCCATGATTGAAAAAGTGCTGCGGATGGAAGAAGAGCAGTTTGGCAAAACCCTGGAACGTGGTTTGTTATTGCTGAACGACGCGCTGGCGAATTTAGCAGGCAGCACTGTCATTCCTGGCGAAGTGGCCTTTAAGCTGTATGACACTTATGGTTTCCCAATAGATTTAACCTCTGATGTAGCGCGCGAACGTGGTTTTACTGTGGATCAGGCCGGTTTTGAAGCGGCAATGGAAGCGCAGCGCAAACGTGCGCAGCAAGCGTCAAACTTTGGTGCTGATTACAATCAGGCGTTAACTTCAACAAATGTCACCGAATTTACCGGTTACAGCGAAGAACATGGCAATGCCAAAGTGGTCGAAATTCTGCGCGACGGTGAAGCTGTGACTTCATTAATTGACGGTCAGCAAGCGCTGATTGTGCTGGATCAAACACCATTTTATGCCGAGTCTGGCGGCCAGATCGGTGACAGCGGTGTGTTAAAGCTGGCGGATGGCAGTGTATTTGCCGTTGTTGATACCATCAAAGTGGGCAAAGCTTTTGCGCACAAAGGCACACTGGCCGGTACTTTACAGTTAAACGATCGGGTGGAAGCCGTGATCGACAGCGCACGCCGTGACGCTATTAAGAAAAACCACTCGGCTACGCATTTATTACACGCCGCTCTGCGTCAGGTGCTGGGCGAACACGTCACGCAAAAAGGCTCATTAGTCGGGCCTGAGCGCTTACGTTTTGACTTCTCGCATTTTGAAGCGGTGAAAGCCGACGAAATCCGTGCTCTGGAAGTGCTGGTGAACCAGCAAATTCAGCAAAACCACGAAGTCAGCACCCGTCTGATGAATTTAGAAGCGGCCAAAGCGGCCGGTGCTATGGCACTGTTTGGTGAAAAATACGATGACGACGTGCGCGTATTGTCGATGGGCGCTTTCTCTACTGAACTTTGTGGTGGTACCCATGTGGCTCGTACCGGTGATATTGGCCTGTTTAAAATTGTGGTGGAAAGTGGCATAGCCGCGGGTGTACGCCGTATTGAGGCTGTGACAGGTGAAGGTGCTATTGCTCATTTACATAAGCTGGAGCAACAGGCGCAGCTGGTAGCGTCCATGCTTAAAGGGGATGTGATGAGCATTGCCGAACGTGTCACTCAGGCGTTGGATAAGAGTAAATCACTGGAAAAAGAACTGGAACAAGCCAAAGCCAAAATGGCCAGTGCTGCCGGCGCGTCATTGCTCGATAAAGTAGTGCAGATCAACGGCGTGAAAGTGCTGATTGCTGATTTACCAGGTGCCGATGCCAAAGCTTTCCGCACTATGGTCGATGAGCTGAAAGTAAAATTAGGCTCAGGTGTGATTCTGCTGGCTACAGCAGCGGATGACAAAGTGAGTTTAATTGCCGGTGTGACCAAAGACTTAACCGACAAAGTACAGGCCGGTGCTTTAATTAGCTGGGCGGCAGAGCAAGTGGGTGGTAAAGGTGGTGGCAAACCAGATTTAGCCCAGGCCGGTGGTACCAACGTGGCTGCTTTGCCAGGCGTATTGGCTGCCGCAACCGGCTATTTAAGCGCGAAGCTGTAACAGCGTGGCGTTATTGGTACAAAAATTCGGTGGCACCTCGGTAGGTTCCACCGAACGTATTGAAAGGGTAGCGGAGCTGATTATCCGCACCATTCAGGCAGGCCATAAGGTCGTTGCTGTGGTGTCGGCTATGGCAGGCGAAACCAATCGTCTGCTGGGGCTTGCCCAGCAAATTGACCCTAAGGCAGCCAGCCGTGAACTGGATGTACTGGCTGCCACAGGTGAGCAGGTCACTATTGCTTTGCTCGCTATGGCATTGATCAAAAGGGGATATCCCGCCGTATCTTTATTGGCCGACCAAATTTGTATTCACACCGACAATAAATTTGGCAAAGCCCGTATTACCGCGGTAGACAATCAGCGGTTATTACAGGAGCTGGAGCAGGGGCATATTGTGGTTGCCGCTGGTTTTCAGGGGCGTGACTTTGAGGGCAATGTCACGACGCTGGGTCGTGGTGGTTCTGATACCTCAGCTGTGGCGTTAGCTGCGGCACTGAAAGCCGATGAATGTCAGATCTATACCGATGTGGATGGCGTTTACAGCATAGACCCACGTATTTGTGCCGATGCCAAAAGGCTCAGCCTGATGCCCTGCAGCCATATGCTGGAGCTAGCCAGTGTTGGCGCCAAAGTGCTGCATTCACGGTCTGTGGAGTACGCAGCGCTGCACAGGGTGCCGCTTCGGGTGTTATCCACCTTTAAACCCGACGCCGGCACTTTGATTACCTATGAGGACGATTTAATGGTGTTGCCGACAATTTCCGGTATTGCCGGCCAGACGGGCGTGACTTTATTAAAGTTGCAGCGGCTGAGCGCCAGCCAGTTGCAGCAGGTGATGCACAGTCTGGCTGAGCTGAATATCGAAACCGATATGCTGCAGCAGGACGGTGAATGGCCACAGCAGCTGACCCTGAGTTTTAGTCTTGCTACGGCAGATTTAAGCCAAGTGACTGATGCTGTGCAGAAAATAACAGAAAATAGTATGGTTTCTCTGCATCATCCGCAGCAGAACCTTGCTAAACTGTCGGTCGTAGGGGTTGGAATCAAATCTGATCCAATGTTATTGGCCAAAATATTCAGCATATTGCATGACATGAATGTGCAAATTTGGCTGATGAGTAATTCAGAAAGTCGTTTTTCAGTGTTGATCGCCGCCGAGTTGCTGGAGAAAGTTGCCAGGGCGCTGCATCAGGCTTTAGTCACCACAGAGAATTAATCCCAGGATTTTCATAAATTTGAAGCCTGAGTTATGATTGGAACAAGGACGCGACGGCAGTCAGACCAAGCGTCATTCAGTACAGCTGGAATTTTTAAAAGGATAGGAGCAAGCGAATGCTTATTTTAACCCGTCGTGTTGGTGAAACCTTAATGATCGGTGATGAAGTGACTGTCACTGTGTTAGGTGTAAAAGGTAATCAGGTTCGGATTGGTGTGAATGCACCAAAAGAAGTCTCTGTACACCGTGAAGAAATCTATATGCGAATTCAGGCAGAAAAAGGTACACCAGGCAGCTATAGCCAGGATGATGATCAATAATTCTGTTGCGCTAAATAATTGTTTTATTTGTTTTACTGAGTGATTTTTGCCCGTATTCGTTATTAATTGTTCAAATTGCTTAAAAGGTCGGCAAACAAACTTTTAAGCGGGAAAAAATGTTTGACATATTTTCCCAAGACATTAATATACGCACCGCAACGTAGCGCGGAGAGATGGCCGAGTGGCTGAAGGCGCACCCCTGCTAAGGGTGTATAGGGGAAACTCTATCGAGGGTTCGAATCCCTCTCCCTCCGCCAGTTGTTTTAGATTAGATGGACGCATAGCTCAGCTGGATAGAGTACTCGGCTACGAACCGAGCGGTCGGAGGTTCGAATCCTCCTGCGTCCGCCATCTAAATCAACATAAGAAGTTACATTGCTGGGTGAAGTAAGAAAAAGTTGTACTACGGACGCATAGCTCAGCTGGATAGAGTACTCGGCTACGAACCGAGCGGTCGGAGGTTCGAATCCTCCTGCGTCCGCCATTAAACCTGCCTAGAGCAGGTTTTTTGTTTTCTACATCCCTGTAGAAAATCCCTTCGGGACCAGCTTCGCTGTCCAACAAGGTTCCAGACCTTGTTGTGTTTCCCACATCCATGTGAAAAATCCCTTCGGGACCAGCTAAAGCTGTCCAAAAACGCTCCGGGCGTTTTTGTGTTTTTGCGTCCACCGGCGTCTCGCGGAGCTCGTCGCGTGAAAACGGCGCAAGCCAAATTGTTGGCTTGCTTTGATCCGTTTTCACCCATTAGCCTGCCTAGAGCAGGTTTTTTGTTTTTCATATCCATGTGAAAAATCCCCTCGGGACCAGCTTCGCTGTCCAACAAGGTTCCAGACCTTGTTGTGTTTTTACAATCCGGCAATTGCCAGAGGCTCATGCGTTCATCCGGCAAGACGCAAAACTGTTTGTGTTTTGAGATACCGAATTCCCCCCTGAAGAAAATCCTTTCAGAACCAGCTTCACAGTCCGCAAAAAGGCAGAATAGCCGTTTTGCATATGCCGGTTACCCTGCGACCTATCTTAAAAACTATGGCCCTAGCTCAGTGCCTTACACTGCCGTCATTGGTCTGACCTTTTTGTAACTTTGTCGCCATTTTATCGGTGGGTTGTTCTAACTTTTACATGGCTGTTATCACAGGAGGGCGGCAGGGCGTGCTCCAACTCAAAGATGCCGATTTTTTGCTCAAAGACTACAACCTTTGCCTATCTGGACTTCTTCAGAGCCTTGTGTTCTGATGAGGCGCTACTTTTTGGGGGTTGTATGTTGTACACAAAAATAAAATCAATAAAACAAAAGATCTTACTGACAGTTGGCGGCTCAACCGCCGTGCTTTTTGTCCTGGCCGCCATTTTTGTGGTCAGTCACCTGGCCAGTCAGACCCGGCTGCAGGTGGAGTCGGATGTGGATGCGCTGATGCAAAAAGAGGCGGTGTCCGTTGGCAAATTTTTTGCAGGTTACGCTCAGGTCGCCCGCACTTTTTTACATGCGCCGCAGTTCCAGCAATGGTTTGTGAATTACCCCGGGCGTGGTACTGAACTGAATGGTTTGGCCGGCTACGAGCAGATCAACCAGACCTTTAAAACAGTCAGTGGCAGTGATGAAGCCATTTTGTCGGCTTTTTTTGCATTAACCCGCTCTGATGAATATTTCCGTGAAGATTCGCGTACCGGGGTGGATAAAGAAGGCCCGAACGCCGGTGATGTCACTAAAGGTTATTTTGCCAGCCAGCGTCCCTGGTATCAGGAGACGATGAAACACAACGCCTTCTTTTTAGGTTCACCTTCAGCCGATTTTACCACCGGCATTGTGTCGGCCGTGGTGGAAGGGCCGGTGTATTTGCCCGATGGTACCCTGCTTGGGGTTGGTGGTGTGGATCTGCATATTAATAAAGTGGGTGAGCAGGTAGATACCATTCGTTACCATGGTCAGGGGTTGCCCTTTTTACTGGACGATAAAGGCCAGATAGTGCATTTCCCAACCCAGCAAGGTTTTGAAATTAAAACCAATGATGCTATTGCTGCTTTTGATCAGAAGATCAGTGAAACTTCGGGTTTTACCGCAATAGCCGATGCGGCCAAAGCAGGGAAAGCCGGCTTTTTCCCGGTGCGTTTTCAGGGCGCACGCTATTACGTAGCGCTCGAGCCGGTCAAACTTGATTTCCCGAAAATGGCCTGGTTAGTGGGCATGTTAGTGCCGGCGGAGCTGATTGACGGCCCGATTCAGACGTCGATCAGTTGGGCGTTATTCGCTACGTTGCTGATGCTTGGCATTATTACCGCGATGATTTTATTAAGTACCGGCCTGATTACCAAACCGCTGACCGACTTAACCGCTGCGATGCAGGACATTGCCAGTGGCGATGGAGACCTCACCCGAACCATCAATATTGACCAGCAGGACGAAGTGGGGGCTTTAGCAACACACTTTAATACCTTTGTTGGCAAATTACGCCAGTCGCTGCAAATGACCCGCCAGCAGGCCCATCAGGTGCAAAGCTCCAGTCAGCATTTAAATCAGGTGGCCGGTTTAACCAATCAGGAAATTCAGCAAAGCAAACTGCAGATAGATTCGGTGTCTGCTGCCGTCACCGAAATGGCGGCTACGGTGCAGGAAATCAGCCAGAATGCTCAGTCGACCAGTGAAGCTGCAGCCCATGCCCAGCAGCAGGGGCAGGACGGCTTTAAGTTGTCTGAACTGGCGGTGCAGGATATGACCGAGCTTGACAGCAGTATGCTGGAGGCCGTGCAGGTGGTGATGGGTCTTGCCAAAGAATCGGAAAATATCGGTACTGTGGTGGATGTCATTAAAGGTATTGCTGAACAAACCAACTTACTGGCGCTTAATGCTGCTATTGAAGCGGCGCGTGCCGGCGAGCAGGGCCGGGGGTTTGCTGTGGTAGCCGATGAAGTCAGGTCCCTGGCAGGGCGCACCCGTGACAGCACCGACGATATCCGCCGTATGGTGGAAAAACTGCAGCAAATAGCCAAACAAGCGGAAACTGTGATGCAGCGTGGCCGCAGTCAGACTGAAGTCAGCACTGAGCGGGCGCAGGCCATGCAGCAGGCGTTGTCGGCTATCAGTCAGGCTATTGTTGTGGTGCAGCAGCAAAGTACCCAAATTGCCGTTGCCACTGAACAACAAACCATAGTGGCCGATGATATTAATCGCAGTTTGCATTCGATCACGGCTTTGGTGGATAACACTGCTGGCCATGCGACTGAACTGACGGCAGAAGCCGCAGCGCTGAACGGTTCGTCCAGCGAACTGCGTCAGGTGGTGGCACAATTTAAAATCTGAGTAAGCTCAAAACTCAGGGTGGCTTAGTCTATGGCTGTACGCCCTGAGGTTTAGTCTGAAATGTGTAGCAAGTTTTTATCCGATGGCCGGCCTTTGGGTCGGCCATTCATTGTGCTCAAGGTGCCTAACGCTGCTGAATATAAAATTCCAGCTTTTTACTGATATTGTTTTTCTGGTGCTGGCGCGCCAGATATTGATTAAAACCACGCAGATAAGGTTGCCAGCCGGGGTGAAATGCCACCCGAAGAGCCACTTCGCCAAAATGTTCAGGTGACTGATACAGCGCTGTATCAGCAAACTGGTGTTGTTGCAGCCAGCGCGCCACATGTTCATTAATATAAGCGTAGTCACAACGGCCACTTAGTAGCATTTTCATTTGCGCCAGTTCGCTTGAAGCATCGACCCTGGTGGTGTTGTGTTGCCGGAAAAAGGGTTCAAGTACTTCATATACATAATATTGCCGGGTACAGACTGTTTTTCCTGCCAGCCAGTCCTTGATGCTGCTGCCAATGGCAAAAGGTTTTAACGCAAATAAATAATCGCGGTGTTGTAACAGGACATCGGAAAAAATCAGCTGCTGTGGTTTTTGAGTCCATTCAGGCGCCAGCAGCATGGCATCCACATCCCCACTGTATAGCCTGTGCTCGGCGCCGCGCCTGTTATCAAGAATAAATTCCAGTTTTACTTTTTCATCAGAAAAGTGTTCTTCCAGCAGTTCCGGCACCAGACCAACCACTTTGTTGGTCTGCTGATCCACATACATATAAGGTGGCACTTGCGGGTAATACAGCACAAAGCGCAATTTGTCGGCTGCCAAAGTGCAGAAACTGATGTGAAAACTCAGGCAACAGAGCACCGCTGTAGCTTGCTGGTGAAATCCTTGCCGGCGAAATCTGACCATAGCGCTACTCCCTGTCACTGTGAACTGCGGTCCGTTTATTCTGATTGATTATTCGCTGTTGTTGGCATAACAACAAGTCTGTTTTTTGCTGATATTTTCAGCGATTTTTGCTCTGGCCGCGGATGAATAAAAGTTAAAAAAATGAAAAATGTTAAAGTCTTTAATTTTTCACAGTTCTCCGTTACTATCGGGGGAATGGAAAAATAAAAACAAAATAAGGATGTTTTACTTTTTTCAAGAGTCATTCTAATGTTTAGGCAGTATCTTTTTGTATTTTCGACGCTTTTTTTAAGTATGAACACCAGAGCTGCAACCAGTGACTGGGAGCAGGCTAAAAATGAACTGCGCACTGCGCTGCAATTTGTTCACAACTCTAATCTTTATTTTCAGCAATCCCCTGTTGTCAGCGACCAAAAAGTGGCGGCGTCTGTGCAATACCATTGGCTTGGCTTGTTTGAAGGTTATGCCTTAGCCGTGCCTGCCAGCATCAGCTCGGGCCGTTATGCTGAGGAGTCGGCACTCAACAGCACTGATCACCAGATAGCACCTGCACTCAAGCTGTTTTTATCTGAAGCCGCCGATTTTAAGGTGCAAACCAGCTGGCAACGTGAGTTATTGCGTGCGGGTTTTGGCAAAGCAGAGTTTTTGGAGCCTGATGCACAAAGCCTGACTGATGAACACAAGTTATTGCAGTTTGCATTACAGCTCGGGCGCTCGCCGGACAAACAACAGCTGACGCTGAGCGCCGGTCGTGACTTACGCCAGCAAACAATTCAGCAACAGCAAAATCCACAGTTGCCGTTCACTGAACCTGGCGCAGAATTATTGACTGAGCAGCAAGGCAGCTTTGCAAGTGTCCATTACGGCCACAGGCTCAATGAAAATACCAGTCTGTTGCTACAGAGCGAAATGCGCCATGAACAGCAAGGGACTATCCCGTCAAAGTTGTATCAGTTGGGCGCCGGCTGGTCGAGCCATTATGCCGGCAGTCAGCAGTTTCAGCTTGTGGTGGGCCACTTCAGGCGTGACACTGCGCTTTTACAAAGCAACGGTTATTACTGGCAGGCCAATAATCTGTGGCAGATCTCCAGGCAATGGCAGCTGGTGTTGTCCAGCAGCCGCAATTCAGTATTGTCTTATGCCACCGGCAGTGTCAGTCAGCTCGAAACCCGTTCTGCGCTGACTTTGGGCTATCAGTGGAACGACGCTCATGTTACATCACTGACGGCCTCTCACGGCAAAGCGCGGCTGGATGAGCAGCAGTTACAAAAAACCAGACTGGAGCTGGCGTTGAACTGGCAATGGCAGCTTAGCAGCAACTGGCAACAGCAACTGCAGTTGCAACAGGCGCGGGTAGAGCAGAGCGGGCAGGATAAAACAGCCACCGAATTGTTCTGGCAAGTGAGCCGGTTATGGTAAAGCTGCTGGCTCTGCTGCTGTTATTTGCAATCTATAGCCCGGTGCTGCTGGCAGAGGCTGCGTTATCTCTGCAGGGTTATCAGTTTGGGCCTGGTGATACCATTAAAATTAGTGTGTATCAGGAACCGGACTTATCAGTCACAGCCCAAATCAGCCAGCAGGGTTTTATAGATATGCCGCTGCTCGGCAGCGTTAAAATGACCGGACTGACCCAGCAACAGGCCAAAGAGAAGCTTGAAGCACTGCTGCGGGACGGTTATCTGGTGTCGCCCAGTGTGTCTATTACCGTCGACAGTTACCGGCCATTTTTTATTTATGGTGAAGTCCGTAATCCAGGTTCTTATCCTTATCAGCCGGATATCACGCTGGAGCAGGCTATTGCTTTATCCGGTGGCTTACAGGACAGAGCCTCACGTAAAGCGTGGCATATTCAGCGTGGTGTCGACAAAACAACCTTTGTAGCCAGCTCAGACACCATCATTCTGCCGGGTGATGTGATCAAAATAGACAAGAGTTTCTTTTGATGGACCAACAGCTGCCACAACGACAAGGGCAAAACAATGACGTGATTGAACTCAGCGTCATTCTGGCTATTTTGTCGGCGCGGCGCTGGTTGATAATGCTCATCACTGCATTGGTATTTGGTGTTGTAACAGCGCTGGTGGCGCAGTTGCCTTCGATGTTCCGGGCCTCCACCACGCTGATGGTCAAAGGTGTACTTGCGTCCAATCCACTGCAATCGTTATTACCCGGAGTGGGCAGCGACAATGACGGGCTGGACACCCAGATCAAACTCCTGACTTCTGCCCAGTTTGCCCGGGATGTGGTCAGTCAGTTGCCGGATGATTTGCAGCTGGGTTTGCCTGATGATTTACGCCGTGATGACGCCCAGGCGCTGCTGGCAGGTTTAACGGTAATTTCGGTGCCTAAAACCACCTTGCTGGAAATTTCCTTTGTGCATTACAACCCTTATATTGCCAGCGAAGTGGTGAATCTGGTGGCCAGCCGTTTTATGGCGTATCAGACAGGGTTGATGCAACAACACAGCCATCAGGCCAGCGATTTGCTGCGCCAGCAGCTGGAGCAGGCCAAAATACAGCTGGCTCAGGCCGAAGAGCGACTGGCTAAGTTTCGGCAGCAACATCATATTATTGATATTAATAGTGATGTGGAGCTGGCCAGACAGGAAATAGTGCAGCTGGCATTGGAAAAACGTGAACTGAACCGTCAGTTGCGTGAGCTTGATGTACTGTTACAAAAAGTCAGTCAGGCGCAGGATTATCTGCAGCTGAGCAGTGTGCCGGAGCTGCGCTCTGTGCCTTCAATTGCCGCATTACAGCAGCAGTTATCAATGTTACAGGCCGAGTTTGCCCAGCTGAAACTCAGTTATCTGGCCAAACATCCAAGATATATTGCCGCCGAGAAAAAAATTGAAGTGGCCACCGGCCAGTTAAAAGCCGAAGTGGATAAACTGACCGGTAACTTCAGCACCCGTCATACTGAATTGCAGCAGTTACTTCAACAAACCGAACAGCGTGCTATTGTCGCCAACCAGAAACTCGAATCCCTGGTGGGTGTTGCACAACATCATAAAAAGCATGAAGCCGATATTCAGGCCAGTCTGGCGCTGTTAACTACCCTGAGTGATAAACTCAAAGAAAGTCAGTTGCTTAAAGATATTAATAAAAGCTCCAGTATTATTGTGGTGGATCCGGCCAACGTACCCAGTCAGCCGATAGGCCCAAAGCGGCTGTTGTTGTCGGTGGCGGCATTTTTAATCGGATTTATCGGGGCGGTTTTTCTGGTGTTGTGTCTGCATTTTTTTGCGGATGTCACCGCTAAATACCGCCAGATTGCTGCCCGTTTTGGTTTTAAGCTGATTGGCGTGGTGCCGCAAATCCGGGTGAAGGGTATTGATAAAAACCTGCCGGTGGTGCAGCAGTCGGGTAAACAATATACGTTGTATCAGGAATATATCCGCTCTATCCGCACCAATATTTTGCTGGATAAAAAGTTGTGTCAGCAAAAACTGCTGGCTTTTACCTCAATAGCGCCGAATGAGGGAAAATCCAGTATCTGCCTGCAGCTGGCCAAATCTTTTTCCGAGCTGGAGCGGGTGATTGTGATTGATGCCGATTTGCGTTTTCCGGCGCTGGCCGAAGCGCTTGGCGAAAACCCCCACAGGCCTGGGCTTACCAACTTACTGGCAAAAACCCATAGTTTTGAGCAATGTGTGTTTTACAGCAAAGAGCTCAATGCCGACGTCTTGCCCTCAGGGATCCGGCCGATGAATCCGCTGTTGTTTTTATCTATGCCCAGATTTGACGCCATTCTCAAAGTGCTGGCGAAAAAATACGACAGGGTCATTATTGAATGTCCGCCCATTTTATCAGTCAGCGACGCTATGGTCGTGGCCAAATCAGTCGGACAGCTGGAGCTGGTGGTGGATGTGAAAAAAACACCGCTGGTAGATTTTGCCCGCAAGCTTGAGCTGCTGGAACAATCCGGTGTGGCGCTTGGGGGTATTATTTTAAACCGGGTGAAAAACGACACGTCCAATTATTACGCCACCGCAGCCACCCGCGCCAAACAACCCTCGGCGCTGCAACTGATGCTGCAAAATAATCTAAAAAGAGCCTAACCGGCAAAGCTGCACAGCTTTTTACCACAGCAGTACCGTCAGTAAATAAACGGCCTCCTATGAAGGTAGGCAATAAAAAAGCCCATCTGTTGATGGGCTTTGGTCTGAGTACTGAATATTCGACACTGGCGAATTTTATGCCGGTATTAATGACCTTGTTTTAATAAATCAGCAGACAAGGTTAATTCTTCGTTTTTATTAACACCCACACCACGGTCAATGACGTTTTTGGCAATTTGTTTGGCTTCTTCCAGCGAATGCATCTGGTAAGTACCACACTGGTACACATTTAATTCCGGAATTTCAGACTGCTGCTGCACTTTTAAAACATCAGCCATCGCTGCTTTCCAACTGTCGGCGACCCGTTGTTCGTCCGGCGTGCCAATCAGGCTCATATAAAAACCGGTGCGACAACCCATAGGGGAAATATCGATAATTTCCACACCATTGCCGTTTAAGTGATCACGCATAAAACCGGCAAATAAATGCTCCAGGGTATGAATACCTTTTTCTGACAAAATTTCCTGGTTAGGCACACAAAAACGCAAATCAAATACAGTAATGGCATCACCTTTTGGTGTGGTCATGGTTTTGGCAACCCGCACGGCAGGCGCTTTCATAATGGTATGGTCAACGGTAAAACTATCGAGTAATGGCATCTTGGTCGTCCGGAAAAATAAAAAAACAGATAACAGGATTATACCCAGCTACGTGATGGCAAGCGAACTGGATTTGCTGATTTTCCATCGAAGCGCGCCTGGTTGAGTCCTCACAGCGGCTAAAATCCGCTTTTATGCCAATTTCTGAAAAAATTTAGCTAAATAACCTTGAATCGATCAGGGATTAACCCCATTAACCGGTCAACACAATTTCAATTGTTCGAATTTAAGAGCGGAGTACATCATGGGTAGAATTATTGGTATTGACTTAGGTACAACAAACAGCTGTGTGGCCATTTTAGACGGTGACCAACCTCGCGTGATCGAGAACGCTGAGGGTACCAGAACTACACCTTCTATCATTGCTTATGCAGAAGACGGTGAAGTGTTAGTGGGCCAGCCTGCTAAACGTCAGGCGGTGACCAACCCAAAAAATACTTTATTTGCGATTAAACGTTTAATCGGTCGTCGTTTTGAAGACGCTGAAGTACAACGTGACATCAAAATCATGCCATACCAGATTGTCAAAGCAGACAATGGGGACGCCTGGGTTGAAGTCAAAGGCAAAAAATTAGCAGCACCACAAATTTCTGCTGAAGTGCTGAAAAAAATGAAAAAAACCGCTGAAGATTATCTGGGTGAACCAGTAACTGAAGCTGTTATCACAGTACCAGCCTACTTTAACGATGCACAGCGTCAGGCCACTAAAGACGCCGGTCGTATTGCTGGTTTAGAAGTAAAACGTATTATCAACGAACCAACTGCTGCAGCATTAGCCTACGGCATGGACAAGAAAAAAGGCGACACCAAAGTTGCGGTTTATGACTTGGGTGGCGGTACTTTTGATATCTCGATCATCGAAATTGACGACGTTGACGGCGAACAAACTTTTGAAGTGTTATCGACCAACGGTGACACCCACTTAGGTGGTGAAGACTTCGACTCACGTGTTATTAACTACTTAGTAGACGAGTTCAAAAAAGAGCAGGGCATTGACCTGCGTAACGACCCACTGGCGATGCAACGTTTAAAAGAAGCCGGTGAAAAAGCCAAAATTGAACTGTCTTCAGCGTCACAAACTGAAGTGAACCTGCCTTACATCACTGCTGATGCGACAGGTCCAAAACACTTAAACATCAAAGTTACCCGCGCCAAGCTGGAATCTCTGGTGGAAGATTTAATTCAGCGCACTATCGAGCCGCTGAAGCAAGCGTTAAAAGACGCTGGTTTATCGGTCAGCGACATCAACGACATCATTCTGGTGGGCGGTCAGACGCGGATGCCAAAAGTACAGGAAGCAGTGACAGCTTTCTTTGGCAAAGAGCCACGTAAAGACGTGAACCCGGACGAAGCTGTTGCCGTTGGTGCTGCAATTCAGGGTGCTGTACTGTCAGGTGACGTAAAAGACGTACTGCTGCTGGACGTAACTCCTCTGTCTTTAGGTATCGAGACTATGGGTAGCGTGATGACAGCGCTGATTGAGAAAAACACCACTATTCCGACTAAAAAGTCGCAAACCTTCTCAACAGCAGATGATAACCAGTCAGCCGTAACTATTCACGTGCTGCAGGGTGAGCGTAAACAGGCTTCTGCCAACAAGTCGCTGGGTCAGTTTAACTTAGAAGGTATTCGCCCGGCCCGCCGTGGTGAACCACAAATTGAAGTAACGTTTGACTTAGACGCCGACGGTATTTTGCATGTGTCTGCCAAAGACAAAGACACTGGCAAAGAGCAGAAGATCACCATCAAAGCTTCTTCAGGCTTAACAGATGAAGAAGTGGAACGTATGGTGCGTGACGCTGAACTGAACGCTGAAGAAGACAAAAAGTTCGAAGAATTGGTGCAAACCCGCAACCAGGCTGACGCTTTAGTGCATGCCACCCGCAAGCAGATTGAAGAAGCCGGTGCTAACTTAGCCACCAATGACAAACAGGAAATTGAAGCTGCTATCAGCGCGCTGGAAGGCGTGATCAAAGGCAGCGACAAAGCTGAAATTGAAGCCAAAACTCAGGCGTTACTGCAGGCAGCACAAAAACTGCAAGCAGCAGCACAACAAGGTCAGGCCAATGCGGGTTCGGCAGACAATGCCAAAAACGCCGGTGACGACGTGGTTGACGCTGAGTTTGAAGAAGTTAAAGACAAATAATATTTGTCTGGTGAGGACCGCTGCTTTAAGCTGCGGTTTCTATTGGCTTGACACTAGAGCGACCGCCCAGGCGGTCGTTTGTCTATCCCCTAACTCATTGAAGTTGTAGCGCGGCGACAACATGAACGAGTCCCCAGGAGCATAGTGACCTATGTGACTGGGGCGAGTGAATGTAGTCAACAAAGCTACAATTTCAAGGATGACGGGGATATCCGCTCACACAACCTTGAAGCAGCATTATGTCAAAGCGTGATTATTATGAAGTCCTGGGCGTTGCCAAAGGCGCCGACGACAAAGAAATCAAAAAGGCTTATAAGCGCCTCGCGATGAAATATCACCCTGATCGCACTCAGGGTGATAAAGCGATGGAAGAGAAGTTTAAAGAAGTACAGGAAGCCTACGAAGTTCTGTCGGATGAGCAGAAAAAGGCTGCCTATGATCAATACGGTCATGCCGGAGTGGATCCAAACCGCGGTGGTTTTGGCGGTGGCGGTGCTGATTTTGGCGACATTTTTGGCGACGTCTTTGGTGACATTTTTGGGGGCGGGCGTCGTGGTGGTCAGTCGCGCGCTCAGCGTGGCTCCGACTTACGCTACAACCTGGAAATGAGCCTGGAAGACGCTGTGCGCGGCAAGTCGGTTGATATTAAAGTACCAACCTGGGTGAGCTGTGACAGTTGTGATGGTTCTGGTGCCAAAAAAGGCACTCAGGCGAAATCTTGCCCAACCTGTCATGGTGCCGGTCAGGTGACGATGCGCCAGGGCTTTTTTGCGGTACAGCAAACCTGTCCAACCTGTAGTGGCCGCGGCAAAATTATTCCTGATCCATGCACTAAGTGTCATGGGGAAGGCCGGGTGGAAAAAACCAAAACTCTGGCCGTTAAAATTCCGGCCGGCGTGGACACTGGCGACCGCATCCGCTTAAGCGGTGAAGGGGAAGCCGGTATGCACGGCGCGCCTTCAGGCGACTTGTATGTACAGGTGCATGTGAAAGATCACCCGATTTTTGTCCGTGACGGCAATAACCTGTCCTGTGAAGTACCGATCAGTTTTAGCATTGCCGCTTTAGGTGGTGAAATTGATGTGCCGACCCTGGATGGTCGCGTCAAGCTGAAAATCCCGGCGGAAACCCAAACCGATAAAATGTTCCGTTTGCGCGGCAAAGGGGTGCAGTCGGTGCGTGGTGGTGGTGTTGGCGATTTGGTCTGTAAAGTGGTGGTGGAAACGCCGGTCAACTTATCAGACAAACAAAAAGACTTACTGCGTCAGCTTGATGAAAGCTGGGCAGGTGAGAGTGAAGCGCGGCACAGACCCAAATCCAAAGGCTTTTTTGATGGTGTAAAAAAGTTTTTTGATGATTTAACAGGTTAAGTTCTGCATCACCGCCAGCTTTTGCTGGCGGTGTTGTTTTAAGTCTTTGTTTTAAAACGTTGCTTTCAGGGTTTATGACCAACAGTTTTCAGTTGCCGTTCAGCGCGCCAGGGTTAAAAACTGCCTTGAGTGCGGCGCAGTCGGCATGACATTGAACTGAGCAGCATCGCAGCGTTTTTTCCTGCTTTATATTCAATACTCTGAGCATAACCGGATCTATATTTTTAACCCGAATCATCAGAACAGAAAAGGGAGCCCCATGTTCACATTGCCCAAATTAAGCTTAAAAAAACTGTCTGCCAGCGCTTTAGCTGTGATGCTGCTGGGCTCTTGTGCCGAGTCGCCAACAGGGCGGCCGCAGCTGATGTTGTTTGACAACAGCCAGGTCAGCAAACTTGGTATTCAGACTTTTGAAGAGTTAAAAACCAAAACTGCGATTAACAAAGATAAAAAAACCAATCAGTATGTGCAGTGTGTGGCGCAGGCTGTGCTCAAAGTGACCCCACAAAAATACCAGGCCAACCCATGGGAAATCGTGGTGTTCGACAGTGATCAGGTGAACGCCTTTGCGCTGCCTGGCGGCAAAATTGGTGTCTACACAGGTTTATTATTGGTGGCAGAAAATCAGCATCAGCTGGCTGCTGTCATCGGCCATGAAATAGCCCACGTGATGGCCGGCCATTCTAATGAGCGTTTATCCAGTAATCAGGCAGTACAGGCCACTTTAGGCGTGGCCGATGTGGCGCTCAGCGCCATGAACACCCGATATAAAGCCGAGCTGTCCAGTGCTTTTGGTTTAGGCGCTCAGGTTGGCATAGTGTTGCCATTTAGCCGGGTGCACGAAACAGAAGCCGATGTCATCGGCCTGGATTTGATGGCCAAAGCCGGTTTCCAACCAGAAGAGTCAGTGAAGCTGTGGCAAAATATGGCCAAACAGGGCAGTGGTGGCACACCACAAATTTTATCCAGCCACCCTGTGCCGGAAAACCGCATTAAAAAATTGCAAAAAGATATGCCTGCAGCCTTAACTGCTTATCAAAGCAGACAGGCACAAGGCAACTTGCCACGTTGTAATAAATAACAACAGCACAAGGCTGCAGCTGTACCAATAAAAAAAACCGGCAGTGCCGGTTTTTTTATTGGTTTGACGCGCTTTTTTTAACTTGTGGCTGTTACTGCTTTGGCCTGATGTTTACTAAGCGATATCGCAATTAAAGCTGCAGCTGCCAAAATCAAACAATAATAACTTTGCGTCACCACGTCCCATGGCGACAACGAGAAGCTGGCACCCAACAACAAGGCCTGAGCGCCGTAGGGCACCAGGCCCTGACTGATACAGGAAAAAATATCCAGCAAGCTGGCGCTGCGTTTAGGGCTGATATTATTGTGTTCGGCCAGGTCTTTACTGACATCTGCAGCAATTACAATGGCCACAGTGTTATTGGCAATACAGAGGTTGCTAATAAAAACCAGAGCTGCAATCGCCAGCTGCTGGGCTTTATTGCCTGCCAGCGCCAGTTTGCCCGCCAGTGCGGCAATATGACCGGCTATCCAGGCCAGGCCACCCTGTTGTTTGACAAACTCACCCAGCGCGCCCACAAACATCGACAACAGGAAAATCTCCTGCATATTGGCAAAACCTTTAAAAATATCCTTGCCAAGGTTGGCCAGCTGATAATCGGCAAAAAACGCGCCCTGCAAGGCCGCCAACACGATGCCAAGCAGCAGCACCAGAAATACATTCATGCCGGCAATGGCCAGGACCAGAATGGCGGCGTAAGGCAAAACGCCAGTCCAGTTAAATTCTTTGACCGTTATTGCGCTGTCAGAACTTGTCAGACTGGCAAACAGCAGCAGTGTTATCAGGGCTGCCGGCATGGCAATTTTAAAGTTTTCGCGGAATTTATCTTTCATTTCAGCACCCTGAGTGCGGGTTGCTGCAATAGTGGTGTCGGATATAATCGACAGGTTGTCACCAAACATAGCGCCGCTTAATAAAGCGCCGGCTACCAGAGCAGGCTCTAATCCAGCTTGTTGGGATAAACCCACAGCAATAGGGGCTAAGGCGCCAATGGTGCCCATTGACGTGCCCATAGCAGTAGCCACAATAGCCGAGATCACAAATAAACCAGGCAATAACAAAGTGCCAGGTACCAGGCTTAAACCGGCATTGACCACAGCATCCACACCACCACTGGCCTGAGCGACAGCAGCAAAAGCCCCGGCCAGCAGGTAGATAATACACATGGTAATAATATTGTTATTGCCGGCACCTTTAACCAGTACATCAATGCCCTGTGCTATCGGCGCGCGGTTTAGCCATACCGCCAGCACTAAAGCCGGAATAATGGCTACAGGCCCGGGTAACTGATAAAACGCATAAGCAACACCTTGGCTCTGCAGATACAGGCCTGTGCCTAAAAATAAAAATACAAACAACAGCAAAGGCAATAACGACAATTTTGCCTGCTGTCGGCTGGCTGCATTCATGAAGGTCTCCATCAAAATCTGGTATGCGCCTTATAATCGCTAAAACAGCTATTATCCGAAGCGCATATAACGCCGCGGAATATAAAGACGTCCAGAAGGCCTGTCAAATAACTTTATGTTATGCCTTAAAGCATCTTTTATTCAGTAAACTCTGAATAATTACATTTTTATGGTTGAATTTACCCAATAAAACGCCATATCCATGGTCTGTCAGCTGTGTGAGCTGCAGCTATGTCCGAGCCTAACCGCTTTAATCGGTCAAACCAGAGTGCGGAGTTTTTATGTTTAATTTTTCTTATCAGAACCCAACCCGTATTGTGTTCGGCGAAGGTCAAATCAGCCAGTTAGCCAATTTAGTGCCCAAAGGCAGCAAAATCTTGCTGACCTACGGTGGGGGTTCAATTAAACACAATGGCGTGTATCAGCAAGTGATGCAAGCATTAGATGGTTTTGAAGTTGTTGAATTTTCAGGCATTGAACCTAATCCGTCTTTTGAAACTTTATTAAAGGCTGTGGATATCGTTAAAACTCAGGGCATCAATTACTTATTGCCTGTGGGTGGCGGCAGTGTGATTGACGGCACTAAGTTTATTGCCGCCGCAGCGCTTTATCAGGGCGACCCATGGGATATTCTCGCCAAACGGGCGCCAATCAGTGCAGCTTTGCCGCTTGGCTGTGTACTCACTTTACCGGCAACAGGTACCGAGAGTAACGGTAACTCCGTGGTCACCCGCTACAGCACTCAGCAGAAATTGTCTTTTGCCAGTCCCCTGGTGTATCCGCAGTTTGCGGTGCTGGATCCGACCGTCACTTACAGCCTGCCGCCAAAACAAGTGGCTAATGGTGTGGTGGATGCTTTTGTGCATGTGATGGAACAGTATATGACCTATCCGGTCAATGCTGCTGTGCAGGACAGATTTGCCGAAGGTTTGTTGCTGACGCTACTGGAGCAGGGGCCTTTGGCGCTAAAAGATCCGCACAATTACGACGTGCGCGCCAATGTAATGTGGGCTGCCACCATGGCACTCAATGGCCTGATAGGCCAGGGTGTGCCCCAAGACTGGGCCACCCATATGATTGGCCATGAGCTAACTGCTTTATATGGCCTGGATCACGCTCAGACCCTGGCCATTGTGTTGCCTGCTTTGTTACAGCAGCAGCGTAGTCAAAAACGCGAAAAGCTGATCCAGTACGGCAAAAGGGTATTTAACCTGCAGCACACAGACGAAGAGCGCCTGATTGACGAGACCATTGCCCATACCAGAGCTTTTTTTGAGCAAATGGGCGTGCCTACCCGTCTGGCCGACTATGGTGTTACCAGCGAAGCGGTAGATGCAGTGCTGGCCAAACTTGAGCATCACAAAATGCTGAAGCTGGGTGAACATGGTGATATTACCCTTGAGGTGTCCCGCAAAATTTTAACTGCAGCACTGTAATTCAACTGCCGAATCTGGTGTTTGGCTGCCAAGGCAGTCAGCACCATTCAAGTACCAAGGGCAGCACAGCTGCCCTTTTTGTTTTTGCGGTTTTTCAAAACCTTTTCTTTCGCTGATCCGACCGGCTGCACCTTAGTGCATTAGTGCATTAGTTCATTAGTGCATTTTGCTTTTTGGCTGGTCAGGTGGGGAGTTCAGACGTTATGATAACGCCCTTGTTTCAGAAGGCCGGACATCCTGTTAATGACTTTAGCTGCAGTGCCCTGTTTAGTTGTGCTTGCCGCCGGTATGGGCAGTCGATTTGGTGGTGATAAACAACTGGCGCAGCTTGGCAGCACAGGCCGCACTTTGTTGCATTTTAGTGTGATGGACGCTTACAACGCCGGTGTACGGCAGTTAATACTGGTGATCCGCGCTGAGCTGACTTCAGCCTTAGAGCATCAGGTGCTACCGCATTTTCCGGCTGATTTAACAGTACAGCTGGTACTGCAACAAGGCGATGATCTGCCGGCCGGTGTGCTGGTGCAACCAAGGGACAAACCCTGGGGCACAGCCCATGCGCTTTGGTGTGCCCGTGATGCGGTGCAAAATTCGCCGATGATAGTGATCAACGCTGATGATTATTATGGCAGTGATGCCATGCGGCTGTTGGTGCAACATTTTATGGCTGAAAAACCGGTATCTGCCTGCTCATCTGAGGCTGAACTTAATGGCGAATGGGCTATGGTGGCCTTTGAATTGTCACAGACTTTGTCAGCGCATGGTGGCGTGAACAGAGGACTTTGTGTGGTACAGCAGCATTATCTGCAGTCTGTCACTGAATGTTGTGATATCAGGCAACAAGGGGCGCAGCTTTATGGCCAGAGTGGCAGCGGTCAATTGCTGCAGCTGGATCCTGCTCAGGCGGTCTCGATGAATATCTGGGGTTTTAGCGCCGCCATCATGCCAAAACTGGCGCAGGCGCTGACTGAGTTTTTTCAGCAGATGCCGCAGCCAAAAGCCGAATGTTATTTGCCATCAGTGGTGAACAGTGCTTTGCAACAAGGGCAACTTTTAAAAGTCTATTTGTCGCACCAGCGTTGGTTTGGTGTTACTTATCCTGCTGATTTAGCGGAAATTGTGGATCATTTTCAAACAAAAAATACGGCATGATGCCGCTGTGGAACTTATTGCATGACATCCAGTGTTGTAACACAAACAAAAGCCGGGGCTCAGCCTGCTGTAAAGTCACATCCGCTGGTCACGGCTGAGGTGCTGCAAGCTTACCAATTGTCGGCACAAACTGACATTCTGCCTTTTGGCAATGGCCATATTAATCAGACTTTTTTACTAAAAGATGGCGATAAGCGACTGATATTACAAAAAATTAATACCGCTATTTTCCCATCAGCCCAGGATTTGGTGCAAAACGCGCTGAAGATTGAACAGCATTTGCTGGCGAAAAAACAGCAGGGTTTATATGGGCTTGAAGTACTGCGGCAGCAGGCCAAGGCTGATGGCAGTTATCTTGCTGGCACAACACAGGATTTACGGGCTCTGCAGTTTATTGACAATGGCAGCAGCATCGAAGTGGTTGAAAATCCGGCGCAGGCTTATGCCGCAGCCCTGACTTTTGGTCAGTTTGCCGCTGCGCTTGCCGATTTTGATGCGTCGCAGCTGGTCACAGTGCTGCCTGATTTTCATCATCTTGGCATGCGCTTTATGCAGCTGAAACAAGCGATCAGCGCAGATGCTTCAGGACGGTTAAGTCAGTGTCAGCAACTGGTGGATTATTGTCTGGCGCAACAAGCTCTGGTGGCTGAACTTGAACAAGTTTGTGCTGCTTTGCCGCTGCGGGTCTGCCATAACGACACCAAAATCAACAATATGCTGTATTCGGCGCAGTTGCAGCGTGGCATTGCCGCTATAGATCTGGACACTTGTATGCCGGGTTACTGGTTATTTGATTTTGGCGATATGGTGCGTACCTGCTGCTCACCTGAGCCGGAAGATTCATTAGATACCGAAGCGGTCAGAGTGCGGCCTGAGATTTTTAAGGCTTTGGCTGAAGGTTATCTCAAAGGTTTGGCCGGCGTGATCAGCAAAGCAGAAAAACAAAGTTTATTACTGGGTGCCAAAGTGATGTGTCTGATGATTGGCATCCGCTTTTTAGCCGACCATCTGAATGGCGATCGTTATTTTGCCATCAAAAGGCCAAACCATAATTTACAAAGGGCGCAAAACCAAATCCGTTTATATCAGGATTTATTAAAGCAAGAACCCACACTGGCCGCCTGTTTCAGCGAATAGCAGCCGGTTTTTAATGATTCAGCGGTGATGCTGGCTGCAACAGAAATGACAGTCGGCGCAATAGATAGGTAAGTTCATGACAAAAATAGGTATTTTTGGCGCTAATGGCCGGATGGGACGTGCTCTGGTGACAGTGGCTGCTGAGCAAAAACTCAACCTGACTCAGGCCACGGTGCGCCAGGGGTCAGCGCTGCTTGGGGTGGACGCCGGTGAGTTGGCAGGTTGCGGCAAACAGGGGTTGTTGCTGAGTGAAACCTGTTTAAATTCGGTGCAACAAGCCGATGTCTGGGTCGACTTTACCATGCCCGAAGCCATGCTGGCGCAGCTTGAATTGGCAGTGCAGGCAAAAAAAGCCATGGTGATTGGCGTGACTGGTTTGTCGGATGAACAATACGCCAGGGTCAAAGCCGCCAGTGCGGTCATTCCGGTGGTGTGGGCACCTAATATGAGTGTTGGCGTCAACCTGCTGCTGCATCTGGTGCAAACCGCCGCCAAAGTAATGGGGCAAAGCGCTGATATTGAAATTATTGAAGCGCATCATCGCTTTAAAAAAGATGCCCCCAGTGGCACCGCATTGGCCATAGGGAATAGCATTGCCAAAGCCATAGGTCGCGATTTAAGCCAGTGTGCTGTGTATGGCCGTGAAGGCATTACTGGCGAGCGCGATCAGCAAACTATTGGTTTTGCCACAGTTCGCGGTGGGGACATTATTGGCGATCACACTGCGCTTTTTGCCGACCTGGGCGAAAGACTGGAAATTACCCATAAAGCATCCAGTCGCAGCACTTTTGCTCAAGGCGCGTTAAGGGCAGCGCTTTGGTTGCAAAATAAACGGCCTGGACTTTATTCTATGCAGCAAGTGCTGGGTTTAGCAGACTTAGCTTAGGTTTTTGAGCAATTCTTCGCAAAATTGCTGCAAAACCGTTATTTTTATAATTTTTCAAAAAAGGATTAGACCAAATCCAGCAAATAGCCTAAAATACTGCGGTTTGCCTGAAGGGTCTGTTAGCCACTGTTGATTGGTGAATACATGCATCAATAAGCAGAATGCAACAGCCAAAGCGCAATAAAGAGTACACAATTTTGGGTCAGAACGGGTTGTAAAACATTGTCAGTTTTCGCCCGTTTTTTGCTGTTTGGAGGTTACCTTGACTAAGTCCGCCCTGCTCGTACTGGAAGACGGCACCGTATTTCGCGGTACAGCCATTGGCGCTGAAGGTGTTTCTGTTGGTGAAGTAGTGTTTAACACTTCGATGACAGGATATCAGGAAATTTTGACCGATCCTTCGTATGCTGAGCAAATGGTCACGCTGACCTATCCCCACATTGGTAATACCGGCACCAATGATGAAGATGAAGAATCCGGTAAAGTTTGGGCCAAGGGCCTGATTATTCGTGACCTTCCTCTTCTTGCCAGCAATTTCCGCAATCAACGTTCTCTTAGTCAATATCTTCAAGACCACAACATTCTCGGCATCGCCGACATCGATACCCGTAAGTTAACCCGCATCCTACGTGAAAAAGGCGCTCAGAACGGCTGTTTAATGGCAGGCGATATCGACGAAGCCAAAGCTTTAGAGCTGGCGCGCAGTTTCCCAGGCCTGTCGGGCATGGACTTAGCCAAAGAAGTGACAGTGAAAGAAGCTTACCAGTGGACTGAAGGCAGCTGGAAATTAGGCGAAGGTCATCAGGCAGCAAAAGAGTCTAAGTTTCACGTTGTTGCTTACGATTTTGGTGTGAAACGCAATATTTTACGTATGTTGGCAGACCGCGGCTGTAAATTAACTGTAGTTCCGGCCAAAACCACAGCGGCCGAAGTGCTGGCGATGAACCCGGATGGCATCTTTTTATCCAACGGCCCTGGCGACCCGGCACCTTGTGACTATGCCATCAAAGCGATCGAAGAATTCCTGAAGACCGACATTCCGGTGTTTGGTATTTGTTTAGGTCACCAGTTATTAGCGCTGGCGAGCGGTGCCAAAACCTTAAAGATGAAATTTGGTCACCACGGTGGTAACCACCCGGTGCAGAATCTGGACAGCAAAAAGGTGCTTATCACGGCGCAAAACCACGGTTTTGCTGTTGATGAAGCCACTTTGCCAGCCAATCTGCGCGCCACCCATAAATCGTTGTTTGATGGTTCACTGCAGGGCATTCACCGCACTGACAAACCGGCGTTCAGCTTCCAGGGTCACCCTGAAGCCAGCCCGGGGCCGCATGAAGCCTCTGAACTGTTCGACCACTTTATTGATTTAATGACCCAAGCCAAATAAGCCAGGAAAAGAGACGAGACATGCCAAAACGTACCGACCTTAAAAGTATTCTGATCCTCGGCGCTGGTCCTATTGTTATCGGCCAGGCCTGTGAATTTGACTATTCAGGCGCTCAGGCCTGTAAAGCCCTTCGTGAAGAGGGTTACCGCGTTATTCTGGTGAACTCGAACCCGGCCACCATTATGACCGACCCTGAGATGGCTGACGCCACTTATATCGAGCCAATTCACTGGCAAGTAGTGGAAAAAATCATTGAAAAAGAACGTCCATGTGCAGTGTTGCCAACCATGGGCGGTCAGACCGCATTAAACTGTGCGCTGGATTTAGAGCGCCACGGTGTGCTGGCGAAATACAATGTGGAAATGATTGGCGCTACAGCTGATGCCATCGACAAAGCAGAAGATCGCAGCCGTTTTGACAAAGCCATGCGTTCTATCGGCCTGGCTTGCCCACGTGCAGGCCTGGCACATTCGATGGAAGAAGCCTACGAAGTGCTGGAGAAAATCGGTTTCCCATGCATTATCCGTCCTTCTTTTACCATGGGTGGTTCAGGCGGTGGTATTGCTTATAACCGTGAAGAATTTGAAGAAATCTGTACCCGTGGCCTGGATTTGTCACCAACCAAAGAGTTGTTGATTGACGAATCTCTGATTGGCTGGAAAGAGTATGAGATGGAAGTGGTGCGGGATAAAAACGACAACTGCATCATCGTTTGTTCTATCGAAAACTTTGACCCTATGGGCGTACACACTGGTGACTCTATTACCGTAGCGCCGGCGCAAACCCTGACCGATAAAGAATACCAAATCATGCGCAACGCTTCTTTGGCGGTATTGCGTGAAATTGGTGTGGAAACCGGCGGTTCCAACGTGCAGTTTGGTATCAACCCTGTGGATGGCCGCATGGTGATCATCGAGATGAACCCGCGTGTGTCACGTTCATCTGCACTGGCCTCTAAAGCCACGGGTTTCCCTATTGCCAAAGTGGCAGCTAAGCTGGCGGTGGGTTATACGCTGGACGAACTGGCCAATGACATTACCGGTGGCCGTACTCCGGCTTCTTTTGAGCCGAGCATCGACTATGTAGTCACCAAGGTGCCACGTTTTAACTTCGAAAAATTTGTCGGCGCCAACGATCGTTTAACCACACAGATGAAATCTGTCGGTGAAGTGATGGCGATTGGCCGTAACCAGCAGGAATCTTTGCAAAAAGCGCTGCGTGGCCTGGAAATTGGTGTTTGTGGTCTGGATCCAATCATTGACATTCATGCCCCTGAAGCCAAAGAAAAAATCACCCGTGAACTGCGCGAGCCAGGTTCTCACCGGATTTGGTACATTGCCGACGCCTTCCGTTTTGGCATGAGCATGGACGAAATCTTTAAGCTGACCAATATTGACCCTTGGTTCCTGGTGCAGATTGAAGATCTGATCAAAGAAGAAGCAGCAGTGAAAGCCGGTGGTTTTGCCGGTTTGGACCAGGCGCGTTTAACAGTGTTAAAACGCAAAGGTTTTGCTGACAAACGTATTGCCGACATCTTAGGTGTGGCTGAAGCTGAAGTGCGTAAAAAACGTCACGGTTTTGGCTTGCATCCGGTTTATAAACGTGTCGATACCTGTGCCGCTGAATTTGCATCAGACACAGCTTATATGTACAGCACTTATGATGAAGAGTGTGAAGCCACCCCAAGCAACCGCGATAAAATTATGATTATCGGTGGTGGCCCGAACCGTATCGGTCAGGGTATAGAGTTTGACTACTGCTGTGTACACGCCGCTTTAGCGCTGCGTGAAGACGGTTATGAAACCATTATGGTGAACTGTAACCCTGAGACAGTATCAACCGACTACGACACCTCGGATCGTTTGTACTTTGAACCTATTACGCTGGAAGACGTGCTGGAAATAGTGCGTAAAGAACAGCCTAAAGGGGTGATAGTGCAATATGGTGGCCAAACGCCACTGAAATTAGCCCGTGCTTTAGAAGCGAACGGTGTGCCAATTATCGGCACTTCGCCGGATGCGATTGACCGCGCCGAAGACCGTGAGCGTTTCCAGCAAGCCGTTGAGCGTTTAGGCTTAAAACAGCCAAAAAATGCCACTGTCACCAGCCTGGAAGAAGCCATTAACAAAGCACCGGACATCGGTTATCCGATGGTGGTTCGCCCATCTTATGTGCTGGGCGGCCGAGCCATGGAAATTGTGTACGACGACAATGACCTGCGTCGTTATATGACTGAAGCCGTGAGCGTTTCGAATGACTCACCGGTATTGTTAGACCGTTTCCTTGATGACGCCATTGAAGTAGACATCGACGCCATTTGTGACGGTACTGATGTGATTATCGGCGGCATTATGGAACACATCGAACAAGCCGGTGTGCACTCAGGTGACTCCGCCTGTTCATTGCCACCCCACAGCCTGAGCCAGGATATTCAGGATGTGATGCGCGAGCAGGTGAAAAAGCTGGCACTGGAGCTGGGTGTGGTTGGTTTAATGAACACTCAGTTTGCGGTAAAAGACAACGAAGTGTATCTGATTGAAGTGAACCCGCGTGCTGCCCGTACTGTGCCTTTTGTGTCTAAAGCAACAGGTGTTGCTGTTGCCAAAGTAGGTGCGCGTTGTATGGCAGGCCGCTCACTGAAAGAGCAGGGCGTGACCAAAGAAATTATCCCACCTTATTTCTCAGTGAAAGAAGTGGTGATCCCATTTAACAAGTTCCCTGGTGTTGACCCGCTGTTAGGCCCTGAAATGCGCTCAACAGGTGAAGTGATGGGCGTAGGTGAAACCTTTGCTGAAGCTTTTGCCAAAGGCGAATTAGGGGCAGGTACGCTGATCCCAACAGGGGGCCGTGCTTTACTTTCGGTGCGTGATAGCGATAAAGTGCGCGTGGTCGAGCTGGCAAGAACTATGGTTGCGCTTGGTTTTGAACTGGATGCAACTGGTGGTACCCATGCAGCCCTGGCTGCAGCCGGTATTCCATGCCGCGCCGTAAACAAAGTGTTTGAAGGCCGCCCGCACATTCTGGATCGGATCAAAAACGGTGAGTACAGCTACATCGTCAACACCACCGAAGGCCGTCAGGCCATTGAAGATTCCAAAGTGTTACGCCGTGGCGCGCTGCAGCACAAAGCAAATTACACCACGACACTGAACGCAGCTTTTGCAACCTGTAAAGCAAATGCAGCCAATGCTTTTGCCACGGTCAATTCAGTGCAGGAGTTACACAAGAGAGTAAACGGATGAGTCAAATCCCGATGACAGTGGAAGGCGCGCAGGCTCTGCGCGACGAACTGCATGAGTTAAAAAGTGTGAAGCGCCCGGCTATTATCGAAGCGATAGCCGAAGCGCGTGAGCACGGCGATCTGAAAGAAAACGCTGAGTACCACGCTGCGCGTGAAGCTCAGGGTTTTTGTGAAGGTCGTATTCAGGACATTGAGGCCAAGTTGTCTAATGCCCAGATCATCGACGTCACTAAACTGCCAAACACCGGCAAGGTTATTTTTGGCACCACAGTCACTATCCTGAATCTGGAAACTGACGAAGAAGTGACGTACCGCATTGTTGGTGACGACGAAGCGGATATCAAAAACAACCGCATTTCAGTCAATTCACCAATAGCACGTGGCCTGATTGGTAAAGAGTTGGATGATGTGGTGAATATCAACACCCCAAGTGGTATGGTTGAGTTTGAAATCACCAATGTTGAATATCGCTGATATGTCAGTAAAGTAAAAAAGCGGCTTCGGCCGCTTTTTTGTTAGCTGTCAACATCTCTTGTTTCCCTTCTTGTTCGCTGTTGGTGTTTTTTAAAGATTGTTTTGCGTTCGTTGCGCTGTAATGCGGTTTTCCCGCTCTGACTGCGACCAAGGTTGCATTGACAATCACTTGAATGCCTGGTGTAACATGGTGATGCCAAACAGTTTCCGCGCGAAGATAGCGGAAGCTCAGTGTGGCAGGCTGGTTGGCAAGGGCCCCTAATGTGAGTGGGGCGGTTGGAGTTCTGATGAAACAAACAAAAGCTTATCAGTTACAGGTGCAACAACGAACCTTGTGGGTGCGGGCCAACGGAGTCTCAACTTTGTTGGTGGCAGCTGATTATCAAAAAGACTTTAAAGCCGCCGCAAAAGTTTTATTAGGCGATGATTGGGCTGTAGTGGTTGATATGAGGTTGTGGCAAGTAAGCCCGCAGCAAGTATTTGATTTATTTAAAGCTGTAGTGAGCTGGAGTTATGCCAATGGCTTAAAGCAGGTGGAAGTGATTAAACCCGCCGATCCCTTGTTGCTCTGGCAATATTTAAAAGCGACTGATGTACAGCAACCTGCAGATGTAGTGCGGAATTTTGTCGACGATGAAGAAACTGCCCGCCTGCATTTACAGGCGGCCGGTTATCTGACAGAAAAAACTTAACCGCGTGGCAGTACTAATTTTTTCTCTTTGGCTGCGCGGTATAAAACCAGTATGTGACCAATCACCTGCACTTTTTCAGCTTTGGATTCACGGACAATAGCATCCATCACTGCAACTTTTTCGTCACGGTCGATACTTGGCACTTTTACTTTGATTAGTTCGTGGTGTTCCAGCGCTAAATCAATTTCAGCCATCACACCTTCGGTCAGGCCGTTGCCGCCGAGTAAAATAATTGGCTTTAATTCGTGCGCTTTGGCTTTTAAAAACTGTTTTTGTTTGTTTGATAAACTCATAAGTAGACTTTTTCCATTGGGAAAGCTTGAAATTACGCTATTGTACCGCCATCTTGCAGGGAAGACCAATTAAGAGTAGTTCCATGACCAAGAAAAAGCGTTCTGCCAGCTCATCCAGATGGCTGCAGGAACATGTATCAGACCCTTTTGTGCATAAAGCGCAAAAATTAGGCTTACGTTCACGGGCTTCATTTAAGCTCGAAGAGATTCAGCAAAAAGACAAACTAATTAAACCCGGCAACACTGTGGTGGATTTAGGTTCAGCTCCGGGCAGCTGGTCGCAGTTAGCGGCTGAGCTGGTGGGGCCTTCAGGTTGCGTGATTGCCTGTGATATTTTGCCGATGGACCCCTTAGCCGGCGTTGCCTTTTTGCAGGGTGATTTTCGTGAAGACGCAGTGCTCAATGCACTGCTTGACCGTATTGGTGGCCGTAATGTTGATGTAGTGTTGTCGGATATGGCACCCAATATGAGCGGTAACGCCACAGTTGATCAGAGCCGCAGTATGTATCTGGTAGAACTGGCGCTGGATATGTGCAGTAAAGTACTGAAACAGAACGGCAGTTTTGTGGTCAAAGTATTTCATGGGGATGGTTTTGAACAATATGTGCAGAACATCCGTAATGTATTTGGCACTGTACGGATCCGAAAGCCCGATTCGTCGCGTTCACGTTCGAGCGAGACTTATATCGTGGCGACAGGCTTCAAACTCTAGTAAAGTAGCAACAGAAGCATTTTCTGGTAACAAGAGGTTATAACCTTGAGCGATATGGCAAAGAATTTAATGGTATGGCTGGTGATCGCCGTCATTTTAATGACGATGTTCAACAGTTTCAGTCCAACCGACCGTAGCGAGCGGCAAACCAGTTACACCCAGTTTATTAACGACGTGAAACAAGGCCAGGTTCGTGAAGTCAAAGTAGACCGCACTGGTGTGGTCACAGGTGTCAAACGTGATGGTCAGCGTTTTGAAACCGTGATCCCGGGTGGTTACGATGACGGTCTGCTCAAAGATCTGATTGAAAACGGTGTCGATGGTACAGGTGTGCAACCGGAAGAAGGTAGTCTGCTGGGGCAGATTTTTATCTCCTGGTTCCCGATGTTACTGCTGATTGGCGTCTGGATTTTCTTTATGCGCCAGATGCAGGGTGGCGGCGGCAAAGGCGCTATGTCTTTTGGCAAGAGCCGTGCCCGTTTAATGGGCGAAGATCAAATTAAAACCACTTTTGCCGATGTGGCAGGCTGTGATGAAGCCAAAGAAGAAGTATCTGAGCTGGTCGATTATTTAAAAGATCCGTCACGCTTCCAGAAACTGGGTGGCCGTATTCCAAAAGGCGTATTAATGGTTGGCCCACCAGGTACAGGTAAAACTTTGCTGGCCAAAGCCATTGCCGGTGAAGCTAAAGTGCCATTTTTCACTATCTCAGGTTCTGACTTTGTGGAAATGTTTGTCGGTGTGGGTGCTTCCCGCGTGCGTGACATGTTCGAGCAAGCGAAAAAAGCAGCTCCTTGCATTATTTTTATCGACGAAATTGATGCGGTTGGTCGTCAGCGTGGTGCTGGTTTAGGTGGTGGTCATGATGAACGTGAGCAAACCTTAAACCAGATGCTGGTGGAGATGGACGGTTTTGACGGTAATGAAGGCATTATTGTGATTGCTGCCACCAACAGACCAGACGTGTTAGACCCTGCATTATTACGTCCGGGCCGTTTTGACCGTCAGGTCACCGTTGGTTTACCGGATGTTCGTGGCCGTGAACAAATTCTGAAAGTGCATATGCGTAAAGTGCCATTGGGTGATGGTGTGGATGCATCATTAATAGCCCGTGGTACGCCAGGTTTTTCAGGTGCTGACTTAGCTAACCTAGTCAACGAAGCCGCACTTTTTGCCGCCCGTAATAACCGCCGCGTGGTGTCGATGGATGAATTTGAAAAAGCCAAAGACAAAATCCTGATGGGTACCGAACGTCGTTCAATGGTGATGACGGAAAAAGAAAAAGAAATGACGGCTTACCACGAAGCGGGGCACGCTATTGTGGGTCGTCTGGTGCCTGAGCATGACCCTGTTTACAAAGTCAGTATTATCCCCCGCGGCCGTGCTTTGGGTGTAACTATGTATTTACCTGAGCGTGACAGAGTCAGTCATTCAAAACGTTATCTGGAAAGTATGATCAGTTCGTTGTTTGGTGGTCGTATTGCCGAACAAATCATTTATGGTGATGAAGCTGTCAGCACTGGCGCATCCAATGACATTGAACGCGCCACCAACCTGGCACGCAAAATGGTTACTCAATGGGGTTTCTCAGACAAACTAGGCCCATTGTTGTATGCAGAAGAAGAGGGTGAAGTGTTTTTAGGCCGTACTGTAACCAAGAACAAGAGTATGTCCGAAGACACAGTGAAGCTGATTGATGCTGAGATCCGCGACTTTATCGACCGTAACTATGCGCGTTCGAAAAAGCTGATTGAAGAAAATATGGACATTCTGCATGCGATGAAAGATTGCTTGATGCAATACGAAACTATCGACGCAAGACAAATTGATGATCTGATGGCGCGCCGTGAAGTGCGACCACCAGAGCATTGGGAGCCAAAGGACAAAAAGCCTGATCAAACTTCAGGTGGTGACAGTGCTGCTGTAGCAGACGTAAAAGTTGACGACAAACCAGCAGAAAACCCATTGCATTAATAGGGTTCACCAAGAGCAGAACTAAAGCTTAAATCGAGCCGGTGCTGTCGAAACGTTAAAGTAACTGAAAACCCCGACTTGTTCGGGGTTTGTATTTTTCAGCTGGATAAAAAGCGTGGGCTTAGGCGGCAACTGCAATTAGCAAACACAAGCTCTAACCAGACTGCTTTAACTTGCGAAGATGCTCCAAAGCCAGTGGTTTGCCGGGCGTATTTTTAAAAAGGCGCAGCAAACTTCTTTTGCGCCTGAACGGCTGAACTTATATTTTGCCGTGAAATTGTATCAACGAGGTGTTTGATGTCATTGAGATTGCCCCGTAACCGTCAGTTGTCGTTAGATAAATGCAAACTGATGGCCATATTAAATGTCACGCCGGATTCATTTTCTGATGGCGGCAAATTTGTTGGCCATGACGCCGCTTTGCGTCAGGTTGAACAAATGCTTAAAGATGGTGCTGACATCATAGATATTGGCGGTGAGTCCACCCGTCCTGGTGCCGCAGAAGTATCCATCACCGAAGAGCTGAATAGAGTCATTCCTGTGATTGAACTTATCCGTCGTGAGTTTGATACTGTGATTTCTATTGATACATATAAAGCTGCAGTGATGAAAGCTGCCATTGAAGCTGGCGCCGATATCATTAATGATGTCAGAGCGTTACAGGATGAAGGTGCTATTGAGGTTGCAGTAAAAACTCGGGTGCCGGTTTGTCTGATGCATATGCGCGGTATGCCGGGTTCGATGCAACAGCTGGCCAATTACCAGCAAGTGACAGCTGAAGTGCTGAGTTTTTTATTAGAAAGAGCAAATGTTTGTATTAAAGCCGGCATAGCACCAGGTCAGATCATTCTGGATCCTGGTTTTGGATTTGCGAAAACGCTTGCCCACAATTACCGGCTGCTGGCTGAACTTGGTCAATTTCAGCAGTCTGGTTATGCCGTTTTGGCCGGCATGTCCCGTAAATCGATGATTGGCCAATTACTCAACAGGCCGGTATCAGAACGTTTGGCAGGCAGTATTGCCTGTGCCACAATAGCCGTTATGCATGGCGCCCGCATTATCCGCGCGCATGACGTCAGAGAAACAGCCGATGCAATAGCTGTGGCTGAAGCGACAATGTCTGGAGAATTAGAATGAGCAGGAAGTATTTTGGCACCGATGGGGTGCGTGGCCGGGTGGGTGAGTTTCCTATTACCCCTGAATTTGCCATGAAGTTAGGCTGGGCCGCTGGCCGGGTGTTGTCCCAACGTGGGACCCGTAAGGTGTTGATTGGTAAAGATACCCGTATTTCCGGTTATTTACTGGAAACCGCGCTGGAGGCAGGTCTTATTGCTGCCGGTATCGATGTACGTTTACTAGGCCCTATGCCAACTCCTGCAGTGTCTTATCTGACCCATACTTTCCGCGCTGAAGCGGGTATTGTCATTAGTGCTTCACACAATCCTTATTATGATAACGGCATTAAATTTTTCTCGGCCGATGGTTCGAAGTTAGACGATGACATTGAACTGGCAATCGAAGCTGAGCTCGAGCAGCCGATGGTATGTGAACCATCAGAAAAACTCGGTAAAGCACAACGTATTGACGATGCCTCAGGTCGTTATATTGAATTTTGTAAAAGCCACTTGCCTAAACATATGTCGTTAAGCGGTTTTACTATAGTGCTGGACTGCGCCAATGGTGCCACGTACCACATAGCGCCAAACGTGTTTAAAGAACTGGGTGCTGAAGTTCATACTATCGCCTGTAGCCCCAATGGTTTAAATATCAATGAAAAATGTGGTGCTACCCATACCGAAGCGCTGCAACAGGCCGTGGTTGAATTAAAAGCTGACCTGGGTATTGCTTATGACGGTGATGGTGACCGTGTGATGATGGTCGATCACACAGGGCGGCAGATCGATGGGGATGAAATTATTTATATGATTGCCCGTTCTGCCAAAGAGCGTGGCCGGTTGCAAGGCGGGGTTGTTGGCACCTTAATGAGCAATATGGGCCTTGAACTGGCGCTGGCAGAATTGGATATTCCGTTTGCACGTAGCAAAGTCGGTGACCGTTATGTGATGGAGTTACTGCAGGAAAAAGGCTGGCGTATCGGTGGCGAGAATTCGGGCCATGTGTTGAATCTGGATCACGCAGGCACAGGCGATGGCATTATTGCCTCTTTGCAAGTGCTGGCTTCGATGATTGACACCAAATTATCACTGGCAGATCTGAGTCATGGCATGACCAAATTGCCGCAGGTGCTGGTGAATGTGAAATTTGAAAAAGGCACTGCGCCTTTAGAGAATTTACATGTTAAAGAAGTGATTGCACAGGTTGAACAGGAGTTAGCAGGGCAGGGGCGTGTACTTATCCGCAAATCGGGCACAGAGCCGCTGATCCGTGTAATGGTTGAAGGAAGAGAACAACAGCAGGTACGGGAATATGCCGAAAAAATTGCTGCTGCTGTGAAAATTGCAAGCTAGATAAAGGCTTTTGCGAAGCTGGTACTGCGGCTGATTGTGCAGTTTCAGCCTGACAAAACAACAGATAAAAAAAGCGCCAACGGCGCTTTTTTTATAACGCATGGCTTGTGCCTCAGAGCCATGTTCGTTAATATCTCGCGCGCTAAAACACCGGAGCTCTCATGACACAACGCAGACCATTAATTGCCGCCAATTGGAAGATGAATGGCAGTGTTGAACTGGTGGAACAAGCCAGTGCAAGCCTCAATAGTTTGGCTGCTTCAGCCGCTGAAATTCTGATCTGTCCGCCTGTAATATTTCTGAACCAGTTTCCAAAAAGCGACAGATATAAACTGGGTGCTCAAAATGTCAGCAGTGAGCGCAGCGGTGCCTTCACAGGTGAAATAAGTGCTGATATGCTGCGCGCCGCTGGTGCTGAGTATGTGATTATCGGTCACTCCGAACGTCGTGCGCTTTTTGCTGAAACTGACGCTGTAGTTTTAGCAAAAACCAAGCAGGCAATTTCGGCGAAATTAACGCCAATTGTTTGTTTTGGCGAAACTTTAATCGAAAGACAGCAAGAAAAAACTATGCAGGTTCTTGCACAGCATTTGGATGCAGTGTATGCTGCGCACCCTGAATTGCTGAGGCATTCGGTCATCGCTTATGAGCCGGTCTGGGCCATAGGAACAGGTGAAACTGCGACGCCGGAACAGGCGCAGCAAGTGCATGCTTTCATCCGCTCTCATTTGAGCCAATATGATAAAGAAGCAGCACAACAAGTAAGAATTATTTACGGTGGTAGTGTTAACGCAGAAAATTGCGCTGCCCTGTTCGCACAGCCTGATATAGACGGTGGTCTGGTCGGTGGTGCAAGTTTAAAACCAGCAGAATTTGCTGCAATTTGCCAAAGTGCACAGGATTAACCATGTACGAAATTGTAATTGTATTATACGTGATAGTTTCGCTGGCAATTATCGGGCTGGTATTGATCCAGCACGGTAAAGGTGCAGATATGGGCGCTTCTTTTGGTGCCGGTGCTTCAGCTACTATTTTTGGTTCTTCCGGTACAGGTAACTTTTTGACAAAATCGACTTCAGTACTCGCTGTAGTGTTTTTTGCATTGAGTCTGGTATTAGGCAACTTTAATACCAGCCATATCGAGAAAAATTCTGAATTTGAAAATCTGACAGCTCCTGTTGTTGAAAAAGTACCAGCTGCTGAAGAAAAGAAAGATACAACTAAAGATATTCCGGTTGGTAACTAAGTTAGTAACCACTGCCACGCAGTAAAATTTTTAGCCGAGATGGTGAAATTGGTATACACGCTACCTTGAGGTGGTAGTGCCCTAGGCATGCGGGTTCGAGTCCCGCTCTCGGCACCATTCTTTCAACTGTTCCACTTGTAGTTTTCCCAATAGCAGCGATTTAAAACACTGCTGCAAAAAGCAAACTAAGTCAGTGACAGTTAAAACAAATCTTGCGATACAGTGTTCAGCACTATATAATGCACGCCAGTTACGGACGCGGGATGGAGCAGCCTGGTAGCTCGTCGGGCTCATAACCCGAAGGTCGTCGGTTCAAATCCGGCTCCCGCAACCAACTTTTGCAAATCTTGTTTTGAAGTGCTTCAGACGCACAATAATGACAAAACAGTTTGCTGCACCGACGAGAAGTTAGTGCAAGATGTTTATCAGATGACCGCAACTTATGGCTTAACTTCGATAAACAGACCAGATTTATAAACAAGATTGGCGATATCTTGTTTTTTCGGATTTAACTTCGCCCCGTTCTTCGGGGCGTTTTTATATCTGAAGTATTGATGTACTAAAATTCTGGGCTATATGCCCTTTTTTTATTTCTGGAGGTCTCTTTGACTAAACAAGAACAGCGCTTAACCGAGCTGTTAGGTCCAACAGTAGAAGCTGCCGGCTTTGAGTTGTTGGGCTGCGAGTTCGTGCCTGCTGGGCGTCATTCCACTCTGCGGCTTTTTATTGATCATCCGGACGGAGTGACAGTTGATCACTGTGCGCTGGTCAGTCGTGAAGTGGGCGCCATCCTTGATGTTGAAGACCCAATCCCTAACGAATACAACCTCGAAGTTTCTTCTCCTGGTCTGGACCGTCCGTTATTTACACCTGCTCATTTTGCCAAAGTTGTTGGTCAGAAAGTGGAAGTAAAACTGGCGATCCCGCAGGACGGCCGCCGTCGTTTTAAAGGACAGCTGCTGGAAATTGTCGATGACATGCTGGTAATTGAAGTGGATGGCAAACCTTATCGTTTGCTTATGGATAACGTAGATAAAGCAAACGTAGTTCCGGTTTTTTAAGTTAACCGGCTCTTAGTGAGGCAGAAAACATGGCAAAAGAAATTTTATTAGTAGTTGATGCGGTCTCGAACGAAAAGTCAGTACCGCGTGAAAAGATTTTCCAGGCATTAGAATATGCACTGGCCGCCGCTACCAAAAAGAAAAATGAAAGCGACATCGAAGTTCGTGTTTCTATTGACCGTAAAACCGGCGCTTATGAGACTTTCCGGCGCTGGCTGGTGGTTGCTGATGACCATGTGATGGAGCATCCAACCCGTGAAATGACATTATCAGCAGCACAATATGACGAGCCAGGCCTGCAAATCGGCGATTATGTTGAAGAGCAAATTGAATCTGTAGTATTTGACCGTATTACCACTCAGATGGCCAAGCAGGTCATCGTGCAAAAAGTACGGGAAGCTGAACGTTCACAAGTGGTTGAAGCTTACATCGACCAGGTCGGTGAGCTGGTAACCGGTGTGGTGAAAAAAGTAAACCGCGACAGCGTTATTGTGGACTTAGGCAACAATGCTGAAGCCATGCTGGCGCGTGAAGAGATGATACCACGCGAAACTTTCCGCCCGGGTGACCGTATCCGCGCTTTATTGTATGCAGTGAATCCGGAAGCACGTGGTGCACAGCTGTTTTTAAGCCGCACCCGCCCTGAGATGCTGATTGAACTGTTCCGTATTGAAGTACCAGAAATCGGCGAAGAAATGATTGAGATCCGTGGTGCCGCCCGCGACCCAGGCTCACGTGCCAAGATTGCCGTGAAGACCAACGACCGTCGTATTGACCCTGTGGGTGCTTGTGTGGGTATGCGCGGTTCACGGGTACAGGCTGTTTCCGGTGAATTAGGTGGTGAGCGTGTAGACATTGTGCTGTACGACGACAACCCGGCCCAGTTTGTGATTAATGCGATGGCTCCGGCAGAAGTGGCTTCTATCATCGTGGATGAAGAACGTCATGCAATGGATATCGCCGTTGAAGATGCCAACCTGCCAATGGCGATTGGCCGTGCCGGTCAGAACGTGCGTTTAGCCAGCCAGTTAACGGCGTGGGAGCTGAACGTGATGTCAGTGTCTGATATGAAGAAAAAGCACCAGGAAGAAAATTCCAAAGTGCTTGAGCTCTTTATGTCGTCACTGGAAATCGATGAAGACTTTGCAGGTATTCTGGTCGACGAAGGTTTCTCGTCGCTGGAAGAAATTGCTTATGTACCTGTCAGTGAATTACTGGCGATTGACGGTCTGGACGAAGACACAGTAGAAGAGCTGCGTAAACGTGCCAAGGCTGTATTGACCACTCGTGCACTGGCCAGTGAAGAATCACTGGAAGGTGCAACACCGAGTGAAGCGCTGTTGAACCTGCCAGGTTTAGAAACGCACACCGCCTACGTGCTGGCAAGCAAAGGTGTGGTGACGCTCGACGATCTGGCTGAATTAGGTGTCGATGATTTGCTCGAAATTGAAAAAATGAACGAAGAAAAAGCTGCCGCGCTGATTATGGCTGCACGCAATATTGTTTGGTTTAGTGAAGAAAACTGATAGGTCAACGGAGGTAACATTGACATGGCAGAAGTAACGATTGAAAAACTAGCCAGTGATGTGGGAACGACTGTTGATCGGTTAGTCCAACAATTTGCTGATGCAGGCATCTCGAAAAAAGCCGGTCAGGTGGTTTCAGAAGACGAGAAAAAGTCTTTACTGGAGCATCTGAGCAAACAACATGGTGGTGCCAGCACTGAACCATCGCGTTTAACTTTAAAACGCAAAGAAACCACAACTCTGAGTGTCAGCGGTGGCGCAGGCCGTAACCGCGAAATTCAGGTTCAGGTATTAAAGCAAAAAACTTACGTCAAACGCCCTCTGGTGGATGACGCTGCGGCGCAGGCAGCTGAAGAAGCACGCTTAGCTGAAGAAGCTTTAAAAGCGGAAGAAGCACGTCAGGCTGCGGAAAAAGCGGCTGCAGAACGTAAAGCCAAAGAAGAAGCCGATAAAAAGGCTGAAGCTGAACGTAAAGCATTAGAAGCGAAAAAACAGGCGGAAGCCCGCGCTCAATTGCTCAAAGATGATCCGGAAGAAGCGGCCCGTCGTCAGGCTAAAGAAGATGCCAAACGTGAAGCGGACCGTATTATTGCCCAGCAAGACGCTGAACGCCTGCGTAAGCTGGAATTAGAAGCACAACGTCAGGCAGAAGAAGCCCGTAAACTGGCTGAAGAAAACGCTGAACGTTGGGCCAAAGAAGAAAAATCACCGGTTGAAATTGGTGATTACCACCTGACGTCTAACGTGTATGCCAAACAGGCAGAAGACGAAGTTGACGCGCGCGATGAGCGTGGTGGCCGTCGTCATGGCAAAAAAGCCCCTGTTGGCAAAGCCAAGAAAAAAGATGATGACGATAAAGACGCATTTAACCGCGCCAATCGTCACAAGAAAAAGAAAACACCAACCAGCATGCAGCACGGTTTTAATAAACCAGCCCAGCCTGTTGAGCGTGAAGTAAAAATTGGTGAAACCATCACTGTGGCTGAACTTGCCGCCAAAATGGCAGTAAAAGCTTCTGAAGTGATTAAAGTGATGATGAAGATGGGCGCTATGGCGACTATCAACCAGGTGATTGATCAGGAAACTGCGGCCATTGTCTGTGAAGAAATGGGCCACAAATTTACCCTGACCAAAGAAAACGAGCTGGAAGAAGCGGTGATGTCTGACCGCGAAGGCCAGGGCGAACTGGAGCCGCGTGCACCTGTAGTGACCGTGATGGGCCACGTTGACCATGGTAAAACGTCAACGCTGGATTACATTCGTAAAGCCAAAGTTGCTGCCGGCGAAGCTGGTGGTATTACCCAGCATATCGGTGCTTACCACGTTGAAACTGAACGCGGTATGGTGACTTTCCTCGACACCCCAGGTCACGCCGCCTTTACCTCAATGCGTGCTCGTGGTGCCAAAGCCACAGATATCGTGGTGCTGGTGGTTGCTGCCGACGATGGCGTGATGCCACAAACCAAAGAAGCGATTCAGCACGCTAAAGCGGCTGGTGTGCCTTTAGTGGTTGCAGTGAACAAAATGGATAAACCGGATGCAGATCCGGATCGTGTTCGTAACGAATTATCCCAGTACGATGTTATTTCGGAAGAATGGGGTGGTGACACTCAATTTGTGCCAATTTCTGCCAAAACCGGTATGGGCATCGACGATTTACTCGAAGCCATTCTGAACCAGGCTGAACTTCTGGAATTAAAAGCCGTGACCCAGGGCCTGGCCCGTGGTGTGGTGATCGAGTCCCGCCTGGATAAAGGCCGTGGTCCTGTCGCTTCTATCCTGGTTCAGGAAGGTACGTTGCATCAGGGTGACATTGTACTTTGTGGTTTTGAATATGGCCGTGTTCGTGCAATGCGCGATGAAAACGGTAAAGAAGTAAAAACCGCAGGTCCTTCTATTCCGGTTGAGATTTTAGGTTTATCCGGTGTGCCACAAGCTGGTGATGAAGTCACAGTGGTGAAAGACGAGCGTAAAGCCCGTGAAGTTGCCCTGTACCGTCAAGGCAAGTTCCGTGATGTGAAACTGGCCCGTCAGCAAAAAGCCAACCTGGAAAACATGTTTGCCAACATGACAGACGGTGATGTGTCTGAGCTGAACATCGTACTGAAAGCAGACGTACAGGGTTCAGTGGAAGCTATCAGCGAGTCACTGCAGAAACTGTCGACCGACGAAGTGAAAGTGAAGATTGTGGGCAGTGGTGTTGGTGGTATTACCGAAACCGACGTAACACTGGCTGCAGCTTCATCAGCTATCGTGATCGGCTTTAACGTTCGTGCCGACGCTTCTGCCCGTAAACTGGTGGAAGAAGAAGGTCTGGACTTACGTTATTACAGCATCATTTATGAGCTGATTGACGAAGTCAAAGCGGCGATGACAGGTATGCTGGCACCGGAGTTTAAACAGCAGATCATCGGTCTGGCTCAGGTGCGTGATGTGTTCCGCTCACCGAAGTTTGGCGCAGTTGCCGGCTGTATGGTGACCGAAGGTGTGGTGAAACGTAACGCGCCTATCCGCGTTCTGCGTGACAACGTGGTGATCTACGAAGGTGAACTGGAATCACTGCGTCGCTTTAAAGACGACGTTGCTGAAGTCCGTAACGGTTTCGAATGTGGTATCGGTGTGAAGAACTACAACGACGTCCGCGAAGGCGACCAGATTGAGGTGTTTGAAGTGATTCAGGTTGTGCGTACACTGTAACGCAAGTACCTGATTAAACACTGTAAATATTAAAGCAGGGGCCGGGTGCCCCTGTTTGTTTCTATTGAAGCAGGACATTTTATGGCTAAAGAGTTCAGCCGGGTTGACCGGTTATCCCAACAGATGCAGCAGGAAATTGCCGTGATACTGCAGCGCGAAATTAAAGATCCGCGCTTGCACAGCATGATCACAGTGTCAGCGGTGGACGTATCCCGCGATTTATCTCACTGCAAAATTCATGTGACTTTTTTAGGCCTGGCGCCGGAAAAAGTGCAGGAAAACCTGAATATTTTAAATGACGCTTCGGGTTTTATCCGTAGTTTAATTGCCAAGCGCATTCAGGCCCGTATTGTGCCAACCATTCGTTTTTATTTTGATAAGTCGCTGGATGAAGGTATCCGCATGGCAAATCTGGTAGAAACTGTGCGTAAGTCGGACGAGAAAAAACGTCTGGCTGCAGGTCAGGAATTAGACACGCCAGCGGCCAAACACGCAGACGAAGAAGAATAAGCCAATGGCACGTCGTCCCGTGAATGGCATTTTGTTACTGGATAAGCCATTAGAAGTGTCCAGTAACGGTATTTTGCAGCGCATCCGCTGGTTGTATCAGGCGGAAAAAGCCGGCCACACCGGCGCGCTGGATCCGTTAGCTTCAGGTTTATTGCCGATTTGTTTTGGTGAGGCCACCAAGTTTTGTCAGTTTTTATTGGATACCGACAAAACCTATGAAGTGACAGCCAGGTTTGGCATTCGTACCGACACCAGCGATGCGGCCGGCGAAGTCATCAGCCAGAAGCCAATCACATTCAGCCAGAGCGAACTTGAGGCGGCTGTAGTAAAGGCGCGTGGACCACAACTTCAGGTGCCCACCATGTATTCGGCGCTGAAATATCAGGGCCAGCCGCTGTATAAATACGCCCGTCAGGGTATTACTGTGCCGCGTGAAGCCAGACCAATTGAGATTTTTAAATTTGATTTATTGTCTTTTGATGGTCAGGATGCCCGTTTTGTCGTGCATTGCAGTAAAGGTACTTATATCCGCACTCTGATTGACGATTTAGGCGAAACTCTAGGTTCTGGTGCTTATGTCACGGCGCTGCGCCGTATTCACGTCGGGCCTTTTAACGCCAGCCAGATGCGTACTGAAGCTGACTTAGTACCACTGAATGAGCGTCAGGACTGGGTAGGGCTGGACGCTTTGTTATTGCCGATGGATCAGGCGCTGCTTGGCCTGCCGGAGCTTAATGTAACCCCAGCGCAGCATCAGCGCCTGGTGCATGGTCAGACAGTTGTGCTGAGCGATGCCGAAATTGATGACCTGCAAGCGACTGCGTCACTGGATGCGGTAAAACTTTACACCCAAACCGGTCAGTTTATTGGTATTGGTGCTGTGGCAGCGCAGGTGTTATCTGTACGCCGGCTGCTGAACACCAGCCAGTTTCAGCTCAGCTGAAATATAAGTTGTAATCAATGGCGGGCATGCTAGAATGCGCGCTGTTTTTTGGCTGTATGCTGGATTAGTGCCTGGCTGCAGCAATACTCAATAATCCTGGAGGATTTTATGTCACTAACTACTGCTGAAAAAGCAAAAATTCTGGCCGATTTCGGCGTTGTTGCTAACGACACTGGCTCACCAGAAGTACAGGTAGCTCTGTTAACTGCTTCTATCAACAAACTGCAACCACACTTCGCTGACCACAAGCACGACTTCCACTCACGTCGTGGTCTGCTGCGTATGGTTTCTCAGCGTCGTAAGCTGCTGGACTATTTAAAGCGTAAAGACCAGGCTCGTTACGCTACTCTGATCGAGCGTTTAGGTCTGCGTCGTTAATCGACCGCTAAATCCGGTAAGAACAATAAAGGAGCTTCGGCTCCTTTTTTGTTGGCCAAAATTGCCGGAAACATCGTTGGCGACTGAGGATTCTTGGCTGAACTTCCCTTGAGCAATCCCATCGTGCGCGCAATGGCAAAAGGCGATAGCAAAGTGCTGATTTTTCTTAAGTGCCATGCTTTGGTGGCTATCTTTTGTCAGTGCTTACAAGCTATACTGTCTCGCGAAAAATCGACCCCAAATATAGCGCGTTTAAGGCTCAGCAGAGCCCCGGTCCACGCGCACATCAGAAAGGAAATTACCACGTGAATCCCATTGTAAAATCATTCCAGTTTGGTCAACACACTGTTACTTTAGAAACCGGCGTTATTGCCCGTCAGGCAGACGGTGCCGTGTTGGCCAGCATGGGCGACACTTCAGTTTTAGTGACAGTTGTTGGTAAAAGAGCGCCAAAACCAGGTCAGGACTTTTTCCCGTTAACAGTGAACTATCAGGAAAAAATGTATGCTGCCGGCCGTATCCCTGGTGGTTTTTTTAAACGTGAAGGCCGTCCGACCGAAGGCGAAACATTAATCTCCCGTCTGATCGACCGTCCAATCCGCCCATTATTCCCGGAAGGTTTCACCAACGAAGTTCAGGTAATTGCCACTGTAGTGTCAGTACAACCTGAAATTCAGCCGGATATAGTTGCAATTTTGGGTACTTCTGCCGCTTTAGCTATTTCAGGCATCCCGTTCAGCGGTCCATTAGGTGCGGCCCGTGTGGGTTATATTGACGGTCAGTACGTATTAAACCCGTCAGAAACTGAATTAAAAACCAGTAAATTAGATTTAGTGGTTGCCGGTACTGCCAATGCGGTACTGATGGTGGAATCAGAAGCTGGTGTATTGTCAGAAGAAGTGATGTTAGGTGCTGTGGTATATGGCCACGACCAGATGCAAACGGCGATTAAAGCCATTGCTGAATTTGCCGCTGAAGGTGGCAAACCGGCCTGGGAATGGGTTGCTCCGGCCAAAAACGAGCCACTGATCGCTAAAATTGAAACTTTATCTACCGCAGCTTTAGGCGAAGCTTACCGTATCACTGAAAAAGCTAAACGTTATGAGCGTATCGGTGCTATCAAAGCTGAAGTATTTGCCCAAATTAAAGCTGAACTGGCCGAAGGCGAAAGCTTTAACGAAACTGAAGCCGGCGAAATTTTCCATAACCTGGAATCAAAAATCGTTCGTAGCCGTATCATCAAAGGTGAACCGCGTATTGATGGTCGTGACAACGAAATGATCCGCGCTTTGTCAGTGATGACTGGCCTGCTGCCACGTACCCACGGTTCTGCTTTATTCACCCGCGGTGAAACTCAGGCGCTGGTGACTTGTACTTTAGGTACAGCCCGTGATGCACAAACTGTGGATGACCTGCTGTCAGACAAAACGGATCATTTCCTGTTCCACTACAACTTCCCACCATTCTCAGTGGGCGAGACAGGTATGGTAGGTTCACCAAAACGTCGCGAAATCGGTCATGGCCGTTTAGCAAAACGTGGTGTTGCTGCTGTAATGCCAGATTTTGAAACTTTCCCGTACACAGTGCGGATGGTATCTGAAATCACTGAATCAAACGGTTCAAGCTCAATGGCTTCAGTTTGTGGTTCTTCATTAGCCCTGATGGACGCTGGTGTACCAATCAAAGCTTCTGTTGCCGGTATCGCTATGGGTCTGGTAAAAGAAGGCGACGACTTTGTGGTGCTGTCAGACATCCTGGGTGACGAAGACCATTTAGGTGATATGGACTTTAAAGTGGCGGGTACCACAGCCGGTATCACTGCACTGCAGATGGATATCAAGATTGAAGGTATCACCAAAGAAATCATGCAGATCGCGCTGAAACAAGCCAAAGCTGCCCGTATTCACATTCTGAATGTGATGGATCAGGCGATCAGCACGCACCGTTCAGAGCTGTCTGAGCACGCGCCACGCATTTACACCTTAAAAATCAACCCGGAGAAAATCCGTGACGTGATTGGTAAAGGTGGTGCTGTGATTCGTCAAATCACTGAAGAATCAGGCACAACGATCGAGATCGAAGATGACGGCACTGTAAAAATTGCTGCAACCAACGCTCAGGCTGCCGGCATTGCTATCGCGAAGATTGAAGCCATTACCGCTGAAATCGAAGTGGGTGCAGTGTATTCAGGTGAAGTAGTGCGTATTGTTGATTTTGGTGCCTTCGTAAACGTGTTACCAGGTAAAGATGGCCTGGTACATATTTCACAAATCTCTGACGAGCGCGTCAGCAATGTTGCTGATCACTTAGCTGTTGGCCAGAAAGTGCAGGTAAAAGTACTGGAAGTTGACAAGCAAGGCCGTGTCCGTCTGAGCATCAAAGAAGCGGGTGAAAAATCATCTGCTGAAGCTGCTCATGCTGAAGCAACAAACTAAGGTTAACACCTTCAGGCAAAGCAGGCTGGCACTTGCCGGTCTGCTGTCACTGCTGCTTGGCAGTGGCATTGCCGGTTGTGCCGCCACTGCGCCAGCACCTGCTGGTGTGTTGGTGGAACAACCCTTAACCCCCGAGCCGATGGAGGTGCCTTACCGCACTGAAATTGCTATAGCCCGTCTGAACGAAATTCTGCAATCTGCCGAACTGACTGAACCACAACGCGCCCGTTTGCACTATGACCGTGGCGTGATGTACGACAGCGTTGGGTTGGCGGCTTTAGCCCGTTTTGATTTTATGCGTGCGCTCAGGCTTAAACCTGATATGGCTGATGCCTACAATTTTATCGGCATTCACCATACCTTAAACGGCGATTATGACTCTGCTTATGAAGCTTTTGACTCAGCACTGGAGCTGGAGCCGGACTATCAGTACGTCTATCTGAACCGGGCCATTGCGCTGCAGTATGACGACAAGCTGGAACTGGCGCTGCGCGACTTTAAACAGTTCCAGAGCATTCAGCCTGAAGATCCATACCGCGCTTTGTGGTTGTATCTGGCGCAGGTAGAGCAGTCAGAGCCAACAGCGCAGGCTGAACTCAGGGCCCAGTTTGTGAAGCTGGATAAAAAACAGTGGGCCAGCCAGATAGCCGCTTTTTATCTGGGTGATATCAGCGAACAACAATTGCTGAATATTGCCAGCAGCAATGCGCTGGAGCCCAAGCAGCTGGCGGAACAACTTTGTGAGGTATATTTTTATCTGGCAAAGTGGCATGCCCTTCAGAAAAACCCAACACAAGCCATTGAATACTACAAGAAAACTTTGGCAACTAATGTGTATGAGTTTGTTGAGCATCGTTATGCCCGACTGGAAATGGCGAGATTACGCCAGCAGGTGGTGGCCGAAGGTGCAGCTGTCGAAGATGAAGAGCATGTGCATTAACAGCATCCTCAATAAGAAAAGAAGCCGGCTTGCTGGCTTTTTTTTATGCTTGCTGTTAACTGCCTGCAGCCCGGCGGAGTCTGAGCAGAGTGCACGACAACATGCAGCACTAAGGGTGCTGCAGCAGGCCGAAAAGGCCGAACAACAAGGTTTAAACAGTCGGGCCTTGCCGTTATATCAGCAGGCCGTTGCTCTGGGTTATACGCCAGCGATGGCAGCGGTATTCAGGTTACAGCAAGGCACAACTGCAGAGCTTGGTCAGTGGCTCTCTGAACTGCAAGCGGAGCCTGCAGCGCTCGCACCTTTTTGGGCCGAACTGGGTTATTGGCAACGATTAACGCCGCTCCAGCAGCAGGACTTTCAGCAACCTTATGCCGGCTTGCGTTTTACCCCCCGTTCTTGTGGAGTGTCGGTGCAGCCGGTGCTGACCAGTTTAGTCGGCGCCCGGCAGTGGCAGTTGTTGCTGACACACTTAAAGCAGGATATCCAGCTGAGTTCCTTGCCCATATGCTGGTTAACACCGCTTTTTATCGATAGTAAGGTGCTGGCATGTTCTGAGCAGGCCACACAAAGAATTCAGTGTGATTTAGCGGCGTTGCAACAACAGCTTACTGGTGCAGAATTTCATCAGCTGTTGGTACTTGCAGGGCGGGGCGGCGCCAGTTATAACAACGGGTTGCTGCAGCTGCCGGAACAAAGTGACCTGGCCTTATTGCGCCATGAACTCAGCCATGCTTTTGGTTTTCTTGATGAATATACCTTGTTGCCAAAAGTTGCCCAAGATGAATGCAGACCCGGACGGCTGACACCGAATCTGCTGTTTGATAAAGCGGATCTGGCGGCTTATCAGCTGCACTGGCAGCTTCATGCCGATGAGCTGGAATTAACGCCGGTGGCCAGTTGCCATCATGCCGGACTACAGGCGTACCGGCCGGTGGCGGCAGATACCCATATGCAACACCATGAACTTGCCATGCCGGCACTTTATCTGAAGTTAATGCACCAGCAGCTGGCAAGGCCTGAGCTGTTGATGCCGGCTGCTTATTATTTTGCTTATCTTGCCAGACAACAGCAGGACTGGCCGGCCTGGCAGCGCTGGATGCAACAGGCGGCAACGCTTGGTTACAGGCCAGCGCAGCAGGCATTAGTGACACAAAATGCCGGTCAACAGAAGGTAGCCGCGCCCTAGGCTCAGCTGTTTGTCTGTTTTGAGGTGTTAAGCTGCCTCGACGTAGAGGCAATTGTCTAAGCTGCCAATGTCCGTGATAAAAAGTCTGTAACCCTTGATGCTGTTGTAGAAATAAAAAACGGCTGATAAAAGCCGTTTTGGGGGAAATAGGGGATAGTATTTAGTTGGAGAGTTCGCTCAGTTCGCGGCTTAATAAATCGGCGTCACCAATATTCAGTTCCAGCAAACGGCGCAGGTGGCCAGCGCTTTCAATATCAATCCGCTCACAATATAAACCTAAAGTATCCTGATGGCTGTGCGCCACTCTGGTTTCCATTTCCAGTACCAGTTCGGAGTCATTCAGTTGAAACTGCAACATCAGTTCAGTGCCATCTTTCAGATCCCAGTCTTGTGGCTTTTTCACCAAAGCACCGCGTAAGGATAAATCCAGCACCTCTGTGGCAAATTCTCTGCCGGCGCAAATTAACTTTGCGTTGCTGTTAAACAGAATGCGGCTAAAACGTCTGTGATCCATATCGACTCCTGCGTAAGTGATTACAGCATAGCGTTTTTTTACTAAAAAAACAGGCTGCAATTGCAGCCTGTTTTGCCGTTTTTAGCTGATGTCTTCACCAGCCGCCTGACGATCCGCATGATAACTGGAACGCACAAAGGGGCCTGAGGCAACATGTTTAAAACCAAGCTCATAACCAATACGTTTGATTTCATCAAACTCCGCCGGTGACATATAACGTTTCACCGGTAAATGGTGTTTGCTTGGCTGTAAATATTGGCCAACGGTCAGCATATCGACGTTGTGAGCGCGTAAGTCGCGCATCACTTCGATAATTTCTTCGGTGGTTTCACCCAAGCCGACCATCAGACCCGACTTCGTGGAAACTTCAGGATGCGCTTCTTTATAACGACGCAGCAATTCCAGCGACCATTTATAGTCAGCACCAGGGCGGGCCAGCTTGTATAGGCGTGGTGCCGTTTCCAGATTGTGGTTAAACACATCAGGCGGTGTTTGCGTCAGAATATTCAGTGCAGTGTCCATGCGGCCACGAAAATCCGGCACCAGTACTTCAATTTTAATAGCCGGGGATTCACGGCGGATAGCGGTGATACAGTCGGCAAAGTGCTGAGCACCACCGTCGCGTAAATCGTCGCGGTCAACAGAAGTGATCACCACATACTTCAGCTTCATGTCTTTAATGGTTAACGCCAGTTTTTCCGGCTCTTCAGCACTGGGTGGCAACGGCCGGCCATGAGCCACATCACAGAATGGACAGCGGCGGGTACAAATAGCACCCAAAATCATAAAAGTGGCGGTGCCGTGGTTAAAACATTCAGTCAGGTTAGGGCAAGACGCTTCTTCACACACTGAATGCAGGCCGTGTTTGCGCAAAGCCCCTTTAATTTCGTCAATACGTTCAGAGCTTTTTGGCAGTTTGATCTTCAGCCATTCCGGCTTACGCAACATTTCAGCTGGTTCTGTTGGCAGAACTTTTACCGGGATCAGTGCCATTTTTTCGGCATCACGCAACTTGACACCAGGCTCCATCCGGGCTGTTTTTGGCATATTAGTCATAAAACCCTGTCTTTGTTGAAAGCTCTGTCACTGCCAGCTGACTGGCAAACTGACGGCTGATTTGTGCTTTGGCCGCTGCCATTGTCAGAGGGCCACCTAAATCTTTGCTTTGCACCATTTGCATACCAGCATAACCACAAGGGTTAATGCGGCCAAAAGGTGATAAATCCATATCGACATTCAGTGCCAGACCATGAAAAGTACAGCCTTTACGCACTCTTAAACCCAGAGAGGCCACTTTTTTTTCATCAACATAAACACCTGGTGCGTCGCTTTTGGCATAAGCCTGCACGCCATTTTCTGCCAGAGTTTGAATAATGACCTGTTCAATCAGGGTCACCAGTGCGCGTACGCCGATATTGCGTCTTTTGATATTCAACAGCACATAAGCCACCAGCTGACCCGGGCCGTGGTAAGTCACCTGACCACCGCGGTCCACCTGTACCACAGGAATATCACCCGGCATTAATAAATGCTCGGCTTTGCCGGCCTGACCCTGGGTAAATACCGGCGGATGTTCCAGCAGCCAGATTTCATCGGGCGTGTTATCGTCACGGTTATCGGTAAATTGTTGCATCCGTTGCCAGGTGTCGGTGTAATCCACCAGGCCTAAATCCCGGATCACTAAAGCATCTGCGACAGGCACTACAATGGCTCCTGCGTAAAAAATGGCTGCATTATAAAGGGCAGGGCTGAAAAATCGAGCTTTTGCAGCCAGTTACATAACATAACGGACCAGTTCAAGTTTACCCAGTTCAGTGTACAAAAGTTCAATATGCGCTTTGCTGGTGACAGTTACCACCACAGTCACTGAATGATAAGTGCCTTTGCTGCTCGGTTTTACGCTTGGTGAATAGTCGCTTGCCTCTGCATGACGCTGCAAAGTGGCAATCACCTGCGGCACTAAATCATCATGGGCCAGACCCACAACTTTAAAGTTAAAAGCGCAGGGGAATTCAAGAAACTCATCAAATCTGGTGTCTTTTACTTCAACGGCCATCGGATCCTCACTTACCACATTGGATACTGTTGACTGGGCTGTGCCTGTGCACAAATTGGCGGCTATTCTAACAAAAAGTCCCGGGCTGTGCCGGGACTTCTTCAACATCTTTTAGAGGTAATGCGGCCTGTTACTGTAACTGCATTTTGACGTAGTCAACCAACCGGCTGAAAATGCCACCTTCCGCAATATCTTCCAGTGCCACCAGCGGGAATTCAGCAATATCTTCGTCATTCAGTTTCAGGTAAACAGTGCCTACCACCTGACCTTTGGTAATAGGAGCCACCAGCTGCTGGGACAGTTTAAAGTCGGCTTTGAGGTGTTTACGCTGGCCACGCTGCAGGGTAATAGGGGTTTCGCTCATCACACCTAAGCTGATATTTTCTTTATCACCTTGCCAGACGCGCTGTTCAGCAAATACTTCACCGGCTTTATAAGGCGAGAAAGTTTCGAAAAAACGAAAACCATAAGTCAGTAATTTTTTGTTTTCCGCTTCACGGATCTTGGCGCTTTCAGTGCCCATCACCACCGAAATTAACCGCATGCCGTCTTTGGTAGCCGAAGTGATCAGGCTGTAACCTGCTTCTGAAGTGTGGCCTGTTTTAATGCCGTCCACATTTAAGCTTTTATCCCACAGCAAGCCATTGCGGTTGTATTGTTTGATGCCGTTAAAAACGTATTCTTTTTCAGAATAAATTTTATATTCTTCAGGCACATCACGGATCAGCGCAACGGACAATTTGGCCATGTCGCGGGCTGTGGTACGTTGTTGTTCAGCCGGCAAGCCATGGCTGTTGACGTAAGTGGTGTTGGTCATACCAAGGCGTTTGGCGTGGGCGTTCATCAGCTCGGCAAAGGCACTTTCGGTGCCGGCAATGTGTTCAGCCAGCGCCACACAAGCGTCGTTACCAGACTGGATAATAATACCGCGGTTCAGCTCTTCCACTGAAATGGTTGCGCCCACCTCAATAAACATCTTGGAAGAGTCACTGTATTGTTTGGCCCAGGCGTTTTCGCTGATGGTCACCTGATCGCTTGGCTTGATATTGCCATTTTTAATTTCGGTACCAACCACATAACTGGTCATCATTTTGGTCAGACTGGCTGGGGCTAATAACTCGTCGGCATTGCCTTCGGCCAATACTTTGCCAGTGTGGTAATCAATCAGAATATAACCTTTGGCGTTCACTTGTGGCGCCTGCGGCGTCAGCTGCATATCGGCAGCGGTTTGGCTTTGCGCAAAAAAACTCAGGCAGCTAAAACTGGTGGCGAACAAAATGCGACGGTATTGGTTTTTAAGGCGGTGATTCATGAGACTCTTTCTTATTAGTGAACTGCTACAGCACGGTTAACAACACAAAAAGGTTAACCACATAATTTTTTATTGGTGACATAAGCGTCCGGATAATTACCAGAACGCAGTTTGTCCAGCCAGTCGGCGGCCACTGCGGCCCCCTGTAACGGGCCTGCCAGCAGCTTATAGATGCCGTTGGCGTTTTCAATGGTTGTGGGTACAGACCATTGTTGTTGTAATTCGTTCCCAAGCCGTTGCACTTTTGCCGGATCACTGCTGGCAATCAGCTGAATAAAACAGCCATTTTGCCCAGCAGGCTGACTTGCACTGACAACAGGTCTGGTTGTTGTATTGCTGCTTCTGTTGTTATTGGTGGCCAACCGGTCTGTTTCCTGAAACTGCACCGGCTGACTGACAGTGTTTTGCGAAGACGGACGCTGCACTGGCGTGACTGGCTCATAAGGGATCACTGGTTCCTGCGCTATTGGGGTAGCAAAACTGCTTTGATTTTCCATGGCCGGGGAGGCAATCAGTTCCACCTTCACCCGACCAGTACCGGTTTGGAATATCCCCAGTTTATAGGCGGCAGAATAAGATAAATCGATGACCCGGCCATCGTGGAAAGGACCACGGTCGTTTACCCGCACTATGGCGCTGCGGTAATTGTCGAGGTTGGTCACGCGAACATAAGAGGGCAGAGGCAGGGTTTTATGCGCTGCAGTCATTGAAAATACATCGTAGGTTTCGCCATTAGAGGTTAAATGGCCATGAAACTTGCTGCCATACCAGGACGCGGTACCGGTTTCGCTGTGTTCGGTGATGGTGGTTTTTGGAAAATAATCCACACCATAAATATTATAAGGTTTATTGCCGCCGCGGCTTAATGGCTCCACCACAGGTTCCGGATCAATCATCTCTTCTGGCGTTGGAAAACGCAGCGGAATACTGTCTTTGGACTGGGAATAACGGCCGGCATTTGGATCCGGATAGCCAGCTGCAGTGGTGCCGCTTGATGAAGAGTCCGGCGCACTGGAACAGGCGGCCAGTACCACAACTGAAAAAGAACACAACAATAAATTCTGGCGCAGAGGCCGCAAGGCACGGGAAGACATGTTCATTATTGTTTCGCTAACATCCGTTTGTGAGTGCTGACCGACATCAGAATGCCAAAACCGGCCAGTAAAGTCACGAAAGAAGTTCCGCCAAAACTGACCAGCGGCAGCGGAACACCAACGACTGGCAGAATACCAGATACCATGCCGATGTTCACAAAAACATAGACAAAAAATGTCAGAGTGATACTACCGGCGAGAAAACGACTGTAGTTATCCTGAGCGCGGCTGGCTATGACCAGACCGCGGCCAATAATAAACAGATACAGCAGGAATAAACCACAGACGCCCATCAGCCCCATTTCTTCGGCAAAGACGGCAAAAATAAAGTCGGTATGACGTTCCGGCAAAAACTCCAGCTGCGACTGGGTGCCCTGCATCCAGCCTTTACCTTCAATACCGCCTGAGCCAATGGCGATCATCGACTGAATGGTTTGATAACCTGCACCTAACGGATCCCGCTCCGGATCAAACAGCGTCAGCACACGGCGTTTTTGATAGTCATACATCAGAAAGTGCCACAGGATAGGCAAAAATGCCGCCAGCAGCGCCGCGACAAAACCGATGATCCGCCAGCTCATGCCACTGAAAAACAATACAAAAACACCGGACATTGCAATCAGGATAGAGGTGCCGAGATCGGGTTGTTTGGCTATCAATAAGGTCGGCGCAGCACAAATTAAAAAACCGGCCAGTACGTCACGGGTACGGGGTGGCATCGGATGTTTCGCCATATACCAGGCCACGGCCATAGGCACGGCCAGTTTCATCATTTCGGACGGCTGAAACTTGGTAAAACCTAAATCAATCCAACGGGTTGAGCCTTTGGCGGTATAACCAAAAAACTCCACTATCAGCAAAAAAAACAGCCCGCTGACATACATAGGCAAAGACCAGCGCCGGTAACTTTGTGGATTAATCTGCGCCAGCATCGTCATAATGCCCATGGCAAAGGCCACCTTGAGAGCCTGGCCTTCCACTTTAGCCAAATCGTGGCCGTCTGCGCTGTATAGGGTAAATAAACCTATCACAATCAGCAGTAATAAGGCTCCGAGCAGCGGGCCGTCAATATGCCAGTGCATCAGGCGGGATTGATGTTCCTGCTCAGTCATCGATGGAGTTATCCTCGCTTTGGGTCTGTGTCAGCGCACTGTTGGTGCCGGGCTGTTGTTCTGTTGTGCTGCCATTAACTACAGGTTGCGGCTGGTCCTGGATTGTTGCCGGTTTTTCAGTGGTTGTGACCGGCGCTGCCGCTGGGGCAGTAGTGCTCTCTGTGGTGCCGGCAGGCACAGCTTGGGGCTCAGTTTGCTGCTGACGTTTTAGCTTTCGAGCTTCTTCGGCCGCTTTTTCTTCGGCATAACGTTGTTCGCGTGCCAGCATCTGGGCTGCTCTTTGTTCCTGCATCAGCGCTATTTCGGCCAGGGTGGGCAGTGCTGGTTTTTCTGCAGCCGGCGTAAAATAATGATCCATCATGATGCGGGCAACAGGGGCTGCATTACTGCCACCACCACCGGCGTTTTCCACAACAACGGCGACCACCACTTCCGGATTATGATGCGGGGCATAACCGACAAACATGGCGTTATCACGGTGGCGCTCGTTAATGGCTTTGGCGTTATATTTTTGCCCGGCCGCAATGTTGATCACTTGTTGGGTACCGGTTTTACCAGCCGGGTCATAGGTGGCGCCTAAAAAGGCGCCCCGTGCTGTGCCGCCTTCCTGCTGGGCGGTGCGGCGCATGGCTTCGCGTGAAATAGCCCAGTTGTTCGGGTCGACCACGGTAATGGCCTGCTCAGGTGCTAACAGTAAACTTTGGTCTTGCTGCTGATTATGAAAATTACGTGCCAGCCTTGGTGTAATGCGGGCGCCGGTATTAATTAAGGTGGCTGTGGTCAGCGCCATTTGTAGTGGGGTTGCCTGCCAATAACCCTGGCCTATGCCGATATTAATGGTATCTCCCGGGCCCCAGTTTTGTTTGTGTTTGATTTTTTTCCATTCACGGGTGGGCATATTGCCTTCATTTTCTTCGTGAATATCAATACCGCTGGGTCGGCCAAAACCTGCTTTGGTCATAAAGTCGGCAATTTTGTCGATGCCCATTTTGTAAGCCAGATCGTAAAAGTAGGTATCACAACTTTTGATAATGCCGGTATAAATATCGACATAACCATGGCCCCATTTTAAATGGTCACGCCAGGGCCGACTCACGTTTGGCAGCCGATAAAAACCTGGGTCCGGAATACGGGTTTGTTCAGTGACGGTGCCATTTTCCAGGCCGGCTACACCGAGCAGAGGTTTGATGGTGGAAGCAGGCGGGAATAACCCCTGAGTGATGCGGTTGACCAGAGGTCTGTCCGGTGAATTTAATAACATGCGGTAGTTTTTACCGCTGATACCATGCACAAAAAGATTCGGGTTGTAACTTGGGTTGCTATAAAACGCCAGTACAGCACCATCTCTTGGGTCCAGCATCACCACTGAACCTCGGTTTTCGCCAAGAGCTTCCTGAGCTTTAAGTTGTAACCCTAAGTCCAGTGACAGGTATAAATCATCCCCTGAAATCGCCGGTTGTTCGCGCAGAGTGCGGATGACCCTGCCGCGACTGTTCACTTCAACTTCCTGATAACCCACAGTGCCGTGCAGCTGGCTTTCGTAAAACTTTTCCAGGCCCACTTTACCAATATCGCGGGTTGCGGCGTAATTGGCGCTTTGCTGGCTCTCTTCCAGTTGTTTGTATTCTTTTTCGTTAATTTTGCCGATATAACCCAGCGCATGAGTAAATAAATCGCCATAAGGATAATTGCGGGTCAGGCGGGCTTCGAGCGTGACACCACTGAACTGGTGCAAGTGAACGGCTAAAATGGCAACTTCCTGTTCAGTCAGGTGTTCTTTCAGCGCAATACTTTTAAAACGGCGTTGTTGTTTAACTTCTTTAAAAAAGGCCTGTTGCTGTTCTTCGTCGATAACGATGAGTTTGGCAAGTTCCTGAACGGTTTGGGCTAAATCTTTGACCTGCTCCGGTACCAATTCCAGCGAATGCACAGGGCGGTTTTCCGCCAGCAAGACACCATTACGGTCATAAATCATGCCGCGGTTTGGCGACAAGGGGACTAACTTAATGCGGTTGCCGTCGGCTCTGGTGGAGTATTCTTCGTATTTCACCACCTGTAACTGGTATAAATTCAGTAACAAAACGCCAAATAACAACACCACCATGACAAAAGCCACCAGCAGCCTTCTGTTAAACAGCAAGGCTTCGGCAACATGATCGGCAATGGCGATACGGCGTTTGCGCATAACTACTCGCGATGATACGGATGGTTAGTACTGATACTCCAGGCGCGGTACAGGCTTTCAGCCAGCACCACCCGCACCAGCGGGTGCGGCATGGTTAATGCGGATAACGACCATTTGGCTTCGCTGGCGGCGATACAGGCAGGTGCTAAACCTTCGGGCCCCCCCACCAGCAAACAAACATCCCGGCCATCCATTTGCCATTGTTCCAGCTTCTGCGCCAGTTGTGGACTGCTCCAGTTGGCACCTTCCACTTCCAGCGTCACAATACGACTGCCTTTGGGCACAGCAGCCAGCATTTTTTCGCCTTCCTGCTCCAGAATACGTTTAATATCGGCGTTTTTACCCCTTTTACCAGCAGGAATTTCAATCAGTTCCAGTGGTAAATCCCGCGGGAAACGCCGGGCGTATTCTTCGTAGGCTGTGGTGACCCAGGCTGGCATTTTTTGCCCAACGGCAATCAGCATTAACTTCATGGACTCAGGCGGCCCAGAGTTTTTCCAGCTGATAAAAACCACGGCTTTCATCAAGCATCACGTGAACCACCACTTCGCCTAAATCAACCAACACCCAGTCACCTGATTTTTCGCCTTCAACACCCAGAATATGTAAACCGGCTTTTTTGGCTTCCTGAATCAGGTAAGCTGCCACTGAGCGGGTGTGACGGTTGGAGGTGCCTGAACACACCACCATACATTCGGTTTCGGTTGATTTGCCTTTCACGTCGAGCTGAACAATATCTTTGGCTTTCATGTCGTCGATTTTATCAACAACAAAAGCAATTAATTCCTGAGTCTGCACTTGGTATACCCCATAGCTGTGCGCTGTAAACGCGGCATTTTAACAGCTTTTTATGCGCAGTTATACCTGATACAGCCCATGCTGTTGGATATAAGCCATTACTGCAGGGATTTGCAGAGCAGGTGAGGGAGTTTGTTGTGGTTCGTTTTGTTGCAGGCCAGCACGGATTTGACTGGCCGAGATATCAAACAAAGGGTTTTGCAGCAGCAAAATTTTGCCGGCCTGTTGGCTTTGAAGTTCTTGAATGTTCTGTGCGCCATAGGACTGCAGCAGCATGGTTGCTTCGGCATTTTCTGCATAACCCGGGCGCTGACACACCAATAAATGACAAAGGCTTAAAATGTCCTGGTATCGATGCCAGCGGGTGAAAGCACAGAGTGAATCCATGCCGATGACAAAACACAGAGTGTCGTTGGGGTGCTGACTGCGCAGGATTTCCAGCGTTTCAACCGTATAAGAAGGGCTTTGTTTGCCAAGCTCCAGTTTGTTCAGTTTAAGCGCCGGGTATGGCGCAATGGCCAGCTCCACCATGGCCGCTCTATGTTCGCTGCTCACCCCTGGATGTGCTCTGTGCGGCGGCAAGTGGCAAGGTAGCAGCTGCAGCTGTTCAAGCTGGCAATGTTGCTGTACATACAGTGCCAGCTGCAAATGCCCCTGGTGAATAGGGTCAAAGGTGCCCCCATAAAAACCCAGCAGCGCCATGTTAATCAGCCAGCTGCTGTTGCAGCGAAAATAATTTGGGTACAGGGTGAATAAATAAAGTCACCAGATGGGCCAGCGCCACTTCAGGGTGGCTCAGCTGACCGGATTTAAGCGCCCGGTCAAAACAGGCCAGTTCCTGCAGCAGATGTTGCAGCCAGTTGCCGGACAAACGCAACAATGCCTGCTGATACAACGGCTGACGTTTAGGCCAGATACTGAATTTCTTAAAATAGTCCTGTGCCATCACACCTTGTTGTTCCAGTGTTTTTAACTGTAACAATAACAGTGCTTCTTTTTGTAATTGCCAGGCAATCATCACCGGTTCCTGATCTTGCGCTAATAAGCGGTCGAGCCGGTGCAGCGCTTCTTCTCCCTGACCAGAGAGCACAGAATCAACCAGCTGAAACACACTAAAGTGGGATTGGTCCGCCAGATATTGCTGCAAAAATGCCGCATCCAGCCATTGGCCGTGCTGGGTTAACGCCAGTTTTTCCAGCTCCTGTTTGGCGGCCAGTAAGTTACCGGCGGCATGGTGCTGCAGCAGCTGCAAAGCATCTGTCTGTAGTTTGACACCAAGACTGGCGGCACGCTCTTTTAACCAGCGCATAAACTGATAATCGTCCAGCGGATAAAACTGTACCTGCACGCCAATATCGGCAAGTGCTTTAAACCAGCTTTGTTTGGCAAATTCGGTGGCGGTTTTGGCCGCATGCAGCACCAAAATCAGGTCGGGGTGCAGCAAGGCAGGGATTTTTTTCAGAGCATCCTGCGTCGCCGGGCTTAGTTTGGCAGTGCCTAAATCCAGTTCCAGCAGCTGACGGGGGGTAAACAGCGACATGCTGTTCATTTCATTAAAAAAATCTGCCCAGTCAAACTGGGCTTCATTGATAAAACTTTGTCTGTCGTCAAAACCTGCGGTTTTGGCGGCGCTGCGAATATCGTCCAGCGCTTCCATTTTTTGCAAAGGTTCTTCGCCAAACACCAGATAGACCGGCGCCAGACCTTTTTTCAGCTGAGCCGGTAACTGGTTGCTGAACAGTTTCAGCATAACTCAGAGCCGGCCGAGCTGACGGATGATCCGCGATACCGCCTGGGTGCGCAGTTCATCCAATAACAAATCCAGTTCCCGCGCCTTGGCCAGAGCCCTGGATGGGTCGTCCTGATAGTCACGGGTTAATTCAATTTTGTGGCTGGTTGCTTCAGTGCCCGGCATCAACAGCTGATATTCCACTGTGTAAATCAGCTCATATTCTGCCACCTGGCCGTTGGGAAACAACGACAAGGTGCGCCGCTGCAGACCATCGGTCTGCAGCTGAATATGGGGCAGCTTAGCATCAGCACCCGGCAGCAGTTTTACATTATTGCGTTGCAGCTGCTCTGACAGTTTGGCTAAAAGCTCCGAGTGGCGATCCCCTTCGAGGTAAATCGCCGGATATTTGGCCAGCGGCAGCTCACCACGCAACTGAAAACCACAGCCGCTCAGTAGCAAGGCACCAAGCAGCAGACAGAGCCAGTGGCGTGACAACTTCAGCATTAGCCCACCACCAGACTTAATAACTTGCCAGGCACGTAAATCACTTTACGCACTTCCACACCTTCAAGGTACTTCTTGACGTTTTCTTCTGCTGTGGCCAGCGCCATCACTTGTTCCTGAGTGGCATCAATAGCTACAGTCACTTTGCTGCGCACTTTACCGTTAATTTGTACCACCACCAGTTTTTCATCTTCGACCAGTGCACTCTGATCGACTGAAGGCCATGGTGTTTGTTCCAGCTCTGTTGTATGGCCAAGCTCAGCCCACAGATGTTGTGACAAATGGGGGGTGATTGGGTTTAACAGCATCACTACGGCCTGAATACCTTCGTTCAGCACAGCCAAGTCCTGCGCTGTGTCAGTGGCGGCTTTTTGCAGCCGGTTCATCAGCTCCATAATGGCGGCAACGGCGGTGTTAAAGGTGTAACGACGACCCACGTCATCAGTCACCTTGGCAATGGTTTTATGAATTTCACGGCGCAGCGTTTTTTGCTCGCTGTTCAGGGCGCTCAGATCCAGTGCCGGCACAGCACCTTTTTGTTTAAAGTCGTTGACCAAAGTCCAGACGCGGCGCAGGAAGCGGTTGGCGCCTTCAACTGCAGAGTCCTGCCATTCCAGCGTTTGCTCTGGTGGCGCAGTGAACATCATAAATAAACGCACAGTGTCGGCACCGTATAAGTCGATCACCGTTTGTGGGTCTATGCCGTTATTTTTTGATTTTGACATTTTGCTCATGCCGGCAGAGAGCACAGGCTGGCCATCGCTGGTTAAAATAGCGCGGCTGATGCGGCCTTTGTCATCACGTTCTACCGTCACGTCTTGTGGTGAATACCAGGTTTTGCTGCCACCTTCGTGTTCACGGTAGAAAGTTTCCGCCAATACCATGCCCTGGCATAACAAACGTTTAAACGGCTCGTCTGATTGCACTAAACCCACGTCACGCAGCAGTTTGTGGAAAAAACGTGAATACAATAAGTGCAAAATAGCGTGTTCAATACCACCTATGTACTGGTCCACCGGCAGCCAGTAGTTGGCTTTGGCAGGGTCAAGCATGGCCGTGTCGTGCTGTGGGCTGCAATAACGGGCGTAATACCAGCTGGACTCCATAAAGGTGTCAAAGGTGTCGGTTTCGTGGAAAGCAGTCTGGCCTTGGTAACTGGTTTTTGCCCAGTTTGGATCGGCTTTAATAGGGGAGGTCACACCGTCCATCACCACATCTTCCGGTAGACGCACCGGCAGCATCTCTTCCGGCACTGGTACCTGAGTGCCATCTTCCAGCGTTAACATCGGAATGGGTGAACCCCAATAACGCTGACGGGACACACCCCAGTCGCGCAGGCGGTAATTCACTTTCACCTGGCCTAAACCCATGGCAGACAGTTTGTCGGCAATACCTTTAAAGGCTGCGGCAAAATCCAGACCATCAAATTCCGCTGAGTTCACCAGCACACCTTTGTCGGTAAAAGCGGCTTTGCTTAAATCGATACTATCTTCAGCGCCGGCAACAGGGGCTATCACCTGCTTAATTGGCAGGCCGTATTTAGTCGCAAATTCGTAATCGCGCTGGTCGTGTGCCGGTACGGCCATCACAGCGCCTGAGCCGTAATCCATCAGTACAAAGTTGGCCACCCAGATTGGCACTTGCTGGCCTGTTAACGGATGCACAGCAAAAAAGCCGGTTGGTGCGCCTTTTTTCTCCATCGTCGCCATATCTGCTTCGGCGATTTTGCCACCTTTACATTCGTCGATAAATTGCGCCAGCTTGTCATCCATCTTGGCGGCTTTTTGCGCCAGCGGGTGCTGCGGTGCAATAGCAACATAAGTCACACCGTAGAAAGTATCTGGTCTGGTGGTGTAGACGCTGAAATCATAACTGGAGCCTGCCACGCTGAACTTAATTTCCACCCCTTCAGAGCGGCCAATCCAGTTGCGCTGCATGGTTTTTACCTGCTCAGGCCATTCGTCCAGCTGATCTAAATCCCGCAGCAGCTCTTCGGCGTAATCGGTAATTTTAATAAACCACTGCGCCAGTTCACGTTGTTCAACCAAGGCGCCTGAACGCCAGCCGCGACCGTCAATGACCTGCTCGTTGGCCAGCACACACTGATCAACAGGGTCCCAGTTCACTGTCGCCATTTTTTTATAAACCAAGCCTTTTTCAAACAGCTTGGTGAAAAACCACTGTTCCCACTTGTAATATTCAGGTTTACAGGTGGCCAGTTCACGGTCCCAGTCATAACCAAAACCTAAGCGTTTGAGCTGGTTTTTCATGTAGTCGATATTGGCGTAGGTCCATTTGGCCGGTGCTGTTTTGTTGGCAATAGCGGCGTTTTCGGCCGGTAAACCAAAAGCGTCCCAACCCATCGGCTGCATCACGTTTTTGCCCTGCATGCGCTGGAAGCGGCTGATCACATCCCCAATGGTGTAGTTACGCACATGGCCCATATGCAGACGGCCGCTTGGGTATGGAAACATCGACAGACAGTAGAATTTTTCTTTGCTGTTATCTTCCACCACTTTAAAGGCTTTGCTTTGTTCCCAGTGCTGCTGCATCCGGGTTTCAATGGCTTTTGGATCATAAGTCTGGTTGAGGTTTTGAGTGTCTGACATCGAAAATTCCAACTGTTCAATCAAAGGCGGCCGGCCATCCGGCAAAAGTGCCCGTAGCATACCGCAAGCGGGGGGGCGACAACAACTGCAAAGCGGTATGGCCGGTATTGTGATATGGCTCACATCAGATGAAAGCGAAGGGCCGCTCCTATTGTTGTTGCCTGTGATATCCAATTCTGGAAGTTGGGTTGCGAAGGCATAACAACTAAGCATTTTAGAATTGCATATAAAAAAGCCCCGGCATGATGATGGCCGGGGCTTTATTCAATGTGTGCCGTAACTCACAGCGAAAACATCACTGTGAGTTACCTTTGATGGGCTTAGAACTTGTAGCTTACACCCGCAGTAATACGACGACCGATCACATCCCATGCGGCGCCATTGGTGTTCTGGCCTGGCAGCATTGGTGGATTGCGGTCAAACATATTCAGTACACCCAAACGAGCCTGGAATTGCTGCGTCACGTCGTAACGCGTGGTCAGGTCGAACGTTGTGTATGAAGGCACGTCGTTGTAGTTGTTCTGGTTTGGAGTCCAGTCGTTCGACTGCACCGTTTTGGCACGGTAGTTCACAGTTAACACAGCAGACGCATCGCCGTAGCTGTATTCTGTAGTGAAACGGTGTTTCCAGTCCGGCAGTTCAACTTCGCCTAAGTCGTTGATCAGATCCTCAGCAAAACCAGTTGGGTTGGTTTCATATTTGCTCATATAAGTACTGATCAGGCGGATATTGAAGTCGCCGTAGTTGGTACCAAAGCGATATGATGCTTCAAGATCCACACCTTCAACATTACGGGAAGCCGAGTTCACCGGTTTCTCGAAGTAGTTGGTGATTTCATAAGTAGCAGCATCACGGGTTAACAGTGGGCAGTACGGGTTGTCCAGTGAAGCTGACTGATAGCAGTATTTCACTACATCAGGGCCAGTGAAGCTGTTGATGACGTTTGTCAGTTCAAACTTCCAGTAGTCAACTGTCAGACCTGCACCTTCCAGCCAGTTTGGCGTATAGATAAAGCCGGCTGTAATGTCGTGTGCAGTTTCGTTGGTCAGCTCTGTGTTACCAATGATAAAGCCTGGACGAGTAGAGCCTTTCCACTCTGTTGAAGGTTCAAAGGTGGTAGGTACACCCTGAGCCGCACAGTTTGCCAGAATCGCGTCACGATATTTCGGGTTCAGGCCGGGGCGCTGACTTACCGCACATGGATCGCTCAGTGAACGGAAAGTTTGGCCAGGTGGGTTGTACAGTTCACCAATGTTTGGTGCACGGACAGATTTAGCACGGTTTAAACGCACGCGCAGTTCATCTGACACTTCCCAGTTCAGACCAATTTTCCATGCATCATCTGAACCTGAAGTGGAGTAATCCATTTTACGGTAGGCAGATTCGAAGGTTAATAAATCAACCATTGTCAGCTCAGCCAATAATGGCACCGAAAATTCTGCAGAAATTTCGTTAACGTCAAACTCACCATCCAGCGGTTGTGAACTGTTGTTGAACAACAGGCCAGCACGCATGGCTGGATCAGGCAGCGTCTTGGCACCTTCTTTGCGGTATTCAGCAGTAAACGCAGTGGTGATAAAACCAGCTGGCAGTTCATACAACTCACCGCTTACGGTAGCGGAAACTACAGACTGTTCAATGGACGAACGACGCATTGCATCTGTTGCGACCCAGTTGTAAGCCGCATCACTGTAGATACCACGGCCAAAGATGTTCAGTGGCAGACAGCCCTGAGCCCGTGCCGTTGCATCACGGCATTGCAAGGTACCACTGGCGGTTTTTTCTACGTCAACAGCCTGCAGGAAACGGTTATAGAACATTTCACCGTACCATTCAGTATCCGCCTGGACATGACCTGTTGTGGCATATACATCATAAGACCAGGTGTCGCTGAGTGCGCCTTCAAATCCCAGAGAGACACGGGCTAAAGTGCGTTCCTGGCTATATTTGCGGTTACCAAAGTCTGATGCCAGGTAACCCATAGTGACACGACCATTAGCATTGGCAGCAGCAATCAGTGCAGAAGCTTCAGGTGATAACAAGCCGTTATTAGCGTTGACGGCGAAGTTAATAAACGCCGGAGAGCTCTCACCATAGGCTTCAGAGCGAGTCAGGTTCATTTCCATGCTCATGTTATGGTCATCATTGATGGCATAGTTCATGTTTGACACGAAGCTGATGCGATCTAAAGGTGTACGCATAAATGAGTTTTCGGCGAAGTTATAGCCTTCACCACCGATATAGTCGACACGGCCACCCACCAGCGGAGGTAACGGCTGACCTAAGTTCATCAGACGAACCTGGCCATTCTCACTGAATGTATAACGTTTGCCACCAGACACAAAGGTACCAGCCGGCGCATAAGCGGCCAGAACCTGTTGGCCAGTACCCCAGATCACCCGCAACGGGCTGTTTGGATCTGCTGAGTTATAGTTCGGGTTTTGGATAGCGATAGGACCTTCACGCAGATAATCGCGGTCCATATAAGACACCTGATTTTGCGACGCCCAGCTTAGGTTAGTCACAAAGTTTGCTTTACCAACGTCTGAACCAAATGTAATAGAAGCATAATCTTCTTCGCCACCGCTCTGTGTTGGGCGGGTGGTTGAAGCATCCAGCGTCACACCGTCAAAGGTCTTTTTGGTGATGATGTTTACAACACCTGCGACAGCATCAGAACCATAAACGGCAGAAGCACCACCAGTGGTGATTTCAACCCGTTCGATCATTGCGGTTGGAATATTGTTTAAGTCAACAGCGCTACTGCCTGGTGCACCAGACACAAAACGACGGCCGTTAACCAATACCAGAGTGCGGTTTGAACCCAGACCCCGTAAGTTTGTATTGTTCAGACCACTGGCAAAAATTGTGTTGTTGGTGGTTTCCGGTGACAGACCCACCAGCGTGTTTGGCATTTTATGCAGTAAGTCAGCGACGTTTACCACGCCGGCATCAACCAGACCGTCACCGCTAATTACAGTAACCGGAGTTGGTGATAACTCACCGATACGTTTGATTTTTGAGCCGGTAACTTCAATGCGCTCAACTTTGTCATCTGCTTTTTTTTCCTGTGCAAGCACAGGTGTGGCTGCGAGGGCTGTGGTTGTAATGCCAAATGCGAGTGCTAAACGCACTGCCTGGTTCAGTTTGTTATAAGAAGACATCCTGGAATTCCTTAAAGTAGTTGTCAAAAAATGCGTGTCAGAGTCAAGAAAAGTCAGGCTAAAACAGCAGCATCCAACTGATTTGTTCCCTAAAACCGCACAATCTCAACCTAACAACTCAGTTTCATGAAAACAAACTTAATGCGACAAACTGCATAAAAAATTCAATAATAACAATTACATAACTTATGTTTATTGTGTTTTTGATTATTTTCATTAATGTTTGTTTTGTTTCTGAATTGGTTATTTTTTTGTGAGTATTAGCTTTTCTTCATGCAAGAACTTTTGAGGCCAGCGGCTATACTTCAGAAAAAGAAGCTTGTCCCCCGGGAGTGAAAAATGCAGGACTTTTCCCATAAATATCAGCAATGGTTAAATCAACTGTCGGATGCGGTGCGACAAGCCAAAGAGCAGCAGGTCAGCCAGTTATTTGAGCTTAGTGAAACCATCAAAGCCTATCTGAAAGCGGGTTCTGATTTAACGGCCTATGAAACCACACTTTTTCTGGAAACCTTAAAACGTCAGTCGGCAGAGGAAGAGTTGCCGTCATTATGGCCTGAAGCTTTGTGGTATGAACTGTCGCAGGTCACCGACAAAACCCAGCTGGAATGGCAGGAGCTTAGCAGCGATTTTGCCCATCAGGGGCATTACCAGGCTGGCGAAGAAGTGGGCATGGGCTTGTATTATTGTGACGCCTGCAGCGCAACTTTGCCTTATTATCACCCATCAGAGCTGGTGGTTTGTCCGGATTGTGGCGGCCATTTATTTCACCGTCGTGGCTTACCGGTCTGAAATTCGGCTGATGGTTCTGATATTTAGCTTGCTTTGGTGCACTTTAGCCACTTTCGCCCACAGTAGTTTTTGTTACTATAGGCATTCGTTTTTTATCCGGGAATTTTCTGCATGACGCATCCGGCAGTACATAAAGCCGCTCTATCTCATTTGCAAAGCATGGCTTTGCCCGTTTCTCAACTTGGCCCGCAGCTTGACGACAAGCTGATTGCAGAGGCACTGGATGTGGCCGGTTTTAGCAGCACTTTTATCGGGCAGGAGCGTGCCAAAGCGGCGCTTTCATTTGCCATTGGCATGGACATGCCGGGCTACAACCTTTATGTGATGGGTGAACCTGCACTTGGTCGTTACACTCTGGTGCAGGATATTCTGCAAAGTGCCGCCAGTGAAAAAGAAACACCGGACGACTGGTGTTATATCAATAATTTTGAAGACGAGCGGGTGCCACAAACTTTAAGGCTGCTGCCTGGCGAAGGCCGGGTGCTGGTGAAAAAGATTGAAGCCTTAATTGACGAGCTGCTCGACACCTTCCCGGCCGCTTTTGATAACCCGGGTTATCAGCGCAAGAAAAAAGCCATTCACGCCACTTTTGACAATAAATATGAAGCGGCTATTGCGCTGGTGGAACGTAAAGCGCTGGAAAAGCAAGTGGTGCTGTATGAAGACAATGGCGCTGTCAGTTTTTCCCCAGTGATCGACGGCAAACCGCTGGATGATGCCGAATTTGCCAATTTACCCGACGATAAACGGCAGTTTTTTTATGGGTTAGTGACTGAACTTGAAACCATTTTAAACGAGCAGCTGCTGGAATTACCGCAGTGGAAACGCGAGCTGTCGGAAAATTTGCGTACTTTACGCCGCGAAACCATTGAAGTTGCACTTAAACCTCTGCACAAAGCGTTAGAGCATGACTATTCCAACGAGCTTGGTGTATTGCGTTATTTGCGCGAAATGCGCCCTGAGCTGGTCAAAGCTGTGCTGGAGCTGCTGCCGGAAGAGCTGGAAAGCGACAAACTGGAAGAGCTGGATATCCGCAGTTTGTTTGTCGGTGATTTTGTGCCAAACGTATTGGTCCATCACGAACTGATGTCCGGCGCTCCTATTGTGTTTGAAGCCAACCCAAGCTACGGCAATTTATTTGGCCGGGTGGAATACAGTTCAGACCAAGGTGCTTTATACACCAATTACCGGATGATCCGCGCCGGTGCTTTGCATAAAGCCAACGGCGGTTACCTGATCCTGGATGCAGACCGTTTATTGTCACAACCTGCGGTGTGGGATGCGCTGAAGCTGGCACTAAAAAGTGGCGAAATTAATATCGACACTTTGTCAGACCATGCGGTAACGAACTCCACCATTATTACGCCTAAAGCGATACCGCTGAATGTGAAAATTGTGCTGCTCGGTTCACGCGACCTGTATTACCTGGTGCAGGACGTGGATGATGAATTTAACGAATTGTTCCGGGTATTGGCCGACTTTGAACATTACCTGCCGTTTAATCCGCTGACAGTCAAATATATGTCGTTGCAGCTACAGGACCAAATTCAGGCGCTGGACGCCGGGCCTTTAACTTCCTGTGGTTTAAAACAGTTGTTAACTTTCAGTTTCCGTCAGGCCGAACATCAGCGTAAGTTATCAGCCCGTTTTGCTGATGTGCTGGAGCTGGTGCGCGAAGCCTGTTATTACGCCAACCAGGCCGGTGATACTGAACTCAGTGCTTTACATATTCAGCAGGCGTTGCAGGGCAAACAATACCGCACCGGCCGCATCAGCGAATCTTTCCTGGAAGATATTCAGGAAGGACAAATTTTAATTGATACCGACGGTGTGGCCGTTGGCAAAGTGAACGGCCTGACAGTGCTGGAGATTGGCGATACCGCCTTTGGTACGCCGGCGCGTATCAGTGCGACCGTGTATCCGGGCTCCAACGGTGTTATTGATATTGAACGCGAAGTTGAGCTTGGCAAAGCCATTCACTCCAAAGGGGTGATGCTGCTGACCGGTTACCTCGGCGCTAAATATGCGCAGAACTTCCCGCTGACCTTGTCGGCCAATATCGCCATGGAGCAGTCTTATGGTTTGGTGGACGGCGACAGTGCGTCACTGGCTGAAGTCTGTGCGCTGATATCCGCTATTACCAATGTGCCTATCCGCCAGGATTTAGCTGTGACAGGTTCTATTAACCAGCATGGTCAGGTGCAAGCTATTGGTGGTGTCAACGAAAAGATTGAAGGTTATTTCCGCTTATGTCAGTCCCGTGGTTTAACGGGTGCTCAGGGCGTGGTGATCCCGGCCAGTAATCAGCTGAATCTGGTGCTCAATGATGAAGTAGTAAATGCGGTTGCCAGTGGTCAGTTTCATATTTATGTGGTGAAAACCGTCGATGAAGCGCTGGAACTCTTGACCGGTTGTGAAGCCGGTGTCAAAACCGCCAAAGGCCAGTACCCGAAAAAGTCACTCAATGCGCTGACTATGGCGCGCCTCGCCGCTATTGCGGAGCTGGTAAACGGCTCATCAGACGACGAATAAGGATAAAAGATGTTATTTAAAATCAAACATGCATTACAGTTTGTTGCGCTGTCTGGCGCCTTGCTCGCTGGCGGTTGCAGTACAGCTTATTATGCGGCTATGGAAAAAGTCGGGGTGCACAAACGCGATATTCTGATTGATCGTGTGGAAGAAGCGCGGGATGCGCAGGCGGTCAGTCAGCAGGAATTTAAAGACGCACTGGACCAGCTCAGCCAGCTGATTAATTTCCACGGTGGCAATGTGCAGGACAAATATGAAGCTTTACAGGCGCAGTATGAAGACAGTAAAAAAGCCGCCGACGAAGTAACAGCCCGTATTAACAAAGTAGAGCTGGTCGCTTTTGATTTGTTTGACGAATGGGAAGCTGAGCTGTCGCAATATCAGAATAAAAAACTCAAAACCGACAGCAAAAAGAAACTGTTGGACACCAAACGCCAGTTTGACGCTTTAGTCAAAGTGATGCGTCGTGCCGAAAGTAAAATGCCACCAGTCCTTAGGGTATTAAACGACAACGTGCTGTATTTAAAACACAATTTAAATGCCAAAGCGGTAGGCGCTATTCAGGGCGAGTTTGGCGTGTTGCAGCAGGATGTCAACAATCTGCTGGCGGAAATGAACAGAGCCATTGCTGACTCTAACCAGTTTATTGCCACTATGAATCAAAACTAAAACTAGCCATAAGCCGCGCCCGGTTATGACGAGGGCGCGGCTTGTCTTTTCCTTAAATGCCCTTTGAACCTGCAAACTTCCACCCTGATAAATCTGTTTTCTGTTCATCAAAGCTTCTGCTAAGGTAACTTACTGAAGCTAAAGCCGAAAACCGGACTATGTATGAACAGCAACAAGCCTGTGTTAGAAGTGATTTACCGGGTAGAGCCCGGTTGTCTCGGACCGCAAGGTAAAGATTATATTGAAGATTTTTGCACTTTTTCCCAGCCGTTGGTGACAGCCCATACCGCAGGTTTTATGCGCTGGATTTTAGTACCACGTTTTGACAAGTCGCTACCCGAAATGCAATGCACACTCTCTGGCCGCACTTTAACGGCTGAGCAGGCCAAAAGGTATTTTGCTTTGTTTCAGGCCGATGCTGATGAGCTTGAGGCTGAACTCAACGAGCAGCTGACGTTACTGATTGACCAATATTTTGGCCGCTGGTAAGAGCCTGTGGAGTCAGCGCAAATGCTGTTGTTTACGTCTGACAGACCTCTGTGATTTTGCAGCAATAACCCAACTTTAAGCAGTTTTATTGCGCTGGATCCGGTTTAGTCATTTCAGTTTGTCTTAAGCTCGGACTATTAGGCTTGGCTGAGTCACTATGAGAAGGAAAAGATGATGTCACAGGATCAGAATAAGGTTCGTTTTAGTCAACTGACGGTGCTGCTGCACTGGGCGATTGTGCTGCTGTTCATCGGCGTGTATTGCAGTATGGAGTTTCGCGATATATTTGAGCGCGGCACCCCGGGTCGTGATCTGATGAAAACGGCCCATTATTGGTTTGGCCTGAGTATTCTGTTGTTGTTACTGCCGCGGGTGCTGGCCCGTTTTAGCCAGCACACACCACCAATTACACCGCCACAACCCCATTGGCAACATAAGCTGGCAATAGCTGTACATCTGGCATTTTATGCGCTGATGCTGATGATGCCGCTGATAGGGTGGTTGTTAATGTCAGCCGAAGGCAAAGAGCTGAGTTATTTTGGTTTACAGTTACCCGCTTTGATGGGGCCGGATGAAGTCTGGGCCGAGCGGCTGGAAGAGCTGCACGAAATTGGCTCTAAACTCGGCTATGCGCTGATTTTAATTCATGTGGGTGCAGCGCTGTTTCACCATTACCTGTTAAAAGACAATACGATAAAACGTATGATGTTCAAATAAAAGGAAAAAGCCGGGAACGCCCGGCTTTTTATTCAGTGGCCCTGCTTATTTAAAAGCAAACTCAGGCACAGGGCATCATTTTAAGTAAGTTGGTCCACTGTGCCACACCGGGAGGCTATCACCAGTGCCTCTGAGCTACTGCGTCAGACGTTAGTTGCCTGCGGTCTGAGGGGCAACACCAGCCACTACCTGACCATCCTGGATCAGGATTTTTTCGCCCGGAGCCTGGTCCATCCGCACCGTTTTTAATTCACCATTGAGTAAATAACGCACGTCATAACCCACAACTTTTTCCTGTGATTTTTCCACGGTTTTACAAACACGTTGGGTGTAACTCTCTACATCTTTATTTTGCATATCCTGCTGCACTTGTTTACCGGCATAACCACCGGCAGCTGCAGCAGCAACTGTGGCTACTTTTTTACCTGAACCACCGCCAATCTGGTTACCCAAAACACCACCTACCACAGCACCAATCACAGTGCCTGCAATCTGGTTTTCGTCTTTGACGGCTTTTTTCTGTTGCACGACCACGTCTTTGCACTGTTCAACAGGCTCGCTAAAACGCTCAATCACGGCTTTACTGCTCACCACTTCAGCATACTGTGGGCCTTTGTCCAGGTAGCTGTAGCCAGCAACAGAACCTAAGGCGGTCACGGCGATAGCGCCAACAATAGAACCAATCAGCATTGAGTTATTCATTTGGATATCCTTGTATAGGTCGAATTTTTATAAAGTGGACTATACAAAGCTGTTGCTGTATTTAAGCTGAATGAAATATACAAAAACGCTGATGTTTGTTGTGCTTGATGTTAACCTTGCGGATAGCGGCGCATTGAGACTTGGATCTTATTGCTAAGACTCAGTTTTTTCGCAAAATGACAGGGCACAGCAGCAGTTTTACGCCTATCTTTTTAAGACTAATTTGTGTCTGCCATACAGTTGTATTGCGTGTTTTTCCGGGGGCATTATGAGCAGCTTACTTTCCAATATCGACCAAAAAACTAACATAGTCGGACAAAACCGGCTGGAGTTGTTGTTGTTCCGGCTGAACAGCATGCAACCTTTTGGCATTAATGTGTTTAAAGTGCGTGAAGTGTTACAGTGCCCTGAGCTCAGTGCCTTGCCGGGTGCCCATCCCAATGTGCGGGGTATTGCCCATCTGCGCGGTGAGCCTGTCACTGTTATTGATTTAAGTATGGCGACAGGCGGTCAACCCATTACCGATCTGAGCACAGCTTATGTGCTGGTCACCGAATACAACCGCCACACCCAGGGTTTTTTGGTGGCAGGTGTGGATCGTATTATCAGCAGTAACTGGGAACAAATTATGCCGGCACCACAGGGCGCGGGCAAAGCCCATTATGTAACAGCTGTGACCAAGGTGGATAATAAGCTGGTGCAAATTCTTGATGTAGAAAAAGTATTTTCTGAAATTTCTCCGGTGGATGAAACCGTTAGCGAGTCGGTGAAAGAAAAAAGCCGGACTCTGGATTTTAAAAATCTGGTGGTGCTGGTCGCCGACGATTCTGCCGTTGCCCGTAATCAGGTGAAAAGGGCATTAGGTGCTATAGGGGTGGAAATTCAGACGGTCAATGATGGCCGGTTGGCGCTGGACTGGTTATTGGCCAAAGCAGCCGAAATAGGCGGGGATGTGTCGGCGCAGGTGCCTTTGTTAATTTCAGACATTGAGATGCCGGAAATGGATGGTTATACCCTGACGGCAGAAATTAAAGCCCATGAGCAACTAAAAAATATCCATGTCATTTTGCATTCATCGTTAAGCGGGGTGTTTAACAATGCCATGGTGAGCAAAGTGGGGGCTGACCAGTTTATTGCGAAGTTTCATCCTGACGAGCTGGTATCGGCGGTACAACAATGGATGCACAGTGCGGCGGTGCAAAATACTGAAGCCGCACCTGCTGATTAGCACTAAAAATACTCAAAGCATAAAAAAAGCAGCTGAGGCTGCTTTTTTTATGTTTGCTGGTTCAGGGGGGGCCTGTTGCGGATTTTTATCCCCGGGTACCATCTGTTAGCAACTTTGCTGTTAATCAGCTGTAGGGCGGCTAGCGCTACTGGCAAAAAAACGTGCAGAGCCCAGTCTGAAAAAAATCACAAAAGCAACAAACCACAACAACAGGCTGTCGCCGGTGCGGCTATATAAAGTGCGGCCTTGCGCCAGTTGCACTTGCGCTGTTAATACGCCATCGGCAAATTGTGGCAGCTGCGCCTGCAAGCTGCCGTCCGGTCGCGCTATACCGGTTAAACCGTTATTGGTGGCGCGCAACAAAGGCCTGCCAAACTCCAGCGCACGCATCTGGGCAATCTGCATATGCTGCAGCGGGCCAATAGAAGCACCAAACCAGGCATCATTGCTGACTGTTAATAAAAAGTCGGTGTCATTGGTAAAGTTGGCCTGAATTTGCCTTGGGAAGGCAATTTCAAAACACAGGGCAGCCAGCAGCTGATAGCCGTTGGCGTTCAGGTTAGGCTGCAGCCAGTCACCACGGGCAAAAGAGCTGTTGGGTAAATCAAAAAAGGGCGCAACGTCTCTGAGCCAGCGTTCAAAAGGCACAAATTCACCAATGGGCAATAAATGATGTTTCTGATAACGGTTTTTGCTTTCGTACAGGTAATCACCGGCTGTGGTTTTGCTGCCTGATTTGCCAAGTACAATAATGCCGTTGTAGGCATCACCATTATTTTTGTAATCAAGAATGCCAGTGATCACTGCACTTTGTTGCTCAGCAGCCTGCATATCCAGATTTAATAAATAAGCCTGAGCCAGAGGTTCCAGCTGCGGAATAGCAGCTTCGGGCCACACCACAATTTGCTGCTGTAAATGCGGTTTACTCAGCTGCATATACTTTTTCATGGTCGGCAGCTCTTGCTCCGGATCCCAGCGCAGCTCCTGTTTAATATTGCCCTGCACCAGCGCCACTGAAACTTGTTCGTCGGTCAGTTGCCAGCCTTTTAACGAATTTAATAATGGACTGCTGAGCAATAACAACGCAGCCACGGCAAGCGGAATAAAACGTTGTTGCTGTTTAACTGCGCTGCTGAGCGCCGGCAGCACTGCAGCTGCGGCAAACACCAGCAAAAAGGTAATGCCGGTTTCGCCTATCAGCGGCGCCCAGGGCGCCAGCCAGCCTTCAGTTTGACTATAACCTAATGATAACCATGGAAAACCGGTAAAAAGCCAGGAACGCAGGTTTTCACTGAGTACCCAGCAGCTGGCAAACAGCAGCGGAAATAACAGCAGATTGCCTTTGTTGATGCGATACACCGCATAACTGGCAAGTGCCGGGAACAGGCTTAAATAAGCCACCAGCAGTGCCATAATGCCAAGGCTGGCAGCCAGCGGCATACCCCCAAAAGTAGCAATGCTGACATGTACCCAGCTGATACCAAGACCAAACCAACCCAGGCCGTAAGCAAAACCAAAAAGGGCGGCCTGTCTGGCCGATTTAGCAATACCAAGTGCAAGCGCCAGCAGCGCCAAAGTGAATAAAGGTAAAAAATGCAGCTGATAAGGGGCAAAAGCCAGGGTATTGGCGATACCTGCCAACCCTAACAACAGGCTTAACAACAAAGGTTGCTGACGGAAAAATACCACTAGATTGGACACGGTTTGTTTACCACTTTAACAGGAACTGATAACCAACAAGCCACCATGTTTTTGCCTGAAGCCGGCAGCAACAAGCGGATCATTGCCGGGTTGTTGGATTTTGTACTCTTTGTTCTGCAGAACGACGCTTATTCAGCGTCGTTCTGTTCAGTTTTGGGTGTAATAACCTGCAGCTGCACTAAACGGCGGCTATTGGCTTTGTGCACTTTAAAGGTCAGGCCGCCCAGTTCTATCACTTCACCTTTGGTTGGCATATGACCAAAAGCATGCAGCACTATACCACCTATGGTGCCGGCTTCTTCTTCATCAAAGCTGGTACCGAAACTTTCGTTAAATTCATCCAGCGGCGTCAGGGCGCTGACCAGATACACATGGCTGCCCAATTGGCGGATATCGGAACCTTCTTCATTGTCGTGTTCATCTTCGATGTCCCCAACAATCTGCTCCAGAATATCTTCAATGGTAATCAGACCCGACACACCACCATATTCATCGACCACTATCGCCATATGATAGCGTTTTTGCCGGAACTCTTTGAGCAGTGCATCCACTCTTTTGCTTTCCGGGATAATCACGGCAGGGCGCAATAAATCTTTTAAATGCCACTCTACATCGGGCGTCAGTGCATATTGCAGTATGTCTTTGACAATCAAAATGCCTTCGATATGGTCTTTGTCTTCATTGACCACCGGATAACGGCTGTGATTGTTTTCCAGCAGAATAGGCAGGAATTCACTGAGCGGCTGATCAATATCGATGGTGGCCATCTGTGAGCGTGGCACCATAATATCGCGGGCGCGCATTTTGGATACATCCAGCACCCCTTGCAGCATGCCTTTGGTATCGGAGTCGATCAGATTACGCGAATTGGCTTCGGCAATGACTTCTTCTAAATCAGACAGGTCCTGAGGTTCTGCGGTAAAAATGGCGGCGATACGCTCAAGCCATGACTTCGCGGCAGAACCGCTTCTCGAGTGTGGATTGTCGTCACTCATAATGTAAAAACCAGCTCCGTGTTAGGTTGAACTCTGTTATTCAGGAATCACATAAGGATCGGCAAAACCAAGTTCTGCCAGGATCTGAATTTCTTCTGCTTCCATTTCGGTCGCATCTTCTTCATTTATATGGTCAAAGCCAAGTAAATGCAAGCTGCCATGCACCACCATATGGGCCCAATGTGCAGTTAAAGTTTTGTTTTGTTCAGCGGCTTCTCGGGCCACCACCTGAGCACAAATCACTAAATCTCCGAGGAGCGGCAGTTCCACACCGGGCGGGCACTGAAACGGAAAACTCAGCACATTGGTGGGTTTATTTTTTTCACGATAATCAAAATTCAGTTGCTGGCTTTCAGCTTCATCGACAATCCGCACCGTCACTTCAGCTTCAGCCTGAAAAGGTAAAATGGCCGCTTCCAGCCATTGCTGAATTTGATGTTCGCCGGGCAGATTGTCGGCTGTACTGGCCAGTTGTAAATCTAAAATAATACTCATGATGCTGCTGTATCCGAATTGGGCGTTGCTTTTTTCGCCCTGCTGCGTGTTTTGGCTGCCGGCGGCTCAGCTGCTATTGCTGGTGTTGCGACAGGGGTTGTGATGGCACTGGCTGCCAGCCTTGCGGCCTGCTCAGCTTCGCGCTCTGCCTGTTTTTTTGCGGCCGCTTCAGCCTCAAAGGCCTCATAAGCCAGCACAATTTTTTGCACCACAGGGTGGCGTACCACATCTTTGGCAACAAAATAGTTAAAACTCAGCGCATCCACTTTGGACAGCACGTCAATAGCGTGTTTTAGGCCTGAATAAGTGCCACGGGGTAAATCCACCTGGGTAACATCACCGGTAATCACCGCTTTGGAATTAAAACCAATGCGGGTTAAAAACATTTTCATCTGTTCAACAGTGGTGTTCTGGCTTTCATCCAGAATAATAAAAGCATCACTTAAAGTTCGGCCACGCATATAAGCCAGCGGCGCAATTTCGATGGTGCCACGCTCAAGATATTTTTCTACTTTTTCAAAACCCAGCATATCAAACAAGGCGTCGTATAACGGGCGCAGGTAAGGGTCCACTTTTTGCGCTAAATCACCAGGTAAAAAACCCAGTTTTTCACCGGCTTCTACCGCAGGGCGGGTCAGCACAATACGGCGCACCTGGTTTTTCTCCAGAGCGTCCACGGCACAAGCCACAGCTAAATAAGTTTTACCTGTGCCGGCCGGGCCAATACCAAAAGTAACATCGTGGCGCAAAATATTGGCCACATAACGGCTTTGGTTTGGATTGCGCCCTTTAATTAACCCTTTTTTGGTTTTAATGCTGACTTCCTGCGCCTGCTCATCCACCTGCACTAAAGTGGCCGGATGTTCCACGCCGCTGATAGCCAAATGCACCTGCTCGGATGTTAAAGGCACCAGCTTACCGCTGTCATTGATGGTTTCGTTGTACAGGTTCTGCACCAACTGCTGCACTAAGGGCAGCTGGGCTGTGAAACCAAGCAAACGGAATTTGTCGTCACGTAAACTGAGCTGAACCCGGAAATGGCGTTCAATCTGGCGGATATGGTCATCAAAGGGGCCGCATAATAACGACAAACGCTGATGATCGGTGGGTTCTAGGGTAAATTCGATACTGCTGACTGGATTATCCAAAGGTCCTGTTCTCTGTGGTTAACGAGGCCGCGGCTTAAGCCTGGTGCGGCCTCTGTAAAACTGTACTCGACTCAGGGTTGATAGGTCTGTACCCCAAGTGGATCGGCTTTTGGCTGACGTGCCAGAATTTGTTGTGGTGACACGTCGCGGCGTAAACCCATTTCTTTTTCGGTGCGAACCACCACACCTTTTAAAGAATTGGTAAATACATCAGTAATTTTGACATCAACAAAACCACCGATCATATCAGGGGTGCCTTCGAAGTTGACGACCCTGTTGTTTTCGGTGCGGCCGGTCAGTTCCATCAAGTCTTTTTTCGACGGACCTTCCACCAGAATACGTTGTTCCGTGCCTAACATGCCACGGGCTATCTGCAATGATTGCTGGTTAATGCGATCCTGCAGAATGTATAACCGTTGTTTTTTCTCTTCTTCACTGACGTCGTCCGGTAAATCGGCTGCAGGCGTGCCTGGACGGGCGCTGTAAATAAAGCTGAAGCTCATATCAAAACCGATACTGGCGATTAAGTCCATGGTTTGGGCAAAATCTTCTGCAGTTTCACCCGGGAAACCAATAATAAAGTCAGATGACATGCTTAAATTTGGCCGGATTTTTTTCAGCGCACGAATTTTGGCTTTGTACTCCAGCGCTGTGTGGTTGCGTTTCATCAGCGTCAGAATACGGTCTGAACCCGACTGTACAGGTAAATGCAAATGATCCACCAGCTCTGGCACGTCACGGTACACTTCAATAATATCGTCTGTAAATTCAACAGGATGCGATGTGGTATAACGAATGCGGTCAATGCCGTCTATGGCGGCCACTAACCTTAATAACTCGGAAAAATGGCAAATTTTGCCATCATGGGTTTCACCACGGTAAGCGTTGACGTTCTGACCCAATAAATTGACTTCACGCACACCTTGTTCGGCCAGCTGGGCAATTTCCAGCAGCACGTCATCGAGCGGGCGGCTGACTTCTTCACCGCGGGTATAAGGCACCACACAGAAAGTACAATATTTAGAGCAGCCTTCCATAATGGACACAAAGGCGGTTGGGCCTTCAGCTTTTGGCTCTGGCAGACGGTCAAATTTTTCAATTTCAGGGAAAGATACATCCACCACAGGCGAACGGTCGCCTTTGACTGAGTTGATCATTTCCGGCAGGCGGTGCAGCGTTTGTGGCCCAAAAATAATGTCAACATAAGGCGCACGTTCACGGATAGAAGCGCCTTCCTGTGAGGCAACACAACCACCTACACCAATAATTAAATTAGGGTTTTTCTTTTTCAGCGGGCGCCAGCGGCCCAGTTGATGAAACACTTTTTCCTGTGCTTTTTCACGGATAGAACAAGTGTTCAGCAGAATGACATCGGCTTCTTCCGCTTCTTCAGTCAGCGTATAGCCATGAGTGGCATCCAACAAGTCGGCCATTTTCGATGAATCGTATTCGTTCATCTGGCAGCCCCAGGTTTTAATGTGCAGCTTTTTGCTCATGGTAAATTCTTGCCTGTAAAAGTCGTCAACTACAAAAGGGCTGGCATTTTACCCGAGCCGGCTGCTGAGTGCCAGCATCTGCTGTGTTTAATGATGCTGGCAACAACAGGCTTTTTTGTGTTGAACGCCGAATTGCCGCAGCAGGCTTATTTTGTTGCGCTACACTGGAAATATTGCTTATTTAAACCCGGACTTCAGCGCCGCCTGAACTGAGCCATCTTCCCAATCCCCGGTCCTGCAGTATGGTGACTGGGGATTTTTTCTTTGTGCTGCTTTTCTTTGCTTGATTAGTTACCTCTTTATTTTTTATCCATTTTTTTGCTTTTGCTGGCGGAATTTAAGCCGGCATTTTTGCCACACAGAAAAATTATTTCAGCTTTTACTAAACCATTTTTGTGCTCAGTACGACTCTGTTTACAACAGCTGTCACTGATAAAGACACAAAGGAGTTTTAATGAAAATAGCTGAACCCAGTGGCCAGGATGAGATCCGACGCCAGCGTAAAAAAATAACGCCAGCCCTTGGCTGGAGCCTTGCTGCTGTTGCACTGCTGGTATTGCTGGGCTGGCAACTCAGCCCGGCGCTTGCCCGTTGGCAGGAGTCAGAGATGTCGGTATCCATGGCCAGAGAGCGGCTGGACGCGGTCAAAACCGCTGCTTTTATCCGGGATGTGTCTGTGCAGGGCAAAGTGGTGGCGGCGGTCAGTCCTAAACTTTATGCACCGGCCGACGGCACCGTCAGCTTTTTTGCCGAAGCCGGCACCACAGTCAAAAAAGGCGATGTGATAGCTGCCATTGACAGCCCTGAGCTTGATAGCAAGCTCAAACAGGAACAGGCCAGCCTTAATAGTCTGGCCACGGGCCTGGAGCGGCAAAAAATTCAGTCGCGTAAACAGCAGCTGATGGACCAAAAGGCGGTGGATTTAGCCAAAGTGGCACTGACCACGGCCGAGCGGGAAAAACGCCGTGCCGATCAGGGTTACAGCGTAAAAGCCATTAGCCAGATTGATTATGAAAAAGCCGGTGATGAGTTAAATAACGCCAGGCTGCAGTTTGAGCATGCGGTGCGGGACGCCAAACTAAATAAAGAAAGTCTGGATTTTGAATCCACAGCATTGTCGCAGGAGCTGGAGCGTCAGACCTTACTGGTGGCCAATTTGCAGCGTCAGGTGTCGGCTTTGCAGGTGCAATCGCCGGTGGACGGCATTATCGGCAACCTCGCCACCGACAATAAAACCTACTTAAGCAAAAACCAGTTGTTGTTGTCTGTGGTTGATTTAAGCCAGTTTGAAGTGGAAATTGCCATTCCGGAAAGTTATGCCGACGACTTAAGCCTGGGCATGCCGGTGGAAGTGACGCTGGATCAGCAGCTCTATCAGGCACAGCTGGTCAGTATCTCCCCTGAGATTGTTGATAATCAGGTGACAGGCCGGGTTCGTTTTAAAGGTAAAACGCCAGCTGGCCTTCGGCAAAACCAACGTCTGGCCAGCCGCATTTTGCTGGAGCAGCGTGACGCCGTATTGCAGGTGGCGCGTGGCCAGTTTTTAGAAAGCTCCAATGGCCAGTTTGCCTACAAGGTGCAAAACGGTGTGGCGGTAAAAACCCCTATTACGCTCGGTGCCCGCAGTCTGGCTGCAGTTGAGGTGCTCAGCGGCCTGAATGAAGGCGACCAAATTATTATTTCCGGCACCGATATGTTTCAGGGCGCCAATCAAGTTCAGCTGAATCAATAACAGGCTCAAGGAGCCCTGAGGTTTATTTATGTTAAAAATGAAACAGTTAGGTAAGGTTTTTCACACAGGCGAAGTATCTACTCATGCACTGCGTGAGGTGGATTTGCATGTCAAAGAAGGGGATTTTGTCAGCGTGACCGGACCATCCGGCTCGGGTAAAACCACTTTTTTAAATATTGCCGGTTTGCTGGAAGTGGCAAGTTCAGGTGAGTTTTTACTGGATGGTGACAACGTCAATTTATTGTCTGACTCACAGCGCTCTAAAATGCGTAACCAAAAAATTGGTTTTATTTTTCAGGGGTTTAATTTAATTCCTGAGCTGAATTTATTCGACAATGTGGATGTGCCTCTGCGTTATCGTGGTTTTGATGCCAAAGAACGTAAACGCCGGATAGAGCAGCAGCTGGAGCTGGTGGGGCTGGCGTCCAGAATGAAACATTTGCCCAGCCAGTTGTCCGGTGGCCAGCAACAAAGGGTGGCCATCGCCCGTGCTCTGGCCACCAGTCCGAGGTTTTTGCTGGCGGACGAACCCACAGGTAACCTCGATAGCCAAATGGCTCAGAGTGTGATGGCGCTTTTGGAAGATATTAACCGCCAGGGCACCACCATTATTATGGTGACACACGACCACGGCCTGGCGCAGCGCGCCAAACGGCAAATTTTTATTAAAGACGGCCGGGTGTCAGAGCTGACCGCTGTGGAGGGGTTGCACAGTGCCGGTCTGGAAAGGGTAACGCCTCTGCATACCCATGGCAGTGCTGATGCTGCCCGTCAGCTGGGGGTCTGATCATGCTGGCTTATTATTTACGTCTTGCCTTGATCAGCATCCGGCAAAGCCCGGGGCTGAGTCTGCTGATGGTGCTGGCGATTGGCCTGGGTATTGGCGCCGCCATGACCACTGTCACTGTGAATTACCTGATGTCGGCCAACCCCATTCCACATAAAAGTGAGCAGCTGTTTTATGTGCAGCTCGACAGTTGGGATCCACATCAGGCCGCCAATGAAAACGGCGATCCGCCAGATCAGTTGACCTACCGTGACGCCACTGCGCTTTTGGCAGCCAAAAAAGCCTATCGTCAGGTGATACAGGCGCAAATTGGCACAGTGGTGGAGCCTGAAGGCAAAGACAGCCTGCCGTTTCAGGTGTCAGGCCGGGCCAACTCGGCGGATTTTTTTGCCATCTTTGATGTGCCTTTTTTATATGGCGGCGCCTGGAGTGAAACTGCAGATAGCGAACAGCAGCATGTGGTAGTGCTGAGCCAGAGCCTGAATGAGCGGTTATTTGGCGGCAAAGATTCGGTTGGGCAAAAAGTAAAAATGGCCGGTGATTATTATCAGGTGGTTGGTGTGATGGCGAACTGGCAACCCAGACCGCGTTTTTATGATGTAACCACAGGCGCTTTTAACGAAGTGGAAGAGCTGTTTGTGCCTTTTAGCCTGCTGGCAGAGCCAAAACTCAGCCGTAATGGCAACACCAATTGCTGGAAACCCAGTGGTGAAGGTTATCCGGCCTTTTTAAATTCTGAATGTGTCTGGACTCAGATGTGGGTGGAGCTTAGAAACGACAGTGAAAAGCAGCAATATCTTGATTTTTTAAACGCTTATGTTGAGGAGCAGAAAAAGCTTGGCCGTTTTGCCAGACCTTTAAATAACAGGCTCAGTGATGTGATGCAGTGGATGGAAAACCAGCAGGTGGTGGCTGAAGATGCCAGTCTGATGATGGTGATGTCGCTGATGTTTTTATTGGTGTGTTTACTGAACACCATAGGTTTATTGCTGGCCAAGTTTTTAAGCAAAGCCCCACAAATTGGTTTACGTCAGGCGCTGGGTGCCAGCAGGCAACATTTGTTTGCGCAGTATCTGACCGAAGCCGGTTGTATTGGTCTGGCCGGTGGTTTACTTGGCTTGCTGCTGGCCTGGCTTGGCTTGCAGGGCGTGACTTTATTGTATGGCGATAGCATGAAAGGTCTGGCAGAGCTGGACTGGGTGATGGTGTTGCTTGCGATGGGGCTGGCGCTGCTGTCGAGCTTATTGGCCGGTTTGTATCCAACCTGGCGTGCCTGCACTGTGCAGCCGTCGCAGCAGTTAAAAAGCCAATAAGGGGGCTGTGATGTTTGAACTTGGACCAATTTTCCGCGCTTTATTACGCCAGAAAGTGGGGGCTGTGCTGATTGCACTGCAAATCGCGCTGACGCTGAGCATTATGGTAAACGCCATTTTTATGATGCAAAACCGCAGCACCCTGATGGCGCGGCCAAGCGGCCTGGATGAAGCCAATTTGTTTTATTTAAGCAATACCGTTTTTGCGCAAAACTATCCGCACCAGGCGGCGCTGGAAGATGATTTGCGGCTGATCCGATCTATTCCTGGTGTAGTGGATGCAACTCAGATCAATGCCATACCCCTCAGTGGCGGCGGCTGGTCCATGAGTCTGCAGAAAAAAGCCGGTGAAGGGGAAGATGGCACCGGCGTGGCGGTTTATATGGTGGACGAGCATGGCATCAACACGCTTGGGGTGGAGCTGATTCAAGGCGAAAACTTCCAGAACACCGACATTCGCTGGCGTGCAGCTTCTGCTGTCGACTGGCCTGAGCGCACCATTATCAGTCAGGCGATGGCTGAGGCATTATTCCCCGGTAACTGGCAATCGGCGCTTGGACAGACCGTCTATATCAATAACAATGAGCCTATGCAAATTACCGGTATTATCAAAACCTTACAGGCGCCATGGAACGGCTGGGATGGGGTAGAGCGCAGTATGCTGGTGCCATATCAACTGGAAGGGCGCAATAACAGGTATATGATCCGCACCGAGCCAGGCCGGCGTGATGAGCTGATGCCCATTGTGGAAAAAGCGCTGGCAGAATCGGATAAAAACCGCATTATCCGCGGTGTAACAAGCCTGGAAGAAACCCGTGCCGACAGTTACCGCAGCCACAATGCACTCAACCGTATTCTGCTGCTGGTGATTGTGGTGCTGACCCTGATCACAGCCTTTGGCATTGTTGGTTTGGCGATGTTCAGCATCAACAGACGTAAACGTCAGATAGGCACCCGCCGTGCGCTGGGCGCCACTCAGCTGCAGGTAATGCGCTATTTTATGCTGGAAAATTTGTTGATCACCAGTTTAGGTGTGCTGATTGGGGTGGCAGCAGCGATAGGGCTCAATATCTGGCTGGTCAGTCAGTTTGAACTCAAACCACTGGAACCCATGCTGTTGCTGACAGGGGTTGTGGTGCTTTATCTGGTGGGGCAGCTGGCGGTGTTGTATCCGGCGCGTAAAGCAGCCGCTATTGCACCTGCCACAGCAACCCGCAGTGTTTGATTAAGGTTCTGATCGCAGCTCTGATAGCTGTCGCCCGTGCGGCGACAGCTTGTTAAGTCCGGCTGCTATAACAACCTTTGTCTGGTGCTGATATAACCGGCGTAAAAAATCACCAACACCCCGGCAAACCAACCCATAGTGACAGGCTCCTGCCAGAACAGATACCCAAATAAACCGGCAAAGACCACACTGCTGTAAGTCCACATGCCAATGTCGCTGGCAGGAGCCAGCGCATAAGCTTTGGTCATGGCCATTTGACCTGCGGCGGCCAGCACACCCATGCCGGCAAAAGCCCACCAGGCGATTTCGGGCAAAGGTTGCCAGGCAAAAGGCACCGGAATAAAAGAAATAACCGCCGTTAACAGGGAAAAATAAAACACAATTCGGGCGGCGGGTTCAGTGTCGGACATATAACGGATGGTGGTTTTGGTGATAGCGACCAGCACAGCAGATAATAACCCCAGCATTAAAATCAGCGTATTACCAGCTTCTCCCTGCAGTGGGATCGCCAGAAAAACGCCAACAAATCCAAGGGCTATCGCAAAGAGTGTTAACCGGCTTGGCCGCTCTTTCAGCCAAATCCGCGCTATTAATGGCACCACAAAAGGGGACAATAACAACACCAGCATGGCTTGCGCCAAAGGCAGTTGGCTTATCACATAAAAAAAACAATACATGGAAATAATGCCGGTGGTGGCGCGACTGGCATGCAAATACCAGCGTTTGGTGTACAGAATTTGGCGACCCTGACTGACAATCCAGGGCAACATCACCAACAGCGCAAAAAAGTTGCGGAAAAACACCACCTGCGCCTGACTGGCGCTGTCGCTGGTCAGTTTCACTAAAGCGCCAATGCCGGCAAAACAGGCTTCAGCCAGCAATAACAACAATGCAGCAACATAAAGGGGTTTAAGCGGCACACCCGACTCCGGACATCGTGGCCTTGAGGTGCGCGCAGTGTAGCAGAAGTGTCGTTTATTGTCTGAGCTCAGCCTGGCTTATTGTGAGCGCCAGGCCGAAAAAACGTGCTGGCGCGCCTTGTGCCGGCTTAACCCAGCTGATGTTCGAGCTTGAGCCGCTCCAGCAGTTCAGTGGCCGGCATAGGTTTGGCAAATAAATAACCCTGAATAAAATAACACTGGCGCTGGGTAAAAAAGGCCAGTTGTTGCTCGGTTTCCACCCCTTCGGCAATACAGTACATACCAAGGCTGTTGGCCATACTGAGCATGGCATCGATAATGGTTTCATCGTTGCTGTCGATGCCAATGTCTTTGACAAAACTCCGGTCAATTTTAATGGCGTCTATCGGCAGCTCTTTTAAATACTTCAGCGACGAATAACCTGTGCCAAAATCATCCAGCGCCAGCACTATGCCTTGTTCACTGAGCGCCAGCATAGTGGCGATGGCAATTTCATGATCCTGCATCAGCGCACTTTCGGTCACTTCAAAACGCAGGCAGCGTGCCGGGATCTGGTACTTTTTCAGCAGCAACGAGGTTTGCCGGCTTAAATCTTCCTGTGCCAGGTGGTGGGTGGATAAATTCACCGACAGATACACCGGGAAACCAGCCTGGTGCCAGCGCTGTAAATCGGCCAGCGCACGCTCCAGTAAATCCAGTGTCATTGGCACTATTAAGCGTAAATCTTCAGCCAACGGAATAAATTCTGACGGCGGCACCAGGCCATTGGCGGATTGCCAGCGCATCAGTACTTCCACCCCAACCATCTGCTGACTGCGGCTGTCGTAAATTGGCTGGTAATAATTAATAAATTCACTTTGTTGATAAGCACTACGAAGCATGGTTTCTCTCGCCAGCTGCATATAGGCTTTTTCGTTCATTTCATTAATAAAAAACTGGAAGTTATTACGGCCGCTGTCTTTGGCGTGATACATGGCCACGTCGGCATGTTTGAGTAGCTCTTTGGCATCACTGGCGTCTTCCGGATACACCGCAATACCTATACTTGGCGAAATACTGACCGTATGGGCACCCAGCTGCATCGGCTCGCCAATGGTTTTAATCATTTTGCGCGCCACATGGCTGATATTGTCGTCGTTTTTATAACCTTCCAGCAGCACCACAAACTCATCACCGCCCAGTCGCGCCACTGAGTCAGATTCGCGCAGCGTATCGGTGAGTCTTTTGGCGACTTTTTTCAGCAGTAAGTCGCCGATATCATGGCCGAGGCTGTCGTTAATTTGTTTAAATTTATCCAGGTCGATAAAACACAAGGCCAGCGAGCGGCGCTGCCGTTTGGCCGCTTCAATGCCGTGGTAAATGCGGTCCATCAGCAGGGCACGGTTCGGCAAGCCGGTCAGAATGTCGTAGCTGGCCAGATACCTGAGCTCTTCTTCAGCCTGTTTTTGCGCAGTGATATCGGTAAACACCAACACAAAAAACTCCACCTGCAAATCATCACCCACAGCTGTGATGTTGATCAGGGTAGGGCGCTCTGTGCCGTCCGGGCATAACACTGTTTCTTCCCCTTGCCAGTGCTGATTCACTGTCATGCCGGATAACAACCTGGTGTAAAAACGGCGCCGGTTTAAGCTGATACCCAAATCATGGGTGCGCGGGTTATGCAGATATTCGTCCATATTGCCAAACACGTCGGTAAAAGACTGGTTGGCGGCAATAACCCTTTGTTCTAAATCCAGCAGTACCACCCAGTCACGGGTTTGCTGGAAAGCTTCGCCAAAAAGCCGGGCTTTTTCTTTGCTAACCCGGGTTTCGGTAATATTGCTGTAAGTGCCTATCACCCGTTCGATTTTATTTTGTGCTGATAATTCAGTGACTTTGCCTATATCTCTAAACCATATCCAGCGGCCGGATTTATGTTGCATGCGATAGCTGTGGTCAAAAATTTTGTCCGGCGAGCTGACAAATCTTTGCCAGGCCTGCTGATAAGCTTCCCGATCATCCGGGTGGATCAACGACAAATGCTGTGGCATCGTCAGCGGATTTAAATCTTCGTTGTAACCGAGCATCTGATGAATACGCTGGGCATAAATACTGTTTTTGTGAGCATGCCATTCCCAGGCACCGCTATCGACAGCTTCGAGCGCCTGTTTCAGCCGTTGTTCACTGGCCAGCAGTTTTTGGTGAGCATTGGCCAGCAATCGCCGCTGTTTACGTCTGGCCTGCCACCACAGCAGCAGTAAAACCAAAAGCGCCGACACATAAGCGGTGATGGCGGTTTCAGAACGCCAGGGTGCTGCAGCTATGGTCAGCGAAATAGGGGCCGGGGCACTTTGCATGCCGGTCATCGGTGAAATGGCCACCACGCTAAAACGATAATTGCCGGGTTTAAGCTGCGGAAAAACCACCGCCGGCACAGCTTGTTCCGGATACAGTAGTTTTTGCTCACCATCGAGCCAGAATTTGTAGCTGATTTTGCCGCTGTCGCGAAAATTCAGCGCCGAAAACTGCACCTCAATACCCAATGCATCATGGTCAAAATGAAAGGTCTGGCCGCTTAAATCACCAAGGCTGTTGTTGATCTGATGATTCATTGCCTGAATGGAGGTGATGACCACTTCCGGTGGCATCGGTGCTTCCATCAGCCGGCGCGGGTCAAACAAGGTAATACCGCGGCTGGTGCCGTAAACCAAATCACCATTGTGCAGTCGGGTGCTGGCGGCAAAGACAAAAGCGTGGCTGGCCAGACCGTCTTTTTTACTGAAATGTTCCATCCGTAAGGTTTTGGTATCGAGCCTGGATAAACCATAGTTACCGGCAAACCACAGATTACCTGCTTCATCCAGTTCATTGGAATACACCATATTGCTCAGCAACTGGTTGTCCGTATGAAAATGATGTTTGAGCGTCAGGCTACCAAGGTCAAACCCCAATAAGCCTAAACCCGGGAAAGTCACCCACAATATGTTTTGCGGGTCGACACTGAACTTGTCGGCAAAACGGTCACGGCCAGGCTGGTAATCGTTGGCCTGATAGATTTTTTGCAGTTTGGCGTCGTGCTGGCTATAGAGCCACAGTTGATCGGCGGCGCTGAGCAGTATTTTATCGCTCTGGCCTGGCAATAATCCTAAAAACCGACCGGCGTAACGCGGCGGAATTTGCTCTTTAATGCCGGACAGTTCAGTCAGCTCAGCCGTTTTGGGCTGGTATCGGTAATAGCCGTCTTTGTTATAAAACCAGAAGCTGCCGTCTTCACCGCGCCAGTGCCCCAGTGAGTTGTTCTGCAGTAAAGCCTGCTGTTCCTGTTGTTGCAGTGGCGCTGCTAAAAATGTGCGTTGTTGCGGGTCAAAATAACGCAGGCCATCACCGGTGCGCAGCCAGAGTTTACCATCCGGATCCGGATAGATGCGCCTGACTTGCCTGGCAAAACTGGCCGGTAAATGATCCGGATAAGACAATAATTGTTGTTCGCCGGTTGGCAGCTTTAGCTGAATCAAACCCTGTTCACTGGCTATCCATAGCTGCTGCTGTGGACCTTCTGCCAGCGTGAAGGCACCGCGGATGGCGGATTGTGTTTCCTGTGCCGGCAAGGCTTTGAGTTCAATATTATTAAAACTGGTACTGCGTGGGTGCCAGTAAAAGGCACCATCGTCGCGGCTGGCCAGCCATAAACCACCGTCACTGCTGGCCACTAAATCGACAATAGCATCGTTACCAATCTGATGGCTGCTGTCGCGAAAACGCCAGAGCAGGCGTGCGTCGCGGCGGCGTTCATCAAATTCAAACAACCCTTCATTGCTGGCCAGTAACAATCTGTTCTGATGCGCCAGCATGCGCATCACCATCCGATCCGATAACAGGGTTTGCAGGCTGGCGTTGTTATTGTGAAGTGCCGTCAGCGGCATGGCCAATAAGCTGTTGCTGCTGGCAATGTAAAGTTGCTGCTGATAAGCATAGATATGGCGGATCATGGCGCCCTGGCCATTGGCGTCAGGCAATAATAACGCTTTGCTGGTTAAACTGTTGGTGTCGAGCTGAAACAGCCCTCTGTTGCTGGCGATGAGCAACTGCTGCTGATGTAACCACAGCTGGCGAATTCTGTTGTTGCCTTCGCCACCGGGCATGGTAAATATGCTTTGTAATGTGCCCTTGCCGGGCTGATAACGATAGACAGCATCATTGATAGCCAGTAATAACTGTTCGGTCGATTCTTCCACGACATCGCTCAGCACCGGCATTTCCAGCTGCTCCTGAGCGGCTAAATCCAGTTTTAGTTCAATACGCCCACTGGTTTTATCCAGTAAAAATAAACCGACATCGGCCGAGGCAGCCCAAAGCCGTTCTTTGCTGTCTTCCAGCAGTTGCACAAAATTCAGATCGGTCAGATTTTGCTGTTCAGATTGCACCAGCACATTGCGGGTGGCATCAAAGCGGTTTAAACCGTTACTGGTGGCTATCCATAAAAAGCCTTCACGGTCGAGATACAGGCGTTGCACTGTGCCGCGCGATAACCCCTGATCGACGGTCAGTGGCAATAACAGCGGTTTGACACTTTGTGCGTAAAGTGGGGTGCTTAACAGCCAACAGCAGGCCAGCAGGAGCAAAATACTACGCATCAGAGCTCTGTGACTGAAAAAAACATAACGGCATTGTCTGTTGTCAGGATGTCAATAAAATTGAAAATATCGCAATTGCCTGGTTAAAGTCCAGAACATCAGGGGGGTTTTGCGTTATATCACCACTTTTTATGTTGAGCTAAAGTGGGAACAACGCCACCATCAACAATAACCAGCCACTGGCAATTAATAACACCACGGCATGCTGAAATTGCCGGCTGATGTGCACAAAACGTTGAATATCATGGGCATTGGGTTCTGCCGGCGGGCCAAATCGAATACGGCGTTGTTTGGTGGCACTGTAATAACGCGGGCCTGCTAAATTGCGCTGCAAAGCAGCGCTGCTGGCGGCCAGTAACCAGCGCTGCGGCAATGCATAATCACCATCTTTAGCCAGCCTGCGGTAATAATGACTGCCGCGCCAGTTTTGTAGCAGTGCCAGCAGCAGCGCGCTCAGCCACTGCGGCAACCAGGCCAGTAAGCTGAATAACCGGCTGACCGGCTGACCAAAGTCAGCAAAATCGGGTTGTTTTGGATTCCAGCATTGTTGTAATTCCAGCAAAAGCCGGTAGCCAAAAGCTGCCAGACCACCGCCGGCTAAAAACCAGAACAATACGCCAAACCATTGTTTGGCAAGGCGCAAGGTCAGGCTTTCAATACTGGCTTTGCAAAGCCCAACCTGGGATAACTGCTGACTCTGGCGCAGCACCAAAGGTTTGATCAAATCGCGCGCCAGACTCAGTTGTTGTTTTTCAACGGCAGCAGCCACCTGCAATGCCTGCTGTTTTTGTTGCTGCCAGTCGAGGCAGCAATACAGCAGCAGGGCATGCCAGAATTCCGGCCATTCCGATAAACTGGCAAAAGCGGCCGCTAAAGCGAGCAGTGGCAATACCAGCATCAGCATGGCCAGTGAGCCTGAAATGAATAATTGTTGTTTGCCATAACCTGGTTTATTCACCCTGTTGGCAAGGCCGATAGCGGCCTGGCGTACCACCTGCAATGGCTGATAACTGGCGGGCAGCGGAAGGATGGCACTGAGTGCAATCATCAGCAGCGCCAGCAAAGGCTGCTGCAACAACGGCTGTTGCAGCACAGCTAAAAATTCAGGGAATTGCAGGGCAGGCCAGTCCACAACAGGCTCAGAGGCTCAGAGCCTGAAGTTTAGGCAACAAAGCCATCACCATAGCGCTGCTGTTGCGTGACGCCACTTCCAGATAAGCATCAAAAGAAGTTGGTGATTCTTTGCCGGCAATGTCGCTTAAGCTGCGGATCACCACAAAGGGGGTGTTCAGCTGATAACAGGCCTGGGCAATAGCCGCGCCTTCCATTTCTACTGCCAGCATGGCCGGGAATGTCGCACGGGTTTTGGCAATGCGCTCCGGGTCGCACATAAACACATCACCTGTGGTGATCAGACCTTTTTTGGTTTTGCAAAAACCAAGGGACGCAATACATTGTTCGGCGGCATTAATCAAAGCCGGATGGGCGCTAAAAGCGGCAGGTAAACGTGGGACCTGACCAGGTTCATAACCAAAGGCTGTGACATCGACATCATGGTGGCGCAGCTCGGTCGAAATCACAATATCGCCCACGTTCAGCTCAGGGTCAAAACCACCGGCTGAACCTGTGTTGATCACTGCGTCGGGCTTAAACTGACTGATCAGTAAAGTGGTGGCCACTGTCGCCGTCACTTTACCAATGCCCGATTGCACCAGCACTACATCAACATCATTCAGCTTTCCCTGATGGAAAGCAAAACCGGCGATCTGCACAGTGTTGGCATTTGTGAGTTGTTGTTTGAGCAGGGCAATTTCCTGCTCCATGGCGCCAATAATTCCGACAAGCTGCATAAGGTTCTCGCTGAGTAAAAAGCCACATTATACGAACTGTGGCTTTGGCTTGCCGAACTTTTTCAAACAGCTGCAACCTTGATAGTGCCGGCGGCACCTTTGGTCAGTTTACCGGCCTGATAATCGCGGATCGCTTGCTCTATCTCTGCGGCACTGTTCATCACAAAAGGGCCATACTGCACCACAGGCTCACCTATAGGTTTGGCTGCCAGCACCAGCACCAGCAGCCGCACCGCTGTTTTAGCCACAAGGTGCAGGCTGTCGCCTTTACCCAGCACGGCCGCATGATGGGTTTTAACCAGGCTCTCTCTGCCATCGGCACTGATCTGTACCTCACCCTCAAAAGGATACACCAGTGCATTATGTTCAGCGGGCAGCTGTAACTGTAGCTCGCTGCCTGCTGGTAAGCTCAGATCATAATAGTGGGGATCTGTGCTTAACCCCTGAATAGGGCCAGCCGTGGTTTGCTGTTCAGCACTGAGTGTCAGTGCACCGGCAATCACCACGGCATGACCACCATTGGCTAAAGTGCGGCGGCCAAGCTGTGCAGGTTTTAAATCCACATAGGCCGGATCTTTCATTTTTTCCGCGGCCGGTAAATTTAACCACAGCTGAAAACCACGCATCAGGCCGGATTCCTGTTGTGGCATTTCGGAGTGAATAATACCGCTACCGGCCGTCATCCACTGCACACCACCCGACATTAAGTGGCCTTCATTGCCCAGATGATCCTGATGCAGCATATGGCCATCCAGCATGTAGGTGACAGTTTCAAAACCCCGGTGCGGGTGGGGCGGGAAACCGGCGATATAATCGGCGGCTTCTTCTGAACCAAAACAGTCCAGCATTAAAAAAGGATCCAACCGCAGCTGTTGCTGCAAACCAAGGCTGCGACGGATTTTTACACCGGCACCGTCCGATACCAGTTGCGCCGGAATAAGCTGTTGAATATGACGTTCGCTCATCTGAGTTACCTTTTGTGTTTAACTTTGGATGAGCTTAGTAAACGCTGTTTTGATTAGAAAGAAAAGCGCATATAAATGCGCTTTATATCCTAAAAAATAGAATCATTAAACGTTGGCTGTGGCCATTTGTTGCTGTTGTTGCATCTGCTGTTCGTGTTGTAACAACCAGACTTTGCGGCCTAAACCGCCGGCATAACCGGTCAGGCTGCCGTTATTACCAATCACTCTGTGGCAGGGCACCACTATCGCCAGCGGATTACGGCCATTGGCCGCGCCTACAGCCCGCACTGCTTTTGGATTCTGAATAAAATCAGCAATGGCGCCATAACTACAACTTTGTGCATATGGAATATGTACCAGAGCCCGCCATACCTGTTGTTGAAATGCAGTGCCTGTGGCGGCAAGTGGCAGACTAAAACGGGTTCTTTGACCGGCAAAATACTGCTGAAGCTGCACCAGCGCCTGCTGAAGATGCCGCTGAGCTTGTTCAGTAGCATCCAGTGCATTTTGTGGCTGCGTTGTCGGTGTTGGCACAGTTTGGTGTGCAGCCTGCTCAATTAAGCTGCCACTTCGTACCGGTGCCAGTTCTGTGGCTTTAACTGCAGCAAATTCTGCCGGTAAATCATCGATAAAAACAATGGCACTAATGCCATCTGCATTGGCCTGGATCTCAAGTTGGCCAATGGGGGTTGCCATAACGGCGGACAGGGTCGGCGGTGTTTTGGTCATCATGATGTCCTTTGCTGTTTTGCAGCCATATCAGATGTTGCAGCTGTTGTGGCCTTTTTAGCGGGCAGGCCAAACCACAGCTGTAAAGTGGCATAACTGCGCCATGGGCTCAGGCTCGCCGGGCTGAGCGGGTTTTGCCGTGCTGCCAGCGCTTTTTGGATGCCTAAATCGCCTGCTAACCAGATATCACTATCAGACAGACCGCGCATTTTGCTGTAAGCCACTGTCCATGGCCCTATGCCTTTGACGCTAAGCCAGCTATCGGGGTCGGCCAACGGATCTGCAGCCACAGCTTTAGCGAGCCCCCACAAAGTGTCGCGTCTGGCTTGCGGCACTTTAATCATCGATAAATCGGAATGAATAATTTGTGCCGGCGTTGGAAATAATTTTTTGCCGTTTTGCAGAGGTAAGTCGCTGCCAAGGGCGCTGACCAGCCGGTTAAGCTGAGTGCGGGCGCCGGCCACACTGACTTGCTGGCCAAGCACAGCGCGCACTGCCGCTTCCCAGGCCGACCAGACACCGGGAATACGGATACCCGATTGCAGTTTATCGCCAAAAAACGGCAGCAGCTGCTGCTCTATGGTCATCATATCGGCATCTAAATCCAGCAAACGGCGAATATGCGCTATCACAGTGTTCAGGCCGTCCGGGTAAGGCCAGTACAAGGTCAGTTGCAGATTGTTGTCGGTGCTGGGAGCCACTTCAAACCAGCCGGCGCGGGTCTGGTTATCTAAAGTTGCCTGCTGAGCAGGTAAGAAAAAAGTGCGGCCATAACTTTGCTGCCCGAGCCACTCCAGGCCATCAAGGCTGCGTGCTTGCCAGAATTGTAATAATAAATCCCAGTTGAGCGGCGGGCGGTACGGCAGTTTTAAACTCAGCATCGGGGTACTCGTTAAGTCGGGTTTACGACGTATTTGGCTTGGCGTCAGTTGCAGTTGTTTATTAAAAGCATCGTTAAAACGGCGTACACTGTGAAAGCCAGCCTGCAGTGCAATATCGGCAACCGGCAAAGTGGTTTGATGTAACAACGTTTTGGCAAACAGCAGTTGCTGATACAAGGCATATTGTTTTGGCGATACCCCAAGTTCACGCTGGAACAGTTTGCGTAAATAACGCTCACTAATGCCAAGACGGCTGACAAGTGCGCTCTGATCACCGTCAATCAGCGCACCTTCGGCAATTAAACGCAGGGCGCGTTGCAGTGTGCTGTTGCTGCCTTGCCAGGCCGGTGAGCCGGGCGCACTGTCGGGCCGGCATCTTAAACAAGGCCGGTAACCGGCAGCAGCAGCTGCTGTGGCTGTTGGGTAATAACTAACGCCGCTTTCATCCGGCAGCCGCGCCGGACACACGGGGCGGCAGTAAATGCCGGTACTTTGCACCGCTATATAAAACAGGCCATCAAACCTTTTATCGCGGCTTAAGCGGGCTTGCTGGCATTGTTGTGCACTGAGCATAACCTGAGTTCCACCTTCAAAACTTTGCTCAGTGTATCTTGTCATGCCGGCCGGATCAGCCAGATCCGGCACTCAATCAAAAAATTGTCAGATGTTTAAATCCACCTGCTGGACGAGTCCGGCTGTGCCTTGCTGTGACAGAAAAATACCACTGCGGGCAATTCGCCCAAGCAGCGCCTGGCCATCATATAAACCAAAGGCGGTGGCTACAGAGCTGGTGGAGATTGCTGCTATGCCAAAGTCAGCCAGTGGTTTTTGCCCGGATACACCATCCCACAGCTGAAGCTGTTGCCAGCTTTTATCCTGAGCGTCAATAAAACCGTTGTGGTCGTTATCCAGTTGCGCAAGCTCGGTAAAACCCTGGTTACTGGCTGGGCCAAATAATTCCAGGCCTGAATCGGCTTTGCCGTTCTGGTTTTTATCATGCACCAGATAATACTGGCCGTTGCCAAGACCTGGCAGCAAGCCTTCAGAGCCTTGCCCGCTAAAGTCAAAGCGACTGCCTGTTGTTTGCAGCTGTACCGGACTGCCATTTAGGCTCAGCACTAATGGATCTTTCAGCGCTGTCTGCTGATAATTTTGAAATGACACATATTCTTCTTGCATTTCAAACGCAAAAGACCAGCTGATATTGCTGCCATCGGCCAAAGTGGCTTCGCCGCTAAAGCTTGCACTCAGCTCCTGATAACGGTAATTAAATTCCAAAATGGTGCTGCCGTTGTCCGAAGGTGCAGCTTCATTTGCATTGGACTTGGTGTTTTGCTGCTGCTGAGCGGCAATTTTTTGCGCTGAACTACCTTCAATCCAGGACAATAATTTGCCGGATGTCAGTTGTTCCAGAATACGTTTCACCACGCCTATGCTTTGTAAGGCATTAAAAGGTAACGCATCTTCATTTTGTTCTTCAGATCCCTTAGACTCGGTGCTGGTTTTTTCGGCGACTGTGGGTTCGGGGATAGTTTTGTCAATCACCGGCACTACCGGACGCTGTACTTGGGTAGGGCGGTTTGGAATTTGCATGCGGTGTTGCTGAAAAACCGCCTGTTCCTGTACTGCAAATTGTTGAGTAGCCGTGACGATATTCATCATAAGCTCCGTATGTAAACAATGATGCAATAAGGCTATCGGCAGCCATTGGTTAAACTTTGAGCAGGTAAGGTTATGTTAGAAGCTTTTTTTCGTCAGCTAAGCACTGAACCCGAAACTATTACTTTCCAGCAGAGCATCGCGCTGATTGATGCTTTATATCAGTTTACGCCCACCGCTTTTAAAAACGGCGCGCTGTTAAATGCGGCAGGAGAAAATAACGGCTCTTGCAAAATTTTGTCTTTTGCCGCTATGCACAAGTTGTCTGAACCCCAGACTTTACAATTGTTTGGTGATTATTACCGGTTGGAGGTGTTGCCGGATTTAAAAGGTGATAACCATGCTAATATCCGCAACTTTATGCGCACCGGCTGGGATGGGGTAGAGTTTAGTGGTCAGGCGCTCAGGGCCAAAGCATCCACGTAGCGCCCTTTGAAAATGCCGGCTTTAACAGCGTTCAGCCTGCAACCTGTTGCATTTGGCCAGCACTGATTCAATTTTTTTCGCGGAAAAGGGTTTAGCAATAAAACCGCAGGCGCCGGCCAGAATACTTTGCTGCACGTTTTCTACAGTGCTGTGGGCAGTCATAATTACGACGTTGGCGTCAGGATTAATTTCTTTCAGTTGTTTTAACAAAGTTTTGCCGTCGCAATCGGGCAATTCAATGTCTAAAAACACCACATCCTGTTTCATTTTGCTGTAGCTGCTGATGCCGTGGCTGCCATCAGAAGCTTCGCTGACATGGCTGATGCCAAGCAGCATCAGGGTCTGGCGCAGATATTCCCGCACTGAAGTGACATCGTCGATAATCAGCACTGAACAATCGGAAACTTTCATCATTCTTCCTTAAATGTCTCAGATCCATCTTTTGTTAAGTTGTAGCTGGCACTTGCCGGACTGGCAAGTTGAACAAATTCAGTTCTTTGCGATTAATGGCACATTTATAGGTACTTTGCAAAAATTTGTAACTGAAATTTTCCACATGCTAGCAAATTTTGTCCTGTCTGGTATAGCCACCTTTGCTTTTTTGCTGGTACCGCAATAAAGCAGCCTGTTGCACAGTGCGCTTTACGCTGTGTTGATGCTGAGTTATGGTGAAGACTTAAGCAAATACAGCAGCAAATGGACGTTTTGTGTGCAGTTGATTGATTGCAGCGAGATTTTCGCTTTACCTTTGACTTTCCTTTTGTATAATGGCCGCTCCAACGCTAGGGGCATAGTTCCAATTGGTAGAACAGCGGTCTCCAAAACCGATGGTTGGGGGTTCGAATCCCTCTGCCCCTGCCACTTCTTCTGAAGATGAAATTGAATACACATCAGCAGCAACTGCTGCAAATTCTCCGAATTAAACCACTGAATCTGCATGCAGATTTTTTGTCGTGTTCAGAACACTCAGCTGCAAAAAACAAAGATAATACCTATCAGCATCAGGTGGCAGCTCAGTTGCCGGCTTTAACTGAGCAGGCGGATGCAGAGTTCTCAGCACAGACTTGCATCGACACTAAAACGACACCGCAATCTTCTGCTGCAATCGAATGGCCACTGCTCCAGCTGCAGCAGGATATTCAGTTGCTGCTGCAGCAAAAATCGCTACAGTTGTCGACCAAATTAAGCTGGCAAACCAAAGCTGAACTCACAGCTAGTTATCTGGAAGGTCAGTTACTCTACACCCCTGACCTTCAAAGCCTCACGAATGCCCAAACCAAACGCCAGTTATGGCAACTATTAAATAACGGATGGTCTGATGTCTGATGTGCTGATCCGCCCCGCGCTGGAAACTGATATCGACGCTATGCTGGCGATCGAACAAAGCGCCACCAGCCACCCCTGGAGCAGAGCCACTTTTAGCGGTTGTTTTGGCGAACGTTATTTTAATTTTGTGCTGCAACAAGGCGATGAAATACTTGGTTTTTACATTGGTAACTTTGTTGCCGGTGAAGCCAGTTTATTTGATATTTGTGTGGCGCCCAAAGCACAGGGGCAGGGCTTTGGCCGTTTGTTGCTGGAGCATTTTGTTGCGCAAGCCGAGGCAAAACAGGCCTTTGATTGCTGGCTGGAAGTACGCGAGAGCAACCAGAGCGCCATCCAGCTTTATCAGAGTGCCGGTTTTCACCAAAACGGCAAAAGAGCCAATTATTACCCAACAGCCAATGGCCATGAAGATGCCATTTTAATGGGCTTGCCACTGCGTTTTGGTTAACCCTTTTGTTTACCTCTTTTAGTGCCGCCCTGACCCGGTCATTTTGCGCTTAGCCAATCAAGCTGTAGAGAATGACAGCTAAAAATCCCATCAGACAGATGCTGCTATGGCTGTGCCTGCGCTTTGCATCCTGCTATAATCGCCGCCATTTTGCACAAAGCTCGGCAGCCGCCGCTGATGTTCAGCCGGTGAGTCTTGTTGACTGAATTGATATTGGAACCTACGCACGCATGGCCTCTGCACAATTTCTTGAAGAAGTGAATAAACGTCGCACCTTTGCGATTATTTCTCACCCCGACGCCGGTAAAACCACCATCACTGAAAAAGTGTTGTTGTTTGGTCAGCTGATTCAAAAAGCCGGTACCGTGAAAGGGAAAAAATCCGGCCAATACGCCACCTCCGACTGGATGGAAATGGAAAAAGAGCGGGGCATTTCGGTGACCACTTCTGTGATGCAGTTCCCTTATGCCGACTGCTTAGTGAATCTGTTGGACACACCAGGCCACGAAGACTTCTCGGAAGATACTTACCGTACCTTAACGGCGGTGGATTCCTGTTTAATGGTGATTGACGGCGCCAAAGGTGTTGAAGACCGTACTATTAAACTGATGGAAGTCACTCGTTTACGTGACACGCCTATTATCACTTTTATGAACAAAATGGACCGTGATATACGCGATCCTATTGATTTACTTGATGAAGTTGAAAGTGTATTAAAAATCGCCTGTGCCCCTATTACCTGGCCTATTGCATCAGGGAAAGAGTTTAAAGGGGTGTACCACATTCTCCGGGATGAAGTGGTGTTTTATAAGTCAGGCCAGGGCCATACCATTCAGGAAGTGGATATTGTGAAAGGTATCAACAACCCTGAGCTGGACGCCCGTATTGGTTATTACGCCCAGCAGCTGCGGGATGAAATGGAACTGGTCAAAGGCGCCAGCCATGAATTTGATTTGGAACTGTTTTTAAAAGGTGAACTGACACCGGTATTTTTTGGTACTGCATTGGGTAACTTTGGTGTGGACCATATGCTGGACGGTTTAACCGACTGGGCGCCGGCACCACAACATCGCGCGACCACAGACAGGCTGGTAGAACCCACCGAAGAAACCTTCTCCGGATTTGTGTTTAAAATTCAGGCCAATATGGACCCGAAACACCGTGACCGTGTGGCCTTTTTACGCATCTGCTCAGGTAAATACGAAAAAGGCATGAAAATGCACCATGTGCGCATCGGCAAAGACATGCTGGTACCACAAGCCTTAACCTTCCTGGCCGGTGATCGTGAGCATGTGGAAGAAGCTTATCCTGGCGACATCATTGGTTTACATAACCACGGCACTATTCAGATTGGTGACACTTTTACTGCCGGGGAAAAATATTCTTTTACCGGTATTCCAAACTTTGCGCCTGAACTGTTCCGCCGCATCCGGTTGCGCGACCCGTTAAAACAAAAGCAGCTGCTCAAAGGTTTAGTGCAGCTGTCGGAAGAGGGCGCTGTGCAGGTATTCAGACCACTGGATAATAACGATTTAATTGTTGGCGCCGTGGGTGTGCTGCAGTTTGACGTGGTGGTGCACCGCTTAAAGTCGGAATACAACGTAGATGCTATTTATGAAAGTGTGAATGTGACCACAGCCCGCTGGGTGTATTCAGATGACGGCAAGGCGCTGGATGAATTTAAAAACAAAGCCAGCAGCAACCTGGCGCTGGATGGCGGTGACAACTTAAGTTACCTGGCGCCCACTATGGTGAATTTAAACCTGGCGATGGAACGTTATCCAAAAATGAAATTCCATAAAACCCGCGAACAAACTTTCGCGAGTAAGGCAAAATAATTCATGAATATTAAACAGTTATTATCAGATAAAACCCAGGCCGCTATGATTGCCGTGGGTTTGCCGGCAGATACCAATACAGCCGTAACCCAAAGCACCAAAGCAGGTTTTGGTGATTATCAGATCAACGGTGCTATGGCCGCGGCCAAGCTTCTGAAAACCAATCCACGTGATTTGGCCCAGCAGCTGCTGGAAAAACTGGATTTGGCTGACATCGCCGAAAAAGTGGAAGTGGCAGGCCCAGGTTTTATTAACGTTACGCTGAAAAATGACTGGCTGGCAGCGCAGTTACAACCAGCCTTGCTGGATGCGCGTTTAGGTGTGAGCCCAAACCCGCAACCACAAAAAGTGGTGGTTGATTATTCGGCGCCGAACCTTGCCAAAGAAATGCACGTCGGCCATTTACGCTCCACTATTATCGGTGACGCTGTGGTACGCGCGCTGGAATTCTGGGGTGATGACGTGATTCGCCAAAACCATATGGGCGACTGGGGCACACAATTTGGCATGCTGATCGCCCATCTGGAAGATAAGCTGGCAGCAGGTGTTGACCTTGAAACCGTTGCCCTTGCCGATTTAGAAGATTTTTACCGCGAAGCAAAAAAACGTTTTGATGACGAAGCAGGTTTTGCCGATAAATCCCGTGATTATGTGGTGAAACTGCAAAGTGGCGACGCCCATTGCCAGAAGTTATGGCAGCTGTTTATCGACACCTCGATTAAACACAGTGATGAAGTGTACCGTGCGTTAAACGTCACCCTGGGTCATGAACATATTAAGCCGGAGTCGGCTTATAACCCAATGTTGCAGCCTATTGTCGATAGCTTAAAAGCCACCGGCATTGCAGTGGAAGATCAGGGTGCTTTAGTGGTGTTCCTGCACGAGCTGGCTGACAAAGAAGGCAATCCATCACCTTTTATTATTCAGAAAACCGGCGGTGGTTTTTTATATGCCACCACCGACTTAGCGGCCTGTAAATACCGCAGCCACGAACTGAACGTTGACCGTATTATTATTTTCACCGACGCCCGTCAAGCACTGCACTTTAAACAGGTGGAGCTGGTGGCGCGTAAGGCCGGTTTGCTCAGAAGCATGACGTCGTATGAGCATTGCCCTTTTGGCACCATGATGGGTGAAGATGGCAAACCTTTTAAAACCCGTACCGGCGGCACGGTAAAACTGGCTGAATTGCTGGAAGAAGCGGTCGTACGTGCCAAAGCTGTGGTGGAACAAAAATCTACTGAGCTCAGTGACGATGAAATTGCCGAAGTAGCGCGTAAAGTGGGTATTGGCGCAGTAAAATTTGCCGATTTATCAAAAAACCGCACTTCAGATTACATCTTCAGCTGGGATTCTATGCTGAGTTTTGAAGGTGCAACGGCCCCTTATCTGCAATACGCTTATACCAGGGTGCGTAGTATTTTACGCCGGGCTGAAGTGGCAGAAAACTTTAATACTCCGCTGCAACTGGTTGAATCTCATGAAAAACAACTGGCATTAAAAACGCTGCAGTTTGAAGAAACGCTGCAGCAGGTGATGAAAGACGCCCAGCCAAACCTGCTGTGTAATTACCTGTATGAACTGGCCAGTTTATATATGAGTTTTTACGAAGCTTGCCCTATCTTAAAAGAAGGGGTTGAACCAGCACTGCGTGACAGCCGTTTAATGCTCAGTATTGGTGTGTCCCGCTTGTTGGCCAAAGGTTTAGACCTGTTGGGCATCGAAGTGATGGAACGGATGTAACAATGAAAAAAGCGCTTCGGCGCTTTTTTTCATCGGGCTGATGGTTGAGGACTTAAATGATCAAAATTGACGATATTCGCCGCAGTTATGTCAAAGACAAGCTGGATTTCGACAAATTAAACGCCGATCCTTTTGTGCAGTTTGAGCTCTGGCTCAAAGATGCTATTGCTGCTGAATTACCAGACCCAACGGCCATGTGTGTGGCCACAGTAGATGAACACGGCCAGCCGTCACAACGGCTGGTGCTGCTCAAAGATGTGAATCCGGAAGGTTTTGTGTTTTACACCAACCTCGGCAGCCGCAAAGCCAGAGAGCTGGCTGGTAATCCGAAGGTTTGTCTGCATTTTCCCTGGCATCCGCTGGAGCGGCAGGTCATTGTTTATGGCACAGCGACAGAGTTGCCGGTCAGTCATGTGGTGAAATATTTTTTATCCAGACCCAAAGAAAGTCAGCTGGCGGCCTGGGCGTCGGAGCAAAGCCGGCCTGTGTCGACCCGTCAGGCGCTGATGCAAAAATTTGCTGAAATTAAACATAAATTTGAACACGGTGAAGTGCCGGTGCCGTCTTTTTGGGGCGGTTTTCAGATAAAACCCCATGCCATTGAATTCTGGCAGGGCGGCGAGCACAGATTACATGACCGTTTTATGTATCAGCTACAGGCCGATGGCCGCTGGGCTATCGAACGGTTGTGTCCATAACAGTTGAGGCGGCCTTGTGAATACAGCTCTGTTGCCGGCGCTTTTTGACAGTCATTGCCATCTGGATTTACCAGAGTTATGGCAAGACTGGCCTTTGCACTGGCAACAGGCCAAAGCAGCTGGGGTTCAGGCTTGTTTAATTCCGGCGGTGCAGCAGTCGGCCTGGTTGCCTTTGCTGGCGTTAAAACAGCAGCAGCCTGATTTTTATATTGCGCTCGGTATTCATCCCTGGTGGGCCAAAGCACATTCAATACAAGCTCTGACAGAGCTAGATGGTTTGCTGGCGCAGCAATCAGCGCAAATTTGTGCTGTCGGTGAAATAGGGCTGGATTATGCAATTGCAGCAGACAGTTTTGCCATACAACAACAGCTGTTTGCCGCTCAGCTGGCACTCGCTGGCCAATACCAAAAACCAGTGATTTTGCATCATCGTAAATCTATGGTGCAGCTACTGGCTGAGCTGAAGCGGCAAAAATTTCAACAGGGCGGCATTTTACATGCCTTTTCCGGCAGCCCGGAGCAAGGGCAGGATTTTCTCGATCTGGGTTTTAAACTGGGCATTGGTGGCACTATCAGTTACCAGCGTAGTCAGAAAACCCAAAATGCCGTGCGCCGCCTGCCACTGTCGGCTTTTGTGCTGGAAACCGACGCACCGGCTATGCCGCTTTATGGTTTTCAGGGGCAAGTGAATAGCCCCAAACAGCTGGCGCTGGTGTTCCAGCATTTTTGCAGTTTAAGGCCGGAAAGGCCGGAAGAAATTGCCAAAACGTTATGGCAAAACACCCTCGAGGTGCTCAGGCTAACGGAATAAGCGGTTCAAAGTTTTCAGTCAGCGCCAGCTAGCTTTTAACTTTTAATATGTTCGTGACTATCTAAAGCGGCGTGATGTAGTTGTTGATTGCTTGCCAGCTTGTGTGACAGCAGCAATAAACTGGAGCGCGCCATTAATGCCACCAGAGCCGCCAGTGCCAGCATCCACAAAACCTGTTCCATCATCGCGTGCCAGGCGCTCGACACAGCGCTAAAGCCGGTATCCTGTTTTAAGCTGATTTTGATATAACCCAACAGCTGCGAGCCCTGATAAATTTCCTGCACCATGGGTTGCAACTCAATCTTGTGTTGTGGTGCATATAACAACCGGGCTGGCTCACTGCCGCTGGATTCACTTAAGCGCACACCGTTGGCGTCGTACACCACCACATCATGTAAATAAGGGCTGGACGCCAGCTGTTGAGTCAGCGCCGTCAGGCCGTCAAGCTGGTCGTTTTCAATCAGATAAGCGGCGGTTTGCGCCAAAGCTTTTAAAGTTTCGCGCATTAATACCGAACTTTGTTCGGCAAACAGCCGCTGTCCCTGATTAGTGCTGTCATGCCACCACTGCAATAAAACAATCAGGCCGGTGATAGCCAGCAGCAGCTGTACAGAGCGGAATAGTTTTGCTGATTTTTTTCGCGTTTTTGTCGCCGAATTTGTCATTTTCACTACACCATAGACTGACAGGGGCTGAAAAATGTCGGTAGAATGCCACGGCATCAGGTTGAAGTATAGGGATCAGTGTGGGCTTTTTTCTGAACTGGACACGGCAGCAGCCGGTAGAAATCGACTTTTTTTCGTTATTACAACAGCATTCTTTATTGCAGCTGCAAACCGCAGCCGATGGTTTTGTATTATCGGCCACAGAGCGAGTTGAGGCGTTAGAAGCAAGGCAAGGCATTAAGGCCAGAATTTGTTGGTTTGGCGCGCCTTTAGGCACAGAAAAGCTGGCACAGCTGCTGGAGCTGTTACGGGCCGAACAGAGCACAGTACTGCTCAGTGCCGGCTCACCACATCCGGATTTAACTGCCGCCTGTTATCTTGGCCTGAGTCAGCCCTTGTCTGAATCTTTGCAGGCGAAGCTCAAAGAATTCGGCAGCAGCATCGCCGCTGAGCTGGTGTATCTTGATGGCTCAGTTTGCTTAACCAGCCCTGGTTTGCTGGTCATGGATATGGACAGCACCGCCATTCAGATTGAATGTATTGATGAAATTGCGGTGCTGGCCGGTGTGGGCGAGCAGGTGGCAGCAGTCACGGCAAGGGCAATGAATGGCGAGCTCGATTTTGCCCAGAGTCTGACACAAAGGGTGGCGGCGCTGGCCGGTGCCCCACAGACTGTGCTTGCGGATGTGCTGCAACAGCTGCCGCTGATGCCGGGTTTAACTGCGCTGGTGGCGCATCTGCAGGCCAGACAATGGCAGGTGGTGATAGCCTCCGGTGGTTTTACCTATTTTACTGATGCCCTTAAAGCGCAGCTTGGCCTTACTGCCACTTATGCGAATGTGCTGGAGATTGCCGATGGCAAACTGACCGGCAAGGTGCTAGGCGCTATTGTGGATGCACAACGTAAAGCTGAAGTGGTGGCGCAAGTGGCGGCCGAATATCAGCTCCCACACAGCCAGACAGTGGCTATTGGCGATGGCGCCAATGACCTGCCGATGCTGGCAAAAGCTGCGCTTGGCGTGGCTTTTCATGCCAAACCTAAAGTACAGGCCCAGGCCAAAGCCGCTATCAGGCAGGGCTCTTTGTTGCAGCTGTTGTATTTGTTAGATCCGGCTTTATGAAACATCAGCAAAGTTCGGAATACCTGGACCTTCAGCAGTATCAGCTGCATTTACGCAAGCTGACCCCTTTACACGTCAGTCAGGCACCTGTGCTGATGTTGCATGGTGCTATTGAAAATGGCCGGATCTTTTATAGTCAGAACGGCAAAGGGCTGGGTTGTTATCTGGCCGATCAGGGTTTTACCGTGTACTGCGCCGATTTTGCCGGCCGTGGTTTATCCAAACCTTCGGTGGGACCGGATTTTAATCACAGTCAGCATCAGCTGATTTGTCAGGATATTCCGGCGCTGATTCAGCATTTGTATCAGCGCTATCAGCAAAAAATTCATCTGATTTGTCATTCATGGGGCGGGGTGGTGTTAGCTGCCAGTCTGGCACGTTTTCCGGATCTGCTGGATAAAGTGCAGAACAACGTGTTTTTTGGCACCAAAAGACGTATTTCGGTAAAAAGCGCCGCTAAAACCCTGCAAATTGATCTGCTGTGGAATAAAGTCTCGCCCTGGCTTTGCAAGCGTTATGGTTATTTGCCGGCCAAAAGCTGGCGTTTTGGCGCGGACAATGAACCGGCGCAGTTTCTGCTTGATACTGTGCATTGGATCAATAGCCCGCATTTTGTTGATCCGACCGATCAGTTTGATTACGCCAAAGCAGCAGCGCAACTGCAGTGGCCGCCCAGTTGGTTTTTTGCCGCTGTGAACGACAAAATTCTCGGCCATCCGGATGATGTACGCTTATTTATGGCAGAAAGTAATTTCTCCGATGCCCGTTTTAGTTTGCTTGGCAAAGTGCAGGGAGACGCGCTGGATTACGATCATATTTCAATGCTGACCCATCCACAGGCGGTGCAAGGACATTTTCAGACGTTGTCGGACTGGTTAAAACAACAAAACTGAGTTGCAGGAGGCCGCGAAATCCGGCCTTTTGGCGGTTTTAATTGTTAGTTTTAGTTTGGTGCCACAGCTGAAGTGGCAGCTTAAGCCTGCTGCAAAGTGGCAATAAACTGACGACGTTTTTGCAGCTGTGCAGCTATTTGAGTGGCACTTATGCCATAACGTAGCAGCACTTCGTCGCTGATATCTATCACATCACCTACACCTACCACACTCCATAACTCTTCTTCCAGCACCTTGGCTTTGTGAATGGCGTACAGGCTGACATAACCCAGCTCTTTGGCAATGTAATCAGTGTCGGGCCGCCCGGTCCGGGATAAAAACACCTTAAAACAAAACAATAAATCCTGGTTGATGGCGTCCTGCACAAAACTTTGTCTGGCCTGACTGGTTTTTAATTCAAAATCAAATTCAGTGACAAAACTGGCTTCACTGCGTGCTGTGGCTGGCTGATAACGGATAAACACCTCATACAGCTTGGGCGCATCCTGACGTTTCATCGCTTTGAGCTGAGTTGCAAAATGCAGGTTAGTGGCATTGTTTTTCAGCAGCGGCTGCAGGTTCATTTTGCTGTTTTTGCCACCTGCTAAACCCAGAATGTAATGTAGGTTATTCGGTTCAGCACCGCGGCCCACCACATTTAAGTCATAACGAATGCCGTGGCGGTGCATATAAAATGGCAGGCTGTTTAATGCTTTAACGTACATATTACGCAGCACAGTGCCAAGGCCGGCATACTTAGGAGTCTCTTCGGCCGGCGTCAGTTTGTCTTTATTGCTTTTAATCAGCTGTTCAAAAAATAATTTGCCCTGATGCGGTTCTTCCTGCTCCCAGATTTTTAAGTTCATGATGAGCTGGCTTTTACTGACCGCCATCACTTCGTAATCCAGTTGTTGCAGGTCAAATTTACTGGAGATTTTTTGCATATCGGGCAAGGCCAGCCGGATATGCTCGCCTTTTTGCAAACTAACAGGCTGCGCTGTTTCTACCTGCAGACCTTTACTGGAAAAGTCGCGGGTATGGGCTTCGATTTGCTCGTTGCCGAGTTGCAGCAGCACTTTGGTTTTATACAGATAGCGGGTTTCACCACGTAAATTGACGTATTGCAACGCCACAGCTTCCAGTGGTGGTAGCTGGTCAACTTTGGCGTGGCCAAAAATTTTCAGTTGTGACAACAAATTTTCGTCGTAGCGGATTTGTTGATACAAGGCGATATTTTCTTCAGTGGTGATATCGGTCAGGCTGGCAATATACCGAAAATCGCGGATCAGGTTCTGCACCAGCTGAGATGGCGGCTGGTTCAGTTTGCTGACGTCCTGATCAGCAGTATTCGGCAGTGACAATAACTGATGGGCGTGCTCCGGATGGGTGCGGTGCACTACCAGATGAAAAACACGGAAACTGGGTTTACGGGCGGCAAAACCAAAAAAAACTTTCTGTAGTTCAGGGAGTTGCTGCAGCTCGTCTGAAGTGGCGCTATAAAAAAACAGTTTGCCTTTGGCTGCATGGGTAAAACAATACAAAATGCAGGAGCGTTCTGCCGGTGCTTTTTGCAAACAGGCTTTTAATCTTTTGCCTGACAGCAGCTGCATTAGCACTGAACGTTGTTGTTCATCCTGAAAATACTGCACATGCTGGCGGTTATTCTCGGTGGTCATAGCACAAACCGGCACAGGTAAACCGTCGCGCACTGCCAGAAACACAGGTAAAGAGCTGATTCTGGGCAGGTAAAACTGCTCATACCCTTTGACCACAACTGCATCGAGCGTGTTGTCGAGGTTTACTTTATAACGTCTTTTATTGCCCTGAATAAACTGGCGTAAAAACTCGCCGAAGCCATGTTCATCAGCCATCGGCAGTCTTTTCACTCTGGCGTACACAGCGCGGTCAACCACTTCAGTGTCAATCACCTGATAAGGCACACCCTGACTGAGGCCTAAGGCAAATTCTTGCTCCAGACCTTTGAATGTAATGGCAATTTTTTGCCCTGCTGACAGCGATCTACTACCTGGGATCTTCAGCTTGCTGCCGGAAACTGACAAATCGACGGTACTTGCCGGAAACAATTCACCGTTTTCCAGTGCAATTTCGATGTCGATGGTGAAGTTCATCCGCTCTTCACCACGGCTGCAATAGCTGGCAAATTGCACCAGGGCAGGGCCGGTTTTGACTTGCTCAGGCTCCTGAGTTTCTACTACGGCTTGTGGCGGCGTTTCACCGGCAATCACCGCCTGTAATCTTTGTTCTGTTTCCTGTTTGTGCCTTACTCTGTAGTTATTGTCTGTGTTCATCACCTCTTCAAACAGGCCCATGGTAAAACGGCCGTAACGTTTGAGGCCGCGTTCAAAGGCTTTAATGGCGGTATCGTCCATATAATGGGTGCGGCCACCATGCTCGTAAGGGCGCACTTCACCGTCGACTTTGCCCCGTAAATCGATGTAATAGCTGCAGGGCTGCCCCAAACGTTTCAGTTCCATTTTCAGCAGGAACTGTTTAGGTTTGGGCAGATCTGAAGTCAGAATGCCAAACACCTCGTTAAACTCAGATGTGTTTATCAAGGGGATTAAGCGTTCGATCACGCCGATGTAAGGCAGCAAATCGGGTGTCGTCATAAGGTGAGTGTCTGAGCCATAAAGACTTGTTGTTGTGATACCATGTCTTACATTAAAAGCAAAAATTATGCCTTTCAATTGTTTCGGTGAAAATTATGGCCAAAGTAAAGACCGCTTACGTCTGTAACGATTGTGGTGCTGACTTTGTACGCTGGCAGGGACAGTGTACTGAATGTGGTGCCTGGAACACCATCAGCGAAGTGCGGATGCCTGCCATCAGTGCCAAAAGCAGCCGCGGTTTAGGTGGCGGTTATGCCGGTGCTACTGTCGCAAAAGTGATGCGGCTTGATCAGGTGGATTTACAGGATGTACCGCGGTTTAGCTCTGGTTTTGCTGAGTTTGACCGGGTTTTAGGTGGCGGTATAGTGCCAGGTTCAGCCATTTTAATAGGCGGCAGTCCGGGCGCTGGTAAAAGTACCTTGTTGCTGCAAATTATGTGTTATCTGGCGGCACAGGGGCCGGCGCTTTATGTCACAGGCGAAGAATCGCTGCAGCAGGTGGCGCTTCGGGCGCACCGGCTGGGTTTACCTACCAATCAGCTCAATATGCTGGCGGAAACTCAGGTGGAAACTATTTGTCAGCTGGCGCAGCAGGAAAAACCACGCATTATGGTCATCGACTCTATTCAGGTGATGCAGATGATGGACATTCAGTCTGCACCTGGCAGCGTGTCGCAAGTGCGTGAAAGTGCTGCTTTTTTGACGCGGTTTGCCAAACAACAGAATGTGGCTGTGATTATGGTAGGTCATGTCACCAAAGACGGCTCTTTGGCTGGCCCCAAGGTACTGGAGCATTGTATTGACTGCTCTGTAATGCTTGAAGGTGATGGTGATAACAGGTACCGCACTTTGCGCGGCACTAAAAACCGTTTTGGTGCTGTCAACGAGCTGGGCGTTTTTGCCATGACAGGCCAGGGCATGAAAGAGGTGAAAAACCCTTCAGCTATTTTTTTAAACCGTGGCAAAGACGAAGCGGCCGGCAGTTTAGTGATGGTACTGTGGGAAGGCACCCGGCCTTTATTGGTGGAAATTCAGGGGTTGGTGGATTATTCGCCGTTGAATAACCCACGCCGTGTCACTGTGGGTATGGAGCAAAACCGGTTGTCGATGTTATTGGCGGTAATGCACCGCCATGCCGGTATTCAGATGTCGGATCAGGATGTGTTTGTGAACGTAGTGGGTGGTGTCAAGGTCAATGAAACCGGCGCTGACCTGGCTACCTTACTGGCGTTGGTGTCCAGCTTTCGCAATAAACCACTGCCGGTTGATCTGGTTGTCTTTGGTGAAGTGGGTTTGTCCGGTGAAATTCGCCCAGTGCCAAGCGGTCAGGAGAGGCTGCGTGAAGCGGCAAAACATGGTTTTAAACGCGCGATAGTGCCACTTGCCAATGTACCAAAAGAGCCTATTGCCGGTATGACAGTGATTGGTGTACAAAAATTGCCGGAAGCGCTGGACGCTTTGTAGGCTGAACCTCATAGGGTGTAAAAGTAAACAGCAATAAAAAAGGCCGTATCACGGCCTTTTTTATTGTTAAAGCGTTAAATGTTTTTAAAGTTTTATGTGCCAATCAAGCTTTATTTAGTTGCTGCTTTGTTCCGGCATCTCAGCCTGTGGGAAGTTCAGTGCCAACACTGCTTTGGCGTCGTCGCGCAGTTTGGTTAAACCCAGCGCGTCGTAGCTTGTGATCATCAGCTGTAAAGCTTCAGGCACTTTTGATGAATCACGATAAAATTCAATGATATATTTAGCGCGGTTCGCGGCAGCTAAGTGAGCGCCACGACGGCTGTAATAATCGGCCACCAACATCTCATGGCGTGCCAGTTTTTCTTTAATAAAGACCATTCGCGCCTGACCATCGGCAGCGTATTTGCTGTTTGGATAAGTGCTGGTCAGAATTTTAAAGTCTTCAAATGCCTGTTTGGTACTGGCCATATCGCGGTCTGCACGGTCAATACCAAAAAACTCCTGAAATGCATTTTCATCGGCTTTCTGATTGGTTAAACCACGCATGTAATAGACATAATCCAAATCCGGGTGATTTGGGTTTAACCGGATAAAGCGGTCTATACTGGCCAGACATTGTTTAACGTCACCTGACGCATGGTAGGCGTAAATTAAATCGAGCTGAACCTGGCGTGCGATAGGACCAAAGGGAAAACGGCTTTCCATGGCTTTTAACAATTCGATGGCTCTGCTGTATAAACCAGAGTCGAGAATTTCTTTAGCGTCGTTATATGCAGCTTGCGCTGACTGGTTAGTATTGACCAGCACTTCTTCTGATTTGTTGCCAGCACAGGCGGTCAGGGCGGCAGAAACACACAAAACTACGAAAAATTTAGCTTTCATTGAAAAATCCACTACTACTTCAGCCGATTGGCTGTCTAGTCGTTCATAAAATCGTTAAAATAGACGCAATACACCGATTCTAACCCAGACTGTTCGGGTATGCACACAGGATAACTGGTTCCGACATGACAAAACAGATAAAACTTGCAGAAATTGTACCTGACCATCTTTACGGCAAACGCTTAGATCAGGTGCTGGCAGAAATGTTCCCTGATTATTCACGTTCAAGAATAAAAGAGTGGATTTTGGCCGGCTGGGTGCTGGTCAATGGCCGTGTCTGCGAAGTGCCACGCGAAAAATTATTGGGTGGCGAAAATATTGAAATTAATGCTGAGCTGCCGGAAGACGAGCGTTTTGACGCTGAGCCTATTGAGCTGAACATTGTTTATGAAGATGAACATATTCTGGTGATCAACAAACCGGCAGGTTTGGTGGTGCATCCGGGCGCAGGGAATCACGACGGCACTTTATTAAATGCGCTGCTGCATCATTGCCCTGGCATTGCTGAAGTGCCACGCGCCGGTATTATTCACCGTCTTGATAAAGACACCACAGGTTTAATGGTGGTGGCCAAAACCATTCCGGCGCAAACTCATCTGGTTGAGATGATGCAGCACCGTGAAATTACCCGTGAGTATGAAGCTATTGCTCATGGCTGTATGACAGCAGGTGGTATGGTGGACGAGCCTATTGGTCGTCACCCAACGAAAAGAACCCATATGGCTGTGACATCGAGCGGCAAACCTGCGGTGACTCACTACCGGGTGATGGAAAAATTCCGTAACCACACCAGGCTGCGGTTAAGGCTGGAAACCGGTCGTACCCACCAGATCCGGGTGCATATGACCTACATTAACTACCCGCTGGTGGGTGACCCTGTGTATGCGGGCCGGCCACGTCCACCGCGTAAAGCCGATGAAAAACTGCTGGCTGTACTGCGGAACTTTAAACGTCAGGCACTGCATGCCGCTATGTTACGTTTAGCGCACCCCATTACCGGTGAATTGCTGGAATGGCATGCGCCTATTCCTCAGGATATGGTTGAACTGACCTTGGCGCTGCGTGAAGACACCGCTATTCACGGTATGGACAATCAATAATGCCTGACCATGGGTTTATTTATCCGGACTGGCCGGCACCTGCCAATGTAAAAGCCTTGTGCACCAGCCGTCTGGGAGGGGTGTCACAGGGCGCTTATGCCAGTCTGAATCTTGGAACTCATGTTGGTGATGATATTGCTGCAGTGATGCAAAACCGCTTGTTATTAAAACAGCAGGCGGATTTACCTGATGAACCTGCCTGGCTCAATCAGGTGCATGGCACTGAGGTACTGGTGCTGGAAAACTGGCAAGGTGGTGTTGCAGACGCCGATGCATCTTTTACTCAGACTGCCGGTAAAGTGTGTGTGGTGATGACGGCTGATTGTTTACCTGTGCTGTTTTGTGACCAACATGGGCAACAGGTTGCAGCTGCTCATGCCGGCTGGCGTGGTTTGTGTAACGGCGTGCTTGAACAGACATTACAGCATTTTGCCAATCCGGCTGAGGTGATGGTATGGCTGGGGCCCGCCATAGGCCCAACTGCTTTTGAAGTTGGTGCCGAAGTACGGCAGGCCTTTATCCAGCAAGATGCGGCCGCCAACCGCGCTTTTGTGCCCATCGGTCATGGCAAATATCTGGCCGATATTTATTTATTGGCGCGGCAGCGTTTAACAACGGCCGGTGTAACGCAGATTTACGGTGGCAGTTATTGTACTGTCAGCCAGCCGCAGCAGTTTTTTTCCTACCGCCGGGACGGTCAAACCGGCCGTATGGCGAGCCTGATTTGGTTTAGCCAAGGCTGAACTTCAGCGTTTTTTTGACGGAAGTCAAATTTTTGACGTTTGCTGCTTGAAAATGCAGCAAACGCCCTCCATCTTAACTGCAACCTAGCTTGTTACTATGGAGTAACCTCATGCGCTTAGAACGTTTTACCAGTAAATTTCAGGAAGCCATTGCCACAGCGCAATCTTTAGCGCTGGGCCGTGATCATCAATTTATCGAACCTGTGCACCTGATGCATGCCTTACTGAATCAGGATGGCGGCAGTGTGCGCGACTTACTGAACAAAATGGGCACCAATCTGCACGATTTGCGCTCTAAAGTGTCGCAGGCGATTGAACGCTTGCCAAAAGTAGAAGGCAGTGAAGGCAATTTGCAGCTGTCAAATGGCACCATTAACCTTTTGAATTTATGTGACAAACTGGCGCAAAAACGCAAAGATCAGTTTATCTCCAGCGAGTTATTTGTGCTGGCCGCCTGTGAAGACAAAGGTGAGCTTGGCGCTTTATTAAAGCAGCTGGCGGTCAGCAAAGAAGGGGTTGAAGCGGCCATTGAACAGCTGCGGGGCGGCCAGAAAGTGGATGACGCCAACGCCGAAGACACCCGCCAGGCACTCAGTAAATACACCATAGATTTAACCGCCCGTGCCGAAGCCGGCAAACTTGACCCTGTGATTGGCCGCGACGAAGAAATTCGCCGTTGTGTGCAGGTATTGCAGCGCCGTACCAAAAATAACCCTGTGCTGATTGGTGAGCCCGGTGTGGGTAAAACCGCCATTGTGGAAGGTTTGGCGCTGCGGATTGTGAATAAAGAAGTGCCTGAAGGGCTCAAAGACAAAAGGGTGTTGTCGCTGGATTTAGGGGCACTGCTGGCGGGCGCCAAATATCGTGGTGAGTTTGAAGAGCGTTTAAAAGCTGTGCTGTCTGAGCTTGCCAAAGAAGAAGGTCAGGTCATTTTATTTATTGACGAAATTCATACCATGGTGGGCGCAGGTAAAGCCGATGGTGCCATGGATGCCGGCAATATGCTCAAACCTGCACTGGCGCGTGGTGAGCTGCACTGTTTAGGCGCCACCACTTTAGATGAATACCGCAAATATATTGAAAAAGACGCAGCGCTTGAGCGGCGTTTTCAAAAAGTACTGGTGGAAGAGCCTTCAGTGGAAGACACCATCGCTATTTTGCGCGGTTTAAAAGAGCGCTACGAGTTACACCATGGCGTGGATATTACCGATCCGGCCATAGTGGCAGCGGCAACGTTGTCACACCGTTATGTCAGCGACCGGCAGTTACCAGATAAAGCCATTGATTTAATTGACGAAGCTGCGTCCAGCATCCGGATGCAAATGGACTCCAAACCGGAAGAGCTCGACAGGCTCGAGCGGCGTATTATTCAGTTAAAACTGGAAGACAACGCCCTTGCCAAAGAAACGGACGATGCCAGTAAAAAACGCCGTGACTTTATTCTGGAACAGATTGCCGAACTTGATAGTAAATACAACGAGTTAGACGAAGTCTGGAGCTCAGAAAAAGCAGCATTACAGGGCACTCAGAGTATTAAGGCCGATTTAGAGCAAGCCCGACTGGATATGGAAGTGGCGCGCCGTGCCGGTGATTTAAACCGGATGTCACAGCTTAAATACGAACGTATTCCGGAGCTTGAAAAACGGCTGGATTTAGCGGCACAGGCAGAAATGCATGAAATGACTTTATTACGCAATAAAGTCACAGAGACCGAAATTGCTGAGGTGTTATCCAAGGCAACAGGTATTCCGGTTAGCAAAATGCTGGAGGGCGAGCGCGATAAACTACTGAAAATGGAGCAGTCGCTGGCACAAAGAGTGATAGGCCAAACTGAAGCAGTGCTGGCGGTGTCAAACGCCATTCGTCGCTCCCGTGCTGGCCTTGCCGATCCGAATAAACCTATAGGCTCATTTTTGTTTTTAGGCCCAACAGGTGTGGGTAAAACAGAACTGACCAAAGCACTGGCGCATTTTCTGTTTGACAGTGAAGATGCGATGGTACGCATTGATATGTCCGAGTTTATGGAAAAACATGCGGTGTCCCGTTTAGTCGGCGCCCCACCTGGATATGTCGGTTATGAAGAGGGCGGTTATCTAACCGAGGCGGTGCGTCGTCGTCCTTATTCCGTGATCCTGCTGGATGAAGTGGAAAAAGCTCATCCGGATGTATTTAACATTTTGCTGCAGGTGCTGGACGATGGCCGTTTAACCGATGGTCAGGGTCGTACCGTTGATTTTAAAAATACTGTGATCATTATGACGTCCAACCTGGGCTCTGATTTAATTCAGGAGCATTACCACCAGCAAAGTTATGATGAGATGAAAGCGATGCTGATGGGCGTATTGAGCCAGCAGTTCAGACCTGAGTTTTTAAACCGGGTGGATGAAACTGTAGTGTTCCATCCGCTGGATCATGTACAGATCAAAAACATCGCTGGTATTCAGCTGAAACGTCTGGCACAGCGCCTGGCCGACCGGCAGATGACTTTGGAAGTGTCGGAGGCTGCGCTGGAGAAAATTGCAGCTGTTGGCTTCGACCCGGTGTTTGGTGCCCGCCCGCTGAAAAGAGCTATTCAGCAGTATGTGGAAAATACGCTGGCGCAGTCGCTGCTCAAAGGCGACATTCTGCCAAACTCTGTGGTCAGAGTGGACGTGAACGACGACCGCTTTGTGGTCAGTAGCAGAGCTCAGGCGTAAACTCTCTGCCACCAGTGAAAAACCAGTGCACCAGGTGCTGGTTCTCAGATAAAAAGAGCTGCAATGCAGCTCTTTTTTTGTGGTTTAAATTGAGAGGGCTCAGGGGCTGGTGTTGCTTAACGGCTTGCCGGATCGTCACAGAATAAATTAATTTGTTGTTCGGCCAGGGTACGCTGAGCATCCATTTGCGCATCGGTCAGCTGCTGTTTGCTGCCATCTTCCATATCAATAAATACCGGCAAATCCTGCTGCAGAATTTTCAGATTTTTGCGGGCTTTTTCGCAGCTGGCCGCTCTTGCCTGCTGCTCTTCAGTGGTTTTTTTCTGTGGTTTAATGGCCGCTGTTTGCTGTGCAGGGCCTATCACGACGGTTTCATATTCCACATTTTGAGGTGGTAACTGGCTGACATGCAAAGTGTTGTTTTTATCACGCCATTGATACATCACTTGTTCTGCCGCCCAGAGATCACAGCAAAACCAAAACGACATCAAAAGCATAAACATTGTTTTCATAAAGGCCTCTGTCGGATTGCAGCAGACTGAATTTCAAGTGTAACGAACATTGGCAAAATTGCCTCTGCGCCAGCAAAATTCAGTCTGCGCACTGCGCCTTTATGTTGGTTGGCTTAACTAAAAGTTTTGGCCAGGCTGGTCAGTTCTGCAGCTTTGTCGTGCAGCACATGGCTGTTTTCGGCCACCACCGCCATATTATTGCTGTTAGTGTCGGCAATAGTGGTGATGTCCTGCACATGGCTGGCAACCCGATGCGCCACTACATCCTGTTGCATAGTGGCTGTAGCAATTTGTGCCGAGGCCGATGCAATCTGATCCACCATCACGGCAATATCATTAACCTGCCGTGCACTGAGCTGGCTTTGTTCGACACAATGTTCTGCCTGCTGCCGGCTTTGCACCATCACGCTGCCCCAGCTTAATAAGGTTTGCTGAATTTCACGGATAGACAGCTGAATTTGTTCAGTCGCATTGTGGGTGCGTGAAGACAATGCCCGCACTTCATCGGCCACTACGGCAAAACCGCGGCCATGTTCGCCGGCCCGGGCCGCTTCAATAGCGGCATTTAATGCCAGCAAATTGGTTTGATCGGCAATGCCCTGAATTTCAGCCATCACAGCACCAATACGCTGTGCTTCAACGGCAAGGCTATCTGCAGTGCTGGCGGCACCATCCACTTCTTTGGCCAGCTGTTGCACTGTGTTGGTGGTCAGCTGCATCGCTTGTTGCGCCTGCTGACAAATCTGGTGTGTGCTTTGTACCTGAGTGGTGGTGTGGGCGGTGCGGGACGATATTTCCGCCACTGTTTGCGTCAGTTCCTGACTAGCCTGGTCTATCAGTTGTAGCTGTTGCTGTTGTTTCTGAATCCCCCCTTTGGTCTGATCCACAGCTTCTGCCAGAGTGTCGGCAATGTTGCGCAATTGTGAGGTGCTATCGCCGGTGCGGCCCAGCACTGTGGCTAATTTTGCCTGCAGGATTTTGATTTGGAAATCAGCCACACCAAAAGGACCAAAGCCGCTGTAGACATAACGGCTCACCGAATCGCCCTGTTGTTGTAATTCTTTTAAATGTTTGGGTGTGACATGCAGCTCGTCATAAAAACAACAATGTTCAATCAGCGGCAGCAACAGCGCCAGCGCAAACCAGGGTGACAGCCAATAACAGCCGGCAGCAACAACGGTCAGCATCAGGGCTGATGCAACAAGTTGCCGTCGTGACAGATTAAAACGCCAGCCGGCTAATGCTTGTCCGGTGCGGACTTTTTGGTAAGTCAGTTCAGCTCGGCGAATCAGTTCTGGCGTTGGGCAACGTCGCACCGACTGAAAACCCACCAGTTTATGCTGTTCAAAAATAGGGGTGACAAAAGCATCCACCCAATAATACCGGCCGTCTTTGCAGCGGTTTTTGACCATGCCACGCCAGGACTGATTTTTTTTCAGAGAGTCCCATAAATCAGCAAATGCCTCTTTTGGCATATCTGGATGGCGCACAATATTGTGATTTTTACCTACTAATTCGTCCACGCTGTAGCCGGCAACCTGACAAAATGCCGGGTTGGCATAGGTGATCACCCCCCTCGTGTCTGTGGTGGACACCAATTCAACATCAGGACTAAAGGTAACGGCTTCGTTGATCAGTTGTTGATTTCTTCGGTTCATATCAGTGACTTGGACTTTAATTAGTGCGGTGATACAGTAGTTTACTACAAAGTTTTATTTAAGCATTAAAGAAAATAGGAACGTCAAATGGCTATCGCCGACATCATGACAAAAAAGGTAAGGGTGACCACTGAAGATGCACCACTAGCCAGCTTGCGTGCATTGTTTGTCGACGCCAAATTTCAGCATGTGCCTGTGATCGACAATTTGCACCGGCTGATTGGCATAGTGTCGGTGAAAGATTATTACAAAACATTAAGCCCGGTGATGGATGCAGCATCTGAGCAAACCACTGAACTTTTTCTGCAAAGCCGCAAAGTGCGGCATGTGATGACCACGCCTGTCATCAGTGTTTCACAGGACTGTGCTGTGCTGGCGGCGGCGAAGTTATTATTGGACCGCAATATCAGTTGTTTGCCAGTGGTCGATGATCAACAACGGCTGATTGGTATTGTGTCCTGGAAAGATATTTTGCGTCTGGTGGTGCAGTCACAACAAAAACGGCAGCGTCGTTCAGAGGAAGAAGAGTAAGCTTGTTTTCGTTTTTGTGACCCTTGTTTTTTGCAAAGGGACGCCCAATCATTGGCAAACAGCATCCTTATAAGGAATACACTTGAGTCAGTTTTTATCAGCACAAATGGCAAAGTTGCAGGCCGCCCCCTGGAAAAATACCCTCAAAGGTATCCGCCGGGGTATTGAACGCGAAACTTTGCGCATCAAACCGGATGGCCGTTTAGCACAAACTGATCATCCGCCCGCGCTGGGGTCTGCATTAACTCATCCTCTAATCACCACTGATTTTTCTGAGTCTTTGCTGGAGTTTATTACACCGGCGCAGCAGGATATCGACACCACTATTGCGCAGCTCACAGATATCCATCGTTTTGCTATCCGTCAGCTTGCTGAAGAGCGTTTGGGCTCTGGCAGCATGCCGTGTTTTATTGAACATCAGGACGAGATCCGGCTGGCGTATTACGGTACCTCTAACGTGGGCCGGATGAAGACTTTATACCGTAAAGGTTTGAAAAACCGTTACGGCAGCATGATGCAGGCCATCAGTGGTGTGCATTTTAACTTTTCGTTGCCGGAAGAATTCTGGCAGGGTTACCAGCAAAGTCTCGGCAACACTGAGCCACTGCAGGATTTTATTTCGGCGCAGTATCTGGGTCTTATCCGTAATTACAAAAGATATGTCTGGCTGATAGTGTATTTATTCGGGGCTTCTCCGGCCATGTGCAAATCTTTTTTGCAGGGCAGGGACAGCAAATATCCTTTCCAGAAGCTGGGTAAAGGCAGTTTGTATTTGCCTTATGCCACCAGTTTGCGGATGAGTGATTTAGGTTATACCAACAGTGCACAGTCGGCGCTCAATGTCAGTTACAACAGCCTGCCCGAATATATTCAGGGTTTGCAGCAGGCCATCAGTACCCCGTCAAATGAATATCAGAATATTGGCGTCAAGGTTGAAGGTGAATATCAGCAGCTCAATGCCAATATTTTGCAGATAGAAAACGAGTTCTACTCCACCATCAGACCCAAACGCACCACCCAAAGTGGTGAGCGGCCAACCTGTGCTCTGGCTAAACGTGGTGTTGAATATATTGAAGTTCGGGCTTTAGATGTGAACCCTTTTAGCGCTGTGGGCATTACCGCCGAGCAGATGCGTTTTCTTGATTTGTTCCTGCTCTACTGTTTGTTGGAACAAAGTCCTGCCATGTCAGCGGAAGAACAACTCCGGGTCGACAATAACCTGCGTAAGGTGGTCACTGATGGCCGCAGAATAAATCTGGAACTGCTTGATGGCGACAACCCAAGATTAATGCAGGACTGGGCAGAAGAAATTTTTGCCGCTTTAATGCCGCTGGCGCAGCTGTTTGACGAGGTGCAGGGCGGTGAAGCTTATCAGGCGGTGTTAAAACAGTTTTATTTAAGCCTGCTTGACCCGGCTCAAACTTTCTCCGGTAAAGTGCTGAATCAGCTGGTTGCGGCACAGCATGACAATAGTGTGGTAAGTCTGCAGTTGTCAGAGCAATACCGGCAGCAGTTATTACAGGGCGACTATCAGTTTTATGCTGAGGCTGACTTTGTGCAGATGGCCACTGAGTCGTTAGCGCAGCAACAGCAGATAGAACAACAAGATAAAATCAGTTTTGATGATTATCTGCAGCAATATTTTATTGAAGATCCGGCGCAGCTTTGTCAGAGCAATCAAAGTTAACACAAGGTCAAAGCGCCGTTTTTACCAGATAGCAGGGTTTTCATCCTGCTATTTTTTTGTCCACCTCACCGGTTTTCACAAGATCGTAAGGCATGGCTGATGTTGCGGATCCATAAAGTACATCGCATCAGTAGCTATAAAGCCTTGGCATCATTATGCAATAACAACAGTTTTCTTCACCCAGAGTAAAACGCAGGCAAAAAAAACGGCCACTGAAGTGGCCGTAAAACTAAGGATAGGAGAATCCAGGGATGAAAACAAAAAACTTGGTTGAATCCATTCGCTAAGTTAGAAGCTGAGTCGTGATGAAAGTTCAGCAAGTTTAAAATATTTTCTGCTTTTTTTAGGTTTAAGCGCTGACTTTAATCTATCTGTTTGTTTTTTATATGAAATTATTTTTATAAATCAGGCCAAAGTCAGGCAGCTGCGGCATTTAGCTGCCTTTTTTCAGATGAGGGAAGATCCGGACCGATTTAATCATATTGTCCTGTACCTCAACAATTTCCAGCGGGTAACCCAATAGTTTCAGGCTCAGGTTGGCTTGTGGAATTTCTTCCAGGTATTCCAGCACAAGCCCATTTAGTGTTTTAGGGCCATCAGTTGGCAGATTTAACTGCATTTCCCGGTTCAGATCCCTCAGGTTAATGCTGCCGTCCACCAAAAACGAACCGTCAGGCTGTGGCTGAATTTCTTCACTGTTTTGTTCGGCAATGTGGGTGGTAAATTCACCAACCACTTCTTCCAGAATATCTTCCAGTGTCACCAGACCCTGAATATCACCATATTCATCCACCACCAGGCCAATACGTTCTTTGGAATTCTGGAACTTCACCAGTTGGGTGTTCAGCGGTGTGCCTTCAGGAATAAAATAAATATCGTTGACTGAGCGCAGCAGTGTTGCCTTAGTGAGCTGGTCTTTGAGCACCAAACGCATCACGTCTCTGGTATGTAAAAAGCCGATAGCGTCGTCAATGCTGTCACGGTACAACAAAATACGGCTGTGCTGGGTATTGGCCAGCTGACGGATAATGTCTTTCCAGTCATCGTTAATATCGATACCGGCCAGTTCATTACGCGGGATCATAATGTCTTCAACAGTGGCATTTTCCAGATCCAGCACACCCACCAGCATATTCTGATGTTGCTCAGGTAATAAAGCGCCAGCCTCATGCACCACGGTGCGCAGCTCTTCACTGCTTAAGCTATGACCATGATGATGTTCAGCACTGATGCCAAAAAGCTTCAGGAAATTATTACAAACCCAGTTCAGCAGCCAAACCACAGGGTACAGCACTTTCATCAGTGGGTTTAACAGCAGTGAACTTGGAAAGGCCACCCGTTCCGGATGCAAAGCAGCCAGGGTTTTGGGGGTAACTTCGCCAAAAATCAGGATCACCAGAGTTAAAAATACTGTAGCTATGGCAATACCTAAATCACCATAAAGACGCATACCAATAATGGTGGCAATAGCAGAAGCGGCAATATTTACCAGATTATTGCCCACCAGAATTAAACCAATCAGGCGGTCACGTCTGGCCAGTAAAGCAACAGTACGTTTGGCGCCTGGATGATTTTCATTGGCAAGATGCTTAAGACGGTACGGATTTACCGACATCATGCTAGTTTCAGTGGCAGAAAAATATGCAGAACAAAACACCAGAACACCAAGGATGATAAACAAGGTGCTGGTCGATATGTCGTCCAAGAGAGATAACCTATATAGCCGCTAAGGCCTATTTAATATTCCAAAGCGGCTGTTGAGTCAAGAATTACAAACGTTGCAGCAGGATTTCGCGCACAAAACGGCTGCCAAAATAAGCCAGAGTTAACAATAAGCTGGCGCTGATAGTTAAAGCGTTGGCCACTCTGCCACGCCAGCCAAGCCGGGCATGACCAATTAACAACAGTGAGAACAATGCAAAAGCGAGCAGACTCAGCATGTTTTTGTGGATATTGTGTTTGCCAAACCAGTCAGCGGTAAAAATAGCGCCACTGAGTAAGGTCAGCCCCAGCAGTACAGTACCGGCCAGCAGCAGCCGGAATAACAGCTGTTCGGCCTGCATTAAAGGCGGGAACACAGCGCCGGTCTGCAGTGGTGTTTTTTGCTTTAAACGCTGGCTGATATAACTGACCTGCAGCGAATATAAAGTAGCCATAATCAGCATCACATAAGCAATAAAAGCCACTATCACATGCAGTAGCAGCCAGGTATTTTGCTCAAAATGTTGTACCTGAGCACCAACCGGCAGAATAGCCACTGCCAGCTGAACCAGGGCGGCAAAACCAAACACTATAGGTAATAACAAGGCGATAGGCGTGCGAAGTGCGGTGACAGTAAAAGATAAGGTAATGAGCCAGCACACCAGAGAACTGACATTTAATAAACTGAAATTCTGGCCGTCGCTGCCAAACATGGCCTGACTTAAGCCCAGCATATGCAGCACTATGCCCGCTGTTGCTGCAGAAAAAACCAGCTTTAAGTTGGGGCCTTGTGGGTGATACAAACGCTGTGCAACAGCCACAGTTGCAATCAGGTAACAGAAAAAAGCCAGCAGAGGTAACAGCGCGAGCGACATGCGAATAATTCCGGTTTAAAGCGCAAAAACCTATTGTATTGCAAGCTTTGCAAGAATGACAGAGCCGACGGCTGACGGCGGATGCTTACTCGGTTATAATCAGCGCCATTTTGACATTCGTGGTAAAAAAACATGTTTGAAAACCTGTCCGATCGTTTAACCCGCACGCTGAAAAATATCAGTGGCCGCGGTCGCCTGACCGAAGACAATATCAAAGAAACGCTGCGTGAAGTGCGCATGGCGCTACTTGAAGCCGACGTGGCTTTGCCTGTGGTGCGGGATTTTGTGAATCAGGTGAAAGAACGTTCGGTTGGCCTTGAGGTCAGCAAAAGTTTAACGCCGGGTCAGGAATTTTTAAAAATCGTCCGTAAAGCGTTGGAAGAAGCCATGGGCGATGCCAACGAAGAACTGGCGTTAAACAGTCAGCCGCCGGCAGTGGTGCTGATGGCGGGTTTACAAGGTGCGGGTAAAACCACCTCTGTGGGTAAACTGGCCAAGTTTTTAAAAGAACGTAAAAAGAAAAAAGTGATGGTGGTGTCGGCTGACGTCTATCGTCCTGCCGCTATTAAACAGCTGGAAACTTTGGCCAAAGATGTTGGTGTCGAGTTTTTCCCAAGTGATATCAGCCAGAAGCCGGTGGCTATTGTCAGTGCAGCCATTGCCCAGGCCAAACTGGGTTTTTACGACGTTTTATTGGTAGATACCGCCGGCCGTTTGCATGTTGATGGCGAAATGATGGATGAAATCAAAGCATTGCATGCGGCGATTAATCCAATTGAAACTCTGTTTGTGGTGGATGCCATGACAGGTCAGGATGCGGCCAATACCGCCAAAGCCTTTAATGAAGCACTGCCGCTGACTGGTGTTATTTTAACCAAAGCGGACGGTGACGCCCGCGGTGGTGCAGCCCTGTCTATCCGTCACATTACCGGTAAACCTATTAAGTTTATTGGTATGGGCGAAAAAACCGATGCCCTGGAGCCATTCCATCCGGACCGTATTGCGTCACGTATTCTGGGCATGGGGGATGTACTCAGTCTGATTGAAGAGCTGGAACAAAAAGTTGACCGCGAACAGGCGGCTAAAGTTGCAGCTAAGGTGATGAAAGGCCAGGGTTTTAGTCTGGAAGATTTTCGTGATCAGCTGGTGCAGATGCGCAATATGGGCGGCATGATGTCGATGCTGGACAAACTGCCCGGCATGAAAAACCTGCCGGCAGGTGCCAAAGATCAGATGAACAACAAACAGTTTGTCAAAATGGAAGCCATCATCAATTCGATGACACCCAAAGAGCGCCAATTTCCGGATTTAATTAAAGGTTCGCGCAAAAAACGTATTGCGTCAGGTTCAGGTACCCAGGTGCAGGATGTTAATCAGCTGCTGAAACAGTTCACCCAGATGCAAAAAATGATGAAGCAAATGAGTGGCAAAGGCGGCTTAATGAAAATGATGCGTGGCCTTGGCGGTAAGTTACCCCCTGGTATGCTGCCACCGCGTTAACTGATTGTTTAATCAAAAAACCGGCTCAATACAGCCGGTTTTTTATTGCCTGCACCTGGATGCTGTTGTCGGCAATGTCTCACAACAATTAGCGTTACTGCGGCTTTGCTCATCAATAGTTGCGGCGTATGCTGCCGGGGCACTCTTACGGATGAGGTGAACCATGGCAACTCCACTGGCGTTTCTAAGCGAAATTGGCCGTCGTATTGACCCCCTAACCGATATTGTTGGAATTTGTCAGCAAGTCAGCAGCCTGATAGTGCAGGCGTTACATTTACCCGACAATGTTATTTACCTGCAAAACCCCGAACAGCGGCTGCAACAGGTGGCTGCTGCCGGTGCCAAGTTTTGCCAGACACAAGGTGTGCTTGAACCACTGCAGCTGGAACTCGGCCAGGGTGTGGTTGGCACTGCGGCATTAAAACAAAGCAGTTTGTGTATCGCCGATACCGGCAGCTTTGGCCATTATGTGGTGGACGATGCCCCCAGGTTGTCAGAGTTATCGGTGCCCTTAACTTATCAGGGGGAATTACTTGGTGTCATTGATGCGGAACATCCACAGGCCGGTTTTTTCACCTCTGAACATCAGTACTTTATTGAAGTTGTTGCTGCCATGCTGGCGCCGAGGCTGGCTGATTTGTCTGCCAAAGCCAAAATGCAGTGGCGTTTTATCCAGGGCGGCGCCAAAGTGAGGCATAGTCAGCGCCTGAACCCGCTCTGGTGCAGTCAGGCGCAGTTTATGGAACTGGTACAACAGCTGCTAAAACACTTTTATCAGCCGGCCAACTGGCAGAGCAGCTTGCTGCAGGGCAGCGCTTTGTTTCAGCAGCATTGCAGCGAACAACATCAGGAATTCACCGCTTTGCAGAGTGTTCAGGCAGAACACATCCGCCAGCAGTTGTCGCACTTGCTAATGCAGATGCAGCAAAAAGAAGCCACCGCACTTTGGGCCGCTATTATCAGCGACAGATATATTGATAAACGTCAGGGGCAATTGCAGCTGGCCGATAAATATCACATGGGATTTAGTACATTTCGCCGTTATCAGGCGCAGGCCATTGCTTATCTTGGCGAGCAGCTCTGGCAGCTGGAACTGAAGGCAAGACAGCATTAAAACCATCAAACAATAAGGCCGGCAGTTAGCCGGCCTTATTGTTTGCACAGCTGCAACACAGCTTTTTAGCCAAGCCAAAGCAGATTTCATTTTTCAGCCGCCATCTATCCGAAAACGAAACATTTTTTGCCTTTTTGGGCTGTAGTAGCAAGTGACTGCTATTGCCGATAAGCAAACACCGAGCAGTTTCAGAGCACTTTCTGAGCAGTTTGCTCAGGGAGAAATTTATATCCTGATTGCGAGTTGTGAACATCACTAAATGCAACAAGGAGGCAAGCATGAAACTACTCACTCTGGCACTAACCCTGACGGCCATCAGCACTTCGCTGCAGGCAGCAACTTATGATCTGCCATTTAAAGGACAAAACTTTGGTGATCATGAAAAAGTGCATACTTTTGACCACGCCCAGAACACGTCACAAAAACATGGTTTTGATATGGGCGCACGCCGTTATGACTTTGACAATAGCCGCTGGACTTCAGTCAATACCACGGTGGCGGATTACAACGCCGCACCTACCAATGACAAATTTACCATTTATAACAAATCCATTTACGCGATGCGGGCCGGTAAAGTGGTGGGCTGCTGGCGTAACGCTCCGGAAAATCCAAGGCCTAAACTGTCCGGCGATTCAGAAACCACCAAACCCTGGCTGCACAGCAATCTGAAAAACGGCCTGATGCCTGGTGGTGGCAATATGTTGTGGATTGAGCACGACGACGGCACCCGGATGTTGTATGCCCATATGATCCCAGGCACTATCAGCTCTGCTTTGTGCCCCAATAATGATGTGGCTTATCCGGCGCCTATCGGCAATAACAGCGAGATGAAGTACGTGGCAGTGCCGGAAGCTCAGCAAGCCGTGATCAGTAAAGGCCAGTATCTGGGTCGGGTGGGTAACAGTGGTAATTCAACAGGCCCTCATTTACATGTGCATCTGCAGGACAGTAGTGGTGTAGGCCAGCTGATCACCTTTAACCGTGGTATGGCGGCCGTGCCGGATGATACTAAACCATATCCGGTCTGGACCCGTTTTGCCGGTAGTACTATTCCTGGTGGTTCACAGTTGATTTGGGCCCCCCGCACTGTCGGTAGCCAGTACGTGCGCCATGGCATGGCCGCCGTTGCCATGCAGGGCTGGTTTAGTCATCTGGCCGATTCAGGTTTTAAACCGGCCTGGTTTGATGGTTATACCGTAAATGGCAGCACCTTTTACAACATGGTATGGAAACCTGCCAATCTGGCCTGGCGTGCCTATTTTGGCCAGTCCGGTGCGTCTTATCAGACAGTGTTTAATGATGCGATGGATGATGGTTATGTGCCGGTGCAGGTCGACTCTCATCAAACCGGCAGTGGCACCCGTTACAGCGTGATTTTTGAGAAAAAAGCCATGGCGTTCCTGGCAAGACACGGCCTGACCTATCAGCAGCATCTGGATGTGATGGAACAGGCTAAAGATCTGAATATGCGTCCGGTGAACATTTCTGTGGTGTCATCAGGAGGAGAGCGTCGTTACACCACTTTATATAATCAGCAGAATGTGGGTGGCTGGACTGTGAGTTCACAACTCAGTGCCGCCGCTTATCAGGCTAAAGTCACCAGTGAATGGGATGCAGGACGCCGGCCGATTTACCTGAACTCTTACGTGCATGACGGTAACGTGAATTACACCGCAGTCTTTGCCCAGGCGCCGGTGAATAGCTGGGTGGCACGTCACGGTCATACGTCAGCACAGTTCCAGACCTCTTTTAACGACTTTAGCGCTCAGGGTTATCTGACGGATGTGGTGGCCGGTATTGATGGTGAAGATGTGCATCGTTTTGCCGGGCTCTGGAGTAAAAACTAACAATGTGATGTAACAGGCGAAGTGCAGACTTCGCCTGTTTTTTTCAGACTTTTTAGCACTCAGGGAAGAGAACATGAAAAACACTGTACTTATTGCCACTTTAATATTCACTTTTGCCAGCGGTTATTTAATTGCCAGCCAACTGGCGCAGTCTTCACCACAGGTGCTTGAAGTGCCAACGCAAAACATGCAGCCAGCCTGTATGGATCAGGATACGGCGGATACTGCAAGCGCACAGTCTGCGGCTTTTACTGACAGCCAGCTTAGCTTGATGCCACAGCATCAGGTTCAGCAGCCGCAACAGGCACAACGGGAGCTTACCAGTCAGGCCAGACAGCCTGCCGAATTAAGCCTTGCAGCATACAGCAGCCAGGTGGCCAGTCAGCTACCTGCCGCAACAGAGCTGATTATTCAGCTTGATCACAGTGAGTTTACGCAGCTGTTAGAAAACCATCAGCAACAGCAGGGTGGTGAGATGGCTGCCATGGATTATCAACAGCAACTGGCGGACTTTTTTGCGGCACAACCTGCACTGAACCTGCAGCAACTCGATTGTCGCGCCGATTTGTGTCTGTTGGAGTTTGAACTGCAGGATGACAATCAATGGGGACAAGTTTTTGCTGTGTTGAGCTCCCAGCCCTGGTGGCAGTCTGTCAGTTATCAGGCGCTGAGTGCGAAGTCTGCAGATGGTCAGGCAGCAACAACACAGTCGCGTCTGCTGATCCTGCAACAACAGCAGATGGCTGCTCTGCAGGACTATAACCAAACACAAATGCTGGCGGATGATGGTGCCAGTCAATGAAATAGGCCGTTCAACAGCCGGGCACAGCGCAGTTGTGATCGGGTTTTGACTGTCTGTTGCACCTTTGCCTTGCGTTCAATTCAGCGATTGAGGTTAAATTTGCCCAGAGCCGCCCCTGTGGCGGCTTATGACATGACTGCTGCGGCAGCTCCTTGCATTGGTCAGTATTTTTCTCCGCAGCAGATCTTGAGCTGCCGGATAAGGACATCGAAGTGATCCCACAAACAACAGAAAATGTGATTCGTGACAGCGATTTTTTTGTTGAAGCTGAGATTTTTTATTATGTAGCGGCGCTGGAGGTGAACACACCAGCCATGCACCGTTTGGTTTGTCGTGATGACAAAGAAATCACTGTGGTGACTACAAAAGCCGGGCTTGCTGATTTAACCATAAAACAGCAGAACCAGGACCAATGGCGTCTTTTGGTGATCAACTGCGCCAATCCGTTTTATTGTGTTGGCTTTTTGCAAAAAATCAGCAGCGCAATGACATCGGCCGGTCTGGATATTTTGTTGGTATCGGCCTTTAGCCGCGACTATGTTTTTGTGCAACAGCAGCATCTGGAGCAGGCTGTTGGCATTTTGCAAAACATCGGATTTGTAAAGCGCGAGCGCCACAACTAACGGCTTTTGCTCAGGGCGAAATCTGGGCAAAGCCGTGAAATACCTTGCATTCATGCTAAAAATCCGTACAATTCGGCGTCCCTGTGGTTTGACTGCAGGGATTTTTATTTCAATAAAACCTGAACGATTGATTTAGAGGACGGTATGGTAACTATTCGTTTACAACGTGGTGGCGCGAAAAAGCGTCCATTTTACCAAGTTGTGGTCGCAGACAGCCGTTTTGCTCGTGATGGCCGCTTTATTGAGCGCGTGGGTTTCTTTAACCCAATCGCCAGCGGTACTGAAGAGAAAGCGCGTATCGACCTGGACCGCGTAGACCACTGGGTAGCACAAGGTGCTGCTTTAAGTGATCGCGTGGCTTCACTGGTAAAAGCAGCTAAAAAAGCTTCTGCTTAATTAGCAAACTGGTTGGAGTTTAAACCTTGAACGGTAAAGATTTAGTTGTCTTAGGTAAGTTTGGTGCTGTTTACGGTATCAACGGGTGGCTAAAAGTAAACTCCTACACAGATATCCCGGAAGGGATTTTTGATTACACACCCTGGCAAATTCAATTACAGGGTAACTGGCGACCAGTGCAGGTCACAGGTTGGAAACGTCACAGCAACGGCTTAATTGCCAAGCTGGAAGGCGTGAATGACCGTGATCAGGCGCAACTCTATGTTAATGCTGACATAGCTGTGACGCCCGCTACATTACCAAAGCTCGAAGACGGCGATTATTACTGGAAAGACCTGATGGGAATGAAAGTAATCACTGAAGCTGGCTACGACTTAGGCGAAGTAGTGGACATGATGGAAACAGGCTCAAACGACGTCATTGTTGTGAAAGCCAACCGGAATGATGCATTTGGTCAGAAAGAGCGTTTGTTGCCGTTTTTAACTGACTCTGTCATTAAAGCGGTGGACTTAGCGCAAAGTCGGATCATTGTTGACTGGGATCCTGAATTTTAATGGCCGAACAGCCAAAATTGTGGTTTGGGGTTGTGACCCTGTTTCCGCAGATGTTCGATGCTGTGACAAAGTTCGGTGTAACCAGCCGGGCAGTCAAAAACGGGTTGATCGACGTACAGTGCTGGAATCCAAGGGATTTTACCTCGGATAAACATAACACTGTGGACGACAGACCTTTTGGCGGCGGCCCTGGTATGTTGATGATGGTGCAGCCTTTAACCGACGCGATTCGCGCCGCTAAAGCTGCTGCAGGTGGAGACGTTCATACCATTTATCTTTCGCCGCAAGGCCGGAAGTTAGATCAGGCAGGCGTAGCCAAACTTGCGACTTATTCGAAGCTGCTGTTAGTAGCTGGCCGTTACGAAGGAATTGATGAACGCGTAATAGAGTCGGAAATTGACGAAGAATGGTCAATCGGCGATTACGTGCTGAGTGGGGGCGAATTGCCTGCGATGACGCTAATTGATGCGGTATCGCGACTGGTACCAGGTGTACTGGGGCATGATTTATCCGCAGTTGAGGATTCGTTTGCCTCCGGATTGCTGGATTGTCCGCACTATACCAGACCAGAAGTGTTAGACGGCAAACAGGTTCCCGCTGTATTACTCAGCGGACACCATGAAAACATCAGACGCTGGCGTCTGAAGCAGTCTCTTGGGAGAACCTGGCTTCGGCGACCAGAATTGTTAAATGTCCTGGCTCTGACTAAGGAGCAACGCAAACTTCTGGAAGAGTTCCAACAGGAACACCAGGCGTTGCAGCAACGATAGTTTATCCAGGTAAAGTGAGATTGTTATGAGCAAAGTTAGCCAAAACATCATCAAAGAACTTGAAAACGAACAGCTGAAAACCGACGTTCCAGCTTTCGGCCCAGGTGATACTGTGGTAGTTCAGGTTAAAGTTAAAGAAGGCGATAAAACTCGTCTGCAGGCTTACGAAGGCGTTGTTATCGCCAAGCGTAACCGTGGTTTACACTCTTCTTTCACAGTTCGTAAAATTTCGAACGGTGAAGGTGTTGAGCGTGTATTCCAAACGCACAGCCCAATGATTGACAGCATCACGCTGAAACGTCGTGGTGCCGTACGCCGTGCCAAGCTTTACTACTTACGCGATCGTTCAGGTAAATCAGCGCGTATCCGCGAAAAGCTTAACTAAGCACTTGAAGGCTGCCTTATGGCAGCCTTTTTTTTACCTGTGACAACATTCTTTGCACAATACAAAAGTCACAATGCCATGCCCGAATATTGCAGTTATTGCTTTTTTATTGTTGCCCCAGCCCAAGCGCTTTTGGCTTAAACGCAAAAATTCCCCAATTTCTACAACAACTTAATCTTTTTGCTCAGATCTTTTTTCTGCCGCAAAGCCGAACTACAATTGCCACAGTTTCCCGCCAAAAGGATGTTGTTGTGCATTCAGCCAGTTTTATTGAAAAGCGCCGTTTTATTGTCAAGCTTGGCAAAATGTTGCATAAGTTCGGCACACCGGCTTACCGGCTGGAAGTGCATTTACTCAATGTGGCTGAGTTTCTGGGCATTGGCGCCGCTTTTGCCATTACGCCAACGGTACTTACATTTGTGATTTGGCAGCCGGGTGAGGAAAACGAATACACCCATGTGGCGCGGGTGATGCCGGGTGAGCTTGATCTTGGCTCTTTATCGCGTACCGATGAAATTGTGGATGCGGTGTCCAATGGCAGCCTCACCCTGGAGCAGGCAACGGCACGGCTTAATGAAATTGCTGCTATGCCCAACCCTTATTCCCGTATTTTTACCTTTTTAGCTTTTGGCGCAGCCGGTGGTGCTTTTGCCATGCTGATGAAAGCCAGCTGGCATGATGTGTTCTGGGCAACGCTGCTGAGTTTTCTGGTGTATCTCTTTGTGCTCTGGGCGGAAAAAAGCCGGCGGGTTACCAATATGCTCGAGCCGCTGGTGGCCATGGTATCGGCTTTTGCTGCAACCGCTATTGCTGCTTACCTTGATGCCAGCATTCAGGTACCGCTGGTGGTGCTATCAGCCATTATTGTGTTTATTCCGGGTCTTGCGCTGACGCTTGGTTTGGCTGAACTGGCAGCGCGGCATCTGGTGTCGGGTACTGCCCGTATTATGGACGCTGTGATGCTGCTGTTTAAGCTGTATTTTGGCGCTTTTTTGGGCATGGCGTTAGGCCGTTTATGTTTTGGTGAGGTGACCTATCAGCCCATCACTGCGGTACCTGACTGGACGGCCTGGCTGGCCATAGCCACCTTGTGCGGCAGCTTGGTGGTGGTATTTCGGGCGCGGAAAAAACATGCACTCTGGGGTATCGCATCCGGCTTTATTGCTTTTGGTGCCAGTCTGATTGGTGGTGTTTATTTAGGTTTGGCGCTTGGCGCTTTTGTGGGAGCTTTTGCGGTTGGGGTCTATGGCAATATTTTTACCCGCTTAATGAATGCACCAGCCAGTATTGTTGCCTTGCAGGGCATGATAGTGCTGGTGCCAGGCAGTAAAACTTATATCGGCCTGAATTCTTTTATCTCAGGGGAACAAATGGCACCGGTGGAGCAGCTCGGGCAACAAACTTTCCTGATTTTTATGTCGTTGGTGGCTGGTTTTATTTTTGCTAATGTGGCTTTGCCGCCAAAGAAAAGTTTGTAGTGGCTGTTTTAGCTATTTTACAAAGCTGCTATGCAGTCGTAGTGCTGTGAGGTTGTGAGCATTTGGCTGGCTGGCGTTATTCAAAACGTTCCGACCAGCCTTTGACGATGCCGGCAAATTCGCCATTGTTTTTCAGTTCCTGCAAGCTGAGTTTCAGTCTGCTGATCAGTACCGGATCGGTTTTCAGGCTGCAGGCGAGGTGGAAGTCCAGTGGCAGCTCAGGTAAATCCAGTTGTTTTTTCAGGCTCTCCAGTTCAATACCTGACTCTTGCGCCCGGTATTTTAAGATAGTGTCGTTAATCACCACCAAATCAATATCCTGCCGTCCTTGCAGCACATTCAGCATCATTGTTACATTTTCCAGTAAATACAGTTCCTTACCTTCGGTAAAACCATTCTTCACCAGATAATGATGGGTAATGTCATCGCGGGTGACTGCTGTCACATACTTTTTGGCGTCCTGCAAAGAATCCAGTTTGATATCACCGCGGCTTTTTAGTGAATAAATCGAGGTGTGGTTATAAGAAATGGCGCCTATCCAATGGAACAGTGGTGTGCGTTCGGCGCTTTTTGAGATGGAATAAATACAGAGATTAGGCTGGCGCAACGCCAGCTGATAAGCGCGACTCCAGCTTTGTACTTCAATTTCATAAGGGATGCCGGCACCGGCAAAGGTTTTGCGCACCACATCAGTGGCAAAACCGCTGACTTCAGTGCCGTTTGCTATCTGATAAGGGGGTAAATGTTCGGTCAGAATACGAATGGGTTGATTGGCGGCCATCACCATCCAGGGAGCTGCCAATACCAGAGACTGAATTATTTTTATAATTTTGCCTGCCAAAATGCACTGCACTCCCAGAGTCAGACTGAATTTACTCTACTCATCTTCAGCAATGGCTGCAAACATTGTCGATATTCTTTTACGTTTTCTTGTCGGAATTTCTTTATCTCTCAATTATATAGACATTTATACGTCTATAAATTTGCTGTAAGGTTTTTGTGTGTTCATTTAGATGTACAAGCATTGATGGTTGTTGTGTTGGTGGTTTCTCAGTATTTATAAGGTTTTTAAAGGTTGACACTGAAGGGTTGAATTTTTAATATGCAAAACCGTAATTAATGAATTACACAATGTATAAATAAATTTACGTTCATTTCTGCCTCATCCTTCTGGCTGGAATAACAACTGAAACGACACTGCTGGAGCCAAACCGATGAGCAAAATTGTTGATGATTTACGTATTACTGCGGAAAAGCCGTTAAGTCCGCCGCTGGTGTTAAAAAAAGTGCTGCCGTTGACGGAAAAAGGCGCTTTGTTTGTGCAGCAGGCCCGCCGTGATATCGCCAATATCATTCAGGGCACAGATCCACGCCTGTTAGTGGTGGTGGGGCCTTGTTCTATTCATGATCCTGTGGCCGCCATCGACTATGCCAGGCGTTTAAAAGTGCTGCAGCAGCAATATAAAGACAGCCTGTATATTGTGATGCGGGTGTATTTTGAAAAACCTCGTACCACAGTGGGCTGGAAAGGTTTTATCAACGATCCACATCTGGACGACTCTTTTGATTTGGAAACCGGCTTAACCCGGGGGCGTGATTTGTTATTACAGCTGGTGGAAATGGAGTTACCAGCGGCCACTGAAGCGCTCGACCCTATCAGCCCGCAATATTTGTCCGATCTGATTGCCTGGGCTGCTGTGGGCGCCCGTACCGTGGAGTCACAAACGCACAGAGAAATGGCCAGTGGTTTGTCGATGCCGGTTGGCTTTAAAAATGGTACTGACGGCAATTTAAATATTGCATTAAACGCGCTGCAATCAGCCGCCAGCCCACACACTTTTATTGGTATTAATCAAAAAGGCGAAGTGGCGCTGGTGCAAACGGCCGGCAACCCGGACGGTCATATTATTTTGCGGGGGGGCGCTAAACCCAACTATGACGCAGCCAGCGTGAACGACGCAGTTGCTGCGCTGAAAAAACACAAGCTGCCACAGGCCATAGTGGTGGACTGCAGTCATGGCAATTCGAATAAAGATCACAACAGGCAAGCGCAGGTGGCCGAAGCTGTAGTGGCGCAGCGCCAGCTTGGCAACAAGGCTATTATTGGTTTGATGCTCGAATCCAATATCCACGCCGGACGGCAGGATATTATCAATGGTAAGGCTGAGTTGTACGGTGTGTCTGTGACAGACGCCTGTATTGACTGGCCAACCACAGCACAATTATTGGCAGGTATACATCTGCAAATGCAGCCTGTGGTGCAGGCGGCTTAAGAGGTGGGCATGGACAAAAATGACACTGGCTCAGATCCGATGGCGGCGCTGGCGCCTTTACGTGCGCAAATTGATGAGCTGGACCGTCAGCTGGTGCAGCTTTTGGCCGCGCGCGCCAAAGTGACGGCAGAAGTAGGGCGGGTAAAACAACAACACGCCCTACCGCTTTATGTGCCAGAGCGTGAGCTGGCCTTGTTAAAAGCCAGAAGAGCAGAAGCAGAACAAGCCGGTGTATCGCCTGAGCTGGTGGAAGATGTGCTGCGCCGGGTGATGCGTGAGTCTTATCAGACGCAGGAAGCAGGTTTTGTTTGCTGCCGCCCACAAGGCGGCAAAGTTGTGGTGGTCGGTGGCGCCGGTGCACTGGGTGCTCGTTTTGTCAGTTTATTTCGGCGCTCAGGTTATCAGGTGCAGGTGCTGGAACATAACGACTGGGAGCGGGCTGCAGACCTGGTGCAAAACGCCTGTCTGGTGCTGCTGGCGGTGCCTATTCACGTCACTGCTCAGGTGATAGCCCAGTTACCGCCGTTGCCCAAAGACTGCGTGCTGGCAGACTTAACCAGTATTAAAGCCGAACCTTTAGCAGCGATGCTGGCACATCATCCCGGGCCTGTGCTTGGCTTACACCCGATGTTTGGTCCTGATATCAGCAATATAGTGAAACAGGTGGTGGTGGTGTGCCATGGCCGTGCGCCAGAGCAATATCAGTGGTTGTTAAAACAATTTAACGTCTGGGGCGCTGTGCTGACGGAAAAAGAAGCCTGTCAGCATGATGAGCTGATGCAGATGATCCAGGCCATGCGTCACTTTTCCTCTCTGGTGTATGGCGTGCATCTGGCGGAAGAGCAGGCGGATTTACAGCAATTACTGGAACTCAGCTCGCCGATTTACCGGCTGGAGCTTGCGATGGTCGGGCGGTTATTTGCCCAAAATGCCGAGCTTTATGCCGATATTATGTTGTCGTCCGTTGCTGTTACCGGTTTATTACAGCGGTATCAGCACAGATTTAATCAGCTGTCGCATTTGCTGGCGGCACGCGACAAAGCCGGTTTAATGGCCGAATTTGCCAAAGGTCAGCAATTTTTTGGTGAGCTGGCTCCGCAGTTTTTACAGGAAAGCCGGCGTTTATTACAAAAAGCATCCGATGAGCGCAGTTAACAGCTGCGCTTTTTTATTTGACGTCAACAGGTACTCAAAGCCTTTGCTGCGGTTCAGGCTGTAGCAGGCTGGGTTTTGTTGACAGATGTCTTTATACTCGCAGCACCCGGGCTTCAGTGGTTATCAGCGGTGCTGTTGATTTTGCATAAGTTTTTATCCTTTATTGCGGTTTTACTGCGTTATGGCTGCGCCGGTTTGTTATTGCTGGTGCTGCTGTTTGCCTGGCTGCCGGTGCCTTATACCGCTGTGATGCTGGAGCGGCAAATCAGTGCCTGGTTGTCAGATAAAACGCATTATCAGCCACGCCATCAATGGCGCGCTATTAACGAGATATCACCACATTTGCTGCAAGCCGTGGTGGCGGCCGAAGATCAGAAGTTTTTGCAACATCATGGTTTTGATATGCAGGCCATTGAAAAAGCCCTGGTATATAACAAAAAAGGCAAAAAAGTACGGGGTGCTTCCACCATCAGCCAGCAAACGGCAAAAAATGTATTTTTATGGAGTGATCGCAGCTGGCTTCGAAAGGGACTGGAAACTGGTATTACAGTGCTGATTGAAGGTGCCTGGGGCAAACAGCGTATTTTAGAAGTGTATCTGAACAGTATTGAATTTGGCGCCGGTATTTATGGGGTGGAAGCGGCGGCCCAACATTTTTTTGGCACTTCGGCAGCCAGGGTAAACCGGCAGCAGGCGGCTTTGCTGGCGGCTGTATTACCCAATCCACATCGTTTTTTAGTGAAGCGGCCGTCCCCTTATGTGCAAAAGCGCCAGCAGTGGATTTTAAGGCAGATGCGTCAGCTGGCACAGGTACAAAAACAACTCAGTCGTTAAAGTGAAGCCCTTACAGCTCTTACCAGCAGCACAATTGGCGGAAAAAACCGCAAATTCGCCGAACATTAGCGAAATAATACTGTGCCTGAGAGCCCGACTTGGTTATCTTATTGCGCTTGTCTGCGCTGGTTTCAGGGAACCTTACACATTGTCACAGCACAGCTCAGTCCGGTACCTGCCGCGGCTGCCATAACTATAAAGATTGAGGAATGAGTTGATGAATGAAATTGTAAACAGCATAAATAATGTGATCTGGAGCCCCGCTCTGATTTATTTATGCTTAGGCGCCGGCCTTTTTTATTCGCTGATGACCCGCTTTGCCCAGGTTCGCCATTTTAAAGAAATGTGCAAACTGATGCTGAACAACAGTGAATCAGACAAAGGTATTTCTTCCTTTCAGGCCCTGGCGGTGTCGTTATCCGGCCGGGTTGGTGTGGGTAATATTGCCGGTGTTGCTGCAGCTATAGGTTTTGGTGGTCCTGGCGCCATTTTCTGGATGTGGGTGGTTGCCTTTTTAGGTGCCAGTACCGCTTACGCTGAATCAACTCTGGGCCAGATCTATAAAGTAGAAGAAGATGGTCAATATCGTGGTGGTCCGGCTTATTATTTTGAACGTTGTCTGGGCTGGCGTCCGCTCGGCATTATTTTTGCCATTTCTGCCATTATTGGTTGTGGTATTTTCCTGCCTGGGGTGCAAGCCAACGCCGTTGGTAATGCGGTGACGCAGATTTTTGGTGATGGCAACATGGTTGTCACCAGCTTTGGTGAAGTAGGCACTTATAAACTGATTTCGCTGGCCGTGATCTTGATCATCCTGGCCTTTATCATTTTTGGTGGCATTAAACGTATTGCTCAGTTTACCCAGGTGATTGTGCCATTTATGGCGCTGGGTTATATCGTGATGGCACTGATTGTAGTGTTTTTAAATCTGGACAAACTGCCAGGTATTTTTATGTTGATCATCAACGACGCTTTTACCGCTCAGGCAGGTTTTGGTGCAGCTATCGGCTGGGGTGTGAAACGGGGCATTTATTCCAATGAAGCAGGTCAGGGGACCGGCCCTCATGCGGCGTCAGCAGCTGAAGTAGAGCACCCGGCGCAGCAGGGTTTAGTGCAGGCTTTTTCGGTTTATGTTGACACCTTATTGGTTTGTACCGCCACAGCGCTGATGATTTTAATTACCCAACAATACAATGTGGTGGGTACTTTAACCGACGGCAGTTTTATTGTGCAGAACGTAGCGGCCAACACTGAAATTGGCTCAGCTGCTTTTACCCAGCTGGCGCTGCTGCAGGTGTTTGGTGACTTTGGGCAGATATTCGTTGGCTTGGCACTGTTTTTCTTCGCTTTTACCACTATTCTGGCTTATTACTACATCACTGAGACCAACGTGGCTTATTTAAACCGGGTGTTTAATAACAGGTTACCTGTGGTGTTTTTTAAATTGCTGCTGATGTTTATGGTGGCATACGGCACTGTGAACAGCGCAGGTTACATCTGGACTATCGGTGATATTGGTGTGGGCTTGATGGCCTGGGTAAACGTGTTGGGCATTTTGCTGATTTTCTTTTTGCACAAACCAACCATCACTTGTCTGCGCGATTACGAGCGGCAGAAAAAAGCGGGTGGCCCTATCACCTTCGACCCAGTGAAACTGGGGATTAAAAATGCGACTTTCTGGGAACAGCGGCTGGCAAAGCAACAGAAAAAAGCTGAATAATTCAGCAGCATAACAACAAGCCCGGTCAATTCGCCGGGCTTTTTATTGTTTTTGCCACTCTGGTTCAATCAACATGAAATGGAGTACTAATGGCGTTATTATCCTCTCCCCGTTTGTCCTTTCACTTGCTGACGAAAGCTGATGCTGCTTTGATGTTGCGTCTGTTAAACGAACCTTCTTTTATCAACAATATTGCCGACCGGGGTGTGCGTACTCTGGAGCAGGCAGAAAAATATCTGATTGACGGCCCGCTTGCCATGTATCGCCAGCATGGTTTTGGTATGTACCGGGTGACGCGACTGGCAGACGGGTTGGATATTGGTCTTTGTGGTTTGGTGTACCGCGATTATCTGGGCAAACCGGACATTGGTTATGCGTTTTTTCCGGAGTTTGCCGGTCAGGGTTATGCATCTGAAGCGGCTGCCGCTATATTTGCTTATGGCAAAAATGTATTGCAACTATCTGAAATAGTTGGGATTGTCGCACCGCATAATTTTGCGTCACAAAAGGTGCTGCAAAAGCTTGGGCTTCAGAAACAAGGTCAGCTGCAAGTGCCGGGTGAAGATAAAAAAGTGGATTATTACGCGCTGCCAACAGTTTAACACTATGGCTGGTTTTTGGCGGCACTGCGTTCGCGCACAAAATCCTGATAACTGCGTTTGGCAACATCTGCTAAGCAGTTGCTGGCTAACGGCTCCGGCAACTGGCTGCACTGAGCTCTTTGTTCCATCTGTATCTTATTAAACCAATACTCTTCGCTGCCTCTTGATGGCGAGCCGCTGCAGGCACTAAGGGCAAGTGTGGTGATGAACCCAAGTGTCAGCCGAAGCACAGATAGGGTGGGTTGAACTTTGCGGTGTTGCAAAACAATCTCCTGCCAGAGGGCGGTATCTCTTACTATGCCATAGTTTGCCGCAGTTGCTGTGGCTAAAAAGGCTGCCGGTTAAAAATATCAGGTAAATTTTCATCAAAACGCCATCTGACTGACACCTGTTATAGGTAGGGTGTTGTTTCCTCTTGTAAAAACACTGGCGGTTGTTTTGTTTGCCGAACTTAATCAACTGGAATTGATATTGCAACAAGCGCCAAAGCTGGTGCAGCCACAGCTGCTTGGCAAGGTGCAGCTTAAAGCGCAGCAGCTGCCGGTTTATGCCATTGAAATTGGCGAGCATGCAAAAGACAAACCTGTGTTATTGCTAACCGGCGGTGTGCATGGGCTGGAACGTATTGGTACTCAGGTGCTGCTGGCTTATCTGGAGTCTTTATGCGCCCGGTTACAATGGGATCAACACTTTGCTGCACTTTTTGACAAGGTTCAGCTTTGTATGGTGCCGTTGTTAAACCCTGGGGGGATGGCGCTTGGCTGGCGCTCCAATCCACAGCATATTGATTTAATGCGCAATGCGCCGACGGAGGCGCTGGAAAAAGCCGCCTTTTTGTTAGGGGGTCACAGAGTCAGCCGGTTTTTGCCCTGGTATCGGGGCGCTCCCGGCGAGCTGGCACAGGAAAATCAGTGGCTCATCGCTTATGTAAGGCAGTTTTTTCAGGCGCCTTTTATGCTGGCGCTCGATTGCCACTCCGGATTTGGCCGCACCGACAGGTTATGGTTTCCTTATGCCAAAACAGCACAACAGCCTATTGCCCATCTGTCGCAGATGTACCGGCTGCAACAGTTGTTGTTTCAGAGTTTCCCGCAGCAAAACTATATTTTTGAGCCGCAAAGCCGGCATTATTTATGCCATGGCGATTTATGGGATCATCTCTATGACGAGTCGCAGCAATATCAGCAGGTTTTTTTACCGTTAACGCTGGAAATGGGCTCCTGGAACTGGGTGCGGAAAAATCCGTTTCAGCTGTTGAAAAGCCATGGTTTGTTTCATCCGGTAAAACCACACAGGGTGAAAAGAGTGCTGCGTTCCCATCTGATTTTACTCGACTTTTTATTGCATGCTACAGCAGCTGCGCCGGATTGGCTTGGCTCTGTTGGTGATGAACAACAACAGGCAGCGAAGGCTTTATGGTACAGCAACACATAACTAACGCTGATACAGGCGCTCAAACCGCAGGCTCGCAAGAGCAGAGCCAAACTGAAGAAAAACTGAAAGTGAAAGCCCAACCTGAGCTATTCCCGGCACAATTTGGCGCGGCGCCGGTGATTTTATTGCGTGGCCTGGCGCGGGAGCAGCAACATTGGGGGGCATTTCCCCAGCTGCTACAACAGCACATCAGTCAGCCGGTGTATTGTGTGGATTTGCCCGGCATGGGGCAGCATTATTTGCAGCGCTCGCCGGCCAGTTTGTGCGGTATTCTGACGTTGGTGCGCCGTCAGCTGCGTCAGATTGAGGGCCCTTATCATCTGCTGGCGATGTCGCTGGGCGCTATGCTGGCGATGCGTTTTGCCGAACTTTATCCGGATGAAGTGTTGTCTTTGTTGCTGATCAACAGCAGCGCCGGCGATTTAACGCCGTTTTATCAAAGGCTGAAATGGCAAAGTTATCCTGCGGTGCTGGCGGCCTTGTGTGGTTCCATTGCCCAAAGAGAACAGCTGATTTTAAAGCTCACCAGCAACAAAGCTCAGGTGCGGGAAGATTGTTATCCGCAGTTTGTTGCACTGGCACGGCAAAGGCCGGTTAGTCGCAGCAATGCTTTGCGTCAGTTATGGGCGGCCAGTCATTTTGTGTTGCCGGATAAACCAGGCTGCAAAGTGCTGCTTTTGGGGAGTCTTAACGACAGATTAGTGGATATCAGCGCCAGTCAGCAGATGGCACAGCGCTGGCAGGTGCCTTTGTTGCTGCATCAAAGCGCCGGTCATGATCTGGCGCTGGATGACCCCGACTGGTTATTACAACAGGCTGTGCGTTTTTATCAGGTGCCCTGAATGCTGTTTTTGGCAAGCACCGGCCAGGTGGTTCAGACCTTTATCCCCGGCAGTGTTAATCTTCTGCGGCTTCGATAAAATTCAGATGAGGTTTACCGGCCATATAATGTTTGCGAAAAGTGGCAAAATAGCTCGCAAGCGCAGCGGCCGCTTTGGCGTCATTGTCGACTTTTAACACTTCAATCATCACTTCGGCGGTACAGAGCTGATGTAAATGCGCTGCTTCGCGCAGTTGGTAGTTAGATGCCTGCTCCGGCTGAATACCCAGCACCGGAAACTTATCCAGGTAGGGGCTTTTGCTGAACATTTTTTTTGCTTCACGCCAGGTGCCATCCAGTAAAATAAATAAGGTTTTTTTCTGAGGCTCTGGCGCTGGTTTTTGAATACAACGTTCAGGCGACGCATATTGGGTCGGGAAAATCACCACCGGCTGATAACGCTCGTCCTGCAATAATGCCAGTAAGGCCGGATCCGGATTGGTTCTGTCCCAGACAAAAGCATGATTATCCTGAGCCACATCGGCAATTAAACGGCCGGTATTGGTGGGTTTAAAACATTCGCCTGTGTACATCAAGAACAAAAAAGCACTGTTAGCACAAGGCTCTGGTTTAGCAAAACAGATACAATCGGCCTTGGGCAATAAACAATGGTCGCAGCGGATCACCCGGCTGCCTCTGGCGTTAAAAGGTTTGGTGGTACGTTGCAGTTCCTGCAGACGCAGTGCCAGCACTGAATTAATATGGGTCACCAATAGCTCCGGGTAAAACAAGGCCAAATTTTGCGGCGGCCATTGTAGCCGAAAAAAGCCCTGGGCAGTGAACCGGATCACCAGCCAGGTATGGGTGAGCGCAGCAACGGATGAGAAGGACAACAGCATAGTGTTTAATCACACTGCAGCAACAAAGTGTTTATTCCGGCCGGGTTATCAGCGCCAAAGGCTGCTGTTATGGCTGCTGTTATTGCCGCTTTGTGCTGCCTTATGGACCGGTTCTGTTCAGGCTAACGACGAGCCCTGGCGGTTATATAAAAAAGCCGAACATATCAGTCTGCAGCAGCGTCATATCAGGCAGCGTGGCAAAAAGCTGTTGCAGGTGAAAGTGCAGCTTGATTATCAGGGCTCAATGTCGGCTTTTTTGCGGGTACTGGCCGATACCCACAACGCAGCTTTGTGGTTACACAATGTGGCGCAGGTCAGCTTGCTCGCTAAACCCTCACTTTATGAAGATTTGGTGTATACCCGTTTTAACGCGCCTTGGCCTTTAACGGAACGTGAGCTGGTTAGCTGCTCTGAGTGGCAGCAGCAGGGCGATCTGACTTTTAATATGCAGGTGTGGGACTGTGCCGATTTACATCCGGATAATCCGGGGAAGCTGCGGCTGCGGGGTTTTTCCGCACACTGGCAGTTAAAACCTTTGCCAGATGCCAGAGTCAGGTTGATTTATACCGGTATCGCTGATGCCGGTGGCAAGGTGCCACGTTTTTTAAGCGACCCTGTGGCCTTGTCGTCCAGCTGGAAAAGTTTTTTGGCGTTGCAGCAACAACTGCAATTGGCAACATATCAGCAAGCTCATCCGGGGATTTGTGAAGCCGCGCAGCAACCAATCAGCGATGCTTGTCAGGCGTTAAAGGCAGCGGTAAAAAAACGCTAAGCGTCGTTTTTATGCCGCTGAAAGCTCTTTAGTCTGCCGCCGGCTCATCGGCATAACGCCGGCTAAAACGCTGGCTGACCGGGTAGGGGAAAATATCCTCAACAAAACCTGCTTTGATTTTTTGTTGTTTATCACACCAAAAATCGGCGTCCAGAAGCTGCGGATGGGCCTGAAATAACAGTTCACGCAGCTGTGGCTGGGGGGTGACAAAAGTCGCAATTTGCTCCGGAAACACATCACCGGGGCTTACGCTATACCAGGGTTCTGAGCTTAACATGTCATCATAATTATCGGTTTTTGGAATTTTGCGAAAATTCACATCGAGCAAATATTGCACTTCATCATAATCGTAAAACACCACACGGCCGTGGCGGGTCACGCCAAAGTTTTTCAGCAGCATATCTCCCGGAAATATATTGGCGGCAATCATGTCTTTCAGTGCCTGGCCATAATCGGCCATCAGCCGGGCTTTTTCGCTGTCACTGGCAGTTTCCAGCGCAATATTCAGTGGGATCATCCGCCTTTCAATATACAAATGGGAAATGACCAGATTGTCATCTTCAAAACTTAACGAACCCGGAATAGCGTCCATCAGCTCGGCCAGAAGTTCAGGCGAAAAGCGGTTTTTTGGCAAAGCCACATAAGAATATTCCATGCTGTCGGCCATCCGGCCCACTCTGTCGTGTTTTTTTACCAGCAAATAACGGGCTTTGACGGTGTCCCGGCCAAAGTTTTTGGTGTCGGAAAATTTATCGCGGATCACCTTAAACACATAAGGAAAAGACGGCAGGGTAAACACCATCATCACCATGCCACGAATGCCGGGCGCGGCCACAAAACTGTCGCTGGATTTGGTTAAATGTTGCAGCAGCTCACGGTAAAACTCGGTTTTGCCTTGTTTATGTAAACCGACCGACGAATACAGTTCAGCCAGGGTTTTATGCGGCAGCAGCTCTTTTAAAAAGTGCACCAGGGCTGACGGCACCGGCAAGTCCACCATAAAATAAGCCCTTGAAAAACCGAAGATAATACTCATTTGTTGCGCATCGGTGATCAAGGTATCCAGATACAACTGGCGCGGCTGGGTTTTGCTTTGCAAAATCGGAATAATAAAAGGTTGCTGGCCGTCTGGGCTGACCACACGGCCAACAATATAAGCCGCTTTATTGCGGTAAAACACCGACTTGAGCATATCAAAGCGGATCTGATGCACCGGATGGCGGCCATGGCCGGATTCGGCGCGAAAAGTCTGGATCACATAACGGATATCCCGTTCTACATCGGCAAAAGGCAGCGAAAATGCGTAACTTGCCACAATTTTCCGGATACAGTTACGCAGGCCATCCTGCACCGGGAAATAACTGTCGTACACCGAAGCCACAGGGGCGGGCAGTTTTTGCTTGCTGAGGGTGGATTCAACAAAAATATTCTGGTTATGAAAATACTTCCGGGCAAACAAGCGGCAAAACACTGAGTTATAAAAAGTTTCGGCAAGCTCGGCCTGAGGGTGAAAAGTTAAAAAATCCAGATAATGTTGTTTGACCTGCTGCCATAAAGACTCATCCAGACAATGTTGAGGCAGCTCCAGCACCAGCCGGTCTATCGCTTCCTGCACCCTTAAATCATAAAAGCTGATGCGGTTGGCATTGTCTTGCTGCAACCCGGGCCAGTCGGCATGGGCAAAACGTTGTTTGGCCTGCTGTGTCATTTGCGAAAACAAACTAAAGTGGCGGCGAAAGCCTTTTAAAATCACTTCGGCAATATGGCGGGGCTGACTCATGATGCTCCCTGGCCCGCCCACAGGCGACGGCACTACACTGAGCTGAAACTCTAATCTCTATTGATACCCAAAGGCGGGCGAAAAAGCAAACCAGTTAGCAGCTTGCGCCCTGGCTTTTAACTGTGCTCTGATAGCGTTTTTTGCAATTGCTGCAAGGAGTGCCTGATGCAACAGGCGGACTTTTGCCCGATAGTGGATTTAAACCAGGCTTTGGCCGACTTACTGACGCAGGCGCGCCAGATGCCAATCAGCGGCAAAGTGGCCGATTATATTCCGGCTTTGTCTCAGGTTGCGCCAAACCGGCTTGGTATAGCCGTCGCTACTTTAGATGGCAAGGTGGCATCAGCCGGTGATGCGGCTGTACCTTTTTCTATTCAGAGCCTGTCAAAAACCTATGCGCTGACCATGGCGATGCAGCTGCAGGGTGACGAGCTATGGCAAAGAGTACGGATGGAGCCCTCGGGTCAGCCTTTTAATTCCATAGTGCAACTGGAGTGGGAGCAAGGTATACCCCGTAATCCGGTGATCAACGCAGGCGCTTTGGTGATTGCTGATGTACTGGCCAGCCACTATTCGGCCAGTATCAACAGTTTTCTGATGTTTATCAGGCGCCTCGCCGACTGTCAGGCTATTTATATCGACCACAAAGTGTATGCCTCAGAGCAGCAGCACGGTAGCCGTAACGCAGCCTTGGCTTATCTGATGAAAAGTTTTGGCAATATCCAGAGTGAAGTGCCGCTGGTGCTGGAGCAGTATTTTTATCAATGTTCGGTGGCGATGAGTTGTGAGCAACTGGCGCGCAGTTTTTTGTATCTGGCTAACAGAGGCCAGGATCCGGTCACAGGCGAGCAGATCTGCAGTCGCAAGGACGCCCATCGGATAAATGCCATTCTGACCACCAGCGGCATGTATGATCAGTCCGGCGAATTTGCTTTTACCGTGGGTTTGCCGGCTAAAAGTGGCGTGGGCGGTGGCATCGTTGCTGTGGTACCTAATTATGGCGTGATAGTCGCCTGGAGCCCGCCACTCAATAGTTTTGGTAATTCGGAGCTGGCGATGCAGCTGATCCGTGCTTTGGCTGAGCAGTTGGGATTATCTGTCTATTAAAGCTGTCCGCGCTGGCACAGTGGGTTTATAGTTGAATGACCAAAGCCCGGTGGCAACTCTTAGCAGAGGACGTTTTTATGTTAGTGACTTTTCACAGTAAAGATTATTACCCCATTACCATGTTTGGTGAGGTTGCGCTGCAGCTGATCGAAAAAATGGGAGTGACCCCCAAAGTGCCTGGCGCCATTTTTGCCGAAGATGTGCCCCAGGCGTTATGGCAGCTGCAGCAGGCGCTGGAAGATGTGGCAGAGCCGGAGCTGGCAACTGCTAAAGCAGATGAGCAGGAAGCGCCGGTCAGTTTACGCAAAAGAGCGCTGCCGCTCTTGGAAATGCTTCAAGGCGCCGCCAAAGCCGGGCACAATCTAAGCTGGGACTAATAAGCCGCGCTATCATGCAGCAGCATTAAGCAGCCGGCCAGCAAAAGAGTTGAGCTTCGCTGTTGCTGCACCCTGTTAACACTGCTTTGTCGCCGCTCGCTCGTCATTTGCACAGAGTACAGGCTTTAGTTGTTGCCCTTTGCTGACGCAATGGTTAGCGGGCTGCTGCTTAAAAATGCCAGCACCTTTGCTGTTAATTGTTGTTGTACTTCGTCTCTGTTCACCCCAGCTTTATCCTGACAGATAGGCACTCCCAAAGCCCGGTGTGGCAGGGTGCAGCTATCCAGATAAACAAAGTGTCCTTCACCTTGATGAAAAGTCGCTTGTTGTGCCTGTGGTATTTGGCTGGCATAAAAACCGGCATGCTGTGCAAAAGGCAAAAAGTCGTTTTGCACTGAACCAGCCACCAGCACAGGCAGTTTTATTTGCTGCAGGCTCTGTGGATTGACCAAATGACCCAGTGCCGGGTCGAGTAAGATCAGTTTGCTGACTCTGGCATCATACCAGTGTTGCTGTGCCGGCAAAGTGGGCAACTGCGCCCTTGTTTGCTGGCTTGTTTGCTGATTTGTTGGCTGCGTCGGCCCGGCTTTTGGCAGATAAGCGCAGCTGCGATCTGCTTTGGCGGCCTCGCTACTGCAGTAACTGGTCACTTTGGTAAAATCGAATCCGGCGCCGGCCAGCGCGGCTGCAGTAGCGCCGCCTGATGAATGGCCTATGGCCACAGTGCTTTGCCAGTTGATCCGCTGGTTTAATAAGGCTTTGCCGTTAACTTGGTTGCTCTCTAACTGATCCAGTACAAAACGTAAGTCGAGTGGCCGCTGCCAGAACTCCAGTACAGCGGCAGGTTTGACATGCCCGGCACCATAGACCCAGGATTCACCATAATGATTGACGCCAACAGTCACCCAACCACGGGCGGCCATACTTTTGCCAAGCCATTGATAATTAAGCGCCGCGCCCATGGCTCCATGGGACAACAACAAGGCCTGATTAAGCACTGTGTTGCCAGCTACACAAATCTGCGCCTTGCAGTCTTCCCCTTCCGGGTACCAGAGGGTAATTTTTACTGGTCTTTGCCTTGTTGCGTCGAATAAATCCAGCTGCTGCATTTTTACTTTAAATCCGGCCTGCACAAGCTGAAGCTCAGTTTTGCCAGTTTCTTGCTGCGCTCTGTTATCCCTGTTGCTGATAGCGCTGCAGCCCAGCAGCAGAATGAAAGTAAATAAAGGCAGCAACAATTTTCGGCCAAACAACAGGCTGCTCAAAACCGGGATAGGGTGGGATACTTTGTGATCAAGTTGTTGCATGCCGTTGTCCTTTTGCGCTGCCTGAGGAATATATTCAGCCTTATTGCTGATATAGGCAGTTTGCGGCAAAAGGCTGGTGTTGTGTTGTGCCAGAAGTCACGATCTGGCCTTAGCCGGAGCAAATAACCGCCAGATTGGTGATGCAAAAAAAAGTGATAGCGCGCTTTTTGCTGAGGGGGGCTTGTGCCGTTATTGCAGTTTTAGCCGCTCCACAGCGCCATCTTTCTGCATTGTGATATATAAAGCTTTGAAATCATTAGAAAAAGTTACATTGGTTGGAAACTGGCCATGCAGCTGATATTCGCGCAGCAGTTTGCCTTCAGGGCTTATTTTGGCAATGGTACCTTTACCATAACGGGCGATATATAAATTGCCTTGCTGGTCACAGCGCATACCGTCCAGGCCGTGATCGGGAAATTGGATCAGCAGGGTTTTATTGCTGACATTGAGCTTGTTATCCAGCTGATAACGCCACACTTTGCGCTGGCGGCTTTCGTTCACATATAAAAAGCGTTGGTCAGGACTGACTTCGATACCATTGGTGGTGCCCATGTTTTTTTCCAGCAAGGTGCTGCTGCCGGCTTGTTCAATACGCCAGATTTGACCGCTGTTGTTTTTCCAGTCGGGGTCGCTTGCAAACAAGACTCCTTGTTCAGTGATGGCCAGATCATTGGGCTGAAACATCAAAGGTTGATGCAGGTACAAACTTAAACTGTTGCCGTTATAACGCCAGATATTATGGCCGGTATAATCGGCAATATAAAACCGCCCCTGCTGGTCAAGCCGGATGCCATTGCCAACACTGCCTTTGGGCAGTTGCAAAAAATGACGGGCGTCGCCCTCTGGTGTTATCTTGCCAATACTGCCTTTGGCCGCAGTGTTATCACCCCCAAAATTTACCGCATACACATAACCTTGGGCATCCACAGCCGGGCCTTCAATTTCCGGGTGAAACACACCGGCAGCCACAAAAATTTCACTGTCGGGTGTTTGTGCTGATGTTGGTGTATCAGCCCACAGCGCGGCTGCAGGCAGCATCGACAAAACTAAGCTGCAACAGGCCGTTTTGAGCCAGCGGGTGGGTAATAACAAGGTTTTCTCCTTCATTTTCTGTGCTTTAGCCGCCTTTGCCATGTCGCGTCCTTTTTAGGCAGTGTTTTGCCATGGAGCACGCTGTGCCGCAGAGCAGGGTTAAAGCGGCACTAGGCCGGCTTAATGCCCTGGGCAAAACGGAACAACTGAGCTTTGTCATAACGTGTTTTGATCTGCTGTAATCTGGCGTAGTGGTCGCCGTAATAAGCCTGTTGCCAGTTTTTCAGCAATGCGTCTGTGTAATTCAGATAAGCGCCGCCACTGCTCCAGGTTTTCATTAAATGCCGCATCCGGTTTACCCAGACGGCGCCTTCTTTTAATAAAGATTCCGGACTGCCAACAGGGCCGCTCATTAAATATTGCGCGCTTAACACCGCATGACGGTGGGCAAAGGCGGTGTCGTCATGTTCAAGATGCTTAATAGCACCGCCCATGGCCGTTAGCATCACACCGCCTCTGTGGCCGTTTTGATGGCGTTTAGTGATTTCCCGCAGCAGGGTGTTGAGCGCTGAGCTATGCAAATAACGGTCAAAAATATCTGAGCTGCCGGCCATAGCCACCCGTTTTAACACCCCATCTTCATGCTGATTTGGCAGCTTGCATTGGGGCATCTCCAGACCAGCGCAGTCGCTTAACATAAAATCCAGATACTGATGGTCCTGCATATCAACATCAGACCAAATACCAATCAGCCGCTGCTCCAGCAACTGCCAGTGCCGGGTTAATAACAGCGGCTCACCAAGCGCACAGGCGCGGATTTGAATTTCAGGTTCATTTTGCTGACCGTTAAACCAGATGGTGGCCTGTGACCAGATTTCGTTGGGCAGCTCGGACAACCACTGCTGCCAGTTTTGCAGTACCTGCAAACCGTGTTTCAGTGGATAACGGCCAATATAATTGCGGATTGGCGCTGTTGGAAAAGTCTGAAACTGTAACCTGGTCACAATACCAAACTGACCACCGCCGCCTCCGCGCAGCGCCCAGAACAGATCCGGGTGCTCAGTTGCACTGCAATGACGCAGCTGGCCATCCGCTGTCACTATGTCGGCACTTTGTAGTGCATCACAGGTTAAGCCATAACGCCGGTCGGCAATGCCCAGGCCACCGCCCTGGACTAAACCGGCAATACCAACACTGGCGCAGCTGCCTGCTGGTATTGAGCGTTGCCTGGCGCCAAGCTCGGCATACACATCCCCCAGTTTGGCGCCGCTGCCAATAGTGGCAATGTCATCTTCCAGTGTGATCTGCTGCATCAGGCCAACATCAATCAGCACCCCCTTGGTGCTGGACAGGCCGGTATAACTATGACCGCCACTGCGCACGGCAAAAGGTAAAGCAAAATCGCGGACAAAATTCACCGCCAGCTGCACATCGGCCGCATTGGCACAGCGCATAATGACAGCGGGCACCAGCTCGTCATAACGGGCATTGGCCGCTTTTCGCAGCCGGTCAAAATGTTCGGCTTGCGGCAACAGTAATTCACCGGAAAAACGGCTTGCCAATGCCTGCCAGTCGTCAGGTTCTGGTGGTGCTGTTTTGCCTTGCGGCAGCTTTGGCATATTGCTGCAACCACTGAGGCTGGCAAGACTTAGCAGGGTAAAACCTAAAAATGTTCGGCGTTGCAAAAGAAAACTCCGGCAGAAAAATCGCTGCAACCTTAGCACAAAGTCTGCTTTGGAGCACAGCACAGCGGTCTCTGCTGTTGTTAGTGTGTCCGGCTAAAACCGATACGAAAACCACCCCAGTGTTTGCCGCGCACCAGAATAGGCACCGACAAATCATGCAAAATTTCGCCTGTGTCTCTTTTGTAAGTTTGCAGCAACATCCTTTCTGTGTTGCTGCCACACCGGCTACCGGTTCTGTCATTAAAAATACGTTTGCTGCGGTTGTTGATGAGATCCTGTTGATAGTTGCCGGTCAGTGGCTGGCTGAATTTTCGGTTGTGGGTTGGAAAATAACCCTGACTATTCACAGCGCCGGCATATAACACTTGTGGATGCCGTGCCAGTATCGCCTCCTGAATAACCGGAAAGTGCTGGTCGGTAAAACTGTCGTAAGCCGTGTGGTATTTTTGTGGATTGGTATTGGCAATAGGCTGGTAACTTTTGGCAAAAAGCGCTTGTTCGGTCAGTTCACCGCGCGCAATAGCCTGTTCAAATAACAGCGCAATGGCAGTTGCGGCCTGCTGTGCTTCCTGTTGCAGTACACTGAAAAAATGCTGGTTGCTGACCAGGCTGAGTTCACGGTAGATGCTTTCGGTTTCAACTGACAATTCAATGGCCTGAGTGGCAACAGAGTCACTTTTTTGCTCCACTGCGGCCAGGCCCTGATGAATATTCGAAATAGCATCACCAATTTGCCGGCTGGCCTGCTCCAGCTGATGGCCGCTCTGATCCAGTGCACTCAGCGCGCCTGATGCCTGATTAATTTCAGTGTTAATGCCACCCACGCCGTTTGCCACCGCCTGCAGCTGTTGTTGTACGTCGCTGCTAAGGACCACCAGTTCGCTCATCAGATTGCCGGTTTGTGCACTCTGGCTGCGGATAGTGCTCAGCATCTGCGCAATATCGCCGGTGGCGCCAGCGGTTTTACCGGCCAAAGCCCTGACTTCGTCGGCCACCACGGCAAAACCCCGGCCAGCGTCACCGGCGCGGGCTGCTTCTATGGCGGCGTTTAATGCCAGTAGGTTGGTTTGGTCGGCAACACTTCGGATCACCTCGGTAATATGCTGGATCTGATCAGCACTTTGTTGCAGTTGCTTAAGTTCTGCTGCGGCGTGGTCCACTGCGCTGCCAAGTTCTGCCACCTGCTTAACACCTGAGCTTAATAAAGCTGCGGTATCGCTGCTGGCTGTTGCAGTATGCTGCACACTCTGGCTGATGGTTTGCAGATTGTGGCTCAGCTGGCTGCTGGTTTGGGTGAGCTGACTGGCCACTTCGCTGATTTGTTCGCTGTCATGGCCAATTTGCCGGATATCTTTGGTCAGGCCGTCCATATAAAACGACACTTCGGCTGCTCCTATCGCCATATTGGAGGTGGCGCTGCTGATCACGGCGGCACTTTTTTGCAGACTGCTTTTGTGCTGGCTGGCGTTCGGACTATTGTCATCAGCTTGAGGCTGTATGGCTATGGTTTTGCGGTGTAGCTGATAAAGCGCCGACAGTTGCAGCACACTACAGCCAATCAGCACAGGGTAAAAAAACTGACTTTGCGCAGTAAACAACAATAACAAAAACGACAATGGGATCAGCAGTAATAGGGGCCGCATCGGCTGGTATGTTCCGGTAAACAGCTTGTTATCCATCGGGCCTCCTGCAGTTAGTGTCTGCCCAGTGTTTGGCATCTTGGGCTTTGTGTCAAACATTGATACAACAAACTCGACTAAAGTGGTAGACCAGTGACAGCCTAGTGGCAAGGCTTTGCCACTACAGCATCAACACGCGCATAAGCAGCAAAGCTGTAAAGGGGGAAACACTTTTTAGTATCAGCAAGCCCGGCTCTTGGCCGGGCTTTCTCGCAGGAAAAAATCTGTCAGGGCTTCAGCTCTGGAATAGCCCGTTTTGGCAGTTGTTGTTCCAGTAAAGCGGCCAGTCCAAGTAACTTGGCTTCACTCCAGGGTTTGCCAACCAGACTGAGCCCAAGCGGCAGCTGGCCATCCATACCGGCCGGAATAGTGATTGAAGGATAACCAGACACAGCGGCGGCAGTGGAAGTGCCAAAACTAAACTGATCACCTTTAACATGATCAATAGGCCAGGCCGGACCATAAGCCGGCAGTAAAATAGCGTCAAATTGTGAGAGATAAGGATCCAGCTGCGCCTTTGCCAGCTGTTTACTGTTGTTCAGTGCTTGCAGATAAGCGGCTTTGTCTTTTTCCAAATCAATGGCTGCGGCTTGCTGCAGATATTCCTGACCATAAAAGGCTAATGCTGCTTTGCCTTTTTTCTGGTTAAAAGCAACAATTTTATCAATGCTGCCAACAGCGGCCGGCACCTGAGACTCCTGCAGCCACTGGGTTAAATCACGTTTAAATTCGTAGATCAACACTGTCAGTTCATCTTTACTCAGTTGCTCCGGCAATTGCCATTGTTCCAGCATCTCTACCACTATGCCATTTTGTTGCAGCTGTTGCGCAACCCTGTCCTGCATTTGTTTTATCGCGGCAAATTGCCCGTCAAAAGCACGTACCAGCAGCACTTTTTTCACCTGCACCTCGTTGATGGCTGCAGTTAAATCGCCATAACGGCTTTTCGCCTCATCTGTTGCCAATACTTGCAATAATAAAGCAGCGTCGGACACAGTGCGCGTCATGGGGCCTGCGATATCCTGTGATGCGGCGATGGGAATAATACCGGCGCCGGACACAGCACCATGGGTGGGTTTAATGCCCACTATGCCGTTGACTGAAGCAGGGCAGGTGATGGAGCCGTCGGTTTCGGTGCCCACCGCCAGTAAGGTCATATCAGCGGCCACGGCAACAGCCGAGCCTGAGCTCGAGCCGCAGGGCGATTGACTGAGTTTATGCGGATTTTTAGTTTGACCGCCCAGTGCCGACCAACCACTGGCCGAGTTTTCCCCCCTGAAATTTGCCCATTCCGATAAATTGCTTTTGGCAATAATTACTGCGCCGGCAGCTGTGAGTTGGGTGACTAAGTCAGCATCTTTTTTTGCCAGAAAACCTTTCAGTGCCAGCGCGCCAGCTGTAGTGGGCATGCCGTCTTTGGTGGCGATATTGGCTTTTAATACCACAGGCAAACCATGCAGCGGCCCGCGGATCTTGCCGGCTTTACGCTCTTTATCTAATCGGGTTGCCAGCTTAATGGCATCGCGGTTGATATCGGTAATGGCTCTTAAATCAGCGCCTTTTTGATTGTTTTTTTCAATTTGCTGCAGGTAATAGTTCACCAGCGCCACTGAACTGAGTTTTTGTTGTTCCATTAAAAACAGCGCTTGTTGGGCTGTAATGTTGTTCAGTTCAGCGGCGGTGGCAGGCAGGCTGCACAGCAGGGCTAAAGTAGTGAATGCAAAAGTGTGAAGGCTTTGTTGAAAGCGGCGCATGAAATCGTCCTTGTCATTATTATTTGTGTGACCAGTGCAAACGATTTTGGCTTTTGCTGCAAGAGGCTTGCGGTTAAAAATGACTAAAATCCGACCAGCCTCATGGAAAGAACCACAGACCGCTTCCGGCTTGACGGCATCAACAGGGGCGAGAATAGTGAAAACAAACAACAATCCGGCTGAGCCACGGCTTCAGTCACCTCGTATAGGTTGTATATTCAGCGGTAGTTTTTGCCAACAAAACGGCTGTTTTTCAGTAATACAACATTACAATTTTTGGCAATACCCGTTGTCACCCTTTGTCACAACAGCGACCACAATTTTTATCGGCGTTAGCAAGAATTTTCTGTGACTCAGTGCAGGTTCAGTCAGAGACTCTGATGCTCAACCAAAGCTGTAGTCAGGAGTGGATAACATGACAAAATTTAAACAACAATTTTTGGGCTTCTGGGCTTTGCTCATCCTGCTCAGTCTTTCGGCCTGTAAACAAAGCCCTGAGCCGTTACAGCTGACTCAACAGCAGTGGGCGCAGCACCTGCAGTTGCCGTCTGTGCAACAAGCCAGTCAGCTGAGTTTAACTTGGTCCGACAAAGTCACTCAGCGCGAATTACAGTGGCATGACAGCGCCCGGGGCCGTGAAGTGCCTGCTTTGTTATATTTGCCAGCCGGCGCTGCTGCAGCAAAGTTGCCGTTGATTGTGTTTTCACATGGCCTGGGCGGCTCCCGCGACCGTTATGCTTATCTTGGTCTGTACTGGGCCAGTCAGGGTTTTGCCAGCTTGCATCTGCAACATATTGGCAGCGACCGGCAGATTTGGCGGGGTAGCCGTTTAACTTTACCTTTTAGGTTGATGAATGCAGCCGGTGAAGAAGAAGCACTGGCGCGGGTGGCGGATGTACGTTTTGGTCTGGATCAGCTATTGCAGTCTGAATTTGCTGCACTGATAGACCCAAACAAGCTGATTATGGCCGGGCATTCTTATGGTGCCAACACCACTATGCTGGTCCTTGGTGCTAAAGCAGAACCCCATCAACCTGATCTGCGTGATGCCAGATTCAGCGCCGGTATGCTGATTTCAGCGCCGCCTTTTTATAATGACAAACCGCTGTCGCAAGTGCTGGCCGCTATTGCCGTGCCCACTTTGCATATCACCAATACCATGGATGAAATAGAGGTGCCGGGTTATCACTCCACACCAGAAGAGCGTATTGATATTTATCAGGCCATGCCAGGTCCGGAAAAAGTGCTGGCAGTGTTTTATGGTGGCAATCACAATATTTTTTCCGGCAGAAGGCAAAGACCTGAGCTGGCGCTGCAGGACAAAGTCCTCAAAGCTGCAACTCAAAGTTTGTCGGCAGCTTTTGTCAGCCAAATCACCGGAGAAAGACCCAGGGCAGTTGCGCAGTGGCAGCAACAACATCAACCTTTGCTGGCGCAGTTTGAACAATATGCGACACTGGGCAGCGTCGATACTGCACGTCAGGCGCTGAATTAAACGGTTTTGTGTTTTGAATTAAAAATGGAAAGGGTTTTGGCCGGGCGGTCCTGCGTTAGAACCAGATAAAAACTCTGATTAAAAAACTCGTTTAAACAATGGCTTGCTGCAGCGCTGGCTACAGCAATTGCCGTTTTTTCAATTCATCTTCCAGCGCTGCTAGGTCTGCACCCCGGATCACCTTATTACCAATCAGGATCTGTGGAATACCTTCTGCACCCAGCGTCTGAAACAGTTGCTGAACCTTGGGATCTGCTGACTCTATGTCTCTGTTTTCAAACACCAGCTGATGTTTATTCAGGTAGTTTTTTACTTTATCGCAGTACTGGCACCAGGATGCTGAATACAAAATCAGCCTTTTGTCGGTGGCGGCAAAATGGGCGCTGGTGTCCATTTCAATCACAGTGGGCGGCTGATTGGCATATTGCCAGCCATACAAGGCCACAATGCCGATGGCAAAACCCAAAACAGCGGTCATCACAGAACCGAAAAAGGACTTTAATGCTTGTTGCTTGATCATCATTTTCTCTAAAGCTAAAGGCACTTTCAGTGACGAAAGTGCCATGTAGTGGCCTTGTTATTGTGGTGTACCACAACCCCACTTACACAATTGCAGATGTGAACTGCAGGTTGTTGAAGGGCCGCCGCCAGCCAGACAAATTCTGGACTTCTGATGGCAATCAAGAATACATTGCTCGTAGGGTGACAAATCGTCAGAAGCAAAGCTGAAAAACGCCACGGCTAAACCGGCACCAAAGGCCAGTGATTTTATTAATCTACTGATTTTCATGAATATTCCTTATTGTTTCAGATTGGATACTGCTTCGCTGAGATATCACAAGGTGAGCTTTCAGGCAGGGCAGGTAACACAGTACAAATCCCATCACTGTATGTTCAACAACGGCATGCTGTCAGTTGAAGCCCGGTGCTGCATTTTTAACCTTGTGCGCTGATAGTTGGTAGATTTCAGTCAGGTACGCGTGAGGGAATACGGATCAATTGCTGATAAAAGTTTGATAATGGTCGCGGTGGCGCACTTTCGGTTGTTGTCATGCAAGGGCACGAAAAAGTTGGAGTGATAAAAAAGCCGGGATAATTCACCGGCTTTGTTGCAGAGTTGGCTAGCTGCTATCTGATGGCACTATTCAGACGGTTTTACACCGCCAAAAAGTCCAGCATACCTTCAGCCGCTTTGCGGCCCTGGGCTATGGCAGTGACCACTAAGTCGGAGCCTCGTACCATATCACCACCGGCAAAAATCTTCTCTTGATTAGTTTGCAGTGGAAACAGGCTGTTTTCACTGGCAATCACCCGGCCTTTGCTGTCGAGTTCAATGCCTTTGTCCTGTAACCATTTTGGCGGGCTTGGCTGGAAACCAAAAGCAATCACCACAGCATCAGCAGCCAGCACTTGTTCCGAGCCTGGCACCACTTCAGCAGAGCGGCGGCCTTTGGCGTCCGGTGCACCCAGGGCGGTAGACACCACTTTTACGCCACAGGCTCGGCCTTCGTTATTGATTTCAATACCCAAAGGTTGCAGGTTAAACATAAATTCAACCCCTTCCTCGCGGGCGTTTTGTACTTCTTTGCGTGAGCCCGGCATATTGGCTTCGTCACGGCGGTAAGCACAAATTACTTTGCTGGCGCCCTGACGAATGGCAGTACGCACGCAGTCCATCGCAGTGTCACCACCGCCGAGCACCACCACGTTTTTGCCTTTCAGATCAACATATGGGTGTTCGGTTTGCCATCCCATTAAGTTATTGATATTGCCAATGAGATAAGGCAGCGCTTCATAAACGCCAGGTGCCTGTTCATTGACTAAACCACCGGCCATTGGGGTGTAAGTGCCAAGCGCTAAAAACACTGCGTCATATTCTTCCAGCAGGCTGTCAAAGCTGACATCCACACCAACGGTGGTATTGAGCCGGAACTCGATGCCCATAGCGCTGAAAATTTCGCGCCGAAGCTGCATCACACCTTTTTCCAGTTTAAAAGGCGGAATACCAAAGGTCAGCAAACCGCCAATTTCCGGATATTTATCAAAGACGACAGGGGTGACGCCGTTACGCACCAGCACGTCGGCACAAGCGAGTCCTGCAGGGCCTGCACCTATCACGGCCACTTTTTTATCGGTTTTGACCACGGCCGATAAATCCGGCCGCCAGCCCATTTCAAAAGCTTTGTCGGTGATATATTTTTCAATAGAACCAATGGTGACAGCGCCAAAACCTTCGTTCAGGGTGCAGGCACCTTCACAAAGCCTGTCTTGTGGGCAAACCCGGCCGCACACTTCAGGTAAGCTATTGGTTTTATGTGATAATTCCGCAGCTTCAATAATTTTGCCGTCGTTAGCCAGTTTTAACCACTGCGGAATATAGTTATGCACCGGGCATTTCCATTCACAATAGGGGTTACCACAATCAAGGCAACGATCGGCCTGACCTGCGGCCTGAGTGTCGGTCATCGGCTGATAAATTTCGACAAACTTAATGGTGCGATCTTCATGCGATTTTTTCGGCGGATCGACCCGTTTTACATCGATAAACTGATAAACATTCTGTGCCATATCTAATTCTCCACCCTTACATCGCCTGAACCCGCAGCTCGGCTGAGGAGCGTGCGCGGTGACCTAATAACGTATTCACGTCACTGGTTTTTGGTTTAATCAACTTAAACTGGGTTAAGCAGCTCTGGAACGACGACAATATTTTGTGCGCGCGCTCAGAGCCTGTTGCTTCAAAATGTTGATGGATCAGGCTACGCAAATGCTCTTGTAAGATTGGCGTGCTGACATCCAAACATTCCACCAGTTCAGGGTTGACCCTAAGGGCTAAATCCTGATGTTCATCAAATAAATAGGCAAAACCACCTGTCATGCCGGCTCCAAAGTTCACGCCGGTTTGACCTAGCACTACCACCACACCGCCTGTCATATATTCGCAGCAGTTATCGCCTGTGCCTTCAATCACAGCTATAGCGCCTGAGTTACGCACGGCAAAACGCTCGCCGGCCCGGCCTGCGGCGTAAAAACGCCCGCCGGTCGCGCCATATAAACAGGTGTTACCAACAATAGTTGCGTTGTCGCGGGCAAAACTGACGCCTTTAGGCGGATAAATAGCGAGTTGTCCGCCCGTCATGCCTTTACCGACATAATCGTTGGCATCCCCCTGCAGCGACAGATGCAAACCACCGGCGTTCCAGACGCCAAAACTTTGGCCGGCGGTGCCAACAAACTGCACTTCAATAGGCTCAGTTGCCATGCCCTGATTGCCGTGATGGCGGGCTATTAACCCTGACAAAGCCGCGCCCACTGAGCGGTCGGTATTGCGGATTGGCAAACTTAACCTGCCACCGGTTTTATATTTCACCATATCAAAACATTTACTGAGCATTTGTTGGTTCAGTGGGCCTGAATCAAAGGGGTCGTTGTTTTGCATACAGTGCAGCGGTTTGTCGGATTTGACTCCACAAGCCTGCAAAATTGGCGATAAATCCAGTTTCACCTGCCGTGCGGTTTGGCCTTCACGCTGCACCAATAAATCGGTGCGGCCAATTAAATCGGTGATTTCTTTGACACCAAGCTGTGCCATCAGCTGCCGTACTTCCAGCGCTAAAAACTTAAAGTAGTTCATCACCATCTCAGGCAAACCGTTAAAGTGGTCGCGGCGAAGGGTGGCATCCTGAGTGGCCACACCGGTAGCGCAGTTATTTAAGTGGCAAATCCGTAAAAACTTACAACCTAAAGCCACCATAGGGCCAGTGCCAAAACCAAAACTTTCAGCACCTAAAATGGCGGCTTTCACCACATCCAGACCGGTTTTTAAACCACCGTCTACCTGCAGGCGCACCCGGTCACGCAGGCCGTTTTCTACTAAGGCCTGATGCACTTCGGCAAGGCCCAGCTCCCATGGCGAACCTGCGTATTTCACAGATGTGAGCGGGCTGGCACCTGTGCCACCGTCATAACCTGAAATAGTAATCAGGTCGGCATAAGCTTTGGCCACACCTGTTGCTATGGTGCCAACGCCTGGCTCTGACACCAGTTTTACCGAAATCAGTGCCTGCGGATTGACCTGCTTTAAATCAAAAATCAGCTGGGATAAATCTTCAATCGAATAAATATCATGGTGCGGCGGTGGTGAAATTAAGGTCACACCAGGCACTGAATAACGCAGTCTGGCGATTTCGGCTGTGACTTTTTCACCGGGCAGTTGACCGCCTTCACCAGGCTTGGCACCTTGTGCCACTTTGATCTGAATGACTTCAGCATTGACTAAATAATGCGGAGTCACGCCAAAACGGCCGGACGCCACTTGTTTAATTTTGCTGTTTTTTTCGGTGCCAAAACGGCGTGGATCTTCACCACCTTCACCTGAGTTTGAGCGGCCACCGAGGCGGTTCATCGCAATGGCCAAAGCTTCATGTGCTTCCGGGCTTAACGCGCCAATTGACATAGCGGCGCTGTCAAAGCGTGGATACAGCTGCTCAGCAGGTGCTACTTCATCCAGCGAAATAGGTGAAACATGGTCGCTTTTTATGGTTAACAAATCGCGGATATGGGCAACAGGGCGCTGATTTACAAAGTCGGAATACACTTTGTAATCTTCATACAAACCACTTTTTACCGCTTTTTGCAGGCTTTGTACTACGTCCGGGTTGTACGCATGGTACTCACCATCGTGCACATATTTGAGTAAACCACCGTGATCCAGTGGCTTACGTTTGAGCCAGGCCATATTGGCGCGTTGTTGCACGTCTTGCTGGAAATCTTCAAAGTCGGCGCCGCCCAAACGTGATGGCACGTCCGGAAAACACAGCTGCATCACGTTTTTGTTGACGCCCACAGCTTCAAACAAATTCGAGCAACGGTAACTGGCCACAGTGGAAATGCCCATTTTGGACATAATTTTATAAAGGCCTTTGTTAATGCCTTTACGGTAGTTAATCACAGCTTCGCGCGCTGTGATATTCAACGAGCCTTTTTCACACAGCTGTTCGACTGTTTCATAAGCCAAAAACGGATAAATACCGGTCGCGCCCAAACCAACCAACACCGCAAAGTGGTGTGGGTCGCGCGCTGTGGCGGTTTCTATCACTATGTTGGAATCACAACGCAGCTGTGCATCTACTAAGGCGTGATGCACAGCACCCACTGCCATAGCGGCCGGAATAGGAATCAGCTCTGGTGCAATACGCCGGTCGGTGAGAATAACCAAAACCACTTTGTGTTCGCGTACCGCCACAATAGCTTCCTGCGCCACACGGCGTACGGCCTGCTCCAGCGTTTCTTCATTCGGGTTGTAATTCAGGCTAAATATCTGATGTTTGTAGTATTTTTCATCGGCAGTTTTTAACTGTTTTAAATCCGAATACATCATCACCGGCGATTCAAACTGAATACGGCGGGCATAACCTGCAGTTTCGGAAAACACGTTGTGCTCGCGGCCAATACTGGTGGCCAACGACATTACATGCGCTTCGCGCAAAGGGTCAATCGGCGGGTTGGTCACCTGCGCAAACTGCTGGCGGAAATAATCGTAAAAAGTGCGGGGTTTGCGCGACAACACCGCCATCGGTGTGTCATCACCCATAGAGCCAACAGCTTCCTGACCGTCTTTGGCAAGGACTGTGATCACCTGATCAATTTCTTCATAACTGTAATTAAACAGCTTGTGATACACCATCATTTCGTCGTCGGTAAAAACCCGTTTGCCGATAAGGTCCACTTCAAACTTTTCATAAGGCACTAAACGCTGGACGTTTTGGGTCAGCCACTGACGGTACGGGTGACGGGCACGTAAGTCCTGGTCAATTTCGTTGGAGCGCCAGATTTTTCCTGTTTGTGTATCAACTGCCAGCATCTCGCCCGGCCCCACGCGGCCTTTTTCCTGCACTTCATCAGGTGTGTAGTCCCAGATGCCAACTTCAGAAGCCAGCGTAATTAATTTATCTTTGGTAATAACAAAACGGGCAGGGCGCAAGCCGTTGCGATCCAGATTACAGGCCACATGCTGACCGTTGGTCAGCACAATACCGGCCGGGCCGTCCCATGGCTCCATATGCATGGAGTTAAATTCATAAAAGGCTTTGAGGTCATCATCCATCACTTTGTTGCCTTGCCATGCCGGCGGCACCAGCAAACGCATAGCGCGGAACAAATCCATACCACCTGCTAAAAACAACTCAAGCATGTTGTCGAGCGAGCTGGAATCTGAGCCCTTTTGACCCACAAAAGGTGCGGCATTTTGCATATCCGGCAGCAGCGGGGAGGCAAATTTGTACTGACGGGCCCGCGCCCATTGGCGGTTGCCTGTGATGGTATTAATTTCACCATTGTGCGCCAGGAAACGGAACGGCTGCGCCAAAGCCCAGCGGGGCATGGTGTTGGTGGAAAAACGCTGGTGGAATACACAAATTGCCGTTTCCATGCGGATATCGGCTAAATCCAGATAATAACCCGGCAAATCGGCCGGCATCATCAGGCCTTTAAATACAGTGACTAAACCGGAAAAACTCGGAATATAAAAGTCATCGTCGTTGACAATTTGTTTTTCAATACGACGGCGCACCATATACAAACGGCGCTCTAAGTCGTGGTCGCCCCAGCCCGGCTGAGCGCTGACAAACACCTGCACCACTTTAGGCATAGAAGAGAGCGCAATAGGACCAAGCACTGAAGGGTCTACCGGCACATCACGCCAGCCTACAAGAGTTAAGGTTTCGCGGGCTATTTCGGTTTCGGCAATATGTTTGGCAAATTCGGCTTTGACCGGATCCTGGCTTAAAAAGAAAATACCAACACCGTATTTTTTACCTAAGGTCCAGCCATTTTCTTGTGCAATAGCACGAAAAAAGCTGTCAGGTTTTTGCATCAGCAAACCACAACCATCACCGGTTTTACCGTCGGCTGAAATCCCACCCCTATGCTGCATCCGGTCCAGACCGCTGATAGCGGTACGAACAATACGATGGCTGGCAGTGCCCTCTAAATGTGCAATCAAACCAAAGCCACAGTTTTCTCTGGCCTGACTGTGGTGATACAACCCCATGATATAAACCCTCCAACCTGTCCTGCATGCAAAAATACCCGTCGTCATTGCGGATGCAGGGGTGTTGGCGCCTTCACTCATGCCAATCACATAGTTCACTATGCTTATGGCAATTCGTTCAGTTGTCGCCTACCTACATCCACAATGACCCGGACAAAATGTTGTGGTCATTATGGATGCAGAGGGTGGTTGCCACCTTCGCTGATGCCTATCGCATAGTTCTGTACGCTGATGGCATGTCGTTCAGTTGTCGAAGTATCCACCCGGGCCAATCTTTATTCACCACAACCTGGGGAGCAACCCCTTGTCATCGAGAATAAGGGTATTTTGCCCTTATGTTCTGCCTGCATCTTTCGCTAATGATTTCAGTATAAATATGTTTAATTAATGAATTATTATTCTAATTTTTAGTTTTTTTACGTGTGAAAGAAAATAACGGCGTTATTTTCAAGGGTCAAGGGTTGTTAGTGTTTTTACTCTAGTGCGGTCTGCGCGTCGTTTAGACGTCTATACATAAAGACCTTGCTTTAGATATACCGATTTTTACCAGCAATTGCAAGCTGACTTTTAGCGAATAGTGGTGGTTTTGTCTTGTGGTGTTTAAAGTGGGAGTTGTGTAATAAAATTACATTTTTGCACTAAAAATTGCTGTTTCTAGCAATTTAAGCCAACAAAAAAGCTGCCGAAGCAGCTTTTTAAGGTGAATTTACCACAAATCTTATGCGGTAATTATGCGGTGAAGCGGCAGTGGAAATTTTGCCTGTTTTACCAGATCAGGCGCGATAACCGCCTTCCAATCCTTTGACTGTCACTGCCACTGCATCATGAGCATGCAAAGATTCATAGTGATTGACCCGCAACCAGAAATCATCAAATTCAGATAACTGATTCAGCGCGTGTTTTAAACGACGGGCAGCGTCTTCACAGAACATCAGGTTCTGACCGTTTAAGCGGGCAAACTCTTGTTCGTCAGCGCGTTTCACTGCAGCTTGCACCGGTGTTTTTAACGCATCTTCAATAGCGTCGATCAGTGCAACAATAGGAAACTCTGTCACTTTGTGATTCAGTTTCACTTTAATTTCAGCAACAGAACGCTGGCTGTGAGGCGTGGCCACTATGCCCTGGGTTGTGCCCAGCCAATCCACTACCAATTCACTGCTGATTTGTTGCTGACCGGCAAACTTTTTCACAAAAGCTTCCTGAATAAGCTGACGCGCCAGTGCTGCTGAACAAGGGCAGGTTGATGAATAAGGCACTTTCACCGCTAACTCTACTGAAAGCTCTTTATCAACCACCTGGCCTGTCACTGTCACCGGATAGGCTTTCCAACCTTGTTTTTCGGTGATCAAGGCTTTACGGCGCAGGTGCAGGTCAAAGTCAAACTTTACAAAAGCCTGATTACTCAAATCTTCATGGCTGGTAATAAAACCATCCAGCAGATCACACAGACTGGCATGACTTAAGGTGGACTCGCGTGATAAATCGTCCAGCAGCAGATATAACCTGGACATATGAATGCCTTTGGCTTTTGGATCTTTTAAATTTACAAAAGCTTCGACATGGGCACTGACCTGACGCGGTGCTTCACCGGCAATAGCCAGCATCAGTGGCACTTCAATATTGCTCATTCCAACCCAGTCCAGTACCCCTTCGGTGGTGGCACAAGAGTGATTGGCTACATCTGGCATCGCTGTCGGCATGAATTCTCCAAGATCCGTCGATTGCATAAAAGGCGTTAGCTGGGGTTGTTGCTACTGCGTTTGTGCACAGGCAAAAACCGCTGGATGGCTAAAAAGGGCTGCATTTTACCCCAGTTCACAAATTTGTCTTATGAAAAATTTGCAATAAGGTCATCCATTTTTTCGAGCTATGGTGTCAAAAACCAGAATACCCGATTAAATCAGTCGGGTATTCTACTCCTTCCATTTACGCACTGACAAGCAAAGTGGATCAGCGTGGCGGATTTTCAAAGGTGCCAAACACCAGCGCCTTTTGTTGTTGCACCATGGTGCGGCCTTTGGCGTACACACTGTGAATTTGCAGATCGTCTTTGTGAATAAGCACTAAATCGGCCGCTTTGCCTACCGCCAGCTCACCTTTGTGCTTCAGGCCAAGCACAGCAGCGGGGGAGGCGCTGATAGCGGCAATGGCATTGCTTAAACTCACCTGATAATCCAGCACTGCAGTTCTGGCGCTTTGGTACAAACTGCTGACTTTACCTACTTCCAGACCCAATAATTCTCCCTGGGGGTTAAACAGCGGTAAGCTGGCATTACCATCCGAGCTCAGTGTTAAGTTGGCAATTGGAATTTGCTGCTCCAGTGCCAGCGCAAGCGCTTGTGCTGCTGCCACTTCACCATGCTTTAAATCGTAAGCTGTGGTGCTGGTGGTAAAATCAATAACACCACCTGCTTTGGCAAAACGGATACCGGCGGCAAACACATCCTGATTGCGGTTGATATGGGTGGGGTAAAATTGCCGCAGTGATAACTCAGTGCCGTTTACCGCCTGATGCAGCGGGTCCAGTAACGAAGCGCCCGAACCCACATGCACACTTACAATACCTGCTTTGCCGGCCAGCATACCGCCAACCCTGGCTTCGGCAGCCACTTTTCGCAGTTCAGTTAAAGTGGGCTGGGATGAACGGTGGTCGCTGATGGCAATTTCACCCACACCAATAAACTTGTCGACAAGGATTAAATCATCGGTGACAGAGCCCATTAAAGTGCGGCAGGGGACTTGATAAGAGCCGGTGTGGCAATAAGTTGAAATACCTTCAGTTTCAAGCGCATGGGCCTTGGCCAGCAGATTGGTTAAGGTGCGGGTGGTGGCATCTGTACCCAGCACACCTATGGCCGTTGTCACGCCGCCTAAAGTGGCGTCTGTCAGCTGCATTTCCGGAGTGCGGCTGGCAAAACCACCTTCACCACCACCACCGATAAAGTGCACCAGCGAATCCACAAAACCCGGTGTTAAATAACAGTCACTGGCGTCAATTACTTCAATCGGCAAATTGTGCTGACCGATCAGCAAATCCTTGCCAATAGCGGCTATTTGGCCGCCGGCTATTAATAAATCCTGTTGACCCAGATCCATAGGCGCCAGCAGATGGGCATTTTTAAATAGTTTAATTGGGCTCATCATCTGCTCCTTATTGATAACCGATAGCTACTGCCACGAACACCGACAGACTTGCCAGCACAAAGAGCCACAGCTGTAGTTTCCAGGCAAATTTTGCCCAGACCATCCAGTCGACCCGAACAACCCCCAGACAGCCAATAAGTGAGGCCGAGGTTGGCACTATGCAGTTGGTTAAACCATCACCCAGCTGAAAAGCCAGTACCGCAATTTGCCGGGATACACCGACTAAATCAGATAAAGGCGCTACCAGCGGCATGGTTAAAGCGGCCTGACCTGAGCCCGAGGTCACAAAAAAGTTAAACACCGATTGGAAAATCAGCATCAGCCAGGCGGCTATATAAGAAGACACACCGCTGAAACTCTCGCCAGCCAGGTGCAACAGGGTGTTAAGCACCGAAGGCTGAGTCGGGTCGTCGCCACCAAGCAGCAGTACTATGCCTTTGGCCATACCCACTATCATGGCGGCTGGCAGAAGTTCAGCTGCCCCTTGTTTAAAAGCGTCGGCTGCGCCGTTGATGGTCATTCTTTTGCCCAGAATGGCAATAATGGCGGTGGCAATACCCAAGGCAAAAAATTGGGTGGCAATTTCAGGAATGTAATAACCGCGCGCCACCACACCCCAGATCACCCAAGCTATGCCGGCAACAAATACTGTTAAAATGGCAGCGTCCAAAGCACTAAAAGCAGATTGTTGTTGCTCTAGTTGTTGGCTTCTTAACTTTTCATCTGTGGCAAAACTCAGTGAAAGCTTTGGTTGTTGTTTAATTCTGGCGGCATATCGCATGGTAAAAATTACACCAAAAAGCGTGAACACCAGCCACAGTGCCATTCGGTAAGAAGCGCCGGACATCAGAGGCACTCCGGCAATACCCTGGGCTATGGCCACACTAAAAGGATTCATCCAGCTGGTGGCAAAACCTATCTGGGTGGCGATATAGGTCACCAGCACTGTGGTGATGGCGTCATAACCCAAGGCCAGCATCAAGGGCAGCAGCACTATACAAAAGGCGATGGCCTCTTCACCCATACCAAAGACAGCGCCACCAAGCGAAAACAGCGTAAACATCAGCGGGATAAATAAAAACTGCATGTTTTGGGTGCGTTTTATCAGCGCCAGAATACCGTTGTTCACAGCGCCTGACTGCATAATGATGCCAAAAGCGCCACCGGTTAGCAGAATAAAGGCTATCACACCAATGGCGGCGCCCATTTTGTCGCCTGACACCATGCCCTCAAAGGCATAGTTCAGAAAACCGGTTTCACCTTGTTCGGCAAAAAGCACCACGCCCTGGCTGTTGTCCTGGCTATAACTGAAACTTTGCGGGTCTATCCGCGCTTTTAGTACTTCACCCTGGGCATTGGTTTGGGCGGGCAATAACTTAAAACTGCCGGCTGGGATCAAATGGGATGCCAGTGCGGCCAGCACCATGACAAAAAACAAAATAACAAAAGCATCAGGCATGCTGAGCGCTTTTGGCGGGGTATTGTGTTGCATAACAAAAATCTCTTTTCCAAAGTGTTGGACAGGCCAGTGGTTCAGGCGCTGTGCTTGCTGAATCAAGCCTTTTGCTGGTTCAGGCGCATGACTTGAGTTAAAAGCTGCAGACAGATTGTTAACAAGTGTGGGCTACACAGAGTCGTGTACACAAAGTGCAGTGGACAAATGCAAAACAACAAGATGCCGCAGTCTGGATGACCGGGCAGGATCTACTCGTTAAACCACTCCGATAAGTAGTACGGCGAGTAATGATAGCTTGGCAATAACACGGCGTTTTTTAACATTGAACGACCAAATAACCAGCATGAAGGTTAGAAAAAGACTGTTTAGGATTATCTGTAATTGGCAAAGATGTCAATACCAGTTAATCTAACAGCCTTCTTTTCATTCGTTTAGCGCTTTTAACTCATTAAAACAAGAAGAGACTATGAAATTAGCCCACTGTTGCTGGCCAGTTCTGGCATCAATGTTACCGCTGTTATCGGTCCAGGCCGCAGATATAAAATCCGGCTCGTCAACCAGCAAAGCGATGCCATCTTATTCGATGATGTTGATAGGTGGCGGTGCTTCGGTTTGTTCTTCAACAGAAAAATCACAATGTGATGCAACAGCCAGTTTCAGCGAAAATGCAAAGACCGGCGCACTTTTTAGTGTGCAGGCAAAATACATCGACAATATTGTTAACAATGAATTCTGGCCAGCGACACGCAAAACAACAGCGCAGCAGGTTGGTGCTTTGTTAAAACATTTACAGAACAAGCTGGCGGGCAGTGAAGTTACTTCGCGTGAACTCAGCAGGTTGTGGCGCTCAAGCGAAGCTGAATATAACGGCAGCTGGGTGTCGGGACGTGAGCTTTATGGCAGCCTGAGTGAAGCGGAACGCAATTTTGTGTTTGACCAACTCGAAGTTGAAGTCAGTGAAAGAACTTCAGCGGCAAATCGCAAAAAAGAACAGGTATTGCCGCAAAACAGTAAAGACACTATTTCACTGGGGCTTTACCAGCAATTTGTCAGCCTTGCTACCGAAGTCAGTGGAAAAAGAGCGCCGAGAATTCTGGTCGTGACAGCTTCAGGACGTGACCCTTTTGCGGCCGTTGATTATTACGTAGATTTGTTTAAAAAACTGGGCGCAGATGCCAGCTGGTTACCGGTGAATGCCGCTTATCAGGCCGCACAGAGGGATAGTGCAGGTAGTGCTGTTGGTTGTCAGAATTATCTGCAACATTTAGTGCAGGAGCAGGGCAGTTTTCAGCGGGGGCGGGTCTACCCGGACTTGCTGGCTGAGCAAAAAGATTTTTGTACCAAGGGTTCAGCGCAGGCGCTGGAGATGATTCGCCGTGCTGATGCCATTTTCTTTAATGGTGGTGATCAAAGCCTGACCTATAAGGCCTTTAAACAACCCGATGGCTCAGACAGCAAAGAGCTGGCGCAAATCCGCACTATGCTCGGTAAAGGTGAGCTGGTACTGGCCGGCACCAGTGCTGGCACAGCCGTGATGTCGGGTGGCAGTTATTTAGGTGCTGATACTGTGATGATCAGCAACGGTCAGAGCCCACAAGCTATTTATCAGGGCGCTTTTGCCGCCAAAGCCCCGTCACCTGGTTGTGAAAACAACAACAGCTGTGGCACAGGTATGGACGAAAACAGCCTGACTTATCAGGCAAATGGTGGCCTGGGTTTATTCCCCTGGGGGGTGCTGGACACGCATTTTTCCGAGCGTGGCCGTCAGGGCCGGTTGTTAACTTTGGTCGCGCACAGCAAAAACACCTTTGGTTTTGGTGTGGACGAAGCTACAGCGCTGCTGGTGGGTTTTGATAAGAAAAACCCGGATTTTATCCGCTTTTCGGTCAGTGGTGCTGAAGGGGTGTATGTGGCACAACGTGTTGCAGAAACCACAGTAGAGCCGTCGCGTATTATGGCGATGCAAAGCCATTATTTTACCAATGGCGACAGCTTTAGTTTGCAGCAGGGTCAATTGTTGGCCAGTTTTGCCGACTGGAAATATGCGCCAAGCACCACCAGCAGTCCGTTGTTAACGTCCGGCAATTTGTTCAGCGGTGATAATTTCCGTCAGCTCGCTAACTTAATGTGTAATAACCAGAGCCGCACTGCGGATGGCAGTTTTAGTGTAGCGGGCAAAGAGTTTAAATTGCAGCTGCGCCGTGATTCTCAGTCGGCAGCCAGATCGGGTCAGTACCATGTGGGCAGTATCAATAAAAACTACTGCTCTTATCGTAATATACAGGTGTCGGTCGCTGGCAATTAATGTTCACCTAACCCAGAGGTGCAGAGCTTGAGTCAATATCCGGTCAAATCCTGGGTAAGACGTCTGGCCGCAGTGTTAAAACTGTGGGGGTGGCTGCAGCTTGCCAGCCTCACAGTGTTGTTTATTTTGGTCAGCAGCGCTTTGCTGGCGCTGGCGGTCAGTTTAATTCTGCACAATCAGGTGCGCTGGGATATGGTCGCCGGCGCCTTGTTATTTGCTTTTGTTGCAGCGCCGGTTTTTGTCAGCCTGCTGCTATATCTGGTACGTCACCTTGACGCCGCGTTATTTTATTTAAAAGACTCCGCCCGCCAGGAAACCCTGCTCAATGAAAACCTGCAGGAAAATATCCGTCAGCTGAACTTCGAAATTGAAGAGCGTAAAAAAGCTTTTCAGGCTAAACGCCGGGCTATTGATGAGCTGCGTAAAGAAATTTCCGAACGGAAAAAAACGCAGCAGGAGCTGGAAGAACAAAGCTTGTTAATGCGCTCCATCGTCGACAGCTCACCCGATTTATTTTATTACCGCGATGAAACCGGCCGTTTTGCCAGCTGCAATAAAATGTTTGAGCAGCTGATTGGTAAAAGTGCCAGTGAACTGATTGGCCATTATCCGCTGGAGATTTATTCATCAGATATGGCGCCTGCTGCCATTCTGACCGACCACGAAGTATCGGTAAATCAGGCGGAACTGACGCTTGATGTGGAATACACCACACCACAAGGCCAGGTGATGTGGTTTGAAATGCGTAAAGTACCGTTTTTTGATCGCCAGGGCCGTTACATTGGTTTGCTCGGTTTTGGCCGTGACATTACCAGCCGTAAACTGGCCGAGCAGGCGCTGGAGCGGGCTTATCAGGACAAAGGTAAATTTATTGCAACTTTGAGTCATGAGCTGCGCACGCCACTGAACGGTATTGTCGGTTTAACCCGGCGTTTACTGGAAACCGAACTGGCGCCAGAGCAGCGCAGCTGGGCCAATACCATTTTCAGCAGTGCCGAAACATTGGGTAATATTTTTAACGATATCATCGATTTAGACAAAATAGACCGGCAAGATCTCGATATTGTTTATCAGAGTGTGAAGCTTGATCAGTTTATTGGTGATATTGCCAACTTTGCCGAGCTGATTTGCCAGCAAAAAGGGCTGAAGTTTAGCGTGCAGCGGGTGGGCGAACTTGGTTGTTTTGTCAAACTGGACCCTACCCGGGTGCGGCAGGTGCTGTGGAACTTAATTAATAACGCCGTTAAATTTACCGCCAAAGGTGAAGTCCGGCTTTATTGTGAATTTAGTCAGGTGATGGGCGCCAACGAACTGATTTTTATCGTCAGCGACACCGGCATTGGCATAGCGCCACAAGAACAGCAGCGTATTTTTGACATGTATTACAAGTCCAGTGATGGCCGCCGTTTAAGTATTGTTGGCTCCGGCATCGGTTTGTCGGTGTCTAAAGCGCTCGCAGAAGCCATGGGCGGTCGAATCAGTTTGCAAAGCCAGCTCAATCAGGGCAGTAGTTTTACCGTACATCTGCCCACCGAAGTGCTGGCCGAGCCTGAGTTGTTAGCGGCAGTACGTTGCCCCAGCCTGACAGTGCTTCTGGTTGAAGATGTGCCACTCAATGCCGAAATTGCCATGAACCTTCTTGAGCAGCGTGGCCATACTGTGGTGCATGCCGAGACAGGTGAAGATGCGTTAGCGCTGCTGGAAACTGAAGACGACATTGATTTAGTGCTGCTGGATATGCAATTGCCTGATATGACCGGCGATCAGATAGCCAGAGCCATGAAACTGGACCCAAGACTTTCGCAAATTCCGATAGTGGTGTTAAGTGCCAATGTACGCAAAGCCGAGCAGCAGCTTGAAGGCATTCAGATAGACGGTGCCCTGGCTAAACCTATTAATACCGCCAATCTGGACCAGCTGTTGGCGCAATTGTTTTCACCAAGTTCAGTGCGAAGTTCGACGCCGGCACAACCGGAAAAACAGCAGGACACAGTGCTGGATTTAGGCACATTGCAGGATTATCTGCAGTCGCTTGGTAAAAAGTCGGTGAACCGCAGTATTCAGTTGTTTGAGCAGCTGCTACCGGGTTATATCAATAAAATGCTGGAAGCGGCCACGCAGCGCGAGCTGGAAGAGTTTCATGAAGCGGCGCATAAACTCAAAGGCGCGGCGGCTTCGGTTGGCTTGTTATGGGTGCAGCAGCAGGCCAAATTATTAGAGCAGGAAGAAACACCCAACTGGCAGACGATGGAGCGGCAGTTAATAGAGTATCACTTAACAATAGAGCGGCATCTGGCTGCGCTGCATGAGTTTGTTGAGCAGTATTAAGCCGGGCAAACTTCGTTGTTTCTTTGCGCTGTTGCTGTCCTGGTGTCTCACTGCACTCTTTACATAAAAGCACTGATTACAAAAGTACTAATTACAAAAGGTGTTTTAGACAAAATGCGCCAAAAAAAAGCGCCTGTTAAACAGGCGCTTTTCACAACAAGCATTTGGTTTTGCTTATTTTTCCAGTTTACCGACAAAACGGTAACCTTCACCGTGAATAGTGCTGATCAGCTCTGGGCTGTCCACATCAGATTCAAAGTGTTTACGGATACGGCGGATAGTCACATCCACAGTCCGATCATTCGGACGTAAATCACGGCCAGTCATATGGCGGATCAGCTGTTCACGGGTGAAAATTTTACCCGGAGTGTCCAGCATTAAACGCAGCGCGCGGTATTCGCCTTTTGGTAAACGGCGTGACACACCTTTAGGGGAGGTCAGGTTACGGCTGTTTTCATCCAAAGTCCAACCGTTAAATTTCACAATACTTTTGTGCTCTTCAACCACAGGCTGAGACACAGTACGGCTTAACAGGTTGCGGGCGCGGATGGTCAGTTCACGCGGGTTAAATGGTTTTGTCAGGTAATCATCAGCACCGATTTCCAGACCCAGAATACGATCGACTTCACTGTCACGACCGGTCAGGAAAATCAGACCGATGTTTTCTTTCTGGCGTAATTCCCGCGCCAGAATCAAGCCGTTTTTCCCTGGCAGGTTAATGTCCATCACAATCAGATTCACGCTGTTTTCAGTCAGCTTCTGATGCATTTCTTCGCCATTAACAGCTTCCAGCACGTCATAACCTTCACCCTGAAACAGGCTGACCAGGTTTAAACGTGTTACTTCCTCGTCTTCTACGATCAAAATCACAGGCGTCTGCATGAGATGAACCTTATGTAAAGTTTGTTGGATTTTTAAACAAGTCGAGATGGAACCGGTGACATTCAGTTGTCATTTTTTCCGCAATTATAGCTTTGGGTCCAAATGTTAACAAGTGATTTTGTTAACAATTAGATTTATCTAATGTAATGAGTTCTGCTGTTGAGGGCCTTAAAAAGGTGTTACAGCGTTTGTGCAGCCGAGGCTTTTACCACAACGGGAAAGTCAAACAGGATATGTACACCTTCACCCAGGCTGCTTTCCAGGCTGATTTTGCCGTTCAGCGCCTGTGTCACCAGGTTGTACACCAGATGCATACCTAAACCACTACCACCTTCACCTCTTTTGGTGGTGACAAAGGGGTCAAAAATACGTTTTTTAATGTTTTCCGGCACACCTGCGCCATTGTCGCTGTAATGAATAAAACAGCGGCTGTGTTCCACCTTCACCTGAATTTTAATAGTGCCTTGCTCTATGTGTTCAAAAGCATGAATAAGGCTGTTCATAATAAGGTTAATTAAAATTTGGTTGATTGGACCTGGTTTACTGTCTATTTCCAGGCCTGGGTCGCACTCCAGCAGTACCTGATGCTGAGTCTTTTTCAGGTTAGGGCGCAATGAAAGCAGCACTTCATTCATCAGCTGCAACATGTTAAAAGTGCGCCGGTTTTCGTTGGACTGATCAACCGCAACCTGTTTAAAACTGCGAATAAGGCTGGCTGCTCTTTCCAGATTACGATAGATAATGCCAAGGTTTTCGCCGCTTTCACTTAAGAATTTTGCCAGTTGATTTGAGGTGAGTTTTTTCTCGTCAAAAGCTTTTTGAATATCGGCCAGCTTATCCTGCATTAAGGTAGAGGCCGTAACGCCAAGGCCGATAGGGGTATTTACCTCGTGCGCTACACCGGCCACCATCTGCCCCAGACTCGCCATTTTTTCTGTTTCAACAATTTGGTTCTGATACTGATGCAGGGTTTCGAGGGTATTGAGTAAGTCCTGGTTTGAGCTTTTTAGTGCCAGGGTTCTTTCATTAATTTTTTGCTCCAGCCCCTGGTTCAGCTGCCGGATCTCCTGCTCGGCCTGCTGCACCTTATTAAATTGTTGTTCTATGCGGTCCAGCATATTGTTGATGGCGCGGCCAAGCATATGCAGCTCTTCAATTTCAGCGGCAGGAGCACGCACTGAATAACTTTTTTCTTTGGTAACTTTTTGTACTATCGCCAATAGGGCTTCAATAGGTTTGGTAAAACGTCGTTGCAGACGCACGCTGACAAAAAACGCGCAGAGTAAAGCGATAATAGCGATCAGTAAGTCAAACAAAATGCGGTTCTGCATGTATTTATTCAGTTCGGTCAGACTGGCACGCAGATAGATATAACCTATTTTTTTACCTTCAAAATCAACAGCTTTAGTTAGTTCTATTACATCACCGTCAAAGTGCGGTTCCAGCAGTTCGTCGACTTTGTCAAATTGGGTGGGGTGGGGGCCAACGTCTCTTCTGTTATAACTGGAAAAAAACGTCAGCTGGTTTGTTTCAGCTGTTAATTTATAAATATGAATATTGTGCAAAATATCAACAGCAGCAAAAGATTTTAACCTGCCGTCTTCCATCTCAGCGTCGTCGTATAAAATGCTGGCTTTGGAATTAAAAGCCACAATATTGGCGTAAGCGTGCAGCTGATCCACCAGTTTGCGCTTCTGAAAACTAATATCCTGCAGTGAAGAAATGGTCAGTGAAGCCAGCAAGGTCACACTGCAAATCAGCATGACGACCCAGCTCAGAGCCCCTTTAATTGACGTGGTGCGTAATAAAGGCTTCATTGATAAAGTCACTAAACCTTAAGCAAGCTCAAATAGTTATAACTTTGATGTTATGCATTTTCAGGAAATTAAGCAAACCGGCCTGACAAAATTATCAAGGCCGTTTATAGTGTCTGGCGTTACAGTGTGAGCCGGTTTTTTGCAGTCGTTATTGCACTGTGTTATGCGATGAATGACATTGTTAGCAAGCTGACAGGAGCCTGTGATGGATCTTTGGGAAAGCTACAAAACCAGTGTATTTTTATGTCATCAGCCACTGGGCGATCAAATCGATTTTGCCATTATCAGTGCACAAAACCCCGCCGGACACCTGCACCACCCGCAACATAATTTAACCCTCGACCGTGAATTTGAAACTGAGCTGGATGAAGCTCATATCCCTTACCGTACTTTAATTGGTGCTTCGCCGGACTTATCGTTTCAGGAAAAAAGCTGGGCAGTGCTTTGTGACAAACACAAAGCACTGAGTCTGGCACTGAAATTTAGGCAAAATGCCATTTATTGGGTAGAGTCTGGTCAGTTATATCTGGTCGCGGCTTTGATGGAGCAGCAGGGCTACCCGGCAGAAGAACATCTGGGGCCCTATCTGGCGCGGCAAATTGTGTTGCAGGGGTAGCCCGCACTGGTGCTATCAGATGGTGTTACAAAAAAGGCAGAAACTTGCTGGTTTCTGCCTTTTTTATTGCCGCTTTAACACCAGCAGCTCCGATGGAATGAGTTTTTGGGCATTAGTTTTTGCGGCTGTGGTACACCACAAAACCATTTTGTCTTGCCAGCTCTTTGACATTGCCAAAAGTGCTTTTCAGCCATTCGGCATATGGCAGGTGAGCATTGGCCACCAGGGTTAAAGTACCGCCAGAAATGAGTTTTTGCAGACTGTCGCGGATAAACTTTTCCGCTACGCTGTAATCGGTTTTTAAACCTGTGTGAAATGGCGGGTTGCTGACAATATGCGCAAAGAGTGGTGTTCCATCCGGCATCCCATCTGCTGCTATCACCTGCGCCTGCTGCTGATTCAGCGCAAAAGTGGCTTTGCTGCTGGCAACGGCCAAAGCACTGACGTCTGAACAATAAAGTTTAATGCCAGGGGCCTGTTGTAATAAAAAAGTACCAATAACACCGGCTCCACAGGCAAAATCCAGTACATTGCCTTGCTGAATAAACCCAAGTTGCTCCAGCAAAATAGCGCTGCCCAGATCCAGCTTGCCGTGGTTAAACACGCCGGGTAATGAGCAGAATTGCAGCCTTTTACCGGCAACTTCTGCTTTAAACTGTGCCATCGGCTGGGCTTGTTGTGGTTTATCGGCAAGGCCGGTTAAAGCAAACCATAAACAGTGTTTGGCGTTGTCGAGTTTATGCGCGTGCAAACCCAGTTTTTCGGCATGCGCCACTAAACTTTTGATGCCGCCTTTGTTATCACCGACCAGATAAAGCTGCGTGCTGGTGTCGATAACATGAGTTAACTGCGCCAGACTAAAGGCCAGCTGCTCTTTGCTTTTGGGGTAAAACAGCACTACGGTGTCGAATTTTTTGCCTTGAGCTAAATGTTTAGCATCAAGCTCAGCGGCAAAATAACAAGGCGCCTGCGTTTGCTGTTGCCAGTTATTGGCCACAGTTTTATCTGTGGTGTAACAACTGAGCTGAAGGTCTGATTCCCGTGACAGCTCGCGCGCCAGGTCGTCGGCCATAGGTTCAACCAACAACACAGCACCTGATAAATCGGCGATATTGCGCAGCAGCAGCTGACTTTGTGGTGTTAACATCAGCTCACCCGCTTAAACATTAAATCCCAAACGCCGTGACCTAATTTCACACCGCGGTTTTCAAATTTGGTTAAAGGTCTGTTATCAGGGCGTGGCACAAATTGATTATCTTCGGCCAGGTTTTGATAACCTTCAGCGGCGCTCATCACTTCCAGCATATGCTCGGCGTAATTTTCCCAGTCGGTGGCCATATGAAACACTCCACCAATTTTTAATTTACGGCGCAAAAGCTGCACAAACTCAGGTTGTACAATACGGCGTTTATGGTGACGGGTTTTATGCCATGGGTCCGGGAAAAACAGTTGCACTGTGGTTAAAGAGCCATCTGCTACTGAGTCATTCAGAATTTCCACTGCGTCATGTTCAAACAAACGCAGGTTTTTGACACCTTCAGTTTCAGCTTCACCCAGGCAAGCACCAACACCAGGTTTGTGTACTTCGATACCAATAAAATCAAGCTCTGGCGCTGCTTTGGCCATAGCCACCAGAGATTTACCCATACCAAAACCAATTTCCAGCACCAGATCGGCTTTGCGGCCAAATACCTGTTCAAAATCATAAGGCTCAGGCTGATGTTCCAGGCCCATGCTCGGCCAGAACAAATCCAGACTACGCTGTTGGCCTTTAGTCAGACGGCCTTCACGCAACACAAAACTGCGGATACGGCGCAGATATTTTGGCTGTTCGGTGTCGCTTGAGGCTGCATCTGGCAGCACAACTTCAGTCTCAGTGTTGTTCATCTTTTGCTCCGGGCGGGAATTTTTGCGGCGCACATTATGCGTTGTTACGGCCTTGCACTCAACCGACTTTGCATTGGCAGTAACTTGCGTAGCGGTTAGACTGCACGGCAACTTAACAGCGGAATTTGTTATCTTGTTGCAGTCAGAAGTTAAAACATTTCAAAATCAAGTGGTTAGCTGGCAAAAAACACATGGTCGCCATCAGTTACCCTGGCAGCAGGCGGCTACACCTTATGCGGTACTGGTGTCGGAATTAATGCTGCAACAAACTCAGGTGGCCACAGTTATTCCGTATTTTCAGCGTTGGATGGCCTCTTTCCCGACGATAGAAGCGCTGGCGGCGGCAAGCAATGATGAAGTGATGGCACACTGGCAGGGGCTGGGTTATTACGCCCGCGCCCGTAATTTACATAAGGCGGCGGTTTATATCAGTGGGCTTGGCGCTTTTCCCAACACTTTAGAGGCGCTGCTGGCTGTGCCCGGGGTAGGCCGTTATACCGCTGGCGCCATTATGTCTTTTGCCTATGACAGTTATGGTCCTATTGTCGATGGTAATGTCCGGCGTTTATACGCCCGTTATTTTGCCATTGATGGGGTAACTTCAAGTTCTGCAGTGGATAAAAAACTCTGGGCTTTGGCGGAAAATCTGACCCCTACCGACAACTGCCGCAGTTTTGCCCAAGGTTTACTGGATCTCGGCGCGACCATCTGCAAACCACGCCAACCGCTTTGTGAACAATGCCCACTGGCAAACAGCTGCCAGGCACTGTTGCAAAACCGGGTTGATGAATTGCCCACAGCTAAACCGAAAAAACTGGTTCCTGTGAAACCCGGACATTTTTTATGGTTCATTAAAGATGGGCATATTCTGCTGCATAAAAGGCCGGAACAGGGGATCTGGGCATCACTCTGGTCGCTGCCACAGGTCGAAGCAGAGTCGCCGTGGCTTGAAGATGCAAAGTTACATGGCGTTTTTGTGCATCAGTTTACCCACTATAAACTGGATGCCTCGGTCTGGACTGTGCAGCATAACCTTTTAAAGGTGCAGGAAGAGTTTGCCGGCAGCTGGTATCACAAAGATGAACTTAACAAAGTAGGCTTGCCGGCGCCAATCCGCAGTTTTATCGAGCAACAGTTTGGCTTAGCAGCCGACAAAACATAACAAAGCAGGGCAAAAGGCGGCAAAAATAGATTACAATGCGCGCAATTCCCTAAGCCGTATGGCAAAGAGCAAAGCCGAGGTAGATTATGGCACGTGAAGTATTTTGTCTTTATCTGAAAAAACAGGCTCCCGGGCTGGATTTCCAGTTGTATCCGGGTGAACTTGGCAAAAAGATTTTCGATAACATCAGTAAAGAAGCTTTTTCGTTATGGCAGGCCAAACAGACCATGCTGATCAACGAGAAAAAACTCAATATGATGAACCTTGAGCATCGCAAACTGCTGGAAGAACAAATGCAGCAGTTTTTATTTGAAGGTGCCGAAGTGGCGATTGAAGGTTATGTGCCACCCAGCAAAAGCTGAGTTTTTGTTTTCAGATAGCAGCATCAGCAGGAATTGATATGGCGCGCCGTTTACCACCGCTTAATGCTTTAAAAGCCTTTGAAACGGCCGCCCGCCATCTTAGTTTTACCAAAGCGGCGGAAGAGATGTATGTCACTCAGGCCGCTATCAGTCATCAGATCAAAGCGCTGGAAGACCATTTAGGTCTGAAGCTGTTTATGCGGAAAAACCGCTCTTTGCTTTTGACCGAAGAAGGCCAGAGCTATTTTCTCGATATCAAAGATATTTTCCTGCAACTGCATGAATCTACTGAAAAACTGCTGGCACGGGGCGCCAAAGGTGCGTTAACAGTGAGCCTGCAACCAAGTTTTGCTATTCAGTGGTTGGTACCAAGATTAAGTTTATTCAGTGAGTTACATTCAGATATCGACGTGCGGATCCGTGCTGTAGATTCAGAAGAAGGTTCGCTGACTGACGATGTGGACGTGGCAATTTATTATGGCCGTGGCAACTGGCGTAATTTGCATGCTGACAAGCTGCATACCGAATATTTAGTGCCTGTGTGCTCGCCTATGCTGCTAAACCGCGCTAAACCGCTGAATGAAGCTGCTGATTTACGTTTTCATACCCTGCTGCATGACACCACCCGCGATGCCTGGAAAGCTTGGTTTACCAGTCAGGGTTTTAAACATTTTAATGTAAATCAAGGGCCTATTTTTAGTCACAGCGCCATGGTGTTGCAGGCCGCCGTACATGGTCAGGGGGTGGCGCTGGCGCATAATGTGCTGGCTCAACCCGATATTAACTCAGGCCGGTTAATAGTGCCTTTTAACCATGTGCTGCAAAGTAAAGATGCCCATTATCTGGTGTGTCGCGACAACCAAACTGAACTTGGCAAAATTGCCGCTTTCCGGCAGTGGATGATTGCTCTGGTTGAACGCGAGCAGGAAGATTTTAAAGAGCAGCAATTTAATATTGCAGCGGTAAACGATTGAATTCAGATTTTTTTCTAAAAACATCAGCGGATAAGCCTGTTGCCCGTATGCTGTTATTACATGGCGCAGGTGCACCTGTGCAGTCGCAGTATTTAACTTTATTGGCACAAGAGTTGGCGCTGCAGGGGATTGAAGTGTGGCGGGTGAATTTTGCTTATATGCAAAAATCACTACAGGGCCAGAAACAACCGCCGTCAAAGATTGCCGTATTGCAGCAGGAGCTGGCGGCTTTTATTAAGCAACTGCCAAACGATTTATCTCTGCTGGTCGGGGGTAAGTCGATGGGTGGCCGGGTTGCGACTTTACTGGTTGCTGCTGAAGATGAAACAGCGCAGATGAGCATCAGCGCAGTGTGTTGTTTTGGTTATCCTTTTTGTCCACCAGCAAAAAAAGCCCAGGGTATCAGCAGCAGAACTGAGCATTTTAGCAGGTTGAAGTTGCCGGTTTTAATAGTGCAGGGCGAGCGGGACGAATTTGGTGGTAAAGCGCAGCTCTTAGAAGCCCCGCTGACCAGCTGGCCACAACTCAGTTTACACTGGTTGCCTTTTGGCGATCATGATTTAACAACGTTAAAAAAACATCCAATGTCGCAGCAGCAACTTATTCAGCTGGCGGCTGGCACCTGCAGAGACTTTATCAATGCAAAAATTCTGGCAAATTAGTTTAACTTTAACGGCAATTTACGGTGCTGTGGTGGTGGGTATGTCTGCTGCTATTTCACATCTGTTTTTGCACAGTCTGGATAACAAGGCATTAAGCTCATTATTAAGCAGCACTGCGCTGCTGGCGTTTCAAACCCTGGCTTTATTAGCGCTGAGTCTGATGCAGCTTGGTAATGCACAACAGGCTGAAACAGCAAGTTCCCGGAAAAAGCTACCGGCTTTGGTGGCTGCAGGTTTTCATCTGGGGCTTTGGCTTTTTGTTTATACGGTGTGGGCCGGTTTATTTAACCTGCCGCTACATTTTTCGCAACTGGCGCCTGTAGGCGGCCAGTTATTGCTTGTGTGCTGGCTGTTGCTGGCCGCTACTGCCTGGATCAGGAAATAACATGAAACAACTTATACTCTACTGCCGCGCCGGATTTGAAAAAGAATGTGCGGCGGAAATTCAGGACAAAGCAGCTCAGCATGGTGTGTTTGGTTATTGCAAACTGAAAGACAACAGCGCTTTTGTGATTTTTGAAGCTTATGACAGCAACCTGCTGGCGGCTTTTTTCCGTGATTACCCTTTTGAGCAGCTGGTGTTTATCCGCCAGTGGGCGCTGTTAATTGGTGATTTAATTGAACTGCCGGCCGGCGACAGGGTCAGTGCCGTAGTGCAGCAGGCGGTTGATGCTGAAATAACCACCTGTGGTGATATCAGAGTGGAATATCCCGATACCAACGAAGGTAAAGAGTTATCCACCCTGGCACGCAAATTAACAGTGCCGCTGCGTCAAAGCCTGCGTCAGGCCGGCGTGATGTTACCAAAACAACAATCACGGGCGCCTGTGCTGCATTTGTTTATGCTGTCGGGTAAAGAAGCTTATCTGGCGCTGTCGTACCCGGAAAACAGCAGTGAGCTGGAAAACGGTATCCGCCGGTTAAAGTTCCCGCACGACGCACCCAGTCGCAGCACCTTAAAGCTTGAAGAAGCCTTTTTGCAGTTTATTCCAAAGGATGAATGGGAAAGCCGTTTAGCCTCAGGTATGAATGCGGTGGATTTAGGCGCCTGCCCTGGTGGCTGGACTTATCAGCTGGTGATCCGCTCCATGATGGTGGTGGCGATAGATAACGGCATGATGGATCAGAAGTTAATGGACACGGGCCAGGTAAAACACTATCAGGTGGATGGTTTTAAATATCAGCCGGAAAAACGCAATGTGTACTGGCTGGTGTGTGACATGATTGAAAAACCACAAAGAGTAGGGCAGCTGATTTGTGACTGGCTGATCAAAGGCTGGTGTCAGGAAAGTATTTTTAACTTAAAACTGCCGATGAAAAAACGCTACGAAACTTTGCAGGAAGTGCTGGGCCAGATGCAAAGCCGTTTTGATGAAGCAGGTTTAAAAGTACGTTTTCAGGCCAAACATCTGTACCACGACCGCGAAGAAGTTACTGTGCATTTGTGTAAGGTTTAAGTTGACTCAAGCCCTGTTTGGGTAAAGCTGAAACTTTGTTTTAGTCTGAAACAGTATAAAAAAGGCCAGCATCAGCTGGCCTTTTTTATTGTTTAATCCTTTGTCTACACAAAGATTAACAGCGCAATGTTACTTTTGCATATTGTAACTTTGGCCAAAAGTATTACCAAAAAACGACTGTTTTAACCATTGTGGTCTTTGTTCGCTATTGGCAATTTCTTCGCCAATGGCGTAGTTAATGTCGGCAAATAAAGCGCCGGCATCATAACGGATAGGGCCAAAGTCTTTGGTCAGGCCGGCAATATCGTCCGTTGGTTTGTGATAATGTTTGGCAAAAAACTTACCCCAAATTTCACCGCCTTTTTGCGCTGGATCTTTAGAGGTAAAACCCGTCATTAAAAATACTGAAGGGACACCTTTTTTCACCAAGGTGTAGTGATCTGAGCGGGTGAAAATGGCCTGCTCCGGCATAGGATCGGCGCTTAACTTAATGCCATGTTTGGCGGTAGCACGACCAACCACAGCACCTAAAGTTGAATGATTGGCACCAAAAGCAATCATATCGGCAAATGGATACAACAACACCGGCATATCCAGGTTCACGTTTGCCACCAGCGACTGCATAGGTTTTAGCGGATGATGGGCAAAATAATCGGCGCCCAATAAACCTTTTTCTTCACCTGTTACAGCGACAAACAAAATTGAACGTTTTGGTTTGACCGGCGCCTGACTATATAAACGGGCGGTTTCCAGCAAAATAGCCACACCGGCGGCGTTGTCCATTAAACCATTGTTAATTTTGTCTTTAGAGCGTAAGTCGTTACCAATACCAATATGGTCGGAGTGGGCTGTGACCACCACATATTCGTTTTTCAGTGTTGGATCTGAACCTTCCAGCACAGCAGCAACGTTCTGGCTCTGAATGTCCGTGTGGCTGGATTCGCGGCTGAAACTCATTTTGGCATCAAGGGCAAAACCGGTTGGAACTTCTTTTTTCTCCAGTTTGGCAAAAATGCTGTCCAGGCTTTCTTTGGCGCCGTCAAACAAAGGTTTGGCCGCTTCCATATGCAAATAGGCACCAGCTTTTAATTGAGGATAATCACCTTCAGACACCCCTTTATCATTCACCCAACGCACCCGGGCTGAGTTTAAATACATCAGGCTGTTGGCATAAGGGCGGGTTTTTTCTTCTTGTGGTGTGTGCAGCGTAATAATACCAATGGCGCCATGCTCAGCGGCCAGACGCTGTTTCAGCGAGCCTAAGTGTGCTGCTTCTTCACTTGGTAATTTGCTTGGACGACCCGGCAGCATGACCACTACTTTGCCTTTTACATCCAGGCCGGCGTAGTCATCAAGACCAAATTCTTTTGACACCATGCCATAACCAACAAACACCAGCTCAGCATCTTTGACTTCTACTTTGCCTTCATGGCTGCTTGGGCCTGTGAAAAAGTGTTTTGGATAAGGCACAGTCACATTCTTGCCTTTGATGTTAAAGCTCAGGCTGGCGCTGTTATTCACCAGTTTACTTTGTTTCATTGGCACTTTCTGGAAAAAACCGCCGTTGTCGCCGGCCGGCTGTAAACCCAGTTGCTGGAAATTGGTGGCGATATAGTTGCTGGCAATTAAATGGCCTTTACTGCCGGTATCACGGCCTTCCAGCGCGTCGTCGGCCAGAAATTGCATATGGGCGGCGATACGATTGGCATCAGCGCCCTGAGCTGCGGCTGCAACAGGGCTTGCTGGTACTGGCGGCACTGCCGGTGCTTCGGCACTTGGCGACGTTGCGCTGCAGGCGCTTAATAACAGAATGGATGACAGCGTCATCAGGGTTTTAGTTTGCATCTTGTGTTCCTGAAAAAGAGAGCAGGTAAAGCACCTGTAGTTATTATTCTGAGCTGGCAGAACTTAGAGTTTAAGGCCGCAGCAGCCTAACACGAAACAATAAAGACCGCCGGATTGGCGGTCTTTATTGTGCGACGAAAAGTAGAATTTCAGCGTCGGGCTTAAAAAAGTGGTAAGCAAATGTTAACCGGATTTATCGCTGTCGCTGTTTAAATCATCAGCGTCTATATAATCGGGCTTTTTAATGGCCAGCACTTTATCAATACGTTTGCCGTCCATATCAATAATTTCCAAAGTCCAGTTGCCCACTTCCACCTTGTCGGCGGTTTGTGGCATTTTGCCAAGCAATAACATAATCATGCCGTTCAGCGTTTGATATCTGTTGCTGTCTTCTTCTGGTAACTTATTGATATTCAGACAGTCTTTTAAATCGATAACAGGCAATAAACCATCTAACAATAAAGAGCCGTCATCGCGGGTGATCACCATCAAGTCTTCACCGTCATCCGGATTAAATTCACCTGTTAAGGCTTCCATTAAATCCAGCAGGGTTACCAAACCTTTTAAATCACCATATTCGTCGACTACAAACACCATCTGGCTGCCGGTGCTACGGAAATGCTCTAACAGCTCCATACCTGTCAGGCTGTCCGGCACAAAGTTACAAGGCTGAGCCAGGGCTGCTAAATCGGTCAGACTGCCCGATACCGATTGCACCAGCAGCTGTTTGGTCGACACCACACCAATTAAGTCATCGGCATGACCACGACACACCGGAAAACGCGAGTGCGGCGACTGGGTGAGCAGTTTTAAGTTATCTTCAATCGAATTTTCAATGTCCAGAAATACGATGTCTGAACGCGGCACCATTAATGACGAAATGCTGCGCTCATCAAGCCGGAACACGTTTTTCACCATAGTGTGTTCATTGTGTTCAATGACACCTGAGCTTGAACCTTCCTGCAACATGGCATGAATATCTTCATGGGTGACATTGGATTCCTGGCTTTGGGAAAAACCAAATAACCGCATTAACGCATGGGTTGAGCCTGACAATAACCAAACAAAAGGCTTGGTGAGCAGTGCCAGCAATAACATGGGTTTAGCCATAATGCAGGCAATAGTTTCAGCGCTGATTTGGCCAATACGTTTGGGCACCAGTTCACCCACCACAATAGAAATGTAGGTGACAACAATAACCACCAGCACTGTGGCAAACACACTGCTAAAGGCCACCGGCATGCCGAGTTCCTGCAACCAGATAGCAAAAGGACCGGCCAGAATAGCTTCACCAAAGATACCGTTTAAGATACCAATAGAAGTGATACCAATCTGCACAGTGGATAAAAACTGGGTGGGGTCTTCGGCCAGCTTCAGCGCTATGGCGGCGGAGGATTTTCCGTTATGTGCCAAAGCGGTGAGCCGTGATTTACGGGCTGTCACAATAGCAATTTCAGACATGGCAAAAATGCCGTTTAACAGAATTAAACTAACGAGGATCAGGATTTCCATACAAACCGTAAAGTTGCTGCGAAGCGGCGAGTATAACAAAAAGTTGCGGCAGCACCAGTGTCAGTTATTGGCATTTAAACATCTGTTTTAATTTTGCCGGAAGATTTGGTTGGGGGTCACAATAAAAGGCAGCGGAATATCCCAGGCTTCAAAAGGTACTGTTGCCACCTGCTGGCATTGATGGGCAAGGCCTATCAGCACAGGGCTTGCCGCACTTAATCTGTTGCTGTTGCCGGCTGTTGTTGTCTCAAGCTGAGCTAAAGTCCGGTCGTAAAAACCACCGCCCATACCCAGGCGATTGCCCTTGGCATCAAATGCCACCAGTGGTGTGCAAATCACATCAAGTTCAGCCACAGGTTTGATCTCAGCACAATTAAGCACAGGCTCAGGAATTTGAAACCTGTTGAGTTTCATTGGAGTATCTTGCTGATAAGACTGAAAAATAAGATAACCAGGTACAAAAGGATGCAAAATTGGCAGGTATAAATTTTTGCCGGCCTGCCACAAAGCCTGAATAAGAGGTTTGGTATCAAGTTCAGCGTCGTTGCTTAAATACAAGGCAATAGTAGAGGCATTCTTAATTTGCGGCAGTTGTAACATCTGGCCAACCAGCATTTGGGCGGCTTGTTGCTGCTGCTCATTGCTTAAGGCGTTTCTGAGTTGACGCACTTGCTGGCGAATAGCCTGACGTTGGTTGTTGATATCGGCAACTACTGTTAAATCTGTCATCAAAAATTACATCAAAAGTGCTGAACTAAAACGAGTTTTACACAGAAGTAGCAGGGAATACAGTGGTTTTAACAAGGCTTGGTGCAGCAGGGAAGTGTTCTCCGAATTGCCGTGTCAAACGTTAGCCTCGAACCATAGGTTCAAGGCGGAAGTCAGATCAGCACCGCAGGCTTCCCGGTACGGGCCGGGCTTGCACAATAGTGCTGGAAAAGAATTCCTATGTTAAAACAAGTATCGGCTCGGGGACATCAGTCTAATCACAAACAACCCAGAGAACCCAGACAGTATATCAGTTGCAAACCAGGCCGTAAGCCCTAATCTGCGTTCTTTTTCAGTTCCAGCAACTCATTGCACAAATTTAACGCAATCATCAGCAGTACATCTTCAGCGCCATGCACACCAGGCTGATATTTGGTTTTGCTGACCCTTTGTTCCAGCTCCAGCATGGCATTTTGCAGTTTTTCTTCCTGACCGGCCGGGCAGGCAATTTTCATATGGCGACCCAGCACTGTGACTGTCAGTTGTTTTGGTTTTGGCTTACCGTTTGCGGCTTCTGCTGTTGGTTTTTTTGGGTACATATCAACCTATCTTTCCATCTTGGATGCTGGCTATCTGAAGGCGGCCGACAGGCACTGACTTGGCGCTGCCTGGCGGCGGTGATAGCATAGTGTCAATTTTCATAGTGAATACCGGATTAATATGACTTCTCAACTGCTGCTTAACTACGATCACTGGACCAGTCAACTTGATCAACATTCGGTGATGGCGTCAGCTGCCGAGGTGCAGGGATTGATTGCCGGTATGCTCAGTGCCGGTATTCCGGCGGATGCTGGCACTATTTTACCAGTTCTGTACGACTTCTTAAACGACGGACAAGCGCTGAATACACATTTAAAAGGCTTAATTGAACAATTAATTGCCGAAACCGCAAAACAACTGGCGGAAGAAGACTACAGCCTGCAGTTATTGTTACCCAGCGACGATGACGCTATGGCTGAACGACTGGAGGCCATGATTGAATGGGCGCAGGCTTTTTTGGTGGGTTTTGCCATTCAGCAAACCGATTTATCGCTGGTGTCTCCAGATGTGCGTGAAGCTATTGATCAGCTGACCGAAGTCACCCGTATTGATATTTATACCGAAGATGATGCCAGCGACGCCGAAAACGAAGAGTCGTATTTCCTGGTGCTGGAGCATATGCGTTTGCTGGTGCTGACTTGTTTTAACGAAGTAGGGCAAAAATTTACCATCAGCGAAGTAGCAGCTAAAACTCTGCACTAATCAGAACCCTGTATTAACAGTGTTATCCGGAGACCCAGTAGTCATGGCATCCTTTATCAAAGCGCCGGTGTTTGACACCGCAGTTTATGCCGGCCGCCGCGCCCGCCTGATGGCAAAATTACCTGAAAATTCAGTGTTATTAGTTAGCTCCGGCATGGAAATTACCAGAAGCCGCGATACCGAATTTGCCTTTCGTCAGGACAGCGATTTTAACTATCTGACAGGTTTTCCTGAACCTGACGCTTTATTAATTCTGCAAAAATCGACAAATGGCGACATCACAGAATTGCTGTTGTGCCGGCCCAAAGACGAGCTGGCGGAAATCTGGCAAGGCCGTCGTTTTGGCCCTGAGCAAGCGGCAAAACACTTTGGGTTGCCAGCGGTCAGTAACGAACAGCTGACACAGGAAGTTCAAAATGCGCTGAATCAAAAAACGACTCTGGTGTATAGCCAGGGTTTGTATACACAGCTTGATGATTTAGTCAGCAGCACTTTAGCCACGTTGCGCAAATACCCGAAAAAAGGTTTTCAGGCGCCAAACCAACAGCTGGATTTAAGACCCCTTATTGCCGAGCTTCGCTTATTTAAAGACGAAGCTGAAATCCAACTGCTACAACAAGCCTGCACAATCAGCGCTGATGCGCATAAACAAGCCATGCGCCAGTGTAAAGCCGGTATGTGGGAATATCAGCTGGAAGCTATTATCCGCCATCATTTTGCCATGCAGGGCGCCCGCGAACCCGGCTACAACACTATTGTGGGTGGCGGTGAAAACGGCTGTATTTTGCATTACACCGACAATAACGCACAGCTTCAGGACGGCGATTTAGTGTTGATTGACGCTGGTGGTGAACTGGCCGGTTATACCGCCGATATCACCCGCACTTTCCCGGTCAGTGGCAAATTCAGTGCTGAACAAGCCGCGCTCTATCAGGTGGTGCTGAACGCCCAATATGCCGCCTGTGCTGCGGTAAAACCCGGCAACAGCAGCAAAGACACAGTAGCAGCCGCTATTTTTGAGCTGACCAAAGGCCTGCTGGAGCTGGGTATTTTGCAGGGTGAACTTGATGCACTGATTAAAGAGCAAGCCTGTAAAAAGTATTTTATTCATGGCCTTGGCCACTGGCTTGGCCTGGATGTACATGACGTTGGCGCTTATAAGCTCAATGATGTGGAGCGGCCATTTGAACCTGGTATGGTGCTGACCATTGAACCTGGTCTTTATATTCCAACAGGTTCAGATTGTGACAAAAAATGGTGGGGGCTGGCGGTACGGATTGAAGATGATTTGCTGGTGATCAAAGACGGCCATCTGAATCTGACCGATACTGCGCCTAAAGAAATTGCCGCTATTGAAGCGTTAATGGCCGGCCTGCACTAAACCCTGTAGGGTGCTGCCAAGACGGTCTGATACAAGGAACTCAGTTGCAAACTGACACATTTGATCTAGTGATTGCCGGTGGTGGCATGACAGGCGCTATGCTCGCTTATGTGCTGCTGAGTCAAAACCCGGCGTTAAAACTGGCTATTGTTGAGCAGCAAGCTGCTTTGCCACAACAACAAGGCCAGGCCGCAGTGGCGCCTCAGGTCAGTTTTGACAGCCGCAGTATTGCGCTGGCCGCCGCCAGTGTAGAACTGTTGGCTGCCTGGGGGCTGTGGAGTCAGCTCGCGCCATCCGCCTGTGCCATTGAGCAGATTCAGGTGTCGGATCGGGGGCATTTTGGCAAAGTCTATTTGTCAGCCAGCGAATTTAACCGCCAGAGCCTGGGGCAGGTGATTGAAATTGAATATATTGGCGCGCTGCTGTACCAGAAACTACAGCAGTTTAGTGAGCAGGGCGCACTTTTTTGGTTCAGGCCGGATCAAATTCAGCAGCTGCACAAAACCCAAAGTTGTCATCAGTTACAGCTTTTAAGTGGCCAAAAAATCAGCACAAAGTTATTGCTGCTGTGTGAAGGCGGCGATTCGCCAAGCAGGCAGCTGGCCGGCATCAGCCAGCAGCAACAGCCTTATGGCCAATGTGCAGTCATTGCCAATATCGGTATTCAAAGCCCCCATCAGCAGCGTGCTTTTGAACGTTTTACACCCCAAGGGCCACTGGCGTTATTGCCATTAAGCCGGCAGCGTTATTCGCTGGTGTGGACAGTGACACCAGATGAAGCGGCGCGCTTAATAAAACTGAAAGATGCTGATTTTCTCGCTGAGCTGCAAAGTGCTTTTGGATATAGAGCCGGGGTGTTTCAGACAGTGGGTAGCAGAGTCAGTTATCCACTGACGCTTAAATACAGTCAGGATGCCAGCAGCCATCGTTTAATGCTCTGTGGTAACAGTCTGCACAATTTACATCCTATTGCCGGTCAGGGCTTTAACCTGGCGCTGCGGGATATAGCGGCGGTAGCGGCATTAATTAAAGATCAGCCAGATCCGGGTTGTTATGCCGTTACTTCGGCTTATCAGCAGCTACGCAGTGCTGATATGCAAAAAGTGATGAGCCTGACCGATGGTTTAGTGCGGCTTTTTTCCAACAGCTCGCGAATTCTGGCTTTGGGCCGCAGCCTGGGTTTAACCGCCTTAATGCAATGCAGCGAATTAAAACAGGCTTTTGCCAACCAGACCATGGGATTTACACCACTAAAAGCGCAACAACTCAAAGCGCAAGTGGCAGCTAAAAGATCATTGTCTCAATCCTCTTCTCAATCATCTGAGCTTAATAAGCAGGGCCCCGGAGGCCAGTCTGATGCAAACATCTGATGTGCTCATAGTGGGCGGCGGCAGTGCCGGTTTAACGCTGGCGCTGTTATTGGCAAGTGGCGATTACAGCCAGCAATTAAAAATTACCTTGCTGGAGCAAGGCCAGGCGCCAGAGCCTGCGCCTGCCACTTTATTAAGGGTGAGTGCGCTGAATCTGGCGTCACAGCGTTTGTTAACAGCTCTGGGGGTGTGGCAGGGCCTGACGGCGAATCCGGCTTATCAGCAGATGGAAGTATGGGAAGCCGACAGTTTTGCCCGGATTAACTTTGATGCAACCACTGAAAACCAGCAGGCGTTGGGCTGGATAGTCGACAACCAGCAGCTGTGTCAGCAGTTATATCAGAAGCTGCAACAATATCCGCAGGTGCAGTGTTTATTTGGCCGGACTATCAGCCAAATCAGTACATCAGATGAACAAAGTTTGGTTACCTTAACTGACGGCTCAGTGCTGTTGGCCAAATTGCTGGTGGGGGCAGATGGTGCCGAGTCCAAAGTGCGGCAGAGCCTGCAGTTGCCGCTGACATTCTGGGATTATGACCAGCATGCGCTGGTGGCTGTGGTTAAAACACAGCAGCCGCACGGGCAATGCGCGCGTCAGGTGTTTTTGTCAACCGGCCCTTTGGCCTTGTTGCCGCTGAGCGACCCGCATTTATGCTCTATTGTCTGGAGCACCAACCCACAGCAGGCCGCTGAGTTAATGGCAAAAGAGGATGCTGAATTTAACCAGGCGCTTAGCGCAGCAACTCAGTCTGTGCTTGGCGTTTTACAAGTGCAAAGCCCAAGGCATAAATTTCCGCTGAAAATGCGTTATGCCACCAAGTGGCAACAACAGCAGGTGGTGTTGGTCGCCGACGCTGCCCATACCATACATCCGCTGGCGGGCCAGGGCATGAATTTAGGGCTGATGGACGTTGCCGCATTAGCAGAACTAATCAATCAGCAGATGGCAAAAAATTTGCCCTGGGCAAGCCCAAGGATGCTGCGCCAGTATGAACGCTGGCGAAAAGCTGAGGCACAACAGATGATTGCTGCTATGGAACTGTTTAAACGTGTTTTTTTACTGCAGGATCCAGTGGCGAAACTGGTACGAGCTGTTGGGATGAAAACCACCAATCAACTGCCATTTCTGAAGCGAAAAATCATGGCGGCTGCGCTTGGCAATAGTGGCGATTTGCCGCAGCTGGCAAGGCCTGTACCTGTAGAACTGTAACCTGGTACTGAAGGTATAAGGTATACAATCTTAGCTTCGCATTATTAAATCTAATTAATAAGGGGCTGTTGAGCGCTTGACCCATCGGCTATAATCCGGCGCAACTTTTAGCGATACCCGTAATGATGCTGTGGATATCAGCAAAATTGCCGGGCGCTGGCCAACGCCTTTATCGGCCTTTGGCATGGTGCCAGACAAGCTGTACGCTGCAGAACCATTATTACCCTACACAACAGCCAGAGCATAACTGGCAGAGAGGATGGTACAGATGGCTCAACAAACTGTGTTAATTGGCAAACATCTCGAAGCTGGCGCAAAAGTCGTCGATTTCCACGGCTGGGATATGCCTTTGCATTACGGCTCTCAAATTGAAGAACATCACACTGTGCGCACCGACGCTGGTATGTTCGACGTTTCTCACATGACCATTGTTGATTTAAATGGCGCCCGCACCCGCGAATTTTTACGTTATTTACTGGCCAACGACGTTGCCAAATTAACAGTGCCGGGCAAAGCCCTGTACACCGGTATGCTGAACGAAGCCGGTGGTGTGATTGACGATTTAATTGTGTATTTCCTGTCTGAAGATTATTTCCGTTTAGTGGTGAACTCTGCCACCCGCGAAAAAGACCTGGCCTGGATCAACGCCCAAGCCAAAGCTTTTGACGTCAAAGTGACCGAACGTCCTGAATTTGCCATGATTGCGGTGCAGGGCCCGAACGCTAAAGCCAAAGTCGCCACTTTATTAAACGATAGCCAAAAAGCTGCTGTTGCCGGCATGAAACCATTTTTTGGTGTGCAGGCAGGCGAGTTATTTATTGCCACCACAGGTTACACCGGTGAAGACGGTTACGAAATTGCCCTGCCAAACGAGCTGGCCGCTGATTTCTGGCAAAAACTGCTGGACGCCGGGGTAAAACCTGCCGGTTTAGGCGCCCGCGACACTTTGCGTTTAGAAGCAGGCATGAACCTTTATGGTCAGGATATGGACGAAACCGTATCACCACTGGCAGCCAATATGGGCTGGACCATTGCATGGGAGCCGGCGGATCGTAACTTTATCGGCCGTGCTGCCCTTGAGAAACAACGTGCAGAAGGCACCTTTAAACTGGTTGGTTTAGTGATGGAGCAAAAAGGTGTGCTGCGTCATGGCCAGAAAGTAGTGGTTGCAGGTGGTGAAGGCGAAATTACTTCTGGTACCTTCTCACCAACCTTAGGGTATTCCATTGCGATGGCCCGCGTGCCAGCAACTGTTGGTGAAACCGCCGAAGTGGATATCCGTGGTAAATTAGTACCGGTAAAAGTGGTAAAACCTTCTTTTGTCCGTATGGGTAAAAAAGTCATCTAAACTAGCTGTTGCCTTGGCAGGTGGCGCGTTGATACCGTTTCCTGCCAATAAACATAATATTAAATCGCGAATTAAGTCCGAGGAATTAACATGAGCTCTATCCCACAAGAATTAAAATATGCAGCGTCACACGAATGGGTTCGCAGTGAAGGCAACGGCGTTTACACCGTAGGTATCACAGAACACGCGCAAGACCTGCTGGGTGACATGGTGTTTGTTGAATTACCAGAAGTGGGTGACTCTGTTGCTCAGGGCGACGACGTTGCTGTTGCTGAATCTGTAAAAGCGGCGTCTGATATTTACGCGCCAATCTCTGGTGAAATTGTGGCAATCAACGAAGCCCTGAGTGATTCACCGGAAACAGTGAACAGCGCACCATACACCGACGGCTGGATGTTTAAAATTAAAGCATCTGACGAAGCCGAAGTTGCTGCTTTGTTAGATGCTGCAGGTTACGCTGCTGCTATCGCCGAATAAGGCCCGCAAGGGCAACACAAGCCCCGCCGAATAAGCGGGGTTTTGTTTTCCTCCGTCATCAGCAATGATTTTGGAGGGTGAGCCCGAAAGGGTAAAAGTTTTTAGCAGTTAAATCAGTAACGGCAAGGCCAAACAGAAATTTGCTCCGTAAGGGTAAAGTCTGCAGCGCCAAACCGTTGCCCCAGTTAAGCTTTTTAGGAAATTCCAGGCATGACCACTTCTGTGAAAACCCTGTCGCAACTTGCGAATCAACAAGAATTTATCGCCCGCCATATTGGCCCGAACGCAGCTGAAACCGCTGCAATGCTCAAAGAGCTGGGTGTCAGCAGCATGGAAGAGCTGATTGCTCAGACAGTGCCTGCCGACATTCGCTTAACAACGCCTCTGGCCACGGGTGAAGCGACCACAGAAGCGGACGCGCTGGCTTATTTAAAAGCCGCTGCCAGCAAAAACAAAATGTATAAGTCGTACATTGGTATGGGTTACCACCCAACCCACACGCCAAACGTTATTTTACGTAACGTGCTGGAAAACCCGGGCTGGTACACAGCCTACACACCATACCAGCCGGAAATTGCCCAGGGCCGCTTAGAAGCACTGCTGAATTTCCAACAGGTGTCGTTAGATTTAACAGGTATGGAGCTGGCGTCAGCTTCATTACTGGACGAAGCCACGGCCGCTGCAGAAGCTATGGCGCTGGCTAAACGTGTGACTAAAAACAAATCAAACACTTATTTTATTGCTGACGATGTACACCCTCAAACCATCGACGTGGTACGCACCCGTGCTGAAATGTTTGGTTTTGACATTATCGTCGGTAAAGCGGCTGAAGCCACCAGCCACGATGTATTTGGTGCTTTAATTCAGTACCCGTCAACCACAGGTGAAGTACGCAACGACGCGCAGTTAATTGCTGATTTACAAGCGAAAAAAGCCATTGTGGCAGTAGCAACAGACCCAATGGCACTGCTGCTGTTAAAATCGCCAGGCGAATTAGGTGCTGACGTGGTATTAGGTTCTGCCCAGCGTTTTGGTGTGCCAATGGCCTTTGGTGGCCCACACTCAGCGTTTTTTGCCACCCGTGACGATTACAAACGTTCTATGCCAGGCCGTATTATTGGTGTGTCAAAAGACCGCCGTGGCAATCAGGCTTTGCGGATGGCCATGCAAACCCGTGAGCAGCATATCCGCCGCGAAAAAGCCAACTCGAACATCTGTACTGCACAGGTGCTGCTGGCCAATATGGCGTCTTTCTACTGTGTATACCACGGCCCGCAAGGCCTGAAAAACATTGCAGAACGTATTCACCGCTCTGCGGATGTATTTGCCGCTGGTTTAACCGCCAAAGGCGTAAAACTTTTACACAATACCTGGTTTGACACTGTCACTTTCTCTGTGAGCAACCGCAGTGACGTAGTAGCCCGTGCCTTAACAGCCGGCATTAACCTGCGCACTGATTTAGCCGACACTTTAAGTGTGAGCTTCCACGAACAAACGTCTGCCGCCGATATTGCCCAGCTGTTTGATGTGGTATTGGGCGCTGGCCACGGTTTAGATGTTGCAGCACTGGATGCAACTATTGTTGCCAAAGGCTCCAACTCTATTCCTGCTGATTTAGTGCGGACTTCAGCTTATTTAACGCACCCGGTATTTAACCAGTACCACAGTGAAACTGACATGCTGCGTTATATCAAAAAGCTGGAAAACAAAGACTTAGCATTAAACCACGCGATGATTTCATTGGGCTCTTGCACTATGAAACTCAACGCTACTGCTGAGATGATCCCGGTAACCTGGCCTGAATTTGCCTCGTTACACCCATTTGTGCCAAAAGATCAGGCTGAAGGTTATTACCAGATGATTGGTGAGCTGGCCGACTGGCTGGTGAATATCACTGGTTACGACCAAATGTCGATGCAGCCAAACTCTGGTGCTCAGGGTGAATACGCTGGTTTAATTGCCATCCGTAAATACCACGAAAGCCGTGGTGATTCACACCGTAACATCTGTTTAATTCCGGTATCTGCGCACGGTACTAACCCGGCAACAGCGGCTATGGCCAGCTTTGAAGTGGTGCTGGTAGATTGTGACAAGAGCGGCAATATCGACATGGCGGATTTAAAAGCCAAAGCCGAAGCTGTTTCTGACCGTTTAGCCGCCATTATGGTGACTTACCCTTCAACACACGGTGTGTTTGAAGAGTCGATTCGTGAGCTGTGTGACATTATTCACGCCCACGGCGGCCAGGTGTATATGGACGGTGCCAATATGAACGCTCAGGTTGGCGTAACGTCTCCAGGCTTTATCGGTGCGGACGTATCACACTTAAACCTGCACAAAACTTTCTGTATTCCACACGGCGGTGGCGGCCCAGGCATGGGCCCAATTGGTGTGAAAAAACAGCTGGCCCCATTCCTGCCAAACCACGCTGTGGTAAAAATTGAAGGCACAGGCGCGAACAACGGTGCAGTTTCTGCCGCTCCATTTGGCAGCGCCGGCATTCTGCCAATCAGCTGGATGTACATTAAGATGATGGGCGGCGACGGTTTACGTCAGGCCACTGAAATGGCGATTTTAAACGCCAACTATATGGCCGCTAAACTCGATCCTATGTTCCCTGTGTTGTACAAAGGCAAAAACGGCCGTGTAGCGCACGAATGTATTATCGATATGCGTCCGTTAAAAGAAGCCACTGGCGTAACCGAAATGGACATTGCCAAACGTTTAATGGACTACGGTTTCCACGCGCCAACTATGTCATTCCCTGTGGCCGGCACTTTAATGATTGAGCCAACAGAGTCTGAATCTAAAGTTGAACTGGACAAGTTTATTGAAGCCATGACTTCTATCCGCGCCGAAATTGCCAAGGTAGAAGCAGGGGAGTGGACAGCAGACAACAGCCCGCTGCACTTTGCCCCACACACTATGGCCGATATTTTCGACGCCAACTGGAACCGCGTATACGACCGTCAATACGCCGCCTTCCCGGCGCAATACGTAGCCGACAACAAGTTCTGGCCAACAGTCACCCGTATCGACGACGTATACGGCGACCGTAACCTGATGTGCGCTTGCCCAAGCCCGGAAGATTATCGGTAAGTTGTTAGTTGCCCCGGTGGGATAATTATTGAAACCGCCAGGGGCAAATAAACAACGTTAAATTAAAAAAGCGAACCCAACTGGGTTCGCTTTTTTGTTTTTGTTGATAGGGTGTTTGCAGGAAGGCCGCTATAAACCACCACCGGCAACTACTACGTTCGCCCGTTCGCGCCTCCCGCGCTCACTTTTGAATGCTCACTCCGCAGTTCCCGGCGTTGGCTTTGCTATTGGCGCTTTAACGCGATTTGTGTTTACGTGATTTCTGCTTTGAGCGAAAAGCAGAGATTCAGCACCTCAACACAATCCGCATGCGAATGACCGCTTTTACCGCAAAACCGGACATGAAGCCCGGTTTATTTAAAACGAAATTATCGGTCTATAGGGCTAATTGTCCCTGATGAATGTTGACCGATGACATGTGTATATATTTGAGTTGTCTTCAAATCCGTATGCCCTAACAGCTCTTGAACTGTACGAATGTCTGTTCCCGCTTTTAAAAGTTGCGTTGCGAAAGAGTGCCTGAATGTGTGTGCGGTAACGTGTTTCTGAACACCTGACCGTATAACAGCGCTCCTTAATTTCTTTGTTAGGGACGTCCAATGCAAGTGATGGCGGCAAACATATCCATCCACTGGATGCTTACACCTGACAGATGATGGGAATATAAATTGCCACTTAAAATCAGAAATTGCGTAAGGGTATTTTCGAGCGAGCCCTGGCGGGAGACTTGTTTTACCCTCACCTTCGCAAAGATCCTTTTCATGAAGATCACGAACCTTTTCAATATGCAATTTAAGGGGTTCAACAAGCTTTTCAGGTAACATCGTGACTCGATCTTTACCGCCTTTGCCACGAAATACATAGACATTCCTTGACTCAAAATCGATATCTTTAACTCTTAGCATTAATAGTTCTGCTTTCCTTAGCCCACAACCATATAAAAGCGAAAACATCAGTTTATAGCTACCGGATAGCTGATTGATGATACTCATTGCTTCGTTATGAGATAAGACGGATGGAACCCGTTTAGGTGCGCGTGCTTTTATCGTATCAGGTAGTAAAGTAAGTTCTCTCTGAAGTATATGTTTATACATGAAGACGATAGCGCAAAGCGCCAAGTTTTGAGTAGACGCCGTAACTTGTCGGTTTACGGCTAAATATGTCAAAAAATTAGTTACCTCTTGTTCCCCCATGTTCTTAGGATGCTGTTTTTTGTTAAACAAAATGAAGCGTTTTATCCAAAGTAAATAGGTTTTTTCAGTCTGAATTGAGTAATGCTTGGTTCGCATAACCTGTCTGATGCTTTCAAGGAAAGGTGAACGAGTCATGTAAGCTCCTTTGTTGATTATCGAGTGTGTTACTGAGACTTCTCAGTAACACCTGATGATAAGGAGGCTAAACCAAGATAAGGCATTGATATTAATAATATTACCCCGTTTTGGGGTGGAGACATTACTGAGAAGTCTCAGTAATGTCGTAAATTAAAAGTAAATTAAGTCCTTAACTAGCTTCTTAAGTTATTGATCTTCAGTAAACTCATAGGTATAAATTTGTTTTGCCTTTCGGATGTTACTGAGAGGTCTACATAATAACTGTTATGCGTAAATCAATCATCTAGCGAGGGAGTTGCTATGAAAACAGTAAGAGTCATATTGCTAACATTCACACTGGTTTCAGTGGTTTCGGCAATTATTTCTATTATTGGTCTTATGGAGTTGGGACCTTTCAATGCCTTTTTCTATCTGGGATCCGCTTTATTTTTCTTTTGGCTGTATCTTAACCCTGAAATATCGTCACTAAATGTCAAGTCAAAATTCCCGCGTATTACTGAAACAAAATCATGGGCTTTGATGCCCGCAGGTATTGTTGTTGCAGTGCTGGGCAGTGTGTTCGCATAACAAGTTGCTTAATTTCGTTCCGGCCACATAAAGCGTGGCCTCCACTGGACTGCCTACGCTGCGCTACGGCAGCCAATTAGCAAAGCGTTATGTTTCAGGGAGAGTTAAGTGCCATATAGGATGAACGAAAAACAGTTCGAAGCAGTCTTGGCGCTTGATAGCTTCGATAGATACGACCACTTCGTTAGCAAGGTCGCAGACTGGGAGCAGCTGTGGGGTGTCAAAAGCGATGAAGGCTGGCTCGTTCCTATTGCTCCAGAAGAATTTGAATACTTTCCATTGTGGTCACATCCTGAATACGCACAGAAAATCGCAGATGAAAATTTTCCTGGTCACACTGCCACTGAAATAAGTCTCGAAGAGCTACTTGATCATTGGCTGCCACTATTCGAACAAGACCAAGTCAAGGTGGCCGTGTTTCCAAACAAAGAATGGACATTTTGGTGTATCGAGCCACAAGATTTAAAAGAAGAACTGTTAAATGAAATGGCAAAATACGAGTAAAAACATAACAAGCAAAGGCAGCATCGCCCCTGCGGGGCTGGACCTCGCTACGCTCGGCCGCTGCTTTGGGCGTTAGTTTTACACGGAGGTTAGGTGAAATCATCGAAGATAATTATTACGACCACCTTTATTTTTTCACTTTCATCTTTGCTGTTTTTTAATAAAGATGGTCTAGCATGCGAGGCTGCGCCTTTACTCGGTTTTGAAGAAATTGAGACTGAAATTTATGTGGATGCAACTTTAAGTCAAATAGATCGAGAAACACTTTCAGTCTTAGTTAAAAATGCAAAGGCGAGAGTCAATAATGCTTTTGGTGAAATGATTTCCTTTCCACGGTATATCGTAACAAAAGATTCAAAATACACTGCACTTGGATTTAACTCCACCGGAATGGCAAGAAGTGCATTGTTAAGAGAGTGTGTATTCATTGGACCAAAAGGCATTAATGTTGACGTGATTGCTCATGAAACTTCGCATGCGGAATTATTTCATCGTGCAAATTTTTATACGAAAAATTTTAAAATTAAACCTTGGTTACTTGAAGGCTCTGGTACTTATGTTGATTACAGGGAGCCATTACTTCTAAGTAACATTTCTTTGGATAGTTTAACCGTGGAACATGTCAAAAGCCTTTCAGACTTTTCATCGAGTGACACTCAAGCTTATCAGGCCTCAAGGGTCGCATTTGAGGGGGTGGATCCTAAAAAACTATATGACGGTATAGAAAAGTTAAATCAAGGTGAAAGTTTTGACACTGTGTTTGGCAATTAAAACTAACAAGGCGCGCCACTTTGCGGCCTGCGGCCGCAGCGACGCTCACAAAGGTTCGCGCGCGTGCGCTTATAGTTAGGCATTCATGGAGGAAAGATGCATTCTGCTAGTAATAAGTATCTTCTGGCTGCGGCGATATGTTGTTTCGCTGCTGCACTTGCTCATCTGGGTTGTATTGTGTTCGGAGGCGATTGGTATCGTTTCTTTGGTGCAGGCGAGCAGATGGCTCGGATGGCAGAGCAAGGGCTTTGGTATCCGACAATTGTAACCTCTGTCATTGTCATGGTGCTTTTGGTTTGGGCGCTTTATGGCTTGTCGGGCGCAGGCGCAATTAAACGTTTACCTCTAACAAAATTGGCGCTAATCCTCATTGCCAGTATATTTTTAATTCGCGGCGTTTCCTTCGTCGGGTTAATGCCAATGTTCCCAGAAAACAGTTTGACATTTTGGTTAATTAGTTCTGGTATATGTTTGTTTATTGGCGGCCTGTTTGCTCTAGGTTCTTGGCAGCAGTGGTCAGTTTTAGGTGTAAAAAATGCCTAACAATACGCATCACTCGCTCCCGTCGGTCGCTGGGACGTCAAACGTTATCGCGTTTTTCCGCCCGTGTGCTTTGCGTTATAACTCATGGAGCTTCGTATGAAGTTTTACTTTTACCCTGCTGCCGAAGAGAAATTTAAAGCTGATGCGCTGAACAACTTTGTCCGGACCTTAGTTTTCAATGAGCTATCTGGCGAAATTGAGGTCAGCTTTATACGGCAGGTAAAAACTCTATGGCAGCAAACGTGCAAGAACAATATTGAGACAGACCATCGCATTAAAGAACTCAATGGTGAGCATTTTCAAGTATATAGCTGGGTAGTAAGAAGCAAATCTGACTTTCAGTTGCCAGCTTTTTCGCTGTCGGAAAGTAAATGAGTTATAACAAGGTGCGGCATTCGCGGCCTGCGGCCGCTGCGACGCTCACAAGTTCGCGCGCATGCGCACGGCGTTCTGCTAACACCTAAAAGCGGACTTTACAGCCTTAAAGTTGGAATGTCTGCAATTGGCACAAAGCAGAAACCCAATTACCAAGCCAGCGCTTTTCCTCCCCGTAAAGTGAGCCGTGGTTTTGGCCGGTATTGAGGTTTTAAGACGCCAACTGTTTGAGGCGAGCGACGGTAGCGCTCGCCGAGTTTTGGCGGCGCCTCAAAAGCGAGTCAAAACCACGGGCTTTCGAACGATCCCGGGGTCGTTAATTAGATGGTCCGCCTCATTTCTCAGCACCTAAGCTGAGAGTGTTTAAGAGGCATAGGAGGCGAACCATCATGTCAATTCAAGTTATTGGTATCGATTTAGGCAAATCGAATTTTCATCTTGTGGGTCATGACCATAAAGGTCAGGCAGTTCTGCGCAAAAAACTCAGCCGTCAGCAGCTGGTGCAGTTTGTTCAAAACACGCCAGTAAGCACAATTGCATTTGAAGCATGCGGCGGAGCACACTGGCTTGGGCGTCTATGTATGTCGAATGGGCACACAGTTAAATTACTGCCACCGCAATATGTGAAGCCTTATGTCAAAGGCAATAAAAACGATTTTATTGATGCCGATGCAATCGCAGAAGCAGCCACAAGACCCTCTATGCGCTATGTCCCGGTGAAATCTGAAGAAGCGCAATTGCTCAGTGCTATTCATCGTATTCGTCATGGGTATATTAAAGACCGCACGGCCTGCATGTCCAGAATTGGCGCTTTGTTGCTGGAGTTTGGCGTCAGCTTTCCTCAGGGGCATAGTGTGATGAAGACACTTCCAGCATGGCTTGCGATACATGCCAGACACTTACCCATACTGATACAAAATGAACTCTTAGGCCTGCATCAGCACTATCAGGCGCTTATGCTCAAGGTTGCTGAGCAGGATAGTAAGCTCAAAAGATATCTGGCACAAAATGAAGATGCTCAGTTATTAAAATCCATTCCCGGTATTGGCGATATCACAGCCAGTCAGTGCATTGCAGAGCTTGGGAATGGAAGTCAGTTTCATAACGGACGGAATTTAGCAGCCTGGCTTGGCTTGGTGCCTCACCAGCACTCAACCGGCGGAAAAACGCGATTGCTTGGCATCAGTAAAAGGGGCAATAAGCATCTTCGAACCTTATTTATTCATGGTGCCAGAGCCATTTTATCCAGGCCGGAAAAAACAGGTGCGGTGTTTGGCAGTTGGCTTACCCAGCTTAGAGCAAGCAAGCCATTTAATGTGGTGTGTGTAGCGCTGGCAAACAAGCTGGCCAGAATGGTGTGGGCAGTGCTGAAATACAGGCAAGGGTTTAATGCAGCGAAGCTGCAATCAGGGTGTGCATGAACAAAAAGCTGATGACAATAACGGTAGAACCACCGGAATAAAACCTGGCATAAAAAACAGCAGTTGATGCTTAGTCGTTTTTGAGGATATTCCGGCGCGGAACTCATCGTGGAGCGGGAAGCTAGAGCCTCCCTAAAGAGACTCCGAATACATTAGCGCAGACCAATCCCGTCATCGATCTTTGTTCTTGCAATAACGAGGCGGACCATACATTTTTATGTCACTTTTTGTCGATACAAAAAGTGACTCGCCCGCGGAGGCGAGTCTCCGCTGCTACAGCGCCCTTAGCTGCAAGCTGAAAATCAAAGCCAAACCGCAGGTCAAACCTTCCACACAATAACTGGTTACAACTCAATAATTGCCCGCACCATCACCCTCACCCTATAGTGGTTAAAACTTATATTTAGTGGCCTTTTCCAAAATTTAAAACCATGTACAGCGTTGGTAATATTCTAATTTTAAAAACTTATTTTTGAAAAAGTGGCTATGGTGTTGCATGGCGCAAAGGTTAAATATTGCAAACCCTGGCATCAGGATAAATTATCACTGCGATAAAACCAGCCCCAGCTTTGGGGTGTTCGCAGTCTGCAAACAGGAGTGTTGACGTGATAAAACTGCTAAACCTTGCCCTGGCTGGTGTTGTTGCCGGCACTATTTTTATGGCCAATGCCAATGCCGATGCTAAGCAAGCGCCCAAGCCGGAAGCAGCAGCTGAGCCCAATCAGCTGTACAACACTGTGGCCGAACTCGACACTTTGGTGTTTGCTGCATTTAACCGCTGTGCTGAGCCGGGGCAACTTGATAAACACGCTGGTTTTTTTGCACCGGACGTGGAGTTTTACCATGACAACGGCGGTGTTACCTGGACCAGGGACGAGATGATTGCTGGCACCCGCAACAATGTGTGCGGCAAGTTTAGTCGTGAGCTGGTGGCAGGTAGTCTGAAGGTGTATCCCATTAAAGGTTTTGGCGCCATAGCACAGGGTTCACACCGTTTTTGCCAGTTCGCAAGCGGTAAATGTGAAGGGCTGGCAGATTTTACGATGATCTGGCGCGAGCAAGAAGGCAAATGGCAGCTTACCCGGGTACTGAGTTATGGTCACAGGCCTGCGCCTTAGCTGTTCGCTGAAAGTGGTTTGTTGAAAGTTGTTTTGTGACAGTTGATGTTGATGTTGATCCGGCATCAGTGCACGCAGGGGCATTTTTGTTTGCTAACAAAAGCTCTTCACAGCAGATATACAGCAGATCTACAGCAGATATAAAGGAGGCTGAATTTTGAGACTCAAAGGAAAAATTGCTTTAGTGACAGGCGCTGCAAGGGGCATAGGCGAGTCTATTGCACTGCATTTTGCTGGCGAAGGCGCTTTTGTTTATGTCACTGATATTGACGAGGAGAATGGCGAAAAAGTTGCCCTGGCCATAGGGCAGTGCGCCAGATTCCGCTTGCTGGATGTGCGGGATGAGCATGGCTGGCAAAAACTAACTGCAGACATTCTTCAGGAGCACGGCCGGCTTGATATTGTGGTCAATAACGCAGGTATTACCGGTTTTGAAGAAGGTTTTGTGCCGCATGACCCTGAACATACCAGCTTAGCTGCCTGGCGCAAGGTGCACGAAACCAACCTGGATGGCGTGTTTTTAGGTTGTAAGTATGCAATTAAAGCCATGCGCGCCACGGGGCAGGGTTCCATTATTAATATTTCTTCGCGCTCTGGTATTGTCGGTATTCCAACAGCTGCTGCTTATGCATCCAGTAAAGCGGCGGTGCGCAATCATACAAAAAGTGTGGCTTTGTATTGTGCCCAGCAAAATTTAACAGTGCGTTGTAACTCCATTCACCCTGCGGCAATTCTCACCCCAATGTGGGAGCCCATGCTCGGCAATGGCCCGGACAGAGCAGCTAATATGGCGGCTTTTGTGCAAGACTCACCACTTAGGCGTTTTGGTTTACCAGCGGAAGTTGCTTGTGTTGCTGTGATGTTGGCGTCTGATGAGTCCGCTTATCTGACAGGCACAGAAATTAATATTGATGGTGGTATTCTGGCAGGTTCAGCCGGAACGCCAGCCAAATAACGGCTGACAATCATCAGCTGCTGTTTTGTGTCTGCATCTATGCTTGTTTACCGCTGAAAGCTGCCACTAACAGCCGTTAAAACAGGGTAGCAGCTGCTTCTGGCTGATGGTAAAAAAACGCAAAGTTCGGATCCAACCCTCAGAACACGCTAATAACAAAAGCACCATGCTTGTTATTGACAGCTTAATTTGTTATCTGTATGTAAATATTAGCTTTTACCTGCCGGTAAATTCTGTTTAGCCAATTTAGCTAGACATAACCGCTGTTTGATAAATAAGGACATTCAATGAAACATTTATTTGTGCTGCTTTTTTTGCTGCTGGCCTTGGGCTGTGCCAGCGCAAAAAACAGCTTTGTATTTGACGGTACCACGGCAAAATCCACAGAGCAGGGTGTGGTTTATATAACAAAAAGCTTAAAGCCGGAGCAGCATATTGAGTTTTTAATGGCATTGCTCGCCATCCAGTTTTCTGATGTAAATAGTGCCTATGACGTGATTGATGATCCAACCATGATCAACCAATTTAACTACGAGGTGATTGGTAAAAAAATTCACGGTTTAACCTATACCGAAGTATTGGCTTTAGCCAAAACCTCGCCCACTAAAGTGTCGGTAGCACAGTCAGCAATACAGGATAAATAACAGGCACTAAGCCGCTATAAACTCACGCTTTGGCCCACAAAAGTGCTGTGTTGATACTGTTTTGTTATCTGCACAGCCACAACGGCTTCACCCAACTGTAGTCGTTATGCTGGTTATACTGCTGTAGCTGCGGCTATCAAGGCTCTTCGGTTTTTTCAGTAGTTCAGACGTTCGGCCGCGCCCCCCAACTTTTCAGCATAAAGGAAACCATTATGAGCCAACGTATCATTGAAGTTGTGCCTTATGATGAGAACTGGGTGAAACTTTTTGCAACAGAAAAACAGTTGTTGCAACAAGCACTTGGCGCTAATCTGCTGTTGGTTGAACATATTGGCAGCACTGCTGTGCCTGGCCTTGCTGCCAAACCCATTATTGATATTCTGCTTGAGGTGGTGTCTGTTGCCGCATTGGATGGGCAGCTTGCGGCTATGCAGGCGCTGGGTTACCAGGCCAAAGGTGAGCATGGCATTGCCGGCCGGCGGTATTATCAAAAAGGGCAGAGCAGTCGCAGCCATCATGTACACGCTTTTCAAAGCGGTGATGAACATTTGTTACACCACAGAGCTTTTAAAGCCTATTTGCTGGCACATCCGGCTATTGCGGCTGAATATGCACAGCTCAAACAGCAGGCGGCCAGACAATGCCAGCATAACAGCGAACTTTATATGGCCTATAAACAGGATTTTGTGTTGTGGCACCAGCAGCTGGCACTGCTTTGGTACCACAGTTAATGGCGCTTTTTGCCATTAAAGCCGATAAAAAAGAAAAGGAAGTGTGATGAACTTTGCCCAAAACCCCAATTTTTATCTGCGTTTGGCAGGTGTGGCTTATCTTGCCAATATTGCCCTTGGTTTATTTGGTGAAACTGTGGTGCGTGGCACTTTAGTGGTGGCCGGGGATGCTGCGGCCACCGCCGCCAATATTGCCAACTCGCCCGGTTTATGGCGCGCCGGTATTGGTGGTGATTTGTTAATGCAGCTATTGGATATCCCTTTGATTGTGCTGTTTTATCTGCTGTTAAAGCCGGTGCATCATGGCCTGGCCATCACCGCCACTTTATTTAATATTGTGCAAACTTCGGTGCTGGCGGTGAATAAACTGGCGTTAGTGGCACCTTTGCTACTGCTTGCCCCTGCTGCTCAGGCAGCGATGCCGGCCGAGCTGCTGGCGCAGCTAACGGCCTTTTGGGTGAAAATGCACAGCCATGGTTTTGGTATTGGCCTGATCTTTTTTGGTGTGACCTGCATCATTCGGGGTTATCTGATTGTTAAGTCTGAATTTTTGCCTGCCTTTTTGGGTTATTTACTAATAGCAGCAGGTGGCAGTTATGTATTAAATAGTGCCGCCCAACTACTGGCGCCGGATCTTGCTACTTTGTTATTCCCCTGGGTGCTGGCACCTTCTTTATTGGGTGAGCTGGCTATTACTTTATGGTTCTTATGCTGTGGCCTGAAGACAACAGCCTGGCAAGCACAGCTAAATAGTCCTGCAGCAGTGCTGGCTAAATAACACAAAGCAGCGGAGGAACCAGAGAGCAAAGGCGGCAGTGGAGCAACCGCCATATATTGCTGGCCGGCTGAAGAAGCTTTTGGGCCAGCGGTGTTTTAAGTGTAGTATGTTGTTTTTTAAATGGATTTAACCGGAGGTTTTATGAAATTAGCCGCAGTAGTGATGCTGGCGTTATTGTCAGGCTGTGCTGCGATGCAGGGCAGCGCAGAGCGTACTCATCAGGCCAGCGCTATGGATATTATTGCCGCTGCAGCAGCGGCAGCGCCTGAAGGGGTGGTGGGAGAGTATCAGCTCAGCATTCAGGCTGCCGGCACTGATGGCCGGGCAGTTTATTTAAATACCGAACTGGATTATCGCGACCAGCGCAATATTACTATTGCAATGAGCCCGGCAGTGGCTGCAGCTCTGACCGGTACTGATGCAGCTTCGGCCCAACAATATTTTGTTGGCAAAAAGTTGTTGGTCAAAGGCCTGGCGCGGCGGATGAAAATTGACTTTATGTCGCAGGGTAAGCCAACGGGTTTGTATTATTACCAAACCCATATCAGGGTGAAAAACCCGGAGCAAATTAAGCTGTTATCTGACAAAGCAGCCTGATACTGATACCGTCACAGGCCTTCGCCAGAATATGGCTTTAGCCAACATAAAAAAAGGCATCGTTCAACGATGCCTTTTTGTTATTGAACGCTGCTGTTTGTTTACAGCAAAATGGTCGGCTCAACCCAATTGTTGCAGCTGCTGTGCAGCGGCTTTTTGGTCAAATACTCCTTTCACTACCTGCCAGCTCACAGCTAAAGCGCCGATAATAAAAATCACGTCGCCGAAAGTGCGGATCCAGCGTAGTGCATGCAATATGTCACTTTGCATAAAGGCTTCACTGCGGGCATACCATAAACCTTCGGTGGCGCTGGCATAAAACTGAATAAAACCAATAGGCAGCAGGCTGGTAAATAACATCAGCGCCAGACCGCCGTTCATCCACCAGAACGCGGTTTTCATCAGTTTTTCATCAAAAGCCAGCTGTGGCCGGATATAACGCAGGATCAATAAACAAAAACCCAGTGCCAGGAAACCATAAACGCCAAACAGTGCCGCATGGGCGTGGGTTGGGGTGGTGTTTAAACCCTGCAGGTAATATAAAGCGATTGGTGGGTTGATCATAAAACCGAACACACCGGCGCCGAGCATATTCCAAAACGCCACAGCAACAAAAAACATCAGAGGCCATTTAATGTCGGCCATCCAGGGCGCTTTGTGTTGTAAACGCCAGTTGTCCCAGGCTTCATAACCCAGCACCACCAAAGGCACCACTTCCAGCGCACTAAAAGTAGCGCCAACCGCCATGACAGGTGTGGTGGTACCGGCAAAATACAGATGGTGGAAAGTACCAGGAATACCACCGAGCATAAATAACGAAGCTGACGCCAGGCTGGCGCTGGTGGCCACTGTGCGCGACACTAAGCCCATGCTGCTGAAAATAAAGGCCAGCGACACTGTGGCAAACACTTCAAAAAAGCCTTCTACCCACAGATGCACCACCCACCAGCGCCAGTATTCCATCACAGATAAATGGGTACGCTCGCCATAAAACAAACCGGCACCATAAAACAGGCCAACACAAATCACTGAAGCGGCAAAAAGTGCCAGCAGGTTTTTATCACCCGGTGCTTTAAAGGCCGGTACCACAGCACGCAGCATCAGCAGTAACCAGAACAATACCCCCACATATTTAATAATTTGCCAGAAGCGGCCAATGTCGATGTATTCATAACCCTGATGGCCAAACCAGAAACTTAAGTGTGCCGGCATGATCTGCATAATGGCAAAGTAGTTACCGGCAAAAGAGCCTGCCACCAGCACCACCAGAGCCCAGAACAACACATCTACACCAAGTTTTTGATATTTAGGATCTTTACCGCCGTTAATAATGGGCGCTAAAAATAAACCTGCCGCCAAAAAGCCGGTGGCAATCCAGAACATCGCCGCCTGAATATGCCAGGTACGGGCCAGGCTGTAGGGCAACCATTCGGTGGTATTTAAACCATAAAAACCATCACCTTCGACCGTGTAATGCGCGGTAAAACCCCCCAACAGCACTTGTAGGGTAAATAACGCCACCACCACCAGAATATATTTACCCAAAGCCCGTTGTGACGGTGTCAGTTTTAACCGGGCAATAGGGTCCAGTTTGGGCGCGGCTGGCTCTTCTTCATCATGCTGGCGTAAAAAGGCCCAGCCCCAAATCAAACCACCCACACCTGCGATCAGCAAAATAATACTGACCAGCGACCAAATCAGGTTTTCTGCTGTGGGTCTGTTATCAATCAGCGGCTCATGGGGCCAGTTATTGGTATAAGTGGCGCCTTTGGCAGTGCGTTCTGTGCTGGCGGCCCAGGCAGTCCAGAAGAAAAACTGCGTGAGCTCTTGCCGGCGTTCCAGCGAGGGCAGGGTATTGTTTTTCATTGCATAATTGGCGCGGGTTTGCGCAAGCGCCGCATCGTCGCCAAATAACGCCTGATAATGGGCGGCGGTTTGGGTGATAGCCTGCACCCGGCGCTCACTGAGCTGCAGCGTATCGCTGTTTTTGTCATAAGTATTAGTGCGATAGGCCTGCTTTAACGCAAATTTCAGCTGATGCTGCTGCGCTTCATTCAGGCTGGCATAGCCGGTGCCAAATTCTGCCTGTGCGGCCAGCTCCAGCCAGGCGGTCAGCTCACGGTGCAGCCAGTCGGCGGTCCAGTCCGGCGCCTGATAAGCACCATGGCCCCAGATAGAGCCTAACTGCATGCCGCCAACCGATTGCCAGGCGGTTTGACCGTTTAAAATGCTTTGTTCGGTCATTAATAGGTTACCGGCAGCGTCCACCACTTTAGCCGGAATGGGAGGTGCCGAACGATAGACTTCAGCACCAAAATAACCCAGCACTGAAAAGGTAATTGCGAGGATGGCGATTAACAGCCACCAGAGTTTACGATAGCCGGCCATAAAGACCTCCTGCAGTGTGACGAAGATGCGGACTGTTCATATGCTATTCCTGTGTTTTTGTTTTGAGCCGGGTGTTCCACGGCTGAGCTGCTTTGGCAATAAACAGGCCAAATGTTAAGTTTTTGAATTTATTGAATATGTTTGGATGTTTATGCGGGCAGGGTGTTTTTTACCTTGTGGTAACCGGGTTTTTTATACCCTGCTGTGGTGGAAAATACCCTGCAGGCGATGTGCTCTGCGGCCTTACCTATTTGGCGATATAGGCCGCTTTGGCTGAATGTTTTAAGGTGGTGCAAAAGCAGTGTGCTGCGCTGTTGCAGGCTTATTGCAGTGGGGCAAAAACATCACATGGCCGGAAAATACGGGAAAACAACAATGCAGTATTATCTTGAAATAAAACAAATCCATATGTTGTGTGCTTATCTGAGCGTCAGTCTTTTTAGCGTGCGTTTTTTGCTGGATATGTTAAGGCCCGAAGCTGGCGGCTTTGATTGGCGCGCCAGTAAAGTACGGTTTGTGCCTCATCTGGTAGATACTCTATTGCTGAGTATGGCGCTGGCGCTTTTGGCAGTAGGCCCGTGGAAACCTTTTATACATCATTGGCTTGGCATTAAAATTTTATTATTAGTCTGTTATATTCTGTGCGGCAAAGCAGCGCTGACGTTAAGTTATGCAAAAAGCAGCAGGCTGGGTTTTGCCCTGCTGGCGCTGTTGCTGCTTGCCGGTATTTTTTACCTTGCCAGGTTCAAGCCCCTGTTATTTTAGCCTGAGCAGCTGCTATGTTAGTCGGAACCCTTTAGCTGCTGCCGCTTGGCATACAAGGAATAATCTGATGAATTTAATGATCAAACTTTCTGTGGTGTTGCCAGTATTTTTGCTCTTGGCATCTTGTGCCGAAATTAAAGATACCGGCCGGGCCATTGGTCATGGTACCCGGGATGTAGCGAAAAAAGTCGGCCATACCACCCGCGATGTCACCAAAAAAATTGGTCACACTTCAAGAGATGCAGTGAAAGCTGTGGGTGATAAAACCAAAGAAGTAGTGAAAGATATCAAAGATGAAGACGACAAGACTGATCAATAACTCAGCGGTCGGCTTTTGCGCTTTTCTTTCAGGAAAAACAAAATAAAACAAGGAGTTGTGATGCGTTATTGGATGTTGCCGGCGCTACTTTGTAGTGCAGCTGTTTTTGCAAAAAGCCCGTCTCAACTTAACAGCACGCCTGAACAAACAATGGCTACATTATGGCGGGCTTTGTCGCATGAGCCTGGTATAGCTGCTGATGTAAAAAGCCTGCAGGCCATATTTCACCCCGATGCCGTGGTCTTTGGTGCTACTTATAAAGAAGGCCAGCCAAAGTTAAGCCAAAGCAAAGCCACTGAGTTTTTGCAGGGCATGACAGCAGCCAGGCCCAAAGGATTTTATGAATGTGAAGTGAGCCGGCAGCTGGTGCAGCACGACCGTTTTGCCGCCGTGTATAGCGTGGTCGAATCCAGAACGGATAAGAACGCTAAAGCCGCTGATTTTGTTGGGGTTAATAGTATTCAGCTGTATAAAGCCGATGCCGGCTGGCAAATTCTGGCTTTGTATTATCATGTGAGCCTTGCCGATGTGCCTGTTGCGCTGGGGCAGGGCAAGTCTGGACTTTGTTTATAAGCCATAGCTATGGACTGCTGCATAACAGCTGCACCTCGCTGGGTTGGCGGCGCACATGCCGATACTGATCGCGTCAGAGCAGACTCTAAACCCAGGTAAGCTATTTTTTCATTTACTTACTACAAGCTGCTGAGTGTTTAATGTCGTCAGCGGGCGCAGCCCGGTTGCGCCGCAGCAGGCTGTTGGGCCCTGGCTTGTTGGCTGGCCGTTTAGAGAGCATATCAATGGACGAATTAAAAATAGTGCTAGAGCGTGAGATTGGTGCTGCCGCCGGACAGGCCGGAACTATTGAGCCATGGCATAGTTTCTGGCATCACAGGCCAGAACTAAACTTTCCGCCAAAAACTATCCGGGAGCTGGCGGATTATCAGGGCGGTAAACACCTTGCTCTTGCCTGCACTCAGACGGAGCTGAGCGCTGCTGCGCAGAAAAAATTGCTGAATTCCTGGTGTGAATACCTGCCACAGTTGCAGCAGGTTGAGTTTTTGTGGTTGCAGTCCAGAGTGCCGCAGCAGTTGTTTGATGCAGCCTGTGCCATGCCAAAGCTGAAAGGTTTGTATATTAAATGGGGTGGCATGACCTCTGCTGCTGCGATCAGTGCTGCCGGGCAATTAACATATCTGCACCTTGGAAGCACACCGTCGTTGCAGCCGCTGGACGTGCTGTCTGAGTTAACGCAACTCAGATGGCTGGAACTTGAGAATATCAGGGCGAGTCATGATCTGTCGTTTTTAACTCCCCTGACAGCACTGCGTGGTTTGTCATTAACCGGTGATTCAAACAGCTTAAAAACTTTAAAGCTCAACTCTATTGCGCCTTTGTTGTCGCTTAAACAACTGCAATGGTTACAACTGCAAACTGTAGATATTGAGGATCAATCGCTGGAACTTATTGCCATGCTGCCGGCGCTGAAACAGTTGCTGTTAAGCAATACTTTTCCAATGGCAGAAATTGCGCTGCTGGCCGGGCGACGACCTGATATTCACTGTGATTTGTTTCAGCCCTGCAGTGAGGTGGTGAGCTGGACAAAATGCAAAAAATGCCAGAATGCCACTATGGTGATGCTCACCGGGAAAGGTACCCCCTGGTTATGCACCAGTTGTGATTGGGCACGTATCAGCCGCCACCAGGATGAATTCCGACGTATTGTGCAAAACGCCGCGCTCTGAGCCTTGCTGCGCTGAGTGCTGGCCAGAAGCTGCAACACAAAGCTGCGGTTGTGATCTTTGCTGGTTGCTGCCAGTGCACTTGATAATTGCCTGCTGCTCCCCAATTAGAAAGCAAGTTATTGTTTATTTGAGAAAAAATAATGGCAGTGATGCAGCAGGCTTCTGTTGGAGTGCAGATTGTTGGTGATGTGATCTTTTGTACTGTGGTGGTGTTGTTGCTGTTATGGCTGGGCCGCTGGTTTTTTAATATGGTGCGCTGGGCCAAACGCCGCTCCGCCGGCGCTTATTTAATGCTGGCGTTTTTGCCACTGATTTCGTTATTGCCTATTCCCCCTACTGAAATTAAAAAAATTCAGCAGATCAAACAGCAACAAATAAAGCAAAAAGATGAAGCGGGCGAGCCAAAAAAAGCCAAAGGCAATACCGGCGCCGCTAGATAAATCCGGTACATCAAAACGACAGCTCAAGCCTGATTTCTCCCTTTATGTACTTTTGTGTGCAAGCCGAGATCACAGCTTTTGCAAAGGCCCTTGCCGTCAATGGTGTTTACAGCCTCTGGTGTTGGATCTGCAGCTGAAAATTGTTGATAAAACAACCAAAGGTTATTGACCGGCGCCGGTCAGGCTGGCACAGTCAAAGTTGTTTCCGACCTTATTTTTGCTATCCACCTTTGTTGTTGCTTTAATCGCAACATATTGATGATTAAAAGGATTTATTCTATGAATGATTCACTGAATGCAGCTCAGACCGATATGCGTTTTGCTTATTGCAGCGGCGCTGCCGGTATGTTGGCGTCGTCTTTGATTTGGCTTGGCAGCGCTGCTGCTGTGGTTTTTGCCTCAGCACAGCAGGCGCTTTGGGTATTGCTGATTGGCGGTATGTTTATTCATCCGCTTGGTGTTGTGATTGCCAAATTAGCGGGGCGGCCCGGCAATCACAGCAAAGGCAATCCGCTGGCCGGTTTGGCTTATGCCAGCACTTTCTGGCTGATTTTTAGTTTGCCTCTGGCTTTTGCCGCTGCGCAGCTACGTATCGAGTGGTTTTTCCCGGCTATGTTGTTGGTGATTGGTGGTCGTTACCTGGTGTTCAGCAGCTTATTTGGCATGCGGTTATTCTGGTTCTGTGGTTTGGCGTTGGCAGGGGCCGGTTTTGTGCTGGGACAATTTGCCGCCGCACCTTTATACGGCGCCCTGGCCGGTGGTGTGATTGAACTTATTTTTGCGCTGGTGATTTTTGTGCAGGATAAAAAAGCTGCGCAGCAGAGTACATTTGGCCTGCAGAACTTTCAGGTACAGGATAGCTAAATAGCAGTTTGGTAAAAACATCAGCTTGATTGGGCTGCACTTCATAGCAGCACAGCAGTAATTCAGCAGCTTGGGCACAGAGGAGCATGTGGTGCCAAAATTATTACAGAATATTCTAAGCCTGTTGGCTGGCGTTGTGGTGGGCAGTGCTGTGAATATGGCGCTGATCCAGCTGGGGCCGTTGTTGATTGCACCACCGGCCGGCGTGGATCTGCATAACGCCGAAAGCCTGAAACAGGGCATCAGCCTGTTTGAACCACAACATTTTGTCACGCCCTGGCTGGCTCATGCGCTGGGTACTTTTGCCGGCGCCTGGGTCGCTTGTTATCTGGCGGCCAGCTACAAAATACAGCTGGCTTTTGTGGTGGCTTTATTGTTTTTTTGTGGTGGTGTGGCGGCCAGTATCATGATACCTGCGCCGGGCTGGTTTATTGCGCTGGATTTGTTATTGGCTTATCTGCCAATGGCCTGGCTGGCGGGCAAACTGCATCAAAGCCCGGGCCGCTGATAACTGTTTATTGTCTTTCTTTGTTTTGGCTGAAGTGAGTTATTGATAAAAAAGGGCAAACCGGAGTTTGCCCTTTTTTGATTGTTGCGATTGCAGGCGCGATTGTAGTCGTGAGACAGACTCTAAAGCTCAGAGTGTTTTGCTGTTATTTCTGGCCAGACTCCGCTGCTTTGGCTTGTTTGACCATAGCCCGCACGTCGCTCAGTAGCTGCTGCGCGTCATAAACCACACCGTCTTTAATGGTGTAACGCACACCCTGAGTGCGCTCTGGCTGGTTGTTGGCATTCAGCTGATAATGGCCTGTGCCATATAGCACTTTAAAATTGGCCAGTGGGTTTTCAGCCACTATTACCATATCGGCTTTTTTACCCGGTACCAGACTGCCAATCTCATCGGCCAGTCCCAGCGCTTGTGCCCCATTTAAAGTGGCGGCCTGAATCACTTCCAGCGCATGAAAACCGGCTTCGCGCAGCAGCTCCAGTTCCTGAATAAAGGCAAAACCGTAAATTTTATAGATATAACCGGCGTCTGAGCCTGTGGTAATGCGGCCGCCATGGTTTTTAAAGTCGTTTAAAAACAACATCCAGATGCGGTAGTTTTCGCGCCAGGCAATTTCCTGATCAGTAGTCCAGTCAAACCAGAAAGAACCATGGGCGTCGCGGTTGGGCTGAAAAAACCTGGTTAAGGTAGGCAGGGTGTACTCCTGATGCCAGGGGGCTGAACGCTGTGCTTCGGCATTACGGGTGGCTTCATAAATGGTCAGCGTTGGGTTAATGGTAAAGTTCAGTTGAATGAGTTCATCCCGCACTGCATTCCAGCGCTCTGAGCCAGGTGCTGCCGCTTGTTTCCAAAGCTCGCCGGCGGCGGCAAATCTGTCTTGTTCATTCTGATAGTTATAATGCGCCGGATAGTGCTGGATCACCTGGCCGGTAAACAGCGCTTCGGGTAAACCATACCAGTGCTCCATGGAGGTGAGCCCCATTCTGGCGCTGTCCAGCACATTGGTGCGCATCACATTGAGCTGGGCGTGGTGCATCATGGTGCCAAGTTTGAGTTTGCCGGCTTCATCCAGTGCAGCGGCAATAATGGCCGGAGTGGCACCAAAAAACTTAATACCGGCGCCACCGGCTTTTTTTACACCACGCACCCAGTTACGTGCTTGTTCAGGGCTGAACACAGGTTTTTTCAGGCCCTGACCAAAACCGATATAAGGCACAATACGGGGGGCGACGATGCGGTTTTCGTTGGACGCTTTTACATGTTTTAAGGTCCAGTCGAGGCCGTTAAAACTGCCGGGCTCCCTTACTGTGGTGATACCGTGTGCCAGCCAGAGTTTAAACACATATTCGGCCGGAATGCCCGGGGCTGAGCCGCCAATATGACCGTGCATATCAACAAAACCAGGCAGAATATACATGCCGCTGACATCCAGCTCCTGGTCGCCTTTTGCAGCGACTGGCCGGCCTTCCTGCTTAATGGCTAAACCCGGATTGCCGACCACGACAATTTCGGCAATACGGTCGTTTTCAATGACAATATCCACAGGCCCCTGCGCTGGTGCACCTTCACCGCTGACATAAATACCACCGCGTAAAATCAGCCGCTGATAAGGCCCGTCGCCTCTGTCGCGCTCTGGTGCTGAAGGCGTGCGCTCGCTTGAGCCCGCGGCATGGGCCGGTAATAAACAACTGAAAATCAACAAAAATAGAGTGCTAAACAGGCGTGGACTGGCATTGTTTTTATACATAAAAGTTCCGCTGCGTTGTGATTGTAGTTATCTAAGCCAGTGTGGCAATAGCCGCAACTTGTAGCAACCGGATACGGTTAACAGAGCCGCAGCTGCGATAAAATGAGCCAGAGCGCCGTGGTTTGTGTTTTAGTGTGCTGGCTATTTCGTCAGGAAGCTGTTGTGTTTGCCCCCTTAGCTGTTCAGCCTGACGCGGCTTCAGATTGCATTCTTCGCTGGCGCTCAGTACATTGATGCCTGTTGTTTTTGTTGCAGCACTCAGGTCAATGTCTGCTATTTTATTGATTTCACTGTAAAACGAGGTTGTCGTGCGCTTAATCACGCTGATATTGCTGTTTGTTGGTTCTGCCGCTCAGGCCAAGGTCGAGTTATGGGAAAATTACGTGTATTACCCGGTGAATGCCAGCAGCAAACAAGAGCTGATAGCGGCCACCGCTGCCCACACGCCGATTAAAAAAGATGGCCTGAGTGATATTGCCGACAGCAGTTATGCCATTCAGTGGCGTTTTTATGTCAAAAACTGGAACCGGCAATGCCGCATCGACACTTATGTCACAGATCTGAGAATTGAGGTGACCTTGCCAAAACTGCAGGTGTCGACCACAGAGGTGCAGGACTTGTGGGCGCGCTGGTACCCAAATTTATTGCGTCATGAAATGAAGCATGTGGCTATTGCCAAAAAAGCCGCCAACGATATTGATGATGCCCTGCGAAGCCTTGGCTCCAAAGCCAATTGCAAGCTGCTGGAGCAGGAAGCCAATGCCGTTGCAAACGAGATTCTGGCCAAAGCCAAAGCAGCGCAGCTCTCTTACGACAAAGAAACCCGTTACGGTGAAACTGAAGGCGCTTCGTTACAGAGCTTATAACTGCTGCTTGTATCAGTTAGTGTTTAATACAGACAAATAAAGCGTTGCCGGAGTCTGGTGCCAGCGGCAGGATTTTTTCAAAGTCATGCTCCAGCATCACCACTTCAAAGTCCGGCTCCAGCAGCGCTTTAAGCTCAGCAAAACTGACCGCCACCATAGGGTGGTGGTCCTGCCACAGCTCAGTCACACCCTGAGTGGTTTTCTGAATTTTCAGCCTGAGCTGTTGCTCATCACCAAACCCCTGATAAAACCAGCCGGACTCAAACACAAAATGGCTGTGCTGATGGCTGGCATGCTGGCGTAATAAAGCGCTGTTATCAATTTTGTTTTTATCGACCGCACTAAAACAAAACACACCACCGGATTTTAGCGCCGGCACCACATGGCGCAGACAAGCTTTTAAGCCGTCAATATTGCCGCTGTAATGCAAGGAGTATAAAAAACAGGTAATTAAATCAACAGGTTCGCTTATGTTAAAGGCGCACATATTCTGCTGTACAAATTGCGCCTGCGGGCAGCGCTGCCCGGCAATATCCAGCATCGGCTGATTTAAATCCAGCCCGGTGCACTGATAACCGGCCTGTAAAAAATGTTCAATATGTGGCCCTGTGCCACAGGCTAAATCCAGATGGGTATGGCCGCCGCTGCCAAAAAACTGATGCAGGCGCATGGCCGCTGCACTTTGGCGCTGATAGTCGATGTCGGCACACATTAAATCGTAATAGCCTGATAAATCAGTATATAAAGCGTTAAAAGACATCGCGGGGCGCTCAGCGGCAATAAAATTCAGGGCGCGCATTTTAACCGACCAGAGTGCTGATGCGAAGTAGATATGAGGAATATAAGGAACGAGTGCCGAGGTGAAGTGTTTTGCCGCTTTTGCTTGTGTTGCAAATGCCGCATCAAGCACAAAGTAGCTGCATGCTTTGCGGCGGCGCGGGCAAAAATGCTACCAATCCACAAACAACAGCTATGACTGACGGGCCAAGCCTCTTGCCGCTTCTGTGGTTGTGCTTGCACTATAAAGCTCAGACTGTGCTCTGCTGTTGCAGCGCCTTAGCATCACAACAAGAAGGATAAAAAATGCGATATTTATTTTCTGCAAAATCTGTGTTGGCCATCAGTATTGCTGCGGCCCTTGTGGCCTGTCAGCCAGCCAGTGATCCACAAAACAACAGCGCCAATACCTCCGGCGATAAGATTGGTAATGGCGCGCCAGCGTCGGTAGCTGAAGGTCAGGCCACAGCACAATCAGAGTCTGAGCGGTTAAATCAGTGGTTTGAACAAAAATACGAGCAGCAGCTGCAAATGAGCCCGCTGCGCCTGACCGCCCTTGGCCGGAAAGAAAAATACGACCAGGTGGATGATATGACTGCTGAAGCAGAGCAAAAAGAGCTGTTGTGGTTTGAAGCCACAGTGGCGGAGCTGAAAACCCAATTTGATTACAGCAAGCTGGATGCCGAAGCCAAAACTTCTTATGACTTATGGATTTACCAGTTTGAGCGCGCCAAAGAAGCAGCCGCTTACCGTGGGCATAGTTATTGGTTTAATCAGATGCGGGGTATGCATTCTTCGTTACCCCAAATGCTGATCAACTTTCATAAAGTAGACAACAAAACCGATGTACAGGCTTATATCAGCCGGATTGGCGGTGTTGCCAAAGCCATCGCAGATTTACAGCAAAGAGCCATCAGCTCAGCCCAAGCCGGGGTGCGCCCGCCTCGTTTTGCCTATGAAGGCGCGCTGGTGCAGGTGAATAATTTACTGAAGGGCCAGCCTTTTGAGCAGCAAGGCGAGGACTCGCCGTTGTGGAGTGATATCAACAACAAAATTGACGCGCTGGTCAAAGCCGATAAATTAACGAACGACGAAGCAACTGAGCTTCGCAATAACGCCAAAACCGCGCTGACCAGCCAGTTCCGCGCTGCTTATCAGGCATTGGCGCAATATTTACAAACTGAAATTGCCAGCATGCCAGCGGAAGCTCATGGCGCTTCAGCCCTGCCGGACGGTGTGGCTTTTTATAATCTGCGTTTACAGCAGTCGACCACCACAGCACTGACCGCCGATGAAATTCACCAGATTGGCCTGGATGAAGTTGAGCGTTTAACCAAAGAGATGAACTCTATTAAAGATAAAGTGGGTTTTACCGGTGATTTAAAAGCCTTTTTCCACTTTATTAAAACTGACAGTCAGTTTGTTTATCCCGATACAGACGAAGGGCGCGAAGCTTATATCAAAGACTCTGAGGCTTATCTTGCTTTTATCGGCGAAAAATTACCTCAGTATTTTGGCATTTTGCCTAAAGCCAAACTGGTGGTGAAAAGGGTAGAAGCATTCCGGGAGCAACCGGGTGCGGCGCAACATTATTCGGCCGGCACGCCAGACGGTTCTAGGCCTGGTGTGTATTACGCCCATTTGTCGGATATGAAGGCCATGCCAAAAAATGAAATGGAAGCCATTGCGTATCATGAAGGTAGTCCGGGCCATCATATGCAAATTTCCATCGCCCAGGAGCTGGAATCTGTGCCCAAGTTCCGCACCCAGGCACGTTTTACCGCTTATTCCGAAGGTTGGGGTTTGTACTCAGAACTTTTGGCCAAAGAGATGGGCGCTTATCAGAACCCCTATTCTGACTTTGGCCGTTTAGTCACCGAAATATGGCGCGCTGTGCGTTTAGTGGTAGATACCGGCATGCACGCCAAAGGCTGGACTGAACAGCAAGCAATTGATTATTTTCTGGAAAAAACGCCTGTTGCTAAAGCAGCCGTAGTGTCTGAAGTGCGGCGCTATCTGGTAATGCCGGGGCAGGCCACTTCGTACAAAATTGGCATGCTGAAAATTCTGCAATTAAGAAGTCAGGCGCAGCAGCAACTGGGTGATAAGTTTGATATCCGCGCTTTTCACGACACAGTGCTCAACGGCGGTGCCTTGCCACTGGAGCTGCTGGAAAAACGGGTGCAACAATGGGTAGACAGTGTGAAAGCGCGCAGTGTTTAATCTGTAACGAACACAGGCGGCGTGTTTACAGCCGCCTGTGTTTTGCCTAAAAATCAATATGGAGTTTTAACAACAAGGAGGTGACGGATGTCAGCGCAAACAACAGAACAAGTGGCAGTGCAGGGCCGCTGTTTATGCGGTGCTGTACGATTTCGGGCTTTGGCAGGCACAGCAATGGATGCCTGTCATTGTGGCATGTGCCGGCGCTGGGGTGGCGGGCCGCTGCTGGCGGTTAATTGCGGCAGTTCGGTCGATTTTGAAGGCAGTGAAGCCATCGCTGTGTATGGTTCATCAGATTGGGCAGAACGTGCGTTTTGCCGCAGTTGTGGCACGCATCTGTTTTATCGTTTTATTCCGGACAACCGTTATATAGTGCCGGTGGGGCTGTTAACACCACAGCATCCATTTGTATTTACTGAACAAATTTTTATCGACCATAAACCGGCTTATTATTGTTTTGCCAATTCAACGCTGGAGCTGACTGAAGCTGAAGTTCTGGCGCAATATGCCGGGCCAGAGGTTTGATACTGATATTCTGCAACTTAAGCTGCTGTGCCTCAAAGTGCACAGCAGCCTGTTGTTGCCTCAACCGATCATATTTTCTATTCAGAGCGCAGTGTTGTATTGCTGTAGTGCAGTGCCAAAAGCCCTGAAATGCGCTGAAATTAGCTGCTATCCCATATACCCGGCGGACGGCCAGCCTCTGAACGGCGATGTAGCAAGTGTTATTAGCAGCAATATCAAAACAACTGGCATCGCTTTTGCCCGGTTTATTTTTGCTGAAACCACAGCCTGTCATGAATTTTTCGTGGTTGTACCACTTTAAGCAAATTTCTTTGCCAAGCTCAGTGCCATTGTGGCCGTTGGTTCAGGCCGGACTGTCATCTGGTTCCGGCTGAATTTCCAGGCAACAGCATCAGAACCGGAAAAAACGGTTTGGGCAGATATCAGCAAAAGGAGCATTTTGCATGTCCCATCACACCATTGAGTTACATCGTGTTTTAAAAGCCAGCCCTGACATGGTTTTTCGTGCCTTTCTGGCACCGGCGGCCCTTGCCAAATGGTTGCCGCCTCATGGTTATGTCTGCACTGTTGAGCATCTGGATGCACGCGAAGGTGGTTTGTTTAAAATGGCCTTTACCAATTTCCGCTCCGGCCAGAGTCACAGTTTTGGTGGCCAGTATCTGGAATTAAAACCGGGTGAACTCATTCGTTATATCGACAAGTTTGACGATCCGAACTTACCGGATCCGATGGAAGTGACAGTGACTTTAACAGCCGTCAGTTGTGGTACTGAGCTGAAAATTCGCCAGCAGGGCGTGCCGCAAGTGATCCCGGCTGAATCCTGTTATCTTGGCTGGCAGGATAGTTTAGCGATGCTGGCATTGCTGGTTGAAGCTCAGTTGCCGGAACAAAGCTGAAAGCAGCTATGCAGACCTGAAATAGCCACAACCTTGTTGTTTGAAAAGTTAATAAAAGGTATATTTTTCGTTTGACCGGTCGGCTGATGGCCGGTTTTTTTATAACTTTTCAGTTTTTGTTTCAGGGAGGATTTGTGCGTCATCATCTTTGGTTGCAGCAACAACTTGTTTTTACAGCACATTTAAATAATGCTCAATTGGCTGAAATTGTACTGGAAGCCAAACAAAGTACCATGTGGCTGCGTTATATAGTGCGGCTGATGCCCTGGCTTATTACTGTGTATTTGCTGGCATTAAGCCTGATGTATTTTAATCAGCGCAGTGACGCCGGTTTTATCAGCTGGTTGACCGTGGTCACTTTAATCTCAGTGGCTGGCCTTTGTAGTTATTATCTGGAACAAAAAGTGGTGCGGGTCAGATTGTTGGAATTGTTGCACGGACGTTGTTAATTTCAGCGTGCAATTGCGCTTGAAAACCTGATGATGAGGTGGTGGATGGTTGATAACGTTGTAGTAACGCAGATCAGGTTGCGACCGGTGGCAGAGTCAGATGCCGCTGCTATTGCTTTGATATACAACCATTATATTGAACACAGCACAGTGACTTTTGAGCAAAGTTGTTTAACGGACAACGAGATGCTGCAGCGCATACAGCTGATCAGACAAGCGGCTTTACCTTTTTTAGTGTTGGAACAACAAGGGGTGGTGTTAGGTTACGCCTATGCCAGCCCCTGGCGTGCCCGGATTGGTTATCGTTATTCAGTCGAATCCAGTGTGTATCTGTCGCCCGATAGCGCAGGTTTGGGGTATGGCAGCCTGTTAATGCAACAGCTGCTGCTGCAATTAACTCAGGCCGGCTACCATGCTGTGATGGCCGGTATTGCTTTGCCAAATGATGCCAGTGTGGCGTTACACGAAAAATTTGGTATGACCAAGGTGGCGCATTTTTATCAGGTGGGTACCAAGTTTGGCCAATGGTTGGATGTTGGGTACTGGCAATTGTTATTGCCAAATCATAAACAGGATGTTGGGCAGCATGCTGAGTGACCAACATCAGCTTAATGCCTGCGAAGTTTCAAACTACAGTGGGTTACAGCAGGAGTGACTGATGTTAAGTATCCGCCAGGCAACTCCCAGTGATGCCCCCGCCATCAGTGTGCTGCTGCAGGATCTAACCCGCCGTTTTATTGCGCCCGACTGCAGCAGTGAAGGTGCAGCTTTGTTGCTGCAATCGATGAGCGAAAGCGCTATTGCCGGTTACATTCAGCAAGCAAACTTTGATTATCTGCTGGGTGAACTGGATGGGGAGCTGGTTGCTGTGGTTGCCACCCGTGATAACAGTCACCTGTATCACTTATTTGTGGCAAGCCACTGCCAGGGGAGGGGCTACGCCACCCGGCTTTTTGCTGAGGCTAAAAAGCGTTGTTTGCAGCGGGCCAATACCGCAATCTTCACTGTTAATTCTTCTTTATATGCACAGCCACTCTATCAGCGATTGGGTTTTGTTGCAGTTGGCGGTCAGCGAAATACGCAGGGCATCAGGGATGTGCCGATGCAACTGCTGCTGACGTCGCAATAACAATGCTTTTTATAGCCCGCAGTGGTTTGGCTGTTGCCGTCACACAAGGTTGGCGAGGCTTCGGTAAGCTCTGCTCGGTTTTATGCTGCCGCAAAGGTAGTGCATCTAACTGATAAGCAGTGTTTGCTTTTTTTTACAAACGCCTTCGTCTGCAATTTTTGCAGCACTTTTATATCTTGTTTTATCTGATGCCGCTGTTCGGCTGCGGTTTTTGCACAAAACAGCTGTTTTGTACCGCTATGCCGGTTTTTTCCCTGCTTTTGTAATATTTGATAGCAAAAACTGCTCTTACCAGTGGCGGCTTGTTGGCTTTATATTGAAATTATTCGCTGAATAATTGGCGGTTTAATCATTTTTTAGCAAGTTCTTTGATAATTTAATTTTCATAAAGATAACAATTGGTTCTTTTATCTGGCCATTCCTGTTTTTTGAAAGCGCTTTTTTGCAACAAAACCGGCCTGTGTTGCCAGTTATTTTTACATATTGTTTATTAATTGTTTTTTTATGGTTTATTTTTTATGTTTTTTATACCCTGTTTTGTGTTTATTTATGTGTTTTTTGTGCTTCTGGATATTGTTTTTTGTTTGTTCTACAGTACGGAATGATGTTTAGTTGTACAAGAACATATGGAGAAGTAAATGAATGGAGCGTTGTTGTCTGTTCGTTCAGGTAAAAAGAGTAAAGGATTTACGTTAATTGAAGTGATGGTCACTGTGGTGATTATCGCCATTATTGCTTCAATCGCTTTTCCTGCATATCAACAAATGGTGCTGAGATCACACCGCTCAGATGCCATAGATACGCTTGCCACCACAGCACAATTGCTGGAACGTCAATTCACCGAAACCAACAGTTATACCGGTCTGGTGTTACCAACCACCAGCACCAACGGTTATTACAGCATTAGTGCTAAAGTGACTGCGGCCAGTTATACCCTGACAGCAACAGCCACCGGACGTCAGGCCAAAGATACTGAATGCAAAACTTTTACGATTGATAACACTGGCCAGAAAACGGCCACCACTGCCGGAGTTTGCTGGTAATGAAAAGCCAGGGGGCTAAAGGCCATCAAGGTTTTAACCTGATTGAACTGCTGGTGACGCTGGCGGTTTTTGCCGTCATTTTAGGTATTGCCATCCCTTCTTTTATGGATTTGATCCGCGACAGCAAAGCCAGAAGCCAATCAAATCAAATTTTAAGTTATCTGCATTACGCCCGCTCCGAAGCGGTGAAGCGCCAGCTGAATGTAGAAGCTCGGATGACACAGGTATCGAACGGTTGGAACCTGCAGGTTTTACGTACCGACAATAATGAGCTGCTGCGCCGGTTAGACGTTTCCGACGCAAACGTGGCGCTTGGCGGCGACCCAAACGTCATCTTTGACAGCCGTGGCAGGCCGTTACAACAACGTTGTATTGGTGTCATTGTGGATGAAAGCACTAAATACAGCCGGCAAGTCACAGTGTTGCCAGGCGGAAAAATTGCAGTGGAGGCAGGACAATGTCAATAACAGCTGGCGTTGTAAAACAAGGCGGTTTTAGTCTGCTTGAAGTGCTGATTGCTATGTTGATTCTGGCATTTGGCGCTTTAGGTCTGGCAGGTTTGCAAATGAAAACTTTGCAGTCCAGTCATTCAGCTTATCAGCGGGGTTTAGCCAATATCATTGCCGCCGATACAGTAGAGCGTTTGTGGGCCAATGCGGCAGCAGCAGCGCCTCTCAACGTGCTGCAAATTCAGGCTCAGGTGCAGCAGCGCTGGCAGCAGACCAATAACAATAACGTCACTTTACCAGGTCTGGTGACCACTATTGTTGAACCTGCAGCCGGCGATACTTTGTATACGGTGCAAATCACCTGGGATGAAACCCGGTTTGATGACGAAAACACGTCATTTTCTTATTCATTCCGGCTTTATCCTTAGGAGCAACTGATGTATTTGCAGCGACAATTTACATATCAGGCCGGGGTTACGCTGGTTGAACTGATGATCAGTCTGGCACTGGGGGCTATTCTGTTATGGGGTGTGACCTCTGTGATGGTGTCCGGTCATTTGTCTTACAGCGAAGCTCAGCGTTTTACCGCTTTGCAGGGTGATTTTTCTTATATTAATGACTCAATTTTAGTCGATAGCCGCGGCGCAACCGGCGTAGCCACTGCCAATAACGGCACAGTATTAACCCTGACAACTGCCGCTGGTACCGTCGTGTATCAGCGTAATAATAACGGTGAGCTGACACGTCAGCTTAATGCCGATCCGGCCTCAATAGTGGCCGAAAATGTTAATTTTTTTACGGTCGCTTGTTTAGACCCGCTGGGGGCTGCTGTGGTATGTGGCAGCGCAGTGCAAATTGAAACCACAGTTGAGTTGACAACCAGCCGTGGGGATGAGGAACGCCAGCATCGTATTTCGTTTCGCTCAGCGCTGCGAAATGCGGTATTGCAAAGTAAATTTCAGCCAGCTGCGGGGGCATGAATATGAATCATAGTCAGAAAGGCTCGGTGTTGATCATTTCGTTGTTACTGCTGATGGTAGCAACTTTGATCAGTGTAGCCGGCATCAGTTCGATGCAAATGAATGAACGTATTTCTTCCAATCAAAAACAGGTGTCTGAAGCTTTTATTGCGGCTGAAAGTGGCCTGATTGAAGTGAAAGCATTTTTTGATAACGAGGACAATGCCGGCGTTTGGGGCGACCCGGATGCGGTGATCAAGGCACTGCAGGATTCAGAGCGGGGTCTTGGCAATAATGTTGAATGGCAAATTGAGACTATTGATTTTGTCAGTAAACCGGGTTTTGTCCGGGTGGTCAGTGTTGGTACTGTGACTTCTACCGGTATTGAACGTAAGGTGCAGGCTTATTATCAGCCGAAAAAAGCTTCGGGTAATCTGGGTGCGATGAACATCATTGGTGGTATCAAAATTTTTGATACTGCCAACAGTAACAAATTTCAGGTTATTGGTGAAAAAGACAGTGCGGGTAAAATCATAGGCCCGGCCCTTGCCACCAACACTGACAGCAACTACGACAAAATTGTCGATGACATTGAAGCCAAAGACCGGATGGACAATTACCAGGGCGGTATCAAGGTTGTTGATTTTGACGACCCGTTCGGTGATCCGGAAAAAATGAACGACTTTATTGAGTCGATCAAAGCACAATATTACGCTATGCCATTGGCCGAGCGTGGTGTAGCCCCCAATAACATGGGCAAAGTAGGCGCTGAACGTATTACCTATGTAGCCGGCAATATCGAGTTTAAAGGTCAGGCTACTGGTGCCGGCATTCTGGTGATCGACGGTAACCTGACCATCAGCGGTAACCTGCTGGATTTTGAAGGTTTAGTGGTGGTGCGGGGCCAGAGCTTCCAGATGAACGGTGGTGGTAACCGCGACTTAAAAGGCTCTATTGTGTTCGCTAACCCGAAAAAAGATGCAGTGACAGGTGAGTGGAGTTTTGGTGAAGCTGAAGCCACCTTTGTGTTTGATATAAATGGTGGTGGTAATGCCACTTTCCAGTACGATTTAGACGCCCTGACCAAAGCCCGCGATTTATTAAAAGACGATGGTAAAGCCAAAGAAATGTGGCAGTTACAAAGCGGGCCTGGTGCCAGCGGTAATGCCAGCGTCAGCTCGATGTCGTTATGGAGTGAAGTGATAGACGGCTATTAACGATTCACAACCGCAGTGATGACCAGAAAAAAACCGCCAGCAGGCGGTTTTTTTCTGCTTTAAAGCTGTGGTAAAAGAGGTTCTGGCTGCTGAAAGTTTAGCTTACAAATCAGTTTTAGACCTTGGCTGGATAAGCGGTTATGCTGGGTTTACTGCAGTTGATGCAGAGATTATTTTCTGATGAATTCTTAAAAAACTGCAGCTTTGCCTGCAACAAAAGTTCAATCCAGTAACAACGCAAAAGGATAACAAAAGTGCGCCAATCATTATTAGCCCTGAGTATTGCTGCCTTATTGGCAGGTTGTAACCCGGCTTCACAGGCTCCGGAACAAACCACATCACAACCAGCTGCGCCTCAGGCTGCAGCTCCTGCTGTAGTCGCAGAACAAAATGAAACTGAACGCTTAAACAAATGGTTTGAAGCCAAATACGAAGAGCAGCTGCAAATGAGCCCGTTACAGCTGACTTTCCTTGGTCGCAAAGAAAAAAATGACCAGATTGATGAGATGACCGAAGAAGCCGAAGACAAACAACTGGCCTGGCTGGCGGCATCTGTGGCTGAGCTTAAAGCGCAGTTTGATTATGAGAAGTTAGAGCCAGAAGCCAAAACTTCGTACGATTTGTGGATTTATCAATACGAGCAGGAAGCTGAAGCGGCCAAATTCCGCGGTAACCGTTATGTGTTTAACCAGATGCAAGGTGTGCATGCCTTGCTGCCGCAGCTGCTGATGAACTTCCATAAAGTAGATGATGTAAAAGACATGGAAGCCTACGTAAAACGTATTGGTGGAGTGGCCAAAGCCATTGCTGATTTACAGCAAAGGGCGGAAAAAGCCGCAGCTGCCGGTGTACGGCCACCCCGTTTTGCTTATGAAGGTGTGATTGAGCAGGTGAATAATTTGCTGACTGGCGCTCCTTTTACCGAGTCGGATAAAGACGCACCGCTGTGGTCTGATGTTAAAACCAAAGTTGATGCGCTGGTAAAAGCTGACAAGCTGGATGACAAAGCAGCACAACAGCTATTGGCTGATGCAAAAACTGCATTAACCAGCCAGTTCCAGCCGGCCTATCAGTCGCTGCTGGGCTTTTTAACCAGCGAGCTGGATAAAGCCGACAAAATTGCCACCGGCGTGGCCAAGCTGCCAGATGGTGTGGCTTATTACAATCTGCGGTTAAAACAATCCACTACTACAGCCTTAACTGCTGAGCAAATTCACCAGATTGGTTTAAATGAAGTAGAGCGTTTAACCAAAGAGATGATCGCTATTAAGGACAAAGTAGGTTTTAAAGGCGAATTATCTGAGTTTTTTAAATTTATTAAAACCGATGCGCGCTTTTTCTACCCGGATACCGATGAAGGCCGCAATGCTTATTTAAAAGATTCAGAAGCTTATTTAGATTACATCAATAAAAAACTGCCTGAGTATTTTGGCATTCTGCCAAAAGCGCCGCTGGTGGTAAAAAGGGTCGAGGCCTTCCGTGAACAGCCGGGCGCAGCGCAGCATTATTACCCTGGCACACCGGACGGTTCACGCCCTGGTATTTATTACGCGCATTTGTCAGATATGAAAGCCATGCCAAAAAATGAAATGGAAGCCATTGCTTACCATGAAGGCAACCCGGGCCACCATATGCAAATTTCGATAGCGCAGGAATTAAAGTCGGTACCAACCTTCCGTACTCAGGCCGGTTTTACCGCTTATTCTGAAGGCTGGGCGCTGTATACTGAGCTATTAGCCAAAGAAATGGGCGCCTATAAAGACGATTATTCTGACTTTGGCCGCTTAATTACCGAAATGTGGCGTGCAGTGCGTTTAGTGGTGGATACCGGCCTGCACTCTAAAGGCTGGACTGAACAGGAAGCTATTGATTATTTCAAAGCCAAAACACCGGTGGCCGAAGGTGCAGTGGTGTCTGAAGTGCGCCGTTATATTGTATGGCCAGGTCAGGCGACCGCCTACAAAATTGGCATGCTGAAGATTCTGGAACTGCGGGAAAAAGCCAAAACTGAGCTGGGTGACAAGTTTGATATCCGCGCTTTTCACGATACCGTATTAGGTGGCGGTGCATTGCCACTGGACGTGCTGGAAAAACGGGTGAATAACTGGGTTGCTTCAGTAAAAGCACAGCCGGTTGCGGCGGGTTGATCTGCTGTTGATTGCCCTGGCGCTGTATTGGCTTCACCGCTTTGATTGGTTCTGAAGCCATCTTATTTTTAGTTTGGGCTTGTTGTGAGGAAGGCGTATTGGCTTAGGCGGTACGCCTTTTTTATTGCCTTTATAGGCATGACAGTGCTTGATGTTTAGCTTGCAGCTAAGGTTGCAGTGTAAGCTGGGAATCACCCCGGGGACCGCTCGAAAGCCCACTGTTTTAACTCGCTTTTGAGGCGCCGCCCGCTTTTTTAAAACCACGGGGCGGCAAGTGCTACCGTCGCTCGCCTCAAAGTTGTCGGCTTAAAACCTCAAAGCCGGCCAATCGCTCAACGGGGAGGAAACGAGCTGGTCTGACGATTTAGTTTTTCTCCTTTATACAACCGGAACAACGGCGCTGGCTTTTCCAGTTGTAAGTGATTTGTTGCAATTTAACTATGCGGCTTTATCCACGCTTTCACGCTAACCAAAAATCGCAGCTGTTATAACTACTTGTTGTAAATTATATTTCTGTGTAACTTCAGCATATTGTTTAAAAAAAGAAGGTATGAACCATGATTTAAAGCGTGGTTTACCCTTTTGATTAAGTTGTTATGTGTTGCGATGATTCTAAGAACATTTATAAGTTTGGCTGTAATGGTATTTAGCTTCATTTGCTTTGAGCATTTGATTAGTGAATGGTACATAGCGTTGCATATGGAAAAAGTAGGCGCGCCCGACAGAGAGGCACTTTCTGAAGATTATGGGCTCGGACTGGTTGGGTTATTAATAATTGTGCCATGCAGTTTTATACTGTCAGTGATGACGGCCAAATTAACGTGGAGTTGGCTAGGCCGCAGAGATAAAAGTAAAAACACATAACAAACAAATTTTATCGCCAGCAAAACATGCTGGCTGCGACGGCAAAACGCATGCGCGTTTTCCCGCGCTAAATTTGGTAGTGAGGTGCTTAGGGGGACAGAGAAATAATGATGAGTAAGCGATACATTCCAATCCTCGCGCTTCTGTTATCTGTGCCTTTCTGGTTCCTTGCCGCTTTGAACTACCCAGGCGGCACGAGCTGGGATACGACCACCCATGGTTTCAGCCTCGCAAGCAATTACGTTTCGTCATTGTTTCAGCCGCTTGCTTTAAACGGCATGGTTAACACCGCGCGATTCTTCGCATTTATTGCAATGTTGCTCTACGCCGCCGGCGTCAGCGTAATGTTCTGGGTCATATCCTCTTCGTATCCGAAGTCTGCCGCCAGTAAGACGGTGCAGATATTTGGGGTTGGCTCGATGGTCTATACATTCATTGCAGTTACGACGCCAATGCACAATTTGTTGGTTGTCATCGCGGCTATATTCTTAGCTGTCGCGTGTGCTGGCATGTTAGTGCTACTTCATCAAGATAGTAAACATAAGCTGTTATTATTTGGCATCTTCAATTTGCTTTTACTGGCAGTACTTTCAGCAACGACTAAAGGCAATTTGCTCGTCGGGATTGGTCCCGCTTGTGAGTGGATACTTTTTCTATGCGGCGCTTTGTGGGTCATGCTCGTGTACTTTGGCGCAACAGCACCTCACGCTTCAGCCAGGCGGACGCGCGAAAATCCGCGCGCCACTTAACTCAAGCGTTAAAGTCCGTCATTCCTACACCTTTGTCCAAAATAAAAACCGGCCGCAGGCGGGGCTTTCCCTGGCTTTGCCTGTGGCCGGTTTTGTTTGCGCTTGATGGACAATTAAAAACCACCTTCTGGTCGGTGGTTTTTTTAGTTATCAGCTTTGTTGCCGGGAGTTTGCCGCAAAGCTGATTTTTTTACCCTTTAGAACGAATACCTGACCACCAGTGAGGCGGTGCGGGCGTCCTGCAACTCGGTGGCGATGTTCCAGTCCGGGTTGGCGGCGAAGCTGCCGTCTTTGTTGGTAATTTGTGCCACTTCGTTAACTCTGATTGGGGTGTCGAAGTTAAACAGGTTGTAAATGGTGCCTTTTACTGTTAGATCGCCGCCTTTAATGGTGGTGGCGTAGGTGACAGAGAAATCCAGTTCATATAACCAGTCAAGGCGGCCAGCACTGCCCCTTGGCGCCGGAGTGCCGTCCCAGTCGTAGAATGACGCTTCGTCATACCATTGGCTGGCACACCAGTCGGCCCATAAACCGCTTTCACAGGTATCTACCCCTGTTGGGTGAATACTAAACTTGTTGCGTGGTTGACCTGAGGTGGCGCGAGCCACTAAACCCATGCTCCAGTCGTCATTCAGCTGATACACACCACTGAGTTTCAGTGCATGACGACGGTCGTTGGGCAGGTTACCGGCGGCGTGGTCCATTAAGTCGGCGTAGTCATATGAGGTGGTCCAGCCCGGATCGGCCTGGCCATTGTCGGAACGCACCAAACCTTCAGTCATGCCCCAGCTGTGTGACCAGACGTAAGATGCAAACACCGTCAGATCATCAGTTGGCCGGCCTTCGAGGGTAAATTCCCAGGCCAGGTAACGGCGTTTTGGAATGGGCAGTTTTAAATCGTCAGCGCTCAGTTCAACCCGCTCTTTGTTGCCGTCTTTGTCAAAGTCATACAAAAACACCACGTCTTTGCCCGGGTTAATCAGGGTGTAAAAATAACTTTCTTTGCTTTTGTTATTCACATTATTTTGTTTGAGCCACTGCGCCACCACAGGGCCTAAATCAGAGTCTTCAATGGATTGTTTTAAATCGCGGTATACAAAACGCACGCCGCCTTTGAGCCTGTCGCCCAACTGCTGCTCATAACCTAAAGTCCACTCGTCTGAATACATTGGGCCCAGGTTATTGGATGCAATACGTTCAACATCCACTTCGCCACTTTGTACTGTGTCGGTGGCCACCAGAGCGCCCAGTTCAGGTGAACCGTCGGCTTTAAGTTTGAGCGTGCCATCGGCGTTTAATGCGCCTGGCTGAAAGTAAAAATGCACATCTTTTTGGCCGCTGGCCTGTTTGATATTCATATTGGCGGCAATAGGCTGGAAATAACGGCCTGCGGTGGCAAAAACTTTCTGCTCACCATCGCCCACCGGGTCCCAAATCAGCTGTAATCTTGGTGCCAGCTGGTTTTCCAGTTTGGCATAGGTTTGGCCAGTGCTGGCGGTGTTTTCAAAGTTGCTGTATCTCAGGCCAGCATTGAGTGTCAGGCCATCGTTGATTTGCCAGCTGTCCTGAATATACAAAGCTCTGGAATTCACTTCGGTTTCACCACCGGTGTCGCGCTGGCGCTGCTGAATATAAGTGCCTTTTGGCAGGCCAATGCGTGCAATAGCAGAGTAAGTGCGGTATTCCCACCAGCCGCGGGCATTACCCACGCCGTTCTGAAATTCCAGGTAATCTACACTCAGCTCTTCGCTGTCGATACCGGCCTGTAGGGTATGGTTATCAAGCTGATAAGTGACGTCAAAACGCAGTTGGTCGCGCTGATAATCTTCGCTGATCAGGTTACTGGTACTCCAGTTGCCGTATCTTTCGCCGTTTAGGTTGACATAGTCCCAGATGCCGGGCAGGGCGTTGGTTGGTACTGTGGCGCGACTATCTTCGACCCGGCCTATGGTTGCAGCAACAGATAAGTCATCCGTTAAAAAGCCCTGATAGCGTGCAGAATACATATTGCCGCCTGAGGAGCGGGCTGTGGTGCCTGTGTTATTGCCGATGCCGGCGTCTTTGCTCCAGGCAAATTCACGGTAGGTTTCATCGGCACTGTTATCAAGGGCGGTCAATGTCAGGCTGTGATCGTCCGTCAGATACCAGTCCAGGTTTACAAACCAGCGGTTTTCATCTTTGGTGTAGTCGGTAAATAAAGTACCGGCCGAATTAGCATATTCGTTGTTGGATTCGCGCGGGTTAAACAGGGCGTAGAAAAACATTTTGTCTTCCAATAATGGACCACTGACCCAAATATTGGCTTCCTGAAACTGGTTGCTGCTGTCTTGGTTATTGATCGACATGGCGCCATTGGGTTTATACACCGTTTGGTGCGGGCTGTGCAGGCTGGCCGGGTCGTAACGCAGTTCAGCACCGTATTGCAGATCGTTTGTGCCTGAACGCGACACCGCATTGACCACTCCACCGATAAAACGGTCATATTCTGCGGAAATACCACCGGTTTTTACCTGAGTTTGCGCAATGGCTTCCCATGGCAGGTTAATAGAACCAATGCCGGTGCGCAGCCCACTGATATTCATACCATTTAAGAAATAGCCGTTTTCGGCAGACGAAGCACCGCCAAAGCTGGAGGCGTCAAACTGAGCGCTGCGGGCAACACCTGGTGTTAACAAAGCAATATTTTCAAAACCAGTGTTCACCGGCATTAAATCTAAGGTGTCGGCGTCTATGGTAAGACCGGCGGTTGAGTCGCTGGTATCAATCTGGCGCATGACGCTTCCTGCCACTGCAATACGTTCAATATCAGCACCACCTTGTTTTAACACCGGTGTATACACCAGGCTCTGGCCCAGGCTGATGTTAATTTGCTCCATGGCAACAGGTGCCTGGCCTGGCTCGCTGACCAGCACCTGATAACGGCCAACCGGCAAACCACGCAGCACATATTCACCTTTAGCGTTGGTTTGCACTGAACGGGTAAAACCCTGCTCCAGATGTTTGACTGTGACAGTAGCCTGAGCCAGTTGCTGACCTGATGCTGTGGTGACCACACCTTTTAACAAACCGCTGGTGTTGTCCTGCGCCTGAGCCGGCACTGTATGCAACGCAAAAGCTAAGGCGCTTGCCAGAACAGACAAGCGTAAGTTGTTGATATTGCGACTGTGTTTCACTTTTAATCCTTATTATATTGTATTAAATATATTGTATACCATTTAAGGTAATCAGCATCCTAGATTAAAAAAGCGTCAGTTGTAAAGGGTTTGTGGTGTTAGTTGCTGCTGGTGTTATATTTTTATGGTCATTTTTGGCAGGTTTTAGGGGCTGGGCTTTTGCGGCATTTAAAAAAAACACTCAGTAAATATATTTAAATCATCGTGTTATTGAGTTTTTGCCGGTCGCTTGTGATTGAGGTTAATGAGGTTGTGCGGAGGCTTTGATCGGACCAGTATGTTATGACGGCTTAAGTTATGACAGGTAAGCGTGATGGGATGAGCATCACCTTGTGGCGGCACCAGTACCGCGGCCTGACTTAAAATCACCCCTTGTGCCGCTTCTGTGATGCAGTCGCAATCAATAACAAGTCATGTCGCCGCGGATGCCATGTAATAAAGTTTGTACCATCAGTGTTGTGCTTTGCACCCGTTGATGCAGCACATTTGGGCACACTACATGGCAGTTGCGGCGTTATTTGGGGCAGGCAGGGTATTGCTGCAGGGTTGCGGATGCCTGTTGTCGCAGCATCTGCTGAGTTGTGGCTGTTACTGCAATATTGGCGATATAGGGCAATTGATCGGCGGGCGAGTTTGTGATCACCTCATATAACACCAGGGCACTTAACATAGCACCTTGCAGATTGGCGTGATTACCATCAGGTTCATGCAGCTGGATGTCGGGTTGCCCTATTATAAATTGTTCCCAGGCATAAGGGATGGGAGCAAGGCAAGAGGGATGTTGTTGCTGTACTTTTTTGAGGATGCTGTAAATTTGGAGGCCTTCAGCCAAGTTACCCATTTGGGCATGCTCAGGATAAAGCACCGGGGTTGTTTGTTTGGTTTTGGCCAATTCAACCCAGGCGGCGGTTAGATCGGTTGGGTAATCGTAAAGGCCGGACGTCGAATATTTTTGTCCCTGCAAAATCAGATGAGTCCATTTGCCATTCTCAACTAAATTCCGGCTCTCAGCTTGATAATAACGTTCGTCAAGGTAACTGCCGCCCGGGGCTGTCAACACAGTCACCTGGCTGGCAGGTTTACCTGCTCGAATCAGTTGTGTAAGCAATTGGGAAAAGTTATGGCTGCGCATATGGCTGTTACCAAATAACAAAACCTGATAATGCTGTTGCTGGCTGTTGTCGGGCAGAGGTAAAGGTGTTGGCAGGGTGGCAGTGGGTGGTGTGACTTCCGGTACTGCCTGGGTTGTGCTGTTGTCACCGCCACAAGCCGTGAGTGTTAGCAATACGCCGGACAATAACCCTATGTAACTTATTCTATTTCGTCGCATAAACAATCCTTTGTTGTAAAGCTTTCTGTTGTCGTAGTATCGGCAAAAGCGGCAACCTTTGAGTAACAATAACCCCGGATCTGATTTGATGAAACCTTTTTGTGACACAGTTTTGTTACTTCATAGTCAAATAGTACTTTTTATCACCAGGACTGCAGCTGAAAAGCTGCATGCATTTGACAGATTTAGTTGACACAGCTTCGAAATTGACGATGCTTAAAGGATTGCATCTGAAACAGAACCAGGATTGTTGCGTTGACAGAGCCCGCAGTATCACGACCGAGGACAATAAGCACTATGGCAGGGCAGGAAAAAGCTGCCAAAATGCGTTGGCTCTGGTTTGGTTTTTTTTATCTTCTGTTTGCCTTTATTACCATGTACCTGTTCCAGACCATCAGTGTCTGGCCTTCTGCAGGTGTTGCTGTTGCTGCTTTATTATTGTACGGCTACCGGATGGCCTGGCTGGTATTTGTTGCCTCAATCCTGGTGGTGCTGGTGTATTTTGCCAGTTTGCAGCAGTCGCTCTGGTCCTGGCAGGTGCTTGTTATCACTCTGCTGACAGCCACTGGTAATACCCTGGGTGCTGCGGTTGGCTTATGGCTTTGTGGACATGTGAGTTCCATGGCTCAGTCTTTTGCCGATTTACAATGGGTGTTAAAACGCTTTTTGCCGGCCACAGCCCTTTGTGGTGTTGTGGCTGCTGTGTTTGGCGTCGGCAGTTATTGGCTGATTTCTTTACCCTGGCCACACGGTTATTTAAACGGTGTGGTGAACTGGAGCGTCAGCAATATGGTGGGGGCGCTGGTGGTGGCGCCACTTTTGATGTGTCAGCAGTTGCAGCCTGGCTGGCGTCGCAGTTTACGTCAGGCCAGGCTTAAACTGCTGGCACTGTTGTGTTTGTCTGTGACGGCGTTTTTTTTGTTTGGCCCAGGCCAGATCTGGTTGCCGCCGGCTTTTTTACAACCCGCTTTATTATTGATCCCGTTGCTGTTTGTCACTTTAACCGCCAGTCCCTGTGTGGTGTTTTTATTTCAGGTGATGACTTTTTTGCTGGTGTGGGTCGGCACCACGGCAGGCTATGGGCCCTTTATTTCAGAGAACCCGACTGACACCGAAACTGCCATGCAGTTATTTTGCGGTTTTCTGGCTGCGGTGATTCTGGTGATCCAGGCTTTATTAGCAGAGCAGCGCAGGCTACGTAAAATCTGGGCCACTGAACTGTTAAGCAGCAAAAGGCTGTTAGAACAAAGGGTGGAAGAACGCACCCGGCAGCTGTCGGAAGCCAACCGGCAACTGGAACTGTTAAGTGTGACCGACGCGCTGACCGGCCTTGCCAACAGAAGACGTTTTGACAGTTATCTCTCCGCTGAGTGGCAAAGAGCCAGCCGGTTGGGTCAGAAGGTCGGTTTAATGATGCTGGATGTGGACTGGTTTAAAAACTACAACGATCAATACGGCCATTTGCAGGGCGACGAATGTTTGCGCCAGATAGGCCAGCTGCTCAGGCTGGGCGCGCGGCGGGCTACCGACTTAGCCGCCCGTTATGGTGGTGAAGAATTTGCGCTGGTGGTACCGCAGGCAGAAGTCAGTTATCTGAAACAACAAGCAGAACTGATGCGGGTGGCTTTTGCATCATTACATATTCCGCATCAGGGCTCGCCGCTTGGCTATGTCACTGTCAGCATCGGTATTGCGGTGCTCACCCCTATGCCACAACAGGATCCTGAGTTATTAATTCAACTGGCCGATGAAGCTTTGTACCGGGCTAAACATCAGGGCAGAAATCAGGTGGTGCTTGCCGATGAAGGACAACAACGCAGTCCGGTGCAATAAAAACGCAAAAAGCTGTGCCAGCTCAGGTTCTGGCCTTGATGCCTGTGGTACAAATCGGCCATGATGTTGATATCCCCGAATAAATTCAGAGACTTGGCATGGCAGAGTTTGATGTAGTTGCAGTGCGGAACTTTTTGCTGGCATTGGCCATTGGCGCTTTGGTTGGCATTGAACGTGAAAAACACAAAACCACTGAACACCCGGGCACCTTTGGCGGCTTGCGCACTTTTATTCTGATAGCTCAGGTGGGCGCTGTCAGTGCCTGGTTATCTATTCATCTGCAAAGTCCCTGGTTGTTTATCAGTGCTGTGCTGGCGCTGTCTCTGGTGGTGATCACCGCTTATGTGCTGGAAAACCGCCAGCAACCAGCCGCACTTGGCCTCACCACTGAAATCAGCGCTATTACTGTTTGTTTATTGGGGGGGGCCGTGATGTTTGGTTATGCCGAACTTGCGGTGGCACTGGCCATTTTAACTTCGGCCATTTTGACCTTTAAACAGCCGCTGCATGGATTGGTCAGCAAACTCGATACCTCAGATTTATATGCCGGTAGTAAATTATTACTCGCTACTTTTATTATTCTGCCTTTATTACCAGACCATGCTGTTGATCCATGGCTGGCGCTGAACCCTTATAAACTCTGGCTGCTGGTGATTCTGATTTCCGCTTTGTCATTATTGGGTTACATCGCAGTCAGGTTGTTAGGGGCTGCGCGCGGCACGGCACTGGCCGGCCTTGCCGGCGGTTTGGTGTCCTCGACTGCGGTCAGTATGAGTATGGCCAGGCAAAGTAAAACCGAAGTTGACGATGATGCCGCCGATAAACTGGCAAGCGGTATTCTACTGGCCTGGCTGGTGATGTTTGTACGGGTGATGGTGACTGTAGCCCTGGTGTATCTGCCGCTTTTGACGCAAATCTGGTTGCCTTTTAGCCTGATGGCTTTGTTTACCGCCGCTTTGGCTGGTTTTTTTTACTGGCGGGGCAATGCCGGGCGGCAAATTAAACAGCGTCAGGACAACCTCAGTAACCCTTTTAGCCTGTGGGCAGCCAGTAAATTTGCTTTGTTATTTGCGTTGGTGCTGCTTACAGTAAAACTGACCCAACATTATGCACCCGCCGAGGGGGTGTATCTGGTCGCAGCCCTTGCCGGTTTAACAGATGTGGACGCCATTACTTTGTCTATGACTGAACTTGCCAGGCAAAACAATCAGTTAAGCCTGTCAGCTGCTGCGTTACTAGTGGCTGTGCTCAGCAATACCCTGGTGAAAGGTCTGCTGGTGATGACCCTTGGCAGTGTGCTGCTAAGGCGCAAGCTGATGCTGGCCACCGGCCTGATTTTACTGGCAGGTATTGTGATTGTCTGGGTGGCCTGAAGCTGTTTAAAACAACCATCAGTTTAATCAATCTGGTTCGCTGCGCTGATGGTTGTGTTGGGTCTACCAACCTTAGCTCTGTTCTGAGGCTGGCCTGAGGTTTTGCACTTAGAGCCATAACTTTAAAATCAGTGCCGGTAAAAAGCTGAGGCTGACGCTGAGCAAAGTGCCCAGCAGCACATATTCGGTCAGCTTGGTTTCGCTACTTCTTGTTAAATCGCCAAAGCGGAATACTGATTTGGCGGCCAGTAAAAATCCGATACCGGCGTATTCTTCCAATAGCACAAAAGTCAGGATCAACACTCTTTCCAGCATGCCGATATGATGGCCGGCAGCGGGTAAAGTCTGAGGCGCCTGCTGATTAGGCAGCGCACTGTGCCAGCTTTGCAGCAGTAGTTGAATAAGTACCGAACTGGGTTTGAGCACCCATAAATACGCCAGCAGTACGGCAAGGTAAGCAGGCTGGTAAAACTGCTGCCATGCCGACTGCAGCGCAGTAAAACCATCACAATAATAACCCCAGACCAGCAGGATCATCACCGCATGCAGCAGTTGGTCCAGTAAAAAAACGCCGGTGCTGTTTTTGGCATAAGACTTTGTTAAATCAATCAGATAATGACTCAAACCCAGAGCTGTAGTTGCCAGCAGTGCAGGACCAAAGTGCCAGCCCCAGCCGTAATTGTGATTCCACCACAACAGCACCAGCAGATAACCGCCGCTGTGTACCAGACTATGCGCCACTAAAGCGATGGAGCCTAAACGGCGTTGCCGGTTTTTGATCCAGCTTTGGGGTTGCAGGTAAAAATCGGCCAGCAGGTGTACTGCAAATAAGGCTGCAAGCAGCAAAAATTCAGCGTTGGACATAGTCGGAGATCCAGTGGTGGCAATGTTGCAAAAAGTCGTCAAATAACAGGTAACTGGCCTGATTTAATAAAGCTGTGACATTGGCTCTGGAGCTTTTGAGCTCGCTGGCCAGATTTTTATGGGATTTATCTTCGGCCAGAAAATACAGCAACAGCACCTGAGCCTGTCTTTTGGTCAGCTGCATCAGCCGCTGGTCGGCAAACCTGAGCAATAAATCAAGCGGCTGTTTGCCCGCCGCGTCATACAGGCTCCAGCGCTGCTGCGACAGCCGGTCCAGTCCTGTGCCGGATAAAGTAAAGACCGGCCCTGTGGCGGTTTTGATATCGGCCCTTAAATTGTCGGCGGCGCCGATAGCAATACAAAGTCTGGCGTCTGTACCTTCAACAATTAAGTTCAGTCTGAGCAATAAAGCGGCGCGCACCGCCTGGCTGGGGTCTGTGAGCAACAACTGAAAGGCGTCCCCACGGTAAATATTAAAATGCTGAGGTTCAGCGCATAACCTCAGGCTTTGATCCAGCAGATACAACAACCGGTCATAATCTGTGCTTTGATAACTGGATGATTTCACCAGATCGCCTGTGATCACTGCAAAAACGGCCATTTGTGTCTCCATGCTGCCGGATTATTCTGTTGTTATAGTTTAATGTAAGCATTATAGCTTGCATTTAAGAATGTAAGTTAATTTGGTTTCTTTTTTATTTGTTTGTTGTTTTGCTTACCTAAGTGAGCGCAGTTGCAGATCCGGCTACGCCTTTACTGTGGTAGCATAAGGCTTTGTTTGTATCCAAGAGCCAGCCGATGAGTATTGCCAACCGGGCCTCTGAAATTACCTTACCCCCGGTTAATCCGGGTTGTGCCAATCTGCTGGAATTTTTATGCCTGCAGTTTCCGCGTATTTCCCCCGACATTTGGCAGCAGCGTTTTGCTGAGGGAAAAATTCACTGGTTTGGTGGTGAGGTGGTCAAGGCCGACACTGCTTTTAGTCCAAGCCGGCGCTTATGTTATTACCGGGAAGTCACAGCAGAGCCGAAAATTCCTTTTCGTGAAACGCTGGTCTATCAGGACGAACATATTCTGATAGCTTGTAAACCGCATTTTTTGCCTGTGACTCCGGGTGGCGACTATGTGAACGAATGTCTGCTGGAACGGTTAAAACAACAACATCAACTGCCGGATTTAGTCGCGGTGCACCGGCTTGACCGTGAAACCGCTGGTTTAGTGTTGTTTAGTAAAAAACCAGCAAGCAGAGCTGCTTATTATCAACTGTTTGCCAGCGGACAAATTCAGAAAAGCTATCTGGCAGTGGCGGCTTTGCCAAAAAGTCAGTCAGCTGAAGACAGGTCGCAGCTAACACCAGGGCAAGAGTGGCTGGTAGAAAACCGGCTGGACAAATCTGAACCCAGGTTTTTAATGCAACAGGTGGCGGGGGAGGTGAATGCCCGTTCTCAGATCAGGTTATTGGATATGGATCAAAATCTTGGTTTATTTCAGCTAACCCCTTTCACCGGCAAAACCCATCAGCTGCGTGTACATATGCTGGGCCTTGGTTTGCCGCTGTTATACGACAAATATTATCCGGCCTTGTTGCCAAAACAGGCGCTGGATTTTAGTGAGCCGCTGCAGCTGTTGGCCAAAAGCTTAAGTTTTACCGACCCCATCAGCGGCAAAGCGCTGCAGTTTTATTCAGAGCGACAGCTGCAAAGCTGGCAGAAAACACCAGCAGCCGGCTTTAGCGGCTAAACCTCAGCTTTTGTCTTCGAACCAATAAAAAACGCTGCTATTGCAGCGTTTGTTATCTGAAGTACAGCGTTTAGGCCCTGTATACAAGTGTCGGCTAAAGCTTCGCCGCTTGTAGTAGCAATGCTTATTGCTGCTGGGGCAAAGTCACCAGCAATAAGCCTACAGTGGCGCTTGTGATCTCAACCTCAGTGCCGGCTGGTAAAGTATCGCTTGGGCAATCCGGGCTTAACTTCAGCTGCCAGCTCAGGCCGCTAAATTGCACTGTGCTGTTGTGACTTTTGCTGGCGTCTGCACTTAAGGTTAACCTGCTACCCACAAAATCAGAAATAGCCGGGTTTTCTGTCAGTTTTTCATTGCCTTGCTGCAGTTTTCGCAGCGGTTTCCACAACAACAAGGCCAGCAATAAAGTGCTGATGGCCAGGGCGGTGAGCATGGCCGGCCAGGAGTCAGGCAAAATGCCGAGCGACAACAAAGTGGCCGCCAAAAAGCTGGCGATACCCAGTGATAACAACGCCTCTAAAATGCCGGGCACGGCAAAAGGCAAGAGAATCACACATAAAATACCCAGCAAAATCAGCCAGGTTGTAATAGATAACACCATAGTTATTCCTTAACTGAGGCTGCCGGATTTTTGCATTGCCGCCACCACACTCAGCGCTTCTGCCACAGTATGGCCGGCGGCAGATTTATCGTTGTCCATCAGCACCACAGTGGAAGCACGGGCAATGGCTTTTTTCGCAGCTATGGCTTCAGTGGCTAAATCCAGTTGCACCGCAGCCTGACCTTCAGTGGTTGCTGCCGCTTCACCAATCATGGTCAGTGCCTTGGCTCGGGCAGCGGCGACCAGTTCAATCGACAAAGCTTCACCCTCGGCTTTTAGTACCTGCTCGGCTTTGTCGGCTTCAGCTGCCAGTACAGTGGCCTGTTTTTCGCCTTCGGCCAGGTTAATGGCTGCCTGACGTTTACCTTCAGAATCCAGAATAGCAGCGCGTTTTTCCCGCTCGGCACGCATTTGTTTTTCCATCGCATCCAGCACAGAAGCCGGGGGGCTGATGTCTTTCACTTCATAACGCATCACCTGTACACCCCAGGCGGCAGAGGCCTGGTTAATGGCTTCAATAATTTTGGCGTTTAAGTTGTCGCGCTCTTCAAAAGTTTTATCCAGATCCAGTTTACCCAGTTCAGAACGCATGGAAGTTTGCGCCAGCTGGATCACCGCATATTCATAATTATCAATACCATAAGATGCTTTGTACGGTTCCATTACTTTGATATAAAGCACACCATCTATGGTCAGACTGATGTTGTCTTTGGTAATGGCGGCCTGGCTTGGAATATCAATGGCACTTTCTTTCAGTGACACGCGATAAGCGATGCGGTCAATAAAGGGGATGATAAACTGCATCCCAGCGGTCATGGTGTCATGATATTTGCCTAAACGTTCCACGATAAAAGCCATATTTTGTGGCACAATCAGCACGGCTTTGCTGATCACTATCAACACAGCAATCACGGATAAAACAGGGACAAATAACTCCGGCATACAAACTCCTTTTAATGGGCAAAACTGCATTACAGCAGTCAATGTGCCATCGGGTTGAATATTTGTAAATAAAAAAGGACGGGCAAAGCCTGAGCAAAGGCTTGCAGCCCCCGGTCGGACAAATTCTGGCCAAAGTTTTGTTTTTACAGAGGTTTAAAGTGCAGATGTCTTCCGTTTTTTCTCCCAGGCTGCTGTTGCAGTGGCTTGGCAGTCTGGTGTTAATTTTGTTATTAGTCTGGTCGGGGTTCGCACCCTACGATCGTATCACCTGGCTAATGGAAGTACTGCCGGTGCTGATAGTGCTGCCGTTATTGTGGTGGACTAAACACCGCTATCCGCTGACTCAGCTGCTGTATTTGCTGATTTTCTGGCATTGTATCGTGTTGATTGTTGGCGGTGCTTACACTTATGCCAGGGTGCCTTTTGGTTTTATGTTGCAACAATGGCTGGAACTTGACCGCAACCCTTATGACAAAATTGGCCACTTTTTTCAGGGACTGGTGCCCGCCATAGCGGCGCGCGAAATTTTATGGCGGGGCGCTTATGTTCATTCAACCAGGATGCTGAATTTTCTGATCCTTTGTGTGGTGCTTGCCATCAGCGCCAGTTATGAGCTGATAGAGTGGGGCGCTGCTTTGGCCTTAGGTCAGGGCGCCGATGAGTTTTTAGGCACTCAGGGTGATATGTGGGATACCCAGTCTGATATGTTTCTGGCCTTGCTCGGCGCCATATCGGCTTTATTGCTACTTGGCAAATTGCACCAGCGGCAACTCAATGCTCTCAGATCAGGGGCATCAGCAACTTAATGAAATCATTTATAAAAAGCGGCATAGATTGGTATTGTCGCCATCTTCACATCGATAAAATTTCATTGCTGTTGTTGTGTCTGGTGGTGGTAGTGCTTTGTGCCAGCGAAAGCCTGTTGTTAGTGCGGCAATTTGATTTATTCGCCGCGCCGGGTTTCTTACGGCCTGTTACTTTTGATGAACCCTTTGAACGTCTGCTGTTTGTGCTGTTATCTGCTGTGGCCGACATCGCCTTTATTTTATTCGCCTTTAGCCTGTATTTGCTGTTGCTGCGTGGTAAAGCCAGTTTACGCAGCCATCTGATGTTTATGTTATTGCTGCTGACGGCGCTGCTCTGTACTGTGCTGCTGCGCACTGAGCTGGTGGATTATTTTGGCGGTAATATGGATTGGCAGGTGTTGCAGAATCTGGGCGGCGGCAGTGGCTGGCAGGCGATTCGCATGGTGGCGGGCGAGCTTGGCATTCATCTGTTATTGCTGCTGGCACCGCTGTTATTGTTGGTGCTGTTTTTATGGCTGGTGTACCGCCGGCTCGAACGCCACCGTCTGACCTTATTACCCCACAGGCGTGGCTGGTGGCTGGTCACATGCTGCTGTTTATTGCTGATGCCGTTGCAATTGCAATGGGTGGGCGCAAGACAGCAATACCACGATGCACTTGAGAAAAAAGTGTCGCAGCAGTTTTTTGCTGCTGTCGCCACAGCCCTGACCGATGCCGATGGCGACGGTTACGGCTGGTTTTTACCCAAGGTTGATCAACATCCGTTTGATGCCAAAAGATTTCCAGGCGCCATGGATATACCGGGCAATGGTATCGATGAAGATGACTTATTCGGTGATTTGCCAGTTTTGCCAAAACCGCAGGACCCACTGCCGGCGCTGGTAAAACAAGCCATCAGCGAGCAGCGACGGCCACAACATCTGGTGCTGGTGGTGCTGGAAAGTGTCAGGGCGGATCAGCTGTTTGCCACTTTTAACGGCAAAGCGGTGATGCCAGAGTTGTCGGCCATTGCCAGACAAGGCAGTTTTAGTCAGCAGGTTTACAGCCATACCGGTTTTACCACCAGTTCACTCAAAGCTTTGTTTAACCGCAGTTTAAGCAGCAGACCTGCGGAAATGAGTCTGGTGCAGGCGCTTGGCAAACTGGGTTATCAGCAAAACTTTATTTCGGGCCAGGCGGAAGATTTTGGTGATGTGGCCACCACTGTTGGTATGAAACAGCCCGGACATTATTATTTTGACGCCAAAACAGCGATAGAAGATCGGGTGTACCCTTCAACCACCCTGGGCTCGTTGCGTTTGAGCGAAGACAGGGTGGTGCAGCAGGTTGCGCACAGATTCAACGAACTTAACTGGCAACAACCGCAGTTTGTGTACATTAATCTGCAGGCTGCCCATTACCCTTATGTGCATAATCAAACAAAAAAGCTGCTCAGTGAGGTGCTGATAAGCCGCAGCCAAATCACCGAACGCAATAAAAAATTACTGGAACAAAGTTACGCCAATGCGGTGGCCAATGCCGATCTGGCGCTTGGGCAAATCCGGCAATTATTGGCGAAGCATCAGGTGCTGGATAACAGCTTATTGGTGGTGACGGCCGATCATGGCGAGTCGTTGTTTGATGATGGTTTTTTAGGACATGGTCATCAGCTCAATGACGCCCAGACCCGGATTTTTTATGTCAGCAATCAGCAACATCAATTGCCGTCGGTCTTTGGCCACGTACAGATGGCTGAGCTGATGCTGCGCCAGGCGCTGTTGCTGTCGCCAATGCCTACAGAGTCGCCGGCAAATGCGCCTGCGGTACTTCAGGTGGTAGGACTTATCCGCGCACCTTTACAAATTGCTGCAATCAGCAGCGAAAACAACAGACTAATCTATGATTTTCGCGATAAATATTTTAGTGCTCAAAGTGAGCGTGGCGATAAGCGCCTGATGTTGTACCGCAAACAACAGCCCCAACTTACAGCACCACAGTTACAAGCCGCAGAGCAATTATTGCAGCACTGGGGGTGGCTCAGGTATCAGCAATCTGATTTATATCACCGGCTCAAACAGGGTTAAACAACAGCAAAGCATGAGCCTTAGGGGGCAGTATCGCAGCAACAGCGCCACAAACAACAACGGCAGCCTTTGCTGCCGTTTTTGCCGGGCGATAAATGTTAGCTAATAAGGCCGGTTTAGTGGTGCAAATGCTTGTTGTGCCTGATAAAACTGTACCTGCAACCGGCCGAGCTCAGTGTGATAGTCTTCCAGTTCATCTCTGAGTCTGTCGGTGCGGTATAACAAAGAAGCACGACGGTTTGGGTCATTTTCCATCGCAATTTGCTGATTGCTCCGGTAAATTTCGTCTTTGTGCTGCTCTATCCGCATCTGGAGACTGCTGATAGCTGAGCCTAATTCATCCACCTTCGATTTGGCCTGGTACCAGCGCCGTCCTTGCTGATAACCGCGGCGAAAATCGGCTTCAAGTTTACCGCTGCAGGCTGTGTTGTATTCAGCGCCACTGCGGCCACGGGCTTCACCGTGCGGGAAATCACAATAAAACACTAAACCCTGACTATGACCTTGCTGATAGGCTTTAAAGTCGGGCGTGACACCATGTTCAGTACAGTCTTTTTGATAATCGCGAAACTTGCTGGCCAGAGTTCCGGCTTTGCCATCGTTAACGCCCAGGCTGTACCAGTCACCACGCAAACATTCATCTTTACTGATACTGCTGCAGGAGGCTAATAACAGCAGCAGACTAAAACCGGCGGCAAGCCGGCACAAGGTCTGGGTGAGGCTCATCTGATGTTCCATCATTTGTAGAGAAGTGCTCTATGCTAATGTTTACCGCTTTGACTGCCAAGCAAATTTCCCTGAAAAAACCGCGGCTAAGCAGTAAAGGCTCAGTCGATCCAGAACGCGACTCTAGCCTGTGTTGTCGCTGCAAGCTGTGCTGCAGGCTGCCGGGCAGAAGCCATAAGCCTTGTTGTCATGGAAGTCAGGAGTGCTTTTAATGAAACGAATTGTGACGCTTTTTCTGTTATTGCTTATCTGTCCTGCACTTGCCGCTCACTGGTTTCCGGTACCTGTGATAGCCGATGGTCAAAAACAACAATATACCCCTTTGCCCAAAGCGCAGCGACAATGGCGCTTATGTGCTTTGTTGCCCCATGGCAAAGATCATTATTGGTGGGGCGTGGCCTGGGGTATATCGGAAGAAGCGGCAAGGCAGGGGGTGATGCTGGGTATTTATGAAGCCGGTGGTTACGAAAATGCCGCAAAACAAGTTGAACAATTCAGGTTATGCGCGCAGAAAAAAGCCGACGCTTATATGATTGCCGCTATTTCGGCCAATGGGCTGGACGCGCAAATCCGTGAGCTCAGCGCCAGGGGAATTCCGGTGATTGACCTGATTAACGGCATCGACAGTGCCGGGGTCAGCAGTCATTCCTCATTGTCTTTTGCCGGTATGTCGGCTGCCGCCGCCCGATATATTCTAAAGCTGCACGGCAACAAGCCATTAAAACTTGCCTGGTTTCCGGGGCCGGAAGGTGCAGCCAGGGTACGGGATGCGGAAACAGGGTTAACAAAAGCGTTGCAGGGCAGCCAAACTCAGGTGTTGCATGCAGGTTATGGTCCGACCGACGCTTTTAGTCAGGCGGGGCTTGCCCGCAATTTTTTTGCTAAAAATCCTGATGTGGATGTGGTGCTGGCCAATGCAGTTGCCGCTAAAGTGGTGTCGCAGTTATTGCACCAGCAGTTATTACACAAAGAGCAGGCCGGCAAATCGCAGGGCGTTGCCAAGCCTTTGCCAAAAATTGTGGCTTATTATGCCAATCCGGCTGTCATAGAGCTGTTACAACAAGGCCAGATAGCTGCGGCTGTGACCGACTCGCCGGTGCTCCAGGCGCGGATTGCGGTTGACCTGGCGATTAGGCTATTACAAAAAGAGCGGGTGCCTGCTTATGTGGCGCCACAAATTGAAGTACTGCAAGCCGATAATTTGGCTTCCTACCCGATGGACAGGTTGTTACCGCCTGACGAGCAGTGGATCATCCGTCGTGAGCTGCTTGATTTGCCGGATGAAAAGCTGCACCAGCCGGAAAAACCACGTTAGCAGCCCCCTTTCGCCGGCAAGGGTGCTGCCGCTTGTAGCTGATTTTGCTGCCGGTTAAACAGGCCCAGCCTCGCTGGCTGTGGTGGGGCAATTCCACTATGCTGAAGCTATCTGTATGAGATAAAGGTATTTTTGTGATGTTCAGCCTACCGTGCCTGCGCATTTCTCTGTTGTTATTGCCACTCTGGTTTGGGCTGACAACAGGTGTATCTGCTACAGAAACTGTGATCCGCACCCTGGGCCAGCAGTCGATTCAGGAAGCCAGCCATGCTTATTATCAGGATTTATTGCAGCTGGTGCTGAAACAAACCGAAGCTGAGTTTGGCCCAGCCCGGGTGCAGGAGCTGATGCCCCCCCGTCATGGCAATATGTTTTACATGCTGCACAAAGGTAATTTTATTGATTTACATCGTTTTGGCACCGACTTGCAGCTGGAAAAAAATTTGTTGCCAATTCGGGTGCCGCTGCTTGGTGGGGGGTTAGGCTGGCGTGGTTTTATGATCCGCAAAACCGATTTGGCCGGTTTTAAGCAGCTGAGCAGTTTTTCAGAGCTACAGCAGCTTACCGCCTGTCAGGGCAGCAACTGGCCGGATTCAACCATTATGGAGCATGCTGGCCTGAAGGTTTTACGGGTGGACGGTTATGATCAGATGTTGTCTTTGCTCAGTAAAAAACGTTGTGATTATTTCCCACGCAGTGTGTTTGAAGGCCCGTCTGAAGTGGCACATTTTGCCAAAGAGTATCCGGATCTGATGTTCAGCACTGATGTGTTGCTGAAGTACCCCTACGCCATGTACTTTTTTGTCAAACAAAACAATGAACAACTGGCCAATCGGCTGCATAAAGGTTTAACGGCACTGGCGGTGTCCGGTCAGTTGCAGGCTTTTATGCAACATCATCCGGTGAGCCGGCATGTATTTCCGCTTAGTCAGTTTAGTCAGTCGCTGGTGTTTGAGCTGCCAAATCCGGTGTTACCGCCGGCCACGCCTACCAGCATTACCGAATTTTGGTTGCAGTTGCCGCCTTCTACCCGGGTGGAAAAAATTAAAATAAGCGAAGCAATAAAGCCCGCACAGCAGTTTTAAGCCTGGCTCTGATATAATCCGGCGATATTTTTTTGCACCGGAACCAGCATGACCTTTATTGATCCTATGACCAAGTCTACAGACCCAGCTCTGACTGAATTTATCGACCTGTTCCGCCAGGCTTTTACCGCCGGTGCTTTGGTGCGGTTGTTATTGTCGAAATATCAGGGGCAGGATGCAGAGTTGCAGCGGGTGCAAATCAGGCCGGTGCAACTAAAAAACGAGTTGTTGCTGTCCTTCTTATCGGAAAACCGCACCTTTGACAGCACAAAAAATTATACATTGGCGGATGCTTGTACTCTGCTGACAGCGTGGATTGGCCGCGATTTTTATAATGCGTTATTGGAAACTCAAAGCCAGGAAGTGCAGCTTGGCATCAGTAAAAAAGGCAAGGTGCTTTTGAATAAACGCAAAATTGCCCAACCCAAAGCACCGGCCGTTTTGGCGCATAACAAAGAAAAACACCGTTTTGTGGAACAAAGCCGGCCTTATTTGCAGGCGCTGGGCATTACCGACGCCCAGGGTCAGCTGATTCCGTCCATGTCAAAAAAATGGAAGCAAATTAATAAGTTTATTGAAGTGCTTTCCAAAGCCATCAGCCAAACCGGCCTGGCACAGCAGCAGGCTTTGCATGTCGCGGACTTTGGCTCAGGCAAAGCTTATTTAACTTTTGCGGTTTTTGATTATCTGACCAGCACCCTTGGTCTGAAAGCGCAGGTGACAGGGGTAGAGCTGCGCCAGCCTTTGGTGGACTTATGCAATAACACTGCACGGCTACTTGCACTTGATGGCCTGCAGTTTGAGCAGGGCGATGTGAAACATTTTAAAGCCCGTGGTATTAACGTGATGATAGCGCTGCATGCCTGCGACACCGCCACCGATTATGCCATTCATATGGGCATTCGCACCGGCGCTGAAATTATTATGTGTTCACCTTGTTGCCATAAAGAACTGCGGCCGCAGCTGTTAAGCCCGCCGGTATTATCCCCTTTGCTGGTGCATGGGATCCATGCCGGCCAGCAGGCGGAAATGCTGACCGATGGTCTGCGGGCATTATTGCTCGAAGCCCATGGTTACGACACTCAGGTGTTTGAATTTATTAGTCTGGAACATACCAGCAAAAATAAAATGATCCTGGCGCAAAAACGGAAAAAACCAAAGGATAACAAAGCTGTACTTGCTCAGATTGCCGAGCTGAAAGCTTTTTATGGTATCAAACAGCATTGCCTTGAAACCTTACTGGCAACTGCTGAACCGACCAGCTAAGGCGTTAAAATCAGCGACAATTGGCCTATTTTTCAGTGACTTCAGGAGCTTGATGTGTTTGCGGTAGATTTTAAAGTGCGGGATTACGAATGTGATATGCAGGGTATTGTGAACAATGCCGTGTATTTTAATTATCTGGAACATGCCCGCCATGAGTTTTTATTAAGCAAAGGCATTGATTTTGCGGCTCTTGCGCGCGATGGCATTAACCTGGTGGTGGTGCGCAGTGAAATGGATTACAAAGGCTCATTAACAAGCGGTGATTTATTTGCAGTTACAGTGCAATATCAGCCAATTTCTAAAGTACGTTTTGGCTTTCGCCAGCAAGTGGTCAGAAGCCGCGATGGCGCTGTGCTGCTGGATGCGCTGGTGACAGGCACGGCATTAAATCAACGGGGCCGGCCTTTTGTGCCTGACGCACTGGCGCTGCTGGCCAACGAATAAGCGCAGGCGCCCACCAGCTGCGGTTTCGCAAAAAACTGCAGCTTTGCTGCATTAAGGTGCCTTCGGGTACAACCCTGGTTGCAAAAACGGGATCAAAGCCAGTATTAACGCCTGTTGATAAACACTGCTGCGGCTGAGTCTGTGGCCTGTTAACAGCGCAATGGCCCCACCGGCTTGTTTGATATTGTCGGTACCAAACAGCGCGTCCATCACATCACCAAGCTCCTGACCCTGTTGCAGCTGTTGCAAGGCTGCCGGTGGTAACATCAGACTGGCCGAGCGGGCTTTGCCCAAAATGCCCTGATGTTCAATCAGCATCCAGGCAAAAGTAAATTCACCATCCAAACCCGCTTCAATGCTGACATAAAAGTCGGCCTGCACCTGTTGTTTCAGTGCGCTGATGCGGTTTTGTGCTCCCAGTAAAGTTTCTTCGCTGCTCATTGGCTGAGCAGCCACACCAGATGGCACGGCATAACCTTGCACTTCACAATGGATATCGGGGAAAACTTCAGTAAAACAATGCTGTACAGCTTTGATCTTGGCTGGGTTGGCCGAGGCGACGGCAATAGTCCAGTGGTGAAAACCGGGTTCTGGTAATAGTTGTGGTGACATCAGGCAAAAACCTTAGACAAAAACTGCCGTTATCATACAGTGCCCCGCCACAGTATGCAGCAGACAGTTTTTGTTACCTTGTATGCTGTATCAACCGCAGGAACCCGACAGCTCAGAGATTGCACGCTGCACCTGCTCGTTACTTTGGCAAAACCCGACAAAAACCTCTGCAGTGTCATTGATCAGCATATTGCCCCGATCAGACTCGCGACTGGCCTGTTGCATGCTACCAAGAGCGTTTTGCGTTAAAGTCAGATTGGTTTTTACGACAGTTTCGATATCTACTGTTGATTTACCGGTACTGGACGCCAGTTGCCGTACTTCATCGGCAACAACGGCAAAACCACGACCGTGTTCGCCGGCTCTGGCCGCTTCAATAGCTGCATTTAATGCCAGCAGGTTAGTTTGTTCGGCAATATGGCGAATGGTGTTAACCATGGCATAAATCGCCTGTGACTGTGAAGCCAGTTGTTGCAGTAGTGCTGCGGCATGATTCACTTCTTTATTGACCAGGCCTGTACTTTGTACACTTTGTTGCAGCAACAGCTCACCCTGAGCAAAAAGTTCAGTGTTATGTTGCTGAATTTGCAGCACTGTTTTTGTAGCCTGCTGTACGGCCTGGCGTTGGCGGATCAAAGCTGTAATATCACTGGCAAACTTTACGACTTTTACAACACGGCGTTCTTCATCAAAGACCGGGTTATAGCTGGCTTCCAACCAGATTGAGTCGCCGGCGGCATTTTTACGTTCAAACTGGCCGGATTTAAACTGCCCCTGTTGTAACTCAAGCCAAAAATCCGGTTGTTGCTGATAAAAACCGTCAAAACAAAACACCCGGTGATGTTGACCGCAGATTTGTTCCAGGCGATACCCTACGGTGGTAAGAAAATTTTGATTGGCGTGCAGAATATGGCCGCAAGGGCTGAATTCGATAATGGCCTGTGATTTATGCAAAGCGGCAATAATGGCCTGTTGTTCTAACTGATGCCGGGTTTTGGTGCTGACGTCGGCAGCAAACTTAACCACTTTCACTACTTTGCCATGTTGTAATACCGGAAAATATGTAGCTTCCAGCCAGATTTTCTGCCCTGATTTATGCAAGCGCATAAAAGTGTCAGCCTGACTGTGCCCCTGTGCTAACTGTTGCCAGAACAACTGGTAGTTTTTGCTCTGCTGATGTTCCTTGTCACAAAACATACTGTGATGACGGCCACAAATCTCATCCCAGCGATAACCGACAGTGTCCAGAAAAGCCCTGTTTGCGTGCAAAATGGTGCCATCGGGTAAAAATTCAATCACAGCAATATTGCGTTCGATAGAGCTGATGTAATGTTGCACCGACTGCAGATCGTGCTGGCTTTGTTGTAAGGCAACTTTGAGTTTTTGATTAAACATAGGCTTTCCCTTGCTGCTAAATGTGTCTGAGCTGTGTTGATGCAATAACATGGGCAAGGGGAGCTGCAAGGAGAAAGTCAACAGGCGGTGACGGTATTGGTGAACCGTCATTGTGTCTGCTGCAACCTGGCAACCTTAGTTTATTCACCTTAGGCCCATAGCTTTGCGTGTTCAGCTTTTCAACTGACTTGCCGGTTTTGATTTTAACTATCTGCAGCAATTTGAACAGCGCTAACAGATCAGCTGTGTTGCACCATTGAGATAACAATTTGATTTGGTTCGATATGTGAAATGTACAAAATTGTGCAATGTAAAAAATTGTGGCATGGACAAAAACTACAGTGATGCCCGTCAGCAGGTGCTGTAGTTAAAAACATCTGCAGGCTCGGAAGGTGTTGCTGATGGCCGATGGATACAGCGGCACAGCAAAAAACAAGCAGCTATTTAGCACAAAGGAGCTTTACAGCTCCTTTGTGTGGGGGATTTAGCGGTGACTTAATTAACCGCCTAAACCCACATACACTGTTTGTACGTCGTCATCGTTGTCGATGGCTTCGAGGAAAGCTTCTACTTCGGCGCGGGCGGCGTCATCGAGGCTTACCGGGTTCTTCGGTTTATAAATCAGCTTGGCTGAGCTGACGCTAAAACCAAATTCCGGCAGGGCTTTTTGGACTAGGTCCAGATCGGTCGGTTCAGTGTAAAAAATCACACTGCCATCTTCATCCTGTTCAAAATCCTGGGCTCCGGCTTCAATAGCGGCAACTTCTACATCAGCGTCTTTGTTGTCGGCTGTGGCTTCAATAGCGCCTAAATAATCAAAGTCCCATGACACTGAACCTGAAGTGCCAAGCTGACCTTTACGGAACAAAATACGCATACTTTGGGCTGAACGGTTTTTGTTGTCGGTTAAACATTCAACAATGACCGGCACCTGATGTGGGGCAAAACCTTCGTACACGACGTGCTCGTAGTTCACCGGGCCATCCAGTAAACCAGCACCTTTTTTTATGGCGCGTTCCAGCGTGTCTTTTGGCATTGAAGCTTTGCGGGCGGTTTCAATGGCTAAACGCAGTTTGGCGTTCATTGAAGGGTCGGCGCCGTTTTTTGCCGCCATCATAATTTCTTTGGCTAATTTGGTAAAAATACGGCCTTTGGCCGCTGCAGTATCCTGCTTATGTTTTGCTTTCCATTGTGCGCCCATGGCTACAATCTCGCTCTGTGCTGTGTGATCAAAGAAAATGCCGTAGTCTAGCCAAAGGGCCTGACCGGCGCAACAGCCACAGTGGGTACTGCAAGTGGATTTATGTTCTGTGCTAGAATGCCGGCTGTTTTTTTGACAAAGAGATGTTATGAAGCTGCTGTCGTTATCCAGAGTTAAAAAATTCCCCCTATTGTTCTCTGTCTTCAGCCTGTGCTGTCTGAATCTGGCTTTGCATGCGCAGCCGCTGGAAGAGCAGGTAAGTGCAGCTGCCACTGCAACAGTTGAGGCCACTACAGATGTGGAGGCCACGATGAAAGCCATGGCGCTGTATTATAAAAAGGCGCTTGCTGCGGTTGATATTCCTCAAATGCAAAGTGAAATCAATGCTTTACAGCATGAAGTTGCCAGGGTGCAACAATATCAGTTTCCTGCAGAGAAACAGCCTTTATTCCAGCAAGGGCTCAGTGAAGTGCAGCAACAATTGACGTTGGTGCAACAGACGCTTACGGCGGGCGATCTGCCGGCGGCAAAACAGCAGCTGGCTAAAGTCGATAGCCTGAAAAAGCAATATCATAAAGAGCGCAGCCCAAGTTTCTGGCAATTGTTGTTTGGCGGCTAACTTCTGATCAAGTTATAGGTTTTGAATACTAAAAAAGGGAGCAATCTGGAATGAATGGCTACGTGATGGTTGCGCTGGCTGCTTTTGGGATTGGTTTAGTGACCGGCAAATTAATTTACCAGCAACCACCACAACTGGTGGCAGTGCCTGCTATTGGCGCTGTGCCGGAAGAGTATCTGGCACCTGTCAGCACAGGCGCTGCAGGTATTGCCGAGGGAAAAATGGCGCAAAACACTGGCGTCGAGCATGACTCTTTGTTTAGCGAAGCCGCCACAAACAGCAGTTTTTCCTGTGATGGCAGAACCATGTGCAGTCAGATGAATTCCAGGGAAGAAGCTGAATATTTTATTAAAAACTGCCCCAATACCAAGATGGATAGTGATTTTGACGGCATTCCCTGTGAAAGGGATAGCCGCTGGTAAGCACTGCACCCTGCAGGTAGCAGGTTCAGTAAGCCAACCAATAAGCCAAAGTGACCTTTGTTGCCTGTGATGCCGCTGACGCCCATAGCGCCGTGAAGTCAGTCAGATCTGAAAACAAAAACAGCAGCACATGGTGCTGCTGTTTTTTACAAGACGATGTGTTTAAAAACTCAGTTTTTAGTGCTGGTGATCACAGTCGTCATCACATTCGTGATCATCGGCAAAATCGTCGTCGCCGTCCTGATGTTGCATCACACCCCAGCCGTCGTTGTAACCGCCAAATTTTTTCGCAAATTTGTCCAGTTCGGCTTCTTTGGCGGTGATAGCGGCATGGTCCGGCACCATATTCAGGCTGACAATCAGTTCCCATTGCTCCAAATCATTAAAATTCAGTTCAACTTCGCCACCTTCATCCAGTGCTGTTAACGCATTCAGTGCGGTTTCGGCTTTTTGTTTGTCCGGAAATACTAAATAAAAATCCAGCTCCAGGCTTTTGCTCAGATCCACACCGGCGTCAGCCAGTGCCTGTAGCATATCGCCGTTGCCATCATCCGGGAATTGACTCATTGGGCTCTCCGTGAAGCAATAGTAGGGGAAAATTCTGCGCGCTAGTTTAGCAAGTTTTTAAAATGTCCGGCAGCTAATTTCCTGCGCCAGCTTGCTGCGCTTTGTTGTATTGCACAACAAAAGCCTGCAGGTTTGGAAAAAACTGCAAAAACAACTGCTCAAATTGCGGCTGATGGGCCATAACATCGGCAACAGCCCCGGAAAATTCGTTGGCAAATCGCAAACGACCGGCGATTCGATCCAGCGCCAGGCCAATACCGTCAAGTGAGGCATAACTGCCAAACCAGTCCTGTGGCACCAGATAACTGATGGTGGTTGCCATGCGCTCTGGCATCAAAGCTCTGTCCTGCCACAGCTGCTGATAAAGACGGCTTTTATACACTACAAAAGGTTCAGGGTGAAAAGCCGGCCAATGTTTGATTAAGTAGTGATCAAACAATAAATCCAGCGCCACTCCGGCAAAACGACGGCGTTTGGCGGCAAATAATAATTTGGCCTCACGCACTTCTTGTGCAGCGTCGGTAAAACGGTCAATGGCTCTGTGTTGCATCAGGCCTGCGGCAGTTGCGGGCGAAAGCGCAGTTAAATCAACACCACGGCAAAAATCTCCCAGTAAATTGCCAATCCGGGATTCGGTGTTGTTGTCAGCAAAATATAAATGCGCCAGATAGTTCATCTTTGGCCCGCAACAAGATTGCTGTTGTTTGCGTTGATGCAGTTATTCCGGCACACAAGCTTTGATATAAGAACACTGATGTTTTTGGGCATAAGAAACAATCGCTTGTTGCATCTGAGTTTGATGGGGCGAACGCGCCGACAACACGTAAAAAGTATCAATGCTACTGAGTGCCTTACGCTCTAGGTTTTTCAGTATGCTGGCATCTTTGGCTTGTGCATAAGCGCGAAACGGGCCGTCGTAAGTTAACAAATGCTGGCTGCGCTGATGCAAAAATAAGTCGCTGGCGCTGATAGCATCGGGTAAATCCACAGGAATAAAACCACGCTCAAGCAATTTGGCTCTTTGGCCCTGATAGTCAAAACCTCGGATCAGCGCAACTGAGTTATCTCTGGGCGCCTGACCACGGTTTTTATGGCTGTACATCACCAGCTGCAACTCTGAGTAGGGGGGCGCCACAAACAAATGCTGCCCCTGCTGCGGAGCCAGTGCTTTGGTGCTTTTAATATTGATGCTTAAATCCAGCTCACCGCTATCCAGCAGCAGATACATCCGCGCCGGGGTGACACAGACAGCTTCTACTTCAATCTGCTGCATGGCAAAAATGCGGCGGGTTAACTCAAAGCCTGGCCCACCACAACTTTGGCCATCGCTGCTGACAATAAAATCAGGCGGAAAATTATGCAGCCCCATTTTGATATGTAAAGGCGCTGACGCGGCACAGGGCAGTGCAGCAAAAAGCATGACCAGCAGCGCACAGCGCAATATGACAAAGACTGCTAATAAGGGGGTTCTGGCCTGCATAACATCACCTGAAGTTACTTCTGGCTTTGAGTATGAAAAGCCTGATGCTGAGTTTCAAGCCTTTTCTGTGGGCCTGGCAAATAAGGTCTGGGCAATACCACAGGCTAAAATAAGTACAACACCACTGACTTGCAGCAGGCTGAGGTTTTCCTGAAACAACAGCCAGCCGGCCAGGATCACGGCCGCCGGTTCAATATAAGCCAAAGTGCCATAGACCCGGGTTGGCAGATGCTGCAGCGCGGTCAGCGCCCACAAAATAGCTAAAAACCCCGGGAAAATGCCGGCCAATAATATCCAGGGTAGATCCGCGCTGGCTGGTAAGGCGGCGTCTTGCCAAAACGGCAACACACATAAAGCGCCGATGGCCAGCTGGTAAAAGGTGCGTTGGTACAAAGACTGCGCCGGGTCTGGTTTTCGGTTGAGCAGTAAAAAAGCGCTGTATGCCAATAACGACAACAAACCATACCCAAAACCGGGCAATTGTGCTGGTGTCAGCGCTAAATCCAGCTGAAATTGTTGCAGCATGGCAAAACCCAGCATGGCAAAAACAATACATAAACTACTGGCAAAATTGAGTTTTTCATGAAAAAGCCAGTGGGCGGCAAGACTGGTCAGCGGCGGGGCCAGGTACACCAGCATAATGGCGTTGGCCAGGCTGATAGTCTGGATAGCCTGTAAAAAACACAACATAAAACTGGCGAGCAACCCACCGTTGAGCCACACATGCCAATCAGGTTTGTGTTTGAGCACTCTGAGTTGCCCACGTGCCAACAGCAGCAGCGCCAGGCAAAAAGCCCCGACAAAAAGCCGGTAGAAAGTGAGTTCAGCAGCGCCAAGGCCGGAATAACGCGCGATAATGCCACTGCTGGCCATACAAAGGGCGGACAACAGCGCCAGTACTACATAAAAATTCACATCTGATCCTTAGCTGGCAGCCGGTTAACCTTGGCTGGGGCTGCTTTTTTAGTCTGGCCGGCAAAACTGTGATTTGCGGCAAATTTTTCAACAGATATAGCGGTTGCCTGCTGAGCGCTTAGTCGTTTAGTGCTTAGCGTTAAGTGTTTAACAGGCCTGCGGCAGCTGCAGCAGGCATTTGTTGTTATTGCACTGCACTCCATAACAGGGCTTTGTGGATCACCGCCTGATTCAGTGGGCCGGTCTGACCGCCTTTGCCGCCGGTATAAAGCGCAAAATGTTGCAGGTAACTCATATTAAAACCATCCACAATGCTGATTTTGCACTCTGTGCCTGCCTTGGCTTCAAAGCTGGCGACTGTGGACAAGCCGGCTTCAGTGGCTGTAGCCAGATGCGGCATCACCAGTGTGCTCTGCTGCATCGGTAGTTCAGGGCATTGCACCTGCAGCTGTTTTACCACAGCGGTAATACCGGTATTTACCGGGCCATTGTCGATAAAATACTCCAGAGCCAGCCGCTGGGTGCCACTGTGGCTGATGTTGGCGCTCAGCTGCAGTTTTTGTTCAGGCAGCCCCCAGTTTTTAAACACCGGCAGGCCAAGATAATCGGTCGCGGTTAAATCATCACTTTGTAAAGTGTCGCCTGCCACAAACTGTTGCTGTTGGCCTGCGGTGCAGACAGTGCGGCTTGGCAGGGAGGTTAACGCAGTATCGGTGTAACTTTGCACCAGGGCATAACATTGCGAAACGTGGCCGCGGTCTTTATCCAGATAATGATCCCGCTGCTTTTTCAGATGCACTTTGGCGCCATTTTTATACAGGGTGAAACGGGTTTTTGTTTCACCATTGGCATCAAATTTCAGCAAGGTTTCGCCTTTATCATTGCTGGTCAGGCTTAATAATGGCTGTTTTGGCGCAAACAACGCCCTTTGTTCAGCTGTACTCAGTTTTTGGTTGTCGGCCACTTTTAACATTCTGACTGGGCTTTGCTGCTGGGCTACAGGCGTAAGCACCATCTCAATCTGGTTTTGTTCGGTAGAAAAATCATCCAGTTGCAGCTGCAGCTGATGGGCCGAGGTTAAGGCTTGTACCACGCCATTGATCCGCACTTCGGACAGCTGATAACTTTGTTGTTTGTTGGCTTTGCCCTGCAGCTGCAAGGTCAGTTGTACTGTGTTGCTGCCAAGACGCAGATTTTCCAGTTTCAGCTCGTTGCCAAGCTGCAGATCCTGCGCCAGCTGTGCCGGAATATAAGGGTTCAGCACCAGAGTACGGCCGGATACCGCCACACCAAATAAAGAGTTCACGATAAAGTCGTGATAAGCGGCCACAGACCAGAGCTGGCGCTCAGAGTTAATCACAGGACCGGATAATTCGCCGTCATCGACATGGGCTTTTTGGCTCAGCCATTCGAGATTTTCCATATTGGATAAATTAAAAGCCGCGCCCTGAAATAACGACATGGCAATTTTATGGAACAGTTCAGCATGCTGGCGCGACTTGGCCGCTCTTAATGCATAAGCGCTGACAAAAGGCCAGATGGCTCTGTTGTGGTAAATTGGCGTTTGTTGTTTGGCCGGAAAAAATACCGGTGGGCCGGCCTGGGTCAGCGGATAATTTTGTAAGATTTGATCAGCCTGCGCGTTTGATGCCACCTGATGGTTAATGGCCAGCGCTAAACCCAATAAATCATATTGTTGCACCGGCATAGGGTTAAATTCCTCGCCGAGATAACTGGCATATAAACCTTGCTCTGCCAGCCAAAATGACTGGTTAATGGCGGTTTTCAGCTCATCGGCCCAGCGCGCAAACTGCGCAGCTGCTGCCGGCTCCTGAGTTTTGGCAGCTTCTGCAACAGCCTTTAGCGCGGCGTAGTGCAGCACATTGGTGGAGAGTGCATAAGACTGAGCCAGAAAGCGGGTGTCTTTGGCTGTCCAGTCCGGATAATTTTGCTCGCGCCAGTCTAAAAAGGACGTTTCGCCCCGGTATAACCCCAGTTTTTCGCTGAAGATGTATTGCCTGTCCTGCAGCAGGGTATTTTTGGCAATGGGGTACCACTGCGCCTGCCAGGCTTGCTGCGCTTCAGTGCTGCTGCTATCGGCCATAGCGTTTAGCGTCAGGCCGCTGGCGGCTAAAATCCATACCACCCGGTCTGAGCTGACAGGCCAGCTGCCGCCTGAGCCTGTGTCCTGCAGCGCCACTTCAATAGGCGACACCTGGCGTGCCACCAGTTCGGGCCGCACTTTGGAGGTTTTAAATAACAATGAGTTTCGGGCGCGCTCAGCATCAAGATAACCCAGTCCTAAATCCAGGCTGTAGGATAAATCGCGGGTCCAGACGTAATGCCATTTGGCGCCGGTTTCAAAACAAGGGCAGGGGACTGCTTGCTGATCGTTAAAACCCCAGTCGGTAATTTCATTGACGCTGTTCTGGTTTTTTTCCAGCTGCGCCAGGCTAAACAGGGCGTCAAATAACACATTCTGGCTACGAACCTGCAAATCGCCGGCACTGACACTCAGAGTTTTTGTTTTAACGGTTTGCACTGGCTCGGTGTTAGCGCTGCCATCGGCACTTTTGAGCGGCACAGCGTTACTTTGCAGGCTAAATTCCCGCTGACCATCGGCCAGCAATAAAGCCTCTATGTTCACCTTGCCAAATTTATTGGCATATTGCCGCTGCTGCTGGCTGGCTTCGCTGTTGGCCCAGGCACTCTGGCTCAGGCCGAGTAAGGTGGAGAAAAGTCCCAAAGCAAAATAAGAGCGCATAAGCATACCTGTCCTTGCCGATAGAATCGGTTTGAGTTTAACAGGCTCTTGGCGCTGAGTGTATGGTGCAGGGTATAAAAAACGCTGCCAGGCAAAGACTTAGCAATAAGTTAACAAGAAATGCTGCCATCAGCCGGTACTGCTGAGGCTGATGTTGTTGCAGCAGTCGTAACAGCCGCCGCTGAAGTGACAACATAAATAACAGATGGTGCAAATAAAAAATGGTGCAAAAATGCGGCTTGTGGTTTATCAGGCCGAACTCTTTGCCCTCTGGTTTATTCTGCAACCGGGGGCAGACCGCTGAAAATCGCTTGCCGTTCTGCTTCAGTCAGCAGGGCTGAAAGGGCGGTACGCCTGCGGTATTTGCGGCTTTGCGCGTCATCGCCAAGCAGGCTTTGCCGGAATAACTCTGGCTGATCCAGCTGCAATAAAGCAGTACTCCAGAACAGATATTCACCATGGCGCAGCAGTCCTTGCTGATAACGCTCGTCCAGCTGCTGCTGAATACGGGTCGCCTGCTGCGGCGCCGCCAGCAGTTTTTCCACCATGGCCTGATGTAATAACCAGATCTGCTGATCAAGCTGACGTTCTTTGGCTGAGCTTTTTGCTTTTTGCCCGCGCTGTTGGCGGCGTGATTTAGGCTGCCAGGCGGGAGTGCTCAGCAGTTGACGCCGCTGTGGTATGGTGCTCTGCGCCGAAGTTTTGCTCTGTTGTTGCTCTTGTCGGTCTTGTGGTTTTTGTTGCTGATCCATACCGTTGTTTTATCTGTTGTCGTTATTTTTTGCTGTTGCCGCCTGCAGCTTGCCTGCTAATGAAAATTACGGGCTGCAGTGGCAAGTTCAGGCAAGCAGTGGTCCATGCTTTGTAGTTGTCCGGCGATCACATGGATCACTTCACCACTGCGTTGTAACTGTCCCGCCACCTGAAGAATACGGCTGGTTAAAAAAGCGGTTTTATCACGTTGTGCAATAGTGCGCCACACCACCACATTGACCAGCCCGGTTTCATCTTCCAGCGTGATGAAGGTTACCCCACCGGCAGTGCCAGGGCTTTGCCGGCAGGTGACCAAACCAGCCACCTGCACCGGCAGCTGGTTGGCAAGCCTGGGTAAATCCATGGCCTTTTGACTTTTTTTCAAAAAGCCGGCCTGGCGTAATAACGCCAGTGGATGTTCATCCAGACTAAGCCCCAGCTGGCGGTAGTCTTCCAGTACATTGCTGATGGCTTTGGGGGCCGGTAGCGGGCAGTAGGCGGTCTCTTCAGCTACGGCAAACAGCGGTAAAGTGTCCAGCTGGTCTTGTAGCTGCCAGCGGCTGGCATAGCGGTGGCCACTGAGCTGCTTTAAAGCACCGGCGCTGGCCAGTTTTTCCAGTTCAGCTTTGCCGGCGCCACATTGTTTCAGTACCGTCAGTGAGGCAAAACCAGTTGCCGGGCGTTTTGCCAGCAGCAATGTTGTGCTGGCCTGAGACAGGCCTTTCACCAGTTGCAAACCAAGCCGTAATGCCCGGCCATCTGCTGTTGTTTCTATCTGATGTTGCCAGGCCGAATGCTGGATACACACAGGTAAAATGGTGACGCCTTGCCGGCGGGCATCCTGCACCAGCTGCGAGGCACTGTAAAAGCCCATAGGTAAGCTATTGAGTAAACTCGTAAAAAACTCAAGTGGGTAATAATGTTTTAACCAGGCGGAAGCATAAGCCAATAAGGCAAAACTGGCTGAATGTGACTCGGGAAATCCATATTCACCAAAACCACAAATTTGCTGGAAAATCTGTTCGGCATACTGCTGGCTGTAACCTCTGGCCAGCATACCGGCAATCAGTTTGGGTCTGAATTGCTCCAGTTCACCGGTTTTTTTCCAGCTGGCCATGGCGCGGCGCAGTTGGTCGGCTTCACCGCCACTAAAACCTGCCGCCACCATCGCCAGTTTAATCACCTGCTCCTGAAAAATGGGCACGCCCATGGTGCGGCCCAGCACCTGCTCCAGCTCTTTTGACGGATAACTGACAGGCTCCAGGCCTGCACGGCGGCGTAAAAACGGATGCACCATATCACCCTGAATAGGGCCAGGCCGCACTATGGCGATTTGGATCACCAGATCATAAAAACAGGCCGGTTTGAGTCTGGGCAGCATGCTCATCTGAGCACGGGATTCAATCTGAAAAAGCCCGACTGTATTGGCTTGCTGGATCATCTGATATACAGCCGGATCGTCGCCGCTATTGCTGATCCCGGCCAGCGTCAGTGCTGTGTTTGCTGTGTGATTCACCAGTTGCAGGCATTTTTTCAGTGCGCTCAGCATACCAAGCGCCAGAATATCAACTTTGAGCAAACCCAGGGTTTCCAAATCGTCTTTATCCCACTGGATCACGGTGCGTTCGCTCATGCTGGCATTTTCCACCGGCACCAGCTCATACAAAGGTCCGGCCGAAATGACAAAACCACCCACATGCTGGGATAAATGCCTTGGAAAACCGCGGATTTGGCTGATCAGGCTGATCAGCTGCTGGTGTTTGGGCTCGGCCGGGTCAAAACCATAGTTGGTCAGTTGCTGCCACCAGCTTTGGCTGGGATCACGCCTGTTGATCTGTTGCAGCCATTGCTCCAGTTGCAGCGGGTGAAAACCCAGCGCTTTGCCAACATCACGCAGGCTGCTGCGAAAACGATAACTGACCACAGTGGCGGCCAAAGCTGCTCTTTGCCGGCCATATTTGCGGTAAATATACTGAATCACTTCTTCGCGCCTTTGATGCTCAAAATCCACATCAATATCAGGGGGTTCGGCCCGCTCTTTTGAAATAAAACGTTCAAACAACACCGATATTTTGCGCGGATCTACAGCTGTGATGCCAAGGCAATAACAGACCACTGAGTTAGCGGCTGAGCCCCGGCCCTGATACAAAATGTGCTGGCTTTTGGCAAAGTGCACCAGATCGGCAATGGTCAGAAAATAATAGGGGTAATTCAGCTCAGCAATCAGTGCCATTTCTTTATCAATAAGCTGCTGAATATCGGCAGGCACGCCGCCCGGGAAACGCTCATCGGCGCCCTGGCTGACCAGTTGCTGCAGATGTTCAATCGCAGTTTTACCTTTTGGCACCAGCTCAGCCGGGTATTCGTATTGTAAGCTGCCAAGGTTAAAGTGACACAAAGCGGCGATGTGACAGCTTTGCTCAAGCAAAGCTGCATCAAACAGCCGTTGCAGCTTGGTTATTGGCCTTAAACAACGTTCGGCATTTGGGCTTAGGGCAAAACCGGCTTGTTCAACTGTGGTGCCAAGGCGGATGGCGGTTAGCACATGCTGGAGCGGCAGCATGCTTGCCTGATGCATCAGTACTGCGCCTACAGCAGTGCTGCGCAGCCCAAACTCCCGGGTAAGTGCCTGACAATGCTGCTGATATTGGGCATCTGTTGCAGTTAATAACCTTTGCTGAGCCAGATACAACCGCTGGTTAAAATGCTGCACCAACCAGCGCGCCCAGCGTCTGTCTGCCGGGCCACCTTGTGGCAACCAGAGCACCAGGCAATAACGGCAGCTTTTTAAATCCCAGATATTCAGCTGATACTGGCCTTTGCTGGCGCGGCGGCGGCTATTGCTGATAATACGGCACAGCTCAGCATAAGCGGCACGGCAAGGGCAGAGCAGCACCAGTTCTAAGTCGGGCGGTAATTTGAATAAAGAGCCCACAATCAGCTTTAGCGGCAGTTGTTGCTCGCGAATGCGCCGGTAAGCGCGAACCACACCAGCCACTGAACATTCATCAGTGATGGCAAGCGCCTGATAACCAAGTTGTTGAGCGTTATCAACCAGTTGCTCCGGGCTGGAAGCGCCGGTTAAAAAAGAAAAATTGCTTTGGCAAAACAGCTCTGCATAAGTCATCAGGCAAAGTACCCCTGCAGATACCAGCCCGTTTTGTCTCTGAACAACCAGCACCACTGGCCTTTGCAATTGCGGCCAATCTGATAATCACGTTCTATTGGCTGGCCGTCCCACCAGCCGCTGACCAGGCGTTCGACTCCGGGTTGTAACTGCACCGGCTCCTGGAGTGGTACAGGTGTTGTCAGTAAAAAAGCCGGTCTGAATAAGTCAAAATTGTGATGCTCCGCCTGTTTTAATTTGGCACCAGGAGCTGTGCCTCTCTGGTTTACTTCAGCGCTTTTTATGTTTGTATCTTCTGTTGCCCGAGCGCTGGTCAAAGTTGTAGTGCAGGCACTCTGATACGAAGTGTCGCTGATAGGGCGGTTTTTTGTTTTTAGTGGCGGTACAGTGCCGCTGCTTAATGGCAGGCACTGATTTGCTTTGTCTGGTCTGTGTGCTGGTACAGTGTTGAGTTGAAACAGCAGCTCAGGGCCAAATTTAGCCAATAACAAAGATTGCAGCTGAGCAGGTGTTAGGGCTGTTGTGGAACGGTCAAACAAGGCCAGTGCTTGCTCTGGGCGCAAACAAGCCTGCCGGGCACAGAGCTTCAGCTGTACCACAGGCGCCTTGAGTTTCAGCTGTTCCAGCTGCAGCTGACATAAGGTTAGCCAGCGCTGGTACTGGTATTCTCCCTGGGCTGACTGTATCGACAGCTGTAAAGGTTCTCCTTGTTGCAGCTGTAACTGCAGCTCCAACAGATAACAATATTGTGCCCGCTGCAGCAAATAAGCCTGTAGTTTTTTTAACAATAACGTCAGCGGCCCTTGCAGCTGTGCAACAAACTCACACTGATACAACAGCTCCAGCTGCGCCGAAAACTGCTCAGGCGGTTGATAAAACTGCAGGTCGGATGGACGCTCGCCACTAAGCTCCTCTAAATAAAGACACAGCGTTTTTGTAAAACGCCGGCTCAGTTCAGCTTTAGGTAATGCCTGTAACTGCGAAAGCCGAACTATCCCCAAAGCTCTGAGCTGCTGCAGCACATCGTTGGGCAGTGCGCTGGCCGCCAGATTGCATTGCGCCGTGCTGGCCCGTTGTAAGTCAGTGGCCAGCTGTTGCAGCTGTGCTGGTGGGAGCCTGTTGCCGGCCTTGCTTGCCAATGCCGCTGTGGTGTTTTTTCGCTGGGTTGTTGTCACATTTGGGTCTGTTACACCTGCTTCTGATGTAAAAAACGGCAGTGTAAAAGGCTGATCACAGGCCAGTAAACGGGCCGCAGCTGCTGTGTGACCTGCGCCCAGCAAAATATGCACCCTGGGAAATTGTTGACGCAGCAAGAACAACAAAGGCGCCAGCCCACCATAAAGCTGCAGCATAGGATCAACTCTCAGCCATAAAGCCGCCGGTGCATCCAGCGCCAGATCGGCACAATAGAGATACAACTGACTGGCCAGCTGTTGCAGCTGGTTATGTTCCAGCTCAGGCTGATAAGGGATGAGCTGCACATCAGGCGAAAATGCACAGGCCATGCTGATGTTATGCCCAAGGCAAATACCGGCCTGCTGTGCCGCCTTATTGAGCTGGCAGACCTGTAGTTTTTGATTGTCTATCAGGCAAATAGCAGGTTCAACTCCGGTGGTTGTGGCACTGTCACTGGCGGGTGGAGCCTTGAGTTCCTGATACAACAAATCAAGTTGTAATGAAGGAAAACGCAGATATAACCAAAGTGCATTCATTGCCGCTATCTCAGGCGCTTTGGCTGAAAGCTGGAGCTGTGTTCAGACAGCTTAGTGCAGCCTGAGTTTTGCTGGCTGCTGCGGTACGTTCAGCCGGCATACACAGCTGCGGATAATGCTGTTGCCAGTCAAGCACAATACGACTGCGGTGATGGCCTCCTCTGCGTTTTAAAATATCAATGGCAATGCCCAGTGGGTGAGGGCTCAGTTGCAGGCTGAGTGCTACCGGCAGCGCAAGTTGTGATTGCAGTGGTCTGAGCAACAGATGACAGGATTGGCCTTGTTCAGCACAAAGTTGCAGTCTTTTCAGCTGTGCCACTGAAAGACTGGCCTGCCATTGTAATACGGCACTGCAACAGCCACTTTTTAAACAGACTTCGGCGGCCCAGAAGGCATCTTTGGCATTGTGTGGCGTTAAAATCAGCAGCTGAGACAGCTGCAGACCAGCCTGCTGCAGCATTTGGCCGCAAAGCTTTAGTGGTGGGGCAATAAAAACCAACAGCTTGCCCTGTTGCTGTTGTTGCAGCAGAGGCAGTAACAACCGCAGCTCGCCAATCCCAAGCTGACTTTGAAGATCAATCACAGTATGCAGCGGCCAGCCACCGGCCAGCGCTTGATCTAATTCGTGAAAACCGGTACTGACCACAGCAGTGGTTGCCTGTACTTCACTGAGTCGCCAGACTTTTCCTGTGGCTGTTAGTTTTGACAAAGCAGACATAAAAATACACCAAGCACTGTATATAAATACAGTATATCTATTTTTTTGCTCAGTGCAATTTGCATCTGAAAATGTTGCAGCCCTTGCCTTGTAACAAATTGTTGGAACCGTCTTTGGGACTGAGTGTGGAGCACATTTAAAATCAGCCAGTTAAGTCTAAGCCTACCGTTCATCCCGGCTCTGTTGTTACACAGCAGATCGGCAAAATAACAACCTTTGATTGCCGCCCTGCAAGTATTAAACAGAGCTCTGGCATTCTTCTGCCGGGGAGTTTTGTGCAGTGAAGGCCATCGCCAGGCTCCGGGAGCCGCAGTTATGCGGTAAAAAATGGAATGAAGAAGGAGTATGATGATGAGAACATTCAGTTCGGTTCTGCTAGGGGTTTGTTTGCTGGGGGCCAGTGCTGCACAAGCAGCAGTTTATGTCGCTGGTGATAAAAGTCCGGAAACCCGGTTATGCGTCAGTGCGGCGATGGACAATGCTTTTGGTTTTGTGATGAAGATGCGCCAAAGTCATCTGACAACCCGTTATATTGCCCATCGTATTAGCTGTAATGGCAAAAACATCACTGCTTTTGCTTATGACGCCGGTAATATCCAAAACTACCGGAAATTAAGTCGTTACAACCGAAGTTATGTTGAAATCAAAGATCTGGCACAAGTTCCGGCGCTAAAAGCTACCGGGACTGTTGTAGTGATCCAGGGAGGTAGCGAGGCATTATTCATCAGTAACTAAGCACTGTGGTTATGCAGACTAAAAAGCTTCCCGGCACTGTGCCGGGAAGCTTTTTGCCTGAACCAGCTTTTTCCTTCGTGCCAGCATTTTTGTATTTGCCTGCCGTTTCACCCTGTTTGTTTATAATGTTGTGCCGCGCTGTGAGCCGAATCAGCTTATTTCATTTAACTGCGGCCAGGCCTGTTTCTTTTATAAAAGCCAGTCTGTTTTGTAAAAACCAGTCTGAGTTGTGGTGTAACTCAGTTCCGATCTGAGAGTCTGTCCTGTGTTTTGTAAAGCGTCATCTGCATTTTGCTTTTGTGCGGCGCTGGCTTGTAACAAATTGTTGGGATGCCTTGTGCTATAAGGTTGTAAAAATTCGAAAAAACAGACGGTTAGGCCTTGGCTTACCGTTCATCCCTGTTCTGTTGTTACATCGCAGATCGGCAAAATAACAACCTTTTTGCCATCTCCTGCAACTATTAAACGGAGTTCTGGTGTGCCGGTATGGCAGTGCATCATCAGTACCCGGGAGCCGCATTCGTGCGGTAAAAAATGGAATAAGGCAGGAGTAACATTATGCGAGTTTTCACATCTGTTTTGCTTGGGGTTTGTTTGCTGGGCGCCAGTGCTGCACAGGCAGCAATTTATGTGGCTGCTGATAAAAGTCCGGCAACCCGTTTATGTGTAAGTGCGGCCATGGACAGTGCTGTTGGCTTTGTGATCAAAATGCGTGAAAGCAATATGACACGTCCTTTTATTGCCAATCGTATTACCTGTAATGGCAAAAACATTACCACTTTTGCTTATGAAGCCGGTAACACCAAAAATTATCAGCGATTAAGCCGTTATCACCGTGGTTTTGTTGAGATCAGCGACCTGGCAAAAGTACCTGCAGTGAAAGCTACAGATGCTGTTGTCGCTATTCAGGGCGGTAGCACTGTGGTATTTGCCAGTAACTAAAGTTTTTGTTGTAGTGTGATTCTGCACAGCCCCGGTATCCTACCGGGGTTCTTTTTTCTGGTTATTATGAGCACTTGATCTGTATGCAAAGGCATTGCGTATTGTTTTCTGAATGGTAAAACACTGTTTGGTTTCGTTAGCTAACGTTCTGTGAAGATGGTAGTTTTGCACGGATCTTGTTACGTAACTTTTTGCTGCTCATAAATAAGTTATTGGGATATATCATCTTTTTCGAGGTTGTTATCAGTCAGTTCAGCACCCATACAAGGTTAGGCCAGCATCGCGGTATTATTTTTGATTTAGATGGCACTCTGGTTGATTCACAACTAGATTTTGCTTTGTTATGCCGGTTATTGGGTTGGCCGGAGGGCACCGCCATTCTGGAGCATTTAGCCACTTTAGCTGAGTCTGAACAGCAAAAAGCCCGACACATCATTGAAGATTTTGAGTTGTCAGCCGCAGCTAAGGCCAGCTGGATGCCGGGCGCTGCTGCGCTGCTTCAGTTACTGAAACAGCGGTCGGTTCCAAGCGCCATCTTAACCCGCAATACCCGCAAGGCTACTTTGCTTTGTGCGGAAAATCTCGGGCTTGAAGTGGATCTGATCCTGACCCGCGATGATTGTGCGGCTAAACCTGACCCGGCCGGCTTACAACACATTGCCGCACAATGGCAAATGCCCTGCACTGAACTGCTGTTTGTCGGGGATTATTTGTTTGATTTACAAACTGCAGCCAATGCCGGTATGCCAAGTTGTTTATACCGCAATCAGTACAATGGTCATTTTGCCGCCAGCGCCGACTTTGTCATCGACCATTTTATTGAACTACATCAGCTTTATCACAGATAAAAGCAGCGGCCTGCAGCATCGGCACAGACATTCCTGAATGATATTGCTAAACTACAGAACAATTCGCTAAGTCAATGCCGCAAGGCACATTTTTGGTCTAAAGGTGCAGGGTGTCAGTCGCAAAAATCAGTCCAGCTCAACTTAAAATTGGCTTTTTTATTCAGCTACCCGTGAACTGGATGAAACATCCTTTTATCACCAATAAATTTAAAATCGAAAATCATCAGCAAATTGCCATTATCCAGGGGCTGGATCTGGAGTTTGTGTATTTTTTCCCCGATAAAAGCAGTGTCGATTTATCTGCCGAGCCCGAGCCTGAAACCACAGATTTGAGCCTGCAGGCTGCCACTTTAAAATCTGAGCTGGAGCGGGAAAAAAACGCCCGGATAGAGCAGGCAAAAGAGCAGCGCCGGCAACTGCAAAAAACCGAAAAAGCTTTTGAGCAGTCCATGGTGCAGGTGCGCAATGTGATGGCCAAAATTGGCTCTCGTCCGTTGCAGGCTATTGATGAAGCTTCAGAGTTGGTTGGCAATATTGCCGATACTATTATTAACGCCGATGCGCTGGTGTTACATCTGATTTCTCAGGCCGGCAAAGAGCAGGAGAGTGTGTATTATCACGTGCTGAACGTGTCGGTGCTGTCGATGATGCTGGCGAAAAACCTGGGGTTAACCGAAGAAAAAATAAAAATAGTTGGGCTTGGGGCTTTGTTTCACGACATTGGCAAACTGAAAATTCCAAGTCAAATCTTACGTAAAACCGAACCTCTGACCACACCTGAAGCCAATCTGCTTAAACTGCATACCCGTTATGGGGTGGAGCTGTTAAAACTCACCCAGACCTTCCCGGAAGACGCCCTGACTATCGTGATGCAACACCATGAGTATTTGGATGGTTCTGGTTATCCGGCTGGGCTTAAAGATCATGATATTGATTTACTTGCAAAAATTGTTGCTGTGGTCAACGAATTTGATAATTTGTGCCATCCGGTGGACCCAGCCAAAGCCCGTTCGCCGCATCATGCTATGTCTTATTTATTTAAAGCAATGAAAGGCAAGTTGGATACTGCCCAGATGGCTACGATGATCAAAATGATGGGGGTTTATCCGCCAGGCACTGTAGTGCTGCTCAGTGATCAACGTGTTGCCATGGTGATGTCGGTTAACAGCGACAAGTTGTTATATCCGAATGTGATGGTGTATGAACCACAAATTCCACGGCTGGAAGCGCCGGTCATTGCACTGGAAGAAGGCAAACTCAGTATTGAAAAGGTATTAAAACCAACGGCTTTACCACCACAGGTATATGAATATCTGAATCCAAGGGCTCAGGTGAGTTATTACGTGCAGGGCGAGCAGCATAAAAAATAATGCTGCTGTGCAGATTTTTATTGTGGTGATGTTTTTTGTATTGGCTTAGCGCCTTGTTGTTGAAACGCTAATACTGCAGGCTAAACAGCAGCTCACTCAGATCGGGTTGCCAGCGGTAGTGGGCACACACCCTTTGGCCCTGAAATATCACGCCTTCTTCCAGCAATAAGCTGCGTTGTAACAGCGCATCGGCAGTGCCGGCAGCAAAAGCCAGGGTTAAATTGCTGCGCAGTACTCTGTGCCAGGGCAGTGGCTCTGGGCTTAAGCCCAGTGCTTTGCCCACCAGTCGGGCCCGGCCGGGTAAGCCGGCTAAATCAGCAATCTGACCATAACTTGCCACTTTGCCCGGCGGAATTGCCAACACTGTTTGCCAGATTTGCCGGTAATAAGCAGACCACATCCATCACCTCTTGCCTTACAATAACGGCCTTTAGCATGCCAGAAGCGGAAATAAAGATGAAGTTGATTGAAAAACCAGAACCGCCGGGAAGTAACGAATGTTGTGGTAGTGGCAGTTGTTGTCCTTGTGTCTGGGACTATTACCGCGAACAGCTGGCGCTTTGGCAACAACAACAAGCCAGTTTGCAAAGTGCGGAGCAGGCGGCAGAAAAAACCGCAGAGCAAGCTGTACCACACAATACAGCGCAACAAGAGAGCCAGGCAGCACAAAGCCCGGAAAAATAACAGTCAAAGCCCTTTGCGGTAAAAAGTCGGGTCTGTTATTGCCATCAACTGCCTTCAATTGCCTGCTTGTTGCAATTCCTCATGGTCCGACCCCATAGCTGCTGTGGCAGGCAAGCCCAGCCAGATGGTGGTTTTCGCCAAGTTTCCATTTGTTGATTCCGTGTTATAGTACGGCGCCTGTGTTCCGGCTGAGCCTTGTGCGCGGCTGCCGGACAAATTTTGGCAACCCATAACTAAAAATATCGACACCCCAGGATTTATATGACGACTTCAACTCCAGCACTGGCCAGTCAGCGTCAGTGGTTTGGCCATCCGGTAGGCCTTTATGTGTGTTTTTTTACCGAAATGTGGGAACGTTTTGCTTTCTACGGTTTAAAAGCCCTGCTGTTTTTATATCTGACCAAACACCACTTATTCTCTGACAGCGACGGTTATTTATTGCTTGGCACCTATGCCGGTTTAGCTTATGCATTGCCGGTGGTGGGCGGTTTATTGGCTGATAAATATCTGGGCATGCGTAAAGCCGTGACCTTCGGCGGTGCTTTGATGGCGGTGGGCATGCTGGGCATGGCTTATCGCGGTCATGCCGCTACGGTGGAAGCCGGGCAAGACGCAGTGGCAGTGCAAATTATGTATTTGTCGCTGGCGTTGGTGGCTGTTGGTGTTGGTTTTTTAAAACCCAATATCTCGACTATTGTCGGCCGTTTATACAGTGACACAGATCCACGCCGTGATTCGGCCTTTACGCTGTTTTACATGGGCATCAATTTAGGTGCTTTTGCTTCCAGTTTATTTGTTGGCTGGATAGGTGAAGCCTACGGTTGGGAATATGGTTTTGGCTCTGCCGGTATAGGTTTATTGCTGGGTTTAGTGGTGTTCAGTACTCAGAAAAAACATTTACATGGCCAGGCCGAACCGCTGCAACCTGAACTGTTAAGCCAGAAAGTCTGGGGCCTGGGGCGGGAAAAACTGATTTATCTGCTGGCCATTGCCGGTGTGTTGGTGGTGCAGCAAATTCTGCAAATCCGTTTTGATTTTGGTGCCCTGGCTGCAGTGCTTGGTCTTGCCGAAGGTTCACATATTACTGCCACTGAAGTGGTGGCCATTGCACTGACCATCGCGCTTTTGGTCTGGTGGTTTAAGTTTATTTTTGTCGAATGTAGTGCGCTGGAGCGTGCCAACATGATAGTGCTGATGGTGCTGATTGCCATTTCAGCGGTGTTCTGGGGTTTATACGAGCAAACTTATGGCACCTGGCTGGCCTATTCAGATCGGGTGATGAATAGCCACACCTTTAATTTTGGCTTATTTGACTTTACGCCTAATGCAGCGCAGCTCACTTCTGTGGGCGCTTTGTTTATTTTCCTGCTGGCGATTCCATTTGCCTGGCTCTGGCCTGTGCTGGACCGTAAAGGCTGGAATCCATCAGCCCCTGCCAAGTTTGCCTTAGGTTTATTGTTTGCAGGCCTGGCCCATTTTGTCTTGCAATATGCGGCGCTGAATCCACAGGACAATGGTCTGGCCGGTTTCTGGTGGTTTATTCTGGCGTATCTGGTGCTGGAAATTGGTGAAATGGCATTGTCACCTATTGGTTTATCGGCAGTCACTGCTTTGTCGGTGGCGCGGGTGGTCAGTCTGATGATGGGCGTCTGGTTCCTGGCTTCAGCTTTTGGTGAAATGATCGCCGGTCGTTTTGGTACCCTGGCTGCAATGCCACAGGGCACTTCAGTGCCTGATGCTCTGGCCATTTATGCCGATGTATTTGCCACCTTAGGCTGGATTGGTGTGGGCTCAGCTGTGCTGATGTTTGCATTAACGCCACTGCTGAACCGTCAAATCAGCAAAGCCACGGCGCAACATCAGTTAGAGCAGGCAGCAAATAACTCCGGCTCAGCAGCTTCGGAAAAACTGGCCTGACGCAAAGGGGCAAAACAAAGCAGGCGCAGTATGCGCCGGCTTTGTTGTCTCAGCCCTGGCGTTAAATGGTTGTTTAACGGTCGTTTTAAAGCGCAGTTTGACCGCAACTTGCTGCCGGTCGGCACGCAAAATCGTTACTCTGCGCCATCACATCATTAGCACAATAATACGAAGGGATGTATGAAATATTCTCTGTTAGGCAGCGCACTGCTTGTTGCCCTCACCACAACGAGTGCCATGGCCGATGAAGGCCAGTGGCAGGTTCATCAGTTAACTGATTTACAACCACAACTGAGTGCCAAAGGGATCCGGTTGCCGGCCAGCCAACTGGCTGATTTGTCCCAATATCCGATGAATGCCATTGTTAGCCTGGGCTATTGTTCTGCGTCATTTGTGTCGGACAAAGGCCTGGTGATCACCAACCATCATTGTGCTTATGGCGCTATTCAGCATAACTCCACAGCACAAAACAATCTGATCGCCAATGGTTTCCTTGCCAAAGAGCTTGCGGCAGAGCTGCCGGCCGGCCCACAGGAAAGGTTGTATATCACTGAGCAGGTGCTGGACGTGACAGCCAAGGTTTCAGGTGGACTGGCCAAAGAGCTTGGCGCACTGGAACGTTATGAAGCCATTGAAAATAATCGAAAAACACTGATTAAAGAATGTGAAAGTGATGCCAACTACCGCTGTAATGTGGTGAGTTTTCACCATGGTATGGAATATTTCCTGATCAAGCAGCTGATGTTGCAGGACGTGCGCCTGGTGTATGCACCGCCTGAGTCTGTCGGCAATTTTGGCGGGGATATCGACAACTACGAGTACCCGCGCCATACCGGTGATTTTGCCTTTTTACGCGGTTATGTGGGCAAAGATGGTAAACCTGCGCCTTATGCCGTGGATAACGTGCCTTATCAGCCAAAAAGTCATTTAACCATTAATGCCAGCGGCGTGCGCGCCGGTGATGGCATTTTACTGGCCGGTTATCCGGGCCAGACCAGCCGTTACCGCCTGGCCGAAGAAATTGCCTTTGCTGCCAGCTGGCAGTACCCACAAAGTATTGCCACATACCAGCAAATGATTGGTACCATTGAAAAAATGGGCGCTGCCAATGCCGATTTTCAGGTGAAATACGCTTCAGTGGTAAAAAGCCATCACAACAGAATGAAAAAGCTCAAAGGTTTGCTGGACGGTTTTAAAGCCACTGATATTTATGGCATTAAACAGCAGCAACAACAGGCGCTGCTGGCCTGGATTGCCGCTGATGACAGCCGTGCGCCTTATCAGCAAGCGCTGACTGAGCTGGCCGCTGTGGTGAAGGCAGAGCAGGACTTTATCAAACAAACCTATTATTTTGATAACGCCAAACGCAGTGATTTGTTAAAAGCCGCCAGTGATTTATATCGCCTGGCGGTTGAGCAGCAAAAACCGGACGCACAGCGGGACATTGGTTATCAGGACCGCGATTTAAAAATGTTTGAAGGCCGGTTAAAACGGCTGGAAAAAAGTTTTGCCAAAGAAGTGGACCTGGCGCTTTGGACAGAGCAACTGGCGGTATATCTGGCACAACCAGCCGAACTTAGGGTAGAAGCGCTGGATAAAGCGCTGGGACTGGACGCTGCTACCGATATGGCGGCTTTAACGGCCAAACTGCAAAGCTGGTATCAGCAAAGTAGCCTCAGCAGCAACGAAGGGCGTTTAAGCTGGCTTGGCAAAACACCGGCAGATTTTGCCAACAGTGACGATCCTTTTATCAAAGCAGCAGTGGCTTTGTTTGAGGTCAGCATGGCCTTTGAAAAACAGCAAAAACAGCTGGCAGGGCAGTTGTCTTTAGTGCGTCCGGCTTATATGCAGGCCATTATTGCCTATAACAAAGCGCAGGGACGGCCGGTGTATCCCGATGCCAACAGCACATTGCGGGTCACTTATGGCACTGTAGACGGTTATCCGGCGGCAGATGGCGTATACAAAACACCTTTTACCACTGTGGCCGGTATGCTGGCAAAACAGCAAAACCAGGCGCCGTTTTTAGTGCCGCAAAAGCTGGTCGATGCTTATAAAGCTGAAGCATATCAGGGATATTATTACGCTGACCTCGCGGCACAACCGGCCAAACACTGGTGGTGTGCCATGGTCACTTGTGAGGCACCGCCGGCATTGCCCATTAATTCAGTGCCGCTGAACTTCCTGTCAAGCGCCGATACCACGGGCGGTAACTCAGGCTCGGCCGTGATGAACGCCGACGGTGAACTGGTGGGGCTTAACTTTGACTCTACTTACGAGTCTATCAGCAAAGACTGGTATTTTAACCCGGCCATTACCCGCGCTATTCATGTCGATATCCGTTATGTGCTGTGGCTGATGCAATATGTAGATAAAGCCGATAATTTATTAGCCGAAATGGATATTAAAACCACCAAGCCCGAATAAAGCCTTCAGCACCTGCTAAAGCTTTACAGACCATAAAGCCCGGTGGTACCGGGCTTTATTTTTTGGGCAGCTGCGACAGAACCAGCAGTATTATCTATCAGGCCATTACAAAATCATTGAGGCTTTGGGATTTAACAAAGATAAAATCGACAGCCCTTCGAGGCTGGCAAAAGCACGGGCTTCATCCAAATCCTTGCGGCTTAAACCCAGGCTCTGCGCCAGAGGTAAATCAACTAAATCAGCAAATTCAAACTGGCCGGCGGCGGCATTTAATAACGCCAATCTGGACGCCAGATGTAAGATCTGCACCGGTAGATTGCCGGTTTTCAGCTGAGGTGTATTCAGATAATTTAACGGTTCAATCAGATTTTCCGGCAGTTGCCACAGTTTTAGCAAGGCCACACTGCAGTCACTGTAACTAAAACCCAACAGTTCCTGCTGTCGGATCCAGGGCAGAGTGCCACGCTGATAATGGGCACAAATCCGGGCCACTTCAGGTTTCACCGCCACCACCACCAGCTCGCCGATATTATGCAATAAGCCCGATAAATACAGCGGTTCACTTTGCCGCACATTCAGTCTGAGCCCCAGCTGTTTGGCAATCAGCGCACAGTGAATGCTCATCTCCCAGAATCTTTCTAAATCAATCACCTGAGTTGGTGTTTTGCTAAAAGCTTCAGTGGCGCCATAAGCGACCACCAGGTTGTAGACCTGGGTATCACCCAGCAATAACAGCGCCTTATTCAGCGAATCCACCTGATTGGGAAAGTTATATAAAGCACTGTTGGCAAGCTTCAGGATGCGGGAGGCCAGCGCGGGATCAAGGGCGATCAGTTCAGCAATTTCATCCAGACTACTGACATTGCTATCGATTAAGTCTTTGATTTTAAGGCAGGTTTCCGGCAATGCAAATACATCACCGACCTGGCGGGCATAGTCAAATGCGCTCACGCTGTCCTCTCCTTTGGGTTTTGATTTTCTATAGTGTCGCTTTAAACCACACTTTTACAAGGCAGGCCCGGCTTTTTTTTGCCCGCCTCTGCAGATATTGGGCGTGATGTTAAACCCTTGTAAATTAATCCTTTATCAGCGGCTTGATGGGTTGCTGAGCCAGCTTTGTACTCTGTGTTCAACAGGCCTGAGCCCAATATCCGGCTGTTGCGGCTCTGTGTTCCGGCAACTGCTTTATTGTGTTGACGACATAAAAATGACATGGCTATGTCATGCGGCTGTCATCGCAGACTTTTATGGTAACTGCCTTATTTTTATCAAGTTACTGAGGCATTGTGATGAAACATAACGGAAAAACACGTGGTGTTGTACTGGCTGTTTTGCTTGGCAGTCTGTTGTCGGGTTGTAGTCTGGACGGCAAAGATGGCGACACCGGACCTGCGGGAGCCACAGGACCGGCTGGCGCGACCGGACCTGCCGGCAGTGCCGGCCAAAATGCACAAAATGGTATTGCGCTCACTGCCATTGCCCGTTTTAGTACCGGCACTTATGGCGCCGGCGCCGCCGAAATAGTGCAGTTTCACCATGCATCTTCCCGTATTTTTGTGGTAAACGGTGCAGCCAATAAAGTTGAAGTGCTGGATGGCAGCGGCTTAAAAACAGCTGCGCTCAGTGACCCTCTGACTGCGAATAACCTCAGCAGTACACCACTTTTGATGCCGGCCACAGTGACAGTACGCAACAGTTTGGATCAGGATGAAAACCTTGCGCTGGGTTTTGCCAATTCTATTGCCATTTGGGGCAACTGGCTGGCCGTTGCAGTGGAGAATAAAATCAAAACTGCGCCAGGCGCTGTGCTGTTTTTTGATATCAGCGCCGCACCTGTATTGCGCTATGCCGTCAAAGTAGGTTCATTGCCCGATATGCTGACTTTTACCAAAGACGGCAGCAAAGTGCTGGTGGCCAATGAAGGTGAACCTGCCGCTGATTATCTGACCGATCCGGAAGGTTCAGTGTCGGTGATCGCCATGCCACAACAGCAGCCGGCATTACAGGCACAGCATATTCTGTTTACCGGACTGAACAGCCAAAAAGCGCAGCTGGCGGCTAAAGGGGTGAAGTTTGCAAGCCCGGCATCAACCACTGTTGCACAGGATCTGGAGCCTGAATACATCACTTTCAGTGCCGATCAGCAAAAAGCTTATGTAGCGCTACAGGAAAATAACGCGCTGGCCGTGCTGAATTTAACCAATAACACAGTGGAAAAGCTGTTGCCGCTTGGCTTTAAAGATCACAGCCAAAGCAGAAATACCTTAGATGTCAGTAACAGAGATGGGGTGAATCTGGGATCAGTGCCAAAACTTTATGGCATGTATCAGCCCGACACTATCGCCAGCTACAGCTGGAACGGTGCCACTTTTATTGTCAGCGCCAACGAAGGGGATGCACGCGATTACCCCGGTTATTCTGAGCAGGCAAGGGTGGCATCGTTAACCCGCTCTGACAGTCTGCAGCAAAGTCAGGCCGCAATCTATAGCGCAACAGGTTTGGGCCGGCTGAATGTCAGCACAGCCTTAGGCAAAAATGAAGAGGGCAAGTTTGACGCTTTATACGCTTTTGGTGCCCGCTCTTTTAGTATCTGGGATCAAAACGGTATGCAGGTGTTTGACAGTGGCAACGATTTTGAACGGATCAGTGCGGCTTTACATGCAGAAAAATTTAACTCCAACCATCTGACGGTCGAAGGGGATAACCGCTCTGACGATAAAGGCCCGGAGCCGGAAGCTTTGGCCTTGGGTCGGGTCGGTGACAGAACCTATGCTTTTATCGGCACTGAACGCATGAGCAGTGTGTTTATTTACGATATCACTAACCCCTATCAGCCGGTATTTATCGACTATCTGCTGAACCGTGATTTAAACGCACAGTACAGCATTAATGATGATGTACAGCCAGCAGTGGTTAGCGGCAATGTGCAGCAGGCAGGTGACTTAGGTCCTGAATCTATTGTGTTTGTGGACGCTCAGCACAGCCCGACCAAACAGCCGTTATTAATGATTGCCAATGAAGTCAGTGGTTCTGTCACTGTATTTCATATTCAGGTTAAATAACCGTCAGCTGAGTTCAGCAGCTTTTAACATCAACCGGGCCTAACTAGAGCGTAAAAAAATCTGTGTTCAGGTCCGGGCACTTTTTATCATCAGGCTGTAAAAATCCAGCTGCAGCATTATCTGCTTTTCTGATGTTGCAGCTGTTGTATTTGCTCTGGCAGCAGCTGTCCGCTTCACAAATCTGCTTTTTTTGCCAGAGTCAGCACTTCTGAAATTTTTGTCCCAGCCTCAGAAACAGCTTGTTGCTTTGGCTTGAGAATTTTCATCACAACTTGCTAACATAATCTAAATGGCTGCTTTTTATGACATTATTGGTCTTTTTTATGTGCTTGATTGATGGGCTTCATCTATACTCTGCGAATTCCCAGACCAACCTTTACCGGATTTGTTGTTGAACGCGACAGCAGACTGCACTGCTGCGAATTCTTATCAGGGTAAAATTGCCAATTCTTCAGAAGGATACTGTGATTAAGTCTGCATTTGGCTTTTTATTGTTGATATTCAGTACGCTGCTGTGGGCGGGCAGCCCGGCGGCGGCTTTGGCCGACAATCCGGCTCAGGCTGACAGCACAGCAACACAACCGCTGGTGGTGGTAAATGCTGCAGTTGCAGTACAGAGCCTGACGGCGGCGCAGCTTCGCAGTATTTATTTAAAACGTCAGGTGATTTGGCCCGACGGCTTGCCTATTCAGGTGTTTGTGTTGCCGCTGCAATCGGCGGTGCACAAAGAGTTCAGTCAAACCCGATTAAAATTATTTCCTTATCAGCTGGAGAGGAACTGGCAAAAGCTCACCTTTTCCGGCATTGGCACCCCACCGACCGAAGTAAGTTCAGCCACGGACATGTTGCGCCTTATTCAGACGACCCCAGGCGCTATAGGCTATTTGCCGTTTGATCATGAGACTACAGATGCAAAAGTTATTCAAATCAAGCCATAACGCAGCAGGAACGCTGCTTGTTGTCCTCGGCCTTTGGCAGGCGACTCCGGTTATTGCCAGTGAAACCTGGCACTGGCATGGTTTTGTTGCCCAGGGCCTGATGCGCTCGGCCGACAGCAATTTTGTCAATAACGACGGTGCTATCAGTGCAGAGCTGACCGAATTTGGTCTTAATTCCACCTGGAAACTCAGTAATACTGTGCGCCTTGCCGGTCAGTTGATGTATCTGGACGGCGGCAACAGATTTCAGCAGGGCGGGCGTATTGATTATCTGTTTATAAACTGGACCGCAATTAATGACATGGACTGGCAACTGGATTTATACGCCGGCCGTTATAAAAACAATCACTGGTTATATTCCGCCACCCGCGACGTGGCTATCACCAGGCCGCTGATTGTGTTGCCCCAATCTGTGTATTTTGACGCCTTTCGCGATATTGCCGTAGGTTCAGACGGCCTTGCTGTAACCTCTACCCATAACCTGAATTTTGGCGAGCTGGAGCTGAACTGGAGTCTGGGGGCTACCCCTATTCCTAAAGAGCAAAGCCAGCGGGTGATCAGTACCTTTATCAACGGTAAAACCGAACAGGACTTTGTGCATCAGTTCAGTGTGTTCTTGCGGCCGGCGCAAAGCAAAAGCCAGTGGGGCCTCAGTTTACTGGACTCAGATTTTAACTACAGAAGGGTTGCCAACGACATTTTTGCCGATGGTGACTTTACCGTGCAGCGGGTGATGGCCAACTGGCGTTATAGTGAGCAGGATTGGGAGCTGTCGAGCGAGGTCTTTCAGGAGCGGGTGTCGGTGTATGGTTTTTACGCACCAGGTACAGAACGCACCCAGTTTGGCTGGGGCGCTTATTTACTTGGCAGTTACAACCTGTCGGCCAAAAGCACTTTGTATCTGAGCCATGACCACTTTTTTGCCAATAAAGACGATAAAAAGGGCTATTTATTGCCACAACAAAGTGGCGGTTTGATCCCGGCTTATTTTGGTTATCAGCGTGATACCGCCCTTGGTTTGAGTCATAACATCCAGCCCAATTTAAGGCTGAAAATGGAGTACCACTGGAATACCGGCACGGGTCGCCTTGGGCCCAATGTGGTGCCTGACACAGTGGTGAATCGCTCGCGACATCACGAGCTTTGGGCCGTGCAGCTGATGTATTGGTTCTGAGTATGCGGCCATTTTTAAGCCTGCCGTGGAAAATTTTAACCCTCACGCTGGGCGCTTTGTTATTGATGACAGTGGTGCTGACCAGTTTTAGTCTGGTGAAAATGGAGCAGGATTTTCACCTGCAACAGAACAAACAGCTGGAACTGCGACAACAACAATTTAACCATCTGAATTTATTATTAGAAAACCAACTACGCAGCTGGATAGAGTCCTTTACCGATATGGTACAGCTGCGCGCGCAAAACGACTTTTCCACTTTTGCCACTGAGTTGGCCGAACATTATGACGCCATTTCTTTGCATCTGAATGTGGAGAGCATGTGGCTGCTGGATGCCAAACTGCAGCCTTTGTACGCTTCAGTGGCGGAAATTCCTAAACCTGTGCTGACAGTGGCCCGTCAGGTGCTGGCGCTGCAACAACCGCAGTCGGCCACCTTTTGTCGTTTACAGTGCACTAAGCTGGTGATGGTGCCGGTGCAAAACGCCAGTGGCGAGCTGGCAGTGGTGGCTATTTCCACCACTTTGCTCGATGTGCTGGCGTCGCTGAAACAAGGGGTTGGTTCTGAAGTGGCGATAGTGCGGATAGAAAGCGCCGAACAAAGCCCGCTGTTTAACTTTAAGTTGTTGTCTTTATCCAACCCCGAGCTGATGCGGCCGGTGTTTGCCCAGCTGTCTGAAGCTTTGAGTCTGCAACAGGCGATTAAACGCGGCATTGATGTTGAGCTCAACCAGCAACAGTACCTGATCAGCCTGTTGCCGCTGCTGACCCAGGATGAAGGTTTTTATCTGGCGATGGTGGACGATATCAGCAAGTTTGCCAAAGCCAAACAGCAGTACCAGCAACAGATCATCTGGTTTGCTTGTTTTAGTTTTTTCTTGCTGGCCATTATTATTTATATCAGTACCTTACGTTTAAGCAGGCGTTTATTAAACCTGGCTGCGCAGTTGCCGTTGCTGGCGCAGCGTCAGTTCCGCCAATTCCGCCAGCAAAGCAGCCACGCCCCGCTGATTTTTCAGGATGAAGTGGACGTGTTGACCCAGTCGGCGCACCAGCTCAGTGTGGAGCTGGAGCATCTGCATCAGCAAATTGAGCTTAATACCCAGGAGCTGGAAAATATTGCGATGTTTGATTTGCTGACCGGCTTACCCAACCGCAATATGCTGCAGTTTCAGCTGAAAAAAAGTCTGGCGGCACTGGAGCGCCAACAAGGTGCTTTGTCGGTGTTATTTCTGGATTTAGACGACTTTAAAAAAATAAACGACAGCAAAGGCCACGCTGCCGGTGATCAGCTGCTGGTTGAGGCGGCCAGCCGGCTCCGTGGTTGTATCCGCAGTGCCGACATTGCCTGTCGTTTTGGTGGCGACGAGTTTGTGCTGGTGTTAACCCAATCCAATGAGCTCAATTACCCTTATCAGGTGGCCGACCGGATTTTTGAAGCTTTTAAACAGCCGATCAGCCTGGGCAATCAGCTGTTTTATATCTCCACCAGTATTGGCATCAGCATGACCGAAGACCCGGACGCTGTGCCGGATGAGCTGATACGACAGGCCGATATGGCCATGTATGAAGCCAAAGAGCAAGGTGGTAATAACGCACTGTTGTACGACCAGCAAATGTATCAGCGCCTGGCGCAGCGCCTGGTGCTGGAGCGGGAAATTAAAGATGCTATTAGCCTGCAGCAATTCAGTTTAAGCCTGCAACCACAAATTGAGCTGGCCACAGGCCGGCTGGCCGGTTTTGAAGCCTTGCTGCGCTGGCAACATCCAGAGCGTGGCATAGTGACACCAGATGAATTTATTGGCATTTTAGAAAACTCCCCCCAAATGATTGAGCTTGGCTATTGGGTGTTTAAACGCAGTTTTTTCCTGGCTAAAGAGCTGATTAATAAAGGTTATCCGGATATCCGTATTGCGATTAATTTGTCGGCTGAGCAGTTTTTAGACCCACAACTGCCGGTGCTGCTGGCGCAGTGGCTGGAAGATTTAAATTTATCGGCCGCCCATTTTGAGCTGGAGCTGACCGAGCGCACTCTGGTAAAAAATATCGACGCTACCCTTACAGCCATGCGTGCGCTCAAAGCCCAGGGTTTTTATTTTGCCATTGACGACTTTGGCACCGGTTATTCGTCGTTAAGTTATCTGAAACAAATGCCGGTCGACATTATTAAAATTGATAAAAGTTTTGTGTTTGGCATGCTGGAAAACGACGCAGATTATCAGATCATTGTGTCGACCATTGCCATGGTGCAAAAGCTGGAGCTAAAAGTTGTGGCCGAAGGGGTAGAAAACCGCGCCCAGCTGCAGCTGCTGCGCCAGCACAGATGCGACTACGCTCAGGGTTATTATTTTGCAAGGCCACTGAATGATGTGCAGTTGCAGGAGTTTTTAACCGATAAAGTACCCAATGGGTATTTGATGCTGGGGTAGGGGTGGCCTATTTGGGCAATATGCTTTTGCCTTTATCTCGTTTTAACCTCTACAGGTTTCCTGTCATTTCTGTTGTCGACCCGCCATAAAATGCACTTTCAGCTGGCAACTGATGCTCTGCCATTCGTGTTGATGCCTGCGGCATGGCACTCAGCGGGGACTCGCCCCCGCAGGCGAGTCACTTTTTGTATCGACAAAAAGTGACGCAAAAAACGACCCCGATAAGCCTTCGAAAGCCCGCTAAAAA